>CAWIWZ010000009.1:0-716520 GCA_963839885.1 uncultured Gammaproteobacteria bacterium
GCGCCAGGCTGGCATGCCGCGCAAGGACTTCATCTCGACCTTCCCGAAGAACGAGACGAACGTCCGCTGGATCGACAAGCACGTCCGCGCGAAGCGCAAGCACTCGGCCGCGCTCGGCCGGCTGCGCGAGGAAGTCGTGCGCCGACAGCAGGAGCTGCGCGCTCTCGAAAAGCGGCTGACGCGTTCGATCCAGGAACTGAAGGCGGTCAATCGCGATATCGCAACCGGCGAAGCGATGGCGCGGCGCGCCAAGAAGGAAATGGTCGAGGCCAACCTGCGCCTCGTGATCTCGATCGCGAAGAAGTACACGAACCGCGGCCTGCAGTTCCTCGATCTGATCCAGGAAGGCAACATCGGCCTGATGAAGGCGGTGGACAAGTTCGAATACCGCCGCGGCTACAAGTTTTCGACCTACGCGACCTGGTGGATCCGCCAGGCCATCACGCGCTCGATCGCCGACCAGGCGCGCACGATCCGCATCCCGGTGCACATGATCGAGACCATCAACAAGCTGAACCGCATCTCGCGGCAGATGCTGCAGGAGATGGGTCGCGAACCGACGCCGGACGAGCTGGCCGAGCGCATGGAAATGCCGGAGGACAAGGTCCGCAAGGTGCTCAAGATCGCGAAAGAGCCGATCTCGATGGAGACACCGATCGGTGACGACGAGGATTCGCACCTGGGGGATTTCATCGAGGACACCGCGGCCGAGAGCCCGCTCGACTCGGCGACCGTGGAGTCGCTGCGCGAAACCGTGCACGGTGTATTGAGCCAGCTGACGCCGCGCGAAGCCAAGGTGCTGCGCATGCGCTTTGGCATCGACCTGTCGACCGACCATACGCTGGAAGAAGTTGGCAAGCAGTTCGACGTCACCCGCGAGCGCATCCGGCAGATCGAAGCGAAGGCGCTGCGCAAGCTGCGGCATCCGAGTCGCAGCGAGCAGCTCAGGAGCTTCCTGATCGAGGATTGACGGCGCGTTTCCGCTGACAGCAAAACATCAAACGCGAATGCGCGGGCGGTCCTACGAACTGGCGAATATACCTCGGTCTGGCAATGTTCGTGGTCGGCGGATGCGCGCAGTTGCCGCCACGCCCGGCCTTGCCTGACATGACGGCGATCGCGCCCGCCGTTGGCGGCTCCCTGGACGAACTCGTCGCTGCCGCCGAAGGCCGGCATCCTGGCGAATCCGCGTTCCGACTTGTAACCGAAGGCACGGAAGCCTTCGTCGCGCGCATGCAAAGCGCTCGCCTTGCGGCGCGCAGTCTCGATGTCCAGACCTACATCTGGCACGCCGACCTTACCGGGATCTATCTCGCTCTGCAGCTACTCGAGTCGGCCGATCGCGGCGTGCGAGTACGGCTACTTCTCGACGATCTCGACGCGCGTGCGAGGAACGAAGGCTATGCAGCACTGGCGGCGCACCCCCAGATCGACGTGCGGATGTTCAACCCGTGGGTGACCCGTAGCGGCACTTTGCGCAAGGCGGGCGAAGGTGCGATGAGTTTCAAGCGCATAAACCGTCGCATGCACAACAAAAGCTGGATCGCCGACAATCGCATCGCCATTGTCGGCGGGCGCAATATCGGCGACGAGTATTTCGGCGCGGACGAGGAAATGAACTTCGTCGATCTCGACTTTGCCATGCTCGGCCCGGTTGTGCGCGATGCCTCGGCGTGGTTCGACAAGTACTGGAATTCCGCGTCGGCCTATCCGATGGAGATTCTGGACCCCGAAAGCGTCAACGAAGAGGCGCTCGGCAAGCTGCGAAATCGGCTCAAACAGTACACGAACGAAACGGGGAACAGCCGCTACGCGGCCGCGCTGCGCGGTGACGAGGTCGTGAAGAGGATGATTGCCGGCGATTGGCCAATGCAGTGGTCTACAAAGTACCGATTCATTTCGGACGATCCGGCAAAAGTGACGATGAAGAAGCGCGATGCCAAACGCACGCCGGTGGGCTCCGCCCTTTTGCCAATGGTCCTGGCCGCTGAATCGACGATCAATATCATCTCACCGTACTTCGTGCCCGGCGACAACGTTACGGCTGCCCTGATTGGCGCTGTGGGCTCGGGCAAGCAGGTGCGCATCCTGACGAATTCGCTCGTCGCCAACGATGTCGCGGCCGTGCACGGCGGCTATGCGCGTTACCGGCGTCCACTGCTCAAGGGTGGCGTGCAGCTCTGGGAGTTGAAGCCGGCGGGCAGCATGGCCAGTTCAAGTCTCTTCGGCTCGTCCGGCGCCAGCCTGCACACCAAGGCGCTTTCCACGGATGGCCAGAAGCTTTTTGTCGGTAGCTACAATGTCGACCCGCGTTCTACCTGGCTCAATTGCGAGCAGGGCGTTCTGGTCGACGATGCGGTGCTCACGGGTCAACTCGACGGCATTTTCGAAACGCAGACGACTGGTCAGCACGCCTGGCAGGTGACTTTGAAGGACGGCGCGATGGCCTGGAGCGACGGAAAGGAAAGTTTCTCTTCCGATCCCAAGGCATCGGCATGGCGTCGCTTCCAGGCCTGGATGACGCGTGTATTGCACCTGGACGCCCAGTTGTAGGTATCGTCCGCATCCATCAGACCCGGGCCCGATCATCCGCCCAACGGACGCCCCGGCCGACCGCGCGAGATTCCTTCCCTGCGCCACGGTCGACGTCACGCGTGAGCGCATCCGGCAGATCGAAGCCAGGGCGCTGCGCAAGCTGCGGCGTACCGCTGGAGAAGCAGGCTAGCCCATTGCATTGAGGAGCGCTGCGGCCGAGATCGCGACCACGACGATCACAGCCGACGTGCTGTTAATCTTGGCACCACCGCCCAATGGCCGGGCGTGAAAGCAGTGCTGCGGGCCCGAGCAGGCCCCGAGGCTGCGCGTCGGTCGATGCCATCCAGATTCGTCGCGCGCGAAAGGGAGTTATGCGGAACGAGCCGAGCGTCGGTGTTTCCATAGTCAACCACAATGGAGGCGACCGTGTATTGCGCGTCCTTGCCGCACTGGGAATGCAGCGCCATCGCCTCAGCGAAATCGTCGTCGTCGACAACGCCTCCACCGACGGCAGCGCGGAAAGAATTCGCCACGACTACCCGCTAGTACGGGTCGTGGATCTAGAGAGCAATGTTGGACTGTCGATCGCTCGCAATATTGGCCTACGGTCGCTAGGCACGCCGCTTGCGCTCCTGCTCGATCACGACGTCTACGTCGAGGACGGCTGCATCGAGAAGATGATGCAAGCGTTCGAGCAGCCGCAGGTGACGGTCGTGTGTCCGCGCATTCGACTGATCCCGGAGCGTGACGTGGTGCAGGTAGACGGCGCGGCGCTGCATTTCCTCGGCACGCTGATCTTGCGGCACGCCTACCAGCCAGTCGATTCCACGCCCGCCACAGCCGGGTACGTTGATGGCTGTATCGGTGCCTGCATATTGATGCGGCGCGAAAGGGTGATCGAAGCCGGCGGCTTCGACGAACTGTTCTTCTTCTACCTCGAGGACATGGAGTTCTCGATGCGCTTGCGTTCCATGGGATACCGGTTTTGGTGCGAGCCGTCGGCCGAAGCGTTTCACGAGCGCGCAGCAGGAACACCAAACCTCTCGTTTCGCGGCTCCGGGCCCTATCCGACTCGTCGAGCGTACTACACCATGCGCAATCGATTGCTCTCGATGCTGATCCACTATCAAATGCGCACGCTGCTGGTGCTGCTGCCGGTTCTCGTTCTGTACGAGCTCGCATCGCTCGTGGTCGCCTGCAAGAAGGGCTGGCCTCTGCAATGGTTCCGGGCCTGGAGCTGGCAGCTCAAGAACCTCGGCACGATCGCGGCCCGGCGCCGCAAGATGCAACGCTCGCGTTCGGTGGACGATCGCGATCTCCTGGTTGATGGGCCGCCGCCGCTGGCGCCGGGGTTTCTCGAATCAGCTCTGGAGAAGCGGTTGTACGGCTGGTTCTCGAAAGTCGTCGACGGATACTGGAGCCTGGCGCGCAATTGGATCGGCTAACGCGTCGCGCCGAGGAGCCGGTTCAAGTGCGCGGCCAGCCTCACTGCGAGCGCAACGACGGTCAGCGTCGGATTTGCGAATCCGCCAGTCGGGAAGGCTGAGCCGCCCGTGACGAAGAGATTGTCGATGCCATGCACCTTTGCGTTCCCATCGGCGACGCCCTTCGTGGGGTCGCGATGCATGCGAGTCGTCCCGAGGTGATGCTTAGCAGGCATTACGGTAAACTCGCCGTCGTCGCCCAATCTGCCCGGCTGCAAGTGTCCTAAACCGGCGGCGCGCAGGCTGACATCGAGCACGCCTCGCACGCGAGCAGCGCTGAGCAGATCGAGCTCGCGCATTTGCCATTGCACCTTGGCTACGCGCCGCCCGAATGAATCGCGTGCATCGCCGAGGACCACGCGGTTGCTTGGGTCGGGCGCGCACTCGAACAGCGATCTCAGTCGGAGTTTCGCCACACGTTCGCCGCGACCGCGCAGCCTGTGCCATAGCGCGAGCAACAGGGCGCGGGGCGCGCCGGCCGCGTAGAGTGCCTTCGCGAGCCGTCCATCCGGCACGGCACGCGCGCGCAGCATGTCCCAGAGCTCCAACGCCGCTTGAACGCGCGGGTTCTCGAAGACCTCATGCGCCTCGTGCGCGGGTCGGAAGTACATCGCGCAGTTGAGCAAGCCGTCCCGCCGCATCCTGGCCGCAGAAAGCGCGAACGCGCCGCGCACCGTCTGCGAGCGGCCGTTAGCCGCGAGCGTTTCCGGGAAATAAAATCGCAACGAGCGATCATCGGCAGGCGTGTAAATCATTAAGTCCTCGTATCCGTGCTCCGTGAAATAGCGACCGACCAGATCCCTTTCGTTGCTGCATCCGCGGGCGTGTTCCGACGACAAAAGCAGCAGGCGGGCGCTCTCGATTCCCCCGGCCGCTACGATCACCGCTCGTGCGCGCACTTCGAACTTCTTGCCATTGAGCGTTGCTACCTCGACGGAATTGACCGCTTTGTGGTCCGGCGAGAATTTCAGAATCAAGGCGTTTGCATGAGTCAAAACGCGCACGTTGCCGGACGAATCGAGCACAGCGCGGCGACTCACGCCCAAATTCGAAGGCGAACGCCTGAACAGAATGGACGACACGTCGTCCTCTGCCAACGGCAGGCGCAACGTGCCACTCTGACTTTCCCAAGCGGCCGGATCGTAATCGAACGGCCCGAGCTGCAGGTGCTCGTGAGCGCGAATGTAGTACGGCCGCAGCTCGTCCAAGCCGAACGGCCAGCCGGTGTGCGGAATCGTTTCACGGTGCTCGAAATCAATGGTGTCGAGCGGCCGGCACCACCCGGCCCAGATCTGCATCGATCCGCCGAGGCCGGCAACGCGGGCCGTACGCAGGGCCGGATAGTCGGAATCTCCGGTTTCGCCGGAAAGCATGGATTGCAGGGCAGGGTCATAGTTGCATCCCCCCGCCTCGAGTACGCAAATCGAGAAACTCGAGCCTGCGAGCTCCAACGCGAGCGTGATCCCGGCCGGGCCTCCACCGACGATGCACACGTCACAGTCGAGCGCTTCGCGCGGCGGGTCGCGTCGTGCGTCGATGATCATGCATGAGCCGTTTCGAACGGCAATCGCCTGCCGTACAACGACGGCGGAGCTTCACGCCCCAAGTAGTGCAGCGCCGTCGGCGCGAGATCGAGAATATCTTGCACGGGCAGCTGGGTGCCGGCGGGGATTCCCGGGCCGGTCGCGACGAACCAACCGTGACGTTTGTGATTGCCACAGCGGCCCGACGGCAGCCGCCGCGGCACTCGATAGGCGAACGACGGTAATCCATCGCATTGCAGAGCGGCGACGTCGCGTGTGTGAAGAGATCCCCACTTGACGACGAGATCCGGAAGGTCGTCGCGGTGCGGAGCTCCGGGAGGCGTGACGGCATACGCCCGCAGCATTTCCTCGACGATGGGCGTGCTCGTCGCACGATCGCGCAAGCCCGCGAAGAACGTCTCGAGCTCGCTGCAAACCTGCTCGTAACCGGCGCCGGGTTCCACGATGCCGTCACGCTCGCGGCCTTTCAGGTTTACGCGCACGTAGCCGGCCAGGTCCATCGGTATCGGAAAGAAGCGCGTGCGCGCCCAGTCGAACATGCCCGCCGACCACAACGGGAGGAGCCTGCCCTTGATCCCCTCGGGCATCGCGCGGACGATGGGTCGCAGCAAATTGGTGGCGTACCGCTGCCGCAGCAAGTAGAAGAACCCCTTTCTTGCCGCTTGCTGCGAAAGCGCGGCCGTGCGCGCGTCGAGAATGGCAGGCATGAAGTCGCTCCAGCCTGGATTGGGCCCCATGCCGTGCAGCGCGAATACGATCACGATCGTATCGGAGCCGACGCCTTCGAGCAGCTCTCCGAAAGCGTTGTCGATCGACTCGTACACGCGCTCGACGGCTCCGTCGAGCGTGGCGCGTTGCGCTTCGCCTAGCCGCTCGGGATCCAGCAGCTCGCTGCGGTCCCACAGGTAATGTCCCGCCCGATGCGCGGTACCCGCGATGATGCAGGAAAAATCCCAGGCTTGCCGTCGCAGCAGTGATGAAGCGACGCGCCGGAACTGATCGGTCGCGCGCAGCAGCTCGCCGCTAAGCTGCAAAACCGACGCCGAATCCTGCGGCCCGAAGTTCTCGCGCGGCATCTGCGTGGGTCCGAACTCGCGGCGCAACTCGCCCCACAGCTTGGACGGGGCCGATTGAGCGACCATCGGGTCGTGCGTGGTCCATCCGGACAGAAATACACCGTCCGTTGGCCGCGGCTCGCCGAGAAGCAATGGGATATCCATGATGCACGTGCGCTGCCCGGTGCCGCTGAGCAGTTCCCAGAACGGCCGAGCGTTCGCGGCCAAATGATTGGGTACCACGCAGCGCATACGCGTCCGATCCCACAATTTGCCGTGATAGATGCCGTGCGACGGTGTGTTTCGGCCAGTATAAAAATTCGGCCACACGGTGCCCGGGTAATGCTCGGCGGGCGAGTCGAGCAGACCGGTGCAACCCTGCTGCATCAAACGCGCTAGCACCGGCAGCTTGCCGCGAGCTACGAGCGAGTGGATCAGCGACTGCTCGGCAGCGTCGAAACCGAGCATCAAGACCCGCTGCTTACTTTGCATACCTGCGTCTCCCTCGAATGATTTTTTCGTCCATGCCTACCGCCGCAAAAAATTGCGCGCTTCGATGGATGCACCGATTGCCGCGATGAACAATAACCCACAGAACTGGAGAAACGACCATGCCACGGCTACGGACGCGGCAACTCCGTACGCCTTCGTCAGCACGACGAGCGCGCTGTCGCGCACGCCGACGCCGGAGAACGAAATCGGCAGGAGAAGAAGGAGCGCTACGGCAGCGCGCATCCAGGCAATCGTCACAAAGGTCAACTCGATTCCGACCGCCCGTGCGAAGCAATAGGCTATGAACGATGCGAGCAAGTCTTGCAGTACGGACTGTACGCCTACGGCGATCGCGGCGCCTCGTGACAGATTGCCCGCCTCGGCGCACCGTTCGACCACGTTTACGAATGATCGGTAAACGCGGTGCGATTCGAGGCGAGGTCGCCGGGTCGCATTCGCGATTCTGTGCAATGCTCGCGCGCGGCCGAACAGTAACAGGTGAAATCCGATCAGCAGCAGGGGGGCGGTCACCAGCAGGATCGCCGGGAGGGCCCATGCGCCCGCCGCTTCACCAGCCGCGCGATGATCAAACCCCCACCAGAACAGCCCGACCGCAATGACGGTGATCGTTTCGATGAGGCGGTTGACGATCATGCTGGCAAGAGCGGCGGCCGGCGTGACGCCGTGCCCGACATACTTCGCGAAGGTGGCCGCTCCACCGCCCACGCTGCCGGGCAGCAACAGGGCGTAGAAGCCGGTCGTGAACAAGGCCGTCAGAATGGCGCGATAGGATAGAGGCGCGCCCTGCGCGCGTGCGATGACGCGGATGCGCGCGGCATTCAACATGCGCAACAAGATCTGCGCCGTCAGGCCCACGATTATCCACAGCGGAGTGGCGGCTGCGACTGCGTCGCGAATGGCCGCGACCGGTACGATCGTCAGCAGGTACCACAGGATCGCGATCGTAACGGCCACTCTGGCGACAACCCCCGGCCATCGACGGGTTCGCTTTCGCGCCGCGGATCCGGGATCGGTGAGCATGCGGCATTCTGGCGTATCTGCATGCAAGGCGTCGAAGCCGACACAAGCGCGTCAGTTTCTATGACGCGAACTGTAAGCGGCAGCGTGGGTGTCTTCGGACCTGTGATCGCGCTTTTCTCGAGCAGGCGCTTCACGAGCTGCTTGGCCTGCGGATCGATCGCCAATGCATGGCTCTGCTGGGAGAGGAATGAGCGGCCGGTTCCGCTACACGCTCTCCCAAGCCCCTGCCCCAGCGGGCAACCCATCACCCCGCTGCCGCTCACCCCGCGAGCGCATCCGGCAGATCCAGGCGAGGGCACTGCACAAGCTGCCGGCATCCGAGCCGCAGCGAGCACTTGCGGAGTTTCCTGATAGAGGATTGAGTTCGAATTGAGCTATTCTGGGACAGGCATGGCACAGGAAGAAGACGTATTCGTCAGCTATTCGCGCGAGGACAATGACAAGGTCCTCGAGCTGACCACGAAGCTCCGCGCGGCGGGCGTGCCGCTGTGGATGGACGTGCGCAATATCGACGGCGCCGCGATGTGGGGCGAAGAGATCGTGAATGCGCTGGCGAAAGCCAAGGTCCTGCTGCTGCTGGTCACGGAATCCGCGGTCCGCTCGCGCAACGTGGTGAAGGAAGTTCTCCTCGCCAGCGAGCACAAGCGACATATTCTGCCCGTGCACCTCGAGCCAACGGAAATTCCGGGCAGCCTCAGGTATCCCCTCGCCGGCATCCAGCATATCGAGTATTTTCACGGCGACCCAGACCTGCATCTGAAAGCCATCATCCGATCGCTGGAACGGGTCGGCGTGGCAATCAGCCCGCCGCTCCGCGACCCGGCAGCAGCTTCGGGCGCAGAGACGCACGGGGAGAGGACGCACCCGGATGCGGGGCACGGTTCTGAACCTTCTTTCGAGTCGAGCGCGCTGGCGGTGCTGCCTTTCGACAACATCAGCCCCGACAGCGACGCCGATTATTTCAGCGATGGCCTCACCGAGGAGTTGATCGCGCGACTGTCGGTGGTCAGCGAAATCGAGCTCGTGTCGCGCTGGGCCTCCAAGCAGTTCAAAGACACGAAGAAGGACATCAAGGCAATCGGCCGCGAACTGGGCGCACGCTACATCGTCGGCGGCAGCGTGCGCCGGTTTCATGAATCGGTCCGCATCACGGTCCAGCTTGTCGACATCGCCACCAACCGCCAGATCTGGGGTGAGACCTACAAGGGAAAACTCGACGACATCTTCGACATCCAGGAACAGGTCGCAAAGCAGATCGTCGAGGCCTTGAAGCTCAAACTCAGCTTCTCGGAGAAGCTGTCGCTGACCAAGCGGCAGACAGTCAATGTCGAGGCTTACGACTTCTACCTGCGTGGCCAGGACTATGTGTACCGCCTGACCAAGCGCAGCGTCGAGTATGCGATCCAGCTGTTCGAGAAGGCGATCGAACTCGATCCGCGCTATGCCGCGGCCTACGCGGCCTGTTCCAGTGCCTACGGCCAGCTGTACCAGTACTTTTCACGCGCGGAGCAGTACCGGGCCAAGGCGCAGGAATTGAGCTTCAAGGCGCTCATGTATGACAGCAATCTTCCGGAAGCCTATGCGGCGATGGGGCTGTCCTACTTCATCTGGGGGAAGTTCGACGAGGCCACTGCATCGGGCAAGAAGGCGATCGAACTGGACCCGGACAATTACATTGCATACTGGACTCTCGGACGGATACATTTTTCGGGCGGCAATTTCGAAGAGGCGCTTGCACAGTTCAAGCGAGTCATCGACATCAAGCCGTCGTTTTATACGGCTTATGCCGATCTGGCGCAGGCCCACCGTGGCCTCGGGCGCACGGCGGAAGCAGCCGCCGCATCGCGGCAACTGCTGGATATGATGCCCAACTACCTGCTCCAGAATCCGGATGACTCCCGCGCGAGGATGTTCTACGCGATCGCGCTTCTCACGGCCGGTCAAAGAGAGCGGGCGATCACCGAGAGCACCGCGGCACTCGAGACGAGCGCGGGTGATTCCCTCATGATCTACAATGGCGCCTGCCTGTACGTGCAGCTCGGCGAGAAGGCGCAGGCGATCGCCATGCTGCGGCAGGCAGTCGCCGCCGGAGTCGTCAATTTCAGCTGGATGAAGCATGACCCCGATCTGGACCCGCTTCGCAACGAGCCCGAGTTCATTGAGTTGACGAAGGAACAATAGCCCGCCGCCGGATCGAGGATTTGAGGAAGGCCCCGCGAGGGGCCTTTCGCTTCAGAAGCGGTAGCTGACCTCGCCGACGACCGCGGTCGACCGCTTGCCTTCAATGTCGGCGCGCGTCAGCGGCCGCACCACTTCGACGTAGCCCGAGAGCCGCGCCCTGCAGCGCGGCCCGCATCCCGACTTTTGGCCTCGCGAATCACCTGAATACGCCGTTCTGGAGCGCGGTCAAGACCGGCACCAGCAAGGACATGCGCGACAACTGGTGCATCGGTTTCTCGCCGGATTACACCGTCGCGGTCTGGGTCGGCAATTTCGAAGGCGATTCGATGCACGACGTCAGCGGCGTCACCGGCGCGGCGCCCGCATGGCAGGAAATCATGCTCGCGCTGAACCAGGGCCATCCGAACGCGCGCCCCGCGCCGCCCGCCGGTCTGGTCGCGGCGCTCACTCATTTCTCGCCGGCGGTCGAATCCCCGCGCGAGGAATGGTTCATCACGGGCACCGATTCCACGCAGATCGCGGCCATCGCGTCCGGCGCCGGCATTGCGCGCATCACAAGTCCGGCGAACGGCATGATCATCGCGCTCGACCCGGACATCCCGCCGTCCCGGCAGCGCGTGCCGTTCGAGGCGAGCGGCGCATCGAATTCGATGTCGCTCGCGCTCGACGAGCGGACGCTCGGACAGGCGTCGAAACTTCACCTGTGGCAGCCACGGCCCGGCGCGCATGTCCTCGCCCTCGTCGACAAGAGCGGTCGCGTCGTGGACCGCGTGCTGTTTACGGTCCGCTAGCGCGCTTCAGCCGTCCCGCGGCCGCGCGTCTCGGGCAGGCCAAACGCGCCAACCAGGAGGCAGAGCGCCGCCACGCCGACCGGGTACCAAAGTCCCGCGAAGACGTCGCCGGTCGCCGCGACAATCGTGAATGCGACCGCCGGCAGCATGCCGCCGAACCAGCCATTGCCGAAATGCTGCGGGAACGACACGGCGGAATAGCGGATGCGCGCGGGGAACAACTCCACCAGCAAGGCGCCGTACGATCCGGTGCAGAGCGCAGCAATGAAGAGCAGCAGCACCAGGATGCCGATCACGCGCGGCCGGTCGATCGCCGCGGGATCGGCCTGAGCACGGTAACCGGCCGCTTCCAGCGCGTGCTGCGCTTGCGACTGGAACCCGGCGACCGCGGCCGCGAGTTCGTCGCCATCGAGCGCCCGGGGATCGGGCGCGGTCAGCGCGTGGCCGCCGATTTCGAGGCGCGCAGGCCCGGGCATCGAATGCGCCCGAGTCTCGTGGCTTACGCCAGAACGTGCGAGCAGCGACTTGACGATGTCGCAGGAGCGCGCCTCGTAGCGGCGGCTGCCGAGCGGGTCGAACTGCAGCGAACAATCGCCGCGCCCCGCCTGCACGACGACCGGCGAGTCCAGCTGGGCCCGGGCAAGCGCGGGATTCGCCGCGGCCAGCAGCGCACCGAACAGCGGAAAATAACAAAGCACCGCCAACAGCAGGCCACCGAGCAGGACCGGCCGGCGGCCAATGCGATCCGAGAGCCAGCCGGACAGCAATACGAGGGGCGCCCCGATCGCCAGCGCGCAGACGGCGAGCAGCGTCATCGTGAAGCCGTCGACGCGCGCGATGCGCTCGACGAAGAAGAATGCGTAGAACGTGCTCGCATAGAACAGAACCGCCTGCCCCGCCACGCAGCCGAAGGTCGCCACCATCAGGTAGCGAAGGTTCCGCCACTGCAGGAACAGTTCGCGGAGCGGCGCGCGGGAGAGCGAACGGGACTCCTTCATCTGCCGGAACACCGGGCTTTCGTGCAGACGCAGGCGTATCCAGAGCGAGATCGCGAGCAGAACGATCGAGATCAGGAACGGCACGCGCCAGCCCCAGTCCGCGAACTCATCGGGCGTCATCGCCCTGCGCGTCCCCATGATCACGAGCAGCGACAGCAGCAGTCCGCCCATCGCGGTCGCCGGAATCCAGCTCGTGTGCAGGCCGCGCCTGCCCTCCGGGGCGTGCTCGGCCACATAGACGATGGCGCCGCCGAATTCGCCGCCGATGGCGAGGCCCTGGAGTATCCGCAATAGCACGAGCGCGATCGGCGCCGCGATGCCGATCGTCCCATAGCCCGGAAGAACGCCGACCAGCACCGTCGCGAGTCCCATCAGGGTCAGCGTCGCGAGAAACGTGTTCTTGCGTCCCGTCAAGTCACCGATGCGACCGAAGACCAGTGCGCCCAATGGCCGCACGATGAACCCGACGGCGAATGTGGCGAGCGCGAAGATGAATCCGGTCGCCGGCTCCACCGCGGAAAAGAAATGCGCGCCGATGAAGCTCGCGAGCGAGCCGTACAGGAAAAAGTCGTACCACTCGAACAGCGTGCCGAGCGCCGAGGCGCCGATGACGTGCGAGGCCGCCGACCGGGCGTGCGCAGCTGGGGCGGGGCCCGACACGCCGCTACCGGCCCATGATCCGGAACAGTCCAGCGCACCTCATGACGTCGCTCCGTTTCTCTTTGGCTCAGGCGTTGCGCAGAAACACGGTCAGCTTGCGGCCGATGCGATAGAGCTTGTGGCCGATGCGGCGGAGCGCGCCCGGTGGACGCGCCGGCCGCTGATCCCAGGCCGCGTTGTGGCGGACGTCGAATTCCGCAAGCGCCCCCTGCAGGTCGCCTTCGGCGCCGATGCGGCGCCAGAATTCCGGAAACCGCCCGCGGCCTTCCTCGAGCCGGAACGGCATCCAGTTCTTCTTGTCCTTCAGGAACAGCCGGATGTTCGCGTCGACCGTGTCGCAGTAATCGAACGCGACGTCGTATGCCGTCGCGTCCTTCGGACAGTGCCAGAGAATCGCGTAGCGATACGCATTCATGATTCCGGTATGCGCGCGCCCGGCCCAGCTCGTTGCGACGGGTTCGACGTCGCGCGTCAGGTGCACGTAGAACGCGCGGTCGCCGAATCGCCGGTCGAGCCGGCCGAGCAGCCAGGACAGGCGGTTGTCGGATTCGATGTGGTTGTCCGGATAGTCGAAGTGCGCCTCGCCCAGCAGGCCGCTTCTGGATTCATGCGCGCTCGTGAAATTCGAGATGTGCGCGCAGGCGCGCGCGAAAGTTTTCGATCCGCTGCGGCCGGTGCTGAGGACGAAAACATTCATCCGGCCGGAGTATAGCCGCGCCGGTCCCGGACGGCCGATTTGACCGATTCCTCGCGCGAGATGCCGATTATGGGGTTTTGCCTTGCCCTGCCGGCGGACGGGATGCCATGCTCTGCCCGAACCATGCTTTCAGCCATCCACCGGCGTCTGCTGCTCGTCGCGGCCCTTGCAGTGTCGGCACCCGTGTCGGCGCAGCAGGGTGCGCTGACTGTTCATGGCAATCTCGATCAGCTCACGGATCGCGCCGCATTGATCGTGCGCGGCAATGTCGTCAGCGCGCGCGTCGAGAAGCACCCGGACTTCGGCTCGCTCGATACCGTCGTCGTGACGCTGCGGGTGCGCGAAACGCTGAAGGGCGAACCGCGCCAGAACTACACGTTTCGCCAGTACATCTGGGATTTGCGCGATCGCCTCGGCGCCGCGGGTTATCGCAAGGGCCAGGATCTGCTGCTATTGATGATCGAGCCGAGCGCCCACGGGCTTTCGAGCCCCGCCGGCCTCGACCAGGGACGATTTCGCATCGAGCGCGACGCTTCGGGACGGGAAGTCGCGGTGAATGGCCAGGGCAATTTCCGGCTGTTCGACGGCATCGCGGCCGAAGCCGCGAAAGAAGGCGCAGCGCTGTCGCCGTCGTCGATGCGCCTCGCCGAGAGTTATCGTAGCGGTCCGGTCGCGGTTGCAGAATTGTCGCGTCTGATTCGCGAACTCGCCGTGGAGGATCGCTGACGTGCCGGCCGTCATGCCTCGTCGCGTGATTGCGGTGGCGCTGACGGCAGCCTTGCTGTGCACAGCCGGCGTGTCGCATGCCGGTGGTCCATTTCTCATCCGCACCAACGGCTCACCCTTCGTGTGGAGCACGGCGGCGCCCATCGCGTATCGCACCGACAACGGGCCGCTGAGCGCGATCGTCGACCAGGCGGAGGCGCAGGTACGCGTCACCAGCATGTTTAGCGTGTGGGACTCGGTGGCGACGGCCAGCATCAGTTTTGAACGCGCGGGATTCATCAATCCGACTGGCGCGTTCAGCGACGGCGACGTCAGCACGATTGCGGAATACAACGCAGTCAATGACGCCTGCCTCAGCGGCGACCAGAATCCGGTCATCTACGACACGAACGGGTCGCTCCTGATCGCACTCGGCATTGACGAGACGATGGTCATCGGCTTCGCCGGCCCCTGCGCGATCAATGCCACACAGTTCGTGTCGGGCAGCGTCGTCATGAACGGCCTGTTCCTGGATGGATCCGAGGACGTGGAGGACCTGACCGTGGAACTATATGACGCGGCGATCGTGCACGAGATCGGTCATTTCTCGGGGCTGGATCATTCCCAGATCAACGTGAACTGCGTGTCGGGTTGCGGTTTGGGCGACCTTGCAGGTCTGCCGACGATGTTCCCGCTGCTGGTGCACAGTTCGCAGGTCGCGCTGTCGGTTGACGACATCGCCTGGATTTCCCGGCTCTACCCGACCGCGTCGTTCGCGGCGACGCACGGCACGATCACCGGGCATGTGTTTTTCACCGACGGCGACAGCCAGGCACAGCTCGTCAATGTGATCGCGCGCCGCGTGGACACCGGCTCCAACCAGGACCGCACGACGGCCGTCTCGAATGTCTCGGGCTATAAATTCCGCGTGAACCACGGCAATCCGATTACGATTAAGCCGAATCCTCCGGACACCGTGCGAACCGAAGCACCGGGCGACATCGGCCTGTTCGAGATACCGGTTCCCGCCGGCAATTACACGATCGAGGTCGAATCGATCGACGCGGAATTCATCGACGGTTCGGGCGTCGGCAGCGACTTCCGCATTCCGATGCCCGGGACCGCGCCGGCGCCGAGCGGCCCGATCTCGGTTCCGGCGGGTGCAACGCGTGCCGGCAACGACGTCACACTGATCGGAACTCCGCCGCGCTTCGACCAGTTCGAGGGCCCGTGACGGACGTCCGTCACCGCAGGCGGCGTATCGCGGCCCTCCTGCTGCTGTCACTGACGCTTGTCGCCTGCGGCGGCGGCGGGGGCGGTGGCGGCTTCAGTCCACCTCCCCCGCCCCCACCGCCGCCGCCGAACGGTCGCAACGATACGATCGCGACAGCGACGACCCTGACCAATGGCAGCTTCGCGGCGTCCATCAGTCCGAGCGGCCAGCCGAGCACGGTGTTCAGTCCGGATGAGGACTACTACCGCATCACGACCACGGCCGCGGCCACGGTGACCGTCGACATCGATGCGCAGACGAGCGGCAGCCCGATCGATTCCGTGATCGAAATCGTCGATGCGAACGGCCTGCCGCTCGACACCTGCGTCGCTCCCACCTTCAATTCGGTCTGCATCAGCGACGACGAAGACGAGGGTGTCGATCTCGATTCCTTCCTGCAGGTCCGGGTCGCCGGCGCCACCACTTTCTTTGTGCACGTGGTCGAGTGGCGGGGCGACGCACGCCCGGATCTTCTCTACACGATCGTCATCAGCGGCATCAACTGAGGCGGCGTGACACCCGGAATCGACTCCACCGGACGACGGACGCGGCTCGCCGCGGCGGCCTTCGCGCTCCTCTGCGTCGTTTGCGCGCTGCCCGCTGGCGCCGAACCGCCTGACCGCCACATCGTCCTCGTCACGCTCGACGGCGTGCGCATCCAGGAACTGTTCGCCGGGATGGATGCGGTGATCGCGAACGCGCCGGAAGCGGATTCCGGCATCTACGATCCCGAGGTGACGCGCAAGCGGTTCTGGCGCGACACGCCCGTCGAGCGCCGCGAGGCGTTGATGCCATTCCTGTGGAAATCGCTCGCGCCGAACGGCATGGTGATCGGCAATCAGGCCCTGGGCAGCCGGATGACGGTGCGGAACGACCAGTGGTTTTCGTATCCGGGCTATTCCGAGATCCTGACCGGCGAGCCACAGCCGGAAATCAAGAGCAACGACTTCGTGCGCTATCCGCACGAAACCGTGCTGGACTACGTCCACCGGCGCCTGGCGCTCAAGCCGACCGAGGTTGCGCAGATCGGCTGCTGGGACGGCTTCAAGTACGCCGCCTCGCAGAAGGACGGCACTTTTTTCATGAACGGCGCCTACGACCTCATTCCCCCGGAGCTCAGCACGCCGGAACTCGACCTGCTAGGCGGATTGCGGCGGCAGGTCATGGAGCTGTGGGAGGAAGGCAGCAACGACGTGCTGACTTTCCGCATGGCACTCGGTTACCTGAAGCGGCACGAGCCGCGCGTGCTGTGGATCGGCCTCGGGCAATCCGACGACTGGTCGCATGCGCGCCGTTACGACCGACTGCTCGACTACCTGCATCTCGCGGACGGATTGATCGGCGAACTCTGGCAGACGCTGCAATCGAACGATCATTACCGGGGCCGCACGACGCTTCTGATCACGACCGATCACGGCCGTGGCCGCACGCCGAAGGACTGGGCCGAGCATGAGGCCGGCATCGAAGGCAGCCAGGACATCTGGCTCGCGATCATCGGTCCCGACACGCCTGCGCTCGGCGAGACAAAGAATCACCCGGATGTGACGCAAAGCGACGTCGCGGCGACGCTGCTGCAATACCTCGGGCTCGATTACCGGCAGTTCAATCCCGAGGCTGGGCCTCCCATTCCGGGCAGCTACTCCGGAAACTCGCGATGAGCGACGACCACATGAAAACCGTTCGCATCAAGCGACCTCCACGCGTGGCGCAGGATGAGCGCGGCCACAACGTCTGGGTTGGCCGCGTCGAGACCGTCGAACTCGAACTGATGTCGACCGCGGCACTTCAGGCCGTCCTGAAGTCCGGCGACGGCGAGGCACGCACCGAGATCCAGAAGCTCGCCAGGGGTCGCAAGGACGGCGTGCTCGCGCGAGACGTCGCAAGCGGATGAACTGTCGCTTGTCAGCACACAGGTCCTGCGCAAGGTCGTGAAGGTGGCAGACAGGGAAAAATCCGACCGCGGCTTCGATCCTTACAACAAGAGCTGACTCCCTGCGCGCAGCCGGCTCCAGCCGACGCGCAGCAGGTGCCAGACATTGTTCGCGGTCCAGTAGAGGACCATCGCGGCCGGGAACGTATAGAGCAGCACGAAGAAGACGCCGGCCATCGCATAAAGTCGCAGGCGCTGACTCCGGCGCAAGGCTGGCGCCAGAGACGCTTCCTCCTGCAGCCGCGCGGCGAGCACGGTGAACAGCGTCATCACGATGGGCAGCAGATTGACGTGCCCGCCGAAGAACGGCAGCACGAATGGCAGCGGCGCGAAGTGGTCCGGCGACGCCAGATCGTCGATCCAGAGAAAACCCTCGCCCGCCAGGCGGAAGTTCTCGCCCAGCATGTCGAAGGCCGCGATGAACACCGGAATCTGGATCATGAATCCCGCGAGGCTCTTGAACGTATAGAAGTGGCTGACGCCGTGCCGGCGATAAACGTCGAGCGTGCGCTTGTGCGCCTCCTCGCCCTTGTAGTCGCGGCGGATCGCGGCGAGCTCGGGCTCGAGCAGGCTCCTGGTACGGTTGACGTCCGCCTGCCAGCGCTCGGCGATCACGATCAGCGGCGCCATCAGCAGTTTGACCGACAGCGACAGCAGCAGGATCGCAAGCCAGGCCCGCCCGACCAGGTCCTGCCATCGATCGAGCATCCATTGCAGGCCGAAGGAAAGCGGACGCAGCGGATTCCAGAGCATCGCATACAGCATGCCCTCGAGTTCCGGCGCGGCCGCGACCAGTTCATTCCGCGCCACCGGCCCCGCATAGGCCACGAGCTTCAGATCCGTGCGCGCCACTTCGGCCGCGCGCAGACGGAGCACCGGCTCATCCGGCGAAGCTTCGGTCGCATCGACGACGAGCGGCGCATCGCTTCGGAACATCACGGTCCAGAAACGTCCGCGCAATCCCGCCCAGTTCCCCGCGGCGAGCGCGCGATCGGCAATCCCCTCCTCGCCCTCGTCCGTCAGCGTCTGCTGCCCGTCGGCATCGACCGCGACGGCGCGCGCATTGCTGTAGAGACCGCCAAAGCCGGGGTATTCCTCGGGCACCAACACGCGGCCGCCGGCGAATTCCAGCCTTGCGCCCGGCGGCAATTGCAGGGACATCGACAACGTCCGTTCGCGCGGATCGAACGTGTACTGCTGCGACAACAGGCGCCCGTCGACCGCGGATTTCGCGGTCAGCACGGCGATCCAGCGGCCCTCCGTTTCGCGCAACTCGTAACCGTAGTCGAGCGCATTCAGCGCATCCGTCCGGGCGGCATCCGCGGGCACCACGAAACGCAGCCGGCCGCCGTCCGGCGCTGCGCGACGCAGCACGAAAGCACCCTTGCCTGCGCAGTCCGGCGCACAGGCCCGCCAATCGACCGGCAGCCCGCCCCGCAGGCCAATTTCGATGCGCTGGCGTTGACCGGTGAGCACGAGCGATTCCGCGGTGGCATCGGCTGCCGCGAGCACCAGCAACAGGACGAGCAGCCTCATCGGTAGAAGCGCCGCATCTCGGCGATCGCCTGCCCGATCAGGCCGGCATCGAGCTTCGCGCCCTCGGCAAGGCGATAGTCGGAATCGAGGATCTCCGCGAGACCGCCGGGCGTCGTGACCACGATGCGGTCGGGCTCGACGATCGCGAAGGATTGGTAGCTGCCGGCGATGATCCAGTCCCAGGACCGGCCTTCGAACAGGTTATTCCCCGTGCCGTAATCGGCCGGCGGATTGCGGCAGCCGAACAATTCCTGCAACAGCGTCGCCGGCAGGTCGAGGTGCGAGCTGCGATGCGTGTAGCGGTGCGGTTCGCGGCCGGGCCAGCGCATCCATAGCGGTGTCTGCAGCTGATAACGCGCGTAGTTGCTCGCATGCCCGTAGTAGCCGAGCCCGAGATCGTCGAATTCGAAGCCATGATCGCCCATGACGAGCACCAGCGTGTCGCCCGATCCGCCGGCGCGCTCGAGCGCGGCCAGTGCCTTCGCGACCTCGCCGTCGATGATCGCGAGGCCACGCCGGTAGCGCAGCCAGCGCGCCGCGGCTTCGGGATTCGCTGCGTAGCGACCGTCCGGCGCGAGCGCTGGGCCCGCATCGCCGATATCCAGGTCGGAATGGTTGTACCAGAGCACCGCGAAGAACGGCTTCGCAGTCGCGCGTGCGACGATCCATTGCGCGAAGTCCTGCGTCACCTTGCGGTTGCCTTCGACGCGGCCGAGACCCGCGCCCGAGTGCAGCCCGGAAACGCCAGCGAATACCGTGCGATCCATCTGCGTCGGGCTGCCGAAGCCGACGGCGTCCGCGGCAAACAGCTCGTAGCCCACGCTCCGGAACTGGTCGAGCAATACCGGCGGCCGTTCGGCGACGTAGAAGGACTGGAAGTACGTGCTGGGCAGCCCGTAGAACATGGCGAAAGCGCCCATGCGCGACGAATTGCCGGCGCTCCAGTGATCCGCGAACTCCAGGCTTTGATCGCGAAACGCGACGAGCGCGGGCGTCAGCGCCGGATCGGGCGCGTCGGGGCGAAGTGCGTCGATGACGATCCACAGCACATTCGGCGGCTCAGCCTTCGCCTCGCATTGCAGCCGCGCCAGCGGATAGCGCAGTTCTCCGTCTTCTTCGTGCGCCGTCCTGCGAATCAGGCGCGCCTCGCGAATGCGTTCCGGATCCACGAGCCCGAGCTTCGCGAGTGCACGCTTGGCGGTCCGCGGATAATAAAGCGGTATCGCCTGCGTGAAGCGCGCCACCGCGCCGTAGCCGACGGCATCCGCCCAGATGTGCATGCCCTGGCTCAGCACCCAGCAGGCGATGAAGACCATCGCGACCGAACGACCGCCGCGCTGCGGTCGCGCTTCGAGCCAGCGCCACAGCATGCCAGCGAAAACGGCCTCGAACAGCAGCGCGACCGCCAGCACGAGCGCGGCCGCAATCCAGGTCGCCGGTTCGAACAGCACGGCGACCAGCAGGCTGAGATGCATGCGCCGCTCGGCATAAACGTTGGTGTCGAGCACGAGCAGCGCCAGCATCAGCGCGGCGGCGATCACCGCGACCGTCATGACGCTTCGACGCAGCGGGCCGATCGCGAGCAGCGGTGCGCAGAGTCACGGCCATGACGAGCGCCGTCACCAGCGCGAAATTGCCGAGCATCGCGACCGGCGGATAGACGATGCCGGCGGCGGAATCGGGCCACTGATAGATCAGCAGGTAGCGCAGGCCGACCAGGAAGCAGAGGCCGGCGTTCGCCGCGATGAACCAGCCGAGCCAGCGCCAGACTTGTCGCCGCTGTCAAGGTCTGAGCTCCCGCGCAATGGCGGCGATCGCTTCCGCGCCGGCAACGCCGCTGCGTCCCACGTTATAGACCCAGTCTTCGCGCAGCTTTGCGACGTTGGCGCGGAAGCGCCCCGGATCCTTCACGAGCTCACGGACCAGCGCGGGCAACCGCCCGAGCGCGTCGGGCGCGAGCAGCGCGCCGAGCTTGTCCCGAACCCAGGACTCGAATGGCTCGATGCCGAGCGTCTGCCAGGCGTCGTTGCGCGCCTTGAATGGCAGGTCCAGGTAGATCACGGGCTTTTCGAGCCCCATGCCGTAGTCCTGGCCGGCGCCCGACCAGTCGGTGATCATCACGTGCGAATCGAGGAGCGAGTCGCGCTCGGCCATCTCTTCGATCAGTGCGAAGCGCGGATTGCCGCGATGCCGTTCGACGATGCGGTCGATCATCTCCGGCATCTTCCAACGCGTCTGAAAATGCGGGCGCAGCGTCAGCCGGAACCCGGCTGCGAGCAGCGTGTCCGCGATCTCCACGCCGCAGACCGGCAGAATCGTCTGCGGGCCCCAGGACGGCGCCAGCAGCACGTGAATGTCGGCATCGCCCGCGACCGGTGGCGGATCGCGTCGATTCGCGATCAGGTCGTCGAGCCGGCCATAGCCGTGCGGGACCAGGCGCTTGGGCGCCAGTCCCTGCAGTTCCTCGCGCTTCCGGACTTCGCGTGCGAAGTGTGGGCCGCAGCAAAGGACCGTGTCGTAGTTGTCATAGGAATTCGCATGATCAGCCATGTGCGCGCT
This sequence comes from uncultured Gammaproteobacteria bacterium, assembly GCA_963839885.1. Lineage (GTDB taxonomy): Bacteria > Pseudomonadota > Gammaproteobacteria > Steroidobacterales > Steroidobacteraceae > SCUD01. Next base: position 21,482 of record CAWIWZ010000009.1, read on the forward strand.
CGTCAGCGAATGCGCCATGAATACGTAGTGCACCGGATGCACCGAGCGCTTCAGCTCGAGATTGCCGAGATCGAGGATCTGCGTGACGACGACATCCGCTTCGACGAACTGGCAGAACCAGATGCGCGGCAATCCCTTGCCGACGCAGAACGCGCGGATGCGCGGCGCGTCCTGCCGCATCGCCGGATCCGTGGGCTCGGAGCAGACATACAGCACCGATTGCCCGAGCGGCCCGGTCAGGTGATCGAGCACCGGCTTGAAATGGTGCCAGTCCTGGTGACTCTCGGCCAGGAACACGATGCGCCGTTCGCTGCGCGGCAATGCGCGAAACGCCCGGTACGCCCGCCATTCGCGGAAGAAGCTCAATCCCGCCGTGACTTCGCGGCGTCGCCTTCCGTGGACGCGGGATTCCGGCGAAACAGCGCCTTGAGCTTGTACCACCAGGTCTTGACTGCGAGTCCGATGGTCGCGAGCAGCCCGACGATCGCGGACAGGATCAGGCTGCCCGTGCTCGGGTCCAGATAGGCCTGCGCCGCCGGCGAAAGCGACCACAGCGCGATCAGGAGCAGTAGTCGCATTTGCTGCATGCTGGCCGCTGTATACCGTCAATGCCCGGACGGCGCAACCGCAGCGGCGCGGCGCCGTTGCAGTTCGGGGTACACCGATCCGCGGACCCGCGCCAGCTGCGAGGCGTCGTCGATCTCGCCCCAGACGAGATCCGGTACGACCGGACAGGCGATCGGCCGCCGGCGACCGGCCGCGACCAGGCAATCCGTTTCGTAGTCGAACCTCAGCGTCGATTCGAACGCGGCGGCGGCGAGCTGGCACATCAATGCGAAGAGCTCGCCAGACACGCGCGTAATGCCGACCAGCTCGCCCGCGATTGTGCCGGCAAGGCCGGCGCGGCGCTTGGACATGCCCGCGAGTCGGCCAGCCTCGGTCGCGACATACACTTCGTCGCCCGCTCCGGTCGGTCCGGACACCAGGATCGCGTCTTCGTCGGCGCCCTCGAGCAGTGTCGTGAGCGCGCGCGGCTCATAGACCAGGTCGGACTCGAGCAGCAGGATCGGGCCGTGCACCAGATCGCGCGCCTGGTACAGCGAATACATGCTGCCGGACTCGGCGAAGCGCTCGTTGTGCACCGTGCGCACGACGCCCGTCATGCGCTTCGCCAATGCTTCGTACTGCTCCGCGAGATGGCCGGTCACGATGACGACGTCCCGAATGCCGGCGTCCCGCAGGTGCTCGATCGATTCCTCGACGATCGGCCGGTCGCCGATGCGCAGCAATCCCTTGGGGCAGTCTACAACTTCACCGGCGAGCCGCGTGCCGAGACCCGCCGCGAGTATCACGGCCGTCGAGATGCCGCTCATCCGGGCGCCCGGCACAGGCGCGTGAGCGCTTCGCAGAGCGTATCGATTTCGTCCGGGCGGATATCGCCCATGTGCGCGATCCGGAAAATTCCGGGACCCAGACTGCCCTGCCCGGCATAGATCACGAAGCCCAGTGTCTTCAGCGCGTCGTGCAGCGATTCATATGTCCGCCCCGGCGGCAGGCGCCAGGACGCGAGCACGGGGGAGCCTGCCGCCGCGTCCAGCAGCGGCGCAACGCCGGCCGCGAGAAGCGCCGTGCGCACGCGATCCGCGCGCTGCCGGTACATCGCCAGCCGCGCCGGGGCGCCGCCCTGCTCCGCGTGCTCGATGAGCGCTTCCTGCAGTGCAAAGGCCACTTGAACCGGCAGCGTGAACGGCGAGAAACCATCGCCGTGCTGGCCGGCGTGGTAGGCGCGAAGATCCAGGTACACGCCACCCACGGTCACGGATTGGCGTTGCCAGAGCGCATCGGTGGCCAGCACGAACGACAGGCCCGGCGCGCCATGCAGGCACTTGTTCGCGGTCGCCGCAAGCGCGCCGAGATTCCATGCCTCGGCTTCGATCCGTTCGGCGCCGAAACTGCTGACGGCGTCGAGCAGCAGCGTGACGCCGCGCTCGCGGCAGAGTCCGCCGATCGCATCGAGATCGTTCAGCCGACCGGTGGTCGTCTCGAGATGCACGACCGCGAGATGCGTGATGCGCTCCGCCTGCTCGAGCGCCTTCGCAATGCCCGCGAGATCGACGGCCTGCACCCAGCCATGCTCGAGCGCGCGATGCGGTTTCCCCTGCGCCTTCAGCATGCGCGCCATGCGTTCGCCGTAGACACCGTTTGCGACCACGAGCGTCGCGCTCTCCGACGGCGCGAAGGTCGCGAGCATCGCCTCGACCGCACCGGTGCCGGATGCAGCGAGCGTCGCCGCGGTGAATTTCCCGAGCGCCGGATGCACGGCGGAGAGCCGCGCGTTGATGTCCTGCATCAGCGCAGCGAACTCTGGTTCGCGATGGCACCAGTCGCCGCGGCCGAGCGCCGCGCGCACGCGCGCCGACAGCGTGACCGGCCCCGGATTCAGCAGAATCGCACGTTGTCCCATCTCAGGCCGTGAGCAGGGTGCGGAGCCGCGCAGCGACGGCCGGCGGCGTCATCGTCGGGCGCGGCAGGTGCGATGCCACACCAGGCACGATGGGCGCATGGATGAACGCGAGACCGGCCGCGCGTTTTTCGAGCATCGCGCCGAGCGTTTCCGGATCCGCGGTCGCGGCGACGACGGGATAGCCCGCGGCCGCCGCTATTGCACAGAAGTCCACAGCCGGCGACACGGTTGCCTGGCCGCCGGTCGACTCATGCAGGCCGTTATCGAGCAGGATGTGCACGAGATTAGGCGGCCGCTCGAATCCCGCCGTCGTCATCGCTCCGAGACGCATCAGCGCCGCGCCATCGCCGTCGATCGCGATCACGCGATGCGCGGGACGCGCGATCGCGAGCCCCAGCGCGAGGGAGATCGCGCAACCCATCGAGCCCACCATGTAGAACTGGTTCGGCCGGTCACCAAGCGCAAACAGTTCGCGGCCCGTATAGCCGGTCGTCGCGATCAGAATGTCCCGCTCGTCCGCTGCTGCCTGCACCGTGGCCAGCATGTCGCGGCGCGCGTGGCTGGCCCTGGGTCGTGCAATCGACGCAACGGGCGCCGGCGCGCGGGACGGCTGGGCCCGCTTGAGCTGCTCGTCGGCGACGCTGCCTTTTTGCATGACGAGCGCGAACGGCCGGCTCTCTTTCGCGAAATGCGCGAGCGCCAGATCGAGCGCCGTCGCGATCCCGCCCGCTTCTGATGGAAACAGCGCCCACGGAATCTGCATCTGTTCGAGCATCGAGGGCGTAATCCCGCCCATCAGCTCGTGTTGCGGCTCGTCGGCAGCGCCGCCCGGCTGACCGCGCCAGGTCACGATCAGGAGAATCGGAATGCGAAACGTGTGCGTCAGCGAAGTCAGCGGACTCACGGCATTGCCGAGCCCGGAGTTCTGGAACATCGCGACCGCCGGCAGGCTGCCGAGCACGCTGCCGGCCGCGATCGCGACCGCATCGCCCTCGTTCGCCGCGCCGATGTAGCGAATGTCCCTCGACCCGATCGCACCGTTGATGAACGGTGTCAGGTAGGAACAGGGCACGCCGGTGTACAGGCCGAAGCCGCGCGCCTGCGCGGCGGCAATGAAATCGCCCGCCTGGATCATCCGAACTCGCTTGCCGCCAGCAGGTCGTCCAGGCTGTCGACGTCGAGCCAGTGTCCGGTTGTGTAGATGACGCGCACGCGCGAGCCCGAGCGCATCAGTTCCGTGAGCACGGCCAGCATCTTCCCGTGGCGATGCGCCGGCAGGGCGGCAAGCGCCGCGACGGCAGCGCGAAACTTCGGCAGCGCGGGCGCGGCGATCTTCAGGAAGCCCATCCACTCGCCGTGAATGCGGTCCTCCGGCAGGTCCTCGGCGGCCGATTCGAGATAGACCTGCTGATAGAAATTGCGGCGCGAATGCGGCTGCGAGCAGCGCACGTAATCCGCCGCCCGGCCGCGATTCGCGGTCTCGTGCCACTCGGTGTCCACCGCGATCGCGAACTCGTCGGCCGCCTCGGCGAGCGCGCCCAGGATGTAATGATTGAAGATGACGTCGCCGTAGGAGACGAAGAGATCCATCGTGTCGTCGGCATCCGCCGCGAGCCCGGCCGCGAGCGACAACAGCTCGCCGGAATCGGCGTAATCCGGATTGTCGGCATAGGCGAGGGACGGCAGGTCGATCGTCTCGGCCCGATATCCGCGCACGACGGCGATGCGCTTGATGCCCGCCGCGTTGTAGGCCGAGACGATGTGTGACAGCAGCGGCCGGCCGCGCACCTTGACCATGGTCTTCGGGCGTTGCGCCGTCAGTTCACCGAGCTCCGCGCCGCGCGAGGCCGCGAGGATCAGCGCGCGCGAACGCACCGGTCTCTTCGGCAGGTAGCGCTCCTCGGCTTCCTGCAGCTCGGAGGCGCCCTGCAGCCGGAACAGCTCTCGGACCGGCGCAATCCGGTCCTCGACCGAGCGCAGGTTCTGGTCGCGCACGATCGTCGCCGCCGTCTCCTGCATCGCCGTCACCGCCGAGCGCAACAGGTGGTTCGCCCAGATCGCAAGCGAGAATCCGGCCTCGCGGAACACGTCGGTGGGCGTCGAGTGATACTTGGTCGGCACGATCACGACGGGGGAGCGCCCCGCCCATTCCTTCTGGAACGCGAGCACCTCGGTCGGGCGGGACAACGCGCTATGGATCAGGATGCCGTCCGAGCCGGCCGCGTGGTAAGCCTCGGCACGCTTCAGCGCCTCGTCGAGTCCCCAGCCCGCAATAAATGCCTCGATGCGCGTGATGATCGCGAAGTCGTCGTCGCCCTGCGCGTCCTTGCCCGCCTTGATGCGGCTGCAGAATTCGTCGATGTCGGCCAGCTGCTGCCTGTCGCCGTCGATGAAGCTGTTGGTCTTCGGAAACAGCTTGTCCTCGATGCAGACTGCCGCGATGCCGCGTTGCTCGAGCTTGCGCACCAGTCGGCGCACATTGTTGAAATTGCCGTAACCGGTGTCGCCGTCGAGCAGGATCGGGACGCGGGTCGCGTCCGCCATGAACTCGAGCATCTCGAGTACCTGGGTCCAGCTCGCCTCGTTGTTGTCGCGCACGCCGTACTGCGCCGAGAGGCACAGGCCGCCGGCCCAGATCGCCTTGAATCCGGCTTCCTCGGCGATGCGGGCGCTGATTCCGTTGTGGGCTTCGAGCAGGAACTCGAGCTGCGAGGATGCCAGCAACTTGCGAAATTGCGCGGTCTTTTTCACCGCCGCAAGTCTAGCGGACTGCCGGTTTGCATGCCCGCGCCGCGGGACGCTCAGGGCTTGTGGGCGGCGCGCCACTCCCCGGCCCAGCCGGGCAATTTGTCGGGCGGCAGCGGCTTCGCGTAATGGAAGCCCTGCGCGAAGTCGCAGCCCATTCCCGCGAGCTCCCCGGACACGGTCTCGTTTTCAACGCCTTCCGCGACGACCGCGAGATCGAATGCATGGCCGAGCGCGACGATCTGCTCGACGACCCTGCGATCGGCCTTGCTGGTCAGCATGTTCATTACGAATGACTTGTCGATCTTCAGCTCGTCGGCCGGGATTTCCTTCAGGTACGCCAGCGACGAGTAGCCGGTGCCGAAGTCGTCGATCGAGACGCGCACGCCGAGGCTGCGCAGTTCCGCCAGCACGCGGTGGCTGCGCTCGCGATCCACCATCAGCGCATTCTCGGTCACCTCGACCGTCAGGCGCGTGAGTTCGACGGCGCACTGCGACGCCGCGTTCGTGATGACGTCGACGAGTTCATGGTTGCGGATGATCGACGGTGTCACGTTGATCGCGACGCCGAGCTGCGCGAGCGATTTCGGCCATTCGCCCATCTGGCGCATGGCGCGATGGAATGCGAAGCGCGTCAGCGGATCGATCTGCCCGCTCATTTCAGCTACGTCGATGAAGATGTCCGGCGGCACATTGCCGGACTCTGCGCGATTCCAGCGCATCAGCGCCTCGGCGCCGACGATGCGCATGTCCGCGAGCGCCAGCTTCGGCTGGTAGTTCAGCACCAGGTCACCGTGTTCGAGCGCCTTTGCAAGCTGCGTCTCGAGATCCCAGCCCGCGGCCAGCTGGTCCGCCTGGCGCGTGGTGTAGACCAGTGTCGGCTGCGACGACTTCCAGGCCTCGAGCAGTGCGACCTCGGCGCACTGCATGAGTTGCTCCGGCGTGCGCGCATGCGCCGGGAACATCGCGATGCCGACCGAGAGCCGCACGCTCGCGTGCTGGCCGCCGGCCGCGAGCGACTCGGAGCCCGTGCGCAGGACCTTGTTGGCCGTGAGCATCGCATGGCCTTCGTTGCGCAGATTCGACAGGACGTACACGAACTTGCGGTCGCCGAGCCGCGCGAAGTAATCGCCCGGTTTCGACGCGTGCGACAGGCGGTTACGCAGTTCGTCGAGCATGCGTGAGGCGTTCGCGTGGCCAGCGCTTGCGAACAACTGGTCGATCTGATGCACATAGACGACCAGCACCGCGATGCCGTACAGCCGGCTCTCGCGCGCGGCGAGTCGGTCGCGGATCGCCTCGAGGCAGTCCGCATAGCTGCTGGTTGCGGCTGGGATGGGTGCTGTATTCATCACGGTCAGTCGGGCGTTGTTCAGCCGGACCGACGCCTCGGGCGCCGGGCCGGGACCGGGTAAACCATGGGACCACAGTGACAAACCGGACCCGGGGAGGCCGTGACGCGTCACTCAAAAAATATGACAAACGGCCGCCGGAGAGGCGGAACCACGCCAATTTCCCCCGGACAAAGCCCAAAAAGCCTGCCGACAGAAAGGGCCGACCCCCTGGAAGGCCGGCCCTTGCGTCAGCCATGACGAATCAGCGTGTGGCCTTGATGACCACGCGCCGGTTGTTGGCACGCCCTTCCGGCGTGTCGTTGCTGTCGGTCGGGCTCGCCTCGCCGAGACCCCGCGCCGAGATGATCGACGCCGGCAGGCCCTGCTGCACCAGGTAATCTGTGGCCACATCGGCGCGACGCTGCGACAGGCCCTGGTTGTAGGCATCGGAGCCGGTGCTGTCGGTGTGGCCTTCCACCACCACCGACACGCCGGCCGCGACGTCCGCCGGCAGCGCCTTGAAGTTCCGCGCCGCCGTGTCGAGCTGCGTGCGCGCATCGGAGCTGAGCTCGGTCGAGTTCGTCTCGAACAGCAGGCCGCGCAGTGTCACCTCGCGGAAGCAGCCGATCTGGTCGACCTGGATGCCGACGGTCGTGTTCGGGCAGCGGTCCTTGTCGTCCGTCACGCCGTCCTTGTCGGCGTCGCCTGGGGGCGGCGGCGATGGCGGTTGCGGCGGAGGCGGTGGAGGTGACAGAGGTGGCGGAGGCGGTGCGGCCCGCACCGGCGCGGGCGCCGGTTCCTCGCCGCCGAAATCCTTACGGAAGGACAGGCCGAAGGTGCGCGGCTGGTTCGTCAGGAAGCCGACTCGCGCAACGCGTCCCCGCTCCTGGTCGAGCGCGAGCTTGGCGTTCTCGTCGCTGATATTGTTGACGAACAGCGCCGTTTCCCAGTCATCGCCACGCACGCCGAAGCGCAGATTGCCGATGTCATAGGCCGGCAGCAACGGATCGAATGAAAATTCCGTGATCGACGGGTCGCCGAAGGTCCGGACAGTGAATGTATCGAAGCCAGCCGCCTGGTCCCCCATCTGCGTGTAGCGGCTGCCGACATGCTGGTAGCTGCCGGTCAGGAAACCCTCCAGCGTGGCGGTCATTGGCCAGCTATAGGTCGCATTGGCGGCCATCTGGAACTCCGGCGTCGACGGCAAGCGATTGCCTTCCTCGATGCCCGAAATGACGGTCGGTACGCCGGCGACAGGCACCGTGACTGTGCTGTCGAGTTCCGCGCTGACATAGCTCGCCGAGATGCCGAAATCGAAACGATCGGTCGGCTGCGCCGAGAGCTCCATCTCGACACCTGTTGAGTGCGCTTCCGGTACGTTGATGGCGATACGCGACGAGCAGGTGCCCGCCAGCGCCGGCACCTGGAGGTCGTCGATCTCCGCCCGGAACACGGCGATGTTGAACTGCGCGCGGCCGTCGGCAAAGCCGACTTTGGCGCCGACCTCGTAGTTCCAGAGGGTCTCGCTGTCGAACGACGGGCGCCCGCTGTAGGTCGCCAGATCCTCCGCCGTGCACAAACCAACGTTCAGCGGGTCATTGATGCCGCCGAGACGGAATCCCTTGGCGGCCTGCGCATTCAACTGTACGTTTTCATTGATGTCGTAGGACAACAGCACGCGCGGCAGGAAGCCGTCGTCGTCCGTCGATCCCGGACCATTGGTCGGCTCCGTCGGCAAACCGTCCGAATCGGCAAAGATACCGCCGAAATACAGCACGCGGTCTTCCGAGAAGTCGTAGTAGCGCCCACCCGCCGTCATCGTGAACGCATCGGTCAGGTCGAACGAAGCCTCGGCAAACACGGCTGTCTGCTCGAAGTCGTACGGGATTTCCGAGAAGAACGGGCTGTCCACCGGTCCGCCCATGTTGGGCCCGCTGGTGCAGCCGGCGGGCTGTGGCGGTACTTTGCCCGCGCAGTAGCCCGCGTCCACATAGGTCAGCATGATCGCGTCGTAGCCGGGTGTCGGCAGCGTCTGGCTGTAATCCCGTTGGATGTCGCTGTAGAACCCGCCGAGCACCCACTGGAGGCGGCTCTCCGTATCCGAGGAGAGACGCAATTCCTGCGTGAACACCTCGACTGTCGGTCGCGTCGTTCAGCGCCGAATTGCTGCGGGTCTCGGCGGAAGTCGCCGCACCGCCGGTGAAATCGAAGGTGATGCTGCCCGTCAGCTGGGACGCGTCGCGCACGACCAGGATGTCGCGATCCGTATAGGAACTGATCGACGTCAGCACGACGCCGCCCAGGTCGAACTCCATCGTCAGGTCGCCAAGCAGGAAATCGTCGGTGAACTGCTCTTCGAAATTCGTGTACTGCTGGCGTTCGCCGATCGCGACCGGCGGTTCGGTCGTCGTGTACGGATTCGCGAGGATGTTCCAGATGTCCTGGCGGTTAAATCCGTCGATCTCGGTCTCCTGGTAGACCACTCGCGGCGTGATCGTGATGTTCTCGTTCGGCTGGAGCATGAGTGCAATGCGACCGCCCGTGCGGGTACCGTCGTTGACGTCTTTGTCCACCGATCCGCCCGGGCGGATCGCATCGATGTAACCCGGGAGCTCGTTGTAATAGCCGACGATGCGCAGCGCAGCGCTGTCGTTGATCGCCAGGTTCAGCATGCCCTTGACGTTGCCGCCGGTGCCGCCACCGTCGATGCTGCTCATGCCGACGTCGACGCTGCCGTAGTCGTCGAGCGTGTCCGGCTGGTTGCTGATGTAGCGCACCGTGCCGGACAGCGAGCCGGAACCGTACAGCGTGCCCTGCGGTCCGCGCAGCACTTCGACGCGGTTCAGATCGTAGAGCTCGAGATCCGGCGTGAACAGCGACAGCGAGATCACGGATTCGTCCATGTACACGCCGACCTGCTCCTTGACGCCGGCGAGGTCGCGGTCGATCTTGCCCGCAGATATTCCACGGATGCCGACCTGGCTCTGTCCCGGACCGAGGTTCTGCACCGAAAGGCCGGCGATGATGCGCGACACGTCCTCGATGTTGTCCGCGCCCGCGGCGCGCAGCTCTTCTTCGGTGCGAGCGCTGATCGCGAATGGAACGTCTTGAAGTGACTCGGCGCGCTTGCGCGCCGTCACTGTGACTTCACCGAGCACCGCTTGCGCGCTTGCGCTGTTCGCAATCGCAAGCGCCACCGCGGCTGCCACCAGGGACGTGGGTCGCGGCCGGATAATCCTGCTCATGATCAAGCTCCCGATTGTTGCCCGTTACAACGAGCGTGTTGCGCTCAAGAGTTTCTCTGCAATAAGTAAATACCGCAAGCCGGGCTCAGGCGTTGCGGTTGCGCCACGCCGAATGCGGGCGACGGAATGGTAATGGGCCCGCTGGGATTCGAACCCAGGACCAAGGGATTCACGTGATCCCGCCGTTTCCGGCGGGCGCGGACTATCTCTTCACCCGCGGCGCGCGGCCACCGTGTGGGTGCGGGACGCTCTTGCCTGTCATCAAGGGCGCTGAAGCCCTCAGGTAGTCTCTGCACCGTCCGGCGGTGCACCGCCGGCTTGGCTCAGGATTGCCATCAGCCGCCGTTGCGCTGGAAGGTTTCCCTGAATTCGTCCCGTCCACCCGAAACCTTTCGGCATCGGGGCACCTTTTCCCGAAAAGATGAGTCCCCTGCTCTAACCACTGAGCTACAGGCCCGTTGAAAGTCTAACAAATCGATTGCAGGAGCCCGCATGAGCGGTTGCGAATCATTCTCATTTGATGCGGTCACTGCAGGGAATTGCCACAATGGGACCGTATCCGGACGGCACCCCGAACTTCCAGGAGCAGCCCGATGACCGACCCGAAAATTTCGCGACGCCGCCTGCTGCAAGGCGCCATCGCGGGCATCGCCGCCGTACCGGCGGCGACTTTGATCGCGCGCAGCGCCCATGCGGCGGAACCGCTGTCCGAAGCCGATCCGGCCGCCAAGTCGCTCGCGTACGTCAAGGACGCGAAGAAAGTCGATGTGAAAGCGAATCCGACCTACAAGGCCGGACAACACTGCGCGAACTGCATGCAGTACACCGGCAAGGCAGGCGCCGCCGACGGTCCCTGCAATATTTTCGCGGGCAAGACCGTCGCCGCCGCGGGCTGGTGCAAGGTGTGGGTGCTGAAGCCCGGCGCGAAAGCGGGCTGATACTTCCAGTTCAGCGTCAGTTCAGGCCGGCGGCGGGAGACTGTCGCCGTCGGTACCGGCTGCCGGCAGCAAACCTTTCGGACCCGGCAGACTGGGGTGCCTCGGGTACGGCGGGCCTGGCGGCGGCCGGGCCGGCTCTGCTGACCGGTCGCTGCATGTCGCCTAACATCAACAAGTTATGATGCGACATCCCGGTGCGTGACCCCCGATTTCCCGACCGACAGTCCGCTCCCGCCCGGCGAGAACCAGGCGAGCGCCAGAGCGGCGAGCGCCTGCAAAAAGCGCTGGCGGATGCGGGCATCGCGTCGCGGCGCGACTGCGAGTACGCGATCCGCGCCGGGCGCGTGCGGGTCAATGGGCGCCTCGTGTTCGAACTGCCCTGTCTGATCGATCCCGCGCGCGATTTGGTCGAGTTCGACGGCTCGGTGGTCGACATGCGCCGACAAGGACCGGGCCGACAAAGCGGACGGCTGTACCTGATGCTGAACAAGCCGCGCGGCGTCATCTCGACGGCGCGCGATCCCGGCGGACGTCCGAATGTTGTCGCGATGGTGCAGGCTTCGGTGCCGGCGGGCGAACGCGTCTATCCGGTCGGACGACTGGACGCAGATTCGACCGGTCTCGTGCTGCTGACGAACGACGGCGAACTCGCGCATCGCCTGGCACATCCGAGCCGCGGCGTCGCGAAGGAATATCGGGTCTCCGTCCAGGGCGACCTGTCCGCGGAGGCGCTGGCGCAACTGGGGCGCGGGCTCTATCTCGCCGACGTGGGTGCACGCGACGGCGGCGCGAAACGCGCGCACCTGGAAAAGGTGCGCGTGCTGAAACGACTGCGCAACCGGCGGCGCGGCGACCTCTCGCTCGTTTCGGTGACGCTGCGCGAAGGACAGAACCGCGAAATCCGGCGGCTGTTCGCCCGCGTCGGCCTCAAGGTCAAGAGTCTCGAGCGCGTCGCGCTCGGCAGCCTGCAGCTCGGACGGTTGCCGAGCGGACATTTCCGTGCGCTGCGCGCCGAGGAAGTGCTGGCCCTCAAGCGCGCCGTCAATCTCGGATAAGCCACCGCGTACCGGTACACTCGGATGGTCCGTCGTGGGAGAAACATCAATGCGCCGCCTGATCGTGCTGGCCAGTCTTGCATTCATCGCCGTCGCCGCGGCCACTTCAGAGACGATTGCGATCGCGCCGGCGGCGATCCGCGCGCACGTCGAGTTCCTCTCCGACGACCTGCTCGAAGGCCGCGCCGCCGGTACGCGCGGCTACGATCTGGCGGCACGCTACGTCGCGAGCCAGATGCAGGCGATCGGACTCGAGCCGGCGGGCGACGGCGGAACCTGGCAACAGGAGGTCGCGCTGCTCGAGGCAAAGCGCCATCTCGAAGCGGCCACGCTCATCGTGCGCAGCGGAACCGGCGAGGACCGGCTGACGCCGGTCGAAGATTTCATACCCGGCTATTCATTCCGCGCGCCGACGGCAGCGGTCGCGGCTCCCGCAAGCTATCTCGGGTACGGCATCAGTGCGCCGGAACTCGGCCACGATGACTTCGCGGGGATCGACCTCCGAGGCCGCATCGCCGTCGTGCTCTCGGGTGCGCCCGTTTCGTTTCCGGACAGCCAGCGCGCGCATTACTCGTCGGGGCGCACCAAGACCGAGGCGCTGGTCGCGCGTGGCGCCATCGGCATGGTCACGCTCGACACGCCCTCGGAGGAAAAGCGCTCGCCCTGGGAACGGGCCAAGGCACTTGCATGGAATCCGCGCATGCGGCTGGTGGACGTCGATGGCCAGCCGGTAGACGACTATCCGGAAATCCGCGGCTCCGCCTCAGTCAGTGTCGCCGCGGCGCCGCGCCTGCTCGCCGGCGCGCCGGCCAGCGCCGAGGAACTCTTCACCGATGCGGCGGCCGGCCGCCAGCGCTCGTTCGACCTGCCGGTCACGATTTCGCTGTCGCACGAGAACACGCTCGACCGCAGGCTGAGCATGAATGTCATCGGGCTGCTGCGCGGCAGCGACCCGGCCCTCGCCGGCGAGTACGTCGTGCTGACCGCACATCTCGATCACCTCGGCCGTGGCACCGCCATCAACGGAGACGACATCTACAACGGCGCGCTCGACAACGCCGCAGGCATCGCAATCGTCCTCGAGGCCGCACGCGCGCTCGCAGACTTGCCGGTGAGTCCACGCCGCTCGATCCTGTTCGTCGCGCTCACCGCGGAAGAGCGCGGTCTGCTCGGCGCGTATCATTTCGCGGCGTTCCCGACCGTACCGCGCGAAGCGATCGTCGCCAACATCAACACCGACATGCCAGAGGCTCTGTTTCCGGTCGCCGGCATGATCCTGCTGGGCGCGCCGCATTCGACGCTGGGCGAGACCGCGCGCGCGGCGCTTGCCTCCGAAGGGCTGATCGAGGTGCCGGATCCGACGCCGGAAGAGGTCTCGTTCGTGCGAAGTGACCAGTATCCGTTCATCCGCGCCGGAATACCGGCGATCGTCGTTCGGCCCGGCGCCCTGTCCGCGGATCCGGCTGTGGATGCCAAGGCCGTGCAGCGGCAGTTCCGACTGATTCACTATCACATGCCGAGCGACACAGTGGCGCTGCCGATCCACTGGCCGTCGCTCGCCAAGAATGCGCAAGTCATCGCGCGGCTTGCGGGGCTGGTCGCCAACGCCGACGCGCGGCCAGCATGGCTGCCCGGCGACTTTTTCGGCAAGACTTTCGGCGCGAAGCGTGAGTGACGGCAGCCGCCGGATCGCCCACTGGCTGCTGGCGGTCATTGCGTTCCTGATCGTCTACGGCTCGCTATACCCGTTCGGTTTCGCCGCGGTTGCGGGTTCGGATCCTCTAGACCTGCTGGCGACGCTGTCGTTCGCCCGCACGACGCGCAGCGACATCGCCGCGAACGTGCTGCTCTACCTGCCGCTCGGCGCCTGCCTGACCTGGCTGGTCGCCGCGCGACTCGGCGGATTCGTCGCCGCGATCGCGGCGACGGCGGTCGCCGCGTCCCTGTCGTTCTCCATCGAATTCGCGCAGCTCTACGAAACACGGCGCGTCGCGAGCTTGTCCGATCTCCTCTACAACACCATCGGCGCGTTCGCGGGCGCGTGGATCGCGCTCGCCGTCGCGGCGACGAACCGGCGCCTGAATGTCTCGCCGTTCGCGGGGTTCCTGCGCCACCCGGTTGCGACGGCGCTCCTGTTGTCGTGGATCTGCTATCGGCTCGCGCCGTTCGCGCCGGTGATGGATCCGGGCAAATGGGCGGCGGCCTTCCGGCCGCTCGCCGGCGATGAGGGGTGGTCGATCGGCGCCATCCTGCCGCATGCGCTCGCCTGGCTCGTGCTGATCCCGATCTGCGAGCGGCTTGACCCGGGGCGTCGCGTTGCGCTCGCGGTCGGCGCCATGGCGATCGTGCTCGCGGGCCGCGTACTGTTCGCGGACATGACGCTGGAGCCCGGCGAAATCGCAGGCATGGCGGTCGCGATCGCGCTCTGGTTCCCGCTGTCCCGCCTGCCGCCGGAGCGCGCCTTCGGCCTGATCGCCGCCGGCCTCGTCGTGCTGATCGCGATCCACGGTCTCATGCCATTCAATTTCCAGGTTGCGCAGGACCGCTTCGCCTTTCTGCCATTCGTCGAATCGCTGACGCAGTATCGCGCGGCCAACCTGACCGACATGTTCCTGCGCTGCTTCCAGGACGGGGCGCTCGTCTGGCTGCTGGCGCGCAGCGGGCTGCCGATCCTCGCCGCGACCGCCGTCGGCGCGGGACTCATTTTCTCGATCGAATTGCTGCAAACCTGGCTCCCCGGGCACCGGGCGGAGATCACCGATCCGCTGCTTGCCCTGGCGGCCGGTGGGCTGATTGCGGTGTTCGAGCGCAGCCCCGGCAGGCGGTGAATGTTTGCGCCCGCAAAACCGGAACACGGCCCGGAAACGATGGTCTATCGTTCCAGCATGATCCGGGGGCTCGCCGTTCTGCTGTTGTCCGCTTCCGCGGCCCCCGCCGGGGCGGTCGCGCCCGAAGCCGCATCCGCGGCCGTGCCACCGCCACCTGCAGCGACTACCGGCACGACGCCCAGCGGTGTTCCGGACACGACTTCAGGCGCGTCCGGCAACGCGCCGACGGCCGCCGATGCCGATACCGCGAGCGACATCCTGCCGCCGCTCGACCCGCGCATGGAAACCTACGACCAGTTCCGCGCGATGTACGAGACCGCGCGCTACGCGGAAGCGCTGCCGCTTGCCGAGCGCATCGTCGAGCTGTCGGAGACCGACCCCGAGCGCGACTACGAATTGCCGATCGCGTACAACAACCTGGGCGCCACGCAATTCAGGCTCAATGATTACGCCGCCGCCGAGGCGAGCTACCGCAAATCGCTCGAGTTGCTGGAATCGAACCTGGGCATTTCCTCCCGCCGCCTGATCGTGCCGCTCGCCGGGCTCGGCTCCGTGTACGCGGCGCTCGATCAGCACGCGATGGCCGCCGAGCATTTCGCCCGTGCACTCGCGGTCAGCCGACGCGCCGAGGGCCTGTTCAACCTGGAACAGCTGCCGCTGATCGAGCAGGCGGCGGCCAGCCGCTTCGCCATCGGCGACTTCGGCGGTGTCGAGCACGAGCGCCAGTACGCGCTCAAGATCCTCGAGCAGAACTACGGCTATGGCGATGTGCGCACGCTGCCCGCCGCGCTGAAGCTGGCCGAGTTATACGAATCGTTGCAGGAATTCGAGGCGGCGCGAGGGCTGTATCTGCGCGTGCGCGACGTGGCGATGCAGGAAAGCGGCAGCTATAACGTCGCCGCGATACGCGCGATGATCGCGATCTGCCGCACGCATCGCATGCAGTACGCGATGGATCCGGATTCGATCGGTGACGAAGTGCCGGTACGAGATCCCGTCACGGGCCAGGTCGTCAGCCACATGTACCGAATGACGCCCGTGTCCGCGGGAGGGGCGGACCGCGCCGGCCTCAAGTCCGCCGAGCAGGCGGTCGAAGTCCTGCGCGCCGCAGCCGACCCGCCGAAGGAACTGTTCGCCGAGGCGCTGACGGAGCTCGGCGACTGGTACCAGGTGACATCGCGACCGGCCCTTGCGCTGCCGCTCTATGCCGAGGCATCGACGCTCTACGCAACGGGCGAGTTCACGGGCAAGGGAAATCCGTTCGTCGCGCCGCGCATGGTTTTTTATCGTGCGCCGTTGTCGTCGAAGCGCAGCGCCGGAAACGCGACGAACGACGTCGTCGTCCGTTCGACCGTCTTCCGGTTCGTGGTCACCGAGTCCGGCGAAACGCGGGACATCCAGGTCGTGTCCACAGACATGGCCGACAGCCAGCTATCGCAGGCGCGGCGCGCGCTGTCGCGGGCGATCTACAGCCCGCGGTTTGTCGACGGCAAGCCGGCCGCCACCGAAGACGTGCAGTTCACCAGCGAATGGTACGAACTGCAGCAGCCCGATCCGCCGCCCACTACTCCCGCGAACCCCACCTCAAAAAGTTGACGGAGGCGGCGGCGAATCTTCTTCGGCGGGCGGAGGCGTTTCGTCCGCGGGGGCGGGTTTTTCGCTCGCCGGCGGCGCGGTTTCTTCCGCCGGTGCAGGCGATGCAGTCGGTGATGGAGGCGTTGCGGACGCGGGCGGCTGGCCGGATACCGGGGACACCTGCACCGCCGGCTTCGCGGGCATGGGGTCCGCCGGGTTTCGCAGCAACAACCGCACCGCTTCCTGGTCGGTCAGTTCGACCGCGACCTTTGCGCCGGCGTCGCGCATCGCGCGCTGCGTCGCAACCGCGAGCGGTTCCTTGCCACCGAGCGTGCGGGCCTTCTCACGGCCGTAACCGGTGTAGGCGAACGAATCGACGCGGCCGCCGTTGCCGTCGTAGAGCGTCAGCAGGTAGCGGATCGTCACGATAAAGGCTTCGCCCGCGACGTCCTTCGGCGTCAGGAATGAATACTCCTCGAACTTCGGCTCCAGCACGAACAGGAGCGGCGGCTGCATCAGCGCGACCTTCGACGGGTCGTCGACCGGCACCAGCTCCGCGAACATCGCGCTCAGCAGCCAGTTCAGATTCGTCACGTGCGCAGGTCCGAGCGTCACTTCGTAGTCGATCTGGCTGCGCGTCTCCTTGTGAACGTATTCGGCGAACTCCTTCGAGTAGTAGATGCCGACCCGCACGGGCAGCTTGTCGATCAATGGCGGCGGCAGCTGCGCCTGGGTCGTCAGCCGCGTCGCCGTGCAGCCCGACAGCACCAGCAGCAGCGTGACGAGGGCGGCGAATGCCGGACGGTAATGCTGGAAATTCATCAGTTGCTCCGTCGCGTGGCTGTGGACTGGCCTTCCGGCAGGCCGACGAACACGCCACCATTCCTGGCGGACAGTATGCGCATCAGCGTCGCGTAGCGCATGCTCGTGTGCTGCGGATACTGGCCTGGAATCGGGAATCCGAGCGAATGGATGCGCACCAGCCGCTCGCCCGTGCCCGCGACACGATTGATGCGGTCCACGATATCGACGACTTCCTGGATCGACGGACCGGTGAATTCGTCGCCGAACACGTAGATGCTGATCGGGTGTTCACGGGTCCAGAACGTGCGGACCGCCGCGATGATGCCCTCGGACGGACTCGAATTCGAGAACGCCTGCCACCGCCGGAAACGGTCGAGGATCGCCTTGCGGCGCGCCGGCGAATCCGGAATCCACTTGCCGCGGTATTCGTTGAACATGTATCCGCCCTCGTCATCCATGACCTGGATACCCTTGAGCTTCGGGTAGATGTTCAGCACCTCCTCCATCTTCTGCTCGGCGTAACGCCAGTTCTGCGTCTGCATCGAGCCCGAGGTGTCCACGATGAAAATCACGTATTCGCTGTCGATCGGCACGCCGGCGACCGGCTGGTTGTAGACCTGGCGGCGCCCCACGGTCTGCAGGTCGCGTGTTTCCTCGATCAGCGAGCGACGCGCGTTGGCGAGTGTCTCGTTCAGCTTCTTGAGCGCGTCTTCTTCCTCGTTGCTCGCTTTGTGCTTGCCCTCGATCGACGACAGGTCGCCACGCAACCGGGCCAGGCGCTTCTGTTCCTCCGACAACTGCTCGATCCGCGCCCGCAATTCGCGCTCGAGCACAATCGCCATGCCGCGGATGTCGAACACCTCGCGCTGCATCTTCTCGATCTGCGCATCGAGGTCCACTTTCGCCTGCTCGAGCTGAATCGGCTCGCCGAATTCGTTCAGCACGAGCAGCAGAATGATCGCGCCGAATCCGCAGCAGATGCAGTCGAGGAACGACATGCTGAAGGTCTCGGTATCGCGGCGGGTGCGTCGCTTCATGGCCAGTCCTTGGCCGGGCTCAGGAAGCCGCCGCCGGTCGAGCGTGCCAGGCGCCAGAAGTAGATCGGCGCCGCCGGGTCGCCTTCCATCGGCAACAGCACGATGCTGATCGGCGGCGGCGACGGTGGCAGTGATTTCACCGCCTCTTTCATCAGGTCCTCGCGCTGTTCCATCGTCACGAGCGTGCGCATCAGCGGCGGCTTGTCACCCTGGGTCGGCAGCCCGTCGGTGATCAGAATCACGTTGTCTGGCGCAGGCTGAAGGTCCTTGATCACGGCAAACGCATTTTGGATACTCGAGCCGCCGGTAGGCGCGGTCTTACGCAACGCCTGCAGCGCCTGCTCGATCTCCGCGGCATTCCTGACATTCAGCCAGCGGCCCGCGCTGCCTTCGATGAGCGCGCGCGGCGCGGTGTCGAATGCGTAGAGCTGAAACTGCGTAGTGTCCGGGAGCCGGGAAGCGATCCAGTCGACCGTGTTGACGGCCTGTTGCCATTTGGCCGAGGCGATACGGCGTTCCGGAGGCATGTTTCTCAGGCGAATGATGTTGACCAGCGTTTCGTCGAGCATGCTCGCCGACGCATCGACCAGCACCAGCACGTGCCGGCCGTCGATGCGAAGCGTCACGAGCTGTTCCTCGTCGTCGACGACCGTGCGGCTTTCGCCGGCATCCGGCGGCGTACGCTCCTTCAGGCGCCGCGTGCTTTCCTCCAGCGACTTCAGGTCGGCCTTCAGCCGCTCGAGGCTTTCGCGGCGCGCGAGCGTATCGTGCTCGTAGCGCGACAGCTCTTCTTGCGTCATCCGCAGCTTCTCGAGCATCTCGCGCGACAGTCCTGCCGCGCGCACTTTTCGGTCCTCGGTTGATTCGAGCGCGTTGCGCAGCTCTGCGAGATGCCGGTATCCGTCCAGCACCTCCTGCTCGAGCTTGTGCGAGTCCGCCGTCAGTTCGGCGCTTTCCTTGATGCGGTGCTGGCCCGCCTGCGCGCTGATGATGGTGTAAAAGAGAACGACCGCCCCGAACCCGCACGAAATCACGTCCAGGAAGGACATGCTGAACGTCAGCGTCTGGCGGCGTGCCATGTCAACCGACCGTCACGAGCTCGAGCACGACACCCGGCGTGCCGACACGCAGCCGATCGCCGGCGCCGAGCGAGCATTTCTCCGTCCACCCGCTCGCCATTCACGAAGGTGCCGTAGCGGCTGTGATCGCGCACGATGACCTGCCCGCCGCGGCGGACAAGCGTGCAATGCGAGCGCGAGATGCCGGCGCCCGCGCCGCCGAGCTCGATGCGCCGCCCCGTGCCAGCGCCGAGCCCGATCACCAGCGGATGCTCGTCGATCGCATACGCCCGGCCGTCCTGGATCACGTGCGTCGCGCGGACGACGGATTCGCGACTCCGCTCGCTGACCACCACGGCGTGACTGCGCGCGAGCGCGGTTGCGAGCGCCGGCGGCTCGGCCGGGCCGATTTCTGCGGCCCGGGCCGCGGCCGCGGCTGCCACGGCGGTTCCAGGCAACACGATTGCCTCGAGCCCCGGCTGAGCGGCGAGGCGTTCGCCGAGCGCGGGCAGGAGCGCGGCGCGCGCCGACAGTGCGAGCGTCGCCAACTCATCCGCACGGTGGCCGGCATGTACGAGCTCCGCGAGCTGCGCGTACCAGGCCTCGGCGGCTAGCGTGAACTGCTCGCGGCGCAGTGTCGCGCCAAAGGAGCCTGCCTCCGTGTCGATCGTGACATCGACGGAATCCCGGTCGGCCATCGCGGCCAGCCATTCCGGCAGACGCTGATACAGCTGCTGCTCGGTCGCAGCCTGGTGCAGCGGGTCGAAGCGCGTGCGCCGCACCATCGCCTCGCTGACGAGCTGGGCCCAGGCGGTATAGATCGCCTTCAGTCCCGCGCGCGGCGCGATCTCGACGCGGCGGCGGCGCAGCATCGTCTCGCCCTGCATTTCCGTCAGCACGGCCTGGTGAAACTGGACGTCGAGATGCATGACCGATGCGCGAGCGGCACGGCTCGCGCAGACCGCGACTGCGGCGTCGACGACGCCGGCGACCGGAATGCCGACCCGCCGCGCAATCCCGAGCAGTAGGCCGACCTGGTGCAGACGCATCGAACCCGGTACCGCAAACACGGCGTCGTCGCCGTCCTCGCCGATGTCCTGCCACAGCGCGGACAGGTGCGCGTGCGCAAGATCAGCGTGCGACAACGGCGGATCGCGGCGTGCGAGCGATTCCGTCGACAGGTCGGACCAGAACCGGTCGCTCGCGAGCACCGGCTGCAGGCGCGCGGCCGCGGCAGCGGGCGCACCCACCAGCGTCCCCGCCGGATCCAGCAGCGCGATGCCGGGGCTGGGCGCGACGGTCATGCCCTCCCGGACCGCGACGAGCGCCGCGTCGACCACTTCGATGCCGATTGTCGCCATCGTCAGCGCACCTGCAGGTTCCGCAGCACGCGGTTGTCGAGGTACGTCTCGACATCGAGCACGAGCCTCTCCTGCGCGAGCTGCAGGTTGTGCAGCAGGAACATGAGAAGCAACGACAGCAGCAAGGCGACGAGCGTCGAATTGAACGCGACGCCCAGGCCCTCGGTGACGCCCGAGATGTCGCCGGTGACTGCCTTGTGCGCCTCGGCGAGCGCATCGCCGATGCCGCGCACCGTGCCGATGAAGCCGATCGCCGGGATCGCCCAGGCGATGTAGCGGATCATCGACAGCTCCGAATCGAGCCGCTCGGCCTCCGCGGCACAGACGGCGTGGCCGGCTTCCGACACGTCCTGGACGTTGCGCGTCGCGCCGAAGCGCGCGAGCGCCGCCTTCGAGGCGCGCACGATCAGCGACTGCTGCTGCTCAACCGGAATCGACTCGAGCTGGCGGACGTATTCGCGCGTGTCTTCCGGCAGGATGCGCATGCCCTCCGGCACGCGTACCGGATCGCCGTCGAGCTGTTCTTGTTCGCGCTTCGTTGCGCGGCCCTTGTAAAAGATGATCGCGAGCGCCCAGATCATCAGGATGACGCAGCTCTCCTGCTCCCAGTCTTTCATGATCACGAACATCGATCGTTCCGGAACGAAGTTCGGATCCTTGCGCATCGATTCGTACTGGACGGCGAGAACCGCCTGTGCGTTCGGCCGCACCCACGTGGCCCAGATCGTCTGGATCACGATCGTCGCCGCGAGCAGCGCGCCCAGGCTGAACAGGAATTCCTTCGGATAACGGGTCTTCATGTGGCCCCTTAGATGTCGATCGGAAACGAGACCGGGAAATCCGCGCGGACTTTCTCGGTCGGATTGAATCGCGCGGGCGGCGGCCCGGCCGGCGCCGCATCCGCCGGCAGCGGCGGCAGAGTTTCTTCCTCGTCCTCCGGCTCGACGGGCTCGGGGACCGTGCCTTCCGGCTCCGCGGACACGGGAGCATCCGGCGCGGGCGCGGTCGGCGGCGTCTCAGTCGACGCCGGCGGCTTGTCCTGCTTCGGCGGTTCGATGGCCGTTGCCGATCCGATGAACAGCACGCAGGCGATGGCGATCAGGTGACGCATGGTTTTACTCCGCATAGCGCGCGATCCGGAACCCGAGATCCGGCCGCGCGGCATTGCCCGATTCTCGCGTGGCCGCGCGCAGTTCGGTGGTCTTGCCCGTGAGCCAGCCGGCGCCGCGGATCACGTAGTTGTCGCCAGCACGCGGCCCTATCGGATCGGTCGACACATGATCGGGTCCGACGACGTAGATCGAGTAGCGATCCGTCGTCCATTCGAACACGTTGCTGCCGAGATCGTGGAGACCGAGCGGATTGGGCGGATAACTGCCGACCGGCGCGGCGACGCGATGACCGTCGTCGTAGCCGGAGATCGTCGCCGGCGTCAGGTAAATCGCGTTCGCATCGGCCCAGTTGCCCGAGCGCGGCGGCACCGGCAGGCCGTCACCCCACGGATACTTGCGGGTCGCCTGGCGGCCGTCGAAGCGAACCGCGAACTCCCATTCCGCCTCGGTCGGCAGCCGATAGCCGGTATTCACGGGATCGGCCAGCTCGAACCGGTTGCCGCGCTGGACGTAAGCGGCCGGCAGCCCGTCGCGCTTCGACAGCCAGTTGCAGTACGCCACCGCATCCGACCAGCTGACGCGTACCGCCGGCTGGCGATCGAGCTCGAGCGATTCGTCCTTGAAGATGCCGGATTCGTGCTCGGCACGGAATTCGCGGAACTCGCGGTTCGTGACCTGGAAGCGCGACAGATAGAACGGCCGCTGCAGAAGAACCGCGCGCTCGGTCTCGTTCGAGCGGCGGCCCGGCTCGCGGCGCGCGCTGCCCATCGTGAAGCGGCCGCCGCTGATCAGCACCATTTCCTGGCCGAGGCCGGTGCTGCGGCGCGCCGGAATCGCGGCGGCGCGCGCTTCGCCCGCGGTGCGCAACGCATATTCGACAACCTGCGGCTGCCCCTCGCGCGGCGTGACCGTCGCGCGGAAACTCTCGAGTCCGGCCTTGCGCACTTCGATCACGTGCGGCGCCGCGGGCAGCGACAGCGTTTGGTTCGCCGGTCCGCGCGAAGCGCCATCCACGTAGAGAAGCGCATCGGCCGGTTCGCCGCGCACGCGGATCTCGCCGAGCACCGGCGTCAGGTCGAACGACAGGCGGCGCTCGGCGCGACTCTCGACGTTGACGGTCTCCGACGCGGGCGCATGACCGGCCAGCGTCAGCAACACTTCCTGCGGCATGCCCGGCGGCACGCCGATCGTGACCGGCGTACGGCCGCGATAGCTGCCGCCGATGCTGACGTCGGCGCCGGCCGGGCGGCTCGACACGATGAGCCGGCCGTCCGGCATGCCGAGTTCGACCGGACCGACGACCTGCGGCTCGCCGGCCTTGACCGTGATCGGGCTTTCGAAGCGGCGATATTCCGGATGCACCAGCGCGAGCGTGTAACGGCCGGCGTCGAGTTCCGTTTCGAGCGGCGTGCGTCCGAGCTCCTGGTCATCGGCCCAGACCGTTGCGCCTGCCGGCACGCTGGTAACCGACAGCTTCGCGAAGAGCGGCGCGAGCGTGACCTTGAGCGCCTGCTCTTCGCCGCCGCCCGCGACGTCGAAGCGGATCTGCTGCTCAGCGTAGCGCGGCGCCGCGATGGTCAGCTCGCGCGTGCCGGCCGGCAAGTCGAAGGCGCCAGGCAGCACGCCCTTCGGCACGCCATCGACCGACAGCGTCGCGGCGACGCCGCCGGTGTCGATCGCGACGCGGCCCGGCAGGCGCTCGAGCGCGATCACGATGCGCTGGCCCGATTCGTTTCCGACCGTGACCGGCTGTTCCGACGGCGCATATCCGTCCGCCTCGACCGCGAGCTGGTAGTCGCCCGGCGGCACGAGATAGCGGCCGCGAAAACCGAGATCGAAGGCCGTGCCCTTGAAATCGACGTCGTCCGGCGCGACACCGGCGCTGGTCGCGACTTCGACCGACGTCGCGGTCAGCAGAAAACCGAGCACGGCGACGACGGCAGCGACCGCGACCCACACGAAGGGCTTGCCCCGGCGCTGTGGCACGGGTTTGCGGAGTGGCGCGCGCACGCGCGGCTCGTAATCGACCACGTCGATCGGCAGGCGGTCCGGCCCGGCACCTGTGGCGTCGCCCGCGCGGCCTTCGAACTGCGGCGGGCGCGTGACGTTGGCGACGCCGCCGTGGCGCACGACGATGGTCGGGCGGCCGCTCTTCTCCTCGAGTGTAATTGCGACGCCGTCGAGCGCGTCCTCGCCTGCGCCGGGCTCGGGCGTAATCGCGAGGCCGCCGGCGCCGACCGCGACGCGCGCCCGCAGTTCTCCGGGACGGCAGCCGGGAATGACGACAGCCGCGCCGGGACCGCCGACCGTCAGCGGCAGTTCGGACGGCGCGAGCGGCCGTTCACCGAGCGGATCGTCGAGCCACAGTTCCTTCAAATCGGTTCCTCGCAGCGCACCACCACCGCCGGCGCCGCGGCACCCGGCGGCAGCACGACTTCCCGCCGCACATCGCGAAATCCGTTGCGAGTGCCCACGACCGTGTATTTTCCCGGCAGCAATTCCACGTCGCGCTCGGAAAACGTCCCGTACTGGCCGACGCGGTAGATCGCGACCTGCGTGACGCCATCCGACTGCATCCGCAGTTTCACCGGCGTCTCCGCAGCCGCCGCAAGCCGGTCGAGTTCGCGCGCCGCCGCAGCCAGACGTTGCCGGGGATTGCCGGCCGCCGCCGCGGTCGCCAGCAGGTTTCGCGCTTCCGCGCGTCCCGCCGGATCCCACAGACGCTGCGGCTCACGATTCAGAGCCTCGATTCGGCGCTGCAGTTCCGCGCGGGGCGTCACCCGCGCGATGCCTTCCCGAGCCGATTCTAGTGAGGATTCGAGTCCAGCGGCTTCCCGCCAGACCGCCAGAGCCTCGTCCCAGCGTTCTTCGCTCTCGGCGCTTCGGGCGCGCGCCTCGAGCAGGCGCAGTGCCGCCGCCTTTTGCCCCTGGTCGAGCGAGGCGATCGCATCGCGCGCCTCGACGGAACCGGGGCGGACTGCGAGCGCCGACTGGAACGACCGGCGCGCCGCGTCATTCTGACCTTTCGCCAGTTCGGCGAATCCGCGCGACATCGCGCTCGCATAGGCTTCGCCCGCGCGGCGCGAAGCGAGCCTGGCAAGCCCCTCCTGCGCGCTCTTCACTGACGGATCGAGCGAGAGCGCCTTCCGGAAGCCCGCCTCGGCGGCCGCAAGCCGCCCGACATTTTCGTCGGCGACCGCCGCATCGACGACGGCGAATGCCTGGTCGAGCCTGGCGGCGCGCTCGATGCCCGCCTTCGCCTCGCCATTGGCCGCGTCGATCGCGAGCGCGAGCTGGAAAGCGTCGCGCGCGGCGGCGGTCCGGCCCTCGGCGAGAGCAGCCTGGCCGCGCTGCAAGATTTCCTTCAGCGACTTTGGCAGCTCCTGCTTCGAGCGTCGCCAGCTTTTCCGAGCCGCTTTTCCAGCCGCTCGCGGCCTCGGCGAATTTCTCGGTCGCGTACCGGTCGGCGGCCATTGCGCCTGCATTGCGGGCCTCCGCGAATACGGCCGTCGCCCAGCGCGCCGCTGCGCGCTCATCAAGCGCCTTGAACGCCGTTTCGAATTTCGTGCGGGCAGCCTCGGCGTCCGCGCGCGCGGCAAAGCGTTCGGACTCGCTCTGCTCGCGCTTCAGGCGCGCCTGGCTCTGCTGCTCCGCTTGCGCGCGCGCATCCTCCGCGATGCCGGTGTGCTCCGCCGCGAAGCGCTGCGGCAACCAGATGACGGCCGCGATCGCGACGATCGCGGCAGCGGCGATCGAAATGGGGATCAGGCGGCTGCCGCGGGCGGCGGGGCGCGCCGGATCCGGCAACGCATGCGCCAATGGCTCCATGATCCCGCCGTCCCCGGCCGTGGCCGCGGCGAGGCGTGCACGCACGTCGGCGGCGCTCGCGGGCCGTTCGCCCGGCGACTTCGCGAGCAGACGCAGCGCGAGTTCGCGCACGCCGACCGGCACGATGCCACGCGGAACGAGCGGCGGCACCGGTTCGTGCAGCACGCGGTCGCGCGTGATCTCGGGATAATAAGGCGGCTGGCCGGCGATCAACTCGTAGAGCAGTGCGCCGAAGGCATAGAGATCGTCGGCCGGCAGCGCTGCCTCGCCACGCAATTGCTGCGGGCTCGCATTGTACGGAGAGCCGCCCGGTTGGACGCGCGCGCCGGTCTCCGCCGCCATCGCGAAATCCGACAGCCGGGCGCGGCCTTCGGCATCGAGCAGCACGTTGCTGCACTTGAGATCGCGGTGTACCAGTCCTTGTGCGTGGAGCGCTTCGAGGGAAGCGGCGATTTCGTCCGCGTGGCGGGCCCAGCTTTCGAATGAGCGGCCACGGAACTGGCCGATGTCGCCGCCGGGCATGTATTCCATGACGATGAGCGTGCGGCCGTCTACCTCGAGCAGGCGGTGGATCGGCACCGTGAATTCGGACGGCAGCAAGCGCGCCCGCGCGATTTCGGCGGCGAGGCCGATAGCGCGCGCAGCAAAGGGTTGCGTCCCCTTCAGGGCGTCCTTTTCGTCGTCCAGGATCTTGAGCGCGACGGGTTTGCCGCGCTCGCGGTCATTCGCGAGCCAGACCTCCGCCGTGCCCCCGCGACCCAAGCGGCGCATCAATACAAACCGGGCGCCGAGTACGAGCCCGGGAGTCAGTTCGACCATAGAGGGTCAACCCGCGCCGCTCGATTGCGTCGCCGGCGCAGTGGAGTCCGCGGTAGGCGCCGTCGGAACGAGCCCGGTTTCCTCGCGGTAGAGCTCGTGCAGCAGGCGGCGCCATTCCGCGTACTGCTCCTCCGCCGTGCCCGTCAGGCGCAGCGTCCGCCCTTCGACATCGACGACGAGCGGTGCAGCCTCGTCCTGGAACGAGCCGGAGATTTCCTTCAGCGATTCGGTGTGGATCTTCGCTTCTTCGCGCTTGCGGTAGCCACTGACGACCGCCGCGACGCCGCCGGCGACGCCGCCATAGCGCGCGATGTCGGCGACACGCGCGCAGTCGCTGGTCGTACAGTTGTCGGGAATCAGCACGGCCGCGGCGACCGCGGCGGCGCCCAGGATCATGCGGTTTCGCGCCTGCGACTTCAGCTTTTCCTCGGCGATGATCTCGTCATACGTGTACCGGCGCCAGCTCGTATACGGCTCCTCGAGCCGCTCGCTGAAGGCCGCGTAGTTGTCGCTGACCGTGTCGATCATCCCGTAGTCGCGTTCGCGGATCTGCTTGATGCGCTGCAGCAGCACGTCGTCGTCGGCCGGCAGCCGAAGCACCTTGTACTCGCCGGTCTTCGGGCTTTTCTGGAGATACTGGCTGAAGGCGACCGGCGCGAAGTCCGAGGCGAAACGCAGCTCGCTGACGCGGCGGATGTTCGCGAGCTCCGTGCCCGGGCGCTCGGCGCGCGCCGCGAGCAGGTCGTTCGCGATCGCGACGTAGACGTTCTCGAACGGATCGCGCCCCGCGTTGTAGCCGTCCTTGTAAGCGCGCGTATCGGCGATGCCTTCGTATTCGCGCTTTGCGTACCAGACTTTTCCGGTCGCATCCCGCACCGTCACCTCGAGTTTCAGGTAGGCGCCGTTCGATTCGACGATCAGGCCGTCGACCGTGACGTCGAAGGAATCGACGGTCGACGGCACGACGCGTGCGGTGCCCCAGTGGCCGGTGTCTTCCAGCGTATCGCGAAGCTGCATCGCGATGTAGCGCGCCTCGGCACGGCGGATCTCCGGATAGATGCGCGTCTTGTCGGCGAGATCCGGGTCTTCCTCGACTTCCTTCGGCACGCCGGGCTCGAAGATATGCACGCCGACGTCGAGCAGCTCCTCGGCCGGGATCTCGGTCGTCGCCTGCGTCGCCTGCAGGATCGGCAGCGGACGGGTTTCTTTGACGCAGCCGCCGACAAGCAGTGCCAGCGCTCCTACCAGCCACAGAATGTTCGGTCGTTTCATGCCCGCAGTTCCCGTGGGACGCGTTTCAGCGCCCCTTCTTGTAGCGACGGTATTCCTCCCAGAGTGCTGCGCGCAATTCCGGGTCCGTCTCCTTCATGGCCGCCTCGCGAATCTGGCGCGCGACGATGTCGTCATCCTGGCCGTCCGGGATGTCGGCGGGAATGCCACCGGAAGCACCGCGGCCGCCCGCGCCGTCGCCGCCGACGCCACCCTGTTCAGCCGGATCCGACTCGCCGCCATCGGCCGTGCCGGTACCCGCCCCACCCTGCTTGGTCGATTCGAGCCCGCCTTCCGCCTTGGGCCCGTCGCCGGTGCCGGTGCCATCGCTGCCTTCGCCGGATCCTTCCTCTTCCGCGCTGCCCTCGGCATCGCCCGGCTCGCCGGCGCCAGCGGCGCCGGCCGCTTCGCGTTCCTTCGCGATCGCCGCCTGTGCCGTACGCACCGCTTCATCAAAAGAACCGAATGTCTCATCGAGGCGACGGCCGATCTCGGCGCTGCGGTTGCCGCCGCCCGGCGCCGCCGGACCCGTACCCGCGCCTTGTGTTCCGGCGCCGCCCGGTTCGCCGCCGTCCGCAGTGCCAGCGCTGCCGGCCGATGCGCCGCCTGCGGCACCGCCACCCGCTGCGCTGCCAGCCGATGCGCCGCCTGCGGCACCGCCACCCGCTGCGCTGCCGGCCGATGCGCCGCCTGCTGCGCCGCCACCCGCTGCGCTGCCACCCGAGGCGCCGCCTGCAGTTCCGCCGCCCGGAGAGCCAGCATTCGGCGCGCCGCCGCCCTCGCCGGTCGAACCCTGGGCACCGCCGCCGTCAGTGGCCGAACCCGACTCGCTGCCGCCCGCGGTACCCGAGCCTGGCGCGCCGCCCGGAGTTCCGCCGGGCAACCCGCCCGGTACGCCCGTTTCAGCGCAGACCGTCGCTTCGGTTCCTGTTTCATCGTCCGATTCGTCGACGTCGCCTGTGCTCACGCAGGGCTTGCCGCTGGCGTCGGTGCCGCTCGATCCGGCGCCGCCACTCGACCCTCCGCCCGCCGGCTGGCCGCCGCCGCCCGCGCTGCCGCCCTGGCTGTCGGCGGAGCCGCCGCCAGAACCGTCGTCTTCACTGGGAATCGGGATCGGCGCGGGCGCGCCAGCGCCGGAACCGTCGGACGGGAATTCGGACGTCGGGCCGCCGCCGCCCGAATCGCCGCCAGAAGTTCCGCCACCGGATGAACCGCCGCCGGTCGAGCCGCCGCCCGAGGAGCCACCACCCGAGGAACCGCCGCCGGAAGACCCACCACCGGAAGACCCGCCCGACGAGCCGCCGCCACTCGGCGAGCTCGGAGCCGACTCCGGCTTTGAGGCCGATTGCTGGGTCATGCAACCGGCCAGCAGGCTGAGCGCCGCGGCAATAGCGATGGCAGGCAACAATAATCTGGATTTCATGCTCATTCTCCCAACCGGGACCGCGCACACGCGGGACCGGCATAGGGACCCCGTCCTGGAATCTTGGAGAGCCGCCCGCACCGATGGTTCACCGGTACGAGACGGGTTCTGTCATCTACCGCCCTCGGCTATCGCCGAAGGATCGTCGCCGCGCAGGAAGGCGCCAAGCTGCGTCGCCAGGCGATCGCAGGCGGTGCCCTGCACCCGCGCAATGAATGGCAGCGGCACCACGATGCCGATCAGTGCGGAGGTGCCGGTCACATTGGTCGAGACCGAACCCGCAGTCTTCGCGGTGCTGATGTCCCAAACCACCGCCTGGTAGTCAGATTCCTTCTCCCACCAGCCGAAACCAATGCAACCGCCGCCCGCGGGGCCGACCGTGCAGGTCAAGCTGCCGCCGCTGTCGATCTGCCGTGTTGCGCCATCCACCCAGATCAGGTAGCGCACGCCGCTCTCGGCGATGCGATCTGCGACCGCGTCACGGGCGAGCAGCCGGGTGACTCCCTCAGGGCGCTGAGGAGCGGTTGACGGTTCGAGCCACGGAAACATCGAATCGACAAAGTCGTCGTTCGCAACGACCTGGATGCCGGTCGCCTTGCTCATCTTGTTGCCGACGCAATCCATGAAATCGTCTTCGGCGGTGATGCCCTCGACGTGCGGCTTCGCGAGCAGCACGACGGCTTCGTGCGCCAGGATGTTGGTCGTCGTATTGCGATTTTCCTCGAGCCGCGCGGTCATGCAGCCGGAGACCAGGAGCAGCGTCGCCGCGCCGGCCCCTGCCTGACGCAACGACCGGAGGTTCATGCGCGGCATGTCGCGGCTCCTTGGCGTGCGATGGAATTTCGATTCGAGTATACGCCGCGATTACCACAGTTCCATCTGACCCGGATTGCGACTTGGCGGGCGAAAAGACGCGGTCGAGAGCGGCTCGCCCCGGTGCTTGCCGAGGCCCGCCCGGCGGCAGCTTTCGTCAAATCGGCGGCGCAGCAGATCGGCCCAGGGACCATGGCCCCGCATGCGGTGCCCGAAACGCGGATCGTTGTCGCGTCCGCCGCGCAACTCGTGGATTCTGCTCCTGACTCGCCTGGCGCGGTCCGGGTAATGCGTGTCGAGCCATTCATAGAACAGGTCCCTGACTTCTCCCGGCAAGCGCAACAGCACATAACCTGCCGTGGTCGCGCCGGCCGCCGCCGAGGCTTCCACGACGCGCTCGAGTTCGTGATCGTTGATGGCCGGCACCACCGGGGCGAACATCAGCCCCACCGGGATGCCTGCGGCCGAGAGCTTCGAAATCGCGGCCAGCCGGGCCGCCGGCGACGCCGCGCGAGGCTCCATGCGGCGTTTCAATTCGTCATCGAGCGTCGTCACACTGACAAAGACGCGGACCAGATGTTCCGCCGCGAGCGGCTGCAGCAGGTCGATGTCGCGAACGACCAGCGCGGATTTCGTGACGATCGTGACCGGGTGATGGCTTTCGACCATCACTTCCAGCAGGGACCGGGTGATGCCGAGGCGCTTCTCCAGCGGCTGGTAGGGATCGGTGTTGGCGCCGAGATTGATCGGGCTACAGACATAACCGCGACGGTTCAACTCGACCCGGAGATGCGCCGCGGCATCCTGCTTGAAGAACAGCCGGGTCTCGAAATCGAGCCCCGGCGAGAGATTCATGTAGGCGTGGCTCGGCCGCGCGTAGCAATAAATGCAACCATGCTCGCATCCGCGGTAAGGGTTGATCGACTGGTCGAACGGGATGTCCGGCGAGTTGTTGCGCGTGATGATGTGGGCCGCGGGTTCGGGCAGGACGGTGGTCGCGAGTGGCGGCAGG
Source organism: uncultured Gammaproteobacteria bacterium (assembly GCA_963839885.1). Lineage (GTDB taxonomy): Bacteria > Pseudomonadota > Gammaproteobacteria > Steroidobacterales > Steroidobacteraceae > SCUD01. Next base: position 52,202 of record CAWIWZ010000009.1, read on the forward strand.
GGTTCATCGGCAATGCCCCAGCCGTCGTCCACCGCCTCGACGGCGAGCGATTCGAATCGCCCCGCCCGGTTCGAGATCGCCCCACGCCCCTTGTGCTGGCCGGTCCGCATACCTGTATGGATATACAGGTACGGTCCCAGCCGGTCAAGTTGCGGAAATGACCCGCGCCGGCAGCTCGTCCATGCGGCGCAGCGCCGGGAAGAGCCGCATCCAGAGACCTGCGATCGCGACGCTTACGACGCCGCCGACGACGACCGCGGGCCTGAGCCCCCACCAGGCCGCGGTCACGCCGGACTCGAATTCGCCGAGCTCATTGGACGCGCCGATGAAGACTGCATTGACCGCGCTGACGCGGCCGCGGATCGCGTCCGGCGTCTCGAGTTGCACGAGCATGTGACGGATGTAGACGCTCACCATGTCGGCGCCGCCCAGCACCGTCAGCGCCGCGAGCGAGAGCAGGAAATTCTCCGACAGGCCGAACACCACGGTCGCGAGACCGAAGACGGCGACGCCCGCGAACATCGCCGTGCCGACATGCTGCCGGACCGGGCGCCAGGCGATCGCGAAAGCGACAAGCGCCGCGCCGACCCCCGGCGCCGCGCGCAACCACCCGAGCCCGTCCGGACCGATGCGCAGCACATCGCTTGCGTAAGCGGGCAGGAGCGCCGTCGCGCCGCCGAACAGCACGGCGAACAGGTCGAGCGACACGGCGCCCAGGATGATCTTGCGCTGCCAGACGAATCGCAGCCCCTCGAGCAGCGTGTGCCAGCTATCGGGTTCCGTCGTGGCCGCGGGCGGCGGCGCACGAAGGCCGATCATCAGCACGACCGCGCCCGCGAGCAGCGTCGCAACGCTCGCGTAGACGACATGCGGGCCGAGCAGGTAGACGAGTCCGCCGATCGCGGGGCCGGCAATCGTCGAGACCTGCCAGGTGCTCGAATTCACCGCGACCGCACGCGCGAACAGTTCCGGCGGCACCAGGTTCGGCAGCAGCGCCTGGCCGGCCGGCATCGAGAAGGCGCGCGCGACGCCGAAGATCACCATCACCGCGAACACCGGCCAGGCGACCGCGAGGCCGGACAGCGTGAACGCGAGCAGCAGGAGCGCGCACAGCAGTTCGAGCGAGTAACACAGCGAGAGAATGCGCGCGCGGTTGCGCCGGTCCGCGACGTGGCCGGCCGGCAGCACGAGCAGCACGAACGGCAGGAATTGCGACAGCCCGATCAGGCCGAGATCGAGCGGATCGCGCGGTGATCGCATAGATCTGCCAGCCGACCGCGACCGTCTGCATCTGCACCGCGATCGACACGGCGAGCCGCGCCGACAGGAAGCGCACGAAACCCGGGTGGGCCATCAGCCGGCCCAACCGTCCGCCGTCGTCTGCGCTCGCTGTCATGCCGGAAGTATCAGCGCCCGATCAGCAGTCGCAGCATGCGACGCAGCGGCTCGGCGGCGCCCCACAGGAGCTGGTCGCCGACCGTGAAAGCCGTAACGTAGTCCTCGCCCATCGCGAGATGACGGATGCGCCCGACCGCGATGTCGAGCTTGCCGGTCACGGCCGCCGGCGTCAGGCGCGCAAGCGTCGCATCGCGCTCGTTCGGGACGATGCGAATCCATCGGATGCGCCGCGCCGATCGTGCGCCCGACTTCCTCGATCGGCATCCGGCGCTGCAGCTTGATCGTGACGGCCACGCTATGGCAGCGCATCGCGCCGATACGCACGCAGAGCCCGTCGATCGGCACGGGCGTGGCGGCGGAACCCAGGATCTTGTTGCCCTCCGCGCCCGCCTTCCATTCCTCGCGGCTGTTGCCGTTGCCGAGATCGCGATCGATCCAGGGCAGGAGGCTGCCTGCGAGCGGCTGCCCGATCGCCGCGACCGGCATGCCGCCGTCGTCGAAGGCCGCGGTCGCGCGCCCGTCGATATCGATGATCGCGCTCGCCGGGTCGTCGAGCAGGCGGCGCGGCGGCCGCATGCAGCGCGCCCATCTGCTGCAATAGCTCGCGCATCGCCTGCGCGCCCGCGCCGGAGGCCGCCTGGTAGGTCATCATCGTCATCCACTCGACGAGACCGGCGCGGAACAGGCCGCCAAAGGCCATCAGCATCAGGCTCACGGTGCAGTTGCCGCCGATCCAGTCGCGCCCACCCGCCGCGAGCGCCGCTTCGATCATCGGGCGGTTGACGGGATCGAGAATGATCACCGACTCCTCCTTCATCCGAAGCGCCGACGCGGCGTCTATCCAATGGCCATGCCACCCATGCGCGCGCAGCTTCGGATGGACGGATTCCGTGTAGTCGCCGCCCTGGCAGGAAATCAGGATGTCGCAGCGCGCGAGCTCGGCGGCGTCGTTGGCATCGAAGACGCGCGCAGCGGCCTGGCCGACGTCGGGCGCGGTCGCGCCCGCCTTCGTCGTCGAGAAAAACACCGGGTCGACCAGTGCGAAATCGCGTTCCTCCCGCATGCGCGCGACGAGCACGGAACCGACCATGCCGCGCCATCCGATGAGCCCGACCCGCTGCATCTAGCGGCTGGCCGCGAGACCCGCGGGTACCAGCGAGAGGAACTCGTCGTGCGCAATGACGATCTTCGCCGCCTCGATGTCCGGCGCGAAATGCCGGTCGTGTTCGTAGAACGCGACCTTCGCGCGCAGCAGCGCGTGCGCGCGCTCGAGACCGGCGCTCGACGCCAGCGGCCGGCGGAAATCGATGCCCTGCGCCGCCGCCAGCAACTCGATCGCGAGGATGCCGCGCGCGTTCTCTGCCATCGGCCGCAGTCGCCGCGCCGCAAAGGTTGCCATGCTGACGTGATCTTCCTGGTTCGCGGACGTCGGCAGGCTGTCGACTGAGGCCGGATGCGCGAGCGACTTGTTCTCGGAGGCGAGCGCCGCGGCCGTCACCTGCGCGATCATGAATCCGGAATTGAGCCCGCCCTCGCGGACCAGGAACGCCGGCAGCTGGCTCAGGCTGTCGTCGATCAGCATCGCGATACGCCGCTCCGCGAGTGCGCCGATTTCCGCGAAGACGAGCGCCAGGCTGTCCGCGGCAAACGCGACCGGCTCGCCGTGAAAGTTGCCGCCGGAGAGCACTTCGCCTTCGGTCCCGAACACGAGCGGATTATCGGATACGCCGTTTGCCTCGATGCCGAGCACGCGCGCAGCGTCGATGACCTGCTGCAGGCAGGCGCCGGCGACCTGCGGCTGGCAGCGCAGCGAATACGGATCCTGCACGCGGTCGCAATGCTCGTGCGAGCGGCCGATGTCGCTTTCGCCGAGCACCGCGCGAAAGGCCGCGGCGATCGCGGATTGCGCCGGCTGGCCGCGCGCCTCGTGGATACGCGCATCGAAAGGTACCCGGCTGCCAAGTGCCGCATCGACCGCCATCGCGCCAGTCAGGATGGAGCCGATCAGCAGGTCTTCCGCCGCGAACACGCCTTCGAGTGCGAGCGCGGTCGACACCTGCGTGCCGTTCAGGAGCGCGAGGCCTTCCTTCGGCCCCAGCACCAGCGGCTCGATGCCGACTGCCTTGAGCGCCTCCGCCGTATCCTGCTCGCGGCCGTTCACGCGCACGCGACCTTCGCCGATCAGCGCGAGCGACAGGTGCGCGAGTGGCGCGAGATCGCCGGATGCGCCGACCGAGCCCTGGCCCGGCACCAGCGGCAGGATGCCCGCATTGACGAAGTCGAGCAGCCGTTCGATGACGAGCGCGCGCACGCCCGAGAAACCGCGCGCGAGGCTTGCGGCCTTGAGCACCAGAACGAGGCGCACCACGGCGTCGGGCAGCGGCTCGCCCACGCCCGCCGCGTGCGAACGCACGAGATAGAGCTGCAACTTCGCGAGATCATCGTCGGAAATCCGGGTCTTCGCCAGCTTGCCGAATCCGGTATTGATGCCGTAGAGCGATTCGCCGCTGGCAAGGCGCGCGCGCACCGAGGCGAGCGAGCGCTCGACCGGCGCGCGCCAGCCATCGGCGAGCGCAACGGCGTCGCTGCCACGCGCGATGCGCCGCAGGTCCGCGAGCGCAATGGCGCCCGGCTTCAACATCAGCTTGCTCATGGCCGACTGCCGCCGATCGACGGCAGATCGAGCCCCTGCTCGCGCGCGCAGGCGATCGCGCGTTCATAACCGGCATCCGCATGGCGCATGACGCCGCTGCCGGGGTCGTTGCGCAACACGCGCGCAATGCGCGCGGCCGCGGCCGGTGTTCCGTCACAGACGATCACGAGCCCGGCATGCTGCGAGAACCCCATGCCGACGCCGCCGCCATGATGGATCGACACCCAGGTCGCGCCGCTCGCGGTGCTCAGCAGCGCATTCAGGAAAGCCCAGTCGGACACGGCATCCGAGCCGTCCTTCATTGCTTCCGTCTCGCGGTTGGGGCTCGCGACCGATCCCGAATCGAGGTGATCGCGGCCGATCACGACCGGCGCAGCGAGCTCGCCCTTTGCCACCATGTCGTTGAACGCCAGACCTAGCAGCGCGCGATCCTTGAGCCCGACCCAGCAGATGCGCGCCGGCAATCCCTGGAAGCGGATGCGCTCGCGCGCCAGGTCGAGCCAGCGGTGCAGGTGCGGGTTGTCCGGGATCAGTTCCTTCACCTTCGCGTCGGTGCGGTAAATGTCCTCGGGCTCGCCGGAGAGCGCCACCCAGCGAAACGGCCCGATGCCCTCGCAGAACAGCGGCCGGATGTAAGCCGGCACGAAACCCGGGAAATCGAAGGCGTTCTTCAGGCCCTCCTCCAGCGCGACCTGGCGGATGTTGTTGCCGTAGTCGAAGACGACCGCGCCTTTCGCCTTCAGGTCCAGCATCGCTTGCACGTGGATCTTCATCGAGGCGCGCGCCTCGCGCTCGACGCGGCCGGGGTCCCGTTGCCGCGCATCGGCAGCCTGCGCCATCGTCCAGCCGCGCGGCAGGTAGCCATTGCGCGGATCGTGCGCGGACGTCTGGTCGGTCACCGCATCGGGCACGACGCCGCGGCGCGCGAGTTCCGGATAGACATCGGCCGCGTTGCCGAGAAGCCCCACGGACAGCGCGCGCGTGGTACGCCGCGACTCGTCGATGATGGCGAGCGCCTCGTCGAGCGTCATCGCCTTGCGATCGACGTAGCCGGTGCGCAGGCGAAAATCGATTCGCGATTCGTCGCATTCGACCGCGAGCATCGAAAAACCCGCCATCGTCGCGGCCAATGGCTGCGCGCCACCCATGCCGCCGAGGCCGGCCGTCAGGATCCAGCGCCCGGCGGCATCGCCGCCGAAGTGTTCGCGCGCGCAGGCGCCGAATGTCTCGTAAGTGCCCTGCACGATGCCCTGCGAGCCGATGTAGATCCAGGAGCCCGCCGTCATCTGCCCGAACATCATCAGGCCCTTGCGGTCGAGCTCGTGGAAATGCTCCCAGGTCGCCCAGTGCGGCACGAGATTCGAATTGGCGATCAGCACGCGCGGCGCATCCGCATGCGTCTGGAATACGCCGACCGGCTTGCCCGATTGCACCAGCAGCGATTCGTCGTCCTTCAGGCGCCGCAGCACGCCGAGGATGCGGTCGAAGGCATCCCAGTCGCGGGCGGCCTTGCCGATGCCGCCGTACACGACGAGCCGGTCCGGATGTTCGGCGACTTCCGGATCGAGGTTGTTCTGGATCATCCGGTATGGCGCCTCGGTCAACCAGCTCAGGCAAATCAGCTTGTTGCCGCGCGGTGCGCGCACCGGACGCGCGCCGGACGGGGTGGGTTTCGGTTCGGCGTTCACGATTCGCGAGAATAACGCGGGCCGGCGCATAATGGGCGCCAACACGCACCCCGGGGACACCCGCGGGCATCGCCGCACCAGGACAAGCTGCCCATCCATGGCTGAATCGCATCGGCTTTCCCACGCTACGCTCGGCGCACTCGGTGTCGTCTATGGCGACATCGGCACGAGCCCGCTTTATGCGCTTCGCGAGGCGACGGCGGCTGCCGGCGGCGCGACCGACGTCAACGCGATGCTCGGCGTCCTGTCGCTTATTTTCTGGAGCCTCTTCATCGTCATCACGCTGAAGTACATCGTGTTCATCCTGCGTGCGGACAACGATGGCGAGGGCGGCGTGCTCTCGCTGGTCTCCCTCGTCCAGCAGCGCTTGAATGGCGCTGGCGTCACCGCCAAGCGCCTGCTGCTGCTCGCCGTGCTGGGCACGGCCTTCTTTTACTGCGATGCGCTGATCACGCCGGCGATCTCCGTGCTGGGCGCTGTCGAAGGGCTCGAGCTCATCGATCCCGCCATGCAGCGCGCGATCGTGCCCGTCACGCTCGGGATCGTCATCATCCTGTTCGCGATCCAGAGACGCGGCACGGAACGCATCGGCCGGCTGTTCGGCCCGATCATGGTCGTCTGGTTCGCAACCATCGGCTTGCTGGGATTGCGCGCCATCCTGCACACGCCCGACATCCTGATGGCATTGAATCCGATCTATGCATTGGGCGTGCTGCTGGGCCACCCGGGAGTCGCGCTCACCATCCTGGGCGCCGTGTTCCTCGTATTGACGGGCGGCGAAGCCCTCTACATCGACATGGGGCATTTCGGCCGCAAGCCCGTCCGGCTCGCCTGGTTCCTGGTCGTCTGGCCCGCGCTCCTGCTCAGCTATTTCGGCCAGGGGGCCATGCTGCTGGCCGAGCCGGCAACCATCGTCAATCCGTTCTTTGCGATGGCCTCGCCGGGAGGCTTGCCTTACCTCGTTGCAATCGCGACGGCGGCCGCCATCATTGCTTCGCAGGCCACGATCTCCGGCGCATTTTCGGTAACCCGGCAGGCGGTGCAGCTCGACCTGCTGCCGCGCGTCAAGATTCTCCAGACCTCCGCGGACGTACACGGACAGATCTACGTGCCGGCGTCAAACGCCATGATGCTGGTCGCGGTCTGCGCTTTCGTGCTGATCTTCGGGTCTTCGAGCGCTCTGTCAGGCGCCTATGGCGCCGCGGTGAACGGCACCATGGTGATCACGACGATACTCGGCGCAATCGCGGCGCGCGTTGCTTGGAAATGGCCCGTATGGCGCATCGCCCTGATCTTCGGGGTGTTCGGCGTCGTCGATCTGGCGTTCGTGCTCGGAAACGCGACCAAGATCCCGACGGGCGGCTGGGTACCGCTGGTACTCGCAGCCGCGATGTTCGGGTTGTTCGTGACCTGGCGCGACGGGCGCGAGCTGCTTCGCACCGAGCTGCAACGCCGCGCGGTACCGCTGGCCGAATTGCCGGCGTTGCTGCAGGACGTGGTGCGCGTGCCCGGCACTGCGGTGTTCCTGGTCAGTCACCATGGCTTTGTGCCGACGGCGCTGTTGCGCAACCTCGAACACAATCGCGTCTGTCACGAAACCATCGTCATCCTGCATCTCCAGATCGAGCGCACGCCACGCCAGGAAGCCGTTTGCCGCAGCTACCCGGAAGAGGTGCTGCCGGGCATCCACGTCGTGCACTCGCGATTCGGATTCATGGAAACGCCGGACGTCAAGATCGCGCTCGCCGGCGCCGCGCGGCGAGGCCTGCGCGTCGACGAAGACTGCACCTACTTCCTGGGCTGGCACCTTGTACGGGCGCGGGCACGCTCGGGTCTCGCCGGCATCAAGATGCGGCTATTCGCCTGGATGCAGCGTCGAAGCGCGCAGGCCGCGGAGTTCTTCCGGATGCCGACGCGACGCGTCGTGGTGCTCGCGACCGAAGTCGAAATCTGACGCCATCAGCGCGTCAATCCGGACCATCAAGCGGCGTCACCGCCGCATCGCCTTCACGTTTCAACCCGAGTCGCAGCGGCCGCGGCGCACCGGTCGGCGGCAGCGTGACTTCGACCCACAGCGCTTCGCCCGGCGGCCGGCGCGAAGGATCCGCGCCGTGCTCCGGGATGAAATAGGCAACCGGCGCGACGAGCTGCCAGCATTGCCCATCGCCGCAACTGCGGCTCGTGACCCAATGGCGTCCGTCAGGGTCTTCGACGGCGATCAAGCGGTCGCCCCGCGCTTCGAGCCGTGCATTGAACATCGCGGACCCACTGCGGGAATCGACGGATACCTCTTCACGCTCCGCGGAGACCAGGAGCGCGATGCTCACGTAGCGGCCGCGGATCGGCAGGTACGGATCGTAAGGCGCGGTTTCGACCCAGAGCCTGGGGTTGCTGGCACGGTCATACAGGAATTTCGCGCCGACGCTCGACACAAGCAGGAGCTGCGCCGCGCCGACGATCAATCCTTTCGTCAGGACGTTCACGCGCGACCCTGCTGCACGTGGCGGATAAGGCGGCGGCGCGCCCGTTCGAGCAGCCAGCCGCCGCCGATGAAGATCACACCGATGCCGATCAGGCCAAAGGCGCGACCGAGCCGGTCGAAGACGCTGGAGAAATAGAACGCGAGCACCGCGAGCGCAAATCCGAGCACGCCGACGTTGATCGCGAGGCGCTGCTGGTCCTTTACGCCCCAGAGCACGATGCCGGACGCGCCAATCGCGAGCAGCGCAAACAGCGCAAGCTCGGTCGCGTCTGCCTTCGGCCCGACCTGCGTAACGACGATCGCCCAGGCCAGCGCGACCAGGAGCCAGACCGCCTCGCGGCCGCGCAGGAACCAGGCGAGGCCGAGCGGCACGACGACCGCAAGCAGCCAGGCGACGACGAGCGCGCCCGAACCGGTTTCCACGCGTTGCGCGCCGAAAATCCCGTCATCAAAAGCACCAGCAAACGCCGCGGCGACCGCCGCCGGAATCAGCACGATCGCACCGAGCCAGGCGAGCGCGCGCCGCCAGCGCGCCGACGATTCCGGCGGCGGCGCGGCGAGATACACGCAGGCCAGCAGGAAAATGCCGACCGCGGCGGGCTCCATGCCGCGCCAGACCGCGAGCGGCGGCTGCGCCGCGATCCACTCGCCCCAGAGCCAGGCGGGCGCGAGCAACGCTAGCCACAACGACTGCGGCCAATCACGCAGCATCCAGGCGCCGACCGCGGCGCCGATCGACCAGAGCATCAATGCGCCGGGCCAGTGCTCGGCCATGTGAAAAATCTGGCCCGACAGGTAGATACCTGCGCCGAGTGCGGCCGTACCGACCGCATGCAGCGTCGTGGCGAGCGACGGGCTCGAGCGCGCGGCAACCGCGCCGCCCCCATGCAGCACCGCGATCATCGCGAGCACGAGAGCAAACCGCGCGCCCGGCGACAGATTGGCCCAGTGCGCGGCGACGAAGAGCAGCACACCCGCCGTCAGCAGGAGACCGCCGAACGCAAATACGATCAGCGTCAGCCGGCTCTTTCTTGCCTCGCCGCCGTGCGCGTCTTCCCAGGCGCGGATACGCTCCGCGGCCGCCGCGTCGAGGACGCCCGCCGAGACCCATCGTTCGAGCTGCGCTTGCCAGTGTCCGCTCATGCGGCGTACTTCTTCTCCACCGCGTCGTAGTGATCGATAATCTGGCGCACGTACTGGCGCTTGCTCAGGTAACTGCCCGGATAAAAACTGCGCTTGAAGCCATAGATGATAATGGACTTCAGATCGTGGTGGTCGAGCCCGAGGTGCTTGACCGCGAGCGCGAGCTCATTCGTCACCGTCGTGTTGCTCATCAGCCGGTTGTCAGTGCAGAGCGTCGTCGAGAGGCGCTGCGCGCGCAGTTTGCGGAATGTGTGTTCGTCCAGCCACTTGAGATCCGGATTGGTCTGCAGATTGCTGGTCAGGCAGACCTCGAGCGTGATGCGCCGGTCCGCAATGTAGTTGCCGAGCTTGTCGACGTACAGTTCGCGGTTCTCGATCTCGGGATCGCGGATCTGGTCCGCCTCCAGCAGATAGGTGCCGTGCCCGATGCGGTCCGCGTGCAGGTCGGTGATCGCCTGGAAAATGGATTCCGGCCCGTAGGCCTCGCCCGCGTGCACCGTGCGCTTCAGGAAGTTCCGGTGCGCATGTTCGAAGGCTTCCTTGTGGGCGCTCGCCGGGTAACCCGATTCTTCGCCCGCCAGATCGAAGCCGACGACCTGGAGGCCCAGCGTATCGCGCGCGATCACGGCGGCGCGAGCGAGATCGAGCGACGCCATCGCGTACAGATCCTTCGGGCGCGTGTACGGATGCGCAGCGAACAGCGTGCCGTAGTAACTGCTGAAGTCCGCCGTGAACATCCGGAGCGCGCAGCAGATGATGCCGTACTCGAACGGCGGCTCGCGGCCCGCGGCGATGTCGGCGCGGCGGTTGTAGGCGTCACGCGCGCGGCGCAGCCCCCGATCGACCGCCGCGATCACCTCGACCGCATCGAGACCCGGGCGCACGTGCAGCTGCGGCGCGAAGCGGACTTCGAGATAGCGCACGCCCTCGGCCTGGTTGTCCTCGGCAAGCTCCGCCGAAATTCGCTCCAGCGACTCCGCGTCCTGCATCACGGCAACCGTGTACTGGAAGCCCTTCAGGTAGTCGCCGAGGCTGGAGTAACGCTCCTTATATACGGTCTCCCGCAGCCCCCCCTCCGTATAGCTCGGCAGATCCACGCGATGCTCGCGGGCCAGCTCGATCAGCGTCGGAATCCGGAGCGAACCGTCAAGATGCACGTGCAGGTCGGTCTTCGGCAGTTCGGCGATGAAAGCGGGCGAAATCGGGAAATCCGGCACGATGGCTCCGGCGGCGATACGACAGGCCCGCAGCATAACGCGGCGGCAGTAGCGTCCGGTAAACTCTGCGGATGGCCGCCGTCGACACACACAGCTGGACCCGGTTGATACGCAATGCGACGGTCGCCACCTGCGCGCCCGGCAAGGCCTACGGCCTCATTCCACGGGCGGCGATCGCGCTCGCCGGCGATCGCATCGCCTGGGTCGGCAAGAACCGCTTGCTTCCCGAACAACTCCCGAAACGCTTCGCCGTCACCGATGCGCGCGGCGCGCTCGTTACGCCGGGCCTGATCGATTGCCACACGCATCTGGTCTGGGCGGGCTCGCGCCACCGCGAATTCGAACAGCGCCTGACCGGCGTCAGCTACGAGGAAATCGCGCGCGCGGGCGGCGGTATCGCCTCGACCGTCGCGGCGACCCGCGCCGCGAGCGAAAACGATCTCCTGTCGCTCGCCCTTGGCCGCGCCGGACGGCTCGCCGCGGAAGGCGTGACGACGATCGAGATCAAGTCAGGCTACGGTCTCGATCTCGAAAACGAACTGAAGATGCTCCGCGTCGCGCGCAAGATCGGCGAACGCCTGCCTATCACGGTCCGCACGACGCTCCTCGCCGCCCACGCCCTGCCCAAGGAATACGAGGGCCGGAGCGATGACTATATTAAATGTGTCTGCGAGGAGATTCTGCCGGCGGCCGCCGAGGCAGGCCTCGCGGACGCGGTCGATGCCTTCTGCGAGACCATCGGCTTCACGCCCGCACAGGTCGAGCGCGTGTTCACCCGCGCGCGGGAACTGGGACTCGCCGTCAAACTGCATGCCGAGCAGCTGTCGAACCAGAACGGCGCCGCTCTCGCCGCAAAGTTCAATGCACTTTCCGCCGATCATCTCGAGCACGCCGACAAGGACGGCGTGCAGGCGATGGCCAAGGCGCAGACCGTTGCCGTGCTGCTCCCCGGCGCGTTCTGCTACCTGCGCGAGACGAAGGTGCCGCCGGTGGAACTCCTGCGCGTCAACCGCGTGCCCATTGCGATCGCGAGCGACCTCAACCCGGGCAGTGCGCCGATTGCGTCGTTGCTGCTGAATCTCGTGCTCGCCTGCACGCTGTTCCGTCTCTCGCCCGAAGAGGCGCTCCTCGGCGTGACTCGAAACGCCGCGCTGGCGCTCGGACTCGGCGACGACCGCGGCACGATCGAGGCCGGCAAACGCGCCGACCTCGTCATCTGGAATGCAGAGCACCCGGCGCAACTTGCGGCGCAGTTCGGCATGGTCCGGCCGGTCGTCATCGTCCGCGGCGGCGTCTCGTGATCACGCTCGAACAGTTGAACGAGCGCGGCAATGGCACGCTGCCCGGCCATCTCGGCATCGTCATTACAAAGACCATGCCCGGCGAAATGCACGCCACACTCGCCATTCAGCCACAGCTCATGGCGCCGAACGGTTATCTGCATGCAGGCACCGTGGTCTCGCTCGCCGATACGGCCTGCGGCTACGGCTGCGTTGCCAGCCTGCCGACGGGCGCGACCGGCTTCACCACCATCGAACTCAAGGCCAATTACCTCGGCACCGCGCGCGAGGGCGTGATCGACTGCATCGCGAAGGCGACCCATCTCGGCCGCACGACCCAGCTCTGGGACGCCATCGTCACGCATCGCGAGGCTGGAAAGACGATAGCGCTCTTCCGCTGCACGCAGCTCCTGATCTACCCGAAAGGCCGCGCGTCCTGAGCAAGCGTCGCGCAGCATTCCTCACTCTCGCGGAGCGAGGCAACTTCTTCATCGACGACGAGCTCGCACATGCCCCGCTCGCCCGGCGCGGCTGGCAGGTCGAGACGGTGCCGTGGAACCGCGCCGATGTGGACTGGAAGCGATACGATCTCGTGGCGATCCGGTCTACCTGGGATTACCAGCACCATGCGGATGCGTTCCTCGCGACGCTCGCCGCGATCGAAGCAAGCGGCGTGCGGCTCGAGAACAGCCTCGAGATCGTGCGCTGGAACATGCGGAAGACCTATCTGCGCGACCTCCAGGCACGCAACGTGCCCGTCGTGCCCACACACTGGCGCGAGCGACTCGACCGCGGCGAACTGTTGCCACTCTTTGAAGCGGCGGAAAGTGAGGAAACCATCATCAAGCCGGTGATCAGCGGCAATGCACAGGGCGCGTGGCGGCTCAACCGGGCCAGCGCGAAGGTGCAGGCCACAGAGATCGAGACGTATTTTGCTGACCGGGCGGTGATGATGCAGCCTTTCGAGCCCGGCATCGTGAACGAGGGCGAGTATTCCCTCTTCTATTTCAATTGCGAGCACAGCCACAGCATCCTGAAGGTGCCGAAGAACGGCGACTTCCGGGTCCAGGAGGAGTACGGCAGCGAGATTCGCGCCGTATCAGCCGAGCCCGCGCTGCTCGCAGCCGGCGCCGCGGCGATCCGGGCGATCGGCAAGAAGCTTCTCTACGCACGTGTGGATCTGGTCCGGCACGGCGACGAATTCCGAGTCATGGAACTGGAACTGGTGGAACCGGCGCTGTACCTGCGGATGGATCCGGGCGCACCCGAGCGGTTTGCGGACGCGGTCGTCTCGCTATTCGACTGAGCGCTGCCGGTTATCGAGCGGGCTTCTGACCGCGCGCCCACCGCGGTTCAGCACGTGCGTGTAGATCATCGTCGTCTTCACGTCGGAGTGGCCAAGCAGTTCCTGCACCGTGCGGATGTCGTAGCCGTCTTCCAGCAGGTGGGTCGCGAAGCAATGGCGAAAAGTGTGGGTGCTTGCGGGCTTGGTGATGCCGGTCGCGCGAATGGCAAGTTTCACGGCCCTTTGAACATTCTGTGGATACAGGTGGTGGCGCACCAGCTCATTGGAGTACGGATCAAGACAGAAAGACGGTGCGGGAAACACCCAGTACCAGGCCCACGAGGTTGCGGCGTTTGGATATTTGCGACGAAGCGCGAACGGCAATGAAATGCCCGGTTGATTCTCATTTCGATCCGCTTCGTACCTGAGCTTCACGTGCTCCAAGTGGGAGCGTAAATGCGGGAGAAGCGAGTCCGGCAAGACCGTGATCCGGTCTTTTTGGCCCTTGGCGTCACGGATAAGCAGTTCACGACGCGTCAACTCGAGGTCTTTGATGCGCAATTGCAGGCATTCTCCGAGGCGCATGCCGGAGCCGTATAGCATCGAGACGATCAGCCACTCCGTGCCTGACAATCTTGCCAATACCTGCTGCACCTCATTTCGGGATAGAACGACGGGCAGGCGCTGCGGCCGTTTTGCACGAACGACATCGGCAAGCCACGGCAAATCGACCTCGAGGACTTCACGATAAAGGAAAAGCAGCGCTGCAAGGGCCTGGTTCTGCGTGGAGGCCGAAACCTGGTTCTTGACAGCAAGTGTAGTCAGGAAATCTTCGACTTCCGGGCCACCCATCTCGCGCGGATGCCGACGACCGTGATGCCGGATGTAGCGACGAATCCAGTGGAGATAGGTCTTCTCGGTCCGGTAACTCATGTGGCGAGCGCGGATCCGGAACTGGACTTCTTGCAGGAGCCTTCGCGGTTCAGCCATCCGTGGCTTTTTGCATTGGTAAGTTAGACCTGATTCAGGGATAACCTAGTCAAAGACTTACGGCGGCACTGGATGATTAATGGGCAGAAATGACGTAAAACATCACGTCATGTTCATACCCAATTGTAGTTAGGCAACAGAATAGGTATTGCGCAGTGGTGGCGATCCGATTAGCAAACTCGGCCGACGCAGCATCTCTTGCTGCAATTGCCGAGCGGACTTTTCGCCAAACATTTGCAGAGGCCAACTCTGCAGAGAACATCGAATTGCACTGCGCGAAGAATTTCAACGCCTTGATCCAGCATCGGGAGATATCCGACCCTCGATTGATTACTCTCGTCGCCGAGGTCGCGGGCGAGCTCATTGCATTCGCGCAACTCCGGTTGGCGCACTCCACGAACAACGTTGTCGGTACTTCCCCCGCTGAGTTGCATCGGATTTACGTTACAAGTGAATGGCATGGCCGAGGAGTCGCACACGAGCTGATGCGTGCGGCACTCGCCGCCGCCACTCAGGCCGGCAGTGATTGCCTCTGGCTTGGAGTATGGGAGCAGAATCTCAAGGCAATTGCCTTCTATAGGAAATTTGGGTTCAGTGTTGTCGGTGACCATCCATTCATGCTTGGCCAAGATCGTCAGCGCGACCTTGTCATGCTCACAAAGATTGGCGGCCTCTCTTCTGTTGCCTAACAATGCGTTGGAGCGGTCCGTGAAAGGTTTGGCGAAGGGCGCCGCAGGCGCCCGGACAATTGTGGCGCCTGCGGCGCCTGGTCCGGCTGGTACCGCGGCCCGCTCAACGCGGAAGTTAGGCGGCGACAATCTTACGGAGGTGCTGCATGAAACGAACCTTCTCACTTGCCGTTCTTGCTACGGCGGGCGCGGTGCTCAGCGGCACTGCTTTGTCCCAAGATGTGCTTACCGTCAACGACGACAAGATCCGCCTTCGTTTAGAAAACGATCGGGTAAGAGTGCTGGAGCGTACTCTTCGTCCCGGCGAGCGAGAAGAGGAGCACTCTCACCCCGCCTACCTAATCCATGTCGTGAAAGGCGGCAGGCTGCGCGATCACAGTGCGAATGGAACGGTCGTCGAGATGGACGTTAAAAATGGCGATGTCCTTTACGTGAATCCCAAGACACATTGGGCTGAAAACATCGGCACAACGGTCATAAATGTCATTGTGGTTGAGCTTAAGGGCCCGGCGCCATGAATTCGCGCAACGCGAACAACTCGCCGCCTAACAACGCGTTCCTCTCGGCCGGGCCTCGCTTCGCGAGGCCCGCCGGTGAACGCGGGCGTTAGACCACTCTAAGCGCAGGTTTTCGAGGTCATACAAGTACTTGCATATTGTATGCAAATGTTTGTATACTAATGCTCCACATGAAGCCGCTTAGCTTCGTTGGAAGTAGCCTGGATGATTTGCGTGACTTCCCTACTGCAGTCCGACATGCCATCGGTGTCGAATTGATGCGAGTGCAATTTGGTGGTGCGCCGGCCGACTTTAAGCCATTGAAAGAAGTGGGGTCAGGTGCCTATTAACTCCGAGTGCATCTAGATGGAGCTTGGCGGATTATTTACGTAGCAAAACGAGAGAAAGCGATCTACGTTCTGCATGCCTTTCAGAAAAAGACGCGAAAGACGGCGCGGTCGGATATCGAGTTGGCGGCACGGCGTTACAAATTGATTGGAGGTTGAGATGAAGAAGTCAGCCCGTCGTTGGAATGACAAGCGTATTACGCCCAGCAGTGGGAATGTCTTTGTGGATCTTGGCTTCGATGAAGCGGAAGCGCACGTTATGGCTCTGCGCGCCGAGCTTATGATTCGCCTATCCAAGGAACTCAAGGCGAAGGGATGGACTCAGGCCCAAGCAGCGAAGCACCTTGGGGTAACCCAACCACGCGTTTCGAAGCTCAACAAAGGTGCATGGCAAGACTTCAGCCTAGACATGCTGCTAACACTCGCAGGGCGGGCTGGCCTGCAAGCTGAACTTAGAGTGGCCTAACTATGCGATGCAGCGGTCGGCGCTTGTCGTCACGCCGCTTGCATGGCGGCCAAGCGTCGCGCCGACCGCGCGCCGCCGCTGATCGCGGACGTTAGGCGTCACAACATCGCTCTCCGACGTCGATAAAGGAGATTTGCTCATGAAATCACTTGTCACAGCTGTCTTGGCATTTGCACTCACCTCTATTGTCATGGCACAGGAACAGAGCACTGCAGGGACTCAAAGGAGCAACATCGAGCAGGTCATAAGGCAGCTAGATGGTGAGCGCATTCAAGCGCAGATCGGAGCCGACGCGGCGGCCCTCGATCGGATCTACGCAGATGATTTTATAGGCGTAGGTCCAAGCGGCACGGTGAGAACCAAGAAACAGGTGATTTTAGATTTCACGTCGGGTACTTTGAAATTTCAATCTATCACTACGGATGAGGTTCAGGTGCGCGTCTACGAAAACACTGCTGTGGAGACTGGCCTCTCAACAATGGATGGACAAGATAACGGCAAAGCTGTTCCCCGTAATACCCGATTTACTAGGGTATGGGTAAAGCAGCAAGATTACTGGCGCTTGGTTGCCAATCATTACTCCGTACGGAGTGCGCCGAATTAGCGCCTAAGCTACATGCAACCAAAGGTGACGCCTAACAACTCGTTGCAGCCGACGCCGGTCTCGTCGCTTCGCTCCTCAACCGTCGCGGCTGAACTCCGGCGTTAGGCACCAGGGAAGAGGACTCTGCGTGAGCAAAGAGCCGCCATCCCGACCTAGGGCCGCAGTCGTGCTAGCCCCAGGCGAGGGCCGCTCGTATGCCATGGGCCGGATAAGGCCGTCTTCAAGGCGGACGGTCAAGAGACGAACGAGGGCTACTCCATCTCGGAATGGTGGCTCGAGCCACACACCAAAGGACCAGGCGCTCATTCGCATCCTGAGGACGACATCTTCTACGTCATCGAAGGCACTATGTCGGTGCTTGTCGCTGATACCTGGGTAGAGGCCCAAAAGGGTTCCTTCGTGCTCGTTCCAGCGGGCGTAACACATGACTTCGAGAACCGGAGTTCAGCCCGCGCAGGCGTGCTCAACTTCTCGTATCCCGGCAACTTCGAGCAGCACATGCCGAGCATCGTCGAGTGGTTTCAGGCCAACCCTCCGGGGCGCACTGGTGCCTGACAATGCGTTGGAGCGGTCCGCGAAGCGTTTGGCGAGCGCGCCGCGGGCGCAGCGGAAGATTGTCGCGCCCGCGGCGCCTGGTGCGGGTTTACCGCGGCCCGCTCAACGCGGACGTTAGGCATCATGAAACTAGTCCGTCGACGAATATCGCTGCAGTTGCTGGCCATCACGCTCGCCGCCTTGCCCGCGTTTGCCGCCTTCTTCCAGGGAGCAAGTCGAATGTCTGCCATTGCAAAGGGTTCATTCACCGTCGAGATGAAGCCCCATGCTGAGCCAAACGCCGCCGACGGCGTGAGCCTTGGCCGCATGTCTCTGGACAAGCGGTTCGAGGGCGACTTGGTCGCCATCGGGAAAGGTGAAATGCTCACCGCGCTCACGCCGGTCCAAGGCTCAGCGGGCTACGTGGCTATCGAGCGGGTGACCGGAACACTCCACGGCCGCAGCGGAAGCTTCGTGTTCCAGCATACTGGCACCATGGATCGAGGGGCTCAGCACTTGTCCATCACCATCGTTCCGGACTCAGGAACTGGCGCACTGGCTGGCATCACCGGCACGTTCAAGCTCAGCATCGTAGATGGCAAGCACTTCTACGAGTTCGAGTACTCGTTGCCGCAATAGGTGCGGGCAGCGAATGACGCCTAACCATGCGTTGGAGCGGTCCGTGACAGGTTCGGCGATGAGCGCCGCGGGCGCCTGGGAAATTATGGCGCCCACGGCGCCTGTTTCGGCTGTACCGCGGCCCGCTCAACGCGGACGTTAGATGTCATGAGAGCAAACCCCGCATCTTGGCTTTTGGTTGTCGTTTGCACTGGTGGCCTGTGCTGCTAACGACAACGCACAAGCCCTGACAGTCTCCGTCACTGCCGCAGACGTGCAAATCCGTGGCCAGCGCTTTCGCTGCTTATCTGAGCTGCGGTCACAGTTCGAACCGCTTAAACGCAACACGGCAATTACAGTTCGAGCTCCAAGTGCGGAAGTCGGTGAGGAAGCATTTAAGGTTGTTGCCCTCCTGGACCGACGTGGATTCCATTCCGTAACTTTTGCCGCGGTATCCAGCCAACTTCAAGGGTGGACGCCGTATCCGTCCACTCCACCCGACGCGGAATTGGCATCCTGCACTCCCAAATCATGACATCTAACTATACGTTGGAGCGGTCCGTGATAGCGTTGAGCGAGCGCGTCACAGGCGCGCGGACCATTGTCGCGCCTGCGGCGCGCCGGCCGCGCTCTGCGCCGCCCGCTCAACGCGGACTGTTAAACGTCTCCAGAGAAAAAGTGACCATTCGCCTGATTCAGGCAAAGTCGCAGGAGCACTGGCAGCAAGTGCGCCAATTTATCGACGAGTATGCGGCGTCGCTAGATGTTGACCTTTCCTTCCAGAACATCAGACAGGAGTTGGAGAACCTAGCAACCGAGTACGCTGCGCCCGCTGGCGCGTTATTGCTCGCCGAAGAGAATGGTACTTATCTCGGTTGTGTCGGGTTGCGACCGTATGCAGATGGCGTTGGGGAAATCAAACGCCTGTATGTTGGTCCTGCGGGGCGCGGTCGCGGAGTTGGACGACTCCTTGTTGAAGGCGTCGTGGCGGCAGCGAAACAGCAAGGCTACAGCCAACTTGTGCTTGATACGCTGCCATCCATGAAAGAGGCCAGGTCGTTGTATGCCTCGTTGGGGTTCAGGCCAACTGCGCCATACCGGTTCAACCCTGTGCCGGGCACTGCATACTTGGAGAAAGTGCTCTGATGAGCACGGAGACGTCTAACTATGCGATGCAGCGTTCGGTGCTGGTCGTCACGCCGCTTGCAGGGACTGCGGGTGGCGCGCCGTGGTTTCGTCAGGCAAACGGCGCGCCGACTGCGCGCCACCGCTGATCGCGGACGTTAGGTCCGCCGACTATGCCTTCGAAGGCGAAGTTGTTTCTTCTCTGCGGCAAGATGGCTGCGGGGAAGTCCACATTAGCCAGATTGCTAGCTCAACGGCAGAACGCAGTTCTGCTCGCACAGGATGAGTTGGTGGAAGCCTTGTACCCCGGAACAATCGTCGACATCGCCTCTTTTGTGGAGTATTCCACGCGGCTAAGAGTCGCGTTCGAGCCCCATATCCGTGCCCTCCTACTGAAGGGTGTATCCGTCGTGCTCGATTTTCCCGGTAACACGCGCGGTCAGCGCAGCTGGTTTCGAGAGCTCCTTGACGGCGCTGAAGCTGACCATGAACTCCATTTCATTGATGTGCCTGACGAGATATGCAAAGTACAACTGAAGGAACGCAGCAAGGGGCTCGCAGTCGGAAGCAGGTGGACCAGCGAAGCCGAATTTGATGCGATCACGGCTTTCTTTCAACCGCCGACAGCTGAAGAAGGTTTCAATATTGTTCGTCACCGACGGACCTAACAATGCGTTGGAGCGGTCCGTGAAAGCTTGGCAGGAGCGCGCCGCAGGCGCGCTGAATCATTGTGCGCAGGCGGCGCGCTGGCCGCGCTCTGGGCGGCCCGCACAACGCGAACGTTAGAGGTCAGAGTGATCTCCCTGCGAGATTCAAGATGGCGTGAGCTTCGGCACGCGTATGGCGAAGCAACCGACATCCCCGCGTTGTTAGAGGCAATCGAACGGGATCCTTCGAAGTCCAATTCACGCGAAGGTCCGTGGTTTGACCTTTGGAGTGCGCTATACCATCAGGGGGATATCTATCCCGCTTCTTTCGCGGCGGTGCCCCACGTTGTGAGAATTCTCGCACTAGCTCCAGACAAAGCCTGCTTCGACTTCTTTCTATTTCCCGCGTCCGTTGAGGTAATGCGGTATCGCTTCCGTGTCACGGTACCTGCGGATCTAGTCTCACCGTACCGAGATTCCTTGGCCCAACTACCAGCGATTGCGGCGGCCGCATCACAGCGTGACTGGTCAGGATCTCTTGGGAGGTCGATTCTGGCGGCTGTTGCGGCGTCAAAGGGGCAGTATTCGGCGGCTGAGTTGCTCCTCGAGATTGAGGAAGCGGATGATTCAGAGGTGCTTAAGTGGTATGTATCGCGCTGACCTCTAATTGTAGTTAGGCATCCATGGGGAGCGTCATACATATTTTCATCGCGCCGACTAGGGGAGCTCCCATGGAACCGCGGCAGTTCGTCGCGGCATTAACTGACGGTGGGCTTGACGGTGATCGCTATGCGGACCCGGCCAATCGTCGCGGTCCCGATTACCAAGTCACTCTCATCGAGAGCGAGAACATTGCGGCGTTTTCGGAGATGGTCGAAGTGCCATTTACGCCGGACATGCCCCGGCGCAACATTGTGACGCGGGGTATTCGCCTCAACGATCTTTGTGGCAGGACGTTCAAGGTCGGAGACGCTACGCTCGAGGGTCTTGAGCTATGTGAGCCCTGCAGCTTATTTGCAAAGAGAACCCACCGCGACGTCCTCAAACACTTTCCGCGCAAAGGTGGGCTTCGCGCACGGATTCTCGTGGGTGGACAAATCCATATCGGGGACCTTGTTGTCGTGGATGCCTAACTATGCGTTGGAGCGGTCCGTGAAACGATTGGTGGCAGGCGCCGCAGGTGTGCCTAAAATCATGGCGCCTGCGGCGCTTGGTTCGGTTTGCCGACGGCCCGCGCAACGCGGACGTTAGGCCGCACAAGAGGGCAGTACCATGCTCAAGGGTTCATGTCACTGTGGGGCAGTGCAGATCCAAGTCCCACGCAAGCCACGGCGCCTCACCAGCTGCAACTGCTCAATCTGTCGTCGCACCGGTGGCATCTGGGGGTACTACGATCGAAGCAAGGTGAAGATTGTTGCCCGCAGCGGTGCGGTGGCACGTTACGCTTGGGGCGACAAGTACCTTTGGCTCTATCGATGCGCTAACTGTGGTTGTGTGACGCACTGGCAACCCATCAGTCGCGCCATGAGCAGGATGGGCGTTAACTTCCGAAACTTTGATCCGTCCGTGATTGAGTCAACTCGAGTTCGGAGGCTGGATGGTGCCAACACCTGGAAGTTCCTGGACTAAGCGGCGCTATGTTGCCGCCCTGGCGCGTGTGCGGCCTAACTATGCGTTGGAGCGGTCCGTGGGAGGTTTAAGCGAGCACGCCGCGGGCGCGCGGACAATTATCGCGCCTGCGGCGCGCCGGCCGCGCTGCGCGCGGCCCGCTCGACGCGGACGTTAGGCCGCTCCGGAACTCACCATGCCAAATTGGCTCCGAGCAGTTCTAGCAATCGCTGCGGGCTTCGTTGTCTGGTTCGCGGTGGCGACGGTCGGCAACTTCGCAATTCGTTTGCTTTTCCCCGGTTACGTGAAAGTCGAACAGGCCATGAACTTCTCTCTAGCCATGCTCGTTGCTCGCCTCGTCCTCGGTGCGGCAGCGTCGATCGCCGCTGGTGTTGCCTGCGCAGCGGTCACGCCAAGCACTCGATTACCTAGATACGTATTTGCGCTGCTGCTTTTTGCGCTGTTCGTACCAGTTCACGTGTCTTTGTGGGACAAGTTCCCAATTTGGTACCACATCATCTTCTTGGGCTCACTTGTTCCATTGGTCATGCTGGGCACAAAGCTGCTGGGCTCCCGAGGCGGGGGGTGAGCGGCCTAACAACAGCAGACGTTGGGCCGACAACCCGCATCCCTTGTTGTCGAGACCTGGGTGTTGATACCTGACCCACCCGCCGCGAGTCGCCCAGAACTACTTCATCGCGATCACGTGCTCCACGAACTGATCGATGGCGATCTCGGTGCCCTCATAAAAGCCCGATGCTTTGTTTGTCTCGAGGTCCGCTTCATTCCGGTGCAGCGCCGTGAAGACGTAGCGAGTGCCGGTTCCCACGGTTTCCATCGTCATGATGGCGGTGATCGGAATGTCGTCAAAGACAGCCGGACGATAGCCAGGGAACAACATGGAGGTCCAGACAAGTCGCTCCATCGGAATGACTTCCAGGAAACAGCCGAGGTTTGGAGAGTCCTGACCGTCTTCCGTTGCGATGTCGATGCTGATGATGCCGCCCGGTCGCACGTCCATTTCGGCTCGCGACACACGACCCCAAGGCTTGGGCATGTACCACTCCTTGAGATGCTCCGGTTTCGTCAACGCTTCCCAGACGAGCCGCGTGGGAGCGTCGATGAACCGTTCGATAGCGAAATCAAGTTTCGGATTGATCGCGAATTGCTTGCTCATGATTCCGATTCCTTCTCCTTGAGTTGTTTGACGTATTGGTCGAACCGGTCCAGTCGGGCTTCCCACAACTGACGACGCGCGGTCAGCCAGTCTTCAGCGACCTTGAACCGTTCGGGTGCGATCTCATACGTCCGCACTCGCCCGCGCTTTTTCGACCTCACCAGTCGGCTCTGTTCGAGCACCGAGAGGTGCTGCACGAACGACGGGAGTTTCATGTCGAACGGTGCTGCCAGTTCGCTGACGGTGGCTGGTCCGACAGACAGTTGCTCCAGGACTTTCCGCCGAGTCGAATTGGACAAGGCATAAAAAACATCGTCAGCGACTGCGGATTGAGCCATTTCAGCACCAGTCAATTGGTGGGGTTACCCGATCTGACGAAGAGATTCTATCGTCGGACAACACTAAGGTCAATACCTAAGTATTGTTTTATCGGATCAAAAAGCGATCTGTTGACTAGCGCCTGCTCCGCAGGCGCGGGTAAGGGGCATAGTTGCTAGCTACCCAACGGAGGTACTCTTACGTAATGCGACCCCTTCGGTATTCCATCAACGTCACATTGGACGGGTGCTGCGATCATCGTGAAATGTTCGCGGACGAAGACTTGCATCGTCACGCGGTCGAGAACCTCAACCGGGCCGATGCCCTCCTTTTTGGCCGGGTGACTTATGAAATGATGGAGGCAGCGTTTCGGTCGCCGGCGCGGAGGAGCGTTGCCTCGATTGGATGGAACCCTTCGCCCGGACGATCGACGCGGCAAAGAAGTACGTCGTGTCGAGCACTCTGGATCGGGTCGATTGGAACGCGGAGCTCGTGCGCGGGGATTTGGGGAAGGCCGTTCAGCAGCTCAAGCGGGAGCCGGGCAAGGGATTGTTCACGGGAGGCGTGAAGCTTCCTCTTGCGTTGGCGGAGCTGGGATTGATCGATGAGTACGAGTTCGTGGTGCAGCCCAGGCTAGTGGGCCATGGGCCGACGTTGTTCGCGGGGTTATCGAAGTGTGTCGATTTGAAGCTCGTGAGCCGGCTGGAGTTCGCGCTCGGGGGCGGTGGCGATGCGGTATGAGCCGAGAAGGTAGCCATCGGGCTTGTTAGCCTGAGTCGGCCGCATGGAGCAACCTCAATGAACGAACGATCTATCCCGCCTCGACCCGCGCGCAGTACGCCTCGATGGTCCGCTTCCACGCGGGCCGAGCCAGGCACCGATCCCGATACGACGCGATTCCCGGATACGGCGCGATCAATCCTTCGTCCTTGATGCCCGAGAGCACGTGCGTCATCAGGATGTCGGCGACGGTGAAACCCTTTGTCGCGACGAAATCGCGGTCAGCGAACCAGCGCTCCAGGTTCGTCAGCACCCGATTCGCCCAACCGACCAGGAACTCGCGGTGCTTGCCGCAGCTGCCATCCGCCGTCCAGTCGAGCACCAGCAGGCTGAGCAGCGGTGGCTCGACCGAGTTCATCGCGGCGAAGCACCAGCGCACCACCTGCGCCTCGCCGGCGCGGTCGCCGGGGATCAGGCGGCCGGACTTCTTCGCCAGGTAGACGAGGATGGCGGCGGATTCGGATAGCACCAACCCGTCGTCGTCGATCGACGGGATCTGTTCGAAGGGGCTGAGCCGGCGATAGGCTTCGGTGTTCAGGTCGTGTGCGGGGTGGTCCATGCCGGCCAGCTCGAACGGCAGTTGCATCTCTTCCAGCGCCCACAGCACGCGCAGGTCGCGGGTGTAGCCTCGCGCGACAGCGTTGACCTTCGAAAAGCCGTAGACCTTGAGCATGGGGACGTTCCTTCGTTGAAGCTGCCCTGCTGCGAAGAGTATCTTGAGTCATGGGATTGCACACAACGTGATGACGCTCACTGCGAACAAGCTGATCGTCCAAATTTTCTATGACTCCGCTAACCGTGGAGACATGGCAAGCGCTGTGTTGCGCGCTTGATGGTTCTGCTGTCTAACTATGCGTTGGAGCGGACTGTGAACAGGAGGGGGTCATCGATGCCCTGGCTCGCCATCGGAAAACTTGTCCTTGCCAACCTCGATACGATCATTGGGGTCGTGAAGCCCGCATTTACCCGGAAGAAGGTTGAGGCACTACCGAGTCAGTCAGATTTGCTAAATCAACAGATTTCGGAGCTTCAAGCGGCAGCATTAGGCAATGCGGAGCAAATCAAGCAACTCGCCGCACAACTGAAGGACGTGGTCGCCGCGTTGGAGCAAGCCGCAAGAAGCGCTGCTTCCGAGCGCGAGAAGTTGAGAAGACTGTGCCTCGTCGCTATCGCGATCTCCGTCGTATCAATCATTGCGGTCATTACGTTGATCATAGTGCAATGACCTCTAACAATGCGCTGGAGCGCCCCGCTGAGCACATCTTTGTGGGATCCAAAGCCGCCTGGTTTGAGATTACTGACACCCTCCCTCAGCACGACACATGGCCGCCAGGCAGGACCCGATGAGCGCTTGGACCATCAGCTATTCAAACCCCGCAGCGGTGCATGCCCCACTTGGCCTCTACAGTCACACGGTGTCAGTACCCGAAGGCACCGAACTCATCTTCCTTTCAGGGCAGCTTGGTGTTCGGCCTGATGGTTCTGCGCCCACCACCATGGAGGAGCAGGCAGATCAAGTCTTTGCGAACATCATTGCCTTGTTGAAGGCACATGGGCTCGAAGCCACAAGCATTGTGAAGCTAACCACCTTCATGGTTGCAGGGTGTGACGGAGATGCAGTTCGGGCGGCAAGGGTTAAGCACCTAGGCTCTCATCGACCGGCCTCGACGGCTGTCTTCGTGTCTCAGCTAGTTGACCCAGCTTGGTTTGTTGAAGTCGAAGCAGTCGCTGCGAAGCGGCATCACCGGCCTAACCATGAGGCCGCCGGAGCTAAAATTGGACTCCCATGACGAGTCCGACACTGACCCACAGACTTGCGCAACGCGATGATCTTGACGCGCTGCGGGCATTGATGGACGCGTCAATATCCGAACTGCAGAAGCCATTCCTCGACGAACGCCAGATTGCATCCAGCCGAACGATCATGGGGCTGGACACTCAGCTCATCGATGATGGAACTTATTTCATCGTAGAAACGAACGGCAAACTCGCTGGTTGTGGAGGATGGAGCCGCCGCGCCACACTGTACGGCGGAGACCAATCACCTGGGCGCAACGCCGCCCTGCTCGACCCGGCAAAAGAGGCGGCGCGAGTCCGCGCGATGTATACCCATCCACACCACACGCGCAAAGGCGTGGGAAAGCTGATCCTCTCTCTTTGCGAAGAATCAGCGCGTTCCGAAGGCTTCAAGAATGTCGAACTGATGGCTACCCTGGCTGGTGAACCGCTCTACCGCGCCTGCGGCTACGAGCTTTGCGAACGCGTCATAGACGACCGCGGCGGCGTTGGGGTGCCTCTCTTGCGCATGAACAAACAATTGTGATGCCAACTCTCCAAAGGGCGGTGTTCGCGCAAGACGGCAGCTGAGCTCGGACGTTAGGCGGAGCGGGACTGACTGATTCAAACGTTAACACCTGGTACGTCATCTTACCCAAGCCATGCGGGTGCTCGGCCTTGCAGCAGGAGGGCAACGACGTGACCAGCAATAACTTCGCGAATCTTGCCAGGAGCCTGTGTGCTCTGGCACTGCTCGTCAACGCAACCGAGGTGTCAGCTCAATCGCCGCCGACGCGCCAGGACGGGATACGGCTGGAGCGTTTCGAGAAAGAGATCGATGACCTTCGCAACCGTCTCAAGATCCCGGGCCTCTCCGCCATTATCGTCAAGGATCGCAAAGTGCTTTGGGCGAAGGGATACGGCTTCGCTGACCTCGAGAACCGGATCCCGGCGACGCCGGATACCCTCTACCACATCGCCTCGCTCACCAAGACATTCGCGGCGACGCTGATCATGCAGCTCGTGGAGCAAGGAAAGCTGGATCTCGACGAGCCGATCTCCCATTACTCGAGCGACTTCAAGGACGATTCGGTCAGGGTCAAGCACCTCCTGAGCCACACGTCGAATGGAACGCCCGGAGAACGCTTCCAGTACGACGGCAACCGCTTCGACTACCTGACGGCGGTCATCGAGAAGAAGACCGGCAAGCCATTCGTCAACGTGGTCGTCGAAACCTTCTTCGACCCTTTGGGAATGTCGGACAGCGTTCCGTATCACAGCATCGTGAAGGACGCGGACAAATGGCGTGCGTCGCTCGGGCAGGATCACCTCGATCGCTACAGCCAGAGCCTGACGAGGCTGGCTCAACCCTACACGTACTACGGCGCTGGCGAGACCGTTCACTCCACCTATCCGCCCGAGGACAGCATCGGCGCAGCGGCAGGGCTGCTGTCGACCGTCCGGGATCTGGCCAAGTACGACATCGCGATCGATCGCCACGTCTTCATCAAGAAGGAGACTCAGGAAAGAGCCTGGACGCCATTCGTCTCGAACGGCGGCGAGCGGCTCCCTTACGGATTAGGCTGGTTCGTTACGGATTGGCACGGGCTGAAGCTCGTCTGGCACTACGGCCACTGGGGCACCGGATTCTCCGCGATGTATCTCAAGATCCCGGAGCGGAATGTTTCGCTCGTCATCCTCGTCAATAGCGAGGCGCTCGCCGACCACGGTTTCGAGGACGTTGCGAACAACGTGTTTGTATGCAGCTTCCTCGACCTGTGGGGCTATGCTCATGACTGCGAGCGAAATTCCGAGGCAGCGCTCGCGAAGTGGGTCGAGCAACGCAGGGCGAACGGACGCGTGGCCATCCCCGTCCCCGCCAACATTCTCGAGTCCTATACCGGTCAGTACCAATTCGAGACGCTGGAAAACCGGATCTACACCATAACGCGGAATGGCGACAGGCTGTTCTTCAACGGCCCCAAGGGTCCCAAGATGGAACTGTTTGCCGAGTCGGAGACGAAATTTTTCCTGAAAATCAGGCCGTATCAGCTCATCTTCACCAACGCTGAAGGGCAACTCCCGCAGCTCGAAATCGTCGAGGGCGACGAGACTTTCCATTCGAAGAGAATCAAATAAGGAGCATCATGCCCGCGTAGGCACATGAACAACTGGCGCCCAACCATGCGTTCCAGCCGACGTTAGGCGCGTAGCAGCCAATGT
The DNA here is from genome assembly GCA_963839885.1 of uncultured Gammaproteobacteria bacterium. Taxonomy (GTDB): domain Bacteria; phylum Pseudomonadota; class Gammaproteobacteria; order Steroidobacterales; family Steroidobacteraceae; genus SCUD01. The sequence goes on from CAWIWZ010000009.1 coordinate 79,747, forward strand.
GGACGACTCAAATCAGCGATGCCGGTTGCGCTGGAGCGCTTCGGGTCACTCTGGATCGCAGCGGCGACTCAGCCCTCTACGGCGATGTCATTGAGGCTTGGCGCAGTAATGCGCAATTTCGTTCGTGGTTCAACACCCTCCTCGCAGGCGTATCGTTCGGTGCTTTTCGTTGGGAGACACCGTGCGTATCCACCAAGACGGTCACCCAGCCATTCGAATTCGTCTTGCTCGATAGTCCCGACCTATCTCGCCAGCCAGATCCAAGCGCGTTCGACGATCGCTTCCGTAACAACGCCGATGCAGAAGTTCTCACGTTCCCGAACCTTGGTGGCGATGCAATCATGGTGGTTCCACGCCCCATCGGTCCGGATTACGCGTATGGACACATTGGCACTTTTGTCCGCAGTGCTCCCGAATCTCAGCGTGACGCGTTGTGGCAAGCGGTAGGTGAGGCGATGATTAGCAGGGTTGGTGAGAAACCTGTTTGGCTGAGCACGGCGGGTGGCGGAGTATCGTGGCTGCACGTCCGGCTCGATGACCGACCGAAGTACTACGGATTCGCACCATATCGGCAGGTGAGATGATATTTCAGCATCAAGATTCCCTCCGGGCTGTTAGAAGGCCAAGATGCGAGCATTAGCAGCATTGCTCTTGTCGCTGATTTGGACCTCTGTTTCAGGCGCGTACGAGTGCCCCGCGTTTTCATATCGCGAGTGGGAGTTCGTGGGCCATATCGTGACGCAAACCTATCCAGGACCACCGAATTACGAAAGCATTTCTGGTGGAGACAAGCCGGTGACCCGTTGGTACCTGCGATTGCCAAGGGCAGTTTGCTTCAACAACTACCACCATCAATTCTTGTTTCAGCTCTCTCTGAAGCCACAAGAGTTCGACAGATACCGGCAGTTTCTCGGCAAGGAGATCAGGATCAAAGGCACGCTTGAAGAAGCACAAGCTGGCTATCACCGAACGCCGCTCATCCTGAATGTTTCCAGCCTCGTTCGGCTCGCCGACGACCGCTCGTGATGCTCTGCCTTCTGGCTAAGCGATGAGGGATGAAGTGCGCGCCGACGCTGATCGTGGACGTTACTCAGCTTAGGAGTCCTCTGTGGTTATGGGCAACAATAACGCCGCGTAACAACAGGTTCGGCCGCGGCAGAGGTGTTGGCGATGCTTTACATGGTGATTGAGCACTTCAAGTCCGGTGCCGCGCCGGCGATTTATCGGCGAGCTCGAGATCATGGTCGCGCGCTTCCCGAGGGGCTTGAGTACCTGGATAGCTGGGTGGACTTCGAGTACTCGCGGTGTTTTCAACTCATGCGTACCGAAGACGCGGCTCTATTCGACCGCTGGATCAATGCATGGAGCGACCTTGTGCAATTCGAGATCGTCCCTGTGCGCACTTCAGCTGATGCGGCACGTGACATGGCTGATCAGTTCTGATGGGCCATTCAATTGTCGTGATCGGCCCGCTGGACCGGGACTCTAGTCGTCACAGAAAGTAACCGTGCCAAATCTTGACAAATTCCGCGCACGCGTTGAGCACCTCCGAAGCGAGACATTCGCGCTTTACCTGGCGAGCCGCCATCCGCGGACGCCTTGGTACGCGAAGGTATTCATTGCGGGGGTTGTCGCGTACGCAGTCAGTCCGATTGACCTCATTCCGGATTTCATTCCAGTGCTGGGCTACTTGGACGACTTGGTCCTGGTTCCACTCGGCATAGTCGTCGCTGTCCGGATGATCCCACCTCACGTCATGGCCGAATGCCGCGTTCGGGCGCACGAGGTAGAAGTTGGCGTAGGATCAGCAGGCCGCATCGCCGCTGTCGTGGTCGTTGGCATTTGGCTGATCCTGGCAGCGCTGTGCACTCTCTGGGCATACCAGGCGTTCGCGATCAATGCAGTCACTTAGGCTCGGGAGGACTCCATGTCGCAGTTCCGACTAATGACGGCAGCACTGACGCTGGTGTTATGGGTGTGTGGGCCGACGCAAGCACCGGCGGCGGAACAACCCGCAGAAATACAGCCCGTACTCTTTGTGTGCGAGCACGGCTCAGTGAAAAGCCTTCTCGCCAAGTTGTTGTTTGAGCAGGCCGCAGCGCGCGAGGGCCTGGCGGTTCCTGCCGCTTCGCGCGGTACTGTTCCCGATGCTGAAGTGCCTGACTGGATGCGTACGGCGCTTGCGCGGGACGGATTTCATATCGGTGCCTGGCGGCCGACGGCATTGAGCGAAGCGGATATTCGCTCTGCACGTTTGGTCGTGTCCTTCGACGTTTCGTTGCCGTACGAAGGCGATGCTCAGGTTGAACGTTGGGATGGGCTGCCTGCCGTCAGCAAGGACTATGTCGCGGGCCGCGAAGCGATCGCCGCGCGCGTCATGCAGCTGGTAGCGGAGCTCAGGCGAACCGCTACGCCCGCGGCGCCTGGTGTGGATTACCCGAGGCCCGCTCAACGCGAACGTTAGAAGACGGTGGAAGTCACGTTGCAATCCGTCATCACCTGTCCCAAATGTGGGATCAGCGCTGCCGAAGAGATGCCGACTGACGCCTGCATTTTCTTCTACGAGTGCAAAGGCTGCCGCACGTTACTTCAGCCGCTTGCCGGCGACTGCTGCGTATTTTGTTCGTATGGCAGCATGAAATGTCCGCCGGTGCAGCTCCAGTCAGATTGCTGTTCGCCAAGTGCAAGCTAACAGTGGGCATGCGGTTCACCTTGGTCATGGTTCCACCAGGCGAGATTCCTAAGCTGGCCCGGGACGAGGATCGCCTGATGAACTTGATCACGGATCCACAACCGCCCTCGGGTCTTGATATCGATAAAGCCTGGCACGGCATTCACTATCTCTTGACGGGTACAACGTCCACTTCAAAAGGACCCTTCGGCCCGGTGATTTTAGGCGGCCAGGATGTCGGTCCCGACCTCGGATATGGACCACCGCGTTTTCTTACGATTGCGGAAGTGGCGAACGTTTCCAAGGCTCTGACCGACCTGCCAGCTGACCAGTTTCGCCGTCGATATGACCCCAAAGCGATGGACGCTGCTGATGTCTACCCGCGCGTTTGGAAACGTGAGGGCCCCAAGGGTCTGGTCTGGCTGCAATCTGCATTCCAAGAACTAGCTGTGTTCTATGCGCGTGCAGCAACCCAGCGTATGGCTGTGATACTTGCGCTTTTGTAGGCCGCCAATGAAATGACTCTCACCGAACGCAATCGTCTCGCTGTTCTCCTGTTGGTGTCGTTGGCGGCAAGTCTCCTTCACTTCGCGCACAACGCGCAGTTCCTCAGTGACTATCCAAACCTGCCACCTTGGCTGACTCGATCTCAGGTTTACCTCACCTGGCTAGGCTTGGCAGTCATCGGTGTAGGCGGCTTTGCCCTCTATCTCCGCGGTTGGCTTGCTTGTGGCCTGTTGATGATGGTGTTATACGCCGCCTTCGGATTCGATGGTCTGCTTCACTATTCACGAGCGCCTTTCGACGCGCACACGGCCGCCATGAACTTCACGATCTGGTTCGAGGTCGTGGCAGCTGCGGCCCTGCTGGTCGCCGTTGTGTCCGCGGCGGTCAAGCGAATCCAATCGCCTGGACACGCGCAGCATCCAGAATTGGATCAATGACACCATCCGGCAGCAATGTAGGCATCTTGAAAAGGAAATTGGCTATGTCCAGCAAATACATCGTGGTATCTGGCGTCATCTTTGCATTCTTGGCTGTCGCCCAATTTCTTCGCGCATTAAACGAAGTGCCTGTCCAGGTGGGTAGCGCCGATATACCTGTTTGGGTGTCTTGGGTTGCGGTAGTTTTCGCCGGCAGCATGTCCGCATGGGCATTCGCATCACGCAAGTGAGCCGCCGTGACCGCTAGCCGGCCATTCACCGCGGCTCGGCAAGGATGCCCGCGAGCGCCGCGCTTTCACTCGGCGACTTCACCACGCGACCACCGATCATCACGAAAGTCACGCGTTCCAGCGCACTCATGTCATCGAGTGGGTTCCCGGTGACTGCGACCAGGTCCGCAAGCTTGCCGGCTTCTACGGTGCCCAGACGATCGTTCCAGCGCAGCAACTCGGCGCCGACGCGCGTGCCGGCCCGGATCGCCTCCATCGGAGTCAGGCCAGCCTCGACCAGAACAGCCATCTCGCGCACGAACACCGTCGGATCGACGGCATAACCGCCGAGATCCACGCCGACAGCGACCTTTACGCCCTGCTTGTGGGCGCGTCCCACGGCCGCCACAAACTTCACACGATAGTTGGCGGTGTAGTCGTCCTGCTTGTCCTGCGCGAGCAGCTTGTCGCCCTCGGCGTAGTAGTCGCCGACGTAGATCGTCGGCACGAGGAACGTACCGCGGTCCGCCATCATTTTCATGCCTTCGTCGTCGATGAAGGTGCCGTGCTCGATGGACCGCACGCCGGCGGCTACGGCCTGCTTGATTCCGTCGGTGGCATGGGCATGCGCGGCGACCGGCACGCTGAGCCGGTTCGCCTCAGAAACGGCCGCTTGCAGCTCTTCGGGACTGAAGGCGACGTTTTGCGGATTGTCTCCGACAGATTGGAATGCGCCGGTCACGAGCAACTTGATCCAGTCGGAGCCGTACTTGACCTCCTGGCGGATCGCCTTGCGGATCTCTTCCGGACCGTCCGCGACCAGTCCATCGGGGATGACGACCTGCTCGGGCGAAAAGTAGTTGATGTCGCCGCCGCCGCCGGTAATCGAAATGTAATGGCCGGCGCCGGTCAGGCGCGGGCCGATGAATACGCCTTTCTCGATCGTCTTGCGTATGTCCTGGTTTGCGTAGTGGACGTCCGCGTCGCCCATGACGCGGACCGTCGTCCATCCCGCGAGGAGCTGGCGCTGGAGCGCGGCGAGCCCCATCAGCGCCTTGTACGCCGAAGACGCCTGGAGGTGCGCATTCTGGTAGTCGTCGCCATACATCAGCGGATGCTCGTGACAGTTGATGAAACCAGGCATCAGCGTCATGCCCGGCAGGTCGATCACCTTCGCGCCGGCCGGTATGCTCGAGCGGCCGCCGACTGCGATGATTCGCTCGCCGTCGATCACGACGACGGTGTTGACGCGCGCACTGTCGCTGACACCGTCGATCACCCGATCAGCCACGAGCGCCACGGGTGCGCCGGCAGCATGCCCGCAAAACAGCAAGGCCGAAAACAGGAAAAGAATCTGACGCCACGTCGTGATTCGATCTTTACTCTTCAACTGTGCCGCGCTGTCTCGCATGGAGTCCGCTCCAGATTGCTGCGATCGTGCGGCGCCATCATAATCGGAACGCATTGCGTCATCGTCGAATTCCGCCTTTGAGGGAGCACTGTGCTCACGCGTGACAGGCGCCCGGTAGGCCGCACGAACATTCCGGCGGAATCCGTCGTCAACCTGGCACGCTTGCGGCGCGACCGGCTCGGCAAGGTGCAACGCGAGATGGCGGCGCGCCAGATCGGCGCGCTCGTCCTGACGGACATCGTCAACATCCGCTATTGCACAGGCGTCGCCGTCATGCCGCTCTGGACGGCGGTCAATATTGCGCACTACGTCGTCGTCCCGGTCGAGGGCGATCCGGTCATTTTCGAGTACGGCGGCGCAGAGTTCCGGCAGCGCGCCTATTGGCCGGACGTTCGGCCGTCGATGTTCTGGCAGGCGCGCGTGACCGATTCCGATTCGCCCGGAAAAGCGAGAGCCTGGGCGCGGCAGATCAAGGACGTGCTCGAGGAACGGGGGCTTGCCGATGCCCGGGTCGGCATCGACGTACTCGACTACAACGGGTTTGCCGCTCTGCAGGCGCTCGGAATCGAGCTCACGGATTCAGACCGCGCAATGTCGGCGGCGAGGATCATCAAGCTGCCGACCGAGATCGAGCTGATGCGCCAATCCTGCGCCATCGCGGAATCCGCGCTGCATGACATGGAGCAGGCGATCAGACCTGGCATCTCCGAAAACGAGCTGCTGGCCATCTTCTGGCACCGCGTGCTGGCGCTGGGCGGCGAGCATTGCTTCACGCGCCTCATCGTTTCGGGTTACAAGACGAATCCCTGGTTTCACGAGGCAGACGGTAAGCGGGTCAGCCCCGGCGACCTGGTGGCCATCGATACGGACATGGTCGGCCCCGAGTGCTATGTGTGCGACATATCTCGCACGTTCCTGTGTGGCGACGTGGCCAGCGCGGCCCAGAAGGAAGCCTACAAGGTGGGCCACGACTTTGTGCAAGGCTGCATGGAACTGATCAGGCCGGGACTGGCTTTTTCCGATTTCGTGGCGCGGTGTCCGCCATTGCCGGCGGCGTATCGCGAGCAGGCTTATGGCGTGATCGTGCATGGCATCGGCACCGACGACGAGTCGCCGAACGTGCCTCTGCCGGGCGATCCTTATACGGAGATGCCCGACGGCGCATTCCAGGAGAACATGGTGGTGGCCGTCGAATGCTACGCTGGGAAAGTCGGCGCACAGGATGGCGTCAAGCTCGAAGATGAAGTGTGGGTGTCCGCTGACGGGCCGGTGCTGCTCTCGCTTTACCCGTACGACTCGAAACTGCTGGACTAGCCGATGAGACGTTCCGCCTCGCTTGCTACGGCCGCGCTGGCACTCGCCATGACCTCAATGGGTGCACTCGCCAGTGATTCTCGGTTTGGGCCGGCCGATCCGGTCGTCAAGGACGCCGATCAGCTGGATCCGAAGCGACCGATCGAGCGCGAATTGCAGGCGAGCGTACCCAACGGCTTCGCTGCCTCCGCGGTCGGCGACCTCATCATTTCGCGTCCGCTGTCGCAGCATGCGGAACTCATGCCGGGTTTCGGCGCGGTCCTCAACATTCTTAGAGGCAGCGACGTGACCTTCGGCAACCTTGAGACGACGATCTTCGATCCGCGCTCGTTCGAGGGCGCGCCGTACTCGTGGGACGGCGACTGGACCAACTCCTCGGTGCCAGCAGTTGCGCGCGACCTGAAATCGATGGGCTTCTCCATCGTCGGCCGTGCGAACAACCACAGCCAGGACTGGGGTCTGCACGGAATGCAGGAGACCGCCAAGTGGCTCGACGACGCCGGCATTGCCCACGCCGGCGCCGGCGACTCGCACCGGATAGCGCGCGCGCCTGCCTATTTCGAAAGCCCGAAGGGCCGCATCGCCCTGGTGTCGTTCGCATCGACGTTCCGGCCAACGAGCGAGTCGCTGCCATCCGGGGCGATTGCGCCGGGCCGGCCGGGACTGAGCGCCCTGCACGTGAAAACGACGGCGCAGCTGCCGCAGGCGGCCGTCGAGGCGATGGCAAAGGCCCAATGCACGCTGCACGGCAAGCACTGCGACGACGTCCCGGGCGAGGGGCAGCTCTTCGGCATGTCGTACCGCAAGGCCGACCGCTTCTCGTACGAACACACGATGGACCCCGACGATCTCCGGGAGATCCACGGCGCCATCCGTACGGCCCAGTTGAATGCCGATTTCGTGATCGCGGCAATCCATTCCCACGAATGCTCGGTCGGCTGCGACGACGAGAGCGTGCCGCACGGCGCGGCGAACTTCCTGAAGCAACTCGCGCGGGAAGCCATCGATTCGGGCGCGGACATGTTCGTGGTCACGGGCAACCACAATCTCGGCCCGATCGAGATCTACGACTCACCCGGACGCGGTAAACGGGCTATTTTCTACGGGCTCGGAAACTTCTTCTGGAGCGACGTGCAGGAGCTGCTCCCTGCCGACCTGTTCGCCAGGAATCGGGAACTACTGAACGAAACCTGGCGGGATCCGAATAAGGCGACCGCCTATGACCTCACCGCGCCGCTCAACAAGTTGTCCTTCGCCAATGCGTTCACGTTCCAGAGCGTGATCGCGGAGGTCCGATTCCAGGACAATCAACTCTCAGAAGTCGTGCTGCATCCGGTGGAGCTCGGCTACGGCGACCGGCTGACCACGAGCGGCATTCCGAGGCTGATCGCGGACGAGGCCATCGCGCGTGAGATCCTCGGGCAAGTTGTCGCCCAGACGGCCCAGTTTGGCCTGCCGGCGCTTGAACTTCGGTATTCTGGAACCCGCGGCATCATCACCCCAGGGCGCTGAGTGGAGTATGTGAACATGAAAAAATCGGGCGCGAGCCAAGGCCAGTCGGCTTCGGGGCTCATTTCGAAAAGAATCGCCGAGCTCGGGGACTGGCGCGGAAAAACTCTCGGCAGAATGCGCAAGCTCATCAAGGAAGCAGACCCGGACGTCGTCGAGGAGTGGAAGTGGATGGGCACGCCGGTCTGGTCGCACGATGGCATCATCTGCACTGGCGAATCCTACAAGACAGTCGTGAAGCTTACCTTCGCGAAGGGCGCGTCTCTGAAGGATCCGGCCCGTCTCTTCAACTCGAGTCTCGATGGAAACGTACGCCGCGCGATCGACATCCACGAAGGAGAAGACGTTGACGCGTCCGCCTTCAAAGCGCTCATTCGCCAGGCGGTCGCTCTCAACAGTTCTGGCAAGTCGAAGCCTGCAAAGAAAACGAAGTCCTAAGGGATTCCGCCCCGATTACTTTGAATCGAATGTCAGGATGACAGGCACAACCCAATTTCCGCAGCGTGCCCTGTTACTTGGAACGCTCTGGTTTCCGGCCACGTTCTTGGTCCTATGGGGGTGCGCTGCCTTGGGATGGTGGAGTTCGCACTTCATGGAAACTCCACTTGCGGTTTTCTTTGCAGCGTTATTTCTTTTTGCGTTTGCGCTGCAAACCAGGTTTGTACTTGGCGCATTTTCGTTGCTTCGCTCCCGCACCGACATGCGCCTGCCAATCAACTACATCCTGCTGGTCATCGGCGTTCTAACGGCTGTCCTTGCTGCGTCCTTTACTCTGGTGTTTGGAGTAATTGCGTTCAACAACTAGGAAGGCATCACGATCAAGCCGGTGGGTCCTTGGTGCGGGTACGCGACACCGCCATCATGATTCCAATGCCTGCAACGATCACACATCCGATCGCCACGTAAATCGTCGCCACGCCGGCCGTGATCAGAGCCCATGCAATGCCGCCGATCAGCACCGCCAGCCCAAGCAGGTATAGGGCAAATGACATAGCGGACTCCTTTACAAGGATCGAGCAGCTGGTCCGATCGCTTAAAACTGTACGCGTGCCAATAGCGATGGCCGATCGGCAGAATGCTAGGGTGCTCGTAGGTTGGCTCCTACCCGACTTCCCAAGGCTTGGCCTGGACAAGGGTGAGCGGAGGTGCAGATCGCATGAAGCAGGCAATCGGGCTCGTATCGCTGGTGGTACGCGAGTATGACGAAGCCCTCGCCTTCTACGTCGGTGTCCTCGGCTTCACGCTGGTCGAGGATTCGTTCGTTCCCGAGCAGAACAAGCGCTGGGTCGTGGTCGCACCGCCCGGCTCAACGGGGTCGCGCCTGCTCCTGGCGCGGGCATCCAGTATCGAACAGGCAACACGCATCGGCAGCCAGACTGGCGGGCGCGTGTTCTTGTTTCTCTACACTGACGACTTCGCACGCGACTACCGGAACTACAAGGCCAAAGGCGTCACGTTCATCCGCGAACCCAGGAGCGAGCCGTACGGAACGGTCGCCGTCTTCCAGGACCTGTACGGAAACCTTTGGGACCTCGTCCAACCCAACTCACCCGAACCAAATGGTCGCGTCTAACCCTCCGCGCATGCGCGCCCGGCTCACCACCACCTGAAGTGTCTGTGACGATATAGACTTCATTGCCTTATGCATCCAACACTACAGTCCGCTTTTGACGCAGAGGTGCAACACGCCCTCCGCGCTCTCGCCGACGAGCGTCTGGCCGAATCCTTCCTGCACTTTGAGCGCGCCCACGTTCTCGGACAGTGGTATGTCAGACCGCACCTGGTCACTCACTTGGGCATGCTGCGCATCGGTTGGCGCCGCCGCGATTTGCGAGAAATATTCGGACAGTTGCTGCGTATTCCCGGCGGGATGATCGGATCCGCCATCGGTCGCGTACCGCGCGGCAATACTGGCGGGGCACGGGTGGGCGCATTTCGACCGCTACCGATACCGGCAGATCTGAGCGACCTGCTGCAGCTTGACGGCCGTTCACGCGAGAACTGAGGGACATAATCGGAGGCCTCGATGAAGGCGAACACAAGCTACGTACGCGCGTTCGTATCATTTTCCCTGGCCCTCGCGGTCGCCGCCGCCCTGGTTGCAGCAATGCTGGGCATCGCCAGCTGCGCGCCACCGGAATCATCATCGACAGTGGCGACGGAGACAGCCGAGAAAAAGGAGCAGCCCGGGAAAGCTGCGGATGCGGAAGACTGGGTGGAGCTCCCACCCGAAGCGGCGGCAACGGTTCCGATCCTTCACATCACCGGAAAGATTCACAAGCTGGATATGGAAGGCGGCGTGTTCGTGATACGCGACGCAGAAGGAACGAATTACAATCCCACGAATCTCCCCGCGGCCTTTCACGTCGACGGGCTGGGCGTGGATATTGAGGCACGCCGTCGCGACGATATGGCGTCGATCGGCATGGTGGGGCCGTTAGTCGAACTACTCCGCGTCAGAAAACGACCAGGTGAAGAGACTAAAACCTCAGAATTGTGGGGCACGGCCTGGCGACTGGAGGATCTCGCCGGGACCGGCGTCGTGGACCGGGCACAGGCGACGCTGGAGTTTTCCGAAGAGGGCAAAGTCAGCGGAAAAGGTTCGTGCAACGGCTTTGGCGGCACGGTGACCGTCAGCGGCAACGCCCTCCGGTTCGGCCCATTGGTGACGACACAGATGGCGTGCGTCGAGGCGGTCATGAATCAGGAGCAGCGGTACCTGGCGGCGCTGCAACAAGCCGAGCGCTTCGAAATCAAGGAATCGTTTCTATACATCTACGCCACAGGCCTGTCGCAGCCGCTCCGCTTCATCGGCCAGTGACGACCCTCCGTGCGCTTGCAGCCAACCGACGATCGCATCGCGGCTGGCCTGCGCGGATTCGGGCCGACTGGAATCCTGGCCATGCTCGTCATCCTGGCGGGCAACCTGGTCGTCGTGCCGCTGAGCGCGATCCTCGTGTTGTTATGGCGGCATCTGTCTGGCACGCCGTGGCACGCCATCGGCTACGTGCGACCTCGGAGCTGGGTCGCGCACCGTGGCTCTCGGCATAGCCCTTGGGATTGCGCTCAAGTTCCTGATGAAAATGATCGTGATGCCGCTCTTCGGCGCCGATGCGATCAATCAGGCTTACCAGCACCTCGTGGGAAACCGGGCCGCGCTTCCGGGCATGTTTTACGCGGTGATCGTCGGCGCGGGCTTCGGCGAAGAGACCCTGTTCCGCGGATACCTGTTCGAACGTCTGGGCAAGCTCTTCGGGCCCGGCGCCGTCGCCAGGCTGCTGATCGTGTTGTTCACCGCGGGATTATTCGGTCTGGCCCATTATCCTGAGCAAGGCGTCCCGGGCGTCCAGCAAGCCGTGATCGTCGGACTGGTGTTCGGAACGATCTACGCGGTCAAGGGCCAGTTATTCATGCTGATGATTGCACACGCCGCGTTCGACCTGACCGCACTGGCAATGATTTACTGGGGGCTGGAAGAGACCGTCGCTCACCTGATCTTCCGTTAGCCGCGTGTGAATAGCGCCGAGGAGACCGCATGTCCAGCCCGTCCAGGCTACGTTCGATTGTTTACGCCAGCGTCGCGGGGGCGGGTCTCGCCGCTATCTCTTTTTGGCTCGGCAGCATTCACGGGGCCGAGCAGGCTCTATCGCAGTATCGTGACCTTTCGTTCCAGACGACCGACGACGCCATGCGACGGCACTTGCGCTATGACGCACTGCTGTCTGAGGGACGCATCGACGATGCGCGACGCGGAATGAGCGGCGCCGCCTGGTCACAGTACGCGGCTCTGGAAGACGACGCGCGCGGCGCAGTACTTCCGCCGAGCGAGAAAATGCAGGACACGATCGCGGCGGTTCGTCGTGTCGTCGCCGACTACTGCCAATCCGAGGCGGCGGCCTTTCACGAAGCTGCAAAGCTCAGCGTCTGCAAGGAACTGGACGCAAGGGCCCGACCATGACTTTCCCGGGATCCAAAGCAGCCCGGGCGGGGAACCAGACATGAATGCATTCAGATACGTCGTGTTCGCGTTGCTGATCGGCTATGACTGAGCTCGCGAGCGCGGAGACACCTTCGCCGGCGCCGGCTGCACCCGCCACGCTCGAGCAGCTGATTCCCGTCATCGACGCGCATTTCACGCGCTTCCGGCAGGATGCGCATGTGCCGGGCCTGGTCTACGGCATCGTCCGCGACGGCAAGCTCCTCCATGTCGGCGCGATGGGCGTGCAGGACCTGGAGTCCAAGCGGCCGGTCGATGCCGACAGCCTGTTCCGGATTGCGTCGATGTCGAAGGCCTTCACGGCGCTCGCGATATTGAAGTTGCGCGACGACGGGCGGCTCGCGCTCGACACGCTCGCCGAAGCCTATGTCCCGGAAATGCGGAACTGGCGCTATCCGACCAGTGATTCACCGCGCATCCGCGTGCGCGACCTGCTGAGTCACGTCGCGGGCTTTGTCACCGACGATCCCTGGGGCGACCGCCAGCAGGTCCTGTCCGAAGCGGATTTTACGCGACTACTGCGCGAGGGCGTGCCCTTCACGCGCGCGCCGGATACGGCTTACGAGTATTCGAACTTCGGCTACGCCCTGCTCGGCCGGATCGTCACCAATGTTTCCGGCCGGCCGTACAAGGATTACATCGAACAGGAAATCATGCGGCCGCTCGGCATGACGTCGAGCGGCTACGACATCCACGCGTCGCCGCAGGCACGCCGCGCCATCGGCTATCGCTGGGAAAACGACGCCCACGCGCGCGAGCCGGACATGGCGCACGGCACATTCGGCGCGATGGGCGGCGTGCAGACCAGCGCCAACGACTATGCCCGCTGGGTCACTTTCCTGCTGTCGGCCTGGCCCGCCCGCGACGGGCCCGAGCAAGGTCCGGCGCGGCGCTCATCGGTGAGGGAACTGGCGCAGGGCCTCAACTTCCCCCGACTGAGCCGCCGCGCGGGCACCAACAGCAACAATTGTTCGCAGGCCGCGACATACGGCATGGGCATGCGAATCGCGATGGACTGCGACGTCGGGCTCGTCGTCGCGCACAGTGGCGGCTATCCAGGCTACGGTTCGTATCTGATGCTGCTGCCCGATCACGGCATCGGCCTCTTCGCCTTCACCAACCGGACTTACTCGGGCCCTTCCGGTACGGTCTGGGACGCGGCCATGGAATTGCACAAGGCCGGCTGGCTCATGGAACGGACGATCCCGCCGAGCGACGCGCTGGCTCAGGCTTACCGTACAGCAGGCGCGATGTACAAAGCCGGTGACATCAGCCCGGGCCGCGACCAGATCGCAATGAACTTCCTGATGGACCGCACGGCGGAGAATTGGGCGCGAGAATTCGCGCGCCTCAAGGGCGAGGCTGGCACCTGTCGCACCGATGCGCCGATCAAGGCCACCGGCGCCCTCAGCGGCCATTTCATGTGGACCTGCGAGCGGGCGACGCTCGAAGGCGATCTGCTGCTCGCCCCGACCCAACCGCCGACCATCCAGTCGCTGCTGTTGAACATCCCCGCGTCCCAATAATCCAAGGATTCGACGGGCGTAATCGCTGGAGATTGCGATGGACCAAGATCTCGACACCATGAGCCGCGAGGACCTCGCTCGTGAAGTCCGGCGGCTGCGCAAGGGTATCCGCGCGCATCGGGACAGCAGCGGGCACGCACTGTGCTGGCACCACCCGCAGCTCTGGGGACTGTTGCCCGAACGCATGACCCCGGAGGTCGCGGTCCCGCCGTGGCCGAAGTTCCTGCGCGGCTGCGTTCGCTACCGCGAATCGCTCGATCGTGAGTTGCCCAATGCGCCATCGGCCGATGTCGAGCACGAGTAACACCGGCCAACGAGGTTTCAATTCCAGGAGGCTCCCGCCATGGCCAACCCATTCATACACGCCGAACTGAACACAACCGACGTCGACAAGGCCAAGGCCTTCTATCAAAAACTTTTCGACTGGAAACTCGAGGACGTGTCGTTTCCAGAATGGGACTACACCATGATCAAGGTCGGGGAAGGCACGGGCGGTGGCATCCTCCAGCAGAAGATCCCGGGCGCTACCTCCGCCTGGCTGCCGTACGTCCTTGTCGACGACCTGGAAGCGTCGACCCGAAAAGCCAGGTCGCTGGGCGCCACCGTGATGAAAGACGTCATGGAAGTTCCGGACATGGGCTGGCTCAGCATCATCGTTGACCCGACGGGCGCCATGCTGGGTCTGTGGAAAACGAAAACGACGATGTGAGCCGAACTGACGCGCGCCCCGATCACCTCTGTCCATCGAGGATTGATCCATGGAAATATTCGTCTTCGCCCGATTGCATGCGAGCCCTGGCAGGCAGAGCGCCGTTCGCGACGCCATGTTCGCGGTGCAGGGGCCGACGCGCGAGGAGCCGGGCTGCCTCGCCTATGGCGCCTTCCAGTCCGTCCGGGATGCGGATGAGTTCTACATTCACACGCGCTGGCGGGACATGGCCTCGTTCGAGAATCACGCCGCGCTGGCGCACACGGTCCGTTTCGTCGAGACCATCGAGCCGCTGCTCGACCATCCATTCAAGGTTACGTTGTCGAAACAGATCTGGTAGACAGGACGGCTCAGGAGGAGCACATGAATCTGCAAAAACCGCCGGTTGCGAAGACGGAGATGCTGATCCGAAAGCCGGCCGCGGAGGTTTTTCGCGCTTTTGTCGATCCCTCCGTTACGACCCGCTTCTGGTTCACCCGGAGCAGCGGACCGCTGGAAGCGGGCCAGTCAGTCCGGTGGGACTGGGAAATGTATGGCGTGTCGACGCAGGTGATCGTCAAAACCATCGAGAAGGACAAGCGGATACGCATCGACTGGGACGATCCGCCGACCCAGGTGGAATGGCTATTTTCTCCTCGCCCCGACGGCACGACTTTTGTCACTATCACCAGTTCGGGTTTCGCAGGAAGCGGCGACGCGGTCGTCAGTCAGGCGCTCGACTCGATGGGTGGATTCTCGTTCGTGCTGGCGGGCGTCAAGGCGCTGCTGGAGCATGGCATCGAACTGAATCTCGTGCCGGATCACGCGCCGGACAAACATGTAAAGGGATGAATCCGTGTCATCAAATATCGCCGGATTTCGCTTAGCCATTCTCGTCGCGGTCACGGCCACTTTGCTGGCGGGTTGCCCGGAAAGCCGGACGGTTCAACCGGACCCGCTCGTCGGAGCGTGGCGGTCGTCGCTTCAGTTCGAGACCGGCGCCTTCGCGGCCATCAAGGATCTCGAGTTCATGTACGTGTTCAATGCCGGCGGCACGATGACCGAATCGTCGAATTACGATGGCGCCCCACCCGTGCCACCGGCCTACGGCGTGTGGCGTAAAGTCGGACCGAACGAATTCGAGGCGAAGTATGAGTACTACGCCACCGCCCCCTCGGAACCCGATGCCTTCCTGAAAGGTGCCGGCTGGTTGCCGTCAGGCCGCGGAATATTCACGGAACGCTTCACCCTGTCGACCGATGGGCAGAACTTCACCTCCGTCATCCGGTACGAGGCCCTCGATCCGCGCGGACAGCCGGCGGAAGGCGGCGGTGAAGCCAAGGGACGCGGCGTAAGGATCGGATTCTGAGCCGTGAGCATACGGCCCTTCGAAGCTGCGCAGTTACCGGACTTGATGAGCTGGTTTTCGGACAGGGAGTCTTGCCAGGTCTGGGGCGGGCCTGAATTCCGCTTTCCGTTTACCGAGGCCAGCTTCCGTGAAGACGCGAAGCTCGACAGCCTGCCCAGTTGGGTGCTGGTCTGCGATGACGGGACGCTGGCCGGCTTCGGGCAGTGCTATCTGCGCGTCGGGCGGTGTCATGTGGGCCGGCTGGCAATCGCGCCGGCGCTACGCGGGCGGGGTTTCGGCGGCACACTCGTGCGCGAACTCTGCCAGTGGGGTCGAGCGGAATTTGGCGTGGAATCCTGCTCGCTGTTCGTCATGCCGACCAATGTGCAGGCCAGGCTGCTGTATGAACGTCTTGGATTCATACAGGCCCCCTATCCGGAACCCTCGCCTGAACTGCAATCGTTCATCTACATGGTCGCATCGCAGATCGGCGCCTCGTGAGTCAGCACGGCTTCGATGCGATCGTGAATCGCGAGCGCGGCCTGCGGCACAGCTTGTCCACCGGGCAGCTGTCGATGATCGCGATCGGCGGCGCGATCGGCACCGGCCTGTTTCTCGGCAGTTCCTTCGCCATCGACCTTGCGGGCCCCGGCGTATTGGTCAGCTATGCCATCGGCGGCACGATCACGCTGCTGCTGATGGCGTGTCTCGCCGAGATGTCGGTGAGTCATCCGACCTCGGGCGCATTCGGGGCCTATGCGGAACACTACATCGGGCCGCTCGCCGGATTTCTCGTGCGCTATGCCTACTGGTCGGCGATCGTGCTCGCGGTCGGCACCGAAATCAGCGCGATCGCCATTTACATGAAGTACTGGTTTCCGGCGGTTCCCGGCTGGTACTGGATCCTGGGGTTCTCGTCCGGGCTCATCGCGATCAATGCGGTCAGCGTCAACCTGTTCGGCCGGGTCGAATACGCGATGTCGCTGTTCAAGATCCTGGCGATCGTCGCGTTCCTGGTGCTGGGCAGCTATTTCGTGCTGGATGCGCCGGCCGGCTCCGGTGTCGGACTGTCGAACTACACGGAACTCGGCGGATTCTTCCCAAAAGGCTTCGGCGGCGCCTGGGTGGCCGTGATCGTCGCGATCTTCAGCTATCTCTCGATCGAGATGATCGCGGTCGCGGCTGGCGAAGCGAGCGACCCGGAGCGCGCCATCCCGCGCGCGTTCCGCTCGACCGTGTTTCGGTTGATCTTTTTCTACCTGCTGACGCTCGCGCTGGTGCTCGCCATCGTGCCCTGGCGCCTGGCAGGCGACGGCACGAGTCCGTTCGTCAAGGTGATGCAGGCGACGAATGTGCCGGGTGCAGCGGGCGTCATCAATCTGGTCATCCTGGTCGCGGCGCTGTCGGCCATGAACAGCCAGCTCTACATCACGACGCGCATGATGTTCAGCCTGTCGCGAGCCGGCCATGCGCCGCCGCTCTTCGGCAGACTCAACGCGCGCGGGGTGCCGCTCTCGGCCTTGCTGCTTTCCTCGGTCGGCATCGCGATTGCCGCGGTATGCAACGCGGTCGCGCCGGAAGCCTCGTTCACGAAGATGATCGCAATTTCGATGTTCGGCGCCCTGTTCACCTGGCTGATGATCTTCGTGACCCACCTCTATTTCCGGCGCAAGCACCCCGCTCCCGCCGCTTTCCGGATGTGGGGTTATCCTTACACCAGCATGGCAGGCGCAGTCATGATGCTCGCGATCCTGTTCACGACCGCGGTCAGCCGCGATTTCGACATGACGCTGACCTATGGCGTCCCGTTCCTCGCGATACTGACGATCGCTTACTACGTCAGGTTTCGGCAGGCGCCGGCGTCCGCGCCCGCGCCCTAAAACAGGAGGACTCACGCGATGCAGATCTCGCTTGCCAGCATCATGGTCAATGAGCAGGAGAATGCCCTGCGTTTTTATACGTCGGTCATCGGCTTCGTCAAGAAGACGGATATCCCGATGGGTCCCTATCGATGGCTGACCGTGTCGTCGCCGGAAGGCGTCGAAGGCGTCGAACTGGTGCTCGAGCCGATGGGCTTTCCGCCCGCGCGCACCTACCAGCAGGCGTTGTTCGACGCGGGCATCCCGGCCACCGCATTTCTGACGAAGGACATCAACGCCGAATACCGGCGTCTGAAGGACCAGGCCGTCGTCTTCCGCGGCGAGCCGGCCAGCATGGGACCGATCACCGCGGTGCTGTTCGAAGACAGCTGTGGCAATCTGATCAACCTGGTTCAACCGAAATAGAGCGTGCGAGATTCGCAGGGGGCGCGGGTGTCATTATTCAGCAAGCTCAAGGGCGACGGCGCACCGTTGCCCCCGCCATCGACTGGCCGGTCCATCGCGCTTGGCTGGCTCGGCGGTTCGCTCGCCATCGCGTCCGTCGCGCTGCTCACCGACCACCTCGCCGTCGCCCTGGTGCTCGGCTCGTTCGGCGCGTCCTGTGTGCTGGTGTATGGTTTTCCGGATCTGCCGTTCTCGCAGCCACGAAACGTCATTGCAGGGCATTTCCTGAGTTCCCTGATCGGACTCGTTTTTCTGTACGCCTTCGGCCCGCATTGGTGGTCGGTCGCGCCCGCCGTCGGCACCGCGATCGCCCTGATGATGTTCACGCGCACGGTGCATCCGCCAGCCGGCTCGAATCCGGTGATCGTCTACCTGGCGCAGCCCGGCTGGGAATTCCTGCTGTTTCCGACACTGCTCGGTGCACTCATCGTCGTGGCCGTCGCGCTCGTCTACAACAACCTCACGCGCGCCGCCCGATATCCTAAGTACTGGTAGCGGCGCCCGGCCCGCATGCGCGGGCGAGCGCCGCGTGCAATTCTTCCGGCTCGAACGGCTTGGAGAGATGCGGAGCGGCGTCGAACTGCGGCGGTATGAAGCGCTCGCCTGCGCCGGTCGAAAAAACGAACGGTATGTCGCGTGACTTCAATTCCGCGGCCACACCGAAGACCTTCTCGCCGCCAAGATTGACGTCCAGCACCGCCGCATCGACGGAATGTTGGCGTATGAAATCGAGTGCGCCGCCGACGGAGTCCAGCGTCGCGACGACGACGCAGCCCGCGTCAACCAGCATTTCTTCCAGGTGCATCGCAATCAGAACGCTGTCTTCGAGCAGCAGGACTCTCAGTCCGCGCAGACGTGCAATTGGATCGCTTGCAGGGCTGTCGGCACCCGCCATATCCAGTTTCACGCCGACTGCCGCGCGGCGAACAGCGTGGCGAGCGTCTGCGCGAGCGCTTCTGGCTGGTACGGCTTCAAAAGGACGTGGAATCCTTCCTCGACCGCACCACGAGCGACTTCGATATAACCCGTCGCCAACATGACCGGCACGTCCGATCGGCGCTTGCGAATCTCGCGGGCGAGGTCCACGCCGCTCATCCCGCCGGGCATCATCACGTCGGACAGCACTGCATCCACCGCGTGGTCGGACGCCAGTAGTCCGAGCGCCGCAGCAGCCGAAGACACATGCGTCGCGGAATAGCCGATGCTGTCGAGCAACTCCATGGTCAGTGCTGCCACGGTGCGATCGTCCTCCACGAGCAGGACGTGCCGGCGTGGCCCGGTGTATCGCCTCGGCTCTGCGCCCTCTACCTTCGAACTTCGTGTGGGGTCATAAATAGCGACGGGTTTGTGCGAGCGCGGGAAGGCGAGCGTCACGGTGGTGCCGCGGCCGACTTCACTTTCGATCGAGGCATGCCCGTTCGATTGCGAGACGAACGCATAGACCTGCGCCAGACCCAGACCCGATCCCTTACCTACCTCTTTGGTCGTAAAGAACGGCTCGAAAACGCGGCTCATTACTTCGCTGGACATGCCGACGCCGTTATCCGTGACGGACAGCATCACCTTGTCGTCCGCGTTGCGGGCGGATATCGAGATCATCCCGCCTCCCGGCATCGCGTCGCGCGCGTTGACGCAGATGTTGAGGATCGCGAGCTCCAGTTCGCCCGGATCGATCTCGATTGGCCACAGGGCGTCGTCGAAGGCCATCTCGACATGCACGTCGCCACGCAGCGAACGCTGAAGAATCTCGCGCATGCCGATGATCTGCGTTTCGAGATCCACAGTCCTGGCTTCCACCGGACGCCGGCGGGAAAAGGCCAGCAACTGGCGCGTCAGTGCCGTGCCACGCTCGATCGCCTGCTGCATCCCGTCGACGATGCGCTGGCGGCGATCTCGGTCCATCGGACGCTCCAGCATCCGCAGTCCGCTCTGGAATGCCATCAGCAGATTGTTGAAGTCGTGCGCCACGCCGCCGGTCAGCTGCCCGACCGCTTCCATCTTCTGGGCCTGCCGCAACGCACTCTCGGTCTGCATCAGGTGTTCCTGGTCCTGCAGACGCTTCGTCACGTCGTACACGAACTGGTAGGCACCTATCCGGCGTCCATCGCGGTCCCGGAGCGTATTGAATTTCATCTCGTAGAAGCGTTGTCCACCCGACGCATCACCGAATTGCGCGGTTTCGGTGAACTCCTCGCCGGCGAGTGCGCGAGCCCAGACATGCTTGACCATGAATCGGTGATCGGGCTTGTGATCGAGCAGGTCGAGGATCGATTCGCCCACGTGCGGCCTGACGCCGTAGAGCCGTTCGAACTCGTCCGCGCCCGCCCGGTTGAGCGCAACGAATCGGAAGTCCAGGTCGATCACCTGGACGAAGGCGTCCGTGGTCTCGACGATGTCCGCCAGGATTTTCTGCTCGGCGATGGCAGCCACGACGCGCGCTTCGAGCGTTTCATTCAGGTTGGCAAGCTTCTCGAGTCGTGCCCGCGCTTCGTACTGGCGCCTTCGTCCCCGCAATGCCGACTGCGCGAGACTGACGAGCGTCGTCGGGTGAAACGGCCGTTCGAGGAAAGTCACGTTGCCGAGCGCCTGAAGCAGCCGCATGGCCGTCGGGTTTCGTTCGATGCCGCCCACGGCGGGTCAGCAGCACGAACGGGAAATCGGACCATTCGGGCTGGCTTCCGATCCAGTCTGCCAGCGGATGCAGGTCGGTATTCTGCAGTGCCTCCTCGGTGACCAGCCCGAATCCTGCGCCGGCTGACAGTTCCTGCACCAGTTGCGGCAGCGACCGGCAGATGCGGCTGTTGATCCCGGCTTCCGCCAGCATGTCGGTCGCGACATCGGCGTCGCGCCCGATGGGCGCGAGAACGAGGGCACGCTCTGACAGATGCGGGATCATGGCGGTCCGGGTCAGGTCCGCTTTTTTCCGGCGATCATGACCGGCGACCCTTCCAGCACGCCCTGGAAATTGGTCAGCGGCTCGCCGAGCGTCACGCCACCAACACCCAGCGTGTATTCACGGATCGTGTGCTCGTGCGCACTGGTGCGCTTCTTGACGACGGAAATCGCGCGGCGCACCTCGCCCATCGCCTCGAAGTACCGCAGCAGGATTACGGTGTCCGCGAGGTAGGTCAGGTCGATCGGCGCCTTCATCTCGCCGACGAGCCCGTGCTGGGCCACCGTCAGGAAGGTCGTCGCGCCCATCCGGTTGCAATACTGGAGCAGCTCGTGCATGTGCAGGATCAGCGCGCGTTCCTCCGGCATCGAGGCCTGGTAGCCATTCAGGCTGTCGATGACGATCGTCTTCGCACCCAGCACCTCGATGCAGTTGCGGACCCGTTCGGAGAATTCGCCGGGCGTCAACTCGGCCGCATCGACCTGTGTCAGTTGCAGGTTGCCCGACTCCATCATGACGTCCAGGTCGATGCCGAGGCCCTTCGAGCGCTCGATCAGGAGTCCGACTTCCTCGTCGAACACGAACATCGCCGCGGTCTCTCCGCGCGCGATGGCGCTCAGGATGAAGGTCAGCGCCATGATCGACTTGCCGGCGCCCGCCGGTCCCAGCACCAGAACGCTCGAGCCTCGTTCCACGCCACCGCCCAGCAGCGCATTGAGCTCCTTGCTTTGGGCATGCAGCACGTCCCGGCGAAACTGGACGCGGTGCTCCGACGAGACCAGTCGCGGAAACACGCGCACGCCGCCCGTCTGGATAATGAAATCGTGGTAGCCGCCGCGGAAGCGGTTGCCGCGATATTTCATGACGCGCATCCGCCGACGCTCCGCACCGAAGTCCGGTGCCAGTTCCTCGAGTCGGATCGCGCCGTGTGCGATGCTGTGAACGGCCTTGTCGTCAACCTCCGTCGTCAGGTCGTCGAGCAGCAGCACGGTCGTGCTGCGCTTCGCGAAAAAGTGCTTGAGTGCGAGGATCTGGCGACGATAACGCAGCGAACTCTGCGCCAGCAGCCGGATCTCCGACAGGCTGTCGATCACGAGCCGATGCGGCTGGACGCGCTCGAATTCCGTGAAGATCCGCCGGGTCGTCTCGCCGAGTTCGAGATCCGAGGAGTAGAGCAGGCTCTGATGCTGGTCTTCGTTGAGCAGATTCTCGGGCGGCAGGAGTTCGAACACGTCGACGCCGTCGAGCTTCCAGTTGTGCGACGCCGTGGTTGCCTGCAGTTCATCCTCGGTCTCCGACAGCGTGATATAGAGGCCGCGTTCGCCGGCCGCGGCGCCGGTCATCAGGAACTGGAGCGCAATCGTCGTCTTGCCCGTTCCCGGCGTCCCTTCCAGCAGGAAGGACCGTCCGCGCGCAAAGCCGCCATTCAGCACGTCGTCGAGACCGGAAACTCCGCTAGCGGCCATCGCGTGAGGAGACGACGGCTGCGACTTATCACGCATACAGACCTTCCCCGCTCCGCTGCGCATTCGTTCTGCAGCGCGGCTATCATGCCCGCTTTCCGCCCGAAGCCGCTGTAGGACGCTGCGACCAAACTCCATGTTGGCGATTTTCTGCATGTTTTCGCCACGGGCCGCGTGGTCCCGATGAGCGCCGCAAGCGGCGACCAGCCGCAAGGCACCCTGTGGCGCTGGGCCGTGGTCATCGCCGTCGCGGCGGCGGTACTCCTCGCCGGCACGCCCGCCGGAATCAAGTCCGAGGACTGGCAGCTCCTCGCCATCTTCGCCGCGACGATCATCGCGTCGATCGTTCGCCCCGCGCCGATGGGCTCGATCGTGTTCCTTGCGATCTGCGCGATCGCGGTCACCGGCATCATGACGCCACTGCAGGCGTTGCAGGGCTACGCCGACCCGATCGTCTGGCTGGTGCTCTGCGCATTCATGATTTCGCGCGCCATCACGAAAACCGGCCTCGGCCGGCGCATCGCATTCCTGTTCATCCGCCTGCTCGGCAAGCGATCGCTCGGGCTCGCATACTCGCTCGTCGCGACCGATGTCGTGCTCGCCTCCATCGTGCCGTCGAACAGCGCACGCGCGGGCGGCATCGTGTTTCCGATCGCGCGCAGCATCGCCGAAGCCTACGATTCGAAGCCCGGCGACAGCCGCAAGCGGCTCGGCGCCTTCCTGATGAAGGCCGTGTACCAGGGCGATGTCGTCGCCTGCGCGATGTTCCTGACCGGACAGGCGTCGAATGTGATCATCGCAAAGTTCGCGCTCTCCGCCGGCGGCATCGAGCTCACTTACGCGACCTGGCTGCTCGGCAGCATCGTGCCCGGCATTCTCGCGCTGCTGATCGTCGTGTACCTGATCTACCGGATCTTTCCGCCCAGCATCCAGCGCACGCCCGAGGCCGCCGAACTGGCGAACGAAGAACTGAAGCGGTTGGGCGCGATGAAACGCGACGAGCGCATCACGCTCTTCCTGTTCGCGCTGATCGCTGGGCTTGTGGATGACGACCGCGCTGCATGGCATCAACTACATCGTGATCGCCTTGCTGGGCGTCAGCCTGCTGCTGCTGACGCGCGTGCTCGACTGGGATGACGTCCTCTCCGACCGCCAGGCCTGGGATACTTTCATCTGGTATGGCGGCCTGATCCACATGGCGTCGGTGCTGGGCGCGAGCGGTATCACGACGCAGTTTGCCGAGCTTTCCGCCGGCATGACGGTCGGCTGGGGCTGGGGCGCGGCGGTCGGGGTCCTGCTGCTGGTCTATTGTTATGCGCACTACGCCTTCGCCAGCATCACGGCGCACGTGACGGCCATGTTCATCCCGTTCCTGGTCGTCATGATCGCGGCCGGAGCGCCGCCGGTACTTGCGGTGCTCGGGCTCGCCTATATCTCGAATCTCTCGGCATCGCTGACTCACTACGGCACGACCACCGCGCCGATCTACTTCGGCGCCCGCTATGTCACGCAGGGCGAATGGTGGCGCATCGGCTTCACGGTCTCGCTCGTGACGATTGCAATCTGGGGCACGGTAGGCCTCGCGTGGTGGAAACTGCTCGGGTGGTGGTGAGCGTGGTCCGCAAGCTCGCCGCCTATGCCTGGGCCGGACCGAATTCGCTGGTCGGCCTGGCAGCCGGACTCGTGATACTGGTCTTCGGCGGTGCCGCAAGGCGAATTCAGGGCGCCATCGAGTTCTCCGGGGGCACCATCGGCACTGCCTTCGCATCGCGGGTACGACACTTTCGCTTCAAGGCCATCACCTTAGGCCATGTGATCCTCGGCACGAGCGAAGGCGAACTCGCCGCCGCGCGCGAGCACGAGCATGTGCATGTCCGCCAATACGAACGCTGGGGACCGTTCTTCCTCCCCGCTTATGTGGCCTCGAGCGCGTGGCAGTTGATCTCAGGGAGGCACTTCTACCGCGACAACTACTTCGAGCGGCAGGCATTCGACTTTTGCGCCCGGCGTTGACCGGACCTTGCGCTAAAATGCGCGCCGCCATGCCCACAATCCGCCGCATCGAATCCGCCGAACCGGCCGTCACCGACGGCCTTTGCAAATTGCTGATGGACGCCGTCCATGACGGCGCTTCCGTCGGTTTCCTCGCGCCGCTGTCGCGACAAACCGCGCTCCGCTACTGGAAACAGGCGCACGACTCGCTCGGAAGCGGGCTGGTGCTCTGGGTCGCGGAAGCCGACGGCGAGGTCGTCGGCGCGGTGCAGCTGGGTCTCTGCCTGAAGGAGAGCGGGCGGCATCGCGCGGAAGTGCAGAAACTGCTGGTGCTGCGCGGCCACCGCGGCAAGGGCATTTCGACGGCGCTGATGCAGGCAGTCGACGACTATGCCGCCGCGACTGGCCGCACGCTGCTCGTACTCGACACGATCGCGGGTTCTCCCGCCGAGTCCGTGTACCGGCATCTCGGCTGGCACAAGGTAGGCGAGATCCCGGAGTACGCCGCCATGCCGGACGGCCAACTACGCGCGACCGCTTACTACTACAAGCGCGCCTGAACGAAACACATGTACGTACCGAAGCATTTCGAGGAAACGCGGCAGGACGTCCTGCATGCACTCATACGCGCGCATCCACTGGGTGCGCTCGTCACCGCCGGCACCGGCGGGCTCGACGCCAATCACATTCCCTTTCTGCTCAAGCCCGCAGCGACGGGTCCCGGCATCTTGCACGCGCACGTCGCGCGCGCGAATCCGGTCTGGCGAGAGCTCGAGGCCCATCCGCAGGTGCTCGTGATCTTCCAGGGCCTGGAGGCCTTCATTACGCCGTCGTGGTACGCGACCAAGCAGGAAACGGGCAAGACCGTACCGACCTGGAACTATGCCGTCGTTCATGCTCACGGCAGCGTCCGCCTGCACCCGGAGGCCGAATGGATCCGGCGGCATGTCGGGGAGTTGACGGATTCGCAGGAGTCGTCGCGGGCCGCGCCGTGGAAAGTCGAAGACGCACCCGCGGATTTCATCGGCAAGCTCGTCGGAGCGATCGTCGGTCTCGAAATTTCGGTTGAGCGGCTGACCGGCAAGTGGAAGCTGAGCCAGAATCAGGCACCGCGCGACCGCGAGGGCGTGATCGCGGGGCTGCTCAAAGAGGACAACGATGACGCAATTGCCATGGCCGCGCTGGTTCTTGCGGCGGGCGGCGAATTGCGGGATAAAACGCCGTGAGCTACGAATTGACGGTGACCGAGAAACCCGGCTATCTGCACGTGGTCGTGACCGGGCAGAACACGCTCGAGAACGTCGGGCTGTACCTGAAAGAATTGGGCCGCGAATGCGCGGCCCGCGGCTGCACGCGCGTGTTGATAGAGGAGAATCTCATCGGCCGGCGCCTGGAAACCTGGGACGTCTACCAGATCGCCTCACAGGGCAGCATGGAAGGGTCGGGACAGTTCGAGGCCGTCGCCTATGTCGATGTCAACGCCCGCGGCGAGCTGATGAAGTTTGCGGAGACGGTCGCCAATAACCGAGGCATTCCGCTCAATGTCTTCACCACGGTACAGGACGCCGAAGCCTGGCTACAGAAAAAGGCCACTTGATGGCAAAAGCCAGCCTCGGTTACGCAACGGTCTGGGAATTTCGGATCCGCGCCGACCGTCGAGCGGAATTCGAGCGCCATTACGGACCGGACGGCACCTGGGTCGCGCTTTTCCGGCGGGGCGACGGATACCTCGGCA
This sequence comes from uncultured Gammaproteobacteria bacterium, assembly GCA_963839885.1. Lineage (GTDB taxonomy): Bacteria > Pseudomonadota > Gammaproteobacteria > Steroidobacterales > Steroidobacteraceae > SCUD01. Next base: position 105,771 of record CAWIWZ010000009.1, read on the forward strand.
CGCAACTCCTGAAGGACCGCAAGGATCCGTTGCGTTACCTGACGATCGACCGCTGGAGCAGCGCCAAGGCCTGCCGTGCTTTTCGTCAGAAATTTGCGGGACCGTATGCCTCGCTCGACCGCGACTGCGCAAACCTGACGGCAAGTGAATTGCCGCTCGGCGAGTACGACGAGGCCGCGCCGCACTGAGATGCGCCTCGACTGCGGCAAATGCCTGGTCCGCTCCTGGCTCGACAGCGACCGCGAGTCGCTGGTTCGATTCGCCAACAACCGGAATGTCTGGCGGAATCTGAAGGATCGCTTCCCGCATCCCTACACCGAGGCGGCAGCGGACGCCTGGTTGGCGCTCCATCGTACGTCGCCCGAACGCACCGGCTGGGCCATCGAGGTCGACAGTCAGGCGGTCGGGGGCATCGGCGTGATTCCACGCGAGGACGTGTATGCGAAATCCGCGCACATCGGCTATTGGCTCGGCGAGCCGTACTGGGGACGTGGCATCATGACGAACGCCGTGCGAGCGATCGCGGACTACGCACTGACGAAGCTCGGATTCGAGCGACTCGACGCAGCGGTTTACGAGTGGAACCCGGCGTCGATGCGTGTGCTGGAGAAATGCGGTTTCACCCGCGAAGGCACGCTGCGCCGGAGCGTATTCAAGGATGGCCAGCTCATCGACAGCATCCTGTACGCCCGCACCGCGGGTTGACATCGCAAAGGAGCGGATGCCAAGTTGACCCATTCGACATTGCTGTTCATCGCCGCGCTGCTCACCATTGGCGTCGGCATCGCGCATTCGCTGCTCGGCGAGCGGTACCTGCTGATGCGGTTGTTCCGCCGACCGGACCTGCCGACGCTCTTCGGCGGCACGAGCTTCACGGTGCGGACGCTCCGTTTCGCCTGGCACATCACGACGATCGCGTGGTGGGGCCTCGGCGCGATGCTCTGGGTCGCGTCTCGCGGCCAGTTGACGCAGGGCAACGCACTTTTCGTGCTCGCAATCACGATGTTCGCGACCGCCGTCATGATCCTGATCGCCTCGCGCGGCAAGCACCTGGCCTGGCCGGTGTTCGCGGCGATCGCGGCGGCCGCATTCCACGCCGCGCTGTCATGAACGAACCGCAACACGCCGTCACCGACGAGGACATCAACGACTGCTACGACGTCATGGCGGAATTGCGCCCGCACGTGAAGCGCGACGCATTCCTGCCGCTCGTGCGCGCAATGGAGCCGGACGGCTTTCGCCTGGCCTTCATTCGCAGCGAAGGCCGCGTAGTCGCAGTTGCCGGTTACCGGGTTTCGACCAACCTGTTCTACGGCAAGCATCTTTACGTGGACGACCTCGTGACCTCGGCCGCCGACCGCTCGAAAGGTCACGGCCGTGAACTGCTCGCCTGGCTGAGCGCGCTGGCGGTCGAGAATGACTGCGCCGCCTTTCATCTCGATTCGGGCGTGCAGCGCCAGCGCGCCCACGCGTTCTATCTGCGCGAAGGGATGGAACTCTCGAGCTATCACTTCAGCGTGAGGTTCCGCAGCCCGTGATCCCGCCGCGGGCGCTGACCGGAGCTTCGCTCGAAGCTGGCGCGAGGGCACTCGCGCGCCGCGACCCGGAACTTCGCTTCCTGCTCCTGAAGAACGGCCTGCCGCCGATGTGGGGCCGCCGCCCGGGATTCGGGACGCTGATCCACATCGTGCTCGAGCAGCAAGTCTCCATCGTCGCGGCGCGGAGCCTGTTCCGGCGCGTAAGTGCCGAACTCGGCGGCATGACGCCGGAAACGGTGGCGCGCCGCGGCGTGCTCGGACTGCACCGGCTCGGGCTGACGCGGCAAAAGGCGTCCTACTGCCATGAACTGGCGCGCGCGATCCGCGGCGGCGCGCTCCGACTACCCGATGTCGCCCGCGCGCAGGACGACGACGGCCGCGCAGCCCTTCTCGCGCTCCGCGGCATCGGGCCCTGGAGCGTGGACATTTACTACCTGATGGCGCTCCGGCGTCCCGACATCTGGCCGACTGGCGATCTCGCGCTCGCGGTCGCGCTGCACGAAGTCAAGGGCCTGCCGGCGCGGCCGGACGGCCGGCTCCAGCGCGAGATCAGTGCGTCCTGGGCGCCGTGGCGATCAGTCGCGGCGCGGCTCTTGTGGCATTACTATCTGAGCACGCGGCGCCCGCGCCGAAACCCGGAGTAAGAACATGCAACGGAAGGCATCGGCCGTCTGGGCAAGGCGGCCTCAAGGATGGCAAGGGATCACTCACGACCCACAGCAAGGTGCTGTCGGCGACGCCTTATTCCTTCGGCACGCGCTTTGAGGGCACACCGGGCACGAACCCGGAAGAACTACTCGCGGCCGCGCATGCCGGCTGCTTCTCGATGGCGCTCTCGAACCTGCTCGGCGAGGCCGGCATCAAGCCCGAGCGCATCGACACGGGCGCGACCGTCACATTCGAGAAACTCGACACCGGCTTCACGATCACGAAGGTGCATCTCGACGTCGCCGTGCGGGCGCCCGGCGCTGACCACGCGAAAGTCGAGGAGTCGGCCGCCAAGGCGAAGACCGGCTGCCCGATCAGCAAGGTGCTGCGCGCCGAGATCACGATGAACGCGCGGCTCGCAGCCTGATGCCGGAGCTGACGCCCTTTCACCTCGCGATTCCCGTGCGGGACCTCGCCGCGGCGCGTGCCTTTTACGGAGAACTCCTCGGCTGCGCGGAGGGGCGGAGCGCCGCGGACTGGGTGGATTTCGATTTCTTCGGCCACCAGCTCGTCTGCCACCTGGCGGCGGACGCGAATGCTGCGCCCGCGCACTCGAACCCGGTGGACGGCCACGACGTGCCCGTGCCGCACTTCGGCATGGTGCTCGAGATGCCGGACTGGGAGGCGCTCGCCGCGCGGCTGCGAAGCGCGGGTGTGCGTTTCGTCATCGAGCCGCACGTGCGCTTTCGAGATCAGTCCGGTGAACAGGCGACGATGTTCCTGCACGATCCCAGCGGCAATGCGCTCGAATTCAAGTCGTTTCGCGACATCGCGGGACAGCTGTTCGCACGATAAGACCAACCGCAGGAGAATCGGTGACACCCCTCGTCGAATGCGTCCCGAACTTTTCGGAGGGCCGCGACCGCTCGGTGATCGACGCCATCGCCCGCGCAATTTCCGGCACGAGCGGCGTGCGCCTCCTCGACGTGGACCCCGGCGCCGACACGAACCGCACGGTCTACACCTTCGTCGGTACGCCCGATGCGGTCGCCGAGGCGGCGTTCCGCGGCGCGGTCACCGCCAGCCAGCTCATCGACATGTCGAAGCACCAGGGCGCCCATCCGCGCATGGGCGCGCTCGACGTCTGTCCGATTGTGCCGGTGTCCGGCACGACGATGGACCAGTGCGTCGAGACGGCGCGAGCGCTGGGCCGCCGCATGGCCGAAGCACTCGCACTGCCCGTCTATTTCTACGAGTACGCGGCGACGCGGCCGGAACGACGCAACCTCGCCGACATCCGCAGCGGTGAGTACGAAGGCCTGCGCAAGAAGCTCGCCGACCCGGCCTGGGCGCCGGATGCGGGCCCCGCGGCCTTCAACGCCCGGCTCGGCGCGACGGTCGTCGGCGCTCGCGAGTTCCTCATCGCCTACAACGTCAACGTCAACACGCGCGAGCAGAAACTGGCGAATGAAGTGGCGCTCAACATCCGCGAAGCGGGACGCCTGAAGCGCGACACGACGGGCCAGGTCGTCACCGATGTAGAGGGAAAGGAACTCCGTGTGCCGGGACGCCTGAAGGCGGTGAAAGCGATCGGCTGGACCATCGAGCAGTACCGCCAGGCCCAGGTGTCGATCAATCTGTTGAGCTACCGCACGACGCCATTGCACGAAGTCTTCGAGACCACGCGCGAGGAAGCCGCGAAACTCGGCCTCGTCGTAACGGGCTCTGAGCTCGTCGGGCTCACGCCGCTCGAACCGCTGGTCGAAGCGGGCCGCTATTACCTGCGCAAGCAGGGCCGCTCGACCGGCGTGCCGGAGCGCGAGCTGGTGGAGCTCGCGATCCAGTCGCTGGGACTTGCCCAGCTCTCTCCCTTCGACGCCGACAAGCGGATCATCGAGTACGCTGTGCGGATGCCCGCACCCCTGGTTTCGATGATGGTCGAGCGCTTCGTCGACGAAGTCTCGAGCAATTCGCCGGCACCGGGCGGCGGCTCGGTCGCGGCGCTCGCCGGCAGCCTCGGAGCGGCACTGGCGGCGATGGTCGCCAATCTGACGGTCGGCAAGGCCGGCTACGAGTCCGCGTGGGCGTCCTCGTCAACGCTCGCCGAACGTGCGCAGGCTTTGAAAGCAGCCCTGCTGCGCGCGGTCGACGAAGACACGAAGGCCTTCGACGACGTGCTCGCGGCCATGCGCCTGCCGAAGGGCACCGAGGAAGAAAAGAGCACACGTGCGGCAGCCATCGCGGCCGCCTATGAGAAGGCGACTTCCGTGCCGCTCGTCACGGCGCGTCTGTGCCTGCAGGCGATCGCGCTTGCCGAGGAGGCTGCCGTGACCGGCAACCGGAATTCGGCCTCGGACGCCGGCGTCGGCGCCTTGCTTGCCAAGGCGGGGCTCGAAGCCGCGCTCCTGAACGTGCGCATCAACTTGCCGTCCGTGCGGGAAGGCGCATTCAAGGCAGCGACGGTCGCCGAAGTCGCGGAGTTGCAGGCGAAGTCCGCGGAACCTCTCGCGCGCACGCTCGCCGCGGTCGAGGCCAGCTTCACGAAATAGAGGAACCAAAGGGGTCGCATCCCTTTAGCGATCGGGATTCGTGCATTCGCGCGGCCAAGCCGCTAAAGGGATGCGACCCCTTTAGACCCCTAAAGGGGTGCGTCCCCTTTAGGGCGGCGGCCGCACCTGCTTGGGCCGGCCGCGCACGCGGTTGACGACGTCGGTCGCGGTCGCGCGGAGCTTGCGGAGCCAATACCGCGCCCAGGCGAATTCCAGTCCGAGAATGCCGAGCCCGATCGGGATCACGATGATCGCCGGCCCCGGCAGCACGACCATCGCGATGCCGATGAGGAGGATGCTGCCGCCGAACACGGCGACGACGATGCGCCGCGCCCACTTGTAGGTGATGGTGCGCCGGAGCCAGGCGCGCAGCCGTCCCCTCATGACGCCCCCAGTTTCGTGATCGCGCGGTCATGGACCCGCGACAGCGTCAGGACCGCGAGCAGCGCGCCGCAACCTGCGAGGAACATGTCCCACTGCGTGTCCCAGACGTCGCCCTGCGTCGACAGGAAATCCTCCGCCGCGATGCCCGCCGCGATCGCGACCCACCATTCGAGGAATTCGTACATCGCGCTGACCGCGAGGCAGGTCATCACCGTGATGAATCCGAGCCAGCCGCCCTGCTTGACCGGCGAGAAACGCTTGTAGATCTCGCGCGCCGCAATCGCGGGCACGAAGCCCTGCATGAAGTGACCGAGCCGGTCGTAATTGTTGCGCGTGAAATCGAACAGGTCCTGCACCCAGAATCCGAGCGGCACGCGCGCGTACGTGTAATGCGCTCCGAGAATCAGCACGAGACAGTGCAGCCCGATCAGCCAGTACAGGAGCGGCGTCAGCGGATACCGCCGCGCGGTTGCGTAGAGCAAGGGCAACGCGATCGCAACCGGAAAGATCTCGAGAATCCAGGTCAGGTACCCATAGGGTTTGATGCCGGACAGCACCATCGCCGGCACGACGATCAGGGTCATCCAGAGCAGATGGCGGGGCCAGTACGCGGTCCGTGGCATCAGACGGTTCCCAGAAAGTTCTCGATGAGCCGCGCGACGGCGCGCGGCTCCTCATGATGCAGCATGTGGCCCGCGCCGGCCACGACTTCGACCGTCAGCTCGCGGATCAGTGGTTTGAACATGTCCGGACCGCCTTCTGCGCCGAGACGCGTCAGCAGGTCCGAATCCGATCCGATCACGAGCAGGACCCGCGCCTCGATCTGCCGCCAGCAGGCTTCCATTTCCTCGCGGTGATAAAGATACGGATTGACCATGCGGTGCGCGGGATCGGCGAGCAGCCGCACGCCGCCTCCGTCGCGCGGACCGCTCCAGGACTCGGCGACGAAGGCCGCGCGATCCGGCGGCAGGCGCGGATTGCGCTTCACGATGCGCGCGGCGAGTTCCGCGACGTCCGCGTAGTCACCGAACTCCGCGGCTTCACGCTGCTGGTCAAGCCATTTTCCGATGCGCATCGGCGCCTGCGAGGATTGCGTCCGCGGCAGGCCGAAGCCCTCGAGATTGACGAGCCCGCGCACGCGTGACGGGCGCACGCCGGCGTAGATCATCGCGACATTCGCACCCATGCTGTGGCCGACGATTCGCGCCGGCGCACGCGGGCAGAAGCGGTCGATGAACTGCTCCAGGTCCGCGTAATAATCCGGGAACCAGTAGCCGCCGGGGGCGCGCTCGCTGTGCCCGAAGCCGCGCCAGTCGATCGCGACCAGCGGCAGGGTGGGTGCGATCTCGTCCGCGACGAACTGGAAACTCGCGGCGCAATCGGCGTAACCGTGCAGCAGCAGCACCGGATCGTCCGAGTCCGGTCCCCACCGGATCACGTGATGTTCGAGCCCGCGGAAGCTGTGCGTCCCGTGGCGGCCGGGACGGCGTGGCTGGTAAGTCATGCGTCAGCCCGGCGCCAGGCGCTGGACCAGCAGCTTGTCGATCCGCCGCGCGTCCATGTCCACGATCTCGAAGCGCATGTTTCGCCAGCGGAAATTCTCGCCCGTCGTCGGCAGGTGGCCGAGCTGCGCCAGCACGAAGCCGGCGAGCGTCGTGTAATCATCGCCGGAGCGCATGTTGCCGACGCCGAGCGTGCGCTCCACGTCGTCGATCGGCATGCGTCCGTCGATCAGCCAGGACTGATCGTCGCGCGCGACCACCTCGGGCACTTCCTCGCTCGCGGTATCCGGCAGTTCGCCGGTGATCGCGGTCAGGATGTCGGATGGCGTCACGACACCTTCGATGGAGCCGTGCTCGTCCACGATCACCGCGAAATGCATCTTCGATTCGCGGAACAGTTCGAGCAGGCGCAGGATGCGCGTCGATTCGTGGACCACGAGCGGCGCGCGGACGCGCGCGGCGAGCTCGCCGGACGCCGTATCGCCCAGCCATTCGGCGAGCTCGCCGGTCAACACGATCCCGAGCAACTCGTCCAGCTGGCCGCGGCAGACCGGATAGCGCGAATGGCCGCTCGAGCGCACCGCGTTCCAGACCGTTTCGCGGCTGTCATCGGCGTCCAGCCAGACCACATCGCCCCGCGGGATCATGATGCTGCGCACCGTCCGGTCCGGCAGCCGCAGTACGCCCTCGATCATCTGGTGTTCGGCGACATGGAAGATGCCCGTGCGCGTCGCGTCCGCGATCAGCGAGCGGATCTCCTCCTCGCTGACGCCGCGATTGGTTGACTTGCGCAGGCCGAGCAGCTTCGCGACGAGTTCAGTCGAACCCTGAAGCACCCAGACGAATGGCGTGCTGGCAAACGCGAGCAGCTCCATCGGCCGCGCGAGCACCGCGGCGATTTTCTCCGGATTCGTCAGCGCCCAGCGTTTCGGTACCAGTTCGCCGATCACGAGCGACAGGAACGTGACGCCGACGACGACGATGCCGTAGGCGGTCGTATCGAGATACTTCGCCACCGGCGCGAGCGGCTCGAAGTGCGCGAGCCAGGCGCCGAGCGGCTCGGCGAACTGCACGCCGCTGTAGACGCCCGCGAGGACGCCGATCAGCGTGATGTAGAACTGCACCGTGGACAGGAACCGCGTCGGGTCGTCGAGCAACCGGAGCGTCGCGCGCGCGCCGCGGCTGCCGGCCTGGGCCTGCTGGCGCAGGCGCGTCGGGCGCGACGTGAATACCGCAAGCTCCGCCATCGCGAACAGGCCGTTCACGAGGATAAGCGTCATCAGGATCAGGAAATAAGCCAGCATCGTGCGCCGGGCGTGCCGGCCGGATCGATTCTAGCAGTTAACGCGTCTCGACGAATTTGCGGATGCGGTGCTCGAGCGCGGAAGGTATCGCGGAACGCCAGCATCCTCTCGGCGTGGCTACCCGTACCGCGTGGGATCTCGACGCTCCAATGGCTGACGGTCGCCGGGCCAGACCGGACAATTCGCTGCTGCCTTGTCGCAGACGGTGATGATGAAATCGAACCCACGCCGCGGTTCGGCAAATTCATCCCAGCTCTTGCTGCGCGCGCCATCCGCAGGGATTTTCAACTGCGCGAGCAATTCGAGCGCAAGCGGATTGACGTGCCCGGTCGGGTGGCTGCCCGCGCTGTAAGCGCGAAACCGATCCTTTCCCCAGTGATTCAGCAGCGCCTCGGCGAGGATGCTCCGCGCCGAGTTGCCGGTGCACAGGAAGAGGACGTTGAACCGGCGCGCCATCGCTTCAGCCCGCGCAGCAGCCTTCGGTGCCGCGGGCGCTCTCGATCTTCTGTGAAGCCGGCCCGTGGTCGTCGCCGTAATGCGTGACGGCGCCGAGCGTATGAAAGGATTCCCAGGGAATGCCCTGCGGATCCACGGTCCAGTGCTTGTCGGAGTGCGCATAGCAGCAGTTCGCGCCGGGCTCGTCGTCGATCGCAGTGCCGGCGGCGACCAGACGCTCGCGGATTTCCGCGAGTTCGGCGGCAGAGTCGGCCTGCAATCCGAGATGCTCGATGCCGACGCGATGGCGGCCGGTCGAGATCGCGAAGTTGATGCGCGGATCCTCGATCATCCACTTCGCATAGTCGTGCTTGACGACCGCGGGCTCCGCGCCAAAGAGCCGGGTGTAGAAAGCCTTGCTGCCGGCGAGATCATCGACGGCGATGTGAACATGAAAGCGTTTCATGCGGTTCTCCTGTTGGGCCTGCGCGGCGCCCGCGCCGGTGCGCAGGCCGAGCCGCTGCAGCAGTTCTCGGTGAGGAAATCGACCAGCGACTGCATCACGTCGTAAGCCGCCATGTAATAGATGAACCGGCCCTGCTGGCGCGAACGCACGAGTCCCGCCTGGGCGAGACCGCGCAGGTGGAAGGACAGCGCGGGCGGCGAAGTGCCGAGCCGTTCCGCGAGGACGCCTGCCGCAAGCCCTTCGGGCCCCGCCTGCACGAGCTGCCGGAAGGCTTCGAGCCGCGTGCCCTGCGCAAGGGCGGCGAGCGATGTGACGGCGCGATCCCGGTTCATAGTTAAACATTTAAATAAACGTTTAATCATTTGTCAAGCAGAAGCCGCGAACCACCCGGTTGCGGCTCTCCGGGCGACGCCCCAAGATGGCCGCAACGACCGGGATCCTTGCTTGCAGAAACGCGACGCTTCCCGCCGGCTGATCGCCGGCTCGGCGGTCATCGGCTCCATCGGCACTTTCGGGCTGCACGTGCTGCTGCCGGCCCTGCCGGCGATCGCCGATGCGATGCGCGTGTCGGCCGCGGCGGCGCAGCTGCTGATCAGCCTGTCGATCCTCGCGATCGCCTGCGGCAATCTCGTCATCGCCCCCCTGTCCGATCGGTTCGGACGTCGCCCCGTCGTGCTCGTCTCGCTCGGGCTCTTCATCGCCGGCAGTCTTGCCGGCATCGCCGCACCCTCGCTCGACTGGCTGGTGGTCGCTCGGGTCGTGCAGGCGTTCGGCGGCGGCGCGGCCATGTCGGTGATGCGGGCGACGATCCTCGATCACTTCGGTCCGGCGAAGGCCGCGGGCGCGCTGGCGGCGACCGCGACGGCGATCCTGCTCGCGCCGATGCTCGCGCCGACCCTCGGCGGCCTCGCGATCGAATGGCTGGACTGGCGCGCGGTATTCGCGCTGTCGGGACTGCTCGGCTGCGTCGTGCTGCTGTTCGCGGCCCGGAACCTGCGCGAGACGCGGCCGGCCGATCCGTCGGCCGGGCCCTCGCTCCGATTCTGGTCGAATTATCGGCGGCTGCTCGCCTCGCGCGAGTACCTCGCCTACCTCGTGTTCGGATCGTGCATGGTCAGCATGATCTACACGTTCGTGACGGGCGCGCCGTATGTCGCGATCGACGTGCTCGGCGTGTCGCCGACGCATTTCGGGCTGCTGCTCTTCTTCCCGGCGCTGGCGTCTTTCGCCGGATTCATCGTCGCGGCGCGCTATTCAAACCGCATGGGCGGCCAGCGCATGATCCGAAGCGGCGCGATCATCGCTCTGGCCGGAGCCGGATCAATGGCCGCGTTCGCGGTCGCCGGCGTCTGGCATCCGCTCACCCTGTTCGTGCCCGGCATGCTGATCGGATTCGCAAACGCGATTGCGGCGCCTTCCTCCACGATCGGCGCGATCTCGCGCGTGCCGGCGATCGCCGGCACGGCGTCAGGCCTGTTCGGATTCATGCAGCTCGTGACGGCCGCGACCGCGACGCAGGTCGTCGCGGCATTCACCGAGCATTCGCCCGTGCCGTTGTCGATCGTGCTGCTGGTGCTGTGCCTGGTGGCGCTGGTTGCGCTCAGGCCGATCAGCCGGATTCCGCCTCAGGCGACGTAGGCGGCGGCCGTCGCGTTGCTGCCGACGCGAAAACGGTAGCGCACCGTGCCGAAGGTCACGAGGTCGCCGTCCTCGAGCTTCGCGTAGCGCACCTGGATGCCGTTCACGAATACCCCGTTGCGGCTGTTCGCATCGACCAGCATCGCCTCGCCGCCGCGCAGCGACAGCATCGCGTGCAGTCGGCTGACGGTCGGATCGACGATGCGCAGGTCATTGTCCTGGGTGCGCCCGATGTTGACGCGATGGCGCGTCACTTCGTGCACCTGGCCGACGAGATCGATGCCGATCAGGTAGCGGCGCACGCGCGGGCTGGTTTCGATCGCGGGCGCCGGTGTCGCGCGAATCTCGAGCGCCGGGAGCTCGCCGGTCATGTCGATCGATAAGTTCGGCTCTTCCGCCTGCGTAGCGGCCGACAGCGCGGCATCGAGCGGGTTGCCGACGTCGCCGAGTCCGGCCTCGAGCCCTTCGCGCTCGAGCGTGCGGGTCGCCAGCTTCGCGTTGAGGTCCTCGATGATGCGATCGCGCTCGGCAATCTGCTGGTCGCGTTCCTTGAGGCCCATCAGCAACCGGTCGACACGCCTCTGCCAGCGCGCGCGCTCGGCGGCGAGTTCGGACGGGTTATGCGGCAGCAGCTCGCCGGACGACAGATGCCGTCCGATGTCGAACTGCGTATCCGTGAAGAGTTCGACGTCCTCGACCACGCCCATCGCGTCGGGATCCGAAATCTCCTCGTTCTCTTCCTCGATCAGGATCGGCGCTTCTTCGAGTTCGACAACGGGCGCCATCTCCCATTCGGGCGCGTCCATCAACCGGTTCGAAGTCGGCAGTTCGATGAATTCAACGTACTGAGTGAGGTCTTCGGCGACTATTCCGTCGTCGCTTTTCTTATCGTGATCCTGATCCCCCATGGGCCATATATTGCCCCGACCTCGGACGCCGATGCCAGACGTACGCGTAAGTTCTTGATTATGTCGTACCATGTCGGCCCATGCAACCGGTCTGGATGCTGGCCGCGACCCAGTCGCTTTGCATGTCCGGCAGCTTTCTCTTCTTCCTGCTGGGAGGAATCATCGGCTCGGGCCTGGCGCCCACGCCGACGCTCGCGACTCTGCCGGTATCCGTGCTGATCGTGGGAGTCGCTGCCAGCGTTCTGCCGGCCGGGGCCCTGATACGCCGCTTCGGCCGGCGCGTCGTGTTCGCCGGCAGCGCACTCGTGGCGGCCATCGGCTGCATCGTGGCGGGTGCCGCCATCGTGGGCGGCCATTTCATCGGTTTCTGCGCCGGCGCCGCACTGCTCGGCGCCAACAGCGCCGTCGTCATGCAGTACCGGTTCGCGTCGGTCGAATACGTCGAGCCGGCCCATTCGAGCCGTGCGATCGCAATCGTCATGAGCGGGTCGCTCGTCGCTGCGTGGCTCGGTCCCGAACTCGCGGTGCGCACGGCGGATCTGGTCGGCAACGTGCGCTACGCCGGATCGTTCTTCGCCTCGAGCCTGCTGTATCTCGTCGCCGCGCTCATTCTTGCGCGACTCGCGGACTCGGCGCCGTCGCCGCAGTCCGACCCGGGCCCGCCGCGCCGGCTCGCAGTGATCGCGGCGCAACCGGCATTTCGGGTCGCGGTGCTTGCGGCGCTCGTTTCGTATGCGGTGATGAGCTTCATCATGACGGCGACGCCGGTCAGCATGCACGTCGTCGACGGTCATAACGAAGTCGCGACTGCGCGTGTCATCCAGTTCCACCTGCTCGGGATGTACCTGCCCTCGCTCGTGACGGGCATGCTGATCGCACGCGTTGGCGAGCGTCCAATCATCGCGACGGGTGCGCTCGTGATCGGCGCCTGCATCGCAATCGCAATATTTGCCGGCCACGCGGTGCTGCACTATCTGCTGGGCGCTGTCACTGCTCGGCCTCGGCTGGAATTTCATGTTCATCGCGGCGACGACGATGCTGACCCGCACCTACCGGCCGGCGGAACGGATCCGGGCGCAGACGCTGAACGACTTCCTGGTTTTCGGCGCGCAGGCGGTGGCGTCGCTGATGGCGGGACTCGCGCTCGCGACGATCGGGTGGCGGCAGCTCAATGTCGCGACGCTGCCGCTGATCGGCGCGGTGCTGATCGCGCTCGCTGCGACCGGCCGGCAGCGGCGCGCGCTCGCGGCCTAGTGGCGGTCGAGGAAGCCGCGAATTTCCGCGACGACGGGCTCCACGGATCCTTCCCTGAAGGCGCCGGCATCCATGTCGAGCTGCAGCATCGGCTGCGAAGTGGCGACGTCGGCCGAACGGCCGGCAACGACCAGGCGGCGCACGGCCTGCGGGCGCACCGCCGCGAGTTCGAAGGCGATCGACGCGCCACGCCCGAAGCCGACCAGGTCCACCGCCTTCAATCGCAGCTGGTCGATCAGGTCGGCGATCGAGCCCGCGTGGTCGGCGATGGTCGCGCGACCTCCGTCCGCGTCGGAGGCGCCACTGCCCGGCAGGTCGGGCGCATACACGGAGCGGTCGATGCCGAGCAATGCGGCGCAGCGGTTGAAATCCGCGCCGGTGCCGCCATCGGCATGCAGGAATACGAGCGGCGTCCGCTCGTCGAATCCGCCGCTCGGCGGATAGGCGGTCGTCAGGTGCATCTGGCCAAAACGGCAATCGATGTACATGCGCCGCAGCCGCGCCGCATCCGCGTCCGCGTCCGCGCGCTGTTTCGTTTTCGTCATACCTGCCCCCCGCCTGGCCGCCGCTATATCATGGTGCATCAAGGAGCCGGCCATGCCCAAGTACTCGCGCACATTCCTGTCGGTCGCCCTGGCGTTCGCCGCCTGGATACCGGCGCAAGCCGACACCCCCGCCGATGCGGCGGTGTACGAGCGGATTAAGTCGCTTGCCGGCAGCTGGAGCGGCCGGATGGAAGACCCGCTCGCCGGTCCGCCGGTGACGGTGCGCTATGAAGTCGTGAGCGGCGGCAAGGCCGTGATCGAATACCAGAACCCGGGCCAGAGCTTCGAGATGGTGACCGTCTACTACCTCGCCGACGGCAAGCTGCGGGCGACGCATTACTGCGGCGCCGGCAATCAACCGGCGTACAAGCTCGGCGACGAATCGACGGCCGACCTGCTGGAGCTCGAATTCGACGGCGGCACCGGTTTCGATCCGAAGCACGACGGTCACGTGCACCAGGGCGAGATCCGGTTCATCGCGGCGGATCGCATCGAGCATCGCTGGTTCCACTTCATCGGGCCGAAGGAACAGGGCGCGACGCACTGGTTCCTCGAGCGCCAGCCCGCGACGCCGGCTCCGGCAACGGTTGCGCCCGCATCCACCGAGCCGCCGCGCGCCCGCTTCGAAAAAATGATCGCCGGCAAGAACTGAGTTCGGCTCAGTACTCGTCGTACTTGCGCGCCTGCCCGCGCACGCGCTCGGCCGGATATTTCTCGGCGTTTCTGCCTGAACTTCGTTTCGGCCGCTTTCAGCACGTCGATGTCGAGCACATCGGCGATGCGCACCAGAAACCAGAGAACGTCCGCGAGTTCTTCGGCGGCGCGACGACGCAACTCCTCGTCGGGCGCGGCGCTTTGCTCTTCCGTCAGCCACTGGAACAGCTCGACCAGTTCCGAAGCTTCGACCGACAGCGCCATCGCAAGGTTCTTGGGGCTGTGGAACCGTTCCCAGTCGCGCTCGGCGACGAATTCGCGCAATCGATCCTTCAATTCCCCCAGATCCCGCATGACGACACTGTCCGCCAAACGCGATTGCGGCGCAACGAGCGGTTCCTGCGCCGAATCGGGTTTGCCAGCACGCGTCAGTGACCGGCAGAATCACTGGCCACCAAACAAGCCGCCACAGGCGGCACCGGGGAGTCTCAGATGTCGCACGCCGCACGCTGGCTGGCAGCCGCCATCGTCCTGTCGTCCGCCATCGCGGCAGCCGATACGCCGTCGGCCCTGACCGCCGAGACGATGTGGCAGTTGAAGCGCATCGGCAACCCGGCGATTTCGCCTGACGGCCGTCAGGCGGTATACGCCGTCACGGCCTACGACGAAAAGAACGACCAGGGCGACGCGGATCTCTATGTCGTCGCAACCGCGGGCGGCGAGCCGCGACGACTGACCAGCAAGCCGGCAATGAATCGGAGCCCGCCTGGAGCCCGGACGGCAAATGGATCGCCTTCGTCGCGAAACGGGGCGAGGACAAGCAGTCGCAGCTCTATGTCATCGCCGCGGACGGCGGCGAGGCAACGCGCGTCGGCGACGTGCCGACAGGCGTCGCGACGCCGAAATGGTTTCCGGATTCCACGCGTATCGCCTTCATTTCGCGGGTCTGGCCGGACGAAACGGATTGGGCAAAGACCGCCGAGCGCATGAAACTGCGCGACGAATCGAAGATGAAGGCGATGGCCTGGGACCGCACGCCGGTCACCTGGTGGGATCATTTCGTCGACGACCGCCAGTCGCACCTCTACTCGATCGCGCGCGAGGGCGGCACTCCCTCGGCGATCACGCTCGGAGACGGGCCTCGAACTCTCGCGCCGCGAAACCAACGCCGATCACTACGACATCTCGCCGGACGGCCGCGAAGATTGCCTTCGTCGCCGATAGTGACAAGACCGGCGTCGACGGCAACAACGACGTGTTCGTGGTGCCGGCGGCGGGCGACAAGGCCCGGAATCTCACGACCGACAATGTGGCCGACGACGAGGAGCCGAAGTACAGCCCGGACGGTCGCTACCTGCTCTACTCGCGCCAGACAATCAAAGGCTTCTACGGCGAAAACTATCAGGCCTGGCTCATCGACCGCGGCAATGACGCGCGTCGCCGGCTCGCCGCGGAATGGGATCGTTCTCTGAATGACCTGTCGTGGTCGCCGGACTCGAAGCAACTGCTGGCCGCGGTGGACGATGCCGGCACCGTTCGCATCCATCGTATCGACGTCGCGAAAGGCACGCACGCGCCGGTGACTGTCGCTTCGAGCTACTCGGCTCTTGCGCTCGCGGGCCGGCCTGCAACGCTGGTCGCGATCCGCCAGTCTTTCAGCGAACCGCCGACGCTCGTCAAGGTGTCGTTGAAGGACGGCGCCGCAACGAAGCTCTCGACGCAGAACGATGCACTGCTCGCCGCGATGAAATTCGGCAAGGTCGAAAGCGTCACGTTCAGGGGCACCGGCGGAGCCGACATCCAGATGTGGGTGATCTTTCCGCCGGACTTCGATCCGTCGAAGAAATATCCGCTGTACCTGATCCTGCACGGCGGCCCGCACAACGGCGTTGCCGACGCGTGGACGTTTCGCTGGAATGCGCAGGTATTCGCGGGCTGGGGCTATGTCGCAGCCTGGCACAATTTCCACGGATCGAGCGGCTTCGGCCAGGCCTTCACCGACTCGATCAACCCGGACCGCATCACGAAGCCCTATCAGGACACGATCCGCGCGGCAGAGTGGTTCGCCGAGAAACCCTGGATCGACGCCTCGCGCATGGCCGCGGGCGGCGGCAGCTATGGCGGCTTTCTCGCGGCGACGCTGCTCGGCCGCGAACACCCGTTCAAGACGCTGATCGCGCACGCCGCCGTCTACAACGACCAGACGCAGTACGGCGCGGACTACGGCGCGGTCAAGCGCCGGTTCTTCGAGGCCTGGCAACGACCCGAGGAATTCGCGCGCTATTCGCCACACACGAGTGCCGCGAATTTCAAGACGCCGACGCTCGTGTTCCACGGCCAGCTCGACATGCGCGTTCCATTCAATAACGGCATGGAGCTGTTCCAGACCCTGCAGAACCGGGGCGTCGAGAGCCGCCTGGTCTATTTTCCGGACGAGAACCACTGGATCCTGAAGCGCCAGAACTCGCTGTTCTGGTACCGCGAAACCCGGGACTGGCTCGCGCGTTTTGCGCCGGCCGGCGCCCGCTGACCCTGGAGACAACATGAATCGTCGCGACATCATCAAGGCCAGCGCCGGCACCGCACTCGCGCTCGCCGCGGGACGGCTCGCGGCCCAGTCCGCGCCGGCGCGCACGCTGCTGATCCTGGGCGGCACCGGCTTCATCGGCCCGCACCTGACCGAGCATGCGCTCGCGCGCGGCTGGAAGGTCACGCACTTCAATCGCGGGAAGCGCGATCCCGACGGCGTCCCGAACGTCGAGACGCTGATCGGCGACCGCAAGGGTCAGCTCGATTCGCTGAAGGGCCGCAAATGGGATGTCGTCGTCGACGATACCGGCTACATCCCGAAGTTCGAGAAGATGTCCGTGGACCTGCTCGCCCCGAACACGGGCTACTGCCTCTACATCTCGAGCATCTCGGCGTATGCGGGCTTCGAGAAGCCGAACGACATCGGCTCGCCGACCGGCGTGCTCGAGAATCCGGACCAGGAAGAAATCACGAACGAAACCTACGGGCCGATGAAGGCTCTCTGCGAAAAATATGTCCGCGATGGCTACGGCGAGCGCTGCTCGATCGTGCGCCCGGGCTACATCGTCGGCCCGCTCGACCCGACCGATCGCTTCACCTACTGGCCTGTGCGCGTCGCGAAAGGCGGCGACATGGCCGTGCCGGGCACGTCCGCGGACCCGATCCAGATCGTCGACGTGCGCGATCTCGTCGCGTTCATGCAGGGGCTCATCGACCGGCGCGTGAGCGGCGATTTCAACGCGGTGACGCCGCCGGGTGACATCACGATGGGAGAGCTGATCGATACCTGTCTCAAGGTCACGGGCGGCGACACGAAGATCACCTGGATCGATGAGGACTTTCTCGCCGCCCACATGAAACCCGAGGAGATGAATTTCGCGCCCTGGGGTCCGATGCGTGGCGTCGAGGCCGGCGCGTCATTGACCGGAATTTCACACTCACTGGCGCAGGGCCTGAAATCGCGCCCGCTCGAAGAGATCGTGCGCGACACGCTGGCCTGGCACGAGACGCGTCCGGCGGAACGCAAGGCCACACTGCGCTCGGGCTTCACGCCCGAACGCGAGGCAGAGATTCTCGCGGCCTGGCGCGCCCGTCCGGAAGCCTGAATCCGCAACCGTTGTCATCCGCGCCCGCGGGCGTAAGATGCCGGAATAAGCCGCTCCGGAGGGCCTGCGATGCGCACCGTTCGCCAGTTACTGGATGGCAAGGCACCGGGAGTCGTGACGGTCGATGCGGGAGATCCCGTGCGCACCGCGATCGAGCGCATGGCCGAGCATTACATCGGCGCTCTGCCTGTTCTGATCGATGGCCGGTTGGCCGGAATCGTCTCGGAGCGCGATTACGCGCGCAAGGTCGTGTTGATGGGTCGCAAGTCCACGGAGACCGAGGTGCGGACGATCATGAGCGCGCCGGTCATCTCCGTCGGGCCACATCACACGGTCAATGACTGCATGATGCTGATGACCGACAAGCGCATCCGGCACCTGCCCGTCGTCGAGGACGGCGAGCTCGTCGGCGTAATTTCTATCGGTGACTGTGTCAAGGCGGTGATTGACGAGCAACGACACGAAATCGAGGACCTGCGCCGCTATATCGCCGGGTAAGAGGGGTCGCATCCCCTTTCAGACTTTTTTTGTGATGAGCCGTTTGTCCGTTGAAAGGGGATGCGACCCCTTTTACCAGGCGCCGGTATTCGGCATCGAAGACCACGGCTCGGCGGGTGGAAGGGCGGCGCCCTTCTGCAGCAGCTCGATCGAGACATTGTCCGGTGAGCGAACGAAGGCCATGTGACCGTCGCGTGGCGGGCGGTTGATGGTGACGCCCGCGGCTGCGAGCTTCGCGCAGAGCGCGTAGATGTCGTCCACCTGGTACGCGAGATGTCCGAACGCGCGGCCCATCGTGTAGGGCTCCGGGTCCCAGTTGAAGGTCAGCTCGATCTGTGCGTCGGGGTTGCCGGGCGCGGCAAGGAACACCAGCGTGAAGCGGCCGCGCTCGTTGTCGATGCGCCGCAGCTCCTCGAGTCCCAGCAGGTCGCGGTAGAAACGCAGCGACTGCTCGAGATCGCTGACGCGCACCATCGTGTGCAGGTATTTCATGCGCAGGAAACTAACACGGCTGCGCGGCCTCAGGCCATGCCGAGCAGGAGCCCCGCGAGCGCACCGCCCGCAATCACCCACAGGATGTCCACGCGGGTCCGCTCGAGCACGACGAGCGCGAGCACGGCGATCGCAATGGCGCTCCAGACCGGTGCTCCGAGGCCTTCCGGAAACAGTACGCCCCGCCCGAACACAATTGCCAGGCTGCCGATGACGCCGACCACGGCTGCGGTGACACCGGCAAGCGCGCCCGCGAGGCGCCGGTTCGAGGACAGCCGCTCCACATAGGGCGCGCCGACCAGGATGAATACGAATGACGGCAGAAAGGTCGCCCAGGAAGCAAGCAATGCCGCGGTGGTTGCGGTCGCGGCTGCATCGGCGCTGGCGGCGGCATTCCAGCCGGTCATGAAGCCGATGAACTGCAGCACGATGATAAGCGGTCCCGGCGTCGTTTCGGCCAGCGCGAGTCCCGCGACGGTTTGCGCCTGCGTCAGCCAACCGTGCACTTCGACGACTTGCTGGCTCACCCAGGCGAGCACGGCATAGGCGCCGCCGAAAGTGATCAGCGCGGCGGTCGTGAAGAACCGATAGATATCGGCAAACAGCGAATCCGGCCCGGCGAGAGCGAGGACGATCAGCGCCGGCAGCGCCCAGAGTACGAATCCCACGACCAGGGTCCGCCACGGAAACGCCGTCGCGCGCGGGGAATCGGTGCATCGCCGCCGCGGCTCACGAGCGCGCCGGCGAGCGCCGCGCCCGCGAGCACGAGCGGAAAAGGCGCGATGCGCCCGACCATCAGCACCAGCGCGGCCACCGCGAGCAGCCAGTGCAGCGGGTGTGTCAGCGCGCGCCGCGCGAGGCGCAGCAGCGCCTGCGCAATCAGCGCGATCACGGTCGCCTGCAGGCCCGTCATCGCGGCCGCGACCAGCGGCACGGAGCCGTGTATCGCATAAAAAAAGGACAGCACCATCAGCAGGGCCATCGCCGGCAGGATGAAACAGAGTCCCGCGACAATGCCGCCGGCGACGCCGTGCATCCGCCATCCCAGCCAGATTGCGAGCTGCAGCGCCTCAGGTCCCGGCAGCAGCATGCAGAAGTTGAGCGCCTGCATGAACGGTCCGTCGTCGATCCAGCGGCGTCGCTCGACGACCTCGCGGTGCATGATCGCGATCTGCCCGGCCGGCCCGCCGAACGAAATGAATCCGAGCTTCAGCCAGAAGCGGAACGCCTCGCGGCGCGAGGGACCCACGCGGCTACCGGAAGATCAGCCAGGTCAAGTAGATGATCAGCACGATCACGACCGGCAGCACGAATGCGAGCGAGCGCCGCGCCGTGTTCATGATGCCCATGCCGCGCGCCTGGAGGTCCTCCGCGCGGTCCTGGATGCGCTCGGTCCGCTCCACCTGGCGGCGGACCAGCTCGTATTGGTCCTTCTGCATCGCGAGCGCCGCCGCCTGGTTGTCGCGGATCTGCTCGAGCAGCGCCACCATGCGGGCGGCGGCGTCTGGGTCCATAGCGTCGGCTCCTTCAGGCGCCGCCATGGTCGCGGTGTCGTTCGGGTCCATTGCATCGGCTCCTTCAAGGCTCGGTGATCGGTGCGTACCAGGAGAGCGCCTTGAAGCGCGCGATCCAGGCGCTGATCGCGGGATAGTTCGACAGCCGGTAGCCCGCGTCGTCCGCAACGTGCGTATAGGCGAAGAGCGCGATGTCCGCGAGTGACGGCGCAGCGGAGGCAAGCCACTGGCGGTGCGCGAGTCCGCGCTCGAGCACGGCCAGCGCGTCCGCGCCGCGCTTGTAGCGCTCCGTGTGGCGCTCGCCGAGTTCCTGCGGCGTCTGCTTCAGCGACTTCAGCCAGAAGCGCAGCGTCGCGACGCCGGGCTCGAGCTGGTACTGCTCGAAGCACATCCATTGCCACATCAGCGCGCGCTCGTACGGGTCGGCCGGGATCAGCGCCGAGCCTTCGGCGAGATACGCAATGATCGCATGGCTCTCGGCGATCGGCCCGCGGCCCTGCACGACCAGCACCGGGATCTTGCCGTTCGGGTTGATCGCGAGAAACTCCGGCGTGCGCGTCTCGCCCTTGACGATGTCGAGCAGGACGGGCTGATACGGCATGCCGAGCGCCTTCAGCACCAGCCGGCACTTGTAGCCATTGCCCGACGACAGATAGTCGTACAGCACGAAACTCATGTGGCCCTCCCTAGCAGACGCTTTGCCTCAGCCGCCGCGCGAACGCCCGACAGATAGGCGCCATGCAGCGTGCCGTAGGCCGATTGCTCCGTGTGTTCGCCCGCGAACACGAGACGCCCGCCGACCGGGCGCGTCAGCACCGCGCGCGCTCCATAGCGGCCGGGCAGGCAGTGCGAATAGGAACCGCGCGCGTGCGGATCCAATGCCCAAGCGGTCGCGAGGCCGCGGTCGAAATGCTTGCGCACGTCGCCGCCGAGCATCGTGACCAGTTCGGTGAGCGCATGGTCGATGGCCGCCTCCTCGCCCGCCGCCTCCAGTTCGTGCGCGAAGCGGCCGCCAAGGAAGCCGACGCAGACATTGCTGTCCCAATGCCGCGTCAGATAGTTGATGGAACGCCCGTCGCTTCGTCGCAGCTGCAGGAATTCCGTCCGCTCCGACGGAAACACGTTGCGCTTGAATTTCAGCGCCACCTTGTCGAGCAGGCCGAGCGGCAGGTCATGATGTGCCTGCAGCACTTCGACCGGCAGGTGCGGCATGAAGATCACAGCGCCATCCGCAATGACGGCGGACGGCAGCGCGACGATCGCGACACGCGCGCCGACCTCGCCTGCTTGCGTTTCCGCCGAAACGCCGCGCGCGTTCCAGCGGATGCGCGAGACCGGCGTGCCGAGGCGCACGTCCACGTCCTTCGCGTAACGCGCGAGCAGCGCGCCGTAGCCGCGTGGAATCATCAGGTCCGCGCCGTCCTCCACATATTGCCCGGAATCGAGCGCCGAGAAATTGGCGGGCTCGATGCCTTCCCAGCCGGTCAGGCCCGTTTCGGCCATCGGGTACCACGGATCCGCGAGCGTCGCCTGCGTGAAGGCAGCCGCGGCCGGGATGTCGAGCCCGCGGCGCGCTGCTTCATCCAACTCGCGCTGCATGCGTTCCTCGACCGCGCGATAACCGGCGGTCTCCGTGTCGTCCAGGCGGCGCTGGCCGTCGTAGACGTGGCGTGGAAAGCGGTCTTCGAGCAATTCGAAATCGTTGCTGCGGGCATGCGCAACCCAGGGATTCACGTTCGGCGAATGCAACCAGGAACAGCCGCGGTCCCAGGGGATTCCGAGGCTCGTGTCGGTATGCGCGCGCCCGCCGATGCGCTCGCGCGCCTCGAGCACGAGCACGGAGAGTCCGGAATTCGCGAGTTCGCGCGCGGCAGTGAGTCCGGCGCCGCCGGCGCCGATCACGAGCACGTCGGGCGCCGTCGTCGTCGCGCCCCAGGCCACGCGCAGACCGCCGAGCAACGCGCCCGCGCCGAAACCCTGCAGCAACTCCCTGCGATTCAACACGCGATGGCGCTCCGCCAGACCCGCAGCTTGCGACGATAACTCATCCCGGCGTGCGCCGGGCTGGTCGATGGCAGCAGCCGGCAGTCGAGCTTGCCGCGGGCCCCGAGATGCGCGGCCACGTGACGGCGCCATGCAGCCTCTGCCTTGCGCCCGTTGAAGCAGACGCGCGCGATGCGGGGATGCGCGTCGAGGAAAGCCGCGAAATCATTTGCGACGATCGAGTCGCTCCGGATCGCCGAGTCCAGGCTGCCGGGGCGGACGCAGCTTTCCAAGACGTCCCAGAGCGCGATCTGCGCCCGGACGAGCGCCGCCGTGCGGCGCGCATAGCTCGCGTCGCGATCGAAGCCGAGGATTTCGGCCATGATCGGCCAGAAGAGATTGCGCGGATGCGCGTAGTACTCGCAGGCCTCGAGCGAGGCGACGCCCGGCATGCTGCCGAGAATCAGGAGCTGCGCCGACCGCCGCGCGATCGGCGGAAATCCACGAAGCGTGCCGGGTCGTAGTTTCGCAGCCTCCATCAGACTACGAAGCTACGACCCGGCACGACCAAAAGGAAAGGGGGTGCTTCCCCTTCAAGTGCCTTCAAGTGCGCGCGAGCGCGGCGACATACAGCACGGGGCCGGTCGGAGCGCCGGTCGGCGAGCCACCAGGCGGCTCCTCGCTGACTGCCACGTTCGCAGCGACGCCAAGTGCCGCGCGCTGGCGGTGGCCAGCGCAACCAGGACGATGACTGCAATCCGCACGTTGCTATCCTCAGGGAGCCGGGTCCTTGCGGTTGTTCGTGCCGGAATGCGGTGTCGCCAGGTACGGGAGGACCTGGTGATACGCGATGTCGTTCGAGGCGATGTTGTCGCCGACGACCGTGATCGTCGAATAGGCCGGGCCGCTCGCGATTGCGGTCAACGCGATATCGACCACGTCATCGCCGAAGCGGCGGCCGTTCGGCCAACCGCCCGACACGCCATTGGTCGTATCGCCGCCGATGAATCCGAGCCGATTGAAGCCGGTCTGGCCCGCCACGCGCACCGCGTCGGTCGTCGTCGCGACCTTGAGGACTTCGGGAATGAAGATCTTTTTGAGATCCGTCCGGCCCGTCGCGACGAAGCTGGTCCCGTAGACGGTGTTGATCAGCGTCGCGAGTTCGGGGTTCCGCGCGTACTTGGCGAACTGCGCGTCCTGGGTCGCCGGCGTACGGTTGAAGCGATCCTTGTCCGCGAACGCGACGAGGCCCTCGGTGAACAGCGGATTGCCGAGGCGCGACACCTGCGCCCAGCCGCCCGCCAGCACCTTGGTGCCGTCGCTCTTGCGCACCGTGATGCGCGGCCGGCTCACGGATGCGTAAACGCCGACACCGGTCTGCTGGCCGAAGAACACGGAGTCGTAATGCGCCGGTATTGCGAGTTCATCGAGCGCGGAAAGCGGGATCTGCATCGCCACCGACAGCACGTTGAAGCCCTTGAAGCCGTCGACGCCGTTGTCGTCCTGGCCAAGGCCGTCCGACAGGTTGCCGTTGTTGTCGAGGATGCGCACGTTCAGCAGGTCGAAGACGCCCGGGATATCCGAGAAGAAGCTGTCGTCGCGCAGGGCCGGCCCAGACCGACTCGCCGGACGGCAGGCTGTAGATCGTCGAGCGCGTATACACGTCGAGGTCGCCCAGGCTGGCGGCGCCGGATACGGCCTTGCCGTCGGCGTCGTTGTACGCCTGGGTGACCCGGTTGCCGACGTTCGGCGGCGGCACCAGCAGACTGTTTCCGATCCGGACCGATTGGCCGCCCGAGACTTTCACGACCTTGTAGGTTTGCGTGAAGTTCTGGCGTGCGTCCCCGACGGCGACAATCGGACCGACTTCGGTGCCGAGGCCGTACGAGAGGATCGTATTCCGGTTCTTGTAGCCGGCATTGACCGGCGAAAACGTGAAGTCGTAGCGCAGCCGGGTCGCGCCGCTCACCGGGTCGGTGATGTGGATGCTGTAGCGCGCGTCGTCGGCAAAGCGCTCGTACTGCGCACCGTCGCCCGGCTCCGAGAACGGCCGGAAGCTCATGCTGACGTTCAATACCTTGATCGACGGGTTGTCGTACTGCGTGCCGATGAACGCATAGACATCCGTCAGGTTTGCCTGGGGGTCCTGCTTGATCAGCGGTGCATCGCTGTGATTCGAGGCGAGCACCGCCGGCCCGATTCCGATCGCCGAGATTGCGCCAAGGGCGACCATCAGTCCCCTGCGCAGGATGGGTCCGGTATTCATCTGTCCTTCTCCTGTCTGCCGCTTGTATGGATTCACCGGGGATCGACCGGCGGTCGGTCCCCCGCGTGCTTCGTTTGCTACAAGGCAAGTACGGCGCGGTGAAGCGATCGGATGCACCGCAGGCGGCAGAAGGGACATAAAAGGGGTCGCATCCCTTTCAAAGGAAGGGACATAAAAGGGGTCGCATCCCTTTCAAAGGAAGGGACATAAAAGGGGTCGCATCCCTTTCAAAGGGGTGCGTCCCCTTTGAAAGGGATGCGACCCCTCTTAAAAAAGAAAGGCCCGCCGAAGCGGGCCTTCCATCAGCAGTAGAGAAAAGCGAACGCTTACCAGCGACCGCCGCCACCACCACCACCACCACCGCCGCCGCCGCCACCCGAACGGAAGCCACCGCCGCCGCCCGGACGACCACCGCCACCCGGACGGCCACCGCCGCCGGCGCCGCGGGGACGATCCTGCGCTTCGTTGACGCGCAGCTGACGGCCGCCCATCGAAAAGCCATTCAGCGCTTCGATTGCCTTGGTCGCCTCGGCCTGCGGCATTTCAACGAAGCCGAAACCGCGCGGACGGCCGGTCTCGCGATCAGCCGGTAGCGCCACGGATTCGACCGCGCCGTGCTGCGCGAACAAGTCGCGCACCTGGGCTTCGGTCGCCGAGAAAGGCAGGTTTCCAACATAAATCTTCATGACTCGAATCTCTCACTTTCAGTAGGACAAGACCGTGCGCGGCCATCTTTCGATGGTCGGTTGCGGCCATTCTTTACACGGCAGGAAACACGGTCGGGATCGTCTGGCGGGCAAAAGCTCTGCTAGGGCGAATCATCGAACAGCGGGTCCTGTCACCTTGATCGGCAGCGAGGCCCGGCAAGAAGCGCTGACAAGCGCTTGATAATGCAGGGCTAACGACGACGATCGGCCGGCAGGATATCACGCTCGCCACGGCGGCACCATTTCCCGGCAAAACCGGCCTCGCGGGCAGCGCGATCAGTCCAGCCTCTTGCGGAACCGGGCCATGGCCAGGGTGAGCATTACCGTCAGGAAAATCGCGAGCTTGGCGAGTTCCAGGCGCATGTCGCCAAGCGCCGCGCCCCTGAGCACGATGCCCCGGATGATCTCGTTGAAGTGCGTCAGCGGCAACACCTGGGCGATCGCCTTTGCGACCGGGGGCATGCCCTCGAAGGGAAACATGAAGCCCGACATCAGGATCGACGGCAGCATGGTCACGATCGCCATTTGCATCGCCTGGAACTGGGTCTGCGCAAGCGTCGAGATGAAGAGCCCGAGCGACAGCGAGGCCGCGATGAAAAGCAGGGCCCCGAGGTAAAGATCGATCAGGCTGCCGGCGACCGGCACGTCGAACAGCCAGTAGCCGAGCACCAGGACCAGCGTCGTCTGGATAAGACCGATCACGACGTAGGGCAGCAGCTTGCCCGCCATCAACTCACCCGGCGACACCGGCGTCGTGATCAAGAGCTCGAGGTTTCCGCGCTCGCGTTCGCGCACGATCGCGCTCGCGGTGAAGATCACCATGGTCATGGTCAGGATGACGCCGCAGAGCGCGGGCACGATCTGCACCGCCGTGCGCTTGTCCGGGTTGTAGGCGACCAGAATTTCGACCGGCCGCGCCGCAACCGCCGTGCCGCGCCGCTGCAGCAGCGGCATCGCGCCCAGACCCTGAGCGACGTTCTCGAGCGCGGGCTGGCTGCCGTCCACCAGGATTTGCATCACCGCGCGGTTGCCGTCCGCCATCCGTCGCTCGATGTCCGGCGCGATCACGATGCCGACGTTGGCCTCGCCCTTCTGGATCAGCTCCCGCAATTCGCGCTCGCTGACCGCCTGTCGCAATTCACCGAGCACCTGCGTCGCGCCGAGGTCGCCGAGCAGGCGGCGAGAAAGCGATGTCTGCGACTGGTCGAGCACGGCTGCGCTGACGCCGCGCACGTCGAAGTTGATCGCGTATCCGAACAGCAGCAGCTGGATGGTCGGAATGCCGACAATCAGTCCGATCGTAATGCGATCGCGCGAGAGCTGGCGCACTTCCTTGGTCGCGACCGCGAGCAGGCGCGCGAGCCATTTCATGCGGCGCGCTCCGCGGCCGCGCTCGCGCCATTGCGCAGGCGCGTCGCCGCGACGAACACGTCCTCGAGCGAGGCGCCGACCCGCTCCACGCTCGCTGCGGCATTCTCCGGTGCGAGCGCCGCCTTGAGCTGTCGTTCCGGTTCGACGGCGTCGCGTGGCATCAGCACGCGCAGGCGATTGCCGAGCTGCGCGACGCTCCTGACCGCCGGTATCGCTGCCAGCGCGCGGCGCGCGCTGACGAAATCGGCGTCGCCGATCTCGATCACGGTCGCGTCGATGTCTCGCGCAAGTTTCTTCGGCTCTCCTTCAGCCGCAATGCGGCCGCGGTCCAGGATCGCGAGTCGGTGGCAGCGCTCGGCCTCGTCCATGTAGTGGGTGGACACGAGGATCGTCGTGCCACGCGCGACCAGCGCGAACAGGTTCTCCCAGAAATCGCGCCGGCTCTGCGGGTCGACGGCGCTGGTCGGCTCATCGAGCAGCAGCAGCTCCGGTTCGTGCAGCGTCGCGGCGGCGAGCGCGAGCCGCTGACGCTGCGCCGCCGCGAGAGGGTGCCGGCGCGCTGCTTCGCGAGCGGTTCAAGGTCGTAGTTGCGCAGGCGGTCGGTGATGCGTTCGCGGCGCGTCGCGCGGTCGAGGCCATAGACGCGGCACATGAACTCGAGGTTCTCGCTGACGGTCAGATCGTCCCACAGCGAAAAGCGCTGCGTCATGTAGCCGAGCTTGCGGCGCGATCTCGGAATCGCGCGGCATGGAATGCCCGAGCACGCGTGACGGTGCCGCGGGTCGGCACCAGGAGCCCGCAGAGCATGCGGATCGTCGTGGATTTGCCGGAGCCGTTCGGCCCGAGGAAGCCGTAGATCTCTGCGCTCGGCACGTCGAGGTCGATGCCCGCGACAGCGATCACGTGGCCGAAGTGCCGCGCGAGGCCGCGCGCAGAGATCGCGACGCTCACGTCCCGGTCCGGGCTACCGGCAGCCGCACTTCGACGGGCATGCCGGTCGGCAGCGTCGCCGCCTCCGGCTCGGTCAGCACGACCTCGGCGAGATACGACAGGCGGCCGCGCTCGCGCGCAGTTCAGTGCGTAGTACGGCGTGAACGCCGCTTCCGACGAGACATAGCGGATCTCAGCCTTCCACTCGCGATCCGAACCGTCGATGCGCACGGTCGCCGGCGTCCCGGCGGCGACCGAGGCGCGGCGGGATTCCGGGATGAAGACACGCGCGAACGGCAGTCCGCCCGCGAGCAGCACGACGACGGGCGCGCCCTTCGGCGGCCGCTCGCCGAGTTCATAGGGCAGCGCATCGACAATGCCGGCGCGAGGTGCTTCCACGGTGTGCCGTGACGAGACGAGTTCGAGGCCCGCGACCTCGGCCTCGGCCGCTGCGAGCGCCGCCGCTGCCTGCTCGACGACTTCCGACCGGCTGCCGCGCTCGAGCTCCGACAGGCGCTCGGCGGCCGCGCGTTCGTCGGCCGCCGCGCTCGTCTTTCAGCGAACGCTGGCGATCGAGCGTGTTAGCCGGCAGCATCTTGTCCGCGACGAGTTTCTCGATGCGGTCGAACTCGCGCGACTCGGCGGACGCGCGCGCGCGCGCGCGCCGGCGACGACCGCCCGCGCCTCGCGTACCGTCTCCCGGCGCGTGCCGGCCACGAGTTCGGCATGACGCCGTTCGGCCTGCAGCGCAGTCGGCACGCGCCTGCGCGAGCCGCGCCTCGACCGCGTCGGCATCGAGCTTCACCAGCGGCTTGCCCGCGACGACCGTAGTCGCCCTCGCGCACCGCGAGTTCGACGATTGGTTCCTGCGCCTCGGCGACGAGTTCGACGCGGTCGCGTTCCAGCGTGCCGAGCAGGACGTCGTCGTTGCCGCCGCATGCGGTGCAATGCGGCCGACACCATCACTGCCGACCGCGTGCCAGCGCCTGGTTCATGCCGACTCTCCCCCGTCCCCGGTTTCGCGGATAATAGCCGGGATGCGTGCCCCCTACCTGCTTGCACTGTGGGCCTGCCTGGCACTGGCGCCGGCTGTCCGCGCCGCCGATGGAGACGACCCGATGATCTCGATTGCGATACACGGCGGCGCCGGCGTGATCAGCCGCTCGTCGATGACCGAGGAAGCCGAGCGCGCCTACCGCGCGGATCTCGGACGCGCCCTCGATGCCGGCTATGCGGTGCTCGATCGGGCGGCACCAGTCTCGATGCGACCATCGCCGCCGTGCGCATTCTCGAAGACTCGCCGCTACTTCAACGCCGGCCACGGCTCGGTGTTCAGCCACGCGGCATCAACGAACTCGATGCTGCGATCATGGACGGCGCGACGCAGAAGGCGGGCGCGGTCGCCGGCGTGCGCCACGTGCAAGCAATCCGATCGAGCTTGCGCGCATGGTCATGGACCGCACTTCGCACGTGCTGCTTGACCGGCGAAGGCGCGGAGGAATTCGCGCTCGAGCAGGGCGTCGACGCTGGTGCCGGGCAGCTACTTCTATACCGAGCGGCGCTGGAAGCAGCTCGAGGAAGCGCAGCGCAGCCGATCGTGTCGCGGCGACTGGAAGAGGACATCGGCTATTTCGGCACGGTCGGCGCCGTCGCGCGCGACCGGCAGGGCAATCTCGCCGCCGCGACTTCGACCGGTGGCATGACCAACAAGCGCTGGGGCCGCATCGGCGATTCGCCGATCATCGGCGCCGGCACCTACGCGGACAACGCGACCTGCGCCGTGTCGGCGACCGGCAGCGGCGAATTCTTCATCCGCGCGGTCGTTGCGCACGAGATCTGCGCGCGCGTCCGGCTGTCCGGCGTCACGGCCGCGGCGGCCGCGCGGGACGTGATCCACGGCAAGCTCAAGGAGATCGGCGGCGACGGCGGCGTGATCGTCGTCGACAGCCACGGCGAGTTGTCGCTCGAATTCAACACCGAAGGGCATGTTCCGGGCGGCGCGCGATTCGCGCGGCCGGCGCGAGATCGCCATCTACTGATCGGCCGGGTTGCCGCCCTTCAGCACGTGGCGGCGGAAGTAGCCGGTCTTCAGATGCTCGTATTCTTCCTCCAGCACGCTCGCGCGGTTGCGCCCGCCGTCCTTCGCCGCATACAGCGCCTGGTCGGCGAGCTGCACGAAGCCGGTGGAACTGCGCCGCGCGACCGGCACGACGCAGGCGATGCCGATGCTGATCGTCAGCACTCCCGCTGCGCCCGCATCGGCGTGGGGAATGCGAAGCTGCCGCACGGCCTCCAGGATCTCGTCGCCGATGCGTCCCGCATGATCGCGCGACGTATCGAACAGGATCACGGCGAACTCCTCGCCGCCGTAGCGGGCCGCCAGATCGAGCGGGCGGCGCGCAAAGCCCGCGAGAACGCCGGCGACCGTCTTCATGACCTCGTCGCCCGCCTGGTGGCCGTAGCGGTCATTGTATTTCTTGAAATGATCGATATCCGCGAACAGGAGCGCCAGCGGCTTGTGCTCGCGCACGCCCTGGTGCCACACCCGCTGCAGGTGTTCGTCGAAGCGCCGGCGATTGTGGATGCCGGTCAGGCCGTCCTGCAGCGCGGTCTCGCCGAGCAGGCTCGAATCGACCCAGGCGCGGCGCCGCGCGCGCTCGAGGTTGTGCGCGCCAGTCGCGCAGATCGCATTGGTCACCGAACAGCATCGCCAGGTTGTGGATCAGACTGGTGACCGGCATCGAGTGGCTGCTCGCGGCCGCGACATAGAAGGCGATCGCGACGAGGTTGATGGCGACTGCGGAGCGGAACGGCAGCCCGACGACGAAGTACACGGCGATCGTCGCGACCAGCAGCCGGATGAAGAGCCGCTCCTCCCCGAGGCCGAAGGCCCACAGCCCGACCCAGGCGATGCCCATCAACGCGATCGCCATCAGCATGGCCATCACGCGCGGATACCAGATGCCGGCCCCGCGCAGGAACGTCATCGCAAAGCCAACACCGAGCAACGGCAGCATGACGCCAAGCCGCGCCGCATCGGGCAGCGCCGCCCGGATTTCCGGCATCACGAAGCGATCGGTCTGGATGACCGCGAGGGCGAGCGTGGCCAGGATCGCGAGACTGAAACGCAGATAGCGCAGGCTGGCCTGGAACTGGTCCGCGCGATAGGCGGCTTCGAGCTCGGGTTCGAAGCGCAGCCAGCGGAAGCCGCGCTTCAGTTGCCGGGACAATGCGGAGGCACGGTCGCCGCCAGCGGAATTTTCCGTGGCCCCCGCGGACGGCATCAGCCGAGCGAGTCCCGGCCTGCCGACGGCCGAGCGATGGTCAGGTCGTGCGCCTCGATATCGTCCTGCGCTGTTTCCATGATTCCCGCACGTCCCCTGCTTGCGCGGCCACGCCGGTGGTCGCGCCGATCGCCGGAGTATAGGAGGCTGTTACTGCGCCGATGAGGCATTTTCGTCGAGGCCATTTCGCGGTCCTGCAGCGCAGGCGCCGGAACGGCTCGACCTATGTCAAACGAGCGTGCCCGCGAAATACCGCGCGACAAACTCCCGGAATGGAAGTTTGTCCGCCGTCTCGATCCGGGCCTGTTCTTCAAGGGAATCATCGGCTTCCGTGCGCAATTCCGCCAGGCGGCCCGGGTTCGGCGGGTGCAATTCCAGGAAATAGTCCCGGTGCATCTGCGACATCCAGAGCGCGAGTTCGAAGAACGACGAACCCTGCCGCCGCATCTCCTCGAGCAGCCGCGCGGAGGGCAGCTCGGCGCTGTCCGCCAGCTTCGCGCGTTGGAAAGCGAGCGCCGCCGCGTAGGGCCTCGATGCATCGCCTGCATCCAGCAATTCACAGATGCCGTGCATCTGGTCGAGCAGCTCCGCGGCCCAGTCGGCGAGCGCAAGCGTCCCGCGGCCGGTCCAGAGCCTGAGCCCGGGCTCGCGGCCGCGGCTCGCGACCATCACGTGGTTGGCCTCGAAGCGGTCGGATTCCTCCGCCGTCAGCGGCGGACTCTCGCGCAGCAGGCAGAGTGAGGCAAAGGCCTCGAGGAAACAGAGCTTGCGATAGTTGACGCCGACCGGATCGTAGGCGCCGACGTCGAGCGAGCGCATCTCGACATACTGGACGCCGGCGCGCAGCAGCGCCTGGGTCGGCCGCTCGCCCGAGTACGCGACACGCTTCGGCCGAATGAAGCTGTAGTACTCGTTCTCGATCTGCAGCAGGTTCGCGTTCAGCTGCCGCCATTCGCCGTCCACCTCGACGCCATACGCCTCGTATTCGGGACTCGGCGTCGTGATCAGGCGCGACAGGTCGCGCACGTATTCCGACTGCGAATTGACGGAGACATGCACGCCCGCCTGGTTCTTGTTGCGATAGCCGAGATCGCTCATGCGCAGCGACGTCGCATGCGGAGCGACGAGCGTGCCCGGTCCGACGGGCTCCAGGTCGGCGGGCACATCGCGGCCGGCGAAGAACGAGCGGCAGACCGCTGGCGAGACGCCGAAGAGATACAGGATCAGCCAGCCATAGCGACGATAGTTGCGGAGCAGCGCAAAGTAGGAGTCGTCAATGTGCGCCTGGCTGCCCTTGCTGATCTCGTTGACCGCCTGCCACACCGGCCAGAAGTGTGCCGGGAACGAATAATTGAAATGCACGCCGGAGATCGCCTGCATCACCCGCCCGTAACGAAGTCCGAGACCGACGCGATAGATGTGCTTCATTCGCCCGATGTTCGAGCTGCCATAGCGCGCGATCGGGATCTCCGCATCGCCGCCGAGCACGCAGGGCATGCTCGTGACCCAGAGCAATTCGTCGCCGAGATGCCGGTAGACGAACTGGTGGATGTCGCAAAGGTACTGCTGCAGTTCCCAGGTTTCGGTGAATGGCGGCGTCACCAGTTCGATCAGCGCTTCCGAATAATCCGTCGTGATGTGCGGTTGCGTCAGCGCGGAACCGAGCGCCCGCGGATGCGGCTTTTGCGAGATGTGCCCGTCCGGCGAGACGCGCAGTGCTTCCCGTTCGACGCCCTTCAGGCCGCCGGTCAGCACGCCGGCCTCGCGCGCATTGACGAGGCCCGCGAGGCGGCGTTCGAAGAGTCGATCGAGACGTGGTTTCCCCATCAGTCGGCCCATTCTGCGGCCCGCCGCAAACTTAAGGAACCTCCGGCTTGGTAAGCGGGCGCGGCGGGCGTAAATTGGCGTCTGGCGGGCTTCAGCCGCCATTCACCCGCCGCGGGGCATGCTCGGACCATGAAGCGGAAACGCGTCGCGTCGACGGCCTGTCTCGCCGCCCTGCTCTTTGCCGGCGCCGCGAACGCGGATTCGTTTCGCTGCGGCACGCGGCTTGTCACCGACGGCGACAGCACGGACAAGGTCGAGGCGCTCTGCGGCCCGCCGACGGATATTCAGCGCCGCGAAATCCTGCAACGGCCGGTCCGCTGGTACCGCGGCCGTCCTTATTACACCTCGTTCGAACCTGAGGCGATTCCCGTCGAACTCTGGACCTACAACCTCGGCCCGAGCAAGCTGATGCGCCGCCTCAGGTTCGAGGATGGCCTGCTGGTGGATGTCGAGACGCTCGGCCATGGGTATTACTCGTCCGCGGGTTACTGAACCCGGGATCCGCCCCATCCGGCCCGCGGACGATCCGGCGCTCGCGGCCATCATCCGCGAAGTCATGTCGAGCTTCGGCGTCCTGGGCCCGGGCTCATCGATCAACGATGCCGAAGTGGATGCGATGTGCGCGAACTACGCGCAACCGCGCGCGGCCTATTTCGTCGTGGAGGACGGCGGCCGCGTGCTGGGCGGCGGCGGCATCGGGCCGCTCGCGGGCGCCGGAGCCGACGTCTGCGAATTGCGCAAGATGTACTTCCTGCCGGAATTGCGCGGCCGCGGTTTCGGCGCGCACGTGCTTAGCCACTGCCTCGCCGCAGCGCGCGAGCGCGGCTACCGCCGCTGCTATCTCGAGACCCGCGCCGGCATGGAAGCCGCGCAGAAGCTCTACCTGCGCTCGGGATTCAAGCCGCTTTGCAGCGCGCTCGGCGCCACCGGCCACTCCGCCTGCGACCGGCACTTCCTGCTCGAGCTCTGATCAGCGCCGGCGGCTGTCGAGCGAGCGCCCGATCGGCGCGGCCGCGGATCATGTCGGCACGGTCGCGCGCGGCCGCGAAATGCGCGCATAGCGCCAGATCAGCAGCACGGCGCAGGCAGCAAGTCCGACGATCAGCCCCGTCCAGATGCCGGACGGGCCGATGCGGAGGTGGATGCCGAACCACCACGCGGCCGGGAAGCCGATCAGCCAGTACGCCGTGAAGTTGAGCGCCATCGGCACATGGGCGTCCTTGAAGCCGCGCAGCGCCCCCGCCGCGCCGACCTGCAGCCCGTCCGGAATCTGGAAGACCGCGACGAAGAGCAGCAGCCACATCGCGAGCGCATGCACGCCCGGATCGGACGTGAAGGCCGAGACGATCCCCTCGCGCGCGAGCAGCACGCCGATCGATGAAGCCGCCATGATGGCGCCGCACATCGCGATGCCGCTCCAGCCGGCGTTCCGTCCGGCCAGGCGGTCGCCGCGGCCGAGCTGGTGGCCGACGTGGATGGTCGTCGCGGAATGGAGCGACAGCGGGACCATGAACATCAGCGACGCATAGCTGAGCGCGATCTGGTGCGCCGCGACGATCGCCGTGCCGAGCGTGCTCATCAGTAGCGCCGCCACTACGAACAGCGCGCCTTCCGAAACGACCGAACCCGCTATCGGCAGTCCGAGACCCAGGATCTCGCGCAGCATCGACGGATCCGGACGATCAAAGCGCTCGAACAGCGCGAAGCGCCGGTAGATCGCGTGTCGTCGCTGGTAGACGTGCATCGTCGTCAGCATCGCCCAGGAGGCCAGTGCGGTCGCGATGCCGCAGCCGGTCGAGCCGAGCGGCGGCATGCCGAAACTGCCGCGCGTGAAGATCCAGTTGCCGGCGACGTTCGTCGTGAGACCGACGATCGCCGTGTACATGACGGGGCGCGTCCAGCCGATGCCCTCGCTCGTGTAGCGATGCGCGAGGTAGACCAGCATCGCCGGCATGCCGAAGCACATTGCATAGACATAGCCCGCGGCATGCGGGATCGCGAGCGCGTCCGTGCCGAACCAGCGGAGCACGGGCACGACACAGGCGAGGCAGGCGACCAGCGGCACGGCGAGCATCAGCGCGAGCCAGACGCCCTGGCGGAAGCGCCGGCCAACCTCGAGGTCCCGACCCGCGCCATAGGCGTGTGCGGCGAGCGGCGAGATGGACATCAGCACGCCGAGCCCGAACAGCCAGAACATCTGGTAATAGCTGCCGCCGACCGCGACGCCCGCGAGCGGGGCAGCGCCCAGGCGGCCCGCCATCAACGTGTTGGTCACCATCATGCCGGCGATGACGAGGTTGTTGACGCAGAGCGGTCCCGCGAGGCGCAGGATCGCGCGCGAATCGCGCGGAAAAGCGTTGCGGAAGCTGCCGGGTTCGCTCATGGCGGTAACGTCGGCGCGCCGTGGCGGCCCCGTGTGGATGCTGGCATTCTACCGGAACGCATCGTTGCCCCCGTTTACAACGGAGACCCCACATGCTGGTCGGATCACAGCCCCGGCGCGTCGCCGTCATCGGCGGAGTGCGCATCCCGTTCGCGC
This sequence comes from uncultured Gammaproteobacteria bacterium, assembly GCA_963839885.1. GTDB lineage: Bacteria > Pseudomonadota > Gammaproteobacteria > Steroidobacterales > Steroidobacteraceae > SCUD01. The sequence continues at coordinate 140,642 of CAWIWZ010000009.1, forward strand.
GGGCGCACGGCGCCTATGCGAGCGTCGGAAACCAGGAAATGCTGACGGCGGCGTTGAAAGCCGTCGTCGACCGCTACGGCCTTAAGGGCGAGCGCCTGGGGGACGTGATCGCCGGCGCCGTGATGAAGCATTCGAGCCAGTGGAACCTGGCGCGCGAGGCGCTGCTCGATTCGGGCCTGGCGCCCGAGACGCCGGGACTCGACGTGCAACGCGCCTGCGGCACCAGCATCGAGGCGGCCATCCAGATCGGCAACAAGATCGCACTCGGCCAGATCGATGCCGGCATCGCGGGCGGCGTCGACACCGTCAGCGATCCGCCGATCGTGTTCGGCCGCGGCTACCAGCAGCTGATGTTGAAGAGCTTTCGCGCAAAAACATTCGGCTCGCGCAAATCACGCCCTTTTTCGGCCTGCGGCCCCGGCATTTCAAGCCGTCCTATCCCGGCACCGGGGAGCCGCGAACCGGCCTCTCGATGGGCCAGCACACCGAGCAGATGGCGCGCACCTGGAAAATCCCGCGCGCCGAACAGGATGAGCTCGCGCTCGCGAGCCACCTGCAACGCGAGCAGGGCCTGGGCCGAGGGCTTCATGTCGGACCTGGTCGTGCCCTATCTCGGATTGAATCCCGACAACAACGTGCGCGCCGACACGACGCCTCGAGAAGCTCGCGAAGCTCAAGCCGTCGTTCGCCGCCGACGGGACGCTGACCGCCGGCAACAGCACGCCGATGACCGACGGCGCGGCGGCCGTGTTGCTCGCGATTCCGGGACTGGGCGCGCGCGCGCGATCTGCCGGTGCAGGCCTGGCTCACATATGCGAAAGCGGCGGCAGTCGATTTCGTCGGCGGTGAAGGACTGCTGATGGCGCCCGCCTACGCCGTGCCGCGCATGCTCGCGGACGCCGGGCTCAAGCTCCAGGACTTCGACTTCTACGAAATCCACGAAGCCTTCGCCGCGCAAGTGCTCTGCACGCTGAAGGCATGGGAGTCGCCGCAGTTCTGCCGCGAGCGGCTCGGCTCGATGCGCCGCTCGGCTCGATCGACCGCATCGAAGCTCAATGTCAAGGGCGGTGCCGTCGCGGTCGGGCATCCGTTCGCGGCGACCGGCGCGCGAATCGTCGCGACGCTCGCGAAACTGCTTGTCGAGCGCGGCTCGGGCCGCGGCCTGATCTCGGTCTGCACCGCGGGCGGCATGGGCGTGACGGCCATCATGGAACGGTGGGCCCCGGACTTGCCATTAGTTGCAGATGAAACTAAATTGATGAAATGAAACGGCACATCGGCCATCCGCGCGTCGAAGGCACCGCGTCCCGGCAGGCGCATTGCGACCTGCCGCCCGGCACCTACGAGCGCGAGATGAGCAAGGAAGGATTCTTCGGACCGGCGGCGTTCTTCCATCATCGCCACCCGCCGACCGGCTGGTCCTCGTTCGAAGGTCCGCTCAGGCCGCACGCGTTCGACCTGACCCAGCTCGAAGCGGTCTCCGCGCACCCCTGGGCGGCCGCCGAGATCCTGCACAACGCGCATTGCCGCATCCGCTTCTGGCGCACGGCCGGGCGCATGGATGGCCTCGCGCGCAACGCGGACGGCGACGAGCTCCTGTTCGTGCATCAGAGGGCGCGGGGATCTGTACTGCGATTTCGGCCACCTGCACGTTCGAGGCGGGCGACTACCTCGTGCTGCCGCGCGGCACGATGTGGCGGCTCGAGTGCGCGGAGCCCTCCGCTCTGCTGCTGATCGAGGCGACGAATGCCTCCTACATGCTGCCGGACAAGGGGCTCGTCGGCGGCCATGCGATCTTCGATCCGGCAATGCTCGATGTCCCGCGCGTGGACGAAGCCTTCCTCGCACAGCAGGACGAAAAGACCTGGCGCGTCGCGGTCAAGCGGCGAAACGCCGTGTCGACCGTCACCTTCCCGCACAATCCGCTGGACGCGATCGGCTGGCACGGCGATCTCGCGGCCTGCCGCATCAACTTGCGCGACATCCGGCCGCTGATGAGCCATCGCTATCACCTGCCGCCGTCGGCGCACACGACTTTCTCGGCCAACCGTTTCGTCGTCTGCAGCTTCGTGCCGCGGCCGTTCGAAACCGACCCGGGCTCGCTCAAGATCCCGTTCTTCCACAACAACGACGACTACGACGAAGTCATTTTCTATCACGCCGGCGATTTCTTCAGCCGCGACAACATCCATCCCGGGCATGGTCACGCTGCATCCCGGCGGTTTCACCCACGGGCCGCACCCGAAAGCGTTGTCGCGCATGCTGGTGCAGCCGAAGCCCGCGACCGACGAGTACGCGGTGATGGTGGACACGCGGGACGCCCTCGAAGTCGGCGCGGCGGGCTCCGCGGTGGAATGGGCCGGCTACGTGGACAGCTGGAAAGGCGCGGCGAAATGAAACTCGCGACGCTCGCCGGCGGCGGCCGCGACGGCCGGCTCGCGGTCGTCAACCCGATCTCGCGCGCGCCGCGCTCGCGACGACATCGCGCCTACGCTGCAGGCCGCGCTCGACGACTGGGCGACGGCCGCGCCCGCACTCGTCGCGCGTCGCCCACGAGCTGGAGTCCGGCCGCGTGGCGTCATTCCCGTTTGATCTCGAGAATGCGCTCGCGCCGTTGCCGCGCGCCTATCACTGGGTGGACGGCAGCGCCTACGTCAACCACGTCGAACTCGTGCGCAAGGCGCGCGGCGCGACGATGCCGGAATCTTTCTGGACCGATCCGCTGGTCTACCAGGGCGGATCGGACGATCTGCTGCGCGCGACCGCCGATGTGCCGTTCGCGGAAGAAGACTGGGGCATCGACCTCGAAGGCGAGATCGCCGTCGTGACCGACGACGTGCCGATGGGAACGGATGCCGACGCCGCGCGCGGCCACATCAAGCTCGTCATGCTGGTCAACGACTGGTCGCTCCGAAATCTGATCCCGGCGGAGCTCGCGAAGGGTTTCGGTTTCTACCAGTCGAAGCCCGCGACAGCGTTTCGCCGGTCGCCGTGACGCCGGATGAGCTCGGCCCGCCTGGAAGGAGGCGAAGCTGCACCTGCCGCTCACGGTATACCTGAATGGCGAACTCTTCGGCCGGCCGAATGCCGGAGACGACATGACCTTCGATTTCGGCCAGCTCATCGCGCATGCCGCGAAGACACGGCGCCTCGGCGCCGGGGCCATCGTGGGCTCGGGTACGGTGTCGAACTACGACCGCTCGCTGGGCTCGACCTGCCTCGCCGAGCGGCGCATGCTGGAAACGCTGTCGCGCGGCAAACCGGTGACACCCTTTCTTTCCTTCGGCGACCGCGTGCGGATCGAGATGTTCGATCCCGCCGGCCGCTCGATCTTCGGCGCGATCGACCAGCGCGTCGTGAAGGCGGCCTGATGCGCGCCAAGACGACAGCCGCCTCGCGGCCGGCCCGCTGAAGCTCGGGGACGCAACGCTGCTGCGACAGCAGTGCTTCGTGAACGGCGCCTGGCTCGATGCGACAGGCGGCGCGACAATTCCCGTGCATAACCCGGCGACCGGCGAGACGCTCGGCACCGTGCCCGCATTCGACGGCGCCGCGAGACCGAAAAAGCCGTCGCCGCGGCACACGCGGCATTGCCGGCCTGGGCCGCGAAGACCGCGAAGGAACGCGCGATCCTGCTGCGGCGCTGGTACGACCTGATGCATGCGAACGCGGACGACCTCGCGCGGCTCATGACCGCCGAGCAGGGCAAGCCGCTCGCCGAGGCGCGCGGCGAGATCGCCTACGCCGCCTCCTTCGTCGAGTGGTTCGCGCGAGGAGGCCAAGCGCGTCTACGGCGACACGATCCCGGGCCACCAGGCCGACAAGCGCATCGTGGTGCTGAAGCAGCCGATCGGCGTCTTCGCCGCGATCACGCCGTGGAATTTCCCGGCCGCGATGATCACGCGCAAGGTCGGGCCCGCGCTCGCGGCCGGCTGCACGGTGGTCTGCAAGCCGGCGACGCAGACGCCGTTCTCCGCGCTCGCGCTGCGCGGAGCTGGCGCGAGCGCGCCGGGCGTGCCGGCGGGCGTGTTCAACGTGCGTCACCGGCCGCGCCGCGCGAGATCGGCGGCGTGCTGACCGCGAACCCGCTCGTGCGCAAGCTGTCGTTCACCGGCTCGACCGAGATCGGCAAGCTGCTGATGGCGCAGTGCGCGGCGACCGTGAAGAAGATCTCGCTCGAGCTCGGCGGCAACGCGCCGTTCATCGTGTTCGACGACGCCGACCTCGATGCCGCGGTCGCCGGCGCGATCGCCTCGAAGTACCGCAACACCGGCCAGACCTGCGTCTGCGCGAACCGGCTGCTGGTGCAGGACGGCGTCTACGACGCATTCGCCGACGAAGCTCGTCGGCCGCCGGTGCAGAAGCTCCGCGTCGGCGACGGCCTTGCCGGGCGTCACCGAGCAGGGCCCGCTGATCGACACGACGGCGCTCGCGAAGGTCGAGGAGCACGTCGCGGACGCGACTGCGCAAGGGCGCGAAGTCGCGGCCGGCGGCCAGCGCCACGCGCTCGGCGGCACCTTCTTCGAGCCGACCGTGCTCACCGACGTCACGACCGCGATGATGCTCGCGCGCGAGGAGACCTTCGGCCCGGTCGCGCCGCTGTTCCGCTTCGAGACGGAGCAGGAAGCGATCGCGATGGCCAACGACACCGAGTTCGGCCTCGCCGCCTATTTCTACACGCGCGACCTCGGGCGCTTCTGGCGCGTCGCCGAGGCGCTCGAGTACGGCATCGTCGGCATCAACACCGGGCATCATCTCGACCGAGGTCGCGCCGTTCGGCGGCATCAAGGAATCCGGCATCGGCCGCGAAGGCTCGAAGTACGGCATCGACGAATACACCGAGCTCAAGTACGTCTGCGTCGGCGGCGTTTCCTGATGCCTCGGCAGCCTCGCGCGGGCCATGGCCTGTGTGCGGAATCCGACATTCCGCATGTACACGTATACAATCAATCGCACTTACGCGTCGCGCTATTTTGACTTCGTTCACACTTTTGACATAAAACTTTGCCACCGCGAGGAACCGCCAGTAGCATCCCGGTCCGACATCTGCGCACAGGAATCGCCGAACCCCCTAGCGACGATTCGAGATGGCTTCCCCAAGGATTACCGTGCGCAGGACCAATCCCCTCTCTCAACAAAGGAAATCGGATCATGAAGTTACTGAAAGCCATGATCTGGCGGACTGATGCTGGCGACGGCGCCGTTGCTGGCTTATGCGGCGGATGAGGTTCTGGCTTCCGCGGAAAGGGCATGAGCTACCGCTACTTCCAGCTCGGCTACATGGAGAGCGACATCGATGGCACCGGCGATACCGGCGACCTCGACGGCTTTGCGACGCGCGGTAATATGGGCTTCGCGCGAGAACTTCTTCGTCTTCGCCGAGTACTCGAACCAGAGTGTCGACGGGGACGACGGACTTGGCAACGATGTTGACGTCGACGCTCAAACAGCTCGTCGTGGGACTCGGCGGCCACTTCGGGCTGACGGACAACCTCGATCTCGTCGGCCGTGTCGGTTATGCCGACCTCACCCTCGATATCGACGGCTTGGGCATCGAAAGCCCCGACGAAAACGGCTACATGGTCGGTGGCGGATTGCGCGGCAGGATCGGCGAGCACGTCGAGATCGAAGGCGGCGCGGTCTACTACGACTACGACGACGTGTTCGACGATGATGGGCGCAGAGGTGCTCGCTCGTTACCACTTCAACGATCGCTGGGCGGTCGATTTCGAGTACCAGGACGTTGGTGACGTTACCACCATGATAGCGGGCGTGCGCTTCAGCTTCTAAATCCTCAATGCTCGATGTGTAGCGGCCGGGAATCCGATTCCCGGCCGTTTTTTTGAGGGGACGGACCTCTTTAGGAAGGGGAAGCAACCCATTTCAGGAAAAGGGATGCGTCCCCTTTGCGGTATCGTCGCGCATGTCGGACAACGGGCGTACTCATCGCCAATCTCGGCACGCCGGATGCGCCGACGCCGGCCGCCGTGCGCCGCTTCCTCGCGGAATTCCTGTGGGACCGACGGGTCGTCGACCTGCCGCGCCTGCCCTGGTGGCTGCTGCTGCATGGCGTGGTGCTGCCATTCCGACCGCGCAGCGAGCGCCCGCGCCTACCGGGAGATCTGGACCGATGCCGGTTCGCCGCTCCTGACCGGAACGCGGGCGCTCGTCGCGGCGCTCGAACGGCGCCTTGCATCGCTCCTGTCGCCCGCGCCGGACGGTCGCCATGGGCATGACCTACGGCAATCCGTCGATCGCCGCGGCGCTCGACGCCCCTGCGGCCGCGGGCATCCGCCGCCTGATCGTGCTGCCGCTCTATCCGCAATATTCCGCGACGACGACGGCCTCAGTCGTCGATCGCGTGCAGGCCGTGCTGCTGCACTGGCAGACGCCGCCGGAACTCGCGGTGATCGAGGACTATCACGCGGAGCCGGATCACGTCGCGGCGCTCGCCGGCACCATTTCCGCGCGCGGCACGGCGATTTCCGGTCACGAGCAGCTGCTGTTCTCGTTCCACGGCATCCCGCGCCGCAATGCCGATGCCGGCGATCCCTACGGCGATCGCTGCCAGACCACCGCGCGGCTGGTCGCCGGGCGGCTCGCGCTGCCGCCCGGGCAGTGGTCCGTCGCATTCCAGTCGCGGCGTCGGCGGCGCGCGCTGGCTCGAGCCCTACACTGAAGAGCGTCTGGCGGCGCTCGCGCGCGATGGCGTGCGCGAGCTTTCGGTGATCTGCCCCGGCTTCGCCGTGGACTGCCTGGAGACGCTCGAGGAAATCGCGATCCGCGGCCGCGCGACCTTTCTCGCGGCCGGCGGCGAGCGCTTCGACTACATTCCGGCGCTCAATGACGATCCGGCACAGGTCGATTGCCTCGCGCGGCTCGTCTGCGCGCGCGCGTCGGGTGCGGAGCGGTGGCGAAATGATCGGGCGCTTCCTCGAGATCAGCGTGCACGCGCCGGACGTGCTGGCATCGCTCGCCTTCTACGAGCGCCTCGGGTTCACGCAGGTGACGACCGGCGAGGCCTGGCCCTATCCGTATGCGGTCGTCACCGACGGCCGGCTCGCGATCGGGCTGCACCAGCACGAATTGCCGCAGTCGCCGCTGCTCGCCTTCGTGCTGCCGGATCTTCGCCAGCATCTCGAGGCACTCGAGGCGGCGGGCATCGACATCCTGGACCGCCGTGCTCGGCAGCGACGTATTCAACGAGGCGAGTTTTGAGGCGCCGGGCGGCCAGCTGATCCGGCTGCTCGAGGCGCGCACCTACTCGCCGGCGCCGCGCGCGCCGGGCGACACGTCACGGCTCGGGTGGTTCGAGGAGGTGGCGCTGCCGGTCGCCGAGGTCGGACCATCCGCGCGTTTCTGGGAGCGGATCGGGTTCGTGCCGGCTGAGGAAGGAAGCGAGCCGTATCCGCATGTTGGACTCACGAGCGACACATTGAATGTGGCACTGCTGCAGCCGGGCACGATCGCGCGCCCGGCCCTGACCTTCACGGATGCCGAAATGGCAGAGCGCATCGCCGCGCTCGCCGCGGCCGGATTCGAATTCGCGCGCCGTCCGCCCGGGAAATCTCGACGCCGCGCGCCATGCCCTGCTGGTGGCGCCCGAAGGCACGCAACTCCTGCTCGCGACCGTCGAATGAACCGCGCGACCGCCGTGCTCCCGCTGGTCCTCGTCGCCGCGCCGGCGGCTGAAGCATGGACTCTCTGCGAGCAGCCGGGCATCCAGGCGCCGGTGGCGCTCCATCGCGAGGCGCCCGCATATCCGCCGGCGGTGCGTGAGATCGGCGTGGAAGGTTCGGTGGAAGTCGCCTTGACGGTGTTGCGGGATGGTTCGGTCGGCTGGGTGCGGGCGCTGCGCGGCGAGCCGCAAGGCTACTTCGAACAGGCCGCGGTTGCGGGCGTGCGCGGCTGGCGCTTCCGGCCCGCGACCGCGGACGGCGTCGCGATCGAATGCCGGCTCATCGACGCGCGTGCGCTTCGCGCTGGTCGATACCGTCGATGTGCGCGCGGCCGCCGTGGAGCGCGGCCAGCCCGTGCCGGTTTATCCCCCGAAACTGCTGCAGGAGCGCGTCGAGGGTTACGTCGAGGTCGAGTTCGACCGCGCGGCGGACGGTGGCGTCGGCAATGCGCACGTCATCGGAGCGATGCCGCGCGGCGCATTCGAGAGCCGCGTCGCTCGCCGCAATCCGCCGCTGGCGGCTCGCGCCGGGCAGCGCGCGCCGCGAAACGCGCCGATTCGAGTTCCGACTGCCGGATTCGACGCTGGCTGCGGTGCCGGCGATCATCCTCGCGAGCGCTCCATTTCCGATGGCCGCCTGCGAGCAGCGTCAGACCGGCCGCGTAATGCTCGAAGTCGAGACGGATGCGAACGGCGCCATCGGCCAGGCGCGCATCCTGTCCGCGACGCCGCCCGGGCTGTTCGACCAGACGGCACTGACGATCGCGCGCGATTCCCGGCTGACGCCCGCCTACCGGGACGGCCAGCCGGTGGCCGCGATCGCGCTCCTGACGCTTTTCTTCGACCCGAGCACAGGCGACCTGTCCCGGCAGCCGATCGCCCGAGCGCGACCCGCCGCCGGCCTACCGCCCGGCGCCACGGGTCACCGGCACGATGAAGGGCCCGACGGCCGCGCCGACCGGTTGATCGCCCTGTTCCGCGTGGCCATCCAACCGGTACCATGAACGCTTCGCCGCGCGCTCGCGGCCCTGCGAACCGACCGGAGTTTCCGATGAAGCGTTTCCCCGTAGCGGCGCTCGCCGCGCTCGCCACCTGTGTCGCCGTGGCCGACGAAGGCATGTGGACCTTCGACAACCCGCCGCGCGCCGCCATCGCCGACAAGTACGGCGTCGATCTCGACGCGGCCTGGCTGAACCGGGTGCGCGAAGGCACGGTCCGGCTCGACGGCGGCTGCACCGGCTCCTTCATCTCCGGCGACGGGCTGATCCTGACCAATCACCATTGCGCCGAGGAATGCATCGCGAACAACTCGACGACCGAGAACGACCTCGTCAGTAACGGTTTCCTCGCGGCGACACGCGAGCAGGAACCGCGCTGCGGCGACGATTCGATCTCGGTGCTGGTCGGCACGGAGGACGTGACGGCGCAGGTCGCGAAGGCGACGGCGGGCGTCGCGGCCGACGCGGTCGTCGAAGCGCGCCGGCAGCGCGCTGACCGGTCTCGAACAGGCCTGCGAGGAAGCGTCGAAGGCATCGGCCGGCGGCGCGCTGAAGTGCGAGCGCGTGACGCTGTACCAGGGCGGCCAGTACTGGCTCTACAAGTACAAGCGCTACGAGGACGTGCGCCTCGTGTTCGCGCCGGAGCGCGACATCGCCGCCTTCGGCGGCGACCCGGACAATTTCCAGTTTCCGCGCTGGTGCCTCGACATGTCGATCCTGCGCGCCTACGAGAACGGCAAGCCGGCGAAGACGCCGAATCACCTGCGCATCAACTGGGACGGCGCGGATCCCGGCGATCCGGTGTTCGTCGTCGGCCACCCCGGCGGTACGGACCGGCTGCTGACCGTCGCGCAGCTCGAAACCCAGCGCAGGACCTTCATGCCGTTCTGGCTGCTGCGCTTCTCGGAACTGCGCGGCCGCATGCTGCAGTACGCGAAGACCGGCGAGGAGCCGCGCCGCACGGCCGAGTCCTACCTGAACCAGGTCGAGAACTCGATCAAGGTGCGCCGCAAGCAGCAGGACGCGCTGCTCGATCCCGCGCTGATCGAGGCGACGAGCCGCAAGGAACAGGCACTGCGCGCCACCGTCGCCGCGAACCCCGCGCTCGCCGGCACGGCCTCCGCCTGGGACGACATCGAGAAGGCGCAGCTCGCCTGGCGCGACATCCTCGTGCCGCACACCTTCATCGAGGGCGGCGCCGCATTCAACAGCCAGCTCTTCGTCCACGCGCGCACTCTGGTGCGCGCCGGCGCCGAGCGCGCGAAGCCGAACGAGTCGCGGCTCGCGGAGTTCACCGAGGCGCGCCTGACTGCCGTGAAGCAGGGGCTCGAGGCGCCGAACCCGATCTACCCGGAGTTCGAGATCCTGCGCCTCTCGTTCGGCCTCGAGCGCATGCGCGAATGGCTCGGGCCCGATCATCCGCTGGTGCGCCAGGTGTTCGGCAACGAATCGCCCGACGCGCTCGCGACGCGCGCTCGTGCGCGACAGCAAGCTCGCCGATCCGGCCGCGCGCCTCGCCTTGTACGAAGGCGGCCAGGCCGCGATCGACGCGAGCCAGGATCCGATGATCCGCCTCGCGGCGGCCGTCGACCCGACCGCACGCGCGCTGCGCAAGCAGTTCGAGGAGGAAGTCGAGGGCCCGGTGCAGCGCGGCCAGGAGGCGATCGCGAAGGCGCGCTTCGCCGCCTACGGCACGAGCATCTATCCGGATGCGACCTTCACGCTGCGGCTCTCCTACGGCGCGATGATGGGCTGGAACGAGAAAGGCGAGGAAGTGCGGCCGTGGACCGAGCTCGTCGCGCGCCTTCGAGCGCGCGACCGGCGAGCCGCCGTTCAAGATCCCGGAGCGCTGGCTGGCGGCGAAGGACCGACTGACGATGACGACGCCGGCCAACTTCACGACCAACAACGACATCGTCGGCGGCAACTCGGGCAGCCCGATGGTCGACGCCAAGGGCGATATCGTCGGCCTTGCCTTCGACGGCAACATCCACTCGATCTCGGGCAGCTATTGGTTCGACGAACGCATGAACCGCTCGATCGGCGTGCACCCGGCCTACATACGCGAGGCGATGGACAAGGTGTACGGCGCGCAGGCGCTGCTCAAGGAGATCGATTCACGCTGAGCGGCGAACCGAGGCGGTCCGCGATCAGCGGCCGAATGCCTTCTCGTGATTGCAGGCCCACGTAGAACACGAGCACGAGCAGGCCGCCGACATAGGCGAGTGCACACCAGCGTTGCCAGCCAGCCGAGCGCGATGACGGCCCCGTCGCGCTCGGCCATGCCGAAGCACAGCAGCAGGATCGCGATCGCCGGCAGCGTGTTGGTGAAGGGCACGAGCGCGCAGCGGCGCCATCAGCAGGCCCACGGCGAGCGACCAGAATCCCGCCGTTGACGAAATTGATGGTCGGGCCCTGCGACAGCACCAGCAGCCGCGGCCGCACCAGGTGCTCGAAGCGCAGCGCCCAGCCGCGCGCGCGCGCGAGCACGGTGCGCACCGTCCGGACTTGATGTCGCGATCGAGCAGCCGCGCCGGCAGCCAGGGCACGCGCGACAGCATCACGGCGAAGCCGATCAGCAGCATCGGGATCGCCGAACACGGTGCTCATCGCCGGCACCGTGACCGGCAGCAGGAATGGCGCGGCGAGCACGCCGCAGAAGACCAGCAGCCCCTGCTCGCCCAGCAGCGCGAACAACTCGCGCAGCGTGACTGACCGGATCGCGCACGGCCGCATGCGCCGTCCGCAAGCGCCGCGGAGATGCGGACTTCCGGATCGTGGAAGCGGATGGACGTCACGTCGCGCGCCGGGCTTCCAGCCGGCAGTCGATCTCGAAGTCGTCGCGCACCCGGATCGCGCCGAGCGCCGGCGGTGAACGGCACGAGTCCGAGATCGGCGTGGCGCAGATTCAGGTTCGCGTGCACGTGCAGGCGCTCCCCTCGGCCGTCGATCGTCACCGGCACCTCGATCACGCGCTCCTCGCCGCGCAGCGCGACGCGCACGCGCGCCGTGAAATTCTCCGGCCCGCCGGTGATGCCGTCGGCGGTCAGACCAGACGACCGGCTGGCGCGCCGCGTCGAGCAGGTTTTCGCCCAGCATGTTGTGGCGCGTGCCTTCGCGATCCTTCGCCGGCACGGGCGCAGCGAAATCCCCGCCGGCGGCCGGCGCGGGCCTGCTTCGTCGTCGACGACCAGCGACTCGAGCGGCAATTCGAGCCGGAAGCTGCTAGGCCGTGCGCGGCTCCCGCAGCTCGATGCGCCCGGTGAGCGCGCGTCGAAGTGATCAGATGATTGTGGGCCAAGCTTCGCCATCGGCCCGTCGCGGTACACGCGCACCTCGAGCCGCGAGCCGACGACGTCCCAGGCCTCGGACGGGCCGGCTGCGCGTGCCGGCGCGGGCTGGGTCCGGCGGCTCGCGGCCGGCGGCACCTGCGGCGGCGCCACGCAGGCGGACAGGATCAGCAGGACCGGCGCCAGGAACTTGCGCATCACGGTATTCTCCAACACCTCATGCCCGTGCGAAACACCAGCCGAACGCTACGGGTCGGTCGCGCAAACCCTGCATTGGGCCATCGTCGTCCTGCTGATCGTACAGTTCACGCTCGGCAAAATCGCCGACGGCCTGCCGATCGGCCTCGACAAGCTGGTGACTCTCGCCCGGCACAAGTCCTTCGGCATCACGATACTCGCGCTCGCGGCGATCCGCCTGCTGTGGCGGCTGTTCAACCGGCCGCCGCCGCTGCCGCCGATGCCGGGCTGGCAGCGGGCGATCGCGCATCTCAACCATGCCGCGCTCTATGCGCTCCTGTTCGCAATGCCACTGACCGGCTGGCTGATGTCGTCCGCCAACAACTACCCGGTCAGCTGGTTCGGCCTGGTGCAGCTTCCCGACCTGGTCGCGCCGGACGCGGCCTGTCGCACGACCTCGAAGACGTCCACGAACTGCTGTCGAACGTCCTGCTCGGCGCTCGCGGCCTGCACGTGCTCGCGGCGCTCAAGCACCAGTTCATCGATCGCGACGACCTGCTGATGCGGATGCTGCCGTGGCGCCGCGGTGAACGTCCGCGCGCTCGCTCGCGGCGTCGCGCTGCTCGCGGCCGGCGCCGGCCGCGGCGAAGTCCTGGCAGGGCGACGCGGGCGCCGGCCCGCTGCAGTTCGTCGCCACCCAGGCCGGCGCGAAATTCACCGGCGGCTTCAAGGCCTTCGAGCGTCCGCTTCGATTTCGATCCGGCGAAACCCGCGGGCGGCAGCCTCGACGTGACGGTCACGCTCGCCTCGACCGACACGGCCGATGCGGAACGCGACGCAGATCCTCAAGGGCGCCGATTTCTTCTGGACCGACCGTCATCCGCAGGCGAAGTTCCATGCGACGCAATTCCGCCGGGACGGCGAGCGCTGGCGCGCGGACGGCGAACTGACGCTCCGCGGCGTCACGAAACCGGTCGCGGTCCTGTTCACGCTCGACGACAAGCGCGCAAATGCTCGGCATGAAGGGCGATGCGACGATCCGCCGCCTCGCCGTTCGGCGTCGGCCAGGGCGAATGGCAATCCACCGAGTGGATCGGCGACGAGGTCGAGGTCCGCTTCGATCTGAAGCTGAAGCCGGCCGCAGCCGCAGCCAGCCCGTGATGCGTCGCGACCCTGGCGAATGAACTGACACCTGCGGAGGGTGCACGCCTCGGGGCCTCGCCCATGCGGTAGAGTCGCGCCCATGAACGAGCGTGGACCGGCGCGATTCGGCAGCGTCGCGGAATGCGTCGAAGCGACGCTCGCGCGCATCGGGCCGCGCATCGTGCTCTGCGCGCCGATCGCCGCCGGCAAGCCGGTCGCGCTGGTCAACGAATTCTATCGCCGCGCCGACGGCCGAGCCGCGATCGATCTCGTCCATCCTGACCGGGCTCACGCTCGCGCGTCCGCGCGGCAAGAGCGAACTCGAGCGGCGGCTCGTCGACCCGATGGCCGCGCGCGTCTTCGGCGGCGGTCCGGATCCCGCATGGTTCCCCGCGCTTCGCGCCGGCGCGCTGCCGCCGAACGTGCGCGTGCAGGAATTCTTCATGGAGCCCGGCGCCTGGCTCGGCGCGCCGCTCGCGCAGCAGTCGTATGCGAGCATCAACTACACGCATGTCGCGCGCACCGCGCTCGCGGCCGGCGCGAACGTGATCGCGCAGCAAATCGCCTGGCGGACCGGTCCGGACGGCGCGCGCGCGAGCCTCGGCACGAATCCCGACGTCACCGTCGACCTGCTGCCGTCGTTCGAGGAACGCCGCCGCCGCGGCGAGCCGGTCGCCGTGATCGGCCAGGTCAACGACCGCATGCCGTTCATGCTGGGCGCGGCGGTCGTGCCCGCCGGCGCATTCGATTGCATCATCGACGATCCGCGCGAATACCACGATCTCTTCAGCCCGCCGAACCTGCCGATTTCGACCGCGGACCACGCGATCGCGCTCGCGGCCAGCATGCTGGTGCGCGACGGCGGCACGATCCAGATCGGCATCGGCGAACTCGGCGACGCGATCGTGCATGCGCATGACGCTGCGCCACCGCCAGAACGCCACCTGGCGGCGCGCGATCGCCGACCTCGGTTTCGCGCCGCGCTTCGGCGCGCTGCAGGCGGCGATCGGCGGCGACGCGACCCTTCGAGCAGGGGCTTTACGCCGTCACCGAGATGTTCGTCGACGGATTTCTCGACCTCTACCGCGCCGGCATCCTGAAGCGCCGCGCCGGACCGGACGGCGCGCTGCTGCACGGCGCCTTCCTGCTCGGTCCGCGCGCGTTCTACGAGGCGCTGCGCGCGATGCCGGACGCCGAGCGCGCGCTCTTTTCGATGATGCCGGTCAGCTTCACGAACGAACTCGTACGGACCCGACTGGGAGAGCAAGGTCGCCGACCGGCGCGATGCGCGCTTCATCAACAGCGCGATGATGGCGACGCTCGGCGGCGCGCTCGTATCGGACGGGCTCGCGAACGGGCAGGTCGTCGAGCGGCGTCGGCGGCCAGTACAACTTCGTCGCGCAGGCGCATGCGCTGCCGGGCGGGCGCTCGCTGATCGCGGTGCGCGCCGCGCGCGAGAACGCGGGCCGGCTCGAATCCAACATCCGCTTCAACTACGGCCACGTGACGATCCCGCGCCACCTGCGCGACATCGTGCATGACCGAGTACGGCGCCGCGGACCTGCGCGGCAAGAGCGACGCGGAGGTCGCAGCCGCGATGCTCGAGATCGCGGATTCGCGCTTCCAGCCGGCGCTCGCTCGCCGAAACCCAGCGCGCGGGCAAGCTGCCGGCCGCGTCACCGAATCGGGGATGCCTGCCGCGCGAACCGGCCGGAGACGCTCGAGCGCGCGTTCGCGCCGCATCGCGCCGCGGGATTTTTCGGCGCCCTGCCATTCGGTACCGACCTGACGACGGAGGAACTTGCGCTCGGCACGCGCGCTTCGGCGACTGAAGGCACGCACGCACAGCCTAAGCGGCAAGTTCGGGTCGGGATGCGGGCTGCTGCGACCGCTTCCGCGAGATCCGGCGCTTCAGCCCGCACTCGAGCGCATGGGCCTGGCACAGCCGCGCGGCCTGCGCGAACGCCTCGTGGCGACGCCTGGTCGCCGCTGCTCTGACCGACTGAAACGAGGACGTCGCCCTAAAGGGGACGCACCCCTTTGTCGGCACGCCTCGGCATTGACGCGACTCGGCAAGTGAAAGGGTGCGTCCCCTTTTAGCAGGGCGCGGCAGGAAAAAGGGTTGCATCCCCTTTCAGGCGTTCGGCCTGGCGGCGGAGGGCCGCGCCGAAGCGTGCGCGGTCGTAGAAGACGCCGAGTCCCTCGAGATCGGGCTTGCGGCGCATCAGGGTTTCGAGGGTGCACTCGAACGGCATGTCGCAGGCGATCGTCGTCAGCCGCCGCGCAAAGAAGGCCGCTTCGCGGTGCAGGCGCAGCCGCTCCGGCAGCTTGCCGGCGCCGCGGATCGGCAGCCTGCCGACGCTGTCGAGCCCCTCATAGAGATCCTCGAGCGAGGCGAATGCGCGAAGGAGCGCCGCCGCCGTCTTCGGGCCGACGCCCGGCACGCCCGGGATGTTGTCCACCGTGTCGCCGGTTAGAGCGAGGAAATCCGCCATGCGCTCCGGCCGCACGCCGAACTGCGCTTCGATTTCGGCGTAGCCGTAGCGGCGCTCGCCGGCATAGTCCCAGTAGTCGTCGCCGTCGCGGATGAGCTGGGCGAGGTCCTTGTCGCGGGTCACGAGCACCGCGCGGTGCCCGCCGCCGCGCAGGCGCGTCGCGATCGTGCCGATGATGTCGTCGGCCTCGTGCGTCGGGCTGCTGAACTCGGCGACGCCGAGCAACCGGCACAGCTCGCGGCAGAGCGCGAACTGGCGCTTGAGTTCGGGCGGCGCCGGCTCGCGGTTCGCCTTGTAAGCCGGGAAGATTCCGTTGCGGAACGAACTCGACAGGCTTTCGTCGAAGGCGACCGCGACATGCGCGGGCTTTGCCTGCTCGAGCAGGTCGCCGAGGAAGCGCCCGAAGCCATACAGCGCATTGACCGGCTCGTCATTGACGTCGGTCATCTCGATGCCCACCGAATAGTAGGCACGGAACACGAAATAGCTCGCGTCGATCAGGTAGACGGGCGCGGGCCCGGCGCGGCTCACTGCGCGAATCGCTGGATGCGCGCGTGCAGCGGGCTGGTGCGCGGGAAATGCGCGAGCAGGTATTCCATCTGGTCGGCGAGCACTCGCCGGCCCTTCAGGTAGATGTATTCGGCGTAGGTCGGCGTGAACGGCACGGCGAGAAGCTGCATGCCCGCCTGTTCCGGCGTGCGCGAGGCCTTTGCGTTGTTGCAGCGCCGGCAAGCGGCGACGACGTTGTTCCAGACGTCGCGCCCGCCTTTGCAGAACGGGCGCACGTGGTCGCGCGAGAGCTGGTGCGCGGTGAATCGGTTGCCGCAGTACATGCACAGGTTCGCGTCGCGGCGGAACAGCGTCTCGTTGTTGAGCGGCGGCACGTAGTCGCCGCGCAGGCTGCCAGGATTCCCGGACGAGCCCTGCGTCGCCATCATCGAATTCACCGCGATCACGGTCTGCCGGCCGGTGCGCGCGTTCGTGCCGCCATGCAGTTCGTACAGCCGGCTGCCGAATGCGTAGGCAACCTGGCCGAGGCAATGCAGCCGCACCGCCTCCTTGTAGTCGATCCACTCGAGCGGCATGCCGGAGGCGTCCGTGCGCAACACCTGCTGCGACAGCGCGATCATCGCGCCGTCCGCCTTGGCGAATGCCCTGGTATTGCCTGAAACGTTGGCCACGACTACCTGCCAGTATCCTGAATCCTGAAACAATAAGGCACGATTATGATATTTTCCAACGCGCCGCCGCTCGGCCGGCAGTTCCGGGGAGTATTTGGATGCCAGTCACGATCGGCGTGCTGAAGGAGACTGTGCGGGGCGAAAACCGCGTGGCGGTCGTCCCGGAGGTCGCAACCCGGCTCGCCGCCCTTGGCGCATTGCTCCTGATCGAGCGCGGCGCCGGCGCCGCCGCGCGGTTTCCGGACACCGCCTACAAGGACGTTTCCTTCGCCGATTCCGCGGATGCGGTCCTCGCGGCCTCCGACCTGCTCTTCACGGTCCAGCCGCCCGATGCAGCCCTCGTGGCGCGACTGAAACCGGGGTCCGTGGTGACCGGATTCCTCGCGCCGCATGCGCAAATCCCCCTCGTTCGCGCGCTCAACGAGCGCCGCATCACCAGTTTCGCGATGGAACTGGTGCCGCGCATCTCGCGCGCGCAGTCCATGGACGCGTTGTCGTCGCAGGCGGCGGTCGCCGGCTACAAGGCCGTGCTGATCGCGGCCGCGGCGCTCGACAAGTTCTACCCGATGCTGACGACGGCTGCCGGCACGATCCGGCCGGCGACCGTGCTGGTGATCGGCGCGGGCGTCGCGGGATTGCAGGCCATCGCGACGGCCCGCAGGCTCGGCGCCGTGGTCGAGGCCTATGACGTGCGCTCGGCGACGCGCGAGCAGATCCGCTCGCTCGGCGCGAAATTCGTCGAGACCGGCGTGACCGCGGAAGGCACCGGCGGATACGCGCGCGAACTGACGGCGGAAGAGAAGGCGAAGCAGCAGGAAGTGCTGGATTCCCGGATCGCCGCGGCCGACTGCGTCATCACGACCGCGGGCGTGCCGGGAAGGCCGGCGCCGCGCATCATCTCCCGCGCCGCCGTCGAACGCATGAAGCCGGGCGCCGTGATCGTCGATCTGCTCGCCGAGGGCGGCGGCAACTGCGAACTGACGAGAGCCGGCGAAACCGTCGAGCACGGCGGCGTGCGCATCATCGGGCCGGTGAACCTGCCCGCGACCGTCGCCTACCACGCGAGCGACATGTATGCGCGGAACCTCCTGAACTTCATCAAGCCGGCATTCAAGGATGGGGCGCTGGCCATCGACTGGAACGACGAAGTATTCGCGGCGTCCTGTGTCACGCACGAGGGCAGCATCCGCCACGAACCCACCCGCAAGCTCGTGGAGGCCGCGTAATGGAAGGCGTAATCGCTGTTTACATCGTGATGCTCGCGGCATTCACCGGCTACGAAATCATCGCGCGCGTGCCGGTCATCCTGCACACGCCGCTGATGTCCGGCTCGAACTTCGTGCACGGCATCGTGCTGGTCGGCGCCATGGTCGCGCTCGGCCGCGCCGACACCGTGCTCGAACAGGTGATCGGCTTCATCGGCGTCGTGCTCGGCGCCGGCAATGCGGTCGGCGGCTACGTCGTCACAGAACGCATGCTGCAGATGTTCAAGGCGAGCGGCCAGAAGAACCGGAAGAAGAAGGAATCCGCGTGATGCAGGGCCTGCTGCCGGACAACCTCGCGACGCTCGCGATCGACTTCAGCTACCTGCTGGTCGCTTTCCTGTTCATCATGGGCCTGAAAGCCATGAGTTCGCCGGTCACCGCGCGGCGCGGCATCGTCGTCGCCGGCGTCGGCATGCTGATCGGCACGCTGATGAGCTTTCTGTATCCCGGCATGGGAAATTTCGCGCTGATGCTGGCCGCGATCGCGGTCGGCGGCGGGCTCGCCTGGTGGTCCGGACGCATCGTCGCGATGACTGACATGCCGCAGATGATCGCGCTCTACAACGGCATGGGGGGCGGCGCGGCGGCGGCGATCGCCGCGGTCGAACTGCTGCGCATGGCTTCCGCCGATCCGGCGGCGGCCGCCACGCATGGCCCGGTCGTGACGTCGCTCGCGGCGGCCGGCGCTTTCATCGGCGCGGTCAGTTTCTCCGGATCGCTGATCGCCTTCGGCAAGTTGCAGGGGCTCATCAAGCGCAGCTTTCGATTCAAGGGCCAGCAGTTCGTGAACCTGCTGATCGTCGCAGCGACGCTCGCGCTCGGTGCATCTCTTGTCCTCAGCGGCCATCCGGCGCTGCAGATGGTCGTCCTCTTCTTCGCGCTCGCGCTGCTGCTCGGCGTCACGATGACGCTGCCGATCGGCGGCGCCGACATGCCGGTCGTGATCTCGCTCTATAACGCCTTCACCGGTCTCGCAGTCGCGTTCGAGGGCTTCGTGCTCGAGAACGCGGCGATGATCATCGCGGGCATCGTGGTCGGCTCCGCCGGCACGCTCCTGACCCAGCTCATGGCGAAAGCGATGAACCGCTCCCTCGGCAACGTGCTGTTCTCCGGTTTCGGAGAAGGCGCCGCCGTAGCGGCCGAGGGCGTGGCCGGCGCGCTCAAGCCGATCGAGGCTTCCGATGCCGGCGTCATGATGGCCTTCGCGCAGAAAGTGATCGTGATCCCCGGCTACGGCATGGCGGTCGCGCAGGCGCAGCACAAGGTTTGGGAACTGTGCCAGCTCCTGATCGACAAGGGCGTCATGGTGCGATTCGCGATCCACCCGGTCGCGGGCCGCATGCCCGGGCACATGAACGTGCTGCTGGCCGAGGCCGGCGTGCCCTACGACCTGATCGCGGATCTCGACGAGATCAACGCCGAATTCGAGACGACGGACGTTGCGCTCGTGATCGGCGCGAACGACGTCGTGAACCCGGTCGCGCGCACGGACAAGGGCAGCCCGATCTACGGAATGCCGATCCTGAATGCCGACAAGGCGAAAAACGTGCTCGTGATCAAGCGCGGCCAGGGCGCGGGCTTTTCCGGCATCGAAAACCATCTGTTCTATCTCGACAACACGCGCATGGTCTACGGTGACGCTCAGAAAGTCGCGGCCGAGCTGATCCACGCGGTAAAAGCAGCGGGTTAAGAGGGGTCGCATCCCTTTAAAAGGGGTCGCATCCCTTTTCGCGATCTGCCGAACTGTGACGCCTCAGCTCGGAAAAAGGATGCGACCCCTTTTAAAGGGATGCGACCCCTTTTTTACTTGCCGAGTTCGCGCGCGAGGAATTCGATCGTGCGCTTCCAGGCGCGCAGCGCAGCGTCCGCGTTATAGCGCGCGGCATTGGTGTCGTTGTGAAACGCGTGATCCACATCCGGGTAGGTGTGGAGCTCGTATTTCGCCTTGGCGGCATTCAGTGACTGCTCGAAGGCCGGGACCGCTGCGTTGATGCGCGTGTCGAGGCCTGCGTAATGCAGCAGCAGCGGGGCACGGATCATTGCGGCTTCCTCCGCCGACGGCGGCATGCCGTAGAAGACGACGGCTGCGCCGAGTTCTTTGGAATGCGCGGCCAGTCGTCCCGCCATGCCGCCGCCCCAGCAGAAACCGACGCAGCCGACCCGCCCATTCGAATGATCGTGGTGCGCGGCATGACGCACCGCGGCGAGGTAGATGCCAAGCGCCGATTCGGGCGCGAGCTCGCCGATGCGCTTGCGCGCCTCGTCCTCATTCGCCGGCGTGCCGCCGCTACCGGTGAGCGCATCCGGCGCGATCGCGAGATAGCCCTCGAGCGCGAAGCGGCGGGTGACATCTTCGATGTGCGCGTTGAGGCCGCGGTTCTCGTGGATCACAACCACCGCCGGCCGCCGTTTCGGAGGTTTCTTCGGGTACGCGACATAGCAGTCCACCGGCCCAAGCGGCGCGTCGAATTGTTCGCGGCCTGCGACCAGCCCCGGATCGTCGGGCGCCACGGTCGCGGCTTCGGCATATCGGTTCTCCAGCAGCGGAAGCAGAGTGGCTGCTGCGGCGGCGCTGCCGGCAATGCGCGCGAGTCGCGAAAGGAATTCGCGCCGGCCCATGCTGCCGTGGGTGAACTCATCGTAGAGCGCGATCACGTCGCGGTTCATTCGTCGGCGTCCGGGATCAGGAGCCACAGCAGCAGGTAGATCAGGATGCCGGGAAACGCGGCGCTCAGAATCGAGAGGATCACGTAGGCCACGCGCACCCGATCGGCCTTCCAGCCCAGCCATTCGGCCAGGCCGCCGCAGACGCCGGCGATCATGCGGTCCTGTGAGCGCTTCAGCCGGGTCCCTGACATTGCGGCACTTCGGTAGGAGGTTCGGATGATTATCCTCCCACGGTGCCGCGGCGGATGCGAGTCCGCGTTACCGGCGCGGCGCAGGTCGCGTCGGCGCTGGCGGCGTGCGATGGCGATCGAGGACGCGCTGGCGCTCCGCGGGCGTCATCTGGTACCAGCGCCTGCGCAGCGCCTCGCGCTGCTCCGGCGGCAAGGCCCGGTAGCGATGGTAAACGTTGCGCAGCCGGTCCTTCTGTTCCGGCGACAAGTCGCGAAAGCGCTTCCAGCGTTCGCGCAGACGCTTGCGCTGCTCGGGCGTCATCTCGCGCCACTGACGCCAGCGCTGCCGTGCGCTCTGGCGCTCGGTCGGCGTCATTGACAGCCATCGCTCGGCACCCTCGGCCATGGCCTGCTGGCGACCGGGCGGCAACGATTCCCAGGATTCCTTCTGGCCTTCGAGCAACTGCTGTTCCGCCTCGTCCAGCATCTCCCATTCGATGCCGGGCATCGGCTCAGCCTCATCCGCTCGCGCCGACAATGCACCGAGCGCGCACCATGCCGCCAGAATCCAGGCCCGCTTATTCATCGTCGTCTTCCTTCGCGGCCGCTTTCTCGGCCCGCTTCAAGTCGCGCTCGCCGCCCTCCGATTCCAGGTACGCAACGAATGCCGCGTCCTCGTCCGGCAACTCCGCCAGGAATTCGAGGAACTCCGCCTCCAGCGCCGGCTCCGGCGCCGGTTCCGCGGCGCCCGCCGGCAGCGCGGCGATGCACATGGCGATGAGGCCGCCGCGGCGCATCATTCAGCCGATTCCATCGTCCATTTCGAGGGCGACCCACGCATAGAACTCCTCGTCCTCGGCGAACATCCCGAGATCCTCGCCGCCGGCCACGATGTCGAGATCCTCGAGCGCGGCGAGCGACGGCCCTGGCGTCGGCTTCGCCGCGTCATCGCCGACGAGCAGCAGGGCGCTGGCGAGCGCCGTCGCCGCGGCGACACCTGCGGGCACCCAGGCCGAACGCCAGTTCATACGCCGTTCGCGCAGTTCGCCGAGCGCCGCCGCGCGGGCGCGCACGAGGCGCGAGCGCGTGGCGGCATCCATGGACTCCACGCTTTCGTCGAAGGCCGCGCGGCTTTTCCGCTCCAGTTCCCGTCTGCCTTTCTCGTTCATGGGTTCAATTCCCCCAACGCCAGTTGCAACGCCTGCACCGCACGGAAGTAATGTGTCTTGACGCTGCCTTCCGAGCATCCCATCGCGACCGCGGTCCCGGCGACGTCGAGACCTTCGAAATTCCGGAGCAGGAAGGCTTCGCGCTGCCGTCTGCTCAATCCCGCCAGTACAGTCTCGATACGTGCGAGCAGTTCGCTGCCTTCGAGTTCCTGCTCCGGCGTTCCCGCCGGATCGACGGCCGACTCGACCGGATCCGGCACTGTCTCGTCCGCGACACCGCTGCTCCACCACGCGTGCATAACGCTCTGCAGCTTGCGCTTGCGCTGGCTGTCGGTGATTCGGTTGCGCAGGATCCGGTAGAACAGCGGCCGCCATTGTTCCGCCGGGCGACTGCTGTAATTGCGCACGAGGCGGATCATCGCTTCCTGCACGGCATCCTCGGCTTCCGCTCGATCGCGCAACGCCATCTCTGCAATGCGCAGGGCGCGCCGCTCGATCCCGGCCAGGAATCGTTCGAGTGAGCGCTCCTGGTCCAAAACCGCCTCCCGCGCCCTGTCACGGCGATCGACGTGCGGCAGGGGCGCCGAGAGCCTAGCAGAGCGGCTCACTGGCTCCTCCTCCCTCAACCGGCGACTCGAAGCCTGGCGACGGTGATATAACGTGGGCCGCGCCGCGGGCGTTGACGCCTCCGGCAGAAATCTCATAACTGATTGATCCAGAAGACGTTTTGACACCCGAAGTGCGCATACTCCAGGTCGTTTTCGATACGCCGCTGCGGCGGCATTTCGATTACCTGCCGGCAGCCGGCAGCGAGACCCCCCGGCCGGGCATGCGGGTCCTCGCGCCGTTCGGCCGGCAACGGGCGATCGGCGTCGTCGCTGCGATCGCGGCCACCAGTACGCTGCCGCGCGTTCAGCTGAAACACATTCTTGCGACGGTCGATCCGGAACCGCTGTGGGATGCTGCGACCTTCGGCCTGCTGCTGTGGGCGGCCGATTATTACCACCATCCACCCGGCGAAGTGCTCTTCGCCGCGATGCCGAAAATGCTGCGCGACGGCGCGGCGGCGCGGCGCGACGAAATCCGCTGGCGGCTATCGGCGCGAGGACGCGAAGCACTCGCGGCTTCGCCGCGCCTCGGCGCCAGGCAACTCGAGCTCGCCTCGATGATCGGCGATGGCGATGCCGCAGCCGAAGCCATCGCGGCCGCGGGACTCGGCGATACGCTGAAGTCGCTCGTGCGCCGCGGCTGGCTCGAATCGATCGAACGGCCCGAAGCCGCGCCTGCGCCCGGTGCCGGGCGGCCGGGGCCGGTGCTCACCGCCAACCAGTCCGCGGCCGTCGACGCCATCGGCGGAGCGCCGGAGGGCTTCAGCGCGTGGCTGCTGCACGGCGTCACCGGCAGCGGCAAGACCGAGGTATACCTGCGGCTCATCGCCGGCGTGCTCGAGTCGGGCCGCGGCGCGCTCGTGCTGGTGCCGGAGATCGCGCTGACACCACAGCTCGTCGCGCGCTTTCGCGAGCGGCTGCCGGTGCCGGTCGTTGCGCTGCACTCCTCGCTCGCCGACGGCGCGCGTGCCGCGGCCTGGCGCGCCGCGGCCGCCGGGCGCGCACCAGTCGTGATTGGCACGCGCTCGGCCGTCTTCACGCCGATGCCGGCGCTCGGCCTGGTCGTCGTCGACGAGGAGCACGATGCCTCCTATAAGCAGCAGGAAGGCTTCCGTTACTCGGCACGCGATCTCGCGGTCGCCAGGGCGCAGCGCGCCGGCATTCCGGTGGTGCTCGGCTCGGCGACACCGTCGCTCGAGTCGCTCGCGAACGTCGCAGGCGGGCGTTACACGAAGCTCTCACTGCCGGAGCGCACCGGCCGCGCCGGCAAACCACGGGTCGCCGTCATCGACCTGCGCGTACATTCAGCGCGCGATGGCCTGTCGCCGCCCGCGGTCGCCGCGATCGAACGGCATCTCGCTGCGGACGGGCAGGTGCTCGTGTTCCTGAACCGGCGCGGCTATGCGCCGACGATGTTCTGCTCCGGTTGCGGCTGGATCGCGTCCTGCGCTTCCTGCGATGCGCGCCTCACCGTGCACCTGCGCCGCGCGCGGCTCTTGTGCCATCACTGCGGCGCCGACGAGAACTTGCCCTTTGCCTGCCCGCGCTGCGGCAACGAGCTCGCGCCGGTCGGTGAAGGCACGGAGCGCGTCGAGACGACGCTGAAGCAGCTCTTCCCCGCCGCCGCGCTCGTGCGCATCGATCGCGACGTGATCCGCCGGCGCGGCGACATCGAGGAAGCGCTCGCGTCGGTCGCCAACGGCCGCGCGCGCATCCTGCTCGGCACGCAGATGCTGACCAAGGGTCACGATTTTCCGGACGTCACGCTGGTCGTCGTGCTGGCGGCCGACCAGGGACTGTTCGGCGCCGACTTCCGCGCGAGCGAGCGGCTCGCGCAGCAGATCGTCCAGGTCGCCGGGCGCGCCGGCCGCGGCGACCGCCCCGGCGAAGTGCTGATCCAGACCTCGCATCCGGAGCATCCGCTGCTGAAATGCCTGATCACCCGGGGTTACGACGGTTTTGCCGCGGGCGCACTCGATGAGCGCCGCGCCGCGGGCTGGCCGCCGTATTCGCATCTCGCGCTGCTGCGCGCGGATGCGCCCGCGCGCGCGGATGTGCACGCTTTCCTGCAGGCCGCGCTCGATGCCGCGCCCGCAAGTCGCGGCCCTGGACTGCGAGTACTCGGTCCGGCACCCGCATCGATGGAGAAGCGCGCCGGGCGGCATCGCGCGCAGCTGCTCGTCGAGTCGCCGGGACGAACGGCGCTGCAGAACTTCCTCGCCGCGTGGCTGCCGTCGGTCGTCGAATTGCGCGCGCCGCGGGCGCTGCGCTGGTCAGTCGACGTCGATCCGATCGAAGTGGACTGATAGACTTGCGCGCTTGAAAAACCTCGTTGAAAAGCTCGTGACGGAAGCGCTCACAGCGTTGCCGCCCACGGTCCTCGGCGCCGTGGAACTGCCGGTCCCCGAAATCGAGCGCAGCCGCGACACCGCGCACGGCGACTTTGCCTGCAGCATCGCAATGCGGCTCGCCAAGTCCGCGCGCAAGAACCCGCGCGCGCTCGCCGAGCTGATCGTCCAGGCGCTGCCTGCGAACGAGCTGGTCGCGAAGACCGCGATCGCGGGTCCCGGATTCATCAACTTCTTCATGACGCCGGCGGCCTGGCAGGCGGAGATCGCGCGCGTGCATGCGGCGGCTGCACATTACGGCCGCGGCAACGCCGGCGCGGGCAGAAAGGCGATCGTCGAGTTCGTCTCCGCCAACCCGACAGGACCGCTGCACGTCGGGCACGGCCGGCATGCGGCTTACGGCGCGACCGTCGCAAATCTGCTGGAGTCGGACGGCTGGAGCGTGCATCGCGAGTACTACGTGAACGACGCCGGCCGGCAGATGGACATTCTCGCAGCCAGCGTGTGGTTGCGGTATCTCGAGATCTGCGCCGAGAACGTGCCATTTCCGGCGAACGGCTATCGCGGCGACTACATCCGTCCGATCGCCGCCACGCTGCATGACCGCCACGGCGAGGCGTTCCGCAGGCCTGCGGCCGCCGTGTTCGGGGGACTGCCGCCCGACGAGGCCGAGGGCGGCGACAAAGACCTCTACGTCGACGCCGTGATCGCGCGCGCGAAAGAACTGCTCGGCGACTCCGGATTCGACGTCGTGTTCGACGCCGGCCTTGCCGACATCCTGGCGGACATCCGCGCCGATCTCGCCGATTTCGGCGTTCGCTTTGATCGCTGGTACTCCGAGAAGGACCTCGGCGACGGGCGCGATGGAGGCCCGATCGACCGTGCGCTCAAACGCCTGCGCAGTCATGGCCACGTCTTCGAGCAGGACGGCGCGCTGTGGTTTCGCGCCACCGCCTTCGGCGACGAGAAAGATCGCGTGGTCGTGCGCGCCAACGGGCAGAAGACCTACTTCGCTTCCGACATCGCCTACCACCTCGACAAGCGCGAGCGCGGCTTCGAGCTGCTCGTGACCATCCTCGGCGCCGACCATCACGGCTATGTGGCCCGCGTGCGCGCCGGTCTCGAGGCCATGGGCGAACCGCCCGAATCGTTGCAGGTCCCGATGGTCCAGTTCGTCACCCTGTTCAAGGGCGGCGAGAAGGTGGCCATGGGCAAGCGCGAAGCGCAATTCGTGACGCTCCGCGATCTGCGGAACGAAGTGGGCAACGACGCCGCACGGCTGATCTATGTGATGCGCTCGAACGACCAGCCGCTCGACTTCGACCTGCAGCTCGCGAAGACACAAAGCAACGACAATCCCGTCTTCTATATCCAGTATGCCCACGCGCGCATCGCGAGCGTGCTGAAGCAGGCCGCAGAGCGCGGACTGCCATACGACCGCGCGGCAGGACTCGCGAGCCTCGCACTGCTTTCCGGCGAACCGGAACAGGCGCTGATGCGCGAAATCTCGCGCTGGCCGGAGATCGTGCACCAGGCGTCGGAACTACGCGCGCCGCATACGGTCGTGCACTACCTGCGCGAGCTCGCGGCGGCCTTCCATGCCTGCTATGCGTCACTGCCCTTCATCGTCGACGAGGCGGATCTTCGCAACGCGCGCCTTGCGCTGATCGCCTCGGCACAGCAGGTGCTGCAGAATGCGCTCGGGCTGCTCGGCGTCTCGGCGCCGGAGGCGATGTAGGTGGTGTCACGAGACTATAAACGGAGCAAGGCCCGGCGCGAGCCGTTTTCGGGCTGGACCGGTCTCGTCATCGGCCTGGTCGTCGGGCTCGGCGTCGGACTCGCATTCTATTTCTTCGATCCGCGCACTCCCGCGGAGCCCGCCGACGCGCCGCCCGCCGACTCCGAACCGGCCTCCGCACGCGAGTCCGAGAGCGGGGATCCCGCCGATCGCTACGACTTCTACGAAATGCTGCCGAATTTCGAAGTCATCGTGCCGGAACGCGAGGCCGTGGTGAAACTGGATGCGCCGACCGCGCCGGTCGACCGCCCCGGCTCCTACGTGCTGCAGGTCGGCTCGTACCGCAAATTCGAGGAAGCGGACCGCGTGCGGGCCCAGCTCGCGCTGCAGGGCATCGAGTCGCGGGTCCAGCCCGTATCGATCGACAACGACACCATGCACCGCGTCCGCGTCGGCCCGATCACGAACCTGACGGAACTGAACCGCGTGCGCGACCGGCTGCGCGAGGCCGAAATGGATTTCCTCGTGATCCGCGAGGCGACTAGTCCTCGGTGATCTGGCGGAAGTCGACGCCGAGCGAGCGCAGCTTGCGGTAAAGATGCGTGCGTTCCATGCCGACGCGCTTGGCTAGCAGCCCCACCTTGCCGTTGCAGAGCATGAGCTGCTGCAGCAGGTAGGCGCGTTCGAACTGCTCGCGCGCCTCGCGGAGCGGCAGCGCCAGAAGGTCCTGCTTGACCAGCGGTTCGTCCGGCGCCTGCTGGGTCACGAGGTGTTGTTCGATTTCGTCCAGGCCGATTTCCTCGGTCCCGCCGATGATCAGCACGCGCTGCACGAGGTTCCGAAGTTCACGGACGTTGCCGGGCCACGGATAGTTGCGCAGCCGGTTCTGAGCGGCGACCGAGAAGCGCCGGAATGGCATGCCCTCCTCGTCCACGAGGCGGTCGACGTAATGGCGCAGCAGGTCCGGCACGTCCTCTGCGTACTCGCGCAGCGGCGGAATCCGGATTGTTATCACCTCGAGGTGCGCCAGCAGGTCGCGGCGCAGTCCGCCCGGCGCATGGTCGTGGCCCGGGAGCGCGCCTGCGACGATACGCATTTTGAATGTCGTGCGCTCCGTGCCGCCTTCGCGCTGCCATCCGCCCTGCTCGAGGTCGGCGAGCAGCAGGCGCTGCGCGCCCGCGGTGAGGTCCTCGATGCTGCCGAGGAACAGCGTGCCGCCGTCGGCCTGCTCATAAATGCCCGGCACGGTCCGGCCCCCGGACTCGGAGCCGCGGAGATTCTGGCCGGCGGTCGCGTCGTCGAGGCTCGCGCAGCTGACCGCGACGAACGGACCCGCCGCACGCGGTCCCAGGGAATGCATGTAGCGCGCAAACGCCTCGCGTCCCGTGCCGGGCTCACCGACCAGCAGCACCGGTGCATCGTGTCCCGCGACCTGCTGCACCTGTTCGCGCAGTTTCTGCATCAGGCGGCTCTTGCCGACCGGCGCCACGAGCGGCGGGATCAGCGTGCGCTGCGCCTGGCGGCGCCTGCGCCCCGCCTCGAGCGCGCGCTCCGCGGTGCGCAGCAGCTTCGCGATCGACAATGGCTTCTCGACGAAATCGAATGCACCAAGGCGGGTCGCCTCGATCGCGGTCTCGACCGTGCCGTGGCCCGAGAGCATCACGACCGGGCAGCGCAGCGTCTGCTTCTCCGACCACTCGCGCAGGAGCGTGATGCCATCCGTATCCGGCATCCAGATGTCGAGCAGCACCAGGTCCGGCTCCTGTCGCTCGCAGGCGCGGCGCGCGGCGGCGGCGTCTGCCGCGACCTCGACTTCGTAGCCTTCCTCCGCAAGTATTTCACTGACCAATTCGCGGATGTCGGCCTCGTCGTCAACGACGAGAATTCGGGGCGAACTCATGCTTTCTCTCTCCTCGCCTCGGCGCGCCGCGTCTCGCGCGGCGCCGCCGGCAACGTGACGCGGATGCGCGCGCCACCCTGCGGCGCGTTGTCGACCTCGACCTGCCCGCTGTGCTCCTCGACGATTCGGCGCACGATCGCCAGACCGAGGCCCGTGCCTTTCGGCTTGGTGGTCACGTAGGGATCGAAGGCCTGTTCGAGCAGGTCGCCCTGAAAACCCGGGCCGTTGTCGATCACCGTCAGCACGATCTGGTCACCTGCACGCTTGGTCTCGATCATGATGACAGGATTCGGGCGGCCGTCGAGCGCCTCCAGCGAATTCGTCAACAGGTTGTTCAGCAACTGCCGGATGCGCCCTGGATCGGCCTCCAGTGCGGCCGCGCGCGGGTCGAGCGAGAGGCCGAATGCGACCCGCGGATCCTGCGAGTGATACAGGTCCGACACCTGGCGGATCAGCGCCGCGAGGTCGAGCTCGCTGATGTGCAGCTCCGGGGTCTTCGCGTACTCGGAGAACGCGGCGACCATCTGCTTCATCGCCTCGACCTGCTGCACGATCGTATGCGTCGCGCGGTCCAGCAGTTCTGCTTCCACCGGCTGCAGGCCGCGCATCAGCTTGCGCCGCATGCGTTCCGCGGACAACTGGATCGGGGTCAATGGATTGCGGATCTCGTGCGCGAGGCGACGCGCGACCTCGCCCCAGGCCGCCTGGCGCTGCGCCTGCAGGAGTTGCGTGACCTCGTCGAAGACCAGCACCACGCCGCCGGCGGCGTCCGCGTCGCCCGGCAGCGCCGTCGAAGCGCACACCAGCTCGCGCCGGCCACTGTCGCTCCTGAGTGTCACCTGGTCGCGCCATTCGGTTTCGCCCGCATTTGCATGCTGCTGCAGCACCGCGTAGAGCTGCGACAGCAGCGGCTCGCCCGCCGCCAGTTCGGCGAGCGGCCGTCCTGCGGCATCCGCAAAGTCGACACCGAGGATCGTGCCGGCGGCCTGGTTGGCGACGCGGACGCGCAGGTCCGGTTCGAGCGAGATCACGCCGCTCGTCAGGCGCGCAAGGATCACCGCGAGCGCGGCGCGCTCGGACTCGACCGCGGCGCGGCTGCGCTCGGTCTCCTCGCGCGCGCGCGCCAGTTTCTTGGTCATGTCGTTGAAGGACGTGACGAGGAATCCGATCTCGTCGTGCGACGGGCGCGACAGGCGCGTGTCGAAGTCGCCCTTCGCGACCGCGCGCGTGCCGGCAATCAGATCCTGCACGGGCCGCACGAGCCGCTGCGAGAAATACAGCGCGCCGTACAGCGCCGCGAGCAGCGCCATCAACAGCACCAGCGACAGCGTCAGAACGAATGCCTGCTTCAACGGCACGCGCAGGAACACGAGCCGCCTGTACTCCTGATAGGAATCCTGCACACTGGATGCAAGATCGGACAGTCGCTGCGGCACCGGATAGGTTGCGATCAGCAGCCGCGCGGACGGCAGGGCCCGGCCGTCGCCGATGTGAGTCGCGGCGCGGATCAGGTAGCCGCCGTCGCGCGCGGGTTGGAGGCTGACGTACGGCCGCCCCTGCCTCAACTGAAACAACAGTTCATCGGGCGGCAGCGCGGGCAGCCCGTGCTGCACGCCGGCATGGCTGTAACCCTCGAGCTGGCCGCCGGCGGACGTCACGATCAGTTCGTCGGCGCCCGAACGGCGCAGTTCCACGTCGAGCGCCGCATACAAAGCGCTGCCGGACAATCCGTCGAAGCTGTCCGAAATCTGGTCGGTGCGCTCGAGGTATTCGCGCATGCGCAGGTCGAGCGCGGCACGCGAGAGGCTCAGCGCATCGGACAGGCCTGTGCGCACTTCCGCGTGGAACCAGCTGTCGATGCCGCGCGTCAGGAACAGCACGGAGAACGCGAACACAAGCAGGAGCGGCGCGACGGCTAGGCCGCCGAACATCAATATCGTGCGGCCGCGCAGCCGCGAGCCCGGCACGCGGCGGCGCCAGTCGCGGATGAAGTCCGCGAGCCGGCTCACGATCAGCGCGAGCAGCACGATGACGCCCGCGATGTTGATCAGGTGGATCCATGGCTGCAACTGGTCGAACCGCTGTGAACCTTCCGCCGTCACGGCGAGCAGCGCGAGCGCCGCAACCCACACGACGATGCCGATGCCGCCGATGACGGGGAGCCAGCGCCGGATCACGGGCGGACGCTCCAGGCAAACCAGTCGGTGCTGAGCGACCAGCCTTTCCAGAACAGCAGGATGCGGACCGCCGCCGGCAGGTCGCCGATCTCGATCGAGGCGCGCACGCGCATGTCGAAGCGCGCATCCGCCGGCAGCGTGTCGGGGCCGGCGATCGCCAGCCCGCTGATGCGCGAGATCGCCTCGAGCGCATCCGCTTCCGACGCGTGGCTTGCGTATTCGCCGCTTGCGGCGTCAGTGACGACGTAACGTTCGGAGATCGCATCGTGCGTGAGCTGCCAGCGACGCGTCAGTGCGACGACGGTATCGTCCGGCAGGAAACGCCGCTCGACGCTTCCCTCGACCTCGAGTTCGAGCACGAGTGGCACGCCTTCGGCAAAGGCCTGGCGCGCCGCATCGGCGAGCGCGAGATCGAGCCGCACGTCGAGCCGCCAGACGTCGTCCACGCGCTCCACGAAGGCGTTCCTGATCTCGAAGCGGCCTTCGGTGTCGGCCTGCGCCTCCGTGGCCAGCGCCGCGCACGCGAGCGCCGCGAAGATCACAAGTCCCGGATGTCTGCGCACTGACCGCACGCCGGTTCCTCAGGCCCGCTTCTCGAGGCAGGCGTAGTAGAAGCCATCGGCGTCCGCGCTGCCGCTCGGGAGCGCCCAGCCTGGCCCCGCATGTCGCCCCGGCAGGACGCCGGGCAGCAAAAGCCTAGCAGATTCGGTCACATCCGCCGCCGCCGGTTCGCGGTCGAGGAATCCCGCGACGACCTGCGCGTTTTCGGCGGCCAGCACCGAGCAACTCGAGTAGACAAGCCGCCCGCCCGGCGCAAGCAGCGCGAAACTCGCGGCGAGCAGCGACGACTGATTGGTGGCGAAGCGGCGGATGTCGTCCGGCCGACGCAGGATCTTGATGTCGGGGTGGCGCCGGATGACTCCGGTGCCCGAACAGGGAACATCCAGCAGGATCCGGTCGAACGGCCGGCCGTTCCACCACGGCGCGGGATCCAGCGCATCGCCAACGACGACCTCCGCCGTCAGGCCCTGGCGCGCGAGGTTCGAGCGGATGCGCGTGGCGCGCGCCGCATCGATGTCGAGCGCGACCAGCGAGTTCAGGTCCGGCGTCATTTCCAGCAGGTGGCATGCCTTGCCGCCCGGCGCGGCGCAGGCGTCGAGCACGCGCATGCCGCGCCCGGCGCCGACGAATGACGCCGCGAGCTGCGCAGCCGCGTCCTGGACCGAGACGTCGCCGTCCGCAAAGCCGGGCAGCGAGCCGACGTCCATCGGCTTATCGAGTCGAAGCGCCTGCGGCGCGAATCCGGAGGGTTGCGACGAAATACCGGCGGCGTCGAGCCGCGCGCGATAGGCGTCGCGCGACGTGCGCAGGCCGTTGACCCGCAACCACATCGGCGGTTCGCAATTCCCGGCGGCCGCGATCGACTCCCATTCCGCCGGCCAGTCGCGCTCGAACGCGGCGAGCAGCCATTCGGGGTGCGCCAGCCGCGCCTCCCGCACTCGGTGCACGGCGGCGAGGACCGCCGCACGCTCGCGCTGGAACCGCCGCAGCAGCGCATTGACGAACCCGGCCGCGCGGACACGTCCGAGTTCACGCGCCGCCTCGACCGTTTCCGACACGGCCGCATGCTCGGGCGTCGCGCCGTGCGCCAGCTGGTACAGGCCGACGAGCGCAAGCGCGCGCACCTCATGTTCCGGCGGCACATCCGGTCGGCTGGACAGACGCGCGAGACAGGCTTCGAGCTCGAAGAACCAGCGCACCGTGCCGAAGGCGAGCGACTGAATCGCGGGCCGCGACGGCTGGTCGCGCGCCGCACCGGCGATTGCCGCCTCGAGCCGGCGTCCATCGGCCGCGACCGCGACCACCGCGCGCGCGGCGGCAGCCCGGATCAACGCTGCGTCGCGCACGCTCAGGCGAGCACCGTCCCTGCGAGCGGCCGCGCGTTGACGAATTCAGCCGCGCTGACCGCGCGCTTTCCCGGCAGCTGAATGCGCCGGAGCGCCAGCGCCTGGTCACCGGTCATCACGACGATGCCGGATGCATCCGCCGAAAGGATCGTGCCGGGCGCGGCGTCACGAACGGCCGCGACCGCGCGGGCGTCGAAGATGCGAAGCTGCAGGCCGTCGTACGACGCTTCCGCGACGGGCCACGGATTGAAGGCGCGCACGCGGCGCTCGAGCACGACCGCGGGCTCGCGCCAGTCGAGGCGTGCTTCGGACTTGTCGAGCTTGCGCGCGTAGGTCGCGCGCGATTCGTCCTGCGGCAAGGCGATCAGGCCGCCCGATTCGAGCGCATCGAGTGCCTCGATGGCGAGCGCCGCGCCCGCCGTCGCGAGGCGCGACTGCAACTGGCCTGCGGATTCGCGCGGTTCGATCGCAATCTCCCGGCTATGCAGCACCGGCCCGGTATCGAGGCCGGTTTCCATCTGCATGATGCAGACGCCGGTCCGCTCGTCGCCGGCCTCGATCGCGCGAGCGACCGGCGCGGCGCCGCGCCAGCGCGGCAGCAGTGACGCATGGATGTTGAGGCAGCCGTGTCTCGGCATTTCAAGGATCGCCTTCGGCAGCAGCAGGCCGTAGGCGACCACCAGCATCACGTCCGGAGCGTGATGCGCGAGAACGGCCGCCGCCTCGTCGTCGCCGAGCGTCCGCGGCTGCTCAATCGGCAATTGCAATTCGAGCGCGCGCTGCTTGACCGGGCTCGCGGCGAGCTTCCGGCCGCGGCCCGCGGGTCGGTCAGGCTGCGTGTAGACGACGACAATGCGATGCCGCGATGCGGCGACCGCATCGAGCGCGGACAATGCGAAGTCAGGAGTTCCGGCGAAAGCCACCGCCAGACCGCGATCCATGGCGGCGGCGCCGTTCAGATCGCGGGTGCGCCGGCAGGCGCCGTCGCCCCGCCTTCGGCACGCAGACGCTTTTCCTTCTCGATCTTCTTGCGCACGCGCTGGCGCTTCATCTCCGACAGATAGTCGACGAACAGCCTGCCGTCGAGGTGGTCGACCTCGTGCTGCACACAGATCGCGAGCAGACCCTCGAGGTCGCGCTCGAATGTCCTGCCGTCGCGGTCCTGTGCGCGCACGCGGATGCGCTCCGCGCGTTCCACTTCGTCGTAGTAACCGGGCACCGACAGGCAGCCTTCCTGCGAGGTCGCCGAGCCTTCGCGGGAGAGGATTTCGGGATTGATGAAGACCTGCGGCAAATCGCGCCCTTCGGAGACGTCGGCGACCAGGAGCCGACGGTGTACGTTCACCTGCGTGGCGGCGAGGCCGATGCCGTTTGCGGCATACATGGTCTCCAGCATGTCGTCGATCAGTTCACGCAATGGGGCGTCCACGGCGTCCACCGGGACGGCCCGGGTACGCAGCCGGGGGTCCGGATACTCCAGGATTGTGAGGCGCGTCATGAGAGCGAGGCCGTCGGTGCGTGTAACTGACCGCGGAATGCTGCTAAAGTTCGTCGAAGCATGGACTTACGCCGGTCTCCTTCCGGAATTATACGATCCTTCGGGCCGCCCCGGCAGCCAGGGAGCACTCGCATGGCACCGACCTTGAATCTCCGCTTTCGCCGCCCCTTCCGCAGTCTACTCGGCGCAGCGCTCGCCGCGGTCGCGATCGCGATCGCCGTGCCTGCGGGTGTCGCGAGCGGGCAGCAGGGCATCGACAAGAGTGTCATCCCGGTTGCGCCCGATGCGCCGCAGACCTATGTCGTGCAGCCCGGCGATACGCTGTGGGACATCTCGTCCCGCTTCCTGACCGATCCCTGGTACTGGCCCGAGATCTGGCACGTGAATCCGCAGGTCGCGAATCCGCACCTGATCTATCCCGGCGACACGCTTGCGCTGACCTGGGTGGATGGCCGGCCGCGCGTGACGCTCGCGAGCGGCGGCCCGGTCCGGCTGTCGCCGCGTGTGCGCGAGCACCCGTTGTCGGAAGCGATCCATGCGATTCCGTACGAGCGCATCGCCGCATTCATGTCGCGGCCCGCGGTGCTGACTGAAGATCAGATCGAAGGCGCGCCATACGTCGCGCACGCGCGCGATCACCGTCTCGCCTCGTCGGTCGGGGACGATCTCTACGTGCGCCGCATGGCGGAAACCTCGGCGGGCGAACGCTACAGCATCTACCACGTAGGCGACGAGCTGAAAGATCCGGATGACGGCGATGTGCTCGGCTATCAGGGACTGTTCACCGGCGAGGCCGACCTCACACGCAACGGTGATCCGGCAACGATGCGGGTCGTGGACTCGGCGCGGGAAACGCTCGAGGGCGACATCCTCCTGCCGGTCGTGTCGGAGTTCAAGGTGGATTTCATCCCGCGCGCGCCAAAGTCGGATGTCGAAGGCACGGTCATGTCGGTCATCGACGACCGCACGGTGGTCGCGTGGACCGACATCGTGATCATCAATCGCGGCTCGAAGCACGGGCTCGAACCCGGCAACGTGCTGACGCTCTATCAGGTGGGCGAGGAAGTGCGGGACGTGACGCCGCATGCCGTCAGCAGCAAGATGCAGACACCGGACGAGCGCACGGGCGTCTTCATCGTGTTCAAGTCCTACGATCGCATGAGCTATGGGCTCGTGATGGAGTCAGCTCGCGAAGTGCACGTCGGGGACACGTTCAAATCTCCCTGATCGCGGCGCACTGACCTAATGAAACGCCGGCCACGACGCCGGCGTTTTCTTTTGCGAGGTGGGGTCGTCGCTTGGTGTAGTCGCAAGCGGAGTACGCGGTACCGACGGGCTGTTAATCTGCGCGATATGAATGAATTTCCGACGTTCACGACGCACCTGGAATGCAGTGCGACCGGCAAACTTTATCCGGCGGATGTGTTGCACGGCTTGTCGGAGGCGAGAAAGCCGTTGCTGGTGCGATATGACCTCGGGGGTGTCAGGCAGGCAGTGTCGAAGCAGGCACTGGCGGGCCGCGACGGGGGGTTCTGGCGGTATCGCGAATTCCTGCCGGTGCGCGATAGCGCAAATGTCGTGCGGCTCGGCGAAGTTACGACGCCGCTCGTCGAGCTGGGCGCGAGCTCGCGTCGCGCCGGTGCACGGCGACTGCTCGTCAAGGATGAAGGGCGGCTGCCGACCGGTTCATTCAAGGCGCGCGGGCTCGCGCTCGCGGTTACCATGGGAAAGGAACTGGGAGTCGCGCGCATGGCGATGCCGACGAATGGCAACGCGGGCGCGGCGCTTGCTGCCTATGCAGCGGCCGCCGGCATCGAAGCCCACGTCTTCTGTCCTGCCGACACCCCCGAGATCAACGTGCGGGAAATCGCGCTCACGGGTGCTGCGGTCACGCTCGTCGACGGCCTGATCAACGACTGCGGCCGGCGCGTAACCGAAGGCTGCGAGCGGATGGGCTGGTTCGACGTCTCGACGCTGAAGGAGCCGTACCGCATCGAGGGGAAGAAGACGATGGGACTCGAACTCGCCGAGCAGCTCGGCTGGTCGCTGCCCGATGTCATCTTCTATCCGACCGGCGGCGGCACCGGCCTGATCGGCATGTGGAAAGCGTTCGAAGAACTCGAGGCCATTGGCTTCATCGATTCGCGCCGGCCACGCATGGTCGCAGTGCAGGCATCCGGCTGCGCGCCGATCGTGCGCGCCTGGCAGCAGGGCGCCGAGTCGGCGGAACCGTGGCAGGACGCACACACCATTGCGGCCGGCATTCGCGTGCCGGCGGCGATCGGCGACTTTCTGATCCTCCGCGCGGTCCGCGAGAGCTGCGGCTTCGCCATCGCCGTCGACGACGAAGCGATCACCGCAGCGCTCGTGGAAGTCGCCCGCAACGACGGGCTGCTGCTCTGCCCGGAGGGTGCCGCTACCTATGCGGCCTGGAAATCCGCGCTCGCTTCCGGCCGGATCGGCGCCGAAGACACTGCAGTGCTATTCAACTGCGCGAGTGGCCTGAAGTACCCATTACCAGCGGCATGAGCTGGGCCAAACAAGGGCTGGCGGGGTTCCCTCGCTCGCTCAGAAGTTAAGAACCGGAAAATTCGCTCGCCCGGGACCCCGCCAGCCCTTGTTTGGCCGGGTTTCTGCCGGCCTTGGACAATTTAGGCAAGCACGCGGCAGCGGAAATTCACTGACGATCGCAGGATGGCGACTGCGAGCGGCGTGGTTTCCCAGAGTGATTGGATACAGCTCACTTTGGACGATCCGCGGTATCCGCCACAGCTCGCGGCGGTGCCCGGATGCCCGTCGGTGTTGTACGTTTCGGGCGATCCCGCGGTCCTCGCAATGCCGCAGATCGCGATCGTGGGCAGCCGGTCTGCGACTGCGGCCGGCCGCGAGACAGCATACGAGTTTGCGGCGGCGCTGGCCGGTGCGGGCTTTGCGATCACCAGCGGGCTCGCGCTCGGCATCGACGCCGCTGCCCACCGCGGCGCACTCGCGGCGGGCGGCATCACGATCGCGGTCTGCGGCACCGGGATCGACCGCGTCTATCCCGCCGAGCACGCGGCGCTCGCGGCCGCCATCGCGGCGCAGGGCGCACTCGTTTCGGAATTTCCGCCTGGCACACCGCCGCTCGCCCTGAACTTCCCGCAGCGCAACCGGCTGATGTCGGGATTGTCGCGCGGCGTGCTGGTGATCGAGGCAGCAGCGCGCTCGGGATCGCTGATCACCGCGCGGCTTGCCGGCGAGCAGGGACGTGACGTCCTGGCGGTGCCGGGCTCCATACATAATGCGCTTGCGCGCGGATGCCACCGCCTCATCAAGGAGGGCGCGGCGCTCGTCGAAACGGCGGACGACGTGCTCGCGGCGCTTGGCTTTCCGCCCGTCGCGCCGCCCGCAAAAACCGCGCCAGGTGCGGCAGATGTCGCCGAAAACTCCGCGGACCGGTTGGACAGCGGCGCGGAAATGCTGTTGAATGCGCTCGGTTTCGGGCCGGCGGACCTCGACCGACTGATCGAACGAACGGGACTTGCAGCTCACGCCGTCGTCTCGACACTGCAAATGCTCGAACTCGCCGGGCAGGTCGAGTCGCTGGCCGGCGGGCGATACTGCCGCTCTGCACCGAGGCGTATAAAATGAAGGACAGCGTGCTCGACATCCTGATTCACCTGTTCGAGAACTTCCTGGATGCCGAGGACGACTCCACGCCGGACCGCGAGGCGCTCAAGCAGGAGCTCGAACAGGCCGGCTATCCCGAGGCCGACATCGAGCGCGCCCTGGTCTGGCTCGAAAGCCTGGCCTCCGATCCCGACCGCGCGCTCGCCGAGGGAACGGCACGGGCGGTGCGCGTGTTCAGCGGCCAGGAACAGATTCGCCTCGACACCGACGTGCGCGGCTATCTGCTGCACCTCGAGAATCTCGGGATCCTGTCCGCGGCGCAACGCGAGGTCGTGATCGACCGGCTGCTCGCGCTGGAGGCCGACGACATCGACATCGAGCAGCTGAAATGGGTGGTCCTGATGGTGCTGTTCAGCCAGCCGGGCCAGGAAAACGCCTACCAGCGCATGGAAGATCTGGTCTTCGACGAGCGCCGGGACGCGATGCACTGAACGCCCTGCTTCCGGTTCGGCCAGAGAGCCGCGGCCGGGCCCGCGGCTTTGGCGTTTCTGGGGACGACAGGATTTAACGGAAAGGAATGGCCTCAAACCTCGTCATCGTCGAATCGCCAGCCAAGGCGAAAACCATCAAGAAGTACCTCGGCGGAGACTTCGAGGTGCTCGCCTCCTATGGCCACGTCCGCGACCTGATCGAGAAGGAAGGCGCAGTCAATCCCGAACGCGATTTCGAGATGACCTACCAGCTGATCGAGAAGAGCCGCCCGAAGGTGGAGGCGATCGAGCGCGCGATGAAGAAGGCGAGCGCGCTGTATCTCGCGACCGACCCGGATCGCGAGGGCGAGGCGATTTCCTGGCACCTGTCCGAGATCCTGCGCGAGCACGGGGCGCTCGACGGTAAAGCGCTGAAGCGCGTGCGTTTCTACGAGATCACGAAGAACGCAGTCCGGCAGGCAGTCGATGAGGCCGAGAGCGGCGTGAATGACAACCTCGTCAACGCCTACAAGGCCCGCCGCGCGCTCGATTACCTGGTCGGCTTCAACCTGTCGCCGCTGCTGTGGAAGAAGATCAAGCCCGGCCTGTCGGCGGGGCGCGTGCAGAGCGTGGCCTTGCGCCTCATCTGCGAGCGCGAGGAGGAGATCTCGCGCTTCATCAAGCAGGAATACTGGACCGTCGAAGCCGACGCGGCGAAGGACTCGTCGAAGTTTCCGGCTCGGCTCATCGAGTACCGCGGCGAGAAGGTCGAGGCCGACACGACCAAATCCCGCTTCAGCATCACGAACGAGAATGATGCGCGCGAGGTCGAGCGTACGATCATCGCCGCAGCCGGCGGGGTGCTGACGGTCGAGAACGTCGAGCGCCGGCCGAAGCGGCGCAATCCCCCGCCGCCGTTCACGACGTCGACCGTGCAGCAGGAAGCGGCGCGCAAGCTCGGCTTCACGGCGCGGCGCACCATGCAGACCGCGCAGCGCCTGTACGAGTCCGGTCACATCACCTACATGCGCACCGACTCCGTGTCGCTGTCGAAGGATGCGGTCACCGAGATCCGCGACATGATCCGCGCGACCTTCGGCGAGAAGGCGCTTTCCGACGGCATCAACGAGTACAAGACGAAGTCGAAGAACGCACAGGAAGCCCACGAGGCCATCCGGCCGACCAATGCCGCCGAGACGCCGCAGAAGGCAGAGCACGACCTGCACGACGACGACCAGCGCCGGCTGTATGCGCTGATCTGGAAGCGCGCCGTCGCCTGCCAGATGGCGCCCGCCGTGTTCGACACGGTCGCCGTGGATCTCGTCGCGGGCGCCACCGGCAGCACGGGCACGATGCGCCACGTGTTCCGCGCAAACGGCCAGACGCTGCTCGAACCCGGATTCCTAGCCGCGTACCACGAAGATCACGACGAGGACGAGACCGACGTCGAAAGCGAGGATGAGCAGGCCCTGCCGACGCTCGAAGCCGGCGAGCAGGTCGTGCTGGAGGCGCTGCGGCCCGAACAGCATTTCACGCAGCCGCCGCCGCGCTACACCGAGGCATCACTGGTCAAGTCGCTCGAAAGTCACGGCATCGGCCGGCCGTCGACCTATGCATCGATCATCGAGACGCTGCGCTACCGCCGCTACGTCGAGATGACCGGGCGCGCCTTCATCCCGACCGACATCGGCAAGATTGTCAGCAAGTTCCTGGTCAAGTACCTCGGCACCTACGTGGACTACGGATTCACCGCGCTGATGGAAGACGCACTCGACGAGATCAGCAACGGCGAGAAGGAATGGCACGTCGAGCTTGGCAAGTTCTGGAAGCCCTTTATCAAGGTTGTTGAGCACATCACCAAGTCCGTTTCTCGCGAGGAAGTCGCCGAGTCACGCGAAATCGGCCGCGATCCGGTTTCCGGCAAGCCGATCACCGTGCGCATGGGCGCCTACGGACCCTTCGTGCAGCAGGGCACGCGCACCGATCCCGACAAGCCGCGCTTCGCGAGCCTGATGCCGGGCCAGCGCATGGACGACGTGACGCTCGACGATGCATTGAAGCTCTTGTCGCTGCCGCGCGATCTCGGGCACGGACCGGACGGCACGCCGATCAGCGTTGGACGCGGCCAGTACGGCCCCTACGTCAAGTTCGGCGCGAAGTACGCCTCCATCAAGGAAGACGATCCATTCACGCTCGAGCTGCCGCGCGCACTCGAGATCGTCGAGGCGAAGCTCGCCGCTGACCGCGAGCGCACGATCAAGGACTTCCCGGAGCACGGCATCCAGATACTGAAGGGCCGGTACGGCCCCTACGTCACCGACAAGAAGAAAAATGCCAAGGTGCCAAAAGATCGCGAGCCAGTCTCGCTGACGCTCGAGGAATGCCAGGCGTTGCTCGCGGCCGCGCCGGAACGCAAAGGCCGCTTCGGACGCCGCAAAAAAGCAGCCGCGGCGCCCACCGATGTGGCGACAGCCGCCGCTTTGCCGCCGGCCGACAAGGCGCCGAAGAAATCCGCGAAAGCCGCGGCAAAGCCCGGGGCCGCGAGAAAGAAAGCGGCGCCGCGCAAGAGCGCCGCCAGGGCGCCCGCTGCCAGGGAGTAGGCCGTGACGGATCGCGCCGCCGTCCGCTCATGGCTCGTCGATCTGCAGCAGCGGATCGTGGATGCCGTCGAGGAGGTTGACGGCCAGGGCCGATTCGGCAGCGACCGCTGGCAGCGGCCGGCCGGCGGCGGCGGCGAATCGCGTGTGCTGGCGAACGGTGCGCTGATCGAGCAAGGCGGCGTCAACTTTTCCGAGATCACCGGCACGACGCTTCCGGCTTCGGCGACGCATGCGCGCCCCGCGCTCGCCGGCGCGCCCTATTCCGCAGTGGGCGTCTCGGTCGTGCTGCACCCGCACAATCCACACGTTCCGACGACGCACATGAACCTGCGCTTTTTCCTGGCGCATCCGGAGGGCGGCCAAGCGGCATGGTGGTTCGGCGGAGGCTTCGACCTGACACCTTTCTATCCGGTGCTCGCCGACGTGCGCCACTGGCACGAATGCGCGCGCATGGCCTGCGCCCCCTGCCCGACCGGCACCTACCAGCGTTACAAGGAATGGTGCGACCGCTATTTCTTCCTGCCGCATCGCGATGAAACCCGCGGCGTCGGCGGACTCTTTTTCGACGACCTGAACGACTGGGGCTTCGACGCCTGTTTTGCGTTTGCGCGGCGCGTCGGCGACGCCTTCCTCGAGGCCTGGCTGCCGATTGCCGCGCGCCGCCGCGGCACCGCCTATGGCGAGCGCGAGCGAGCCTTCCAGCTCTATCGACGCGGTCGGTATGTCGAATTCAATCTGCTGTATGACCGTGGCACGCTGTTCGGACTGCAGAGCGGCGGGCGCGCGGAATCCATCCTGATGTCGCTGCCACCGCTCGTGCGCTGGGAATACGGATGGCAGCCCGAACCTGGCTCGCCGGAGGAGTCGCTCCATCGAGATTTCCTGCGCCCGCGCAACTGGTTTGCCGGCGAGCAATGAAGTACCGCCATGCCTGCCACGCCGGCAATTTCGCCGACGTGATGAAGCACGTCGCGCTCGTCGCCATTCTCGATCGCCTCACGCAGAAGGAGCGGCCGCTGTTCCTGATCGACACGCATGCGGGCCGCGGACGCTATGACCTCGGTTCGCGCGATACGGCCTCCGAAGCGGGCCGCGGCATCCTGAAGCTCGCGGCGGCATCCGCCAGCGGACTTCCCGATTCGATCACGCGCTATCTCGGGCTCGTCCGCGCATTCAACGGTGGCGCGAACGGCCCACCCCGCGAATATCCGGGATCGCCGCTGCTCGCCGCGATGCTCCTGCGCACGCAGGACCACGCGGCTTTCTGCGAACTGCTGCCGGTCGAGGCGGAACTGTTGCGAGGCGAACTTCGCGGGGATGCCCGTTTCGCCGTGCATTGCCGCGACGGGTTCGAGGCGCTCCGCGCTCTGCTGCCGCCCGCTTCCAGCCGCGGGCTCGCGGTGATCGACCCGCCCTACGAGGCGCAGGAAACGGATTTCACGCACGTCGCGGATGCGCTGGTCGCCGCCTCGACGCGGTGGCCGCAGGGCGTGCTGATGGCCTGGTATCCGATCAAGGTTGGCGTCGTTGCGGCGCGGTTGCACCGGCGGCTCGTCGACGCGGGCATGCGCCGGCTGCTCGTCGCCGAGCTCTGCGTGCACCCGGACGATTCACGCGCCGGCCTCAATGGCTCCGGACTCCTGATCCTCGAGCCGCCCTGGCAACTCGACCATGACCTCCGCGAGGCGCTGCCCGCCCTGCATCGCGTGCTTTCGCCCGACGGTGCCGGGCGCACGCGCGTCGCGATGATCGCCGGCGAATGAAAAAAAAATACGGCGGCGGGATGACCGGCCGCCGCCCTGTTGCAGGCGTCACCGCAGGCGGTGTTTCGCCGGCAGCCAGCATGTAGCCGGAGCCGAGCGC
This sequence comes from uncultured Gammaproteobacteria bacterium, assembly GCA_963839885.1. Lineage (GTDB taxonomy): Bacteria > Pseudomonadota > Gammaproteobacteria > Steroidobacterales > Steroidobacteraceae > SCUD01. The sequence continues at coordinate 183,593 of CAWIWZ010000009.1, forward strand.
ATTGATGGGATCAAACGCCCCAGTCCACCGCTTCGTACACCTTGCGCGCGACGTCTGTCGGATCCGCGAGATTCTGGCCGACGATCGCGATGCTGCCGCGCGGCGCGGGCAGCACCATGCCGATGAGTCCCTGATCCTCGATCCGGAGCGGCTTGCCGACATCGCGATGGCTGAGCACCAGGACCGTGACCGCGCCTTCCGGCATGCGCACGACCAGATGCGGCACGACGTGACCGTCGTGGAAGCAACGCGCCGCAAACGTGACTTCGCCAATGCCGGGTTGTAGCCGCACGCCCTCCGGGCCGAGCACACCCGCGAGCGCTACCGGCGCGAGCGGTGCGGTGCCCGCCATCGTGCCCGGCTCATGCGCGATGTGGTCGACGACCTCGCGCGCGATCGATGCGCGCGGCGCAATGACGAGCAGCGCCAGTCCGACCGCGAGACCGACCGCGATGGAGGCCGCAATCGCGAAGTATCGCCGCCGCGGTGCTGCCAGGGCCGCTGCGGCCGGGGTCCTGCGAATCCGCGCGACGTCGAGCGCGAGCGCGCGGGCGATCATGCCGTCCATTGCGCGCAGTTCGTCCTGGTAGCGGGCGCAGGCCGGGCAGTCGCGGCGATGAACCGCGAGTTCGGCGCCATCCGCCGCGGGCTCGGCGCCGGCCTGCCGGCGGAATTCCAGGCAATTCATCATGGCGAAGGCTCCGCGGCGAGGCCGAGCTCGCGGCGCAGGCGCGCGCGCGCGCGAAAAAGCCGCGTCAGCACGGCGCCCTGCTGCATGCCCATCGCATCGGCGATTTCCTGCGTCGAGTAGCCCATCAATACCTGCAGCACCAGCGGTTCCCGATATTCATTCTCCAGCCGGAACAGCGCCTCGCGCATCTGCGCGAGCTCGCCGTCGTCCTCGGCTGCGAGCACGTCGGCCTCCGCCGCGACCAGCGCGTCGAGGTCGAAGACTTCGAGCCGCTTGCGCTCGAAGCTCCGGGCGAATTCGCGGCGCACGATCGTCAGCAGCCAGGACTTCGCCTTGCCCTCGTCGGTCAGCGAATCGAGCGATTTCCAGGCCCGCAACATCGCCTCCTGCACCACATCTTCCGCAAGCTGCCGGTCGCGGCCCAGCCAGTATGCAAAACGCAGCAGGTCCGGCCGGAAGCTCTCGCACAGACTGCCGAAACGTCGACGGGCGTCCGTTCCTGTGTCGTCGCGGTTCATGTATAAAGACCGGCCATAGTCGCTGGTTATTTCCGGCCCAGGACGGGCGACTTTACCGCAGGAAATGCCGGGCCAGGAGCCTCATGGGCCAGCCTCCCACAGGAAGCTTTCCGACCACGCGCCTGCGGCGCATGCGCCGCGACCCTTTTTCGCGCCGGCTCGCGCGGGAAACGCGCCTGACCGCGGACGATCTGATCCAGCCGCTGTTCGTCATCGAAGGCGCGGGGAAGCGCGAACCCATCGCGTCGATGCCGGGCATGGAAAGGCTGGCTATCGAACCGCTGGTCGCCGAAGCCGAGCGGCTTCTGGAGCTCGGCATCCCGGCGATCGCGCTGTTCCCGGTGCCGGATCCGGCCACCAAGACGCTGGACGGGCGCGAAGCCTGGAATCCGCAAGGCCTCGCGCAGCGCGCGGTGCGCGCGCTGAAGCGCGCCGTGCCGGAACTCGGCATCATCACCGACGTCGCGCTCGACCCGTTCACGACCCACGGCCAGGACGGGATCGTGGACGACACCGGTTACGTGCAGAACGACGTGACGATCGAGGCGCTCGTTCGGCAGGCGCGTTCACAGGCCGAGGCCGGCGCCGATATCGTGGCGCCCTCCGACATGATGGACGGGAGAATTGGCGCGATCCGCGCGGCGCTCGAGAAGGATGGCCTGTATAACACCCGGATTCTCGCCTATTCGGCCAAGTACGCATCCGGCTTCTACGGACCCTTCCGCGACGCGGTCGGTTCCTCGACTTCCCTCGGCAAGGCCGACAAGTCGAACTACCAGATGGATCCCGCGAACAGCGACGAAGCGCTCAGGGAAGTTGCGCTCGACATACAGGAAGGCGCGGATATCGTGATGATCAAGCCGGGCCTGCCGTACCTCGACATCGTGCGCCGCGTCAAGGATGCTTTTGGCGTGCCGACCTTCGTCTACCAGGTGAGCGGCGAATACGCGATGCTGACGGCGGCGGCCGCAAACGGCTGGCTCGACGAACGCGTGACTGCGCTCGAGAGCCTGGCCTGCATCAAGCGCGCCGGGGCCGATGGGATTCTCACATATTTCGCCGGCCGGGCCGCGGCCTGGCTGCGGGGAAACTAGTCACGTGTCAGTACAAACCGGGCCCGGCCGTTACGTTCTCTTCGGTCACCCCGTCAGCCATAGCTGGTCGCCGTTCATCCACGGCATGTTCGCGCGCCAGTTCGATCACGTCGTCGACTACAAGCTGCACGACGTCGAGCCCGACAACTTTCGCTTCGCCCTGATCAATTTCTTCGTCGAGGGCGGAGATGGCGCAAATGTCACGCTGCCGCACAAGTCCGTGGCCGCCGAGATCGTCAACGACCTGTCGGCGCGCGCCGAGCGAGCGAGCGCGGTCAACACGATCCTCCGGCGCAGCGCGACCGAGCTCTACGGCGAGAACACCGATGGCATCGGGCTGGTCATGGATCTCGTACGTAACCTGGGCGTGCCGGTCGCCGGATCGCGGCTCCTGATCCTCGGCGCCGGCGGCGCGGTGCGAGGCGTCCTGGCGCCGCTGCTCGAGCAGGAACCTCGCGAAATCCACATTGCCAACCGCACGCCCGAGAAGGCAGAAGGGCTGCGCCAGCAATTCCTGGACCTGGGCGAGATCTCGGCCTCGAGCTTCGACACCGTTGACGACAGGCCCTGGGACATCATCATCAATGCGACCGCTGCGAGCCTCGCGGGCGAAGTGCCGGCGCTGCCGCCGCGCGCGGTCGGTCCCGAAACCGTCTGTTACGACATGGCCTATGGTCGCGACGACACCGCGTTCATGCGCTGGGCGCAGGAACGCGGTTCGATGCGCGCCTACAAGGGTTGGGGGATGCTGGTCGAGCAGGCCGCGGAGGCCTACCTGTTATGGCATGGCGTCAGGCCCGCGACAAAGTCGGTGATGGATGCGCTGGAACGCCTCTAACATCCGGGATAAGTGAGGCGACCTGCCGAATCAGCGGGCGAGATAATCGTCCTTGAGCGCCACGTAGTGCGCCGCCGACTCGGCGAGATAGGCGATCTCCTCGTCCGTCAGCGCCCGCACCTGCCGCGCGGGACTGCCGACCCAGAGCGTGCGCGGTGGAATCTGCTTGCCGGCCGGAACGACACTGCCGGCACCGACGATGGATTCGTCCCCGACCACCACGCCGTCCATCAGGACTGCGCCCATGCCGATCAGGCAGCGCCGGCCAACCGTGCAGGCATGCAGAATCACGCGATGGCCGATGGTCACGTCGTCGCCGACCAGCAGCGGAATGCCGCCCCCGCCGGCGAGCCGGTCGCTCGCGACATGCAGGATGCTGCCGTCCTGGATGCTGGTGCGGGCGCCGATCTCGATGCGGTTGACGTCGCCCCTGAGCACCGCGCCCGGCCAGATCGATGCGTCGTCACCGAGGGTTATCCGCCCGATCACGGTCGCGTCCGGATCGATCCAGACGCGCCGGCCGACGGCAGGCTGCCAGTCGCGGAACGGGCGCACGCTCATTCGCGCATCGTGACGAATTCTTCGGCGCACGTCGGGTGAATCGCGACCGTGTCGTCGAAATCGCGCTTGGTCGCGCCCATGCGTATCGCGACTGCGAAGCCCTGCAGCATTTCGTCCGCGCCCATGCCGATCACGTGGAGCCCGACGATGCGCCGCTCGGCGTCTTGCGTCACCAGCTTGATCCCGGCGCGACGACGACGCGCGGTAATGCCGTGATAAAGCGGCATGAAATCGCCCTCGAACGACTCCACCCCATCGCCATGCAGCGTGCGGGCCGCGGCTTCGGTCAGCCCGACCGTGCCGATCGGGGGATGGCTGAAAATCACGGTCGGAATCAGCCGGTAGTCGAGATGGCGTTCCGGATCGCCGCCGAAGAGCCGGTCGGCGAGCCGCCGGCCGGCGGCGATCGCGACCGGCGTCAGTTCGGCGCGTCCCGTCACGTCGCCGATCGCGTGGATGCCCGGCGCCGAGGTGTCCTGCAGGTAGTCCGTCACAATCTCGCCTTCCTCGCCGATCGTGACGCCCGCCTCTGCGAGCCCGAAATCGGCAGCGTTGGGCCGGCGGCCGACTGCCCAGACGATGCAGTCGAAAGGCCCGAGCGAGCGGCCATCGGCGAGCACGAGGCGATGGCCATCCCGCCCGCTCGTGACCGAGGCCGGCATGGCATCGGCTGCGAGGGTCATGCCGTCGGCCCGCATCGCCGCCATCAACCGGCGCGACAGCATCTCGTCGAGGCTCCTGAGCATGCGTTCATAGCGCATCGCGATCGTTACGCGCGCACCGAGCGCGGCAAACACGCCCGATAGTTCCGCCGCGATGTAGCCGCTGCCGACGATCGCGACCGAGGCCGGCATGCGTTCGAGTTCGAAGAAGCCGTCGGAGGTGATGCCCGCCTCCGCGCCCGGCAAGGCCGGCACGATCGGCCGCCCGCCGGTTGCGACGACGACATGGCCCGCGCGATGCAGCGCGTCGCCAATCACGACCTGGCCCGGCGCCGCGAGGCGCGCGCGATCGCGCAGCAGCGTGACACGGCTCTTCAGCAGGTTCTCGAGGTAAATGCCGCGCAGCCGCAGGACATAACCATCGCGACTTTCCTTCAGCGCGCGCCAGTCGTGCGCCGCGAGCGCGACGTCGAAACCGTAGTCCCGCGCATCGGTGATGCCGTGCGCGAGTTCGGCCGCGTGATACATGATCTTTTTCGGGACGCAGCCGACATTGACGCAGGTTCCGCCGAGCGAACCGGGTTCCGCGATCACGACGCGCGCCCCGTGCGCCGCCGCGCGTTGCGCACAGGCGAGGCCGCCGCTGCCGCCCCCGATCACGATCAGATCCCAGTCCTGCGCCACCGCCGCCCCGCAAAGCCGCCGCGAAGGCCGATGATATACTCGATCCGATCATGTCCTGGATCATCGTGCCGGTGCTCGCGGCGCTCGCCGCGGCTGTCGCGACCATTGCCGTCGCCGTGCGCAGAGGTTTGTTCCGGTTGCAGAGCGACGTCGCCGTGGCCTGGCGCGAGTTCACCCTGCAGCTCGAAAAGCGCCAGGAACACGTCACCGCCGTCACCACGCTCTGCGCGCGGCTCATGCGCTACGAGCAGGAGACCATCGATCGCGTCATCGAAACCGGCCGCGCCGTGCAGGCCGCCGCGCGGCGCGAGGACATTCCGGCGCTCGCGAGCGCCGAAAAGGCGCAGCATGCCGCGGTCGCGGCACTGCTGGAGCTGGCCGGCAACTATGCGCAATTCGCGAACAGCCGCGCGTTCGCGGCGCTCGCCGGGCGGATCGCGACGCTCGACGGCCGCGTGTCGGAGCGGCGCGAGCGCTACAACGCGGCGGCAAGCCTGCTGAACCTGCGCTGCGCCGTCTTCCCGAACCGCATGGTCGCGACAATCTCCGGCTTCGGCCGCACGGAGCTGCTCGTCGAAACCTGACGCGGCGCGTATATTGGCGTCCGCATGCAGATCGCCACCTGGAACGTCAACTCGCTGCGCGTACGACTCGATCACCTGCGCCAGTGGCTGGCCGACCATCCGGTGGATGCTTCGCCCTGCAGGAACTCAAGCTGGCCGACGAACAGTTTCCGCACGATGCCATCCAGGCGCTCGGGTCCAAAGCCGTGCATTTCGGCCAGAAGACCTACAACGGCGTCGCCATCCTGGCGCGCGAGACGCCCACCGACGTCGTCATCGGGCATGCCGGACGACGACGATCCGCAGCGGCGCGTGATCGCCGCCACGATCGGCGGCGTGCGCCTGGTCAACGTCTACGTGCCGAACGGCCAGGCGGTCGGCTCCGAGAAGTACGGCTACAAGCTCGCCTGGCTCGAGCGGCTGCGCGGCTACCTCGCCGCGCTCCTGGCCGACACTCGCGCCTGCTCGTGGTCGGCGACTTCAACATCGCGCCCGAGGACCGCGACGTGCACGATCCCGCCGCCTGGGAAGGCTCGGTGCACGTCAGCCCGCCCGAGCGCGAAGCGCTCGCGAAGATCGTGGCGCTCGGCTTCACGGACCTGTTCCGGCAGTTCGATCAGCCGGAAAAGTCGTATTCGTGGTGGGATTACCGGATGGGCGCATTCCGCCGGAATCATGGATTGCGCATCGACCTGATGCTCGCGTCGCAGACGCTCGCCGCGGCCTGCAGCGCCTGCACGATCGACCGCGGCACGCGCGCCTGGGAACGGCCATCGGACCATGCGCCGGTCGTGGCCGCGTTTGACATAGCCTGAGCGACAGGTTGTGACACTGCGCAAATCCGCGACATGGATGCCCGCCGGAACCACCCCCGTAGGCGTAAAGTCCGCCATGGAATCCCCACGCACGGAGGCTCGCAGACGCGTGCCCCGACCCTACCGCCGCAGCGATTTCGACGTCACCGACACGGTTCAGGTCAGCTCGCCGGCGGCCGTGCGCGATGCGGTCCTCCAGCTCTATTCGGACACCTGGCCGGGTGCGCCGCAGGATGCGCTCGTGACCGCGCTCGCCGACTTCGAGCGCCTGTTCACCGGCCAGATGCCCGGCTATCTCGGCGTCGACACCGTCTATCACGACCTGCAGCACTCGCAGGACGTCGTGCTCGCGATGACGCGCCTGATGGCCGGCTACGAACGGAGCCACCCGGATGGTCCGCGCATCGGCGCCGAACGCGCGCGCATGGGCATCATCACGGCACTGTTCCACGACGCCGGCTATATCCGCGAATCGACCGAAACCGACGTCTCGAATGGCGCCGTTTTCACGCGCAACCACGTGACACGCAGCGCCCGATACCTGACCCGGTACCTGCCCGAGGCGGGCATGGCCGACTGGGTGCCGGTCGCCACGCGCGTCGTGCATTTCACGGGCTACGAAGTGCCGCTCGACCTGCTGCGGGTCGACGACCCGCGCGACCGGCTCGTCGGGCACCTGCTCGGCACCGCGGACATGCTCGCGCAAATGGCGGACCGCTGTTACCTGGAGAAATGCCGCGACCGCCTGTACGCCGAATTCGTACTCGGCGATGTCGCCGTGCATTCCGGATCGGACGGACTCAAGGTGCTCTACGGTTCCGGCCTGGATCTCCTGCGGCAGACGCCGCAATTCATCTCCGCCACCATCGACAAGCGCCTCGGCAAGGCCTTCGATCACGCGTATCGCCACGTCGAGCCGCTGTATGACGGCGACAATCCGTATATGAATGCGATCCGGCAGAATGTGGATTACCTGCGCGGCCTCACGCGCGGCAGCCGCTGGCCGATGCTGCGCCGGAATCCGCCGGTTTTCACGGTCGAAGCGAACGCGATGGACGGCGTGCGCACGCTGCTCGTCGAACACCTGAAGGAAGTCTGGGGCGCGGAAGAAGTCAGCGCGACCTGAGCCGCGCATGGCGCGACCGCATCCGCGGCGGCGCATCCACGTCCAGCACATAACGTGTCCTGATCGCAGGCAGCCGCGCGAGGATCTCCGCCTCGCCGTCGACGCCGTGGCCCCTGATCGCGGACGCCAGCAGTTCCGTCGTCATCGCCGCAAGCGCTCCGCGCGCGACCGGCGCGTAACTCAGGTGCCAGGGCTCGGGCTGCACGCCCGGGCGCCGGCTGGCATACGGTCGGTAGAAGCCGTATCGGCGCATGTGCGTGGAGAGCCATGCGGACAGCGCGAAAAAGGGTCCGCCGCGACGGTACTCGCCGGACTCGAGTTGCGGTGCATAGCCGGCGCCTATCACGCGACCGTCCGCGACGTCGACGTCGCTGCCCCAGTGATGACGGCTCGCACCGGGCAGCGCCGACCAGCAAAGGATCGCATCGACGCGCGCGCCGGCATCCAGCTTCTTTATCGGCACGGGCCTGCCCCTGCGATCGAGCGCCGGGCGCTCGCCGCGGAATTTCGCGTTCCAGATCGAGCGCTGGCGCTCGAAGTCGCGAAACGAGGAGACCGGCGCCAGGTCGAAACCCGCCCGCGCGGCGGCGGCGCGCATGGCGAGGAACGGCTCGACCGCGGCGGCGTGGAGCAGGCAATGTGGCTCGGCCAGCGGCACGACATGGCCACGGTCCCGGCCGGTCAGTTGCAGTCCGTTCAAGTTGGGGAACCCCGGATTTCCCCGGTATGATGCGGGTTTCCGACGGGGGCTGCCACGACAGCATGCAAAGGCTGCTGAAAAAACATGGTCTTGCGATCGCGACCGCGTCGGCCGTCGCGCTCGTCATCGTGCTCGGCCTGGTGGCGGCCGCCGGGCTCGCCGGCCGGGCCAATTCCGACCTGTTGCTGTGGCTGCTGGCGGGTGTCGGGCTCCTGCTCGTCGTCGCGCTCGCGACCGCCTGGCGTTTTTCGGCGCGCATCGAGTCGCCGCTCGCCGACCTACTGCACGCAGTCGAGCGCCTCTCCGCCGGAGACTGGGTCGCGCGCATTGACGTGCCTCACGGCAGGATCGGCGGCGCGCTCGGCAGCGCGATCGAACGACTGCGCATCAACCTGTCCGACCACGCCGCGACCGGACGCGCGTTCGACATCATGCTGGACAGCATGAACGACGCCGTTTTCATCACCTCCCCGGACGGGCTGATCAAGCGCGTCAATCTTGCGGCAACCCAGCTTCTCGGCTGGTCGCAGATGGAGCTGCTGGGGCGCGAGCTTGCTTACGTGATTTCCGACCAGGACCGCCCGAATTTCAGCATCGAGCAGGCGGTGAACGAGACGCTCGAACTCACGGTCCGCACGCAGGCCGGCCAGGTCGTGCCGGTTTCGCTGTCGGGCTCGGTGATGGCCTCCGAGGATCCGCGCTTCCAGGGCTGCATCTTCGTCGCGCGCAACATCACCGAACGCAAGCGCGCCGAACGGCGCATCCGCTATCTCGCTCGCTACGACACGCTGACCAAGATCCCGAACCGCATGCAGTTCCAGCACCGCTGCAGCAGGCGATCGCGCGCACCCGCCGCGCCGGCAGCGAACTCGCGCTGCTCTACATGGACCTCGACCGCTTCAAGGAGGTCAACGACACCTTCGGCCACTCCGCCGGCGACCGCGCGCTCGAGATCCTGACCGAGCGCATGAGCCGCAAGCTGCCCGCCGACACGATGCTCGGCCGGCTCGCAGGCGACGAATTTGCCCTGTTCGTCGAAAATCTGCCGGCCGACACCGACACCGCCCCGCGATCAAGCGCCTCGCGCGCGAATTCTGGACGAGCTCGGCCGGCCATTCCAGCTCGAACCAGCACGAAGGTGTACGTCACCGGCAGCGTCGGCATCGCGTTCTGCCCGCGCGACGCCGAAAACGTCGTCGACCTGATCCGCAATGCGGACGCGGCGATGTACTACTCCAAGCAGAACGGCGGCAACAGCTACAGTTCTTCACGCCGGAGATGAGCGCGATCGCGGTCGAGCGGCTGATGCTGAAGGCCAAGCTGCAGCCGCGCGGTCGAGCGCGACGAACTCGTGATCATGTACCAGCCGAAGGTGGATCTGCGCGACGGCCGCGTCGTCGGCGCCGAGGCGCTGATGCGCTGGCGGTTGCCCGGCCATGGCGACATTTCGCCTTCGCAGTTCATCCCGCTCGCCGAGGAATCGAACCTGATCCAGGAGAATCGGCGAATGGGTGCTGAACCGCGTTTGCCGCGACTACCGGGCCTGGCAGAACGAAGTGCCGAAGCCGGGCCGCATCGCGATCAACCTGTCGCTGAAGCAGTTGCGCCAGGCCGAGCTTCTCACGCGCTGCCGCTCGGTGTTCGACGACATGGGCGTCTCGCCGTCGAACTTCGAGCTCGAGATCACCGAAACCACCCTGATGGCCGAAGCGAGCCGCATCGTCCGCCTGCTCAACGAACTGCACGCCATGGGACTGCACCTGTCGATCGACGATTTCGGCACCGGCTACTCGTCGTTGTCGGCATTGCAGCAATTCCCGGTCGGCACGCTGAAGATCGACCAGTCCTTCGTGCGCGACGCGACGGTCGATCGCGGACGACGCGACGCTCGTGCGCACGATCATCGAGATGGGCAAGAACCTCGGTCATCGAAGTCGTCGCCGAAGGCATCGAGTCGCAGCAGCAACTCGATTTCCTGCGCAGCCGGAACTGCCATTATGGCCAGGGCCGGCTGTTCGGCGAGCCGATGACGGCCGAGGACTTCCTGCAGCTCCTGCTCGCACAGGGCCGCGGCGAAGCGGGCTACAGCCCGATGTTCGCCGGCGCCTGAGCACGCCCCCAGCGGGACGCAGTCACGCACTAACGATCAACCCGCGGCGGCAACCTCCGCCTGACGTGCGAGATGCGTCGCAATCGCCTCAAGACTCTTGCCGGCCAGTTCGCTCGCGGCGCGCCCGAACGCCAAATCAAGCGCCGCGACAACCGCGGTGACGCGGTTTTCGGTTGCCCGCTCCTCGGCCTCCACTGTGAATGCGGCGAGCACAGTCCGATCCGACTGCCGCCCGATTGTCACCGCAAACGCGACCCGGGCGACGGGCGGTTCACCCGCCGTGTAGTCCGCTTCGAAGCGGCGCACTTCGAGCGTGAGGGTGTGGGTCGTGCGAAAGCGGGCGAAGTCGCCCTGCACGGAGCGCAGCCGACCCGAATCCTGCAGCGCCTCGATCAGCGCGGACTGGATAAGTACCGGTGTCCGCACAGGCCAGCGCGCGCCCGCCAGGTAGTCCATGCGGGATGCCGGCCAACGCCCGGCAATGCCGGTACCGTCGAGTCCCGGCGCCGTGGACTGCACTGAAACCAGGATGTCCGCGGCGACCGCCGGGCCACCGGCCAGCCTGGGCGCGTTGATCCGATAGTTCACGGGCGGCGGGACTTCCTGCTTCAACCCGCCAAAACAGGCGCCAACCAGCAAGCTGACGCTGAGCGACACGATCGACGCCAAAAATCTCTTCATTGCGGAATCTCCACGCCTGCGGGCCCCGGCTTGTAGATCAGGCGCGACGGGTCGCGGTCCAGGCTTTCAGTGAGCGCATCGATCGCGCGCACAGCCTGCCTCGTTTCGCGCACCAGCTGCTGGAACTCCGCGAGTCCTTCGTCGGCGAATCGATTGACGTTGCCCTCGTTCTCGGCGACCAGTCGATCGAGGCGTGCGGTCGTGTTGGCAACATTGTCGGCGACCTCGCGCAGCCGAGCTGTGGCAACACGGATATCCTCGCCGCCCGTGGCCGTCACGCCGTGCAGCGCCCGGGCGGTGTCCTTGATTTCCGTGGCGGCAGCGCGAAGTTCCAGGAATACCGCGCGTGCCTCGCCAACGGCCAGCGGGAGTTCGCCGGTTGCTTTCTCCGCATAGCCGATGGTCGCGCTGATAGCGGCGATGTTCTTGTCCGAGAGCATCGCATTGATCCGATTGAGTGTTTCGCTGGCTTTCGCCACGACGTCGGGCAGGCTGCTCACCAGCTCGTCAAACTGGGATTGTTCCGACGGGATCACCGGGTATTTGAGGCTCTCGACGGGCGATGGCGGTTGTGACCCCGGATCGCGGGGCCGCAGGTCGATAAACAGGAGTCCCGTGACACCCTGCAGGGCGAGACGCGCAACGGTGTCGCCCTGGATCGGCGCCTCCGATGAAATGTCGGCGACCACCCGCACACGCGAAGCATCTCGCGGATCGACGCTGATGCGTGTCACGCGCCCCACGGACACGCCGAGATACCGCACGGAGCCGCCCTCCGGTAGTCCGGATACGCTGCCGTTGAAGTAGATTTCGTGGCGCTGTTCCTCCTTCCCGTCCGTGCGGTCCGTGTACCAAAGGACGAAGCCCGCGCCCAGCAGGAGCACCAGGAGCACGAATGTCCCGACCGCGACGTAATTGGCTTCCCTATCCATCTTTTCCCGCCAGTCCACGCGGGGCGCGGCTACGCTCGCCATGGAAGTAATCCCGGATCCACGGGTGCTCGTGCCGGACGATCTCCGCAAGCGTCCCGCTAATCATCTTGCCGTCGACGATCACGCCGACCCGGTTGCACACCCTGAAGATGGTATCCAGATCGTGCGTGATCATCACGACTGTCAGTGCGAGGGCCTTCTGCAGCTCCAGGACCAGCGCGTCAAAGGCGGCGGCCGAGATCGGATCGAGTCCCGAGGTCGGCTCGTCGAGGAAAAGGATCGCGGGATCGAGCGCCAGCGCCCGCGCGAGCGCGACGCGCTTCGTCATGCCCCCTGAAAGCTGTGCCGGAAACTTCGCCGCCGTGTCTTCCGGCAGCCCGACCATGCGGATCCGGAGAAGCGCGAGCTCGCGGAGCATGGCGGGGTCGATCTGATGGTGCTCCGTGATCGGCAGCTCCACGTTCTGGGCCACCGAGAGCGACGAGAAAAGTGCGCCACGCTGGAACATCACGCCGTACCGTCGCTTCACCGGCAGCAGATCGCGCTCCGACTGGGCTGTAATCTCGCGCCCTTCGATGCACACCGAGCCCTGCGACGGCTTCTCAAGTCCGAGCATGGTCCGCAGCAGGACCGACTTGCCGCTGCCCGAGCCCCCCACGATGCCGAACACCTCGCCCGCGCGGATGTCGGCATCGAGACCGTCGTGCACGACCTGGGCGCCAAACCGGTTGACGATTCCGCGGATCGTGATGATCGGCTCCATCAGATGTCGAGCTCCAGGAAGAGAATGGCGAATACCGCATCGGCCAGGATCACGAGGAAAATCGATTGCACGACCGCCGCCGTGGTCAGCCGGCCGAGTTCGCGCGAGGACGTTCGCACCTGCATGCCGCGCAGCGTTCCGACCATCGCGATCAGGATCGCGAACACGGGCGCCTTGATCATGCCGACCCAGAAGGTCATATCCCCGATGGCGCCCTGCGCGCGCTCGAGGAATTGGCCGAAGGGAATGTCCACTAAGTACCAGGACAGCAGGGCGCCGCCGGCAAGCCCCATCGCGTCCGCGAGCAGCGTTAGCGCCGGCAGCGCGATGACGAGGCCGAAGATTCTTGGCAGCACCAACACTTCGACCGGGTCCATGCCGATGGCGCGGAGCGCATCCACCTCGTCGTTCAGCTTCATGGCGCCGATCTCGGCGGCGAAAGCGCTGCCGGAGCGGCCCGCGACGATGATTGCTGTCAGGAGCACCCCGAGTTCGCGAAGCACGGCAATCGTCACGAGGTCGACGACGAAAATCTCGCCACCGAACTTCCGGAGCTGCTGCGCTCCGATGTAGGCGACGATCACGCTGATCAGGAAGGCGATCAGTGCGACGATCGGCACCGCAGTCAGTCCGGTTTCATAGACATGCCGCACGACCGATGGCAGCCGGAGACGCTTGGCAATGCCAAAGATGCGCCCGTAGCCGGCGGTGACGGCACCGACGAATCCCACGAAGTCGAGCACCCCTTCCTTCACGAGCACGGTCCGCTGCCCTAGCCCGCGCAAAATACCTTGGACGCCCGCGGGCGCTTCGGCGGGCGGCGCGTCCCTGGGCTTGCCGCCAAGGGTGCGGTCGATGAATTCGAGCGACGCTGGCCGGCCGCCGATCCATTGGACGTGGCGCCGGGATTGCAGGAGACGCTGCTCGAGCGAGCGCAGGAGCCAGGCGCCGGTAAGATCCATGGTCTCAATGCCGGTCGCGTCGATCGCGAGGTCGCCGCGGACGCCTTGCGCCGCCTGCCGCAGGAGCGGCCCGAGCGCCGCGGCTTCCTCGACGGTCCAGCGACCGCGCATCCGGATCAGTCGCCGGCCGCCCTCGTCACGCTCTTCGACCTGCAAGAAGCGACCTCCACTGAATTGCGATCGATGCTAGCAGGGGTCGCAACGCATAACATGGGGGCGGAGGCCGCGCACCTGGACAACAGCGTTCTGGACGACGTCTTGCTACTGCTCGCCGCGACCCTCCTCGTCGTCGTGGCGCTGCGCAAGCTCCGCCTGCCGCTGATCATCGGCTTCCTGCTGGTCGGCATGGCGGTCGGCCCGTATGCGCTCGGCTGGGTGACCGCCACCGAGACGACGAGCACTCTCGCCGAATTCGGCATCGTGTTCCTGCTGTTCACGCTCGGCCTCGAGTTCTCGCTGCCGCGCCTGCTCGCGACGCGCGACGAGGTGTTCGGGGTCGGCGGCCTGCAGGTCGGCGCGACCGCTGCGGCGGTCGCCGCGATCGCCTGGGCCTTCGGCGTCAGGCCCGAGATCGCGGTCCTGCTCGGCGGCACGGTCGCGATGTCCTCGACCGCGATCGTGCTGCGCCAGCTCACCGAGCAGGGCGAGCTCAACCGCACGCATGGCCGGCTCGCTTTCGGCACGCTGCTGTTCCAGGACCTCGCCGTCGTGCCGTTTCTCGCGCTCGCCGGCGTGCTCGCCTCGCCGCAGGAACAGTATTCAATGCCGGAGATCGCGCTCGCAGTCACGAAGGCGGCAATCGCGCTCGTCATCGTGCTCGCGGCCGGCCGCTGGCTGCTGCGGCCGCTCTTCCACGAGATCGCAGCGATCCGCGCGCCGGAACTGTTCACGTTCGCGGTGTTGTTCGTCGTGATCGGCTCGGCCTGGTCGACGCATGCGGCGGGCCTGAGCTTCGCCCTCGGCGCCTTTCTCGCCGGCATGATGCTCGCCGAGACCGAATACCGCTACCAGGTGGAGGCCGGCATCCGGCCGTTCCGCGACACGCTGCTCGGCCTCTTTTTCGTCACGATCGGCATGCAGCTCGACGTCCCCGGCCTGTTCCGGCAGCTGCCGGCGGTCGCCGCGATGTTCGCGGGGCTGCTGGTGCTGAAGACGCTGATCGCGACGCTCGCGGCGCGCCCGTTCGCGGGCCAGTGGTTCAAGGCGCTGCGCACCGGCATCGTGCTGTCGCAGGGCGGAGAATTCGGCTTCGCGCTGCTCGTGCTGCTGCTGCAGAACCGCCTGATCGGCGCCGATATTACGCAGCCGCTGCTCGCCGCGATTACGCTCAGCATGGTGGTCTCGCCGCTGCTGATCCAGCACAACAAGCGCATCGCGCGGCTGATCCTGCGCCAGTCGGCGCCGGTCCAGACCGAACTCGCGCGTCTCGATGCCGCGAACAAGGCGCTCGCGGCCCGCGAGCACGTGATCCTCTGCGGGTATGGCCGCGTCGGCCAGAACGTCGCCCGGGTCCTCGAAAGCCAGGGTTTCGAATACCTCGCGATGGACGTCGATCCGTTCCGGGTGCGCACGGCGCGCGCGGCCGGCGACCCCGTGGTCTATGGCGACGCCGCGGATGAAGTCATGCTGGAGTCCGCCGGACTCGACCGCGCGAGCGCCGTGGTCGTGACGTTCTCGGATCCGGCGCGCTCACTCGCGATCGTCCGGACCGTGCGGCGCCAGCGCAGCGAGCTGCCGATCCTGGTGAGGACCATGGACGACACACAGCTCGAAGCACTGCTCGCCGCGGGCGCGACGGAAGTCGTGCCGGAGACGCTCGATGCCGCGCTCACGCTGGTGTCGCATGCGCTCCTCGTACTCGACGTGCCGATGTCGCGCGTGATCCGCACAGTCGGCGAGATCCGCGGGCAGCGCTACAAGGCACTGCGCTCGGTGTTCCGGCGCGAGCACGTCGGCCTGCCCGAGGAGGACGCGGGATTCCGCGAGGAGTTGCACACGGTCGTGCTGCCACCCGGCGCCTGGTCGATCGGCCGGACGATCCGCGACGTGCGCGAGCGCGGCGCCGAGGTGTCGTTCACGGCGGTGCGGCGTGACGGCATCGTCGGCCGCGACCCGGATTCGGACATGACGCTCAGGGAAGGCGACGTGGTCGTGCTGTTCGGCACACCGGAGGCGCAGGAGCACGCGGAAGCCGTACTCCTTGCCGGTTGAACCCACTCAGGGCGCCGTGATGTCGACGCTGCCGGAGCCGGTGTCGATGATGCCGCGTGCCGCGCCCTCGCCCAACCTGACCGTCCAGACGTCATCCGTTTCGCGCACGTTCGCGCCCGGCGAATCGACCTGCACGCCGCCGGAGCCGGTGTCGATGCGAATTTCCATCGACGGCGCGGCCGAGGTGCGCAAATTCACGCCGCCGGAACCGGTGTCGATGTTGAGCGACTCGAGCGCCGAAAGGTCGCCCTCCACGCTGACGCTGCCGGAGCCGGTGTCGATGTCGAGCGCGCGCACCTTCGTGACCGCGCGCGCGCGCACGGAGCCCGAGCCCGTGTCCGCCTCGATCGAACCGCTGAATCCCTCGACCACGACGCGGCCCGATCCGGTGTCGGCGCGCATGGCCCCGGAACCGCCGCGGATCTCGACCGCGCCGGAGCCCGTATCCGCGGAAATCTCGCATTCGCAGTCGGCGATCGTGACCGAGCCCGAGCCCGTATCGGCGACGACGCGCCCGCGGTGACCGGTCACCTCGACCGCGCCGCTGCCGTTGTCGAGCTCGAGCCCGCCCGCGCCGCCGGTCGAGCGGAGGAGCCCGCTGCCGCCGTCCAGCCGAAGCTCGCCGGATACGCGGTTCGCGGACGCTTCGCCGAACACGTTGCTGACATCGAGCTTCGAGCCTTCCGGCGCGCGGATCACGAGGTCCACCCTCACCACCGGTGCATCGTCGCGGTCCGCCGTTAGCCGGATGCGCTCATCGAGATACATGACGTAGCTGACGCTCCACCAGCCCGGACTGCCGCCCGACCAGTAGATTTTCGGAAAGTGTTCCCGTGGCAACCGGACGTCGAAGCGCGATCCCGGGCCCACGTCGGCGGTCCGGTATTCGATCAGGCCAAGCAGCCGGTCGGCCTCGGCTTGCGAAGGTGCCTCGATCGTGGCCCGCGCCGTTACGTTGAAACCGGGATCGGTGCCGCGCTCGACGCGGACGTCGCCGATCAGGTTGCGAACCTTCAGGCCCTCGACCGATTCCGGCTTGAACTGCCACGCACGCGTCACCGTCGCACTCGCTGCTGTTGCGGGGAGGTTGGCTGCGGCCAGCGCGAGCGCGGCGGTGACACGAATCAGGTTCTGCATCATCTCTCTCCGTATCCGGTTGGCGCGCGTCACGCCGTTTCGTCGCGGTAGCGGCGCACCCACATCGCGGCGGCCAAGAGCACCGCCGCGGCGACCACGCCGAGCCAGAGATCCGGCGAGACGTAGAAGTCCCTGAGACTGCCGACCAGGTCGATATGGCTGAGCTTGTCAGCGATCTCGCGGCCGGTCTCCGGGTCGCTCGTTGTGCCGCCGGAATCGCCTTGCGAGCCCAGCAGTCGGTACAGGCCGAACAGACGATCGGTGATGAAATCGCCGACGTGCTCCGAGTACAGCACCACGCGTTCCAGCACCCAGATCGCAACCGGCGGCAGCACCGCCCACAGAAATGGTCCCTTGGGCGCCCAGGCGGAAGCGAGCATGAGGTAAGCGATGATCGGCGAGTACCAGAGCATCGCCGTGATGCACCACAGGAATGCAATCAGGATTCCGCCAAAAAGCGCTTCGGGATGCCACATGACGCCCGAGGCCATGCCGGACATCGCGAGCTTGGCCGAACCACCGGTGGCCACCACGAATTGCGCCAGCACTGCCCCCGCAAGCGAAACCAGTGGTATCACGACGGCGGCGACCGCGAACTTCGACAGCACGGTTTCCGCATCCGACAACGGCAGCGACTTCCAGAACAGGACACTGCGATCCCGACGGTCGGCATAGAGCGAATCGAGCGCATAGAAGAATGCGATGGTGCCCATGACCATATCGACGACCAGCGCGAGACCCGCATAGACGATCAGCAAGAGCTTGACCTGTGTTTCGCGCGGGAAGCCGCCAAATGGCCCTTCGATCGTGCCGATCGGGCCCAGGTGGACGTTGCCGGTGATGACCAGCAACAGCAAGCAGGCAATCACGATCGCCGGCGCGATCCAGATCGCCTTGTTTTCCCAGATCTCGCGGCGGATCAGCCAGATGAAACGGCTCATGCGCGTGCTCCCTGGATGACGGCGACGAAGAGATCTGCGACCGAGGGCACGCCGACTTCGCCGAGACGCTCGAGATCCGCGCGGTCCGCGCCGTGGAACAGCATGTGCGTGCGGCCGAGTCCCTGGCGCTCCGCCAGCGGCCGGTGCGTGCGGGCGGCGGCCATGTGCTCGGGCCGGACCGCAACCTGGGCGTATTTCTCCTGCACTTCATCCATCGCCGCGTCCAGCACGATGCGGCCGCGGTCGATGAACAAGAGGTCCGTCAGGATGTGCTCGACCTCTTCCACCTGGTGCGTGGTCACCAGGATCGTGCGCTGCTCGTCGAAGTATTCGTTCAACAGCGTCTCGTAGAACTGCTTGCGCATCAGGATGTCGAGGCCGAGCGTCGGCTCGTCGAGCACGAGCAGCTTCGCGTCGATCGCCATCACGAGCGCGAGGTGCAACTGCGTCACCATGCCCTTTGACAGCTCCTTGACGCGGCTGCCGTGCTTGATGTCGCTGCGCGCGAGGAACTGCTCGCAGACTTCACGGCGGAATTTCGGATGCGTCGCGGCGACGAAATCGATCAGCTGCCGGACGCGGATCCAGCGCGGCAGCACCGCGACGTCGGCGATGAAGCAGACGTCTTGCATCAGGCGGTGGCGCTGGCGATAGGGATCGAGGCCGAGCACCGAGAGTTCGCCCTCGAAACGCGTGAGGCCGAGCAATGCCTTCAGCGCGGTGGTCTTGCCGGCGCCGTTCGGGCCGATCAGGCCGACGATGCGTCCGGAAGCGACCTGGAATGAAACGTCGTTCAGTGCGCGGGTCGCGCCGAACCGCTTGCCAAGTCCGCGCGCCACGATCAACTCATTCACGATCGTCTCCCTCGGCCGTATCGTCTTCCCGCTTCAGGCTCGAGGCCGGTGCGGGCGGAATCTTGTCGAGAGCGTCCAGCAATTCCTTTGGCTGGAAGCCCAGGCGCTGGATACGGCCCGCGATCTTGGGCCACTCCTCCTCGAGGAAAAGCTGGCGCTCGTCCTTCATCAGGGCGCGGCGCGCGCCTTCGGTGACGAACATGCCGCGTCCGCGGCGCTTTTCGACAAGCTGTTCGTCGACGAGCTGCTGGTAGCCCTTCAGGACGGTGAGCGGGTTCAGCCGGTACTCGGCCGCGACGCTGCGGACCGACGGCAGCGGGTCGCCGTCGTTCAGCACGCCTTCCAGGATCATCGCCACCACGCGGTCGCGCAGTTGGCGGTAGATCGGCAGGCTGTCGTTCCAGTTGGTGTCCATGCGTTCGTCTTAAGTGAGCTAGCCCGCTACCAGACTACTTTAGCAGAGCACCTTCTGCGTCGGCTTTCATGGACGGGCTGTCGGAATCCGATTGCACGATCATGTGCGCGACGCGCTTGGCGACAACGACGATCTCCGGCAACTGCGTCGTTGCGGCGAAGCTGGCATTCGTCGCCGGTTCGCGCTTCGCGACCACGATCACTTCCGGCAGCGTCGCGATCCCGCCCACGCCGATTGGCGTCAGTTCGCCGATCTCGACCGCTCCGCGGGGGGCTGCGGCGAGGTGCGCCTGATCGAGGACCAGGCCGCTGAATGAGACGATTGCGAGGGCCGCGACCGCGCTGATCGTCTTCCGGGTGTTCTGTGCAACCATCGTGAACATGACTCTCTCCTTCCTTTTGATCTGCGGTCCCTGCCCCACTGGCCGGGTCCGATGTACTGATGTGCTCTTCTGGTGTTGTAGTGAACTATAACACCGACTCTAACGCAAGAGGTTTTTGAATCTTTTGCCTGCCTGGTTCGCGTTTTCTATTAAAAACAGCAGGTTACGAGATCAAAAAAGGCGCTATTCCGCTGTCGGGAACGCGTCATTCGGCGGTTTTGCCCCGGATTTCGCGCCAAAACCGAACACCAGGGAGCCTCGCAGAGCGTTCAAGAAGAGGCCGGCAGGGCCATCCGGCGTACAGTGGCCGGCGATGGAGGCAGGGGACGCGGACGCACAATTGATGCTGCGCTACGCCGAAGGCGATGCGCACGCATTCGACCAGCTCTACGCGAACCACAGGAATGCGCTATGGCGCTTCATCCGCCGCACCGTCGGCAACGCCGCGGCAACGGACGATGTTTTCCAGGAATGCTGGTCGCGCGTGATTGAATATCGCGCCGGTTACCGGCCGGCGGCGCGGTTCGCCACCTGGCTGTACCGGATCGCCCACAACTGCTGCATGGATCAATGGCGCAAGAGCGGCCGGCGCGCGCGGCACGAAACGGCGGACGACGATGCGATCGCATTTGCGCCGGACGATCCCGAGGCGGGACCGCTCGCGGCAGCGCTGGCAGGGGAAGCGCGCGAACGGCTCGCGGCATCGCTCGAAAAGCTGCCGGACGAACAGCGCACGGCGTTCCTGCTCTATGTGGAAGCGGGCCTGTCGCTCGCGGAGATCGGCGAGATCACGGGCGCGAATCCCGAGACTGCGAAGAGCCGGCTGCGCTACGCGGTCGCGCGGCTAAAACGGGCGCTCACCGCCGACACGAGCGCGAACTGAGGATATGGCAACGAAACAGGATGATCCGGTCGATCGCGATGCGTGGCGGCGCCTGCTCGAGGGCGACGACGACGCACCGTCGGCGCTGACCGACGCGCGCATCCGCGCCGCAGCCCGCCGCGCGCTCGTTCCGCGTGCGCAGCGCTGGTGGCTGCCCGCCTCGCTCGCGGCCTCGCTGCTGCTCGCCGTGCTGGTCGTACAGTGGCAGTACGGCGACCGTGGCACTCCTCCGGTCGTGACGGAATCCGATGTCGCCGCTCCGGCACCGGCGGAATCTGCGCCGTACACGCTCGATGTGCCATCGCAGGAGCAGCCTGCGCCGCCACCCGCCGCGCCCCGGCTCGATTTGCCCGATTTTGACAAGCGGTCCCGGGAGGAACCGGCGGAGGAAGACCTCAGCTCCGCGGCTGTGACAGCACGCAAGCGAGAATCGGCGCCGACAGCCGCGGCCCCGCCTGACTCCGCAGCGGCGCCCGCAGCCGCAAACGACGCGGCGCAGGAAGCGCGCGCGAAACAGGAGACGGGCTTTGGAAGCGGCCTGCGGCGATCCGCAGAACCCTTGCGATCGCCGGAAGACTGGTACGCTCTGATCGAAGATCTGCGCAAGGCGGGCCGCGACGAGGAAGCCGATCGCGAGCTGGATCGACTCGAAGCCGCCTATCCTGGCTGGCTCGAGAAAAACCACCCGCGGCATCACTGACAGGGAGCTGCATGAACGACCACCACCGCGGCCGCACCGTCGCCTGGATAGTGCTTGCGCTGCTTGCGATCGCCTACTACGGCAACTACTACGTCTACGACTCCGTCGGCCCCGTCGCCGACCTGCTGGAGCGGCAGCGCGGCTTCAGCGATTCACAGATTGGCATGCTGAATGCGATCTACAGCCTGCCGAACATCGTGCTGATCCTCCTGGGCGGCATTCTCGTCGACCGTTTCGGCGCCGCGCGCATGCTGGTATGGACGGCGGCGATCTGTCTCGCGGGCGCCCTGCTGACGGCTCTCAGTCCCGCCTATGGCGGCATGGTGGTCGGTCGGCTGCTGTTCGGCATCGGCGGCGAGACTTTTGGCATCGCAATCATGGCCGGCATCGTCAAGTATTTCACCGGCCGCAACCTCGCCTTCGCGATGGGCTCGGTGCTGGCGATCGCCCGCTCCGGCTCCTTCTCGGCCGACATGTCGCCGACCTGGTTTTCCGGCGCCTATGCCGGGGGCTGGCAGCCGCCGCTGCTCATCGCGGTTTTGTTTGCCGTGCTGTCGCTCGCGGGAGCCGTCGGCTACTGGTGGATGGACCGCCGTCACCGCAACGCCGCCCATTCGAAACACGACGGCGGCGCCCAGGGATTCGCATTCCGCGACCTGTTGAGCTTCGGCCGCGCCTACTGGTATCTATTAATCCTGTGCGTGCTCTGGTACTCGGTGATCTTCGCGTTCCGCAGTACGTTCTCGATCAAGTATTTCCAGCATGCGCACGGCCTCGAACTCGCCGCCGCGGGTGCCCTCAACGCCTGGGTTTTCCTGGCCGCCTTGTTCGCGACGCCTGCTTTCGGCTGGCTCTGCGACCGCATCGGGCGCTATGCGCCGATGCTCGCCTTCGGCGCGGTGCTGCTTCCGATCGCCATCGTCAGCATGGCGGCGACGCAATGGTCGCTGTGGGTCGGGCACCGTGCTGATCGGCGTGAGCTTCTCGCTGGTGCCGGCCGTGATGTGGCCGCTGACCGCGAAACTGGTGCCGCCGGATAAGTTCGGCACGGCGATCGGGCTGATGTGGGTCGTGCAGAATCTCGGCATCGGCGGCGCCAACCTGGTCGCCGGCTGGCTGAACGACGCCTACGACGCCGGCGCCGCAAATCCGGCAGGCTATCAGCCGATGATGCTGTACTTCTTCGCCTCGAGTACGCTCGGATTCGCCTTTGCAATGATGCTCTGGCGGACGGCCGGCCGCCGGCACCACGAAGCGATCACGCACGCCGGCCAGGCCGTCAAGGTCGCGGCCTAGCGTCACTGCCTCGCTTCGCGCCGCACGGAGCCGGGGCCCACGTTCCGCAGCCGCTTGAAGGTGCGACGGAACGCCGCCTCGGTCTGGAAGCCGAGCGTCTCGGCCACGCGCGCGACGGACTGGCGCGGGTCGAGCAGCAGTTCGTCCGCCAGGTTCATGCGCCACTCGGCAAGGTAGTGCATCGGCGTGGTGTCGAGGCATTCGCTGAAACGCCGCGCGAAGTGGCTGCGGCTCATGCCCGCGATCGCGGCCAGCGATTCCACGTCCCACTCGCGACCCGGCTGCGCGTGCAGCGCGGAGAGCGCCTGGCCCAACTGCGGATCGGCGAGCGCGCGCAGCAGGCCACGGTCCTGGCCAAGGCGCATGTGGTGGCGCAGCACTTCGATGAAGAGGGCCTCCGCCAGCCGCTCCATGACCGACTCGAAACCCGGCGTCTCGGCATCGTGCTCCGACAGCATGTGGCGTGCGAGCGCGATCAGTTCCGCCGAAGCCTGATCCTTCTTGCATTGCACGACGCTCATCTCCGGCAGGGAGTTCAGGATGAGGTTGTGGGCGCCGGACTCGAACTCGACGACGCAGCAGATGACGGTGGTCACGGCCTCGTCCTTGTCCCGGGGCTGGCGTCCGAGGTTCGGTCGCTCGTATTTCTTCGGTGAACAGCTGAACTGGTGCCACTGCGGTCGGTGGAAAAACAGGAGATCGTCCTCGCGGAGCAGCAAAGGCTCGTGGCGCGACTGCAGTGCAGCCAAAGTTCGCCGCGACCGACCAGGTGGAAGGTCGCCTTGTTCCGCTCCCCGGAGTCGAGGGCCCACTGGCCGCAGTAGTCGCCCCGGGACATCAGCCGGACACGCAGGCGCAGAGTCCGCAGGATGCTGGTCAGCACGTCGCGGGTGAGCGTTTTCGTCATGAAATGGGGAGTCCCGGACGCAGCACGGAGGGACTTTACAGGGTAGCTTGGCAGCCGTGCAGAGTGGGTAACGGGCCGAATAAAACGAGGAAAAGAGTCATGCCGAAATATGTCATCGAAAGGGACATCCCGGGCGCGGGGAACCTGAGCTGCCGAGCAGCTCCGGAGCATTTCGCAGAAGTCCTGCAGCGTGCTCGGCAAGCTTGGGCCGAAGGTCCAGTGGCAGAACAGCTATGTGACCGGCGACCGGATCTATTGCGTCTACATCGCCGAGAACGAGGAACTGCTGCGGGAACACGCCCGGCTGGGCGGCTTTCCGGCTAACCGCATCTCACGCGTCATGTCGGTCATCGACCCGACGACCGCCGAAGCCTGATCGGGCAGCTCTTCAACTACATAGGCGCTCCCAACCGCTACGGCATTCCCGCTTTCTACGAACTGCACGTCTGGGCGTGGAAGAAGAATCCGAGCGGACTTTTCGCGGACTGGAACCCGGCCGTGTCATGCGGAGAGTTCACCGGCGGGAAGGCATGCCCGTCGGCCATCACTGAGCCGCGCTGACGCTCGGCGAGCGTCCCGCGCCGGACGTCATTCTTTCTCGAGGCGGCGCCGGCCTTCCTGCAGTTCGCGGCGCTGGGGCGCATTCAGCTTCGGGTATTGCGGGTCCAGGCGCTCGAGCGTCGCGACCAGGGCCCGCGCCACCGCGACGCGCATGTACGCCTTGTCGTCGGCGGGGATCGCGTACCAGGGCGCCCATTCACGCGAGGTCTCCGCGAGCGCCGCTTCGTACGCCGCCTGGAAGTCGTCCCAGCGTTCGCGATCGTCGAGGTCGCCGAGACGGAACTTCCAGTTCTTCTCCGGCTCGTCGATGCGGCTCAGGAATCGCTTCTTCTGTTCCTTGCGTGAGACGTTGAGCCAGAACTTGACGACCGCCGTGCCGTTTCGCGCCAGGTGCTGCTCGAAATTCCGGATCGACTCGAAGCGCTCGTCCCAGATGTGTTTCAGGTCGGCGTCCGGCAGAGTGCTGCGCGGCCAGGAATTCCGGATGCACACGCACGACCAGGACTTCTTCGTAATGGCTGCGGTTGAAGATGCCGATCTTTCCACGCTCCGGCAGGCGCATGACGACGCGCTGCTAGGAAATCGTGCCGGACCTCGAGTTCGCTCGGCGGGCCGAAGGCATGCACACGAAAACCGGCCGGATTCACGCCCGAGAACACCTTGCGGATCGTGCTGTCCTTGCCTGCGGCATCCATCGCCTGAAATACGGTCAGAAGCGCGAATCGCTTGTCGGCAAAACAGCCGCTGCTGCAGTTCGTCGAGCCGTGCGACGAGATTGTCGAGTTCGGCCTCGAGCGCTTTTTTCGATGGCGTTCCCGCGGGCGGATCGCAGGAAAGATCGCCGACCGAGAATTTTCCATCGAACGGGACACGATGGCGCTTCAGGGATTCGCTTTGCGGGCTCATGATCGGTCCCCTTCGATCCGGACGAACAGCCAGAGTGCCGCGCCCACGAGCGCGAACACCGAACCGCTCGCGAGCGTCGGCAGCCAGCCCGCCTGGTCGATCATCAGCCCGACCAGCGGCGCCAGGAATCCGGCGGCATTGCCGCCAGTATTGACGACGCCGAAGGCCGTGGACGCATGCGGACCGCCGACATAGGTCGCGGCCGATGCGAAAGGACCCTCGGTGAACTGCTGGAATCCAAAACAGAGCGACAGCAGGGCGACAGCCATGTAGGGATTGGCCGCATGGATGCCCGCGAGCAGGAACACGGCGGTGAGCGCGAGCGCCACCATCGCCGGCAACCGGCAGCCCAGGCGACCGCCGCGCCGATGGCACATGCGATCGCAGACGATGCCGCCGACCACAGTCATCGCCGCGCCGGTCGCCCATGGCAGCACGTACAGAAAGCCGCTCTCCAGCAAGGAGAAGTCGCGCTCCTCGACGAGGTAGGTGAACAGCCACTGCGCATACATGTAGAACACGACGTTCGAGCAGAAATAGCTGGCCGCGAGCAACAGCACGTCGCGGCGCATCAGCACCTCGCGCCAGCTGCCGGGCGCGGGGGATTCGGTCGCCGCCGGATCGCGGCCCTGGTTGATCAGCGCGATTTCCTCGGCCGTGATCGCGCGATGTTCCGCGGGCCGGTCGCGCCCATACCAGTACCACCATGCCGCCACGATGAAGCCGGTTGGCGCGAGTACGTAGAAAGACATCCGCCACCCGAACGCGATGATCAGCAGCGTCACGACCGGACCGATCGCCGCCTGGCCGAGCGTCAGACCCGCCGAGGTCAGTGCATTGGGAAACGCCCAGCTGCCGGCCGGGAACCAGCGCGCAATCGTGCCGGTGATGATCGGGAAAATCGGCGCATTCGCGATGCCCATCAGGAACCGCACGACGATCAGTGCGACCATCGCGCCGGTCGCCGAGGCCGCCATCAGACTCGGCGCGAATCCGGTCAACAGCGTCAGCACGCCCCAGGTCACCGCGATCATCGCCAGCGCGCGGCGGTGGCCGATGGACTCGCCGAAAATTCCGCCCGGAATCTGGAACAGCGTGTAGCTCAGGTTGAAGCTGCCGAGAATCCAGCCGATCTCGGCGTTCGTGAACGCGAATTCCTCGCGGATGCTCGGTATCGCGACCGAGAAGTTGTTGCGCAGCAGGTAGTTGACGAAGCTCAGCGCAAAGAGCACGGCGAGGATGCGGAACCGCACCGGCATGGCGCGCAGGCTGATCATGGATGGTTCACCTGGACAGGCCTTTCCGCAGCGCGCGCTGGCTCTTCAGGTCATCGAGGATCCGGTTTGCCGCGTTGAATCCGGGCGCGCCGGTCACGCCGCCGCCCGGATGCGTGCCGGCGCCGCAGAGATAGAGCGCGGCAACCGGCGTCGCGTAACGAGCGTGGCCCGGCAGCGGCCGCATGAAGAAGAGCTGATCGGGCCGCAGATCGCCGTGAAAGATGTTGCCTTCGGTGATGCCGAAGACGTTCTCGAGATCGAGCGGCGTGTAGAGCCGCGATGGGACCAGCGAGCGCTCGACCGCCGGCACGAAGCGCGCGATCTGCCGCAGGAGCTGGCGCTCGAGGCGCTCGCGTTCGAGGCTCCAGTCCGAGCCCGAGAGCCGGTACGGCAGGTACTGCACGAAGCAGGTCATCACGTGCCGGCCGCGCGTCGCAAGCGAATCGTCGACCATCGAAGGCACGAGACAGTCGATCCACAACTCCTCGGCGATGCGTCCGCGCCGCGCTTCGCCGTAGCAATGCTGCGCGCCGGCCAGCCACGGCACGAGCGTGAACTGCGCGCGCTGCAGTGCATCGGCGGCCGGATCGCCGCCCTCGAGCCGCGGCTCCTCCGACAGCACGAGGTTCAGCTTGCCACAGGGCCCATCCATCTTAATGCCGCGCACGGCGGCCAGGAATTCCGGTGCAAGCGCGTCCGCCGGCACCAGCGACAGGAACGTGCGTCGTGGATCGGCATTCGATACGACGATGCCGGCCGCGATTTCCGAGCCGTCCTCGAGCACGACGCCCGTCGCGCGGCCGTCCTGCACGCGGATTGAAGCGACCGGCATCGACGTGCGCAGCTCGACGTCCACGGAACGGCAGGCCGCGGCCATCGCCTGCGTGATCGCGCCCATGCCGCCCATGACGTGGCCGACGAATCCCTGCTTCGCCTCGGCCCCGCCGCCCAGCAGGTGAAACAGCAGCCCGAACAGCGTGCCCGGATCGTAGGGCCCGCCGTGCTTGCCATAGAGGCTGTTCGAGAGCACGAGCGACTTCAGGTGCGGTGATTCAAGCGAGCGGTCGAGGAACTCGCCGAGGCTTCCCGTCGAGAACGCGACAAGGTCCGAGATTTCGCGCCCGTGCAGGCGACGGAAGCGGAAGGCGAAGCGCAGCAATTCGGCGAGGCCTGCGAGCCCTCCGCGTTCGAGATCCGGCGGGGCCTGCATGAAAAGCGGCTCGAGTTGCCGTGCGAGGCCCGCGAGTCCCTGTTCCAGCGACAGGAAGCGCCCGCAATCGGCGGGCGCAAAGCGCATCAACAAGGTCCGCATGCGCTCGCGGTCGCTCCACCACGGCAGCACGACGCCGTCCGGCATGACGGCCTGCACGGTCGGATTCGCGGCGACCATGCGAAGTCCGTGACGCGCGAGCGAGAGATCGCGGATGATCTCCGGACGCAGCATGCTCGCCATGTAGGAAGCGGTCGAGACGCGGCAGCCGGGCGCCGCGGCGGCATCGATTTCTTCCGTGACGCAGCAGCCGCCGAGCACGTCCCGCCGTTCGAGCACGATGGTCGAGAGGCCCGCGCGCGCGAGGTAGAAAGCCGCCGTGAGCCCGTTGTGTCCGCCGCCGACGATGGCGACGTCGTAGCGGGCCCGGCTCACCGGATCGCGGACAGGTCGCCGAGGTGGCTTTCGAGATAGCGCCGGATGTCCATGCTCGGATCCTCCATGGGCGCGAAGAACGCCCCGCGGAAGCCGCGCGAACGCATGCCCGTCTGCACGCCCTCGCAGATCCGCCAGTCCTGGCGATTCACGACGTCCCAGAATTCGACAACGTCCGACGGATCGAATCCGCTCTTGCCGATTTCCGATTCATGGAACAGAAATTCGCAGGCGATGCGGGTGTGATCTGCGGCCCCATGGGCCACAGCGTGAAGGCCGCGATATGCTCGGCCGCCGCCGACAGCAGCAGGTTCGGATACACGATCTCGCCTTTGTGATGCGTTCGCTCGGAATCCGAGAGCCCCGGGAATGGCGCGCGCGTCGAAGTCACCGGACGCGGTGAACGTCCAGGCGCCCGGGCGATGCGGAATGCCGTCCTCCCAGGCGAGCCCGGCGCCGCCCTGTTCGCGGAATGCCGGCACGAGCGCGCACAGCTCCGGATGCGCCGGCCCGCAGTGATAGCACTCGTTGTAGTTCTCCATCAGCACTTTCCAGTTCGCGGCGACGTCGTAGACGATCTGCGCGCCGCGGCGCATGTCCGCGAACGGATAGCGCCCGAGCATGCGCTTCGCCTTGACGAGCTGGTCCGCGAATGGCGGCGGCGGCGTCCTGCGGAGAGATTGAGGAAGATGAATCCGCCCCAGGTCTCGAGCGCGACCGGCACGAGCGAGAACTTCTCCTTCGGGCAGGCCGCATCGAACTGCACGAATGGCGCGGCGCGCAGCGCTGCCGTCGAGGTTGTAGCTCCAGGCGTGATACGGGCAGACGATGGCGCCGCCGGCCCGGCCGGAATTTCGCGCCGCGGGCCTTGCGGCGTCCGGCAGGGGCGGCTCGCGGACGAGCTGGCTGCCGCGATGGCGGCACACGTTATAAAAGGCGGCGAGCGCGTCATCGCGGCCGCGGATCACGATCACGCTCTCGCCCGCGACCTCGACGACGAGCACG
This sequence comes from uncultured Gammaproteobacteria bacterium, assembly GCA_963839885.1. GTDB lineage: Bacteria > Pseudomonadota > Gammaproteobacteria > Steroidobacterales > Steroidobacteraceae > SCUD01. The sequence goes on from CAWIWZ010000009.1 coordinate 212,413, forward strand.
TCGCCGCGCGACGGCAACTGTTCCGTGCGCCCGGCGGCGAACCACTGGCGGTGGAAGATCCGCTCGGCCTCGAGCCGGAAGACTTCATGGCTCGCATAGAAATGCGGCGGCAAGCGCCGCCTTCAACTCGGACGCCCGAACGACGTGGTCTTCAGCGCTCATGCACCCCTCGCACTCAGATCGCGGGCCCGGGGCAGATCGGCGAACCGTCGAAGAACCGCCCGAGCCGGAAGGCCGATTCCGCCGCCGGATCCGCCCTGCCGCAAGCCATGTCGGCGACCAGTCTACCGGCGCCGGGGCCAATGCCGAAGCCGTGGCCGCTGAAGCCGGTCGCGACGAGGAATCCGGCGATGCCATCCACGGCCGAGATGATCGGCAGCACGTCGGGCGAAGCCTCGATCATGCCGCCCCAGGTTTCGACGAAAGGCGCCTCTGCGATGGCCGGATGCCAGCGTCGAAGGGCCTCGCGCATCTGCGCGAGCACCCGCGCTTTCGGGCCGCGGATCGAGCACGCGCTCGCGCTCGAACGGCGAGACGGCGTCCAGCGCCCAGTGCGAGGGCGTCGCGAGCGCGCGGAAGAAATCGCGGCCGAATCCGAGCCGCAGCGAATCGTGTCCCTGCCTGAATGCGGGCAGATATTTGATCGCATAGCGGAAGCTCGCGGGAATCAGCGAATGCCGGGACGAGCCGCCATGTGCAACCGTATAGCCGCCGTCGGCGCGCCGGCGGATCGCGATCGCCGGGGACCAGGCCTGGCCCTGGAGGACCTGAGGCGCCGGCGCCATGCGCGCGACCGTGCTGAGCACGGGGAGCTGCGGCACCGCGACGCCGAGCGAACCGCAGAAGAGCCGCGTCCAGGCGCCGGCCGCGCAGATGACCGCTTTCGCCGCGACGGCGCCGTGTTCGGTCACGACACCGGATACGCATCCGGCCGAGGTTTCAATGCCGCGCACGGCAGCGCGGCTCACGATGCTCGCGCCGGCGCGCACGGCTCCGCGCGCGATCGCGGGCGCCGCGCGTCCCGGTTCCGCGCGCGCATCGCTTGCGGTGAAGAGCGCGCCGGGCCACCGGCCGTCCGCGGCCAGCACGTCGTCGAGTTCCGCGCTCCAGTGAGCAGCCGGGTGTCGAGCCCGTGCTCGCGCGCTGTGCCGAGCCATTCCGAGAGCGTCTCGAGCTGCGCCGCGTCCTCGGCGAGATACAGCGTGCCGCCCTGGTGGAAGCCGATATCCTCGCCGAGCTCCGATGCCAGCGCCTGCCACAGGCGCAGGCTCTGCATCATGAGCGGCAGTTCAATCGGCGAGCGGCCCTGCTGGCGCACCCAGCCCCAGTTGCGTCCCGACTGTTCGCCGGCGATGCGGCCTTTTTCGAACAGCGCGACCGAGACGCCGTCACGTGCGAGATAATACGCCGCCGCACAGCCGACGATGCCGCCGCCAATGATCGCGACGTCGGCCGCACGCGGCAGCGGATTGCGGTCCGCGTCCCACGCGAATGCGTCCGTGTCGCCGCCGACGACCTGCGCCTCGCCGCTCATGGCTTGCCCTTCGGAAAACCCGCATGCTAGCGAAATCCGGGCCGACCAAGGTGTCGCGTTGACCGTACGCCGCGTTGCCGGCATCGTGCTCGCGCTGATCGCGCTCGCGAACTTCGGCAATTTCTACGTCTATGACTCGATCGGGCCGGTTGCGGACCTGCTGCAGCGCGAGCGCGGCTTCAGCGACACCGAGATCGGCCTGCTGAACGCGCTCTACAGCCTGCCGAACATCGTGATCCTGCTGTTCGGCGGCCTGCTGGTCGATCGGCTGGGCGCCGCGCGCATGATGCTGTGGACCGCCGCCATCTGTTTCGCGGGCGCCCTCCTCACCGCGCTCGGCACCGGATTCCTCGGCATGGCCGCAGGGAGGCTTCTGTTCGGCATCGGCGCCGAGACCTTCAATGTCTGCACGCTCATCGCCATCGTGAAATATTTCTCCGGCCGGCATCTCGCCTTCGCCATCGCGTTCTCGATCGCGATCGGCCGCGCCGGCGCCTTCGCGGTGGACCTGTCGCCGACCTGGATGGCGCCCGCCTACGTGGACGGCTGGCAGCCGCCGCTGCTCGTCGCTGCGTTGTTCGCAGGGCTGTCGCTCGCGATGTCGTTCATCTACTGGCGCATCGATCGTGACCGGCGGCACGCGCCCGGCGCCGCGGATCCGGACGTCGCTCCGCACGTGACGCTGGCCGACATCGGCCGTTTCGCGCCAGCGTACTGGTACCTGCTCGGGCTGGGCGCCCTGTGGTACGCGGTGATCTTCGCGTTCCGCAGCACGTTCTCGATCAAGTATTTCCAGCACGCACACGGACTCGACCTGGCCGCCGCCGGTGCGATCAACGGCTACGTGTTTCTGGCCGCGCTCCTGGCGACGCCCGCGCTCGGCTGGCTTTCCGACCGCATCGGACGATACGCGCCATTGCTGGCATTCGGCGCGCTGATGCTGCCGCTCGCGATCGCCACCCTCGCCCTCGGCGACCGCCCGCTGTGGACCGGCACGGTCATGATCGGCATCAGCTATTCGCTGGTGCCGGCCGTGCTGTGGCCACTGACGGCGCAAATCGTGCCGCGGTCGCGTCTCGGTACCGCGCTCGGCCTCATGTGGGTCGCCCAGAATGCCGGCATCGCCGGCGCCAATCTCGCTGCCGGCTGGCTCAACGACCGTTTCGGCGCCGGCCTCGAAAACCCCGGCGGTTACGATCCGATGATGCTGTTCTTCTTCACCGCGGGCGCGCTCGGTTTCCTCCTCGCGCTTGCACTCTGGCGCCGCTGCTACAATTGCGGCCCCCATTCGCGGCTACAGCCGGAGTCCTGATGAAGCCAGCCGTCACCGTCACGATCACGGGTGCCGCGGGCCATATCGGTTATGCGCTCGCATTCCGCGTCGCCTCCGGGCAGATGCTGGGCTCCGATCAGCCGATCAACCTGCAACTCCTCGAAATCACTCCCGCACTGCCGTCGCTGACGGGCGTCGTGATGGAACTGTCGGACTGCGCATTTCCCACGCTCAATCGCGTCGTCGCGACCGACGATGCGATGCAGGCGTTCAAGGATTCCAATTATGCGCTCCTCGTCGGCGCACGGCCGCGCGGCCCGGGCATGGAGCGCAAAGACCTGCTGCTCGCGAACGCGCAGATCTTCTCGGCGCAGGGCAAGGCGCTCGACGCCACGGCGGACCGCGACGTGCGCGTGCTGGTCGTCGGCAATCCCGCGAACACAAATGCGCTGATCGCCGCGTCGAACGCACCGGGCATCGAGCGGCGCAATTTCACGGCGATGACGCGGCTCGACCACAACCGCGCGCTCGGCCAGCTCGCCCAGAAGACCGGCACGCACGTGACCACGATCCGCCGCATGATCGTCTGGGGCAATCACAGCGCGACCCAGCATCCGGACATCGCGCATTGCACCGTCGGCGGCAAGCCGGCGAAATCGCTGGTGGACATGAGCTGGTATCGGGACGAATTCATCCCGGCGATCCAGCAGCGCGGCGCAGCCGTCATCAAGGCGCGCGGCTCCTCGTCCGCGGCATCCGCCGCCTCCGCGGCGATCGACCACATGCGCGACTGGGCGCTCGGCACGCCGGACGGCGACTGGGTCAGCATGGCGGTGCCGGCCGACGGCAGCTATGGCATCGCGGAGGGCGTCATGTACTCGTACCCGGTCACGTGCAAAGGCGGCCGCTACGCCGTCGTGCAGGGCCTGGCGGTCGACGACTTCAGCCGCGAGCGGATGGACGCGACGCACCGCGAGCTGCTCGAAGAGCGCGACGGCGTCAAGGACCTGATCTGATGAGAAGCCAAATGCGCAGCACCCGTCTTACCGCGGCTGCGATCGCCGCGATCTGCCTCGCGACCGCCGTCACGACGACGGCGCTCGCGCAGGAGAAGACCCAGAAGCCGCCGCTGCACGGGTCGAACTGGATGGCGATCACCGGCAAGCCGCTCGCGGCCACCGCCGGCGCACGCATGTTCGAGCATGGCGGCAATGCGGTCGACGCCGCCTGCGCGATGCTCGCGGCCACCTCGACGATGTGGGACGTGCTGTCCTGGGGCGGCGAGACGCAGGCGCTCATCTACAACCCGCAGACGCAGCGCATCATCGCGATCAACGGACTCGGCGTCGCGCCCTCCGGCGCGACCGTCGATTTCTACCGGCGCAAGAAATACAAGTATCCACCGGAGGAAGGACCGCTCTCAGCGGTAACACCCGGCACGCCCGGCGCGCTCATCACGATGCTCGCGGAGTTTGGAAAACTCTCGCTCGCGGAAGTGCTTGCACCCGCGATCTCGCTCGCCGACGGCTACGCGATCGACGCGGAGACCGCCGATCGCATCGAAGTCGAGAAAGAAAAGCTCAGCCAGTGGCCTTACTCGAAAGCGGTGATGCTGCCGCACGCCGGTGAGGCGCGCGAGGCGCCGCAGGCGGGCGAAATGTTCCGGCAGGCGGATCTCGCAGCGACGCTCAGAAAGCTCGTCGAGGCCGAGGCCGCCGCGCTCGCGGCCGGTAAGTCGCGCAAGGAAGCGCTGCAGGCGGCCTACGATCGCTTCTACCGCGGCGACATCGCGGACGAATTCGTGCGCGGCGCCCGGGAACAGGGCGGCCTCGTCGCGAAGCAGGACCTCGATCGCTGGCGCGTCGAGTTAGAGGAGCCGGTGCACACGAAATACCGGGGCATCGATGTCTACAAGCTCGATCGCTGGACGCAGGGCCCGGTGATGCTGCAGGCGCTCAATATCCTCGAGAACTTCGACGTCAAGGCGATGGGCTACAACAGCGCCGACTACATTCATACGGTGTACCAGGCGATGAACCTGGCCTTCGCCGACCGCGACTTCTATTACGGCGATCCGTACTTCCCTCCGGAGGAGCCGATCAAGGGCCTGCTATCGAAGGAATACGCGAAGGAGCGCGCCGCGCTCCTCGACCGTGCGCAGAACGATGCGACCGTCGGCCCCGGCGATCCGTATCCGCACCAGGGCGAGACGAACCCGTACCTCGACGTCTTGAAGAAGCGCGCGTCCGTGGCACTCCCGGCCTTCGACGCGGCGCGCTTCGCGGCGGCGACCCATCCCGACACAGGATCCTTCTATCGCGGCACGACGTCCGTGGTCGCAGCCGACAAGGACGGCTGGCTCGTCTCCATGACGCCATCCGGCGGTTGGCTCCCTGCCGTGATCGCCGGCAAGACCGGCATCGGCATGAGCCAGCGCGCGCAGATGTTCGTGACCGATGCCGCTGAGAATCCGTTCAATGTGATCGAGCCCGGCAAGCGTCCGCGTGTGACGCTGACGCCCTCGCTCGCGTTCAAGGACGGCAAGCCGTGGCTCGCATTCGCGGTGCAGGGCGGCGACACGCAGGACCAGAACCTGCTGCAGTTTTTCCTGAATGTCGCTGAGTTCGGCATGACGCCGCAGCAGGCGGCCGAGGCGCCGAACATCACCAGCTGGCAGATGCACGACTCGTTCGGCGAACACGAGATCTTCCCGGGGCGTCTCGAACTGAACAATGCGGTGCCGGACTGGGTGCGCCGCGACCTGAAGTCGCGCGGCTATCAGCTCGAATTCCGCTCACGCACGTCAGGCCCGATCAACGCGATCATGATCGACCACGCACATGGCACGCTCTGGGGCGGTTCCAGCAACCACGGCGAGGATTACGGCATCGCCTGGTAGCAATGAGCGTAGGATGCCCTCACAGCCGCCGACACCAGGCGGATACAACACAGAAACGAGGGAGATCATGAAAACGACCACCAGCGGCCTTCTGGCCGCCACTTTGCTGTTCGCGTCATCCATGGCCGCCGCCCAGGAACACTGGATCGAGGGACCGGTCTGGGAATGCAGCGCCTACCGCACGAATCCCGGCCAGTACGACACCTACCTGAAGTGGATCCGCGCGCACTCGGAGCCGATCAACGCCGAAGCCAAGAAGCAGGGCCTGATCCTGGACTACAAGACCTTCGTGAAGGCGCCGCAGGACGCCGACGACCACGACGTGCTGTTCTGCACGCTGTACCCGAGCTACGCCAAGGCGCTCGACTACAACCAGGGCGATGACGACAAGTTCGAGGCGATTTCCGCCGCGCATTGGGCGACCGCCGACAAAGACAAGCGGGCCGAGCTGGCGACGCCGCGGCTCGAGATGCGCAAGTTTCTCGGCACGTCGTACGACCGTGAGGTGACGCTGCGCCCAGCCAAATAATCCAGAGGGGACACATCCCTTTAAAAAGGGGTCGCATCCCATTTTCGGTGAACGTGAATCGAGGGGGCGCATTCTTAAATGGGATGCGACCCCTTTTTAAAGGGATGCGTCCCCCTTTTCTAGCCGCCGGTCTTTCCCTCGCGCGCGATGGCCTCGAGCGCCGCGACGTCTATGCCGGAGGCGACCGCCGTTTTCAACTCTTCCATGTTCGCGGCCTTACCTTCTACCTTGATCGAGAATCGCTCGCCGACGATGAGACCGAATTCTCCGGTGCCGCTCGCACCGTCCCAGCGCTCGTGCAGCATGCGCCCGTCCTGGCGATAGTCGCGCTCATACCCGTTGTCCCAGGTGCGCTCCTGTTCGACGCCGGCCCAGGCGGCGAGCGCGACCAGCCCCTGTGCACCACCGGTGTCGTTCAGCGAGAGACGCAGGATCCGTCCCTGCGCGTCGCCGTATTCCGCATCGGCCTCGGAAACCTGGAATCCGAGCGTCGCATTGCGCTCCGTGGCAAGCGAAATGCGCGGCAGACCCGCGAGCGTGTCGGGGATGAAAGCCTTGAGCCGCTCCGTCGACAGGGACTCGGGCGATGTCCCGGCGCCGATGACGGCGCCCATGAGCTCGCCGATCGCCGCGCTGCTCGGCACGCCCTTCGCATCCGCCGACGCTTCAGCACGCCGCCCCGCTTCTTCGACATTGCGGCCCCACTCCTCGAGCTTGCCGAGCGGGCTGTCCTTGTCGAAGCCTCCGTTCGTGGTGACGATCGGTCCGCCAACCGAGAGCGCGGTGCCAAACGGGCCGCGGCCGATCACGCTGCCGACGATCACCCAGACGATCCAGGACAACAGGATCGCTACGACGACGCTGACCGCGGTATAGGCCGCCGCCTTGTCCTGCGGCGCCTTCATGGTGACCGGCAGACCGAGGTACAACAGGTACACGCTGTAAACGCCGCCCGCGATCAGGATCAGTACGTCGATGATCGGCAGGATCTGCGCGATACCGGTGATCCATGCGGCAGTCATCGCATAGGCGGTCGTCTTCAGCGCGAGCAGCGAGTCCTTCTGACCGCCGAAGGTCGGCGCAAGCGAATTGACGATCAACGCGAACACGTACACGGACACCAGCGACAGGCCGTAACTGATGACCGCCCCAAGCAGGCCTTGCAGCATGTCGGAGCGGTACGTTCCGAGAAGCGGTATGTGATAGCCGATCAGCGTCGACTTCACGAACAGTGCGGCGGGGCCGATCGCCGCGAGGATCGCAACGTAGCCGCGAAATATGCCCGCCGTCGAATCGGGTTCGGCGGCGATGAGGGGCCATTCGGCCTTGGGTGCCAGCAGGATGCGTTGCGCGCGGTCGATCAGTTGGCGCATGGCGATCTCCCCCATTGCGCGCAGCATACACAAACGGGTTTTTGCACTGCATCCAAACGGCTAGGGTGCATCCCCTAATCCCGCATTCCATGCTGAAAGCGGTATAACTACGGAGGAAATGCTCCTGTCATTGCTCTGGCTAGTGTTGTTCGTGAGCCTCGTGATGTGGCTCGCCTACCAGCGCGCCGGCCTCGCGACGGCGACGCTCGTTCTTGGCCTGTTGCTCGTCTACTACAGCGTGTTCGGCACGGGGCCGTTGTGGTGGAAAGTCGCGTTGTGGGGCCTCTACCTGCCACACGTGGTGCTGAACATCCGGCCGCTGCGGCGGTACATGATCTCCAACCGCTTCCTGCGCATCTACAAGCGCATGCTGCCGCCGATGTCGACGACGGAGCGCGAGGCGCTCGAGGCCGGCACCGTCTGGTGGGACGGCGAGCTTTTCACCGGCGGACCGGACTGGAACAAGCTGCTCTCCGCGAAAGTGCCAAAGCTGTCGGCCGAAGAGCAGGTTTTCATCGACGGGCCCTGCGAAGAACTCTGCCGGATGATCAACGACTGGGACATCACGCATCGCAGGGCCGACCTGCCGCCCGAAGTCTTCGATTACATCAAGAAGAAAGGCTTCTGGGCGATGATCATCCCGAAGAAATACGGAGGACTCGAGTTTTCGGCGTACGCGCATTCCTGTGTCGTCGTGAAGATCGCCAGCCGCTCTGGAACCGTCGCCTCGACCGTCGTCGTGCCGAATTCGCTCGGTCCGGCGGAACTGCTGCTGCACTACGGCACCGAGGAGCAACGCAACCACTACCTGCCCCGGCTCGCTCGCGGCGAGGAGATTCCCTGCTTCGGGCTGACCGGCCCGCGCGCCGGTTCGGACGCGGGTTCGATCCCGGACACGGGCGTCGTCTGCCGCGGCATCTACCAGGGCCGCGAGATCACCGGCATCCGACTTAACTTTTCCAAGCGCTACATCACGCTCGCGCCGATCGCGACGCTGATCGGCCTCGCGTTCCGGCTATTCGATCCCGACAAGCTGATGGGCGGCGACAAAGTCGACCACGGCATCACGGTTGCGCTGGTGCCGCGCAACACCCCCGGCATCACGATCGGCCGCCGCCATTTCCCGCTGAACGGACCCTTTCAGAACGGACCGATCCTGGGCCGCGACGTGTTCGTGCCGCTCGATGCGATCATCGGCGGGCCGGGGATGGCCGGCCAGGGCTGGCGCATGCTGGTCGAGCAGCTCTCCGTCGGCCGCTGCATCTCGCTTCCGTCCATCGCGACCGGCGGCAGCAAGGGCGCGGTCTATTCCACCGGCGCCTATGCGCGCATCCGCCGCCAGTTCAACATGCCGGTCGGGCGCTTCGAGGGCGTGGAGGCCGTCATCGCGCGCATGGCGGCGCGCACGTACATCATCGACGCCGCGCGCTCGGTCACGACCGGCGCGATCGACGGCGGCGAAAAGCCCTCGGTGCCGGCGGGCATCCTGAAATATCACACGACCGAGATGAGCCGCACGATCGCGAATGACGCGATGGACGTTCAGGGCGGCAAGGGGATCATGCTCGGACCGAAGAATTACCTCGGGCGCGGCTACCAGATGGTGCCCGTCAGCATCACGGTCGAAGGCGCGAATATCCTGACGCGTAGCCTCATCATCTTCGGCCAGGGCGCAGTGCGCTGCCATCCCTGGGTGCTGAAGGAAATGAACGCGGCGCAGAACCCGGACCACGCGCGCGGGATGCGCGACTTCGACGCCGCCCTGTTCCATCACATCGGCTTCACGATCTCGAACGCGGTGCGCTCGTTCGTGGCCGCAATCACGCTGTCGCGCATCGTCACCTCGCCGCTTCGCGGGCCGACCACGCGCTATTTCGAGCACATCAACCGCTTCAGCGCCTCGTTCGCGTTCGCGACCGACATCGCCATGCTCTCGCTCGGCGGCTACCTGAAGAAGAAGGAGAACCTGTCGGCGCGGCTCGGCGACGTGCTGTCCTCGATGTACCTGGCCTCGATGGTGCTGAAGCATTACGAGAACCAGGGCGCGCCGCCCGCGGACCTGCCGCTGGTCGAGTACAGCTGCCGCTCCCTGCTCTACCAGGCGCAGGAGCAGCTGCACAGCTTCCTGCGCAATTTCCCGATCCGCTGGCTCGCCGGGCTGATGCGCCTCGTCATCTTCCCGCGCGGACTCACATATTCCGCGCCATCCGACCGGCTGAACCCGAAGATCGCGGAACTGATGATGAATCCGGGCGAGGCGCGCGAGCGGCTGTGCCATTACGTGTACCGCACGCTCGAGCCGACCAACCATCTCGGACTCGTGCAGCAGGCGATGGAACTCGCGATCGCCGCGGAACCGGTCCTGAAGCGCATCCGCGTCGAGGGCGTCAAGACGGGCGCGGTGAATGCGCTCGACCTGCCGGGCCAGATCAGGGAGGCGCAGGCCGCCGGGATCGTCACCGAAGCCGAGGCCGCACAGCTGCGCGAATACGACCGCAAGGTCATGGACATCATCCACGTCGACGATTTCGAACCGCGCGAACTGGTCGCCGGTTCGACCTACGAGATTCAGCTCGACGGCGGCAGCGTCCAGGTCGCATGAACCGCCGGCAAGCCGCCCGGTCAAACAATCGGTACCGGGTCGTACTTTCGTAGTCTGACGGCGCCAGACTACAAAAGTGCGATCCGGCACCGACAAAGCTGCGACGTAGTTTGCGGAATCGGGGCGCGTTGTGGATTGAAGTGGCGCCATGGAGCTCATGACGGTAACCGACGTTCGCGAGTTCTTCCGGGTTGCGCTGCAGCATGCGCTCCGGCACCAGCACGTTTCGGTCCGCGATCACACCGAGCATTACGTCGTGAACCTGCTCGCGATGTTCGCGCGGACCGAGGCGCTGTTCGAACCCACGCCCGGGCAACGTGCCCGTCTCAAGCCGCTCGCGCTGTTGCTGGCGGAAGCGGTCGAAACGCACGATGAGCGCCTGCGATTCCGGCTATTGCAGCGCCTGGGCGACGTCGCGCTCTTCATATCCGGATTTCTCGCGGGAAACGCGCGCCGGCCGGTGGACATCGAATACCACGTTGCGATGGGCGGCCGCGCGTACGGCGCGCTCGCACAGGCGTCCTGCCGCGGCGCGAAGCGGGCCCTCGCCTCCGTGTTTGCCGAGCTCGAGGACAAGTTCCAGCCGCTGGTCGATGCGCTGAACGAGATCGGCGACGGCGCAGAGAAGGATTCTCCGCAGGACCTGCTGCGCCTCTACGAATTGTGGCAGCGCACCGGCAGTCGGCGCGCGCACCGCCTGCTCACGAAGCTCGGCATTCAGCCGCTGCCGGCGGGCGCTCTCGCGAACTGAATGCCGCCGCCCGCCGTGGCGGCGCGGTCACGCGTCTCTGAGATCGGGACTGACATAGCGCTTGCCCGCGAGAATCGCCTGCATGCCGCGCTCGATCTCCATCGGGTCGCCTTTCAGCAAGTAGCCGTGCGCACCGACTGCCAGCGCCTGCCTGACGTAGACCGGCGAGCGATGACCCGACAGGATCGCGCAACGCAGATCCGGCTTTCGTTGGCGCAGCTCGCGGATCAGTTCGATGCCGTTCATGCGCGGCAGCGACAGGTCGACCAGCATCAGGTCCGGCATCGACCCGTCGAAATCATCGAGCGCCTGCTCTGCAGTCGCCGACACGACGCAGAGCTCGACCCCCGGCAGCCGGCCGATGTACTCCTGCAGCACATCGCGCAGCACCGGGTGATCCTCGACCAGGGAAACTCGTAACGGCGTCATGGATACGTACCGATCTCAGTTTCCGATCCTTGCAGATTTGGGCAAGTGCAGCGTAATGGTGGTTCCCTCCCCCGGGAAGGAAACGACCTCGATGCGGCCGCCGAGGAGTCCTACGCGTTCCTCGACCTGGTGCAGCCCGACCTTGGTCCGGTTTTCCACGCGCACCGCATCCACGTCGAAACCCTTGCCATCGTCGGCAAATCCGACCAGCAGCTCGTCGTCCAGCACCTTGAGCGTCACGTTCGCGACCGTCGCTCCGGAATGCTTCGCGATATTGAACAGGAGCTCGCGGAAGATCTGGAACATCAGCACACGGACATCGGCGTCCTCGATGCGGACTTCGTCGTCGGCGTCGACACGGACTTCCAGGCCGTGCAGATCTTTCATGTGGCCGCTCAGCCAGCCGAGGATGGAGCGCACGCCTTCGTGCTTCAGGATCGGCGGATTCAGGTCCACGCTGAGCTGGCGCGTGATCCGGGTGCCATTCAGGAGCAGTGCTTCCGCTTCGGCCAGGCGTAGCATCGCCTCGTCATGCCGCGCGGCCGCGGTCTCGTCGCGCGCGAGACGCATCTTGAGCTGCACGCCGTAGAGCAGCTGCTGAAGTTCGTCGTGCAGCGTTTCCGACAATCGGCGCCGCTCGCGCTGCTCGGCGCGCACCAGCGAGCTCGTCAGGTCGCGCACCTGGCGGGTGCGCTCGACGACCCGCTGCTCCAGCATCGTGCTTAACTGCCGGATTTCCTCTTCGGATTTTTTGCGCCGGGTGATGTCAACGAACGTGATCACGACGCCGGCGATCCGATCCTCGGTATTGCGGTACGGCAGCACGTGCGTCAGATACCAGTGGCCCCGCTCGTCCTTCAACTCGTGCTCGATGCGGGTCAGCTGGCGCAGCACCGTCTCGGCATCGGACCGCAGGTCCGGGTAGCCGAGTTTGTGTGTCAGGTCCGAAATCGGCCGCCCCCTGTCCGTCTGGCGCATGTTGAAGATATCGGCCACTTTCGGCGTGAAACTCATGATGCGCAGTTCGCGGTCGAGAAAGAGCGTCGCGATGTCGGTCGACGTCAGCAGGTTCTGGAGATCGCCCGACAGCTGAGCCAGTTCCTCCACCTTGTGGCGATTCTCCTGGTTCGCGGTCTGGAGCTCTTCGTTCATGCTCTGCAGCTCCTCTTTACTGGTTTCGAGTTCCTCCAGCGTCGAGCGCAATTCCTCGTTCGTCGATTGCAGTTCCTCGTTCGAGACCTTCATTTCCTCCTGGTGGGTTTCGAATTCCTCGACGATCGTCTGCAGCCGCTGACGCGTCGTTTCGAGTTCGCGCGCGAGTTCCACCGCGTGCCGGTCGCCAGCCTTCGAAGCGGCGCTGGCAACGCCCGACGGCTCCGCATCGAGTTCCTCGAAGATGACGAGGCTGTACCCCTGCGACGGCGGCTCGAGCGAAGGCCGAACGTTCAATACGACGGGCCGCGTCTCGCCATTGAACTTCACCGGCACGGGCTTGGTGCGCAACGGACGCCTGTCGTGACGCACCGCATGCAGCGCCGCGATCAGCTCGACGGCCAGCTCCTTGCGCACGAGCTTCGTCGCGCTCGCCGTCAGTCTGCCGGCGGGATGCTGGAGATACCGTCCGGCATGCTCCGACAGGTGCACGAGCTGGCCGTCCGGACCGACCAGCGCGCTCGGCGGCGCGTATTGTTCGACCAGGTCGCGGTGCATCGGCTCGTACAGCTTCGGGCCGGCCGAGGTGCCGCTCGCCCTTGCGGGTTGCTGGCGGTCCCGGCGCTCGACCGGAAATACCGGCAGACGCGGTTCGGGAAATTGCAGCGTTCCGCGCCGGTACAACGAATGATCCTTGTCGACCGTGCGGAACAGTTCGCCGTCATCGATCGTCTCGGACGTTCCGAGCACCAGATAGCCGCCGGGCCGCAACGCGTAATGGAACACTTTCAGCACGTCGGCCTGCACATCGCGCTGGAGGTAGATGAGCAGGTTGCGGCACAGGATCAGGTCGAGGCGCGAAAACGGCGGGTCCGCCAGCAGGTTGTGGGACGCGAACACGACCGTATCACGCAACTCCTTCCTGATGCGGTAGCCACCCTTCACCTCGACGAAGAATCGCTTCAGCCGCTGTGCGGGGACTTCGGCGGCGATGTCTCCCGGATAGAAGGCTTCGCGCGCTTTTTCCAGCGAGCGCTCGTGCAGGTCGGAGGCGAAGATATGCAGTTTCGGCGACTGGCCGCCACGCTTCGTCGCTTCTTCCAGCACCAGCATCGCAACCGAATAGACCTCCTCCCCGGTGGCGCAGCCGACGCACCAGATGCGGATTTCCTGCTCCGGCTCCTTACCCTCGAACAGCTTTGGAACAACGACTTTTTCCAGCGCGTCGAAGACCTCCGGATCACGGAAGAAGCTCGTGACATTGATCAGCAGGTCGTCAGCCAGCGCACGCACTTCATCCGGCTTGGTCCGCAGCAATTCGATGTAGCGCTCGAGCTCCTCGACATAGCGCAGCTGCATGCGTCGCCGGATGCGGCGCATGATCGTGGAGCGCTTGTACCGGGTGAAGTCGCGCCCGGTACGCGCCCGGACCTGCGAGAAGATCCTCTGCATCAGCAACTGCTGGCCGCTGGACTTCGAATCGTCTTCCACGGCCTCCGGCAGCCGCGGTTCGGTGCGGGCGAATCGCAGCACCGTGCTCGGTATCGTCGCAAGCGGCAGCACCAGATCCACGAAACCGGTAGCGACCGCGCTCTGCGGCATGCCGTCGTATTCCGCTTCGTTCGGGTCCTGCACGACCGTCAGTCCGCCGCGCAGCTTGATTTCCTTGAGGCCCAGTGTGCCGTCGGAGCCGGTGCCCGTCAGGATCACGCCGATCGCATGGCCATCGTGCGTGTTCGCGAGCGTGCGGAAGAAATGATCGATGGGTGCGCGTTCCACGCGCCGCTTTTCGAGCGGCTGCAGGCGCAGGTGCGTGTCGATCGCGCTCAGGTTTGCATTCGGCGGTATGACGTAGACGCAATTCGGCTGCAACAGCGTGGATTCGGCGACCTGCAGCACGGGCATGCGTACGTGCGGCTGCAGGAGGTCGGCCATGTGGCTTTTGTGTTCCGGAGACAGGTGTACGACGACGACATAGGCGAGCCCGCTGTCGTCGACGACGTTGCTGAAAAAAGTCTTGAGGGCGGCCAGCCCGCCAGCCGATGCGCCGATGCCGACCACGACGACTTCGGGCTTGCGGCCGGGCCCTTTGGCAACGCTTCGCCCGCCGGAGCCGCGCCTGTTCCCGGCTTTTCGGGCGGCTGCGGACTTCCGGATCGCCTTTGGCTTTGGCCGGTTGGTAACCGACTTCTTGCGTGCCACGAATCCGTCCTCGAACGTGGCGCCCCGAACTCGAAGCATAGGCCTCCCCGTCGCGGCGTGCCACAGCGTGAGCTAAGATCCCACGTCGCTCGTCACGAGCTGCCCGCGTGGCCTCCATCGTCATATATGAAGTCGAGTGCCAACTCGACCCCGACATCATCCAGGACTACGACGCGTGGCTTCCGGGCCACGTGCAGAACGTCCTGGCATGCGCGGGGTTCCTCGGGGCAACCATCGATTCGCCGGAGACCCCGCCGGGACAGCGGCAGCGGCGGATTATCCGGTATCGCGTCGAGAGCGCGGCCGCGCTCGACCACTATCTCGAAAACAATGCGACGAAACTTCGTACCGAGACCGCGCAACGATTCGGCGTGCGCGTGCAATGCGAGCGGCGCGTGCTCAAGCCTCGCCACGATCTCCTGTCCGCCGAGCTCACGCCCCGCACTTGCCTGGACTGCGGCGCGCCGGTCACCGGCAAGCATTGCGGGCAGTGCGGCCAGGCGGGCGACGTGCATGTTCTCTCCATGCGCGAGGTCGCGGGAGACGTCACGCATTCCCTGTTGCATCTCGACAGCCGCGTGTGGCGCACCGTGCGACTGCTGATGCTCCGTCCGGGCGAACTGACCCGCGAATTCATCGCCGGCCGCCACCAGCGTTATCTGCCGCCATTCCGGCTGTACCTGGCCGTCAGCATCCTGTTCTTCGCGCTGTCCGCGCTGCTGCCCGACGCGACATTCTTCGAACTGGACCGCGCGCCCGAGGATTTGCGCAAGGAACTCGCGGCAGAAGGTGTCGACTCGAAAGTCATCGACCAGGCGGGCGCCGACGACAAGCGATGCAAGGCCGACATTCCTCCCGTCTACGGCCACGACCTCGAGAAGCCCTTCAATCGCGCCTGCGAACGGATCCGCGCCGATGGCGGCGCGGCGCTCGCCGACCGATTCGCCACGACCGCGCCTAAGCTGATGTTCGTGTTCCTGCCGCTGATGGCGGCGGTCGCCATGCTGTTCTACTGGCGCCCGCGGCGGCTTTACGCCGAGCACCTCGTGCTGTTCCTGCACAACCACGCCTTTACCTTCCTGCTGGTGGGCGTCATGGAGATCCTGAGTGCGATCTCGGCGATCCAGTTGCCGTTCATGGGCGTGTTCGGCGTTCATCAACTTCCTGCTGTTGCTGTACCTGCCCTGGTATGTCTTCCGTTCGATGCGCGTCGTCTACGGCGAGGGGCGCCTGAAGACGTCGTTCAAGTTCTTCATGCTGATCACGATCTACTTCACGCTGCTCGGCATTACGATGATGGCGGGCCTCGTGTACTCCATGCTGTCGCTCTGATGACTGACCACCGGTCGATCCTGCACGTCGACATGGACGCGTTCTTCGCGGCGGTCGAGCAGCTCGACGATCCCGAGCTCGCGGGCCAGCCGGTGGTCGTCGGAGGAGCCGGCGGCCGCGGGGTCGTCGCCGCGGCGAGTTACGAGGTGCGCCGCTTCGGCGTGCACTCGGCGATGCCGATGCGCGAAGCCCTCAGGCGCTGCCCTCACGCCGTGGTCGTGCGTCCGCGCTTCAAGCGCTACCGCGAGATATCGAGCCAGATATTCGCGATCTTCGGCGAATTCACCAACCTCGTGGAGGGCCTGTCGCTCGACGAGGCCTTTCTCGACGTGACCGGCAGCGTTTCGCTGTTCGGCAGCGCGGAAAAGATGGCGCGCGAGATCAAGAGTCTGGTCCGCGCGAGGACCGGACTCACCGCCTCCGTCGGCGTGTCGCACAACAAGCTACTCGCGAAACTCGCCTCCGAAATGCACAAGCCGGACGGCCTGACGGTGATCCAGCCCGAGGATGTCACCGCAACGCTCGATCCGATGCCGGTCGGCCGGCTGTTCGGCATCGGCGCGAAGACGGCCGCGCGGCTCGAGCAGCAGGGCATCTTCACGCTCGGCCAGTTGCGGCGCGCGCCGGAATCCGTGCTGTGGCCGCTGCTTCGCCGCGAGACGCGGAAGTTTCGCGACCGCGCCTCGGGCATCGACGAGCGCCCGGTAGTCGCCGACGCGCCCGAGAAGCAGATCAGCACCGAAGAGACCTTCGACACCGACATCCGCGACCGCAAGGCATTGCGCGAGCGCCTCGCGCAGCTCGCCGACACGACCGCGGCGCGGCTGCGCTCGCGACAGTTCAAGGCGGGCATGATCAGCATCAAGGTGCGGCGCCGCGACTTCGAGACCTACACGCGGCAGAAGAGCTTCAATCCGCCGACGCAGGAGACGCGGCTGATCGCGCAGGTCGCCGGGGAACTGCTCGAACGC
This sequence comes from uncultured Gammaproteobacteria bacterium, assembly GCA_963839885.1. Classification (GTDB taxonomy): domain Bacteria; phylum Pseudomonadota; class Gammaproteobacteria; order Steroidobacterales; family Steroidobacteraceae; genus SCUD01. The sequence goes on from CAWIWZ010000009.1 coordinate 229,460, forward strand.
TGGCTCGACGAGCAACCGCGCGCAGCCGTCCGGCTGCTCGGGGTCGGCGTCAGCGACCTGTCGCCGGCTGCGCAACTCGACCTGTTCACATCCAGCGAGAATAGGGAGGCACGCCAGCTCGACGATGCAATCGACCGCATCCACGACCGCTTCGGCGACGACGCCATCCGCCGCAGCACGGACCGGTAAGGGCAGCGCGACGACGAAGGGGACGCATCCCTTTTCCATCGGTCTTTCGGGAAACGGGATGCGTCCCCTTTCGTCGCGCTGCCCATGCAGGCATCATGAACGCCGGCGCAATGGCTAAGTATTCGTAAGTCCTTATGTACACTAGCTTTTTCGGCCTGGACGAAAAGCCGTTCGCGATCACTCCGGATCCGCGCTACCTGTTTCTCAGCGAGCGCCACGCCGAGGCGCTCGCGCACCTCGCCTACGGCATCAGCGAGGCCGGTGGCTTCATTCAGCTGACCGGCGAGGTCGGCACCGGCAAAACGACGGTGCTCCGGAGCCTCTTGCAGCAGTTGCCGCCGCATTGCGACGCCGCGCTGATCCTGAACCCGCGCGTGACCGATGCCGAGTTCCTGCTGTGCATCTGCGACGAACTGCACGTGCAGGTGCCGCCGGCAGCGGCCGGCAGCGTCAAGGCGCTGGTCGACCTGCTGACGCATTTCCTGCTCGATGCGCACGGCCGCGGCCGACGGATCGTGCTGATGGTGGACGAAGCGCAGAACCTGTCGCCCGACGTGCTCGAGCAGCTGCGGCTGCTGACCAACCTGGAAACCGCAACGCAGAAGCTCCTGCAGATCATCCTGATCGGCCAGCCGGAACTGCGCGCCGTGCTCGCGCGCCCCGAACTGCGCCAGCTTGCGCAACGCGTGACCGGCCGTTATCACCTCGAGGCGCTGCGCCGCAACGAAACGGTTTCGTACCTGCGTCATCGCCTCCGCGTCGCAGGCGCGACGCGCGATCTGTTCACGCCGGGGTCGATCCGTGAACTGCATCGTCTGTCCGACGGCGTGCCGCGCATCATCAACGTCATCGCCGATCGCGCGTTGCTCGGCGCCTATACGCGCGAGGAGCATCGCGTCACGGGCGCGCTGGTGCGCCGCGCAGCCTCGGAAGTCTATGGCCGGCCCGTGCTGCCGCCCTGGTTGCTCTGGGCCGCGTACGCCGGCGCGGCTGCGGGCATCGCGCTGCTCGGCTTCGTGCTGTGGCAGTCGATGCCGGCCGAAGATCCGACGCCTGCCACTGCGGATGCGCCGCCGCAAAGTGCTGAATCCGCGAAGTTCGCCGCGGCCCGGCCACCGCCGTCGCCACCCCTCGGCGCCCAGCTCGCGCAGGATCCCGCGCGGACCACGATGGACACAGCCTTCAATTCGTTGTTCTCGCTCTGGGGCGCGCAGTACCAGGGCGGCACGGGACTCGCCTGCGAGCAGGCCGTCGAGCACGGACTGTCGTGCGTCTGGCAGCGCGGCTCGCTCGCGCAACTGAAACTCATCAATCGCCCCGCGCTTTTGTCGCTGATCGACACGACCGGCGCGCCGCACCAGGTGGTGCTCGCCGGTCTCGACGGCGCCATGGCGCGGCTCCTGCTCGGCGCGCAGGAAGTGCGCGTGCCGATCGCGGAACTCGCAGACTACTGGTTCGGGGAATTCATCGTGCTGTGGCGGCCGCAGAGCGGCGAGCTTCGGCCGCTGCGCGCCGGCATGCGCGGCGACGACGTGCGCTGGCTGCGGCAGGGGCTCGAGCATCTTCACGGACTGCCCGCCTCACCGGAGACCGGCGATGTGTTCGATGCGGAACTCGAGCGCCTGGTGGAGGATTTCCAGCGCAGCCGCCGCCTCGCGGTGGACGGCGTCGCAGGCCTGCAGACGCTGCTCGTGCTCGATTCGGCGCTCGGCGCGCCCGGCACGCCGACCCTCGCGGGCGAGCGGTCCGAGGCGGGTGCATGAGCTTCATCCTCGATGCGCTGCGCAAGTCCGAAATCGAGCGCCAGCGGCAGAGCGGCCCGAGCATCGCGGAGCTGCCGGTCGCACGCGAGGACCGCCGCCTGCCGGTTGCGCTGGTCGCGATCGGCATCCTGCTTGCCGTGAATGTCGGCGCGCTGCTGTTCTTCCTGCTGCGCGACGGCGGCGCACCCGAACCCGCGGCGGCCGCGCCAGCGGTCGAATCGACGACACCGCCGGTTGCCGCTGCGCCTCCGCCCGCGGATCCGGCGCCGGCGCCCGCATTCGATCCAACAATCTCCAGCCCGCCGCTCGCGGATACCGGCGAGCCGAGCGCCTTTTATCCGTCGCAGACTTTTCCGGAGCCGGCCACGATGGCGCCGGATGCGCCGGACCCGACGTTGCTGCCCAATGCGCCTGCGACGGCGCCCGGCGGCAGCGTCTCTTATGGCGCCAACGTTGCGAGGCCGCTCGAAACGATGCCGGCCGAGCTGGCCGCCGGCCTGCCGGAACTGACGGTCGACCTGCACATTTTCACGGACGATGTCGCCAAGCGCGCCGTATTCATCAATGGGCGGCGCTATACGCACGGAGCGATCACGGCCGAGGGCCCGAAAGTCGAAGAGATCACGCGCGACGGCGCGATCCTCAGCTACCGCGGCCGCCGGTTCCTGTTGCCACGCCAATAGCCGCCAGGTCCGAGCGGAGCGCATGACAGCCGCTGCCCTGCCCGCGCTGGCGCTCCACGGCACGGACCTTGCCGCCGCTTTTCGCACCGGCATCCACCGGCTCATTTCGCGTGAAGAGCTGATCAACAAGATCAACGTGTTCCCGGTGCCGGACGGCGACACCGGCACGAACCTGGCGTTGACGCTGCAGGCGGTGCTCGTCGCGCTTCGCAGCGCGCCGGACGCGCATGCGGGCCAGACGCTGAATCGCATCGCCGACGCCGCGCTTGACGGCGCGCGCGGCAATTCCGGCGCGATCCTGGCGCAGTTCCTGCTGGGCGTCGCCGACCGCGCCGGCCATCTTCCGGAGATCGATGCGGAAGGATTCGCCGATGCCGTCAGCGGCGGCGCCGCCTACGCGCGCGAATCACTGGCCGAGCCGCGCGAGGGGACGATTCTCTCCGTCCTGTCGGATTTCGCGGCGGCGATGGAGCACGAGGTCAGGGTGCGGAGCGTTCGCGACCTGCGCGCGCTGTTTCGCGTATCGCTGGCCGCCGCTCACCGCTCGCTCGAGGCGACGCGCGACCAGCTCGAGATGCTGCGCCGCGCCAACGTCGTGGACGCCGGCGCCCTCGGCTTCGTCGAACTGGCGACCGGCATGTCCGAGTTTCTGGACACCGGGATCGCACCCGAGGTCGATGGCGAGATCGAACTGCTGCGCGGCGAGGATTCCGCGGCGGGCACGCAGCAGAACCTCGAGCACCGTTTCTGCACGGAATGCACGATCACCGGCGATGGCATCAACCGGCGACGCCTGCGCGAGGAAGCGTCGATGCTCGGCTCGAGCCTCGTTGTCGCGGGCACGCAGAAGAAGCTCCGCCTGCACCTGCATCTGAACGAGCCGGCGAAGCTGTTCGAACTGGCCGCGCGCCACGGGACGGTCGGCAGCCAGAAGGCCGACGACATGCAGCGCCAGCAGGACATGGCGCATCACGACGCCGGCCGCCAGGTCGCGGTCGTCACCGACTCGGCGGCGGATCTGCCGGATTCGGTGCTCGAGACGCTCGACATGCACGTCGTGCCGGTGCGCGTGCATTTCGGCACGCAGAGCTATCTCGACAAGATCGGCCTGTCGCCCGAGGAGTTCTACCGCGAACTCGCGACGAATCCGCTGCACCCGAAGACCTCGCAGCCGCCGCCCGGCGACTTCCGGCGCGCATTCGAGTTTCTGGGTTCGCATTACCGCGCGGTCGTCTACGTGGGCATGACCGCGCGGGTCAGCGGCACGTTCCAGAGCGCCGAAACCGCGGCCGGCCGTGCGCGCACCCGCGCGCGCATCGTGACCGTGGATTCCGGGACGGCTGCGCTCGGCCAGGGGCTGGTCGCGATGCGTGCGGCGGAAGTCGCGGCCGCCGGCGGCAATGCGGACGCGGTGCAGGCCGCGGCGCTCGCCGCGCGAAGCCGCACGCGCACCTGGGGTTGCCTCGTCACACTCGAATTCGCGGTGCGGGGCGGGCGCGTGCCGCGGTTCGTCAGGACACTGTCGGACTTCTTCGGCATCACGCCGATACTCACCATCCGCGCGGACGGCAGACTCGGCATGGGCGGCGTGCTGTTCGGTCGCCGGAATCCGTATCGCCGTTTCGGCGAGTTCGTGCGGCGACGACTGGATGCCGGACGCCAATGGCGCATCGGCATCGCGCATGCCAACGTGCCGGACGGCGCGGCGCAGGTGCGCGAGGCGATCGCGGCAGCGCTGCCGGAAGCAGAATTGTTGCCGGTCATATCGCTCGGTACGGCGCTCGGGGTACACGCGGGCCCCGGCTGCGTGGTCGTGGCCGTGCAGGAAATGGAGCCGGTTGCCTAGACCTTCGCGCGCCGCCGGCGCCAGAGCACCGCGTATGCGGCGACATTGATCGCGATCACGAGCGCGCCGAGCACGAACTGCATGCCGCGCGTCAGCCCATGCGGGTAAATGGCTGACGTCAGGTAGTGCTCGATGAAGCCGCCGGAATAGCGCGGACTCGCCGCCGCGGTGGCGCAGCCAGTTTTCGAGCGGGGTCAGCGGGCAGATCCAGCCGGTGAACTCGATCAGCGCGCCCCAGACGACGACCGGCAGGTGCAGCCAGATGAGTTTCGGCAGGAAGGCGACCAGCCAGCCGCCCAGCACGACGAACAGGATGAAAGCGAAGTGGATGACCAGCACGGCATCCGCCAGCAACCGGTAGGTCATGCCGGACGGTCCGTCGGTTCAGCGCTCCAGGATGAACGTCACCCGCAGCCGCACGCGGTAGGCCGTGATCTTGTCGTTCTCAATCATGACCTCCTGGTCGGCGACCCAGGCGGACGTCAGATTCTTCAATGTCTTCGTGGCGCGCTTGACGCCCTGCTGGACCGCGTCCTCGAAGCTCTTGGTCGAAGTGGAAGTAATCTCGCTGACTTTGGCGATTGTCATGGCTTTTTTCCTCCGGGCCTGTCGAACCGCGCCCCATCCGGATGATACCGCTTCGGACGCGCGGCGCGGTGCCGCTATCATGCAGGCCAGAACGGGAGGTTCCATGCTCCGCAAGCTACGCAATGCGCTGTTGCGCGGTCTCGTCGTCGTGCTGCCGATCGGCCTCACGCTGTGGCTGCTGTGGTGGCTCGGCGCAGGCACCGAGAGCCTGCTGCAGAAGCTGATCCTGCTCGTGATTCCGGCGGGGCATTACCAGCCCGGCATGGGCATCGTCGCGGCGGTCGTGCTGCTGCTCGCGGCCGGCACGCTTGTCAACGCGCTGATCGTCAGGCGCGTGCTCGCGCGCTGGGAGGCGTTTCTGGACCGCATCCCGGTCGTGAAGACGATCTACGGCGCGTCGCGCGATTTCATGAAGCTGCTGCCTGCCGGCGGCCAGCGCCGCGATCTGAAGCGCGTCGTGCTCGCCCGCTTCGGCGACGCGCAGATCATCGGCTTCGTCACGCGCGATCACGCGTCCGAACTCGGCATTGTCGATGCGAAGGACGACCTGCTCGCGGTCTATTTTCCGATGAGCTACCAGATCGGCGGTTACACGGCGCTGTTGCCGCGCTCCAGCGTCGTGCCGCTCGACCTGGCGGTCGAGACCGCGATGCGCATGGTGCTGACCGGCGGCCTCTCCGGAGGGCCGGGGCACTAGTCCTTGTCGATCTTCGAGAGCTTCGAGCCTTCGAAGGTCAGGTTGTACATCAGGCCCTTATTCGAAAAGATGAAGCCGATGATCGGCTTCTTGGCCGTCTCGCTGTCGACCTGACCGCCGGCGCCGAGCGTCGCGAGCGCGACGCTGCCGTCGACACCCGCTTTCCAGCCGTCGCTCTTCTGGAATTTGTCGAGCTCCTGCTGCGTCATGAACATGATCACCTGGCTCTTCTGCTGGAGCCCGAGCTGCAGGCCGATCGATCCCGCCGCGAGAGAGTAATAGTCGACGGTCTTGCCGCCGATGAGCAGCGCGCCTTCGCCGTACTCGCCACCGATGCCGATGCCGCCCTTGACGACTTTCGGAAACACCAGCACGCCGACCGAACGGTCGGCGAGTTCCTTCGCGGCGCCCGAATGCTTGTACAGCTCCGCGAGGGATTCGCGCACCTGGGCGTCGAGTTCCTCCCGCGAAGCGGCGCCCGCAGGCGCGGACATGACAATCAGCAGCGCCGCAGCCAACAGCGCCTCAACGTAACGTGTCATGAAAATCTCCTGGTTGGCGCCGGCTAGGCGAAGGCGGCGCGTTGCCTGTTTTCGGAATAGACGAGTTCGACGTGGCGGATGCCGGAGGTGCAGCGCGCGACGCGCTTGACTGCCTGCACGAGGCGCAGCAGCAGGTTGAACTTGGCGCGCGGGCCGCCGACCGCGTATGCCTCGGCGACGACGATGTGCAGCACGGTGATGCGCTCGAAGCTGTCGCGCACGTACAGGATCAGGCCGACCGGCCGCGAAACCTTGCCGTCGCGCTCGACGGCGAACAGGCATTGCGCCTCGGACGGCCCGGCGACGCGTACGCGCAACGCATTGCCGTCGGAGACGATCTCCGGCGGACCGTAACGGTCGATGGCGGTGACGATGCCGTGCCGGACGCGATGCTGGCGCCCGTTGAAGAACAGCAATGCCTCGAGCTGATGATGATGCTCGGCCGGCAAGCTGGAAACGAATGCGATTGGTCGTGTAATGCCAGTCACTCCCGGTGCCATCAACCCCGCCCCAGACCAGGCCAGATCACCTTACTTGGGGTCTTGGCCTGCTGTCGAGAATCACATAATTCGGCGAAAGTGGAAAAATCGGAACAGCTTGTGGCGTGTTTGCAACGGATTCGGGCCCCCTGGCAACCTCCGTCAGGCCCGTTTTTGCAAGTCCCGGAGGCCGTGGGGTTTTTTGAACCGCGTCACACGGCCGAAACCGGAAACTTGATCTGTGTCTCGTTCGCCACGACGCATTTTGTCAAAGATGGCCATTGCCTGTCTGTCACCGGCGCGCGTGCCCGTGACGGGGCGATTTTGCGCGAGCCATTGATGACCGGAGCGCCAGAAAAAGTGTCGGACGAAGACTCAATCGTCATCGATTACACCGACCTGCAGCCGGGCGACGAGGCGCCGGACGCGCCTGCGCGCCCGTCGGCCGCGCGCCCCGGCAGCGCGAACGTCATCGTGCTCTCCGCCGATCCGACATTGATCGATCTGCTGCGCGATTCGGTCGCCGGAACGCATCGAGTCTGGCGCGCGGACGACGCAACCCATGCGGCGGACTTGATGGTCGCGGCCGGCAATCCCGCGTTGCTGCTCGACTGCGCGCTCGGCGACGTGAACGCGAAGGAACTCGTCACGCAGATTCATAAGCAGTTCCCGGACCTGCCGATCATCGTCGCAGGCAACCGCGACGACGAAGGGCAGCTCGCCCCGCTGATTTCGCAGGGCACGATCTTCCGGTTCCTGCACATGCCGGCTTCGGCCGAACGCATCCGGAACTTCGTCGACGCGACGCAGCGCCGCCCGCACCAGGGTGGCGCCGGCCTGGGCGCGACGCCGCGCCAGGCCGCCGCACTCGCCGCCGCGATGTCCAACATCACAGCCGAACATCCGAAGCTTACGCTGCCCAGGATCAAGGTCGACTTCGACCCGGTCGTGGTCCGCCGCTGGTCGCGTCGCGGCCTGCTGCTGATTTCGCTGCTGATCGCCGCCTGGGCACTGGCGGAATGGAAGCCCTGGGAGCGCATCACCCTCTTCCCGCAGCAAGAGAGTGCGCCGATCGCGCCGACCGATGCCGGCAGCGATCCCGCCGTGCTCGAGCTCCTCGATGCGGCTGCCCTCGCGCTGTCACAAGGCCGGCTGATCCACCCGCCGGAACAGAATGCACTCGAGCTCTATCGTGCGGTGCTGACGCGCGACCCCGGCAACCGGATGGCGTTGCACGGCATCGACAGCGTCGCCGACGAGCTGCTGGTCGAAGCCGAGCGCGCGCTGATGGAGCTCGACCTCGCACGGCTCGCAAGCGCGATCGATGCGGCCCGTTCCGCGCGGCCCGATCACCCGCGTCTCGAGTTCTTCGTCACGCAGCTCGAGCGCGAACGTGAACTTCAGTCGAACAACGGCCAGATCCATCGCTCAACGGCCGCGGCCGTCGGACGCAAGCTCGACGCGACCGCCGCCGAAACGCCGGCCGGCCGCGCGCAGGGACTGCTGATCCTCGCCAACGATCGCATGCGCAGTAAGCGGCTCTACGGTGGCAAGGACAGCGCGCACGCCTACCTGATGTCGGCCCGACGTCTCGATCCCGCCAACCCGGGCGTGCAGGAAGGCATCGTGACGCTCGCCGGGTTGATCCAGGCCAATGCCGAGCGCACGATCCGCGACAACCGCCTCGAGGAAGCCGGCAACTGGCTGCAGGCCGCGATCGCGCTCGACGTGAACCATGCCGAAATCGCGTCGCTGCGCGCCGACCTCGAGGCCGCACGCCTCGGCAACGTACGCACCGACCGCACGCGCATCCTGCTGCTCGCGAACCAGCGCATCGCGCAGAATCGGCTGCTCGAGCCCGCCGGCGACTCCGCCCGGCATTACGTCGACCTGCTGCGCGCCTCGGACCCCGCCTTCGAGGGTCTGGCCGATACCAGCGCCCTGCTCGCGACGCGCGCGCTCGACGAAGCGCGCAAGCAGATGACCGCAGGCAACCTCGATCGAGCCGATGCGTTCCTGAGAGCGGCGGCCGATGCCGGCGCGCCCGCATCCGAGGTGTCCGCGATTTCGGCCCAGCTCATTGCAAGCCGTGTCGCCCGCCCTGCCGCGGCGCCGCCGGCCCCGGCGATACTGCCCGAGAAGGACATGCGCCGTACGCATTTCGTCGCGCCCGAGTATCCGTTGCGCGCGCGCGAGCGCGGCACCCAGGGCTGGGTGGACATCGAATTCACGGTCAACAAGGACGGCACGACGCGCGATGCGAACGTCAAGGCAGCGCAACCTTCCGGCGTATTCGACCGCGCCGCGCTCGAGGCCGTGTCGCGCTGGCGCTATGAGCCGCGCGTCGTGAACGGTTCGGTCATCGAGCAGCGCGTGCAGGCGCGCCTGCGCTTCCAGATCGAAGACTGATCAGGCGGGCGGTTTTACCGCGACCGCTCGCTCGTGTGCGCGGCCGAGCAGGTAGGCGACGACCGCCCACAGCGCCGCGACGCCGGCCCCGAGCCAGGCCACCCAGGTCAGGCTCGCCGCAAACGCCGAGACGAAAGCGTCGTGGCCCTTCGCGACGACATAGTCGCTGGTCCGGTAGACCAGCGTATCGTTGACGTTCTTCGCCTTGTACTTCGATTCCCGATCGACGGTCGTGTAGAGCATCTCGCGGCAGGGACGCACGACGGCATACTGGCCGAGGCGCCGCACGACATATACGCCGACCAGCGTCGCAAGCGTCGGCGAAGCCGCAATCAGCAGGAATCCGGCCACGACGACCAGCGGCACCAGGACGATCATGACGGGCAGGCCGAACTTCCTCGTCAGCCGGCCGACCGCGAACATCTGCATCAGCACGACCGCCACGTTGACGACAAACTCGATGCGGCCGAGGAACGCCGTTCGTTCCGAGCGGTCCGGGAAATGTGCCTGCAGGAGGTCCGCCTGCTGCAAGTACAGGAAGGTCGACACGGCGGCCATCAGGAAAACGAACAGCGCGATGCCCGACAAGTAGCCGGACGTGAATACGCGGGTCAGTCCCGCGAACGGATTCCCGCCGATCGGCCGTTCGTCGAGCCGTTCTCCCGTCGGGACGCGGCCCGCGCTCCAGCGCAGCAGGTAACGGATTGGCAGGATCGTGCCGGCGAGCAGCGCCGAGGAGATCAGCAGCAGATTCACGTCGCCCAGCGTCTCGGCGAAAAAGGCCGGAATGCTCGAGCCGAGGATGCCGCCCGAACTCGCGCCCGCGGCGATGAACGCGAACACGCGTTTCGCCTGTTCGCGGTCGAACAGGTCCGCCATGAAACTCCAGAACACCGACACGACGAACAGGTTGAACACGCTGACCCAGACGAAGAACACGCGGGCGGCCGGCGCATCGTCGGTGAGCAGCCGGAACACGAACCAGAATCCGAGAAGCTGCACGACGAAGAAGACGTAGATCCAGGGCAGGAAGACCGCGCGCCGGAACTTCCCGGAAATCCAGCCGTACACCGGCACGGCGAGCAGCATGCCGATCAGCGTCCAGCCGAACAGGTCGTCGAGATTCTCGACGCCGCCCGCGACGCCCATGGAATCGCGCAGCGGCCGCAGGATGTAATAGGCCGTGAACAGCAGGAAGTTGTAGAGGAAGGCGGCGACCAGTGCCGGCATCTCGCCCGGGCGCGCGCTGACCAGGCGATCGAGCAGGCCCGCGGCTGCTGGAGCCGCGCTCACGGCTCGACGGGTTTCTCGCTCGTCAGCGCCAGCGTGTTGCCTTCAGTGTCCTCGAAAAAAGCCATCCAGATCTCGACATCGCCGAGTTCGGCCACCTTATGGGGCCCCCGCAGGAATTCGACGCCGCGCTTCTCGAGCTCGGCGTGGGCAGCGGCGATCTCGGCGACGCGATAGTAGACGATGGAGCCGGGCGGATCGTACATCGGATCCGACGAGATCGAGAGCGCGAGCCGCACGCCCTCGCAATCGAAGAAGGCGAGCTGCGGCGGCACCTCGAACAGCAGCGTCATGCCGAGCTGGTCGCGATAAAAAACCGTCGCGCGGGCGAGGTCGCGCACAGGCATCGCAATCTGCTCGATGCGCGCAAGCTGCATGGGCTATTTCGCGACGCCTGACTGGTCGAGGAGGAAGGCGTATTCCTCGGCGATTTCGCGGAAGTGCTGGAAGCGCCCGGATTTGCCGCCATGGCCCGCCTCCATCGTCGTGCGATACAGCAGCACGTTCGGGCCGGTCTTGCGCGCGCGCAGCCTTGCCACCCACTTGGCCGGCTCGTAGTACTGCACCTGGCTGTCCCACAGCGCGGTCGTCACCAGGATCGCCGGGTAATCCTGGCGCGCGACGTTGTCGTAGGGCGAATAGGACAGCATGTAATCGTAGAATTCCTTCTTCTTCGGATTGCCCCATTCGTCGAATTCGTTGGTCGTCAGCGGAATGCTTTCGTCGAGCATCGTCGTCACGACGTCGACGAACGGCACTTGTGCGACGATCGCGCGGTAGTCGGCGGGCGCCATGTTCGCCACCGCGCCCATCAGCAGCCCGCCCGCACTGCCGCCCATCGCGGAGACACGCTTCGGATCCGCGTAGCCTTCCTTGACGAGAAACCGCGAGACGTCGACGAAGTCCGTGAACGTGTTCTTCTTGCTCAGCAGCTTGCCCTGCTCGTACCAGCGCCGGCCCATCTCCTGGCCACCGCGCACGTGCGCGAGCGCGTACACGAAACCGCGATCGAGCAACGACAGCCGCGCGATCGAGAATTCCGGATCCATCGACGCGCCATAGGAACCGTAGCCGTATTGCAGCAATGGCGCCGTGCCATCCCGCTTGAAACCGTCGCGGTAGACGAGCGACACCGGCACTTTCGCGCCGTCCCTGGCCGTCGCCCAAACGAGCTCCGTGCGGTACTGCGACGGATCGAAGGTGCCGAGCACCGGCATGCGCTTCATCAACTGTCGCTCGCCGGTCTGGATGTCGTAGTCATAGACCGTGTCGGGCGTCGTCAGCGACGAGTACTCGTAGCGCACGATGTCCGTGTCGATCTCGGCATTCTGGCCGAGCGCGGTCGTGTAGGCCGGCTCGTCAGCGGCGATGAAGAAGTCCTCGCCACCGCTCCAGGGCCGGATGCGGATCTTGCGCATCGCACCCGAGCGCTCCTCGATCGCGAGGAAATCCTTGAACACGTCGAAGCCGTGGATGAAGGCGTCGTCGCGGTGCGCGATGAGTTCCTTCCATTTCGCGCGATCGTCTTCCTCGCCGACCTTGGCTTCGAGCAGCCGGAAATTCGGCGCCTGCCAGTTGCTGCGGATGACCCAGCGTCCGTCGAGATGATCGATGTGGTATTCGTGATCGCGCTCGCGCGGCAGGAAGACCTTGAACTTCAACTCCGGGTCGCCCGCCTCCGCATAGCGCCATTCGGTCGACACCGTGCTCTGCGCGAAAATCAGGATGTACTGCTCGTCCTTCGTCGTGCCGACACCGGTATAGAAGCTCTCGTCATCCTGCTCATAGACCAGCGTGTCGGCGGCCGTATCGGTGCCGAGCACGTGCCGTCGCACGCGGTAGCCGAGGAGCGTCTCCGGGTGCTTCTCCATGTAGAGCACGCTCGCGTTGTCGGCGGTCCAGGCGGCGTACGGATCGACGTTCTCGATGCGGTCCGGCAGCAGCTCGCCGGTCGCGAGGTCCTTGAAGCGCAGCGTGAACTGGCGGCGGCCGACCGTGTCTTCGGCGTACGCGAGCAGCCGGTTGTTCGGCGCGATGATGGTGCGGCCGATCTGGTAGAAACCGTGGCCCTCGGCGAGCTGGTTGGCGTCCAGCATCACCTGCTCCGGCGCATCGAGCGTGCCGGCCTTGCGCGCGTAGATCGGATACTCCTTGCCGGTCTCGAAGCGGGTGTAGTACCAGTGCCCGCGCAGGCGGTACGGCACGGTCGAATCGTCCTGCTTGATGCGGGCGACGATCTCCTCGTACACGCGATCCTCGAGCGCCTTGGTGTGCGCGGTCATCGCCGCCTTGTAGGCGTTCTCCGCTTCGAGGTGGGCGAGCACTTCCTTGTTCTCGCGCGTGTCGTCGCGCAGCCAGTAATACTCGTCGGTCCGGCTGCCGTTGGGCGATTCGACGACATGCGGCCGCACGGCGGCGACCGGCGGAACCGGTTCGGTTGTAGGCATGCTCTCCGACTCCGGCCTGGGCGCCGCGCCATCCGCACAGGCGGACAGCAGCAACACGGAAGTGGCGGCCAGGAACATCAGTTGTCGTGTGCTGTTCATCGACTGCCCCGCATCTTACCGGAGCTTGCCGCGAGCCGCGCTTCCGAAAGCGCCATCCCCAATGCATTGCCCGACATCCAGGCCGCCTCCGCGCGGGCGTCCAGGCACCAGTCGCCGCAGAATCCGATGCCGGCTGCACGATCCCAAAGGAACGGTTCGCCGAGCGGCCGCTCGACACGTGCATGACGCCAGCGATGGCAGTCTGAAAGTGCGATCTGTGGCAGAACCCGGCCGATGCGCTCCGAGAAACGCTCGAGCAACGCCTGCAGAACGCGCGCTGCCGGCTGCTCGAATGCAGTCCGCGACCAGTCGGCGCCCGCGTGCAGCACCCAGGCATGCGGCGTCTCGCGCCCCGGCTTGGAACCGTCGCGCGCGAACCAGGGCAGCACTGCATCGTCGCCAAGATCCGCATCGGGTACGCCTTCGAGCGGCTGATCGAAAGCGACCATCGCCGCCCAGCAGGGCGCAACCGGGACGGAACGCACGCGCTCCGCGAGCACGGTGTGCGGCGCCGCGAGCATTGCGGCCACCGGCGGTGGCAGTGCGAGCGCGACGGCATCGAAGTCCACGTGCGCCGAGCCGCGGTCGTCCACGAGAATCCAGCCATCGCGGCCGCGCTCCAGCCGGATGATGCGCGCGCCGTACTCGACGTCGAGATCCTGCGCGAGCCAGCGCGGCAGGCTGCTCATGCCCATCGTCCCCACCCAGAGGTCGCCCGGACGATCGGCGCGGGACCATTGCGGCCGCCAGCGCTCGACGACGCCTGCGGCCTGCGCAGCCTCGATTGTTTGACGGAATTCCGGGTCCGAGATTGTGATGTATTGCGCGCCATGATCGAAGGCCGCGGCTTCGAACCGGCGTGTCGCGAGCCGGCCGCCGGCCGCGCGCTGATACTCGAAGACGCGCGGCTGCAGACCCGCGCGGGTCAGTTGCCGCGCGCAAGCGATGCCGGAAAGTCCGGCACCGATCACGGCTACCGAGGCGGCAATCATGTTAGCCTGCGATCCCCATGAGGAATCCGATCTTTCTCCTGGCTGCCATTGCCTGCGCGGGTTGCGCGGCGGGACCCTCGCCATCCTATCCGGCGACCGCCGAGGCTCGTCTCGCTCTCTACGCCGAAACGACGCCTTGCTGCGACGACCCGTCGGGATTCCAGTTCAAGCCATTGCCGCAGCGCGGATTCACGGATGCGGCTGTCGACCGCACGAGCCCGGTGTTCGATTTTCACAGCGGGCTCAGCCCATTCGTCGCATTCGAACTGCCACAGCAGTCCGGGCCCTATCGCGTGCGGGTCAAGAGCGTGTTCGATGCGAAGAACGCAGGCACAGGCGGCGTGTTTTATCCGGTCGTGGCACTGCTCGACGAAGCTTTCATCGTCGTCCAGATGACGGGCGTCGACAATCTGCGGCTTGAACCGGCGCTCGCAACGCCCGGCGGCGCACCCGGCCTGTCCGTATCACTCGCGATCGATCCGGCCGAAAAGCAGGGAAAGTATCTGGTCGTGTTCACGCCGGCGGTGATGCTCGGCGCGCCACCGGATCTGCGCCGCGAAGGCGACCTGCTGACGCCACCGACGGTCGCGTGGCTCGAACGGCGCGGCGAGACGGCGATTCCGGCGTCGCCATACGGACAGCTCAAGATCACGGTTGCACCGGATCAACCGGTGGCGACCGCGGGTTCGGCGGCGCACACGCGGGCGAACTAGCTTCTGCCGACGAATTCCGCGATGGTCTTGATCACAAAGTCATTCGCGAGAATATCGCGATGCCCGAGCCCGGTCGTAGTCATCTGCTCGAGCCCCGGCCACACGGCGACCAGCGCTTCCGCCTCGCTGTAGGGAATCACCGCGTCGTTGGTGTCGTGCACAAGCAGCGCCGGAATGCCTGACTTCGGCGCCGTCGCGACCAGATCCAGTTCCGCCAGCCGCCGGCCCGCGTGCTCATCGAGCAGCCGCGCAAAATGCGGCATCGCGCGATGCGGCAGGCCGAGCGCCTTCGCGTAGAAGAAAGGAATGCGGCTGACATGCGTCGGGCTGGAGACGATGACCAGTCGCTGCGCGCGGAATCCGTAGATCAGCGCTGCGCCGATCGCCGCGCCGCCAAAGGAATGCCCGATGGCCGCATGCACGGGTCCCGTGATGCGTTCCACCTCGACCAGCAGCTCGCCGATCTCCCGCGGCGTCGCGGTGCTGCCCAGTGAGCGGCCGTGACCCGGCAGGTCGAGCGCGACCGTCCGCATGCCGCGCGCGAGGAGCGCAGCAGCCAATGGACGGAACTGCGTCGTTCGGCCGCGCCAACCGTGCAGCGCCAGCACCAGCGGGCCGCTGTCGCCCCAGCTCGTTGCATGCAAGCCGGTGCGCAGTTCGATTTCGCTGCCTTTGGGACCCTGTGCGATTTCCCAGGGCTGGGTTGGATTGCGCCCGCGCGGGCGTGCGACGAGCGCCGCGACCGCGCGCGCGGTCAGCCGGGGCGCGATGTGTCCCGCGAAGCGGACCAGCGGCGGCAGATAGAAAGGAATCAGTGACGCCAAGGACTAAAAAGCCGGCACGGTTGCCCGTGCCGGCCCCTGCATTGCTGCCAGGCCGCTTCAGCCGGTCGGTGGCGGCGCGGTGTCCATCGCATCCGCGGGTTGCTCGGCATTCGCCGGCGTCTCACCCTCGACCGCGCCTTCGACAGGCAACGATTCCATCGGGGCGCCGTTCGCGGCGCAGCCCTCGATACCGTCGATGAACGTAATCAGCAGGTCGCCGGCGGCCTCGATGTTGCGCACGCAGGTGGCGGATCCGGAGGCGAGCGGCACGCTGAATTCCCAGTTGCCCGGCGCCATCGGGAGTGTCTCGCCCGTGCCGTTGCACATCGGCGCGCCAAACTCGTCGGTCGGACCGGTCATGTTCACTTCCGCCACCATCATCCGGTTGTTCGCGTACTTGTTCGCCTTCCCGATGAGCTCCTTCGGCGTCATGCGGATGCGCACGGACTCGCACACGCCGCCCGTCGAGACGGTCTTCACTGACAACGTGGCGCGGATCAGTGGCAGCGCATCGTTCGCGCTGCCCCCGCTGCAGGCTACGAGCGCGACAGCCGCCGCGGTGGCGGTCCCGAGGGCACGCAGGCCCGTATGCTTCAGAAACGACATCGTCGGTCTCTCCCGGTGTTGGTGGCCCTTATGCCGGGCCCTGATTAAGGCGCCGATTTTAGATCAATTCGGCCTGCGCCGGGGCCGGAGGCTCGATTTTGCCGGTATCCAGGGCCTCTCGAGCTCCCAGAGCAGCGGGTGGTAACCACGCCGGACCAGCAGCCCGCCGCCCAGCGGGCGGAAATAGCGCGCCAGGCGGGATTTGTACCAGTGGGCCGGGCGCAGGCGCACGCCGGAATCGGTCCTTGAGCGGTCGGCATTGCGGCGCCAGTCCTCGGCAGTCAGCACGCTGAAATACAGGGCGCCGCGGCAGAGCCGGCGCCAGGTTCGCGAGCGCCCGCACCGCGTCGCGATCCGGCAGGTACTGGAGCACGTCGTGGCAGAACACCAGATCGAACGGCTGGCGCGGGCGGTAGTCCGCGATGCTACCGCCGGTCCAGCCATAGCGCCGGCACAAATATTCGCTCGTCTCCAGCCCGACGTATTGCGCGCGCGGGAAGAATTCGCGCACGGGCTGCCGCAGATGACCGAGACCGCAGCCGGCATCGAGCACTCGCTTGACGGTGAAACCGAGATACGCCGCGTAGGCGCAGACGAAACCCCCGAGCCGCACCGCATCCGCGCGCGAGGCGACGCGCGTGCGCGGGTCGACGTAGTAGCGCTGGTAGAAGCCGGCGTCGAACATCAGAAAAGGGGTCGCATCCCTTTCAAAGGGGACGCACCCCTTTTCCGAGCTGACGCGTCACAGTTCAGCGGGTCGCGAAAAGGGGTGCGTCCCCTTTGAAAGGGATGCGACCCCTTTTCCATCATTCGACGGTGACGCTTTTCGCGAGATTGCGCGGCTGGTCGACGTCGGTGCCCTTCAGCACGGCGACGTGATACGCGAGCAGCTGCAGGGGCAGCGTGTACACGGCCGGCGCCTGGAAGTAGCTGATGTGCCGCGGCATCGTGATGACTCTCACGCCGTCCGATTCCTCGATGCCGGATTCCGGATCGGCGAACACGTAGAGCATGCCGCCGCGCGCCCGGACTTCCTGCAGGTTCGATTTCACTTTCTCCAGCAGGTCATTGTTCGGCGCGACCGCGATGACCGGCATGTCGGCATCCACGAGCGCGAGCGGTCCGTGCTTCAGCTCGCCCGCCGCGTAAGCCTCCGCGTGGATGTAGGAAATCTCCTTGAGCTTCAGCGCACCCTCCATCGCGATCGGAAACATGGCGCCGCGGCCGAGGAAGAGCGCGTGATGCTTCGGCGCGATCTCCTTCGCCAGCTCGCGGATCACCGGGTCGAGCGCGAGCGTCTGTTCGAGCATCGCGGGCAGCTCGAGCAGGCGCTGCACCAGCATCTTCTCGCGTTCTGACGGGAGCCCGCGGTGCTTGCCGATCGCGATCGCCAGCATGCCGAGCGCGGCCAGCTGGGTCGTGAACGCCTTGGTGGACGCGACGCCGATCTCCGGGCCCGCGCGCGTCAGCAGCACGAGCTCGGATTCCCGTACCAGCGAGCTCTCGGGCACGTTGCAGATCGCGAGCGTCGACAGGAAACCCGCCTTGCGTGCCAGGCGCAGCGCCGCGAGGGTATCTGCGGTTTCGCCGGACTGCGATATCGAGACGAACAGCGAATCGGTCGACACCACCGGATCGCGGTAGCGGAACTCGCTCGCGATCTCGACGCGGCACGGGATGCGGCACAGCTGCTCGATGAAATAGCCCGCGACCACGCCGGCGTGATAACTCGTCCCGCAGGCGACGATATGCACGGACGCCGTGCGCTTCAGCACGTCCATCGCGGCTGGCCCGAAGGCCTGCGACAGCAGCCGGCCGCCGGCGACGCGCTCCTCCAGCGTCTGCGCGACCGCGCGCGGCTGCTCGTGGATTTCCTTCAGCATGAAATGCGCGTATTCGCCGCGTTCGGCGGCCGCCGCCGACTGCTCGGACTCGTAGGTCGGGCGTTCCACCTTGCGGCCGGCCGCGTCGATGATCTCGATGCTATGGCGGCGGATGCAGGCGACGTCGCCCTCTTCGAGCACGATGAACTTGCGGGTGACCGGCAGTAGCGCCGCGATGTCGGAGGCGACGAAGTTCTCGTCCTTGCCGATGCCGATCAGCGCCGGGCAACCGACGCGCGCGAGCACGATGCAGTCCGGATCCTTGCCCCACATGACGGCGAGCGAATAAGCGCCACGCAGTTCCGCGACCGTCTGGCGCACCGCGCCGAACAGATCGAGCGTGTCCCCCAGGTGATGATGGATGCGATGAGCGATCACTTCGGTGTCGGTTTCGGACGTGAAGCTGTAGCCGAGCCGCTCGAGTTCCGAGCGCAGTTCCTCGTGGTTCTCGATGATGCCGTTGTGCACGATCGCGACGCCGTCCCGGGAAATGTGCGGATGGGCGTTGCGTTCGTTCGGCACGCCGTGAGTGGCCCAGCGCGTGTGCGCGATGCCGAGATGACCGGCCGTCGGCGTCGCAGCCAGCGCCTCGGACAGCCTCGCCACCTTGCCGACCGCGCGCAGCCGCGCGACCTCGGCGCTGCCATTCAGCACGGCGACGCCGGCCGAGTCATAGCCGCGGTATTCGAGCCGCTTCAGGCCTTCGATCAGGATCGGGACGATGTCGCGGTCTGCGACCGCTCCGACGATTCCACACATGGACGATTCGACCTTACGCCGGCAGAGGGTTCCGGACCGCGGTCGCCACATTCTATTCCAAAAGCGGGCGGGTGCGCCCCCGGGATCAAGTCACGGAATCCGGCGGATCCGCTTTGAGGCCGACGCCCAGCCAGCGCAATGCGTCGTTCAGGTCCTGGAAGAATTCGGTACGAACGCCCCTGTTCATTGCAGCGGTGCGGAAGAAACCAGTCTGCTGGTCCGGTACGAAACCGCGGAAACAGCAGGCGACCGTGAGCCCGGGCATGAGGCGCGCGGCGAGCCCTGCATGGTCGAAGGATTCGATCGTGGTGAGGCGGCGCCGGACATTCTCGCCTTCCGCCAGCACGCGGCGCAGGCCATGCCGCCGACAGGCGTCGCTGATGGCGAGCCAGATGTTCTCCATGCTGGCGGGTGTCATCTCGAATCCCGGCTCGAGATGCAGGTACAGGTATCCCTCACGCGGCTCCAGCCTGAAGTGCGAACCCGGCCGTTGGCCGCCTGTACCGGGACCCATCGCCTGCACTACTCTTTTTTCTTTTCGGGTCGCTTCCAGTTCTCGATTGTCTGCTGGCGGCTGCGTTCCACGGTCAGTTTGCCGGCGGGCGCGGGACGCGTAATCGTCGAACCCGCGCCAATCGTCGCCTGCTCACCAACTGACACCGGCGCAACCAGCATCGTGCCGGAGCCGATGAACGCCCCATCGCCGATAGTCGTGCGATGCTTGTTCACGCCGTCATAATTGCAGGTCACGGTTCCCGCGCCGACATTCACGTCCGCGCCGATGCTTGAATCGCCGACGTAGCTCAGGTGATTCGCCTTGCTGCCGGCGCCCAGCTCGCTGTTCTTGATCTCGACGAAATTGCCGACGTGGACGGCATCCGCAAGCTTCGTGCCCGGACGCAGGCGCGCAAAGGGGCCGATCACGCAGCGCGCGCCGGTGACGGTGCCTTCGACCACGCTGTTCGCGCGGATCTCCGTGTCCGGGCCGATATCGCAGTCGCGGAGCACGCAGCCTGGCCCGACCTTCACGCGATCGCCGAGACTCACCTTGCCGGCGAGAATGACATTGATGTCGAGTTCGACGTCACGGCCGCAGTGGACGTCGCCACGGATGTCGATGCGCGCGGGATCGATGATGGTGACGCCGGCGCGCATCAGCCCGCCCGCCTTCGTGCGCCGATGCGCCGCTTCGACTTCAGCGAGCTGAACCTTGTCGTTCACGCCGAGGACCTCCGCTGCCGTGTCCGCAAGGATCGCCTCAACCGCGCAGCCTTCCAGCACCGCGGCGCCGACGCAGTCGGTCAGATAATACTCGCTCTGCGCATTGTCGGCCTTCAGCGCCGTGAGCCAGGCACGCAGTTTCGCTGCCGGCGCGGCGAGGATACCGGTATTGATCTCGGCAATCGTCCGCTCCGGCTGGCTCGCATCCTTTTCCTCGACGATCTTCACCGCCGCGCCCGCGGCATCTCGGATCACGCGGCCGTAACCGGACGGGTCCGGCAGCACCGCCGACAGGAGTGCCAGCACCTGCCGGCCCGAACGTGCAACGAGGCCGCGGAGCGCGGCGGGCTGCACCAGCGGCACGTCGCCGAAAAGCACGAGCACCGTGTGGTCGTCCGGGATGCCGGGCATCGCCTGCATGACGGCATGGCCCGTGCCTTTCTGCTCGGCCTGCAGTACCCAGCGGATGTCGACGGCCGGAAAAGCCTCGCGTACACGCTCCGCACCGTGGCCATGCACGACGTGTATCGCGTCCGGTTCGAGGCTCCGGGCGGCATCGATGACATGCCCGAGCATCGGCCGACCGGCGAGCGGCTGGAGAACCTTCGGCAGGTCGCTCGCCATGCGCTTGCCCTGACCAGCGGCCAGGATGACGACGGACAGTGGCATCGGCTGGATTGTACCGGAGGGCCTTGCCTTACAATCCCGCATCCTGACGAGGATCCGACATGCACAAATTGATCTTGGCGGCCGCATCGGTCCTGATGCTGGCGACTTCGTTAGCGCAGGCCGAGACCATCGTCATCGAAGCCGCGCGCTACCTCGACGTCGTGCAAGGCAGGATGGTCTCCCCCGCCGTCATCGTAGTCGAGAACGACCGGATCGCGGCGCTCAACCCGGCGACACGCCCCGCGAATGCGAAGACGATCCGGCTCGACGGCCAGACGTTGCTGCCCGGGTTGATGGATTCCCACACGCACCTGAACTATGACCTGGTCGAGGGCTGGGAAACCGAGCCCGTGCGCTTCACGACCGGCGACTTCGCGCTCAGGGGCGTGCCTAATGCGAAGGCGACGCTCCTCGCGGGCTTCACGACCGTACGCGACGTCGGCGCCTCCGGCTTCTCCGATGTCGCGCTGATGAACGCGATCGACAAGGGCTGGGTCATCGGCCCGCGCATGATCCCCGCCGGCCACGCCCTCTCGATCACCGGCGGCCACTGCGACGTCACCGGCTTCGGGCCGGGCATCGAGCCGTCGAATTACGTCTCGGGCGTCGCCGACGGCATCGACGCCGTGCTGAAGGCGGTCCGCTACCAGATCAAGTACGGGGCCAAGGTCATCAAGATCTGCGCGACCGCGGGTGTGCTCTCCTTCGAGGGGCCGGTCGGTGCGCAGCAGTATTCGATCGAAGAACTGCGCGCAGCTGCCGAGGAGGCGCACCGCCATGGCCTCAAGATCGCCGCGCATGCGCACGGCACCGAGGGCATCATCGCCGCGAGCGAGGCCGGCATCGACAGCATCGAGCACAACTCGATGATGACGGACGAGGCCGCGCGCATCATCAAGAAGAACGGCAGCTTCGTCGTGCCGAACATGCACTTGCTCGAGGTGCTCCAGGGCGCAAAGCTGCCGGAGGCGCTTGCGAAGAAACAGGCGTTCCTGCATCCGCAGGTGATTGAAAGCTTCCGCCGCGACCTGCAACAGGAGCTCAAGATCTCCTTCGGCACCGACGCCGGCGTTTTCCCGCATGGCGAGAACGCGAAGGAATTCACCGCCCGCGTCCAGTACGGCATGGCGCCGCTCGATGCCATCCGGTCCGCCACGACGGTCAATGCGGAACTGCTCGGAACGCCCGACCGCGGCAGGATCGAGTCGGGTCTGCTGGCGGACCTGATTGCGGTCGCCGGCGATCCACTCGCCGATATCGCACTCCTGGAAGACGTGCGGTTCGTCATGAAAGGCGGCATCGTCTACAAACAGCCGGAGTGACCGGTGTTTCCTCAAAACGCATGCCACGCCGTCAAGGCGTGCCGCCACTCAGACGGCACGCTTTCAAAAAGGACCCGCACTTCCGGTATGAACAGGTAAGCGAGCCAGAATAACAGCACCGCGAAACCGAGCCACAGCACGCCGTCTGCCGCGGCAAGCCAGCCATGGCGCGGTCCCGCCAGAGCCTCATGCGACGCACGACTCGCCGCGCGCAACGGCGCGTGCACGGCCTGGTAGACGATTGCAAGGATGACGATCGCACCCCATACCGGGATCTCGTGCGGCAACGTCCAATCGAAGAGGCCTCCTGTCTTGAACAGCGACACCATCGCGATGATGACGACAACAAAGAGGGCGGCGCCGATGATGGTGAAGACGGGGACCATGAAACCCGCCAACACGCGTGTCGCGTAGCCGACGTCCTCGCGCGCGCGCTCACTGCGCCAGAACGACCTTTCGGCCGCGGCGGCACGCCGCTCGCGGCGCAACTGCCGCCTGCGTCGCCATCCTTGATGCCAGCTCGTGCTCTGCTGGCGGAAATCCGCATAGTGTTCTTTTGCCCGGTCGACCAGCTCCTGGGCATTGAACGGTTTCCCGTGCGCTGCCGCGCGTTCCTCAGATGTGTTTGCATCGGGGATGATGAACATCATCAGGATGTAGGCGAGGATCCATAAGCCGCCCGTCAGGATGGTGACCGCGACGAAGATGATCCGGACGATCGTGACGTCGACGTTGAAATATGCCGCCAGGCCATTGCATACGCCGCTGATCATCGCCCCTTCCCGGATCTGGTATAGACGCCGTGGCGCCTCCGCGCGCGGCTGCGCGTCGCTTGTTGCCCTTCGTTCGCCTGCACGACCTGTTTCCGTGCCTGCTGTCTCTCCCTCGACCGGGCCCATCTCGGAGAGAATCCGGTCGATCTCCGCAGCGACGACGACGCTCTTGTGCGGATTGAGATAGCGCCGGCACTTGTCGGCGATTGCCTGTTCAATATCGGACACAATCTCGGACTTGTCGGGATTGCTCTCGAGTCGTGCATCCGCACTGGCCAGATATGCGCGCAGCGCCTCGAAACCCTGCTCGTCGAGCTGGTAGGCGTTGCCATTGAGGCTGACGGTGATCACTTTGTTCATTCGGACTGTCCCAACTCTTCAATGGTGGTGTTGATTCGCTTCCAGTAACGGTTGAGCTCCGCAAGCTGCGTCCTGCCTTTCGTGGTCAGCTTGTAGTACTTGCGCGGCGGACCGGCCTCGGACTCGCGCCACTCGTAGTCGAGCAGCTCCTCGCGGCGCAGCTTGCTGAGCAGCGGATAGAGCGTGCCCTCCTGCGTCGTGAACTGGGTCGCGCTAAGCCGCTCGAGCATGTCGGCGACGTAGACCTTGTCCGCCGAAATGATCCTGAGGACGAGGAACTCGAGCAGGCCCTTGCGAATGGAACTGAATTTTTCGTCTATGGCCATCTGTGCGCGGGGTTGGTGCCTGAAAGAGTGTTGCCGAAGGTACCTTGTAACAACAAGGTACCAGACTGGACCAAGGAATACAACGGCGTTCGCGAACTCCTACAGCGCGCGCGGGCGCCGCACCGACAGCCGGTGGCCGAAGTTCTTTGATACAGCATGGCAGGTGGACATTGTTGTCCCGTCGCCGATCAGCAAGGAGTGAATGCATGGCCAGGTACGGCAGGAAGGCAGCGACGAAAGTCCGGAAGGCGATGAAGGAACGCAAGCGAGGTACGCTCCGCAGCGGCGGGTCCGGCAAGAAAGTGACGAGCCGGAAGCAGGCGATCGCGATCGGCCTGTCGGAGGCCCGCCGCGCGGGCGGCAAAGTGCCGCGCAGGAAATCCACCTCCGCGAAGAAAAAATGACTGACGAAGAGAAAGAAATACGGCTGCTCGTCGCGACCTGGATGACGGCGACCCAGGCAGGCGATCTCGATACCGTCCTCGGATTGATGGCCGAGGACGTCGTATTCCTCGTTCCCGGGCAGGCGCCGATGATCGGCAGAGCCGGTTATGCCACGGCGGCCCGCGCACAGGCCGCGAACGGCGCACCGACGTTCGACGGCCAGAGCGACATTCAGGAACTCCGCGTCTTCGGCGACTGGGCCTATCTGTGGTCTCGCCTCAGGGTCGTCGTGACGCCGCCCGACGGCGGAACGACCATCGTTCGCGCCGGCCATACGCTATCGATCTTCCGCAAGGACGGCGGTAGATGGCTCTTGTCGCGCGATGCGAACCTTTTGACCGCCGGCCCGGCGAAATGATGTCGGCGCCGGGCGTGTGGACGCCCGGCGCCGACCATTCGAGTCGATCCAGCTCTATGGACGATTCTTCTTCTGGAAATAATCCTTGACGACGATCTTGCCGACCCGTTTGCCGAGCAGCGCGCCGTGCTCGGTGGACGTGCGGAAATGCATGCCGGGCGCGCAAGGCGAGAGTGCCAGCCCCGATTTCCGTTCCGATCGCGATGCCGCGGGTCTTGGCATCCCCGTCCGGAAGTGCCGCGAGGTAAGACTGGCAGGCCGTTTCGTACTGGGGCACGCGGTTGGGGAACAGACCCCGCAACACGCCGCAGGCGGCCGACGCGGCCGCGGTCGACGTGGTCGGAACGGTCGCGAAGTGTTCGTAACCGCCGCTGAACGCAGCTAGCGAACGCGAAGAGCTCTTGCGCATGCGCAAGGACGGGCTGGTGCCCGATCGCGGCTGAGCCGCGGCTCAGGCCGTTTTCGGCCTCGGCTCCCCCATCCGGTACACCGCCAGGATGTCGTGCGTCGCCGTGTCGCGCAGCACGTTGAACCACTGCCCACATCCCTGGCTGTGACACCAGCGCTCGGGATGCCCGCCCTTTGGATTCGAGCGGAAAAACAGGTATTGCGCCCATTCCTCGTCGCCGCAATTCTCCGGCGGCCGCGCAACATGCGCTTCCCCGCCGTAGCTGAACTCCGGCTCGTCGCGGACTCCGCACCAGGGGCATTCGATCCTGAGCATGCTCTATCATTCCGCCGGGTTACACGATGCAACGCTATTCATTCTTGGCCCTCGCCCGGCACGCGGTCAACGGCGATCGCGACTGGCCGCGGGCCATCCGCGCCGCTGAGCTGAAGCCGGCCTACGACGCGGTCATCGTGGGCGGCGGCGGTCACGGGCTCGCGACCGCCTATTTCCTCGCCAGGGTTCACGGCATGCAGCGCATCGCCGTGCTCGAGAAAAGCGCGATCGGCCACGGCAATTCGGGACGCAATACGCAGGTGACGCGCTCGGATTACTTCCACCTCTCCAGCTCGAAATTCTTCGAGCGCTCGCTTTGTCTCTACGAGGGCCTGGCTCGCGAACTCAACTACAACATCATGCTGAGCCAGCGCGGCAAGATCACGCTCGCGCACAGCCCGCACGAGCTCGAGTTCCTGCGCCGCAGCGTCAACGCCATCCGCATGAACGGAGTGGATTCCGAAATGCTGACGCCGGAGGACCTGCGCCGTATCGAGCCGATGCTCAATTTCGGCAGCCGCTATCCGATCGAGGGCGGCGCGGTGCAATGGCGCGGCGGCATTTCGCGCCACGACGCGGTTGTCTGGGCATACGCCCGCGCCGTATGCGCGCTCGGAGTGGACATTGTGCAGGGCTGCGAAGTCACCGGCTTCCGGATCGAGAATGGCCGCGTGAAAGGCGTCGAGACGACGCGCGGCCCGGTGACGGCGGCAAAAGTGTGCCTCGCGGTTGCCGGGCATTCGAGCGTGCTGGCCGCGAAAGCCGGCATCCGGTTGCCGCTCAAGAGCCTCGCGCTGCAGGCGATGGTGACGGAACCGGTGAAGCCGCTGCTCAACACCGTCATGATGTCCGCTGCCATCCATGTGTACGTCAGCCAGTCGGACCGGGGCGAGATCGTCATCGGCGGTGGCGCGGACGTTCATCCTTCCTATGCGCAGCGCGGCGGCCTGCCGAACTTCGAAGCGAACGCGCAATCCGCAGTCGAGCTTTTTCCCTGCCTGAGCCGGTTGCGCGTGCTGCGCCAATGGGCGGGACTCGTGGATATCTCGCCGGACACGAGCCCGGTGATGGGCGTGACACCGGTTCCCGGTCTATACGTCAGCGCCGGCTGGGGCACCGGCGGCTACAAGGCGATACCGGCCGGCGGCGAGACGATGGCCTGGACCATCGCGAATGGCCGGCCGCACCCGTTGATCGAAGCTTTCGACCTGGGCCGGTTTGCGACCGGCGCGCTGGTCGACGAGGGCGCGGCGTCCGGCGTGGCTCACTGATGGGCTATCGCCTCGCACGTGGCGGTCACATCGATCGCAACCTGTCGTTCAGCTTCCACTGGAACGGCCGCAGGCTGCCGGCATTCGCCGGCGACACGGTCGCCTCAGCGCTGCTCGCGAACAACGTGCGCATCGTCGGGCGCAGCATGAAATTCCACCGGCCGCGCGGAGTGCTCTCGGCCGGCGTCGAGGAGCCGAACGCGCTCGTCACGCTGGGTCGCGGCGCAGAAGCCGAACCGACCGCGCGCGCGACGATGATTCCCGTGCGCAATGGCCTCACCGTGCGCGCGCAGAACGCCTGGCCGGGCGTCGGCTTCGATCTCGGGCGCATCTTCGACCTCACGGCGCCGCTCTGGGCCGCGGGTTTTTACAACAAGACCTTCACCTGGCCATCGTGGCATTTCTACGAGCCGTGGATCCGCCGCGCAGCGGGACTTGGCGTAGCGCCGCGACTGCCCGATCCCGCGCGCTACGACGCGGTCAACGCGCATTGCGACCTGCTGGTCGTCGGCGGCGGTCCGGCGGGGCTGCTGGCGGCGCAGATCGCCATGCGGGCGGGATTGACCGTGTTGCTTGCGGAACAGGACTTCGAATGCGGCGCGTCACTGCTCGGCTCCGCCGTCACGATCAACGAGGATCCGCCCGTCGTCTGGCTTGCGAGCGTGATCGGCGAACTCGCCGCATCGCGAAGCGTCACGCTGTTGACCGGCACCACGGCCTTCGGCCTGTACGACCATGGCATGGCCGGCCTGATGCAGCGGCTCGACCTGCACGGTCCGGAGCGCGCGGTCAGCCAGCGCTACTGGCGCGTGCACGCGCGCCAGACACTGCTTGCGACCGGCGCGATCGAGCAGCCGCTCGTGTTCGAACGCAACGACCTGCCGGGCACGATGCTCGCCGGCGCCGTTCGCCGTTATGCGAACCGTTATGGCGTCGCCGCGGGCCGGCGCATCGTGTTTGCGACCAACAACGATTCCGCCTACCTGGCCGCGCTCGACCTCGCGGTCGCGGGCGTATCCGTGCCGCTCATCGTCGACAGCCGCATGGCGCCGCCGCCGGTGCTCGCAGAGGCGCTGCGCGAGCATGGCGTCGAAGTCAGCCCGAACTCCGTCGTGCTGCGGGGCCGCGGCCGCCGGTCGCTGCGCGGCGTGGTCGTCGGCAGCGGCACGAACGACGGCGACACGCGCACGGTCCGTTGCGACACGCTCGGCATGTCCGGCGGCTGGGCGCCCGCGCTGCATCTCGCTTCGCAGGCCCGAGGCGCTCTCGTGTTCGACGATGAACGGCAGTGCTACCTTCCGCACGAATCGCGCCCGCCGCTGGCTTGCGCCGGTTCGCTGACCGGCTGCGCGACGCTTGCAGAAACGCTGGCCGACGCGTCCCGCGCAGCGTACGCACTGCTCGCGCACGTGGGCGTGGCCCAGGATGCGCTGGTGCGCCCTGCCCTCGTGGAGGAACCGCCGATATCGGCGGCGGTCGGCGGCAGACGGCAGCCGCAAACGGGCAAGCGCAGCCGCCAATGGCTCGATTTCCAGCACGACGTGACGGTTACCGACGTCGAGATCGCGCTGGCGGAGGGCTTCGACCACGTCGAGCTCGTCAAGCGCTACACCACCGCCGGCATGTCGGTGGACCAGGGCAAGACGGGCGGCCTCAATACGCTGCTGGCGTTCGCGGAACTGACGGGCCGCAAACCCTCCGATCTCAGCATGACGACCTACCGGCCGCCCTATTCGCCGGTCACGCTCGGCGCAATCGCGGGACGCCAGACCGGAGAGCGCTACGCGCCGCGGCGCCTGCTGCCCGCGCACGACACGCACGTCGCGCAGGGCGCGCACTGGTGGGAGGCCGGCGGATGGATGCGGCCGGCTTGCTATCCGCGCCACGGCGAGTCGTTCGCACAGGCGATTCAGCGCGAAGCGCTGGCAGTACGCACCGGCGTCGGCATCTTCGACGCCTCGCCGCTCGGCAAGATCGAGGTGACCGGCCGCGACGCCGCGCGCTTCCTCGACCGCTTCTACATCAATAATGTGCAGACGCTGGAATCGGGACGACTGCGATACGGCCTGATGCTGAACGAGTCGGGCGTCGTCATCGACGACGGCACGATCGCGCGGCTCGCCGCCGAGCGGTTCGTGATCACCACGACCTCCGGCGGCGCCACGCGGATCGCAGCCTGGCTCGAGGAATGGCGCCAGTGCGAATGGCCGGACCTGAACGTCTTCGTGGTGCCCGTCACGACCCAGTGGGCCGCGATCGCGCTCTCGGGCCCGCGTGCGCGCGACGTGTTGTCGCGCTTCGAAACGGACATCGCGATCGATGCGGCGTCGCTGCCGCACATGAGCATGCGCGAGGGCCGTTTCGCGGATGTCGAGACGCGGCTGTATCGCGTCAGTTTTTCCGGCGAACTGGGCTACGAGATCCATGTCCCCGCGCGCTATGGACTGGCGCTGTGGCAGGAGCTGATGAGCGCGGGAGCCGAAGCCGGCATCGTGCCCTACGGCATCGAAACCCTGCTGCTGTTGCGGCTCGAAAAGGGCTATCTGCACGTCGGCGTGGATACCGACGGCACGACTTCGCCGGCCGATGTCGGCTGGGGTGAGGTCGCGGCGCGCAAATCCGCCGACTTCATCGGCAAGCGCTCGCTCGATCGCATCGACAATCGGCGCTCCGATCGCCTGCAACTCGTCGGCCTCGCGACCAACGAAGCCACCGCGCTGTTGCCCGGTGCGCATCTGCGGCTCGCCGGCACGACCGAAGGCAGCGACGGCTGGGTCACGTCGGCCGCGGTGTCGCCGGCGCTCGAGCGCCCGGTCGCACTCGCTCTGCTGCGCGGCGGTCGCGAGCGCCTCGGCGAGACGGTCATCGTTCACGACATGGACCACCACGGCGCGGCGACCGTCGTCTCGTCGGCATTCTACGATCCAGAAGGAAAGCGGCTTCATGGCTGAACCGATCCGGACACTGATGGAGCAATCCGCGCTGCCGGCAGGCGGGCGCGTCTATGACGATGTCCTGCGTCTCACGGTGCTGCTGCCTCGCACCGTCGTGCAATTGCGGCTCCCGCAGAAATCGCAGAAGTCCCTCGGCAAGCTGCAGATCGCGGACCGGCCGATGCCCGAGGCGATGAATACCTGGCTCGGCGAAGACCCGGTCATCTGCCGCATCGCGCCGGACACCTGGCTGCTGTTGTCAGGACGGCACGGAGCAATGGACCTCGCGGATGCGGCGCGCACCGCCTGCGCGAAGCGCCCATTTGCAATCACCGACCTGTCAGATGCGCATGCAACGATCGTCGTCGAGGGCTTGCGCGCGCTCGATATCCTCGTTCGCGGCTGCGGACTCGATTTCGCGGCATTTGGCAACGATGCCTGCACGCGCACGCGATTCGCGCAGGTGCCGGTGCTGCTCCGTCGTGCCGCATCGGACCGATACGAACTGCTGGTCGATCGCGCAGTCGCAAAATATCTGTACGACTGGTTGCAGGACGCTGCCGCCGGTCTCGACTAGTATCCGGGCGCGCACGCGTCAAGGAGCGGTCATGGACATGTTCATGCAGGAAATGATGGCGGGGCTGCCCGACGGCGAGCAGATGGCGCGCATCATCATCCGGCTCGTGGCCGCGGCGCTTTTCGGAGCTATCGTCGGCATCCAGCGGGAGCACGCGGGCAAGCCTGCAGGCGTTCGCACTCACATGCTGGTCGCCCTGGGCGCGGCACTCTTCGTCATCTCCGGCCTGGAATTTGGCATGGATTCCGCCGACCTTTCGCGCGTGATCCAGGGGCTCGCGACCGGCATCGGCTTCATCGGCGGCGGCGCAATTCTGAAACTGGCCGCGGAACGCGAGGTCGAAGGCCTGACGACGGCGGCAGGCATCTGGATGACAGCAGCCGTGGGCGTCGCCGCGGGCCTCGGCCGGTGGGGATCCGCGGGGCTCGGCGTCATTCTCACCTGGATCATCCTGTCGATCATCGGCGAGATCACGCACCGGCTGGAGCTCAGGAAGAAAGCGGCCAAGAAATAGCGTGCCGGCTCCAAAGCAACCCGCCATGCCGATAGAAACCATCGACGAATACATCCAGCCATTCCCGCCGGCCATCCGCGCGATATTGCGGAAGATTCGCGCAACCATCCGGTCCGCCGCACCGAAAGCCGAGGAAACGATCAGTTACCGGATACCGGCTTTCCGTCATGAAGGGCGCGTGGTCGTGTTTTTCGCCGCCTTCAAGAACCACATCGGCTTCTTTCCGCCGGTCCGCAGCGACCCCAGGCTCGAAAAGGCCGTCGCGCAGTACGCCGGCCCGAAAAAGAACCTCCGGTTTCCGTACGACCGGCCGATTCCATATGGGCTGATCAAGCGGATCGTGATGCACCATATGCAGCGCAATCACGCCAAAGCAGCAGCCAGGAAGAAGAAATGAAAGCATTCAGCCGATTAACGGCCGTTGGAATGGCCTGCGTCCTTTTTGCGGCCTGTCAGGCCACGTCTGATTGGCGCACGGATGAAGCCACGCTGATGCGCCTGCTGCAGGAAGCCGCCGACGCATTCAATCGCGGCGATCTGCCCGGGCATCTCGAGTCCTATGACGACAGCGTCACCTTCATGACGAAGAATGGCCCGCGCCTGGGCGTCGCGCCGATCGAAAAGGCGTTTCGCGAATCGTATTTCAAGGACGGCATGCCGAAGCAGGCGCTTCGCTTCGAGCAGATGACCGCGCAAAGCTTGTCACCCGATGTTGCGCTCGTGACCGGGCGATTTCTGTTGTCCGGCGGCACGGACCCGGACCAGACGGGCTGGTTCACCACGATCTGGATGCGCACGACGCGGGGATGGAAGGTCGTGCACGATCATTCGAGCTAGCGCGTCAAATTGCCCTCGTCGCTTTGCCGGGCATTTTCGTCGCCGGGGCAGACTTTATGACAATGCCTCAGCACGACTGACACGAGGCCCCGGTCGAGTCTTACAGCCGGTCGTCGCCAGTCGGTAAAAAATCAGGCTCGAGAAAGAATAGAGCGTAGTTGCATGCCCCGCATCCATAAGACGACACCGGCATCTTCGAGGACTCTCGAATCGTCGCGATCACCGATCGCGGCAAGACCCAGATGAAGAAATTGGACGTCGCCGCGCTTCGGCGCGCCGCCGCAGGCTGATTCACAGTGGACACAGTGTTCGAATTGTTCAAGCACCGGCATTGGGAGAACGAGATCGTGCCGGAACTGCACGGGAGCAACGGCACGCTCGACGTCGTGATTTACAACCTGCCATGCCTGCGCGATCCGGCGGACGGCACCCGGAAATTTGCGTTTCATGACTTCGGCGCCGAGCTGCTGGAAAAACTCTGCTCGGATCAGCTGGCCGATATCGAGCATGTGCGGCGCCTGCTGTCGACCGGAGCGAAAACCGTCTATGTCCGACTTCGGAATCTGCCGGCAGTCGTCGTTCATCTGACCGGTTGGGTTGCCCTGGACCAGGAACGATTCTGTTCCGATCTCGCGGATTGCCTCGTCGACGCCTTCCGGGCCGAACGCATCCTGCATTGAACCCATTTTCCCGTCGCGCTACAAAAGCGCGGCCCCGCTTCATTTCTTCTTGTTGAGCTCGTGCAGGATGATCGAATTGCCCTCGGAATCGAGGATCACGGACATCCGGCAGACCGGCGAATGGATCATGTCGGCCTTGTAACGCACACCCTTCGCCTTGAGATCCGCATTGACCTTGTCCAGGTCATCCACCTCGAGCGCGACACTCGCGCCCGCATCTGCGTAGGCCTTCATGTCCTTGTTTCCGAAGAGCGCGAGACAGCCGCCGCCCGGCAGGTCGTACTCGGTCCAGACCCCGTCCGGCGACTTGCTGCCGATCTTGAGCCCGAGCGTCTCGCCGTAAAAAGCCCGCGCGCGCTGCCAGTCCTGCACGGGATACATCGTGAATGCTACTTTTCTGAACATGGCGGCACCTCTCCTGCGATTATTGCCGCTCTGACCGGTTTTTGGCCACCTTGAGGTACGCATCGATGCCGACCATCAAGACCCGTCTCGCGACGCTCGACGACCTCGACGGCATCGCTCCGCTGTTCGACGGTTATCGACAGTTCTACGAGCAACCGCCGGATCTTGCGCTCGCACGCCGCTACATCGAGGAGCGCATGCGGCGCAATGAATCCGTCATCTACGTGGCGGAGGATGAAAGCGGCAGGTTGATCGGCTTCACCCAGCTCTATCCGACCTTCTGCTCGGTCCGCGTCGCACATACCTACGTGCTCTACGACCTTTTCGTCAGCAAGGCTGCGCGCGGAACGGGCGCCGGCCGCAGGCTGATGGAGGCGGCTGAAGCACACGCCGCGAAAACCGGGGCCGCGCGCATGGAGCTCTCGACCGCGCGCACGAATACCGTCGCGCAGTCGCTGTACGAATCGCAGGGCTGGGTCAGGGACGAGACCTTCCTCGTCTACGGCAAATCGTTCGCCCGATGAGAACGTCATGAAAACGCACGGCCTGACGCACGTGGCGCTCGCGGTGCGCGATCCCAGGCGCTCGCTCGCTTTCTACCGGAGAGTGATCGGCGTCGTACCGGTATACATGGAGGAGGATTCGATCCAGGCACAGACGCCCGGCACGCACGACGTGCTCGTATTCGAGCGCGATCCAAAGCGCGCCGGCGGCCACATCCTGAGCAAGGGCGAATTCGCGCCAGGACTGCCCTATGCCTTCTGTTCGGACCCGGATGGCTACGAAGTCGAGATCTGGTACGAATCGCCGACGCCGGCCGATCCGCAGCCGCGGATGGCCCGCGGATGAAAACGGCGGGTCTGCCAGCTCTCTGCCTGCTGCTTGCTCCTTCGCTTGCGTGCGCTGAAGACCCGGCGCCGCTGCAGGAAGCTGAGCGATCCACGATCGGCTATGCCACCGTGGCCGAGGCGCTGGCGGCGCTCAAGGCGAAACCCGGCGTCGAGATCAGCGACGAAAGCGGCTGGACGATCATCGTGGACCAGATGGCGCTGTGGTCATTCACGCCCGAGAGTCATCCCGCGCATCCGAGCGTGGTCAAGCGCGAAGTGGTCGAGCGCGACAGCAAAGTGGTCGTCGAGATGGTCGTGCTGTGCCAGGCGACGAAGCCGCCGTGCGATGAACTCGTGCGGGAATTCACGAAACTGAATGAGAGCCTGCGCCAGCAGATGGAGCAGCAGGGACCGGACGCAACAGCCGGACTGAGTCCGCGCGATGCCGAGGTCGAGGCCTATGTGACGAACTGGCTCGACCTGGTGGAGCACGGAGAGGCGGACAAGTCATACGCCTTCCTGACCGATATCTTCAAGTCCAACGTGACGATCGACGAATGGCGCGCCCAGATTGCCGAGTCCAGGGAGCGCCTCGGTCCGCTCAGAGGCCGCAGGCTTCGGCGTATCGTCTGGTACGAGAATCCGCCGGATGCGCCGATACCGGGAACCTACGTCGCGATCGAGTTCGACAGCGTCTATGAGAAAGCGCCGAAGCATTTCCGTTACGTGGTCCTGCACACGCAGGGCGAAGAGCCCTTTCACGTGATGCGGGACGAGTCCACGATCGACGACATGCCGACGGGCGAGAGCACGCATGAATATCCGCCCAGTCGCAGTCGCTGACATTCCGGCCGTGCTGCAACTCGTCGAGCAGTACTGGACCTTCGAGGACATCGTAGGCTTCGACGCGACGCGAGTCGGCAGGGAACTCGGGCGGCTGTGCGACGATCCGCGCCTGGGCGCCGGCTGGCTGGCTGCAGACAATGGCCGTCCGGTGGGATACCTGCTCGCGGTCTACGTCTTCAGCCTGGAACACCTCGGCCTGACCGCCGAAATCGACGAATTTTTCGTACTTCCGAGCGCCCGCGGTCACGGCATCGGAGCCGCGCTGCTCGCCGCCGCCGAAGCGGAATTCGCACGCCTGGGATGCACCAACATCTCGCTTCAGCTCGGGCGTGGCAATGACGCCGCGCGGGAGTACTATCGCCGGCAGGGTTACTCGGAACGCTCGGGCTACGAGCTGCTCGACAAGAGGCTCCCCGGGTAGGGTCAAGCAGGGAGACCACCATGGGCCGAATCATCGCCTTTCTATACGGCGCCGCCAGCTATGTGCTTTTTCTCGTCACCTTTCTCTACGCGATCGGTTTTGTAGGCAACTTCATCGTTCCGAAGGCCATCGACTCCGGCACGCCGGGGCCGTTCGGCGAGTCGCTGCTCATCAATGCGCTGCTGCTCGGCGTGTTCGCGATCCAGCACAGCGTGATGGCGCGCCCCGGCTTCAAGGCCTGGTGGACGCAGTTCGTGCCGAAGTCCGTCGAGCGCAGCACGTACGTGTTGCTCGCGAGTCTCGCGCTCGCGCTGCTGTTCTGGCAATGGCGCCCGATGACGGACATCGTCTGGCAGGTCGAAAACGAGATGGCGCGCACCGTACTGTGGGCGCTGTTCGCGCTCGGCTGGGTGCTCGTGCTGCTGACGACGTTCATGATCAACCACTTCGATCTCTTCGGCCTGCGCCAGGTCTACCTGAACCTGCGCCAGACCCCGTACACGGAAGTGCGCTTCCAGCTCAATTTCCTGTACAAGCTCGTGCGCCACCCGTTGATGCTGGGATTCCTGATCGCGTTCTGGTCGGCTCCGACCATGACCGTCGGGCATCTCGTGTTCACGCTCGCAACGACGGGCTATATTTTCATCGCGCTGCAGTTCGAGGAACGCGATCTGCTCCGCGCCCACGGCGCGGAGTACGAGAAATACCGCAAGAGCGTGCGGATGATCCTGCCGATCCCGAAGTAAGGCGCTTTTCACGACTCCCCGCATCCCGCGCTTGCGCGCAGGACCGTTTTGTCCTATATTCACCCATATGGGTGAATATCGAAATGCGGCGTTGGACAACCTGCTGGGGGCGGTCGCGGATTCCACGCGCCGGGCGATCCTCGCCCGCCTCGCGAAGGCCGACGCCCGGGTCACCGAAGTCGCGAGCGAATTCCCGATCTCGCTGAATTCCGTTTCGAAGCACGTGCGCATGCTCGAACGCGCGGGGCTCGTGCGCCGCACGGTCCGCGGGCGCGACCACGTGCTGTCCCTCGATGCCGCCCCGCTTGCGGATGCAGCGGCCTGGATCGCCCATTACCAGCGCTTTTGGGAACAAAGGCTCGAGGCGCTCGACAAACTGGTTACCAAGGACAAACAAAGGAAGAGGAAACGTCGATGAACGAAGCTACCCCAGTGCCCAAGCTGACCGTGCGGCGCGAAATTGCCGCCTCCGCGAAAGACCTGTTCGATGCCTGGCTGGATCCGGCGAAACTCGCCATCTTCATGCGGCCGGGCGGCGGACCTCGCGCAACCGTCAAGAACGATCCGCGAGTCGGCGGGACATTCGAGATCATCATGCAGGTGCCATCGGGGCCCGTTCCGCACACGGGTACCTATCGCGAGATCGACCGGCCGCGCCGGCTTGTCTTCACCTGGAATTCCCCGCACGCAGGGAAAAACGATTCGCTCGTGACCGTCGAGTTCCACCCGGCCGGCAAGGCGACCGAGATCGTGCTGACGCACGAAGGCCTGCCGAGCAAGGGTGAGGTCGACGGACACACCAAGGGATGGACGAGCATCCTTGGGCTGATCGACGAGGCCTACGGCGAGAAGCGCGCCTCGGCCTGAGCCACCCCCGATGCGGATGCGCCGGCGGTCACGGGGCTGCCGGCGCATACCTGTGCGATCATAATCGCATCATGAATACACAGACACAGAAGGCCGAGGCCTTCCGCGCGCTGCATGCGCGCAAGGGCGCGTTCATCATCCCCAATCCCTGGGACGTGGGCACGGCACGGATCCTCGCGCGCCTCGGCTTCGAGGCGCTTGCGACCACGAGTGCAGGATTCGCGTTTTCATCCGGCGTACCGGACAACCAGGTCGGCCGCGATAGCATGCTCGCGCACGTGGCGCAGATCGCGGCTGCAACCGACCTGCCGGTCAGCGCGGATCTCGAGAATGGCTTCGGCGATGACCCGGAGTCAGTCGCCGAGACGATCCGCGGAGCCGCCGCCGCGGGAGTCGTCGGCGGCTCCATCGAGGACTCGGTGAACCGGCCCGGCGAGACCGTATATGAACTCGCGCACGCGGTCGACCGCGTGCGTGCCGCGGCCGAAGCCGCGCGATCGCTCTCATTCCCATTCTCGCTGACGGCGCGCTGCGAGAACTTTCTCCTCGGCATCGCGGATCTGAAGGACACGATCCGGCGCCTCCAGGCTTACCAGGAAGCCGGCGCGGACGTGCTCTATGCACCGTGCATCACCACGCGCGAGGAGATCACGGCCGTCGTGCGCGCCGTCGACCGGCCGGTGAATTTCCTGATGGGCACGCAGCCGCAGCGTTTCAGCCTCGCGGAGCTGGCCGAGATGGGCGTGCGGCGCGTGAGCGTCGGTAGCGCGCTGTCGACCGTGGCGCTCGGCGCATTCCTGCGCGGCGCGCGGGAGATGAAGGACCGGGGCACCTTCACCTATACGAAGGACTCGGCGGGATTTGGGGAAGTGACTGAACTATTGAAAGGGACGTAGACATGCGAATCGCATCGTTCGTTTTCGTCATGCTTTGCGGCGCCAGCCCGATGGTGAGCGCAGATGTCGTCAGCGACTGGGACCAGAAAGCCTGCGCGACCGTGGCCGACGCCAAACTCCCCACGCCGCTGGCCAATCGCGTGCTCGCGATCGCCCAAACGGCCGTGTACGAGGCGGTCAACCGAATCACGCGAAAATATCCCGTCAGCGAGCTGCAGGTCGCCGCCACCGCCGGTGCGTCCGTCGACGCGGCAGTTGCCGCGGCCAATCGCGCCACGCTGACGGCCCTGGTACCGGCGCAAACCGCCGCCATCACGGGCGCCTATGACCAAACGATCGCCGCGATCCCGGATGGCCCGGCGAAGACTTCGGGCATCGCCGCCGGGGAAGCGGCCGCCGCAGCGGTGCTCGCACGGCGGGCCGACGATGGCGCCGCGACCGTGGAAAGCTACCGGCCGATCACGACCGCGGGTGTTTACGTGCCGACGACGGTACCGGCTGTGCCCCAGTGGCCCGCCCGAAAACCGTGGCTGATGACCAGTCCGTCGCAGTTCCGGCCCGGCCCGCCACCCGCGCTCACGCAGTGAATTGTGGGCGCGCGATTTCGCCGAGATCAAGGCAGTCGGCCGCCGGACCGGCTCGACGCGCACCCAGGCGCAGACCGACGTGGCGCTCTTCTGGGAAGCGACGCTGCCGTCCATCTATCACGGCGTCGTGCGTTCGGTCACAGACCAGCCCGGGCGCGAGATCACGCGGAACGCGCGGCTGTTTGCCGCGGTGACGCAGGGCATGGATGACGCCATCATTGCGGTATTCGACGGCAAGTATCACTACAACTTCTGGCGTCCGATCACCGCGATCCGGAACGCCGATATCGACGGCAACGATGCCACCGAGCGCGATGCTTCCTGGGTCCCGCTCATCGATACGCCGATGCACCCGGAGTATCCCTGCGCGCACTGCATCCTCGCTGCCACGGTCGGCACGGTGCTGATGGCGGACATCGGTAACGCCCCGCTGCCGAAGCTCACCACGACGAGCTACATGGTCAAGGACTCTGAGCGAAGCTGGGTCAACGCCGAGGACTTCATCCAGGAAGTCGCCGTTGCCCGCATTTACGACGGCGTGCATTACCGCAACTCCACCGAGGTCGGCACGGCGATGGGCCGCCAGGTCGGCAAGCTGGCGGCGGAGAAGTTCTTCCAGTCCAAGTGATTGCCGCCGACATGAGCGATTCCCGCAGATTCCGGTTCGACCAGGAATCGCTCGCGCTGCTGGGCGAGGCGCTCACGCGCATGGAGCAAGGATTCTCCTCGCTGCCGGCGATTGAAGACACGGACCCCGATCGGCAAGCCATGCGCCGCGTGCTGCTCGAGGTCGCGGAGCGCATGCAGGACAATTATCCGTACTTCCACCCGCAGTACGCCGGGCAGATGCTGAAGCCGCCGCATGCGGTGGCGCGCCTCGCCTATTCGCTCGCCATGTACGTCAATCCGAACAATCACGCGCTCGATGGGGGGCGCGCGAGCTCGCGGATGGAAAAAGAGTCGGTCGCGGAGATCGCGGGCATGTTCGGCTGGGAATCGTATCTGGGCCACCTTACCGGCGGCGGCACGATGGCGAATCTCGAGGCGCTGTGGATCGCGGGACAATTGCGCCCCGGTGAAACGGTCATCGCTTCCGAGCAGGCCCACTACACACACCAGCGAATCGGCGGCGTGTTGAAGCTGCCGTTCGAAACGGTGCCGTGCGACCGGTTGGCGCGGATGGATCCGGCGGCACTCGAGGATCGCCTGAAGCGCGGCGGCGTGGGAACGGTCGTTGCGACACTGGGAACAACCGCTGTCGGCTCCGTGGATCCGCTGCCGGCAATCCTGGCATTGCGCGAGCGTTTCGGCTTTCGCCTGCACGCGGACTGCGCGTATGGCGGGTACTTCACGCTCGCGACAAATCTCGCGCCCGAGGCGCGCGCGGCATTCGATCGCATCGGCGATGTGGATTCCATCGTCATCGATCCGCACAAGCACGGGCTGCAACCTTACGGCTGCGGCTGCGTGCTGTTCCACGATCCCGCCGTGGGCAAGTTCTACAAACACGACTCGCCATACACGTACTTCAGCTCGAACGATCTGCATCTGGGCGAGATCAGCCTGGAATGCTCCCGGCCCGGTGCCGCTGCAGTGGCGCTCTGGGCGACACAAAGGCTGCTGCCGCTGGTTCGCAGCGGCGAGTTCGCGGGGATGCTGACCGACGGCCGGAAGGCGGCGCTGGCGCTTTATGGGCGGCTGGAGACAAATGCCCGGTTCGTGGTCGGGTTTCCGCCGGAGCTCGATATCGTCGTTTGGGCAGTCAGGGCCGAGACCGTATCGAAATCGTCGGAGCTGGCCCGCGGCATTTTTGCCGAGGCGGCACGGCAGGGATTGCATCTGGCGCTGGCGGAACTGCCGGCCAGGTTTTTCTGGCCGGACGACAAGAGACTGGCGAGAGGCGAAACCGTGGTCAGCCTGCGATCGGTGTTGATGAAAGCCGATCAGGCCGGGTGGGTAGAACGGATTCTGGAAATCCTGGACCGGGCAGGCCGTGCAATCGCCACCTGACTATGAACTCCGCCCCGCCCGACCGCTCATGAAAACCGTATTCGAACCGTCCAACGCGCTTGAAGGCCACATGCTTCAAGACGTGTTACGCCAGCGAGGAATCGATTCGCGCCTGGACGGCGCTCACCTGCAAAGCGGCGTCGGCGAACTGCCGGCCATCGGGCTCGTTCGATTGCTCGTGGACGAGAAGGATTACAAGGCCGCGCGGGCCGTGATCGAGGAATGGGATTCCTCCGTCGTACACGACCCATTCCAGTGCCGCCCAGACGCTCATCGCCAGGACTGCGGGGCGCCCTGATCGGCCTGGCTCTCGGCGTTGCGGGCTCGTACGTTTTTTTCCGCGCGCCCGTGGACGCCGGCGGAGTCGATCACAACGACGACGGGCGGATCGACGAGCACTGGTTCTATTCGTCGGGCGGCACACCCGTCAAGACCGCGATCGATCGCAACTTCAATGGGGAAATCGATCTCGTGTATCGCTATGACCGGCGCGGGAAGATCGAATCGGCCGAGATGGACGATGACTTCAACGGCACATTTGAAACGCGCTCGAGATTCAGCGAAGGCAATGCGG
Organism: uncultured Gammaproteobacteria bacterium; assembly: GCA_963839885.1. Classification (GTDB taxonomy): domain Bacteria; phylum Pseudomonadota; class Gammaproteobacteria; order Steroidobacterales; family Steroidobacteraceae; genus SCUD01. Next base: position 269,460 of record CAWIWZ010000009.1, read on the forward strand.
TGTCCGCGGAGACCGACACCGACGGAGACCTGCACTTCGACCTTCAGACGACATTCCGGCGCGGCGTTGCGGTCTCGGAAGCGACCGTGCTCCCGGGCTCCACGCAGCCGGTCCGCGTCGAATATTTTCACCTCGGCAAGTTGATCGCGGCAGAGGTCGACACGAATGGCGATGGAAGGCTGGACGAACACCATGCGTACTCCGCACGGGGTGAAGTCACCGAGAAAATATCGCTCGACCCTCCGAAATGACGCTTTGTCGCCCATGCTGAGCACGATCGCACTCTTCGCCAGCTCCCGCCGAAACGGCAATACCGGGCAGTTGATGGACCGGATTGCCACGGAGCTGAAAGTCGAAGTCATCGACCTGGCTGGCAAGAATATGTCCTGTTACGACTACGAACATCGGAACAGGCACGATGATTTTGAGCCGCTGATGGCGCGGGTACTGTCTTTCGAGCAGATAATCTTCGCGTCGCCCGTCTATTGGTACGCCGTCAGTCCGCCGATGAAAGTGTTTCTCGATCGAATTTCCGACTACCTGGACCTGCCCGACCTCCTCGATCAGGGGCGCCAGCTGCGCGGAAAGATGGCCTACGTGGTATGCACATCGATATACGATGAAATCCCGTCATCCTTCCTGGGCGCATTTCGCGATACCTTCGACTTTCTGGGCATGCGCTTCGGCGGATTCGCCCATGCCAATTGCCGCGACGGATTCACGCGCGCGCAGCATGAGGCCGACGTATTGGCTTTTTCTCAGCGGGTCAGAATGGGACCAGTCACATCATGATGGGCAGTCAGGGAACTGACCTGCCTCCACGTCGCTCAAAAAGATCATGCTCGCGTTTCATGAATTCCGATCAAGGAGCCTTTCATGACGAAGTTCCTGGCCATCTATCTCGGGTCCGTAGCCGACGTTGCCAAATGGAAGGCAATGGATGAGGAGAAGCGCAAGCAGTCGGAACAGGCAGGAAAGGAAGCCTGGATGAAATGGGCAACGGCCAATGCTCAGGCGATCGTGGATCACGGGACGCCGCTCGGCAAGACCAAGCGGATTTCGATGCAGGGCATTGCGGACACGAAGAACGAGGTCGCGGCCTACACGGTCGTCCAGGCGGAATCACACGAAGCGGCGGCAAAGCTGTTCGAGGATCACCCGCACTTCACGATCTTTCCAGGCAATGCGGTCGAAGTAATGGAATGCCTGCCGATGCCGGAGATGTGACACATGAACTACCGCGGAAGCTGCCATTGCGGACGCATTGCCTACGAAGTGGAAGGAACCATCGACAAGGCGATGTCCTGCAACTGCTCCATGTGTCAGCGACGAGGATCTCTTCTCTGGTTCGTACCGCACGACAAATTGCGCCTGCTCACGCCCGAGGGAAATGCCAGCACGTACACGTTCAACAAGCACGCGATCAAGCACCGCTTTTGCGCGCTTTGCGGCATTCACGCCTACGGCGAAGGCGTCGACCCGAAAGGCAATCGCACGGCGGCGATCAACGTCCGGTGCATCGAAGGGATCGAACTCGACGAAATTCCCGTGACTCATTTTGACGGTCGTTCGCGCTAATCTCTCCGGAACATGCGCCGGCCTGTCATTCTTGCGGTTCTGGCTCTCGCCGTGCCTGCCGGCATCACGCTCGAAACCGTCGTTCTGTTCTGGACTTACCCGCTAAGCTCGCTGGTCGCGGTGCTGCTCGGCGTCGCATTTGCCGCGATGCTGGCGATGCACCCGGATCGCCTGATCGCAGTTTGCGCAGTGCCGACCATCGGGTGGCTGATCTGGCTGCTCCTGTTTCCGCTGAGCACCCTTGGCTACGGGCCTGCGCTCAGCAAATTCGTCGCCCTGAATCTCGCGGTCTTCCTGGTCACGCTGGTCGCGGTCCGATGGAAGCAGCACAGCGCGACCCGGATTCCGGGGTAGGACTCCGCCTACGCGGCCGCGGCGGACCGCAAGGCCTTTTCCTCTGCTTTTCCTGCTTTCGGCAGGCGCTGGAAACAGACCATTCTCCCTTCCCATGCCCGTCGTGAACCCACTGGCAAGACGGCCGCCATCGGCGGGCGACTCCGTGCACCATGGATCGGTATGGTCGGCGACCGTCGAAATGCCCATCTACTCGTCGCTCAGGGACGACGTGCACGCCGACGTCTGCATTGTCGGCGCCGGCATCGCAGGCCTCACCACGGCGTATCTGCTGATACAGGCGGGAAAATCCGTCGTCATCCTCGACGACGGCGAACTCGCAGGCGGCATGACATCGGCTACGACCGCGCATCTGACCAATGCACTCGACGATCGCTATTTCACAATTGAGCGCCTGCATGGACTGGACGGGGCGCGGCTCACGGCTGAGAGCCACACGGCCGCCATCGACCGTATCGAAGCCATCATCCGGAAAGAACAGATTCAGTGCGATTTCGAGCGGCTGAATGGATACCTGTTCCTGTCGCCGGAGCACAAGGAAGAGTTCCTCGACCGCGAACTGGCCGCCGCCCAGCGCGCGGGCGTGCCAGGAGTAGCCAAGATCGAGCGCGCGCCGCTCGATCCATTCAATACCGGTCCCTGCCTGCGCTTTCCGAACCAGGCGCAGTTTCACCCGCTCAAGTACCTGGCGGCGATGGCCAAGGCGATCCAGCGCGACGGCGGACTCATTTTCACCAAGAGCCACGCGGACTACGTGCTGGGGGGCGCGCCGGCGAAGATCAGGATCGGCAAACACACCGTGACGGCCGACTCGGTCGTCGTCGCAACGAATGCGCCGATCAATGACCTCGTCGCGATCCACACGAAGCAGGCGCCGTACATGAGTTACGTGATCGGCGTCCGAGTGCCGCGCGGCGCCGTGACCAAGGGCCTGTACTGGGACACGCTGGAGTCGTATCACTACGTTCGGCTACATGGCATCAGCGACAAACACGAGATCCTCATCATCGGCGGCGAAGATCACAAGTCCGGTCAGGCCGACGACATCGCGGACCGGCACGCAAGACTCGAAGCCTGGGCCCGCGAACGGTTTCCCCAGATGCAGCAGGTCGAGTTCGTGTGGGCTGGGCAGGTCATGGAAACCATCGACGGTCTCGCATTCATCGGTCGCAATCCACTGGACAGGGACAACGTCTTCATCGCGACCGGCGATTCCGGCATGGGCATGACGCACGGCACGATTGCCGGCATGCTGCTGACCGATCTCATCCTCGGCCGCGAAAACCGCTGGACCGCCCTCTACGAACCGTCGCGCAAAACGCTGCGCGCCGCCGGTCGCTATCTCGGCGAAACTTCCAACATGGCGGCGCAGTTCGCCGACTGGGTCAAGCCTGGCGAAGTCGGTTCCGCGGCCGACATCGCGCGCGACAGCGGTGCGGTACTGCGCCGCGGAGTTCGGTTGATCGCCGCCTACCGCGACGAGAAAGGCGCGCTGCACCAGCATTCCGCCGTCTGCAATCACCTCGGTTGCATCGTGCACTGGAACGCGGCCGAAAAATCCTGGGATTGCCCCTGCCATGGCTCCCGCTTCGATAGACTGGGCAAGGTGATCAACGGTCCCGCGAACCGGGATCTCGCCCGGTTGGAGGGCGGCGACAGCGAGTCGTGAGGGCGGAATGGACCGATCCGGGGCGGCGGATTTCGATTTTTTCATCGGTCGTTGGCGCGTCGCCCATCGACGCCTGAAGGAACGCCTGGCCGGCTGCAACGAGTGGCTCGAGTTCGTCGGCAGCTGCGACACGCGGAAAGTGCTCGGCGGCTTCGGCAACATGGACGACAATTTCCTGGACATGCCGGGCGGCGCTTATCACGCAGTGACGTTGCGCTCGTTCGACACCGCAACCGGCCAATGGTCGATCTGGTGGCTCGACGGCCGCCATCCGGGATCGCTCGACACGCCGGTCGTCGGGCGATTCGAGAACGGCGTCGGAGCGTTCTATGCGAATGAAACTTTCGGCGGCAAGCCGATACGCCTGCGCTTCCTGTGGACCCTCTCCGGGCCGGACCAGCCGCACTGGGAGCAGGCATTTTCGCTCGATGAGGGGTCCACCTGGGAAACCAACTGGATCATGGACTTCACGCGACGGATATGACGCGTCGAATGCATAATGATTCATGCCCGAAGATAGCGTTGCCGCACCGCCGGTAACGGGCGAAAGTCAGCACCTCCCCGCGGAGGAGAGTCGCTGGTCCCATGACCAGCTGCGCAAGATCGGCGCGCTCGCTTTCGGCTACGGGGTTACCGGCGCGCTCGGGCTCATGCTCGCCGTTCCGCCCGGCTACGCCACGCCGGTCTGGCCCTCCTCCGGTATCGCCCTGGCCGGACTCCTGTTGTGGGGTTCGCAGGTGTGGCCTGGCATCTGGCTGGGATCGTTCCTGGTCAATGTGTGGGTGGCGTACAGCGCGCAAGGCGACGTCGAATTGCTGAGTCTGGGGATCGCGGCGAATATCGCCGTCGGCTCCACCGTGCAGGCCCTGCTCGCGGCACTGCTGATCCGCAAGTGGGTCGGTGTCAGTAAATTGTTCGAAGCCGCGCCGGCAACCGTTGCGTTCGTCGCGATCACGGCCATTTGTTGTTTCGTGGCATCGACCTGGGGCGTCGCGACATTGAAACTGGCCGGACTCGTGGAATTCGGCACGATCGGAGAGTCGTGGCGCACATGGTGGCTCGGTGACTTCATCGGGATAATCATCATCGCGCCCGCGCTGATGACCTGGCGCCTGCTGCTGCCGATCGACAGCCGGCCCTGGTACGTCGTCGAAACGATCGGGACGCTCGTGCTCCTGACGACCGTGACCGCGTTCGTTTTCTATTATCAGGCGCCGCCCGGCGAAGTGGCCTATCCGCTCACTTTTCTGCCGCTGCCATTTCTCGTCTGGATCGCATGCCGCACCAATCCCGGCGGCGTCGCGTTCTCGCTCTGCCTCGTCGCCGCGATCGCGGTCGTCGCGACCTCGACCGGTTCCGGGCCTTTCGCACGCGAGACGGCCAACGAGTCGCTGATCTTCCTGCAAACTTTCATGGGTCTGACGACGTTGATGGGATTGACCCTCGCGGCGGCCGTCTGCGGACACAAGAATGCGACCGAAGCGATGCGGAAGATCACCGTCGAGCTGCAGCAGATGGCGCTAACCGACGAACTGACCGGCGTGCGCAACCGCCGCGGCTTCCTGCTGCTCGCCGATCACGGGTGGCGGCTGGCGCGCCGGGCGCGGGTACGCTGCCTGCTGATGTTCATCGACGTCGACGGCCTCAAGCACGTGAACGACACTCAGGGTCATCGTACGGGCGATGAGCTGCTGGTCGATGCCGCGCGCATCCTGACCGATGTGTTCCGTGAGACTGACGTGATCGGCCGGGTCGGCGGTGACGAATTCGCCATCCTGGAACTGGTCGACAGCGTCGAACCGGCGGATGCGGGAAGCAAACGGCTCAAGGCGCAGATCGAGGAGTTCAATCGGAAAGCTGCCAAGCCGTATCGGCTCGCCATGAGTTACGGCATCGAGGAACTGCCGGTAACCGCGGAGATGTCGCTCGAGATGCTGCTGGCGCGGGCAGACGCCGCGATGTACGAACGAAAGCACGAACGGCGGCAGCGACGGAATGAAGAAGAACTCAGGCAGCAGGGCAGATCTGCGTAACTTGAGGGTTCTGATCGCATTGAGTCTGCTTGCCGCGGCCGGCTGCAATGTCGGGACCGACGCCGCGACGCGCTGCCACGACATCGAGACCGGTGCACGTGCGCAGCGCGCATACGCATGATCATCACGTGGTGCATGGACGCCGCCGGTGCAACCGTTTCAAGTCACAGCACGACGTACCACGCCCGCCACGTGGATACGCCGCAGACGTTCCTGCTGGACAAGGCGGCTGGCACGACGCTGACGATCGAACTCGAACGACGCGGCGGGCGGGCCGTCATCACGGATGCCCGTTAGCGCGAGGGAACTCATGAAAAAACCATCCTGGTTCACACGCTTTGCCAAGGCAACCGCCCACGTGAGCGGACGGCCATGGGTCTTCGTGCTGGCCGCGGGCACGATCGCCGTATGGCTGATCACCGGCCCGATCTTCGGCTTCAGCGATACGTGGCAACTCTTGATCAACACCGGCACCACCATCGTCACGTTCCTGATGGTGTTCCTGATCCAGAACACGCAGAACCGGGACACCGCGGCCATTCATATCAAGCTCGACGAGTTGATCCGTGTGACGAAGGGCCACAACGCCCTGATGGATCTCGAAGAACTTGAAGAAAAGGACCTCGAGGCGTTTCGTGCCAAGTACGAGAAACTGGCGGCCGCGGCGCAGGAAGAAAATCGATCGCGGCGGGCTGGATATCGACAGTCCGGAACTCTGACTGCCGGAAAAACTAGTTCGCGGCCAGGTAGTCGCCCATCGCCGCCATGTCCAGAGGCCGGCTGAAGTAGTACCCCTGGGCATACCGGCAATTGAGCGCCTGCAGGCGGCCCACCTGCTCGACCCGCTCGACTCCCTCCGCCACAACCTGCAGCTCGAGCGCCGCTCCGACACCGATGATGGCGCGCACCAGCGCCGCTCCCTCCTTGGTTTCGGCGACGGTATCGACAAAGGATTTGTCGACTTTCAGTACCGACACCGGCAATTTCTGCAGGTAGCTCAACGACGAATAGCCGGTCCCGAAATCGTCAATGCTCATGCGCACGCCGAGCGCCGTCAGCTTTTCCATCGCGATCAGTGACGATTCGACGTCCTGCATGATGCTGGTCTCGGTCAGCTCCAGCACGAGGCGTTCGGCAAGGAGCCCCGAGTGGCTCAATGCGTCCAGGACCTTCGCCGTGGCCTGCGGGTCATGAAGTTGCTGCCCCGACAGGTTGACGTGCAGCGTCAGATCCCGGTGTCTCGCTTCCCTGCTCTGCCAGTAGCTGAACTGACGGCAGCTCTCGTCCAGTACCCACCAGCCGAGCGGCACGATCATGCCGGTTTCCTCGGCCAGTGGAATGAACTCGAGCGGCCCGACGACTCCGCCGCCCGGCCGGTTCCATCGAACCAGCGCTTCCATGCCCGTGATGAGCCCGCCGGGCAACTCGACGATCGGCTGGTAGTGAACGACGAACTCGCGCTCCGTCAACGCGCGCTGCAGCGCCGATTTCATCTCGAGCCGAAACACCATCGCCGTGTGCATGCCGGTCTCGAAGATGGCGTGACCCGTCTTGCCTTCGCGCTTGGCCGCGTACATCGCCATATCGGCGCGGCGCAGCATGTCGTTCGGAGAATCCAGATTACCCCGGCTCAGGACCATTCCGAAGCTGCCGCTGATCTGCCGCGGCTGTCCGTTAATCAGGAAGGGCGCGGCCAGTGCGCGCTTGACCCGCTCGATGGCGATTTCCTTGCCGGCTTCGTCAACGTCTTCGATCACGAGAGCAAATTCGTCGCCGCCAAGACGCGCAACCGTGTCGACCGAGCGGACCGCTTCCGTCAGACGCTTTGCGACCGCGCATAAAAGCTCGTCGCCGACCGAGTGGCCGTAGCTGTCGTTGATTTCCTTGAATCCATCCAGATCCAGCACGACCGTCGCAAGCGGCGCACGGTGTCTGCCGGTCGCCGACAGTGCGTGTTGCAGACGGTCGAGGAACAGCGCGCGGTTTGCGAGTCCGGTCAGCGAGTCGTGCAGGGCGTCGCGCGTGAAACGCTCGGCGATCTCTTCCGCCTGCAGGCGCGCATTGCGCTCGCGTTCATACTTGCGCTGCCAGCGATCGATTTCCTGCTGAGATGCGTCATCCATGTTCAGGTGCGCTGCTGAAAACGGCAGACAAATACGCATTCACCGGCGCCATCCAGCATGCAAATCGACTGCGTCACCGTGACCTCCTCGCCGAATTGCTCCGAGGCGCCCGCGATGAAGCCCTCCGCCAGCTGGCATAGCCGCCGTTTCGAGCGGTAATGCATGATAAGCGTGTCGTGCACGTCAGCGCCTGGCGGTATTTCGAAGTCGAACACGGGCACGTCAGCGCCCGGATAAAGCTTGCGCACCTCGGCGTGGATGACGTCATTGAGGGATAACAGGAAGGATCGCATTCCCTTGTGCGCCGTGAAGATTTCGGGATAGCGCCGCGCCAGGAAGGGCATCGAGAGTTGGCCGAACCACTTCAGGGTCACCCGGTCGGACTTGCCGGTGTGCAGTGACAGCGCGCCGAGCAGTCCGACGAACTCTTCGTCCGCGTAATTGCCGAGCGAGGTATAGGCGCCAACCGCACCGGCCCCTTCAAGTATTCCGTCCCACGCTTTTTCGCCGAGCTGTGTGGTGACGACATCCTCTAGGAGGTTGAAGATGATTCCCTTCATCCCGGCACTCCTTCGCGCGAGATCAGTCGATACGCTCCAGTACCTTCCATGAACCAGCGCTCAAGGCAATGATGCGCCCGAACTTGTTTTCCGCAAACCCAATTCGTGACTTGCCGTCGACGCTGACGAAAAGCCCGCTGAAGACTTTGGCCTCGACGTCCGCCATGCCGGATGCCATGGCGGCATCGACGAATGACTCGAGCCCTTCCAGGTTGACCGGCGGCGAAGCCTGCACAACGCTTGCAAAAAAGAGTGCCGATGCGGCTGTCATGATGGGAACGATTTGCGGCATCATCCATCTGCCTCCAATTGTTCGATCTGCGAATTTACGGCGCCTTGGCGCCGGTGCGGAAGAACGGCTCAATGGCTACCTGAGAAACCGCCCGCACCCTTTATAGACGGCACCCCCGAAAGTCACGGCGGCGCTCGCCTCGAATTCTTCACCGCTCATGCCGTCCACGCAACGCGCGCGATGGACGACAGCGACCATTCCTTCGCCGCTCCCGGCGGAACGCCAGATGGTCGTCTGGTCCTTGACGACCGGTTCCGCGAAGGGGAACTCGGTCCTGCGCTTGCCGAGATCCGTGATCATCACCAGCAGCTTGTCGGTGATTTCGAGAACCCACGAAGGCTCGTTGCCGAGCGCACGGAATCTGACGCCCCGGCGCGCCGCAGCGGCCCAGGGCGTTCCGGTTTCCGGCGCCGCGTTCGATGTCATGCCTTGCACTGTGATTCGGATGTCTTCGGTCGGGGCGCCTGCCGCAAGCACCGGGTGATACGTGGCGGTCGCGAAGAGCAGCGCGCCGTCCGCGCCGCGGATTTCCGCGCGCAAGGCGTAGCGATGGTTCGCTTCGATGCGCCCGGGCGGGTAGTGCAACTCGAACGGTATCGGCACCTGGCGGCCTGCCGTCTCGACCTTCTGCTCCGCGATCACGGTTGCTGGCGCATCGGCCCTCGAGACGTCTTCGAGCCGCACCTCGACCGTCGCCTCCGGCGGCAAGGCTATGCGCTCGCGATAACTCACGGTGCCGGTCAGGCGAGCTTCGGCGGTGGCGGCCGGTACATTACCGGCCGAGGTCCGGCATCCGGCCAGCAGGATGACTCCTGCCAGCACAGCCCATGGAATCCGGATGGCTGATGACATGGGACACCTCCTTGTCTCAAAGAAGGCTACGCCCGGCTCAGGTGCACGAACAACCCCAATATCGCCATCACCCAGACGATCACTGCGCTTGATGGCAGATCAGTCACTACGGACACCGCAAGACCCGCGAGGTAGCTCCCGATCGCAAGCCCATAGCCGAGCGCAAGTTGCCAGTTGGCGGTGCGCCGGTAGGTCGCGACCGCGGGCACGATCAGCGTCGTGAACACGAGATACACGCCGACGAGCTGCACCGATGCGGTGACGACGACGGCAAACAGCACATAGAAGCCGACGCGGCCGATCCGCTCGCGCCAGAGGAACCACACGACCGCAAAGATCGCGGTCAGCACGGCGGTGCGGACGAGCTGTTCCGTGGACACCCACAGGATCTGACCCGCAAGCAGGTCCTTCAGGTTTTCACCGCCGTGCGGATCGTTCGCGAGCACCAGGATCTGCGCCGTCGATGCCAGGATGAACAGGATGCCGATGAGCGCTTCCTGGATTTCCGGCCGCTTGCGCTCGGTCCAGGTAGGAGCAGCGCGCCCGCGAGCGCAGCTCCGCCGGCAGCCGCCTGCGCACCCCAACCTTCGATCGGCAATCCGAAGCTGCTCGCCGCGATCACGCCGAGTCCCGCGACCTGCGCAATCGCCAGGTCGATGAACACGATGCCGCGCGCCAGCACCTGCTGGCCGAGCGGCACGTGCGAAATCGAAACCAGCAGGCCGGCGATCAACGCCGGCCACAGGATGCTCAGGTCGGTTGCGAACACGTTCATTGAGGCACCGCCAGCAGCCGATTCAGCGTGTCGTCGAATAGTCCGAACAGGTCCTTCGCCTCGGGCGTGCCGCCGACCGAGAACGGCAGCAGCACGACGGGCGCCTTCACGCGTTCCGACAGCCAGTTCGCGGCCTTCGGATCGTTGTAGGCGTTGCGCAGGATCATGCGCGGTGGCGACCCCGACAGCGTCGCTACGAGCTGGCTGAGATGGCCGGCGCTCGGCGGCACGCCGGGTTTCGGCTCGATCGCCGCGACTTCCTTGAGCCCCAGCCAGTTGCACAGGTATGCCTGGTCGCGATGCATCACGACGACTTGCACGCCCTTGAGCGGCGCCGCGCGGCTCTCCCAACGGGTGATGGCTTCCGTCCAGCGTTTTCCGAAATCGGCGCCGCGCTCCTGATAGTACGCCGCGTTCGCCGAATCGATGACGGCCAGGCGCGCGGTGAGCGCCTTCGCGACCAACGCAATGTTGCGCGGATTGAGCTGGATGTGCGGATTGCCCTGCGGGTGAATGTCCCCGAGCGAGCGATCGAGGCGCGACGGCTTTTCGATCAAATTGATCTGCGACGTCGCCTCGAAGTAGCCCTGGCCGCCCGGCTGGATCCGCCGGTTGCCCGATTCCCGCACGAGCACCGGCAGCCAGCCGATCTCGAGTTCGGCGCCGTTCGAAACCAGCAGGTCCGCCGTGCGTGCGCGGGCGACGAGGCTCGGCTTGGCTTCCACGCGATGCACGTCCTGCAACGCGCCGGTCGCCGTATAAACGTCCACGCGATCTCCGCCCAGCTCTTTGGCGAGCGCGCCCCAGTCGGCCGTGGTCGCGAGGACTTTGACGGCGGCTTGCGCTGGAACGGACAAGCAGAGGAACAACAGCGCGATGATGCTGCGAATGATGGGTGTCATGGGTGCGTTTCCTAGTACTTGTGCGCGGCGTGGGCGCCGATGCCGTAGAGGTACTGCAGGAAGAACTGGCCGTCGCGCTGGCCGTCGTCCCGCGCTTCGTCCCAGGCGTACTGCGCGCGCAGCCGCGAGAACTCGCTGGGACTCCAGTCGAGCATCAGCGAGATGCGCTCCGGGTTCGCGACGAGCAGCGTCGGGAAGGATTCCGGCGCCAGCACGCCCGCATCGACGAGCCCGATGTCCGGCGAGCCAGAATCGAGCGCGTCGTAGCGCAAGCCCGCGCGCCAGCGCGGACGGAACTGATAGACGCTCTGCAGGTACCAGCCGGACTGCTTGCTGCTGAATGTGTCGACGAGCCCCAGGCCTTCGACGTCGAATGCGAGCTGGCCAGTCTCCTTGCGATGGAAGTATTCACCCTGCAGCTTGAGCTGCTGGCGGGTGACGCTCCCATACGGCGCCCACTTCAGGATCGCATCGACGCCCCAGGTGCGTGAATCGCCGGTGAAAGCGTTGACGACCGGCTGGTCGAGGTCGTCAACGTCCTCATACGTGCGGTCTTCGGCACGAAGATCCATCCACGAAGCGCCGAACGCGCCAGCTCGTAGAATCGCCGAGGTCTCCGCCCACATGCGCGAAGACCGTCGCGCCGTTCAGGCTGTTGCGATTGCGGCGGGTGCTCGGAAATGCCTGGCCGTTGCCGGCTTCGGCGCCGAGCTCGATGAAGAGATCCGTCGGCGCCAGCCATTTGACCTGCAGGCCGTCCTGCCCCATCTGGTTGCCGAACAGCGCCTGGTACACGAGCGGCTGGTCGACGAAGTCCCAGGCGTGGGCGTGCACTTCATTCAGATAGCCGGCACCCGAGAAGAATCGTCCGCCCTTGCCGGTGAAACCCGAGGGCAAGGCCAGCGTCTGGAAGAACGCCTCCTCGACTTCGATCTCGTCCTCGCCGGTGATCGCCGCCGTCAACGTCGCCGAGAAATACGGATCGACATTGGCGGAGAGCACCAGTTCGGATTCGCCGAGATTGAAGCTGCGCTCGCCCGGGCCGACTTCGCCCCCGCTCGGAATGAAACCGGCGACACGCCAGCTTTCCGGGTCCTCCGAGATGTTGGCGTAGTTGCCGGCCAGGATCAGCGAGATCGCCGGATTGAATGCCGTAGCCGGACTGCCGGATCCCGAACTAGGAACCGGCTCCGCGACCGCGGCCTGAGCCGACCCGGCCGCGGCTGCTGCGGAATCCAACTCCGCGATGCGTGCTTCGAGCGCGCCGAGACGCGCGGTGTAGTCAGTCTTCAATGCGTCGAGTTCGGCGCGCAAGGCCGCGACGTCGTCGTCGGCCCGGCCGGTCGCAGGCAGCAGGACAATCGCGAACGTCATCGACGTCGCAACGTGCTTCAAGGTCATCATGTGAAAGCCCTCCTCTCGAAACCAACGGGCACGACCGCGTCTCAACGCGTTCGTGCGGCTGCTGCGTCAGTCAGAGGAAAGCGGGTGGAGCGCGCGACTGGAATGCCCGGTGAGACGGGCCGGTCGGAACCAGGATTTCATCGAGGGGAACGAAAGTCATCGATCGCGCATTGGTCCACGATGAATGCGGATGCCGAACTGCCGACCGCGCTCGCGAGCGGCGCGAATGACAGGCAGGCGCGGCAACTCTGGGTCGTGTCCGGCAGGCCCTTCGCATCGTCCGACAGGTGGGAATAGGCGTGAGCCTCGGCGCCCAGCTGTCCGAAGAGCAGCGCCAGCGAGAGCAGACGCGCGATCAATCTGACACGACGGCTTGACAGAACAAGAACCTCCGGTTGCCGGAAGAGTATCCGCCAAGGCGATTCAGCCGGCAACCTTCTGGCGCATACTTGCCACTTTCTGCCGCGAAGTGGCCTGATGCACGGCAAGACCTCGTCAAACAAGTCGGCGACTTGCCTGCGGTGCCGGTCTGGAGCATCGCCCTGCCGGTCACGTCGTGCATCCTGCTGGCGGCGATCTGGGAGCGCCCGCTCGGCTGGATTCTTCTCTGTTTCGTCGCCTTCGCGCTCGTCGCAGCGGTTTTCGCCGCCGTACACCACGCTGAAGTCATCGCGCTGCGTGTGGGCGAGCCTTTCGGCACGCTGGTCCTGGCGCTTGCGGTCACCGATAATCGAAGCGTCGCTGATCGTCGCGCTGATGTTGTCCGGCGGCGAGGCCGCGAGCGCGCTGGCCCGCGACACGGTCTACGCAACCGTGATGATCATCTGCAACGGCGTCGTCGGCCTATGCCTGCTGCTCGGGCGCCATGCGCCATCGGGTGCTCGAATTCCAGGTCGAGGGGACGACTCCTGTGCTGTCCGTACTGGCGACGCTCGCCACATTGGTGCTGGTCTTGCCCACGTTCACGACGACGACCCCCGGTCCGACACTCGCTCCTTCGCAACTAGTCTTCACCGGCGCCGTATCGCTCGCGCTGTACGCCGTTTTCGTCTTCGTGCAGACCGTGCGGCACCGGGAATACTTTCAGCCGGTCGAAACGGCCGGGTCCGCGGAACTGCGGGTGGAATTGCCATCGACGGTAGCGGCGTGGACGAGCTCTGCATTGCTCATGGCTTCTCTCGTGTCGGTTATCGGGCTCGCCAAGAGTCTTTCGCCGAGCATCGGGGCCGCAGTCGAGTCCGCATCGGTGCCGCAAGCCGTGGTCGGCATCGCGATCGCGCTAATGGTCCTCTTGCCGGAAACCTGGGCGGCCGCGCGCGCGGCGCTCCGGAATCGCATGCAGACCAGCTTCAACCTGGCGCTCGGGTCCGCGCTCGCGACCATTGGACTGACGATACCGGTCGTGGCTGCGACATCCATGGCCCTGCATTTGCCGCTCGATCTCGGCCTGCCTTTCAAGGAAATCGGATTGCTGGCGCTGACGCTCTTCATCTCGGCGATGACGTTGTCGCGCGGCAGCGCAACGGTACTTCAGGGCGCGGTGCACCTGGTCTTGTTCGTTGTATTCCTGTTCCTGGCGATCATTCCTTAGCTCGAAGCGACCGTGTCACAACACCCTGTCTTTTTCGCGAACGCGCCAGCGCTCCGGCGCTGGTTCGCGAAGCACGCCGCGACAGCACAGGTACTCGTCGTCGGCTTCATGAAGAAGGAAACCGGCGTCGCCAGCATCACCTGGCCCGAAGCGGTGGACGAGGCCCTCTGCGTCGGCTGGATCGACGGTGTCCGGCATCGCATCGACGACGAGCGCTACCAGATCCGGTTCACCCCGCGCCGGCGCGGCTCACACTGGAGCAACATCAACATCCGTCGCATTTCCGCGCTCAAAGCAGCCGGCCGCGTGAAGGCCGCCGGACTCGCGGCATTTAAAGCCAGAAGCAGGACAAAATCCGGCAGGGCGTCGTATGAGCAAAAAACGCCGGTGCAACTCTCGCCTCAAGGGATCCGAGAGTTCAGGCGGAATGCCGCAGCCTGGAAGTACTACGGCACATTGCCGCCGGGCTACAAGAAAATGGTCGACTGGTGGGTCATGAGCGCCAGGAAATCCGAGACGCGTGCCCGCAGGCTCGCGGCGCTCATCAAAGCCTGCGCCCAGGAGCGACGACTCGACTGGGGCGCGAAACTCATCTAATTGGTCAGTAGTCAGTCGCCTGCCAGATATCGCCTACAATCAATTACTCCAACCGCCAGCAAAAAGCGCCGGAAAGCCCATACGCTTATGGCCCTTTCCATGAGATGAAGTGAGTTGTCATGGAACCATTCGCTTCAAGCGAAACCTTCGCAGTCAAGGACCTCCAGGCGGCGATCGACTGGTATTCGAAGCTCCTTGGCCGCGGTCCTGACGCGCGGCCCGCGCCGGAAATTGCCGAATGGAATTTCGAGGACGGCCGGTACCTTCAACTGTACGAATTGCCTGAAAGCGCAGGCTCCGGCTGCCTGTGCCTCATGGCGCTGGCTGAGACAAGCGCCCGTTCGCTCGCCGTTATCCAGGCGACCGAGGTCCGCAGCATTCATTGATTTGTAGATCCTGCGTCAAAGCGGGGCCGCGATTCGATACCATGCGCGGATGCGCTTGGTCGCTGAAATGAATTATGAGCGTCGCTCGCGGCTGAGCGGACTCGTTGTCTGGCTTCTGTTCGCGTATGCGTCTTTCGGGTACACCCAGACGCCCGCCCCCGTCGCGGCGGAAGACTGGCTGCCCGGCTTCTGGTCATACGAGACCGAATTTGCCAAGCCGCTGCGCGGCGAGATCACGATCGAGCGTGCGGCAGAAAGCTGGCGTGCGGGCCTCGCCGGCATGACCACGAACTTCAAGCCCGATGAAAAAGGAATCCGCTTTGCGTTCGCCGATGACCGCGGCCGCTTCCGCGGCGCGATGACGGAGACCGGCGCGATTCGCGGATTCTGGATCCGGCCGGCCGTCACCGACGACCCCCGCTTTCCGGAAGGCTCGAGCCAGTCGTTCGCGACGCCACTGGTGCTGTCGAAGGCCGGCGCTGACAAGTGGCAGGGCACGGTGCGCGCGCTCGAGGATCCATTCACGCTGTTTCTGAAGATCGAGCGCAACGACCAGGGCGCGCTGATCGCGGCCTTCCGCAATCCCGAGCAGAACTCGCGCGGACCCGCAATGCAGTACCTGGTGACGGAGGCCCGCGGAAAAGTCCGCTTCACGGCGGGCACCGAGCCGGCCTCCGATGCGCCGCGGATGGAGGGCGAACGTATCGCCAATCCAGATCGCCTGCGCATCCATTGGGCGGATCTGGACCGAGACATCGAACTGACGCGCCGCGCGCCCGAGCAGGTCGCGAACTTCTTTCCGCGCCCGCCCGGCGGACAGGCTTATGCCTATGTTCCGCCGCCCGACCTTGGCGATGGGTGGAAGACCGCGCGCGCCGGCACGACGGGTCTCGACGAAGAAGCATTGAAGCGCATGGTGCTGGCGATCATCAGGTCGAACCCCGCTGACCGGAGGCCGTCGCTGATCCATTCGCTACTCGTCGCGCATCGCGGCACGCTCGTGCTGGAGGAATACTTCTTCGGCCACACGCGCAACACGCCGCACGATCTGCGATCGGCGGGCAAGACATTCTCCTCCGTGCTGATGGGCGCCGCCATGCGCGAGGGCGCGAAGATCAAACCCGACACCAAGGTCTACGAGTTGCTCGCGGACATGGGTCCATTCGCGCACCGCGACCCGCGCAAAGCGGAGATCACGCTCGCCCACCTGATGACGCATTCCGCCGGGCTCGCTTGCAACGACAACGACGACGCATCTCCCGGCAACGAAAACACGATGCAAACGCAGCGCGAGCAGCCAGACTGGTGGAAGTACACGCTCAACCTGCCGATGGCGCATGCGCCGGGCAAGCGCTATGCCTATTGCTCGGCCAATATCAACCTGATGGGCGCCGTGCTGACGCAGGCGACCGGCATGTGGCTGCCGGCATTATTCGAGAAGCATATTGCGCGGCCGCTTCAGTTTGGCGAATGGCACTGGAATCTGATGCCCACCGACGAGGGCTATCTCGGCGGCGGCGCATTTTTGCTGCCACGCGACCTGCTGAAGGTCGGTCAGATGTACCTCGACGGTGGCATGTGGAATGGCAAACGCATCGTGGATGCGAAATGGGTGAAGGACTCCACCGCGGCGCGAATCCATATCTCGCCCGCGACGACCGGGTATTCCCAGGAAGAATTCGGGGACTACTACGGCGAGGCGGACGACGCTCTCGCCTGGCACCTCAGCAATGTGCGCTCGATACCGGTCTACGCTGCAACCGGGAACGGCGGGCAGCAACTCGTCGTTGTGCCGGACCACCAGCTCGTGGTCGTATTTACCGGCGGCAATTACATGCAGGGCGGAATCTGGAGCCAGTGGGGAAACAACTTCATCGGCGGGCAGATTATTCCAGCCATAACGCGTCGATGAAGGAGGCCTCCGGATGACCGACTGTATCCCGGCATTCCCGCCGGGAGTAGGCTAGTCGACGGACCGACGCATCCAGGGAGTCCGCATGGACGCTCGACCTCTCGCAATTCTCGTTTCGTTGCTGGCGATCGTCGCCTGCGATCGGCCGGAGCCAACGAAACCGACGCCGGCGCCGACGGCGGAACCGGCTCCGCCCGCGAGACAAGTCCCCGCGGAGGCAAGCCCCTCTTTCGTCAACAAGGTCTGGCAGGTCGCCGAGTCCGGGCAGGTGGCACGCGGGTCGCTGCGCGTATTTCTCTCGGACGGCACGCTCGTCATGGCTTCATCACAATCGACGCCTGCGTTCGGCGCCTGGCGTTATGACGACGGCCGCCTGACGATCATCGAGGAAGGCCAGGAATACCGCACCGACATTCTCGCCTTGAGCGAATACGCGTTCCGGATCCGGATGCACAGCCCCGGCGAGCCGGTCGAGATCCTGTTCGAACCGGCAAAACAACTTCCGATGGACGCCATTCCGGACGAAAACCGGGCCGACGTCGCGCAGCAAGCGGAATTTGCACAAGCGACCGTTGCCTTGTGGGGAACGGCCTGGCGACTCGAGAACCTCGCGGGCGCCGCCGTGCCGGATCGCACGCAGGCGACGCTCGAATTCCCGTCGGAAGGCCGGGCGAGCGGTAATGGTTCGTGCAACCGTTTCAACGGCGTCGTGACCATCGAGGGCAGCACGATCCAGTTCGGCGGAATCGCGGCGACGCGCATGGCCTGCGCGGAGGCCGCGATGCGGCAGGAAGATGCGTATTTCGCGGCGCTGCGGGAAGCCGAACACTTCGAGATCGAAGGAGAGGCGCTGCAGATTTACGCAGCCAGCCGGCCAGAGCCGCTTCGGTTCTCGGCCATGCAAGCGATGGCGGAATATCCAGCGCAATCGATCGAACGCGCGGCTGCGACGGAAACGCCGCCCTTGGCCGGCATCTGGACCGTCGTGGGGCATCACCTGCCCGGCGCCAGTGCGCTCAGCAACGACGAGGCCAGGGCGCGCTACGGCGAGACCGTGCGACTGACTGCGAATACCGCGACTTCGTCGGGCCAACGCTGCGGCGGGCCGAGATACGCGACGCGGCGCGTACCGGCAGGATCCTACCTCGCGAGTGAGTTCAAACTCCCGCCCGGAAGCCTGAAGCCGATCGCCTCGCGGGATCAGATCACCCTGCTGGAAGTCACGTGCGGCGGCTCACTCTGGCCGGCGCTCGGCGCACGGCTCCTCGAGATCGACTCGAACCGCGCGCTGGCGCCGTGGGACGGCGTCTTCTTCGAGCTCGCCCGCGATCGCGATTTCCGGGCACTCGGACAGGAGCCCGGCTGGCAGCTGGAGATCCGGAAAGGCGCGGAGATGCGCTTCACCTACGATTACGGCCGCGACATGGCCGTTACGCCGGCCACCCGACTGCAGGTGGATTCCAGCACCGGCACCCGGACCTACCATGCCGTCACCGAGGAGAATGACCTCCTCGTCGTGATCGTGCCCGTGGCGTGCACCGACTCCATGAGCGGAAGACCGTTTACGGCGACCGTCTCCGTCACGCTGAACGGCCGGATTTTCCGCGGTTGCGGCGAAGAGCTGGCGACGGCCTATCAAGGATAACAATCGAGAAGAGGATGACTGGAATGACACGCATGATGTTGGCCGCTGTTCTCGCGTTCGTGACCTGGACGCCTGCGTACGCAGACGTCACGATGAAAGCCACGGGCACCGGCAAGGGACTCGGCATGTCGGCCAACACGCCGAGCACCACGTACATCAAGGGACTGAAGATGCGCGTCGAATCCGTGCTGGGCAAGAAGAATCACATCACGATCTTCGACGTCGAGAATCAGAAGATGTACGTCCTCGACTCGAAGCGGATGGAGGCCGACGTATGGGACATGGCCGCCTTCGCAGAAGAGCTGTCGAAGTCGGTCTCGACCGAAGGCATGCGTTCGTCCATCAAGCCCAACGGCCAGACGAAGTCGATTGCCGGTCAAACCGCGGAGGGCTATGACATGGAGATCGTCGTGCCCGCCACCATCGGCGGCGAAGGCGGCATGGCGGTGACGATGGTGCTGAGCGGCGTGACGTGGATCGCGAAGGGAGCACCCGGCACCGAGGAGTACGCGGCCTTCTATAACGGAGCCGCCGAAAAGGGATGGATCTTCACCGATCCGCGCGCGGCCAAAGGATCGCCGGGACAGGCCAAGGCGATGGCGGAAATGTACAAGGAGTTCGCGAAACTTGGCGGCGTACCCTACGAATCGCAGATGGACATCAAGACCCAGGGCGAAGGCATGATGGGTGGCCTGATGTCGCGCCTCGGCGGCCTGTCGATGACCACGACCACCGAGTCGGTCGAGATCGGTCCGCTCGCCGACGATCTGTTCCTGCCGCCGGCGGACTACACTCTGATTCCGCAGTAGCAGGGTCGCTGCCCCGACGCAGCGTGCTACCAGGGATAGGATTTGCCGTTCCAGTTCAGGAATCGGCCGGAATCTTTCGAGTCGAGCGATGCAATGACGGATCGCAGGGCCTTGATGCTCTCCGCAGGCATGAGCTTGCCTCCCGGTCCGCCCATGTCGGTGCGCACCCAGCCGGGATTCATCGACGACACAGGTGATGCCGCGCTGCGCGAGGTCGATCGCGAGGCTTTTCATCACCATGTTCACTGCCGCCTTGGAACTGCGATACGCGTAGGAGCCGCCGGAAGTGTTGTCTTCGATCGATCCCATGCCGCTCGTGATCGTGACAATCCGTTTGAGGCTGCTCTTCGCGACGTTCTCGACGAACGCCTCGGCGACCCGCATGGGTCCCAGCGTATTGGTGTCGAGCACCTTCGCCCAGGCGGCGTAGTCGAGACTGCCAATCCGCTGGTTGCGTGGACTGCCGACGCCTGCGTTGTTCAGCAGGAGATCGATCGCCTCGCCATTCAGTTCGGTTGCGGCCGCCCGGACGCTCGCCGTGTCCGTGACGTCCATTTCGAGGACGCGAATGCGCCCACCGCTTTCGGCGGCGAGCCCTTGCAGCTCTTTGGCGGCGCTCGGCGCCCGGCAGGCCGCGAAGACCCGCCAGCCATCGGCGGCGTACTGGCGCGCGAACTCGAGGCCGAGACCGCGGTTCGCACCGGTGACGAGGACGGTGGGCAACGAATTACTCGCCTGGTGACTTCGACGGCCCATCATCGCGCCGACCGGCGCGGCGTTGCAATCGTTTCGACTGCCCACGGCGGCCGCTATGCGCTACGACTCGAAGCTCGTAAAGTGCTCGCACCTGGCAAAGATGAGCCTCTTCGATGTTGTCCCTCATCGCGGCGAGTGCATTCTTTCTCCTGATCCATTTCGGCGTTTCCGGAACGCGGCTGCGTGACCGACTCGTGACTCTCATGCGTGAGGGTCCGTACCGTGGTGCGTTCGCGCTCGCCTCCCTCGTCGGGCTCGTCTGGATGAGCCGGGCCTACGCGCGCGCGCCGGCCATCGAACTGTGGGCGCCGCTGCCTGGCATCCGCCCCCTGGCGTTGATGTTCGTATTCGTTGCATTCCTGTTCGTCGTCATCGGACTTGCCACGGCCAGTCCGACCCGCGTCGGCATGGAATCGACGCTTGCGCAAGGTACAGGGATTGCGCGCGGCATGGTCCGCATCACGCGCCACCCATTTCTCTGGGGTGTCGCGCTGTGGGCGTTCGTGCACCTGGTCGCAAACGGCGACCTGGCCTCGTTGATCTTCTTTGGCTCGCTGCTCGTGCTGGCGCTCGGCGGCACGGCCGCCATCGATGCCAAGCGCCGGCGCAGCTTCGGGGATGACTGGCACCGCTTTGCCGAGGCGACATCGAACATACCGTTCGCCGCGATCGCATCGGGCCGCAACCAGCTCGGAGCCGCGCTGCGTGAGATCGGCCTGCTGCGACCGGCCATCGCGATTGCCGCTTACGCGGCGTTTCTCGCCTTTCACGGTCGCCTGTTCGGCGCCGGACTCGTCTGAAACTCCGACTGCGGTGCGAAGGAGCAGAAATGACCTGACCATGGCACGCAGCTGCAATCTGCCTGTTGCTCCTGGGCTGCGCTCGTGAGACGCCGCTTCGAAAGCTAGCCGCATGGTTGTGCCGAGGTGCCTGCTGGACTCGCTGGCAGAAATTCGACTCCCGCGCGTGTTGCCATTGCCGCTTCCAGTAAAGGGGTTCGATGTGACGATGGCGTCATTGTTGCGATAAGCCGTACTCAGTCCGCAAAGGCGGTTTCGCGGACTTCGAGCGTCTGGCGCGTGGCATCGAGGGTTGCGGTCACGCCCAACGGAATAGTCAGCGTGTCCTGCTCGTGCCCCACTGGGATTCCGTAGAGGCAGGGCACGCCCAGCGGCCCGAGCCGCCGCTGGATGACCTCGTCGAGCGACAGGTTGCTCGGATACTCAGGCCGCTCGGGCGACCAGTCGCAATTGACCATGCGGCCGATGACAATGCCCGCCACGCGGTTGAGCAGGCCGGCCTGCAGCAGGTGCGTAAGGTGCGCATCGATGCTCCAGGGCGGCTCGTCCACTTCTTCGATGAACAAAATCGCACCGTCCAGTTTTGGCGCCCAAGGCGTGCCGATGGCCTTGCACATCGGCCAGAGGCACCCGCCCTTCAGTTCGCCGGTGACACGTCCTTCGGTCACCGTCAGCAGGAACGCATCGGCCGGATGGCGCGGAAGCGTCCCGAGCGGTGCGTTCTGCGACATCGCGCGCAGCAGCCCTTCTTCGGTGAACTTCGAACCGTTCGGCGCGGCCACGCTTACAAGGCCCGGGCCGTAGAAAGTCGTGAGCCCCGCGAGCCGGTCGAGCGCCAGGTGCAGCGCGGTGATATCCGATCGCCCGATGAAGGGTTTCGGATGCCGTCTGATGGCGTCGAAGTCGAGGAACGGGATCAGCTGCGTCGAGCCGAACCCGCCGCCTGCCACCTGGATGGCATCCACGTCCGGATCGAGGAATGCGGCTTGCAGGGCTTTCGCGCGCGCTTCGGGTGCGCCGGCAAGATAGCCGTCGGTCCAGAACACGTTCTCGTCCACCCGCACGCGATAGCCGGCCCCGGCCCACACCGCTTGGCCGCGCAGGATATCGCTGCGGCGAAATGCCGGCGACGCGGGCGCCAGTACGGCGACGACGCCACCATTCGGCATTGCGCGCGGTTTGACGCGTTCGGATGCGGCACGCGCCGGCGCGCCTGGAGTTGTCGCTCGCGCAGCGCCCGTCGCCGCTGCCAGGATGCCGGCGCCCGCGATGGCGCCTAGCATGCCGCGCCGGTTCAGCATTCGTTCGGCGCCCCTGCAAAGTATTCGCATTCGTAGTGCAGGACCGCTTCCGGCTTCGAGAGAAGGTAGCGGTCATCGTCCGGGAAATAACGTGCGTGCGAGACATCGTTCCCGGTGAAGGACTTGATCGCCTCGAAGGATCGCCACAGGCTCAGCGTCACGATCTCGCTGGACCGCGCATTCACCTCCCGAATGGCGACGGCCGCCCACATGTTGCCAGGCGTGGATCGGTAGGCAGCCAGCCCGGTGCGCCGCACGTAGTCCGCATATTCGCCCGCCAGCTCGCGGCGGACCAGGGCACGCCATTCCCGGAGGATTGCCATTGGGTCCGGTCCTTTTCGATGTTACCATCAAAACTCGTTTTGATGGTAACGTCAAGTGGCGGATGCCGGCCCGTGGACGAACGCCCGATCGGCGACATACGGATGGACGGGGGCGAGGCTTGCCTTGACTTCGTCAACACGATCCACGACCGGAAGTCGGCGCGGCGTGAGGATTATCTCTCCACGCCCGAACGGTTTGTCGAGTGGAGCCGGCGTGCGGGGCTCCTCTCGGCGCACGAAAGGCCGACAATTCCACGGTCGGCGCGCCGGTGCGTACGGCTACTCACGGACGTCGTCGTCCTGCGCGAAGCCATCCACGCGCTGCTGTCGGCACGGCTCGCCGGTACGGCCGCCCCCGCGCGGGCGCGGCGCGATCTCCAGCGTTGGCTGCGCGAAGGCTGGGCCGATAGCATTCTGCGCGCGGCGCCGCAGGGCGGAATCATTGTCACTCATGCGTCCTCCGACTGGCGCGTGGTGATGTTCCGAATCGCCACTTCCACGCTGGCACGGCTGCGGGACGAATCGCAAGGGCATCTAAAGGCCTGTCCGGCATGCGGCTGGCTGTTCGTGGACAACACGAAAAACGGATCCAGGCGCTGGTGCGCCATGGAAACTTGTGGCACGGCGGCCAAGATGAGGTCCTACCGTAGCGCGCGCCCGTTGCGCGCACCGAGCTCGCGCAGGTAGCCGCGGGAGAGTTCCGGTGCCGCCTGGCGGCTTGCGCAGATGAACGTTGACGAGCATCGCGTGCGACATACCTTCTTCAAGCCGCAGGCCCTGCGGTGCGGCGGCCCCGGCATGGCAGATCGTGCAGATCGGCATGCGGACCGACGCCATGACGCACCTCAATTGTTTTGATCGGTACGTCAGTGAGTTCCGTCAGTCGCCGCGAAGGTTCTAATCCGGGCGACGAATCGAATGTCGCGTTGTCCTATTCCGGCTCCTCACAATTTGCAGGAGCGATCGGTTGCGTGCAGAAAATACCCCCTTCCGTGATGGTCTGATTGCCACCCTTCTCGGTTGCCAGGACCTCGAATTCATAAATTCTGTTCGGCTCGAGGTACTGCTTCGGCACCAGGAAGGTCAATTCTGTCTTCGAGAGATCGGCGTCGA
This sequence comes from uncultured Gammaproteobacteria bacterium, assembly GCA_963839885.1. GTDB lineage: Bacteria > Pseudomonadota > Gammaproteobacteria > Steroidobacterales > Steroidobacteraceae > SCUD01. The sequence continues at coordinate 293,235 of CAWIWZ010000009.1, forward strand.
GCGCGGTTTTTGTCTTTCCAGGTGCCAACACCGGGTTGGTAATGTCCACGACGACTACGTGGTAGCCCACGATCTCGACCGGCCCGAGACCAGAGAGGATCGGGCGAGTCACTTTATTCCACTTCACGAGGAGGTTCGCGTCGTGGGGCACGACTGCGCCGTCTTCCGGCGCGGTGATTTCAGGGCCGGCAGGAATTTTGTGCGTGAGCTTCGCGATGCCTTCAAATTCCACTCCCCCGCTCTCGCCATCGAATTCGTACGTCCCGGCGGGCCACCTGGCAAACAGTTCATTCAGCGAAATCGCATCGTCGGCGGGCTCGCAGCCGAGCGCAGTCTCCAGATCGATGATCGGCGGCTCTACGCGTTCCTGGAAGCTTTCGGTCAGGTCATGGGTGCCCTCCAGGCCGAATATCGACCCGAAATCGGAAGACTTCCTGTTCGTTCGGATCCTCAACCTCGCCCTCCGTTACACCGTCCGTATCGAAGCTCATCTGAATGCCCATGTCGCAAGCCGACGCGTTCGTCTCGAAGTGGATGTTCGTCTGCTTGAACGGCTCAGGCGGGGCGGCGGTGGCGGGGGTAATTGGCGTCGCTGCCAGCGCTACGCTGGCGGCCGCAGCCTTGTAAATTGTTCCAATGGTTCCTTTCATGGCCCTTGCTCCATTCTGGCGTGAATTCCCGGTCGCAATGTCTTGCTGTGTATTGGACGCTATGCAAAATGGAATCCTTCGCCGCAGCAGGACGGGTGCATTAAATAATTCGTCCATGAGCAAGTTCTACGACAATCAGGCGACGTACTTCCAACCCCGATGGCGGCGTGCGGAGCTCGTGGGGATCGCCGTGTTCTACGGGTTCTTCGTCACACTGTCGGTCGTGTCTCTCCTGAAGGACTGATTCCATGCAGGCCCTCATCTTCGACCTCGACGGCACGCTGATCGACACGGTCTATGCGCACGTGTTCGCCTGGCAGCGGGCATTCGCGGAAAGCGGTCTCGCGATCGACGGGTGGCGCATCCATCGGCGCATCGGCATGAGCGGCGGGCTCGCCGCGCGCGCGGCGGCCCGCGAGCTCGGGCGCGAGATCAATGCCGCGCAGGAAGAAGTGCTGCTGAAGCGCCATGGCGAGCTGTTTCGGGAATTCCTGCCAGAACGACGTCCGCTGCCCGGGGCCGTCGCGCTGATTCGCACACTGCGCGCGCAGGAGATCCGCTTCGGCATCGCGACCTCCGGCAGCCGCCCAGAAATTGACCTGTCGCTCGAGGCGCTCGGCATCGGTGCGGAGACCGTCGTGATCGAACGCCGCGACGTCAAGAGAGCGAAGCCCGAGCCAGACCTGTTCCTGGCATGCCAGCAGCAGCTTGGAGTGGAGCAGGATGAGTGCTACGTGGTCGGCGATGCGGTCTGGGATCTGCTGGCAGCCCGGCGCGCCGGCATGCTGAGCGTCGGGCTCCTGAGCGGCGGATACGGTGAGAACGAGCTGCTAGCTGCCGGCGCGTATCGCGTGTATCGGGACGCGGCGGACTTGCACCGCTCGCTCGATGAACTTGGTGTCCTGCCCTGAGATGAGGATACGACCCCTGCTCGGACTGCTTTTACTGTCGCTTTCGTGTGTGGCACAGGCCGAAGACCGGATCTTCGATGTCCATGTCCACATATGGAATGGCGAGCAGTCAGTGAAGGAGTATCTGGCCCAGGTGGAGTCCACGGGGCAGCACGTCACGGGCTTCGGCGGAATCCACATGGCACGTCGCGGCGAGCTGGCTCACACCCGCGCAAAAAACGATGAGCTCATCGCGCTCGCCAAGCGCTACCCAAAGCTGATGCCCATCGCCTCCGTTCACCCTTATGACGGCGACGCTGCTTTGACCGAGCTGAAGCGGCTCGCCGGCCTCGGCGTCAAAGTCATCAAGCTGCATCCCCATACCCAGCAGTTCGATGCGGCGGACGAACGCGTGCTCGCCTTGTGCAAGCGCGCGGGCGAACTCGGCTTCGTCGTGCTGATGGACAATGCCAACATCGTGCCAGGCGACAACCAGAAGCTGTTCAATCTGGCGTTGAAGTATCCGAAGACCCAGTTCATTTTCGCCCACCTCGGGGCGCTGGAATTCCGGTTCTGGAACATCCTTGCGCTGGCGCGGACCGCCAAGGACCTCCTCGCGGACAATTTCCACTTCGACATCTCGGCCACGGTCGTCCTGGTGGCAGATTCGCCGTTGGAGGCGGAATTCGTCTGGACGCTGCGCAACGTCGGCATCGACAACCTGCTGCTCGGCTCGGACTTTCCTCAGATGTCGCTGAAGCAGGCCGTCGACGCGCTCGAGCGGCTGGACCTGACCGACGAGGAGAAACGGAAGATCCGCTGGGAGAACGCAGACCGGCTGTTCAAACTGACGCGCACCGACGCCGCGGTGCAGTGATCCTACACCTCCAGCGCACGCCGCAACCGCGACCAGCGCCGGCCGGATCTCGTCCGCGTCGATGACGCCGTAGCCGAATGTCAGGGCCGGCGGGCAATCAGGTCCCATCGCATAGTCGGCGTGCGACACAACGCCTGGCGTCAGGCGGCGCGCTTTGGCGATGAGGCTTGGGCCGATGGCGGCCCGGCGGATGCGCGCCGCCAGGTGCAGGCCGGCTTCCGACGGAATCGGCTCGAGCCAAACGCTCAGCTCCCGTTGCAGGCCATTCGAGCAAGGCCTCGCGCCGCGCGGCATAGATCGCGCGCATTCTCCGCAAGTGCTGCGCGAGGTGTCCGTCGCCGATGAACGCCGCGAGCACCGATTGCGTGATCGCATCGCTGTGCGAATCCGCGCATTGCTTGACGGTGACCAGGGCGTCGCGCGCCCAGCCGGCGTCGACGACGAAGCCCTTGCGCAACGATGGGAACAGGCTCTTGGAGAAGGTTCCGACGTAGAAGACGAGCGCGTCGCGGTCGAGCGTTTGCAGCGCATCGAGCGGGCGTCCGCCGAAGCGGAACTCGCCATCGTAGTCGTCTTCGACCACGATAGCGTTGCGGCGATCGGCGAAGTCGAGCAGCGCCGCGCGCCGCCGCAACGAAAGCGCGACGCCGGTGGGCGACTGGTGCGATGGCGTGACGCAGACGATGCGCGCAGTCGACAGGCAGGCGATCGACGCACAGGCCCTCGTCGTCGACGGGCACCGGCATCGAGTCTCGCGCCGGCCGCCGCGAAGGCCGCGCGCAAGGGCGGATAGCCCGGTTCCTCGACGGCGACGACGCGTGCGATCAGGCGTCACGAGTAGCGCGCGCCAGCAGGTCGAAGGCCTGCTGCGCGCCAGAGGTCACGACGATGTCGTCGGCCGCTGCAGGAGACCGCCCGCGCGAAAGCGACGTGATGTGCGATCGCCTCGCGCAATGCCGTGATCCCTTCGAGTCGGGGCATAGCGGAACGGTTGCTGCGACCAACGGTCGCAGCGCCTGCGCAGTCAGGCGCCGCCAGATCGTCATGCGGAAAATGGCGATGGTCCGGGACGCCGAGCCGGAAGCTGCGTCCTGGCGGGTCGCGCGGAAGGCGTGAACGGCAGGAACGGCGTGCGCCAGCGTGAACTCAAGAGCTCGGATCGGCGCCGACGCTCTGTCGGCGGATGCCGCATCGCGGCGCCGCGCGATTTCCGGAGACGACCGGCTTTCGCCCCACGGCGCGGCTGCAGCGTATCCCTCCGCGACGAGCAGGTCATAGACGTTCGACGACCGTATTGCGCGCGATGCCAAGCGCCGCTGCAGCACGCCGCGTCGGCCGGCAGCGGCAGCACCCGCCGCGAGGCGCCCGTCGAGGATGGCGTCCCGAAGCTGCTGGTGCAGCGCCTCGGTCGAGCGTGCCCTTCCCGCGGCGCGGGAGTTCAAGGTCCAGCGGGAAAACTGGCTCCATGAAATCTCAAATAAACTGGCCCACTTAGGGGGTCAGATTACGCCTAGCGTAGGGCTCAAGAAAGCGACTTCGCAGGATCTCCGGAGAGCCCCATGATCGACCTGTACTTCAGCCAGACGCCGAACGGCCTCAAGGCACAGCTCTTCCTCGAAGAGGCCGGCATCGCAGCTACCGCATCATTCCGGTCCGCCTGTCGTCGGGCGAGCAGCACAAGCCCGGAATTCCTCGCAATCTCGCCGAACGGCAAGATCCCCGCGATCGTGGATCACGCGCCCTTGCACGGCGGCGGACCGCAGCCGGTATTCGAGTCCGGCGCGATCATGCTCTATCTCGCGGAGAAAACCGGCCGGCTGCTGCCGGCCGATCCGCGCGCGCGGCTCGAGGCCTTGCAGTGGCTCTTCTGGCAGGTTTCAGGGCTCGGCCCGATGGCCGGACAGGCCGGCTATTTCCGCGTCTACGCCGCGGAGCGCGTGGACGCGGCGCATTTCGCGGTACACGCGCGAGCTCGCCCGCCTGTATGGCGTGCTCGACCGTCGCCTCGCCGGACGCAGCTACCTCGCGGGCGACGAATTCTCGCTCGCCGACGTCGCTGTGCTATCCCTGGATCGTGCCGAATCGTCCGCACGGACAGGAACTCGGCGCACATCCGAACCTGCAACGCTGGTTCGATCGCATCGCAGCGCGGCCCGCGACACAGCGCATCTACGAAGGCGTCGAGGACGTCTACTCGCAATCCCAGGCGCAGGACCTGTCGGCGGCGGCGCGTGCCGCCCTCTTCAACCAGCGCTGTCCGGCGCCGGTCCAATAAGGAGCCGCCATGACCTGCTTTATCTGCGAGACCTGTGGTACGCAGTACGCCGAGTCGGCAACGCCGCCGCAACGCTGCCCGATCTGCGAGGACGATCGCCAGTACGTCGGCCCGGATGGCCAACGCTGGACCACCCATCAGAGCCTCGGCTGGCGTTACCGCCTGCGCATCGAAGAGGACGACAGTCTGCTGGCCATCGGCATGCCATCCGGCTTCGCCATCCCGCAGCGCGCGCTGCTGCTGACGACCGGCGCAGGCAACATTCTGTGGGAATGCGTCAGCCTCGTGACCGACGAGGCTCTCGCTGCACTACAGGTGCGCGGCGGCGTACGCCGCATCGTGATCTCTCACCCGCATTTCTATTCATCGATGGTCGAATGGAGCGACGCGCTCGGCGGCGTACCCATCCTGCTGCACGCGGCCGATCGGGAATGGGTGCAACGTCCCTCGCCGCGCATCGAATTCTGGAACGGCGACACGCGCCGGCTGTCCGATGACGTCACACTGATCCGCTGCGGCGGACACTTCCCCGGCAGCACTGCACTCCACTGGAAGAGCGGTCCTCGCAAAGGCAGCGCCCTCTTCTCCGGCGATGCGCTGCAAGTTGTCGCCGATCGCCGGCATGTCAGCTTCATGTTCAGCTATCCGAATTACATTCCGATGCCGCCCAGCGACGTGCGCGCGATGCGCGAGCGGCTCGCGGGCTATCGCTTCGAGGATGTTTACGGTTATAGCTGGGGCTTGAACATCATCGGCGGTGGCCGCGCGGCGGTGGATGGCTCATTCGAGCGCTACCTGCGCGCGGTCGCGGCCTGAGGGCAACTCAGGATACAAAAGGAGTAAGTGCCATTAACGACATTCCCGGATACCTCCGTCCAGGCAACCCGCAATACATGCCCGCCCGATTCGCGAACAGCGAGCAGTTGCCCTGGATCCCCTCCTCTACACCCGGCAAGTGGTCCAAGCCACTGCGCTTCTTTGCCGACGACCGCGGCTTTGTCGAACTCCTCCGCATGAATCCGGGCGTCTCGATGCCGCTACATCGCCACACCGGCGAGATCCAGGCCTGGAATCTGACTGGCAGCCGCAAGCTCTGCACCGGCGAAGTGATCGGGCCGGGAGACTACGTTTACGAGGCCGCCCGGAAACACCGACTGGTGGAAGATTGTCGGCGACGAGCCGATGACTGCGTTTATCGTTGTCATGGGGACCGTCGAATTTCTCGGTCCCGGCGGCTCGGTTCGCTCCCGCGCTTCCGCCGCGACTCAGCTTGCCGAGTACCAGTGTTACTGCCGCGAGCAGGGCATCGAGCCGCTGGACTTGTACGATCGGTGAGGAATTCCGATGCGACCATCGCGTTTCTGCTTGACTCACCCATAACTTGATGGTTATATATCAATCAATAGCCAGCGGGTTATGGATCACAAAGTGCCGAATGCTCGCGATGTGCTCTTCAGAACGCTCGCCGATCCGACTCGACGGGCTCTCTTCGAACGACTGTGCCGCGATGGAGAGAAGACGGTCCGGGCTCTGACGGATCGGGCCGGGGTCTCGCAACCGGCCGTCTCAAAGCATCTTGGCGTCCTGAAGCAGGCAGGGCTGGTTCGCGACCGACATGAAGGTCGCGAGACGCACTACAGCGCGCAGTTCGGCGCTTTGGCCCCGCTGATCTCCTGGACAAGCCAAATGGCCGGGTTCTGGCAAGGCCGTTTCGACAAACTGGAAGATCTGCTCAAAAGGATGGACCAATGACCAGTACGGCGACCGAAGCGCGCACAGTCGTTGTCGAGCGGGAGATACCTCATCCGCCGGAGAAGATCTGGCGCGCGCTCACGCAACCACACCTGATCGAGGAGTGGCTAATGAAGAACGACTTCAAGCCAGACGTGGGCCATCGCTTCAATCTTCGAGGAGACTGGGGCGGCGTGTTGGACTGCCTGGTCCTCGCCGTCAAGTCGAACGAGAAGCTGTCCTACACCTGGAATTTTGCGCACGACGATGCGGCCTACAATCTGCAGAGCGTGGTGACCTTTACGCTCACCCCAACTCGCAATGGAACTCGCCTGCGCATGGAGCAGTCGGGCTTCCGGCCGGATCAGAAGCAAGCCTTCGGAGGCGCTCACGCCGGGTGGCGGGAGTTCTTCGCGAAGCTGGAACTCGTCTTGGCGCGGACAGACTGAAGCCTGTCGGCGCAATTCTCGTCTAAACAGGAGATCCTGATGAATTGGAGTACGTGGATCAGGCAATTCCACCGTTGGATGGCCATCGCCTTTACGGCAGGCTTCATCGTCAACATCTTCGCCTTGATGGGAGGTGAGGAACCGGCCTTTTGGGTGTACCTCCTGGTGCTGATCCCGCTCTTCTTGCTGTTTCCTACCGGTCTGTACATGTTTGTGCTGCCGTATGCCGCGAAGTGGCGGAGCGCGCGAGGTGCCGGCGGACAAGGGTGAACGCAATGGCCAGGAAACCGGCGAAGGCCAAGAAACCGGTCCTCCTTCTTTCGGACGATCGATCAGTGCGAGGTGCATAGGTAACATGAAGAAGAGGGACTCGAAGCAAGGAAAAGGACGAGGAATTAAAGTGGGGAGGGGTTCCGGTATGGGCACATGCGGGAATCATCTGCACCGGTGAGACGTACAAGAATTCCGTGAAGATGACCTTCGCCAGGGGCGCCTCGTTGGAGGATCCTTCATGCCTGTTCAATTCCAGCCTTGAAGGCAAGACCAGGCGTGCCATCGATTTCCATGCGGGCGACAAGATTGATGAAAAGCCGATGAAGGCGCTCATTCGTGCCGCCGTGGCACTGAACACGTCCGTACGAGCTGCCGCTCGCCCCGTCCGCTCTCAGTAGAGGCCAAACACGGCTCGATCAACTCCACCTCCTGCAAGCGTACGGCGTGGACGGCAAAACGGACGAACTATTCGCCCGAAGACGCCAAAGCGAATGAATGATGCTCGTGCGCGATTTGCCAGCGGTCGCCCCGCTTGATCAGTCCGACTGTTAGTCGGAGATAAGAGTCGGGGTTGATCGGCAGCTCCTGGCGGCTTGTGCAGATGAGCAACGCGTGAGCAAAGGCTGCGTCGACGCCGGCGGTAACATCGAGCGAGACGAGCTCGAATACGCCATCGTGCTCGCGTTGCCACTTGAAGAACGGCCCCCATGACTCCTTATAGGCGCTGATTCCTCGCAGCTCGCTGGGCGGAGGCACGTCGAACATAACCATGTTCTCGCTGTGACCGGCCACGACGCCATCCACGTCGCGCGCACTGACCGCTTTGACCCAGCGTTCTATGACCTTGCGAATCTCGGCTTCGTCTCGGCTGCTCATTGCTTTGGATCCTTCCATGACCACGTCTGTAGGATTAATCGAACGACCGGAATGCCATTCGACAATTCATCGCTCCTCGCGGGCAAACAATATTACCTGCGACGTAATCGACACCAGCCCGCTTCGTGATCAGCATGGCCTCCGTCCGGCAATCAATACCAAGGAGGTCATGTGAACATCGGCAATGCACCACTCTTCCTGCGGCTTGTCCTGTGGGCGGACGCGGCACTCTCGTTCGTCATGGCGCTGATCTTGATCTTCGGGGCGGCCGCGATCGCCTCGATTACGGCGCTGCCGAAGACGCTTCTCTTCGGCGCCGGCTGGGCACTCACGCCTTGGGTAGCGTTTGTCGCTTGGACCGGGTCGCGCGAGCCCATCCGAACCGGCCTTGTCAGGCTCGTCGTCGTGCTAAACGTCGTCTGGGTCGTGGAAAGCATCTGCCTGCTCTTCTTGAAATCCATCGAGGCGAATTCCTTCGGAGTAGCCTTCGTGCTGACCCAGGCACTCGGCGTGTTCGTGCTCGCCGCGCTGCAGACGACCGGGCTCCGCGCTCTGCGGCGGCGGTCACTTGCCTGACGATATGCGCTCATGAACCGCGTCACCGCGATGTGCCGTCGCAATCTTTTGATCGGCGCGGCGATCGGTGCATTCTCGACGGTTGCCAGGGAGTACGATAACTCGCGCATCGGCGCGAAGTGGAGGCTCGCGGTGAAGTCACATCTCGGTGAACGGCAAACCGTCGCAGCCAGGCCCGCGGTCGGACAGATGCTGCGGGCCTGGCGGCAGCGCCGGCATTTGTCCCAGCTTACGCTCGCAGTCGAGGCGGATATCTCGCAGCGCCACCTGAGCTTCGTTGAGAGCGGCCGGGCACGGCCCTCGCGTGAGTTAGTGCTGCACATTGCCGAGCATCTCCATGTCCCGCTCCGTGAGCGAAATGCGCTTCTGTTCGCGGCCGGTTTCGCGCCCGTTTACCGCGAGCGAAGCTATGACGATCCGGACCTCGCCGTCGCGCGTCAAGCGATGGAGCGCGTGCTGAAGGCGCACGAGCCGAACCCAGCGCTCCTGGTTGACCGGCACTGGAATCTCGTCGCCGCAAATGCCGCCATGGCCGCTATGCTGGCGCCTGTAGCCGACCCGGCGCTCATGACCCCGCCCGTCAACTTGCTACGCCTCACCCTGCACCCTGCTGGCATGGCGCCCGCGATCGTGAACCTGCGAGTCGTGCGCTTGCACGTACTCGATCGGCTCAGGCAACAGGTCGATGCGACTGCTGACCCCGTGCTCGCGAATCTCCTCACCGAGTTGTCCGGCTACCCGGCGACGCATGCCCACTCTGAACCGGAGGACGCGGATGCCGAGTCTCCCGCCACCTCTGGTCACATCGCGTTGCCGCTCCGCATCCGTTCAGGCGACGCCGTGCTGTCGTTCATCAGCACCATCACCGTGTTTGGCACGCCGCTCGACATCACGCTGTCGGAGCTCGCGCTGGAGACGTTCTTCCCCGAGGATGAATTCACGGCGGCGGCGCTGGCTGCGGCGACGGCGTGATGTGAGGATCACGCGAATCATTGGGCCGCCGGCTTGGGCGGCAGGATTCGCGTGCGTTGCAGCAATGCCGCGCGCCAGGTGTCACCATCGCGTACGAGCATGAACGACTGCACGCCGTACCGATCTGGCATGACACGCGCATCGCCGGGCATCAGAAATCCACCCTCCGACTGGACGAGCGCGACATCCGGCCGCAGAAAGCGCAGGCTCGACACAGTCGAACTAAAGCGGGTTCCTTCGGGCAGCCGCGACAGCAAATCGGTGAAATATTGCTCGATGACTGTGCGTCCGGTGCGTTGACTGCCGTCGCCGGCGATCAAGGTGCCGTCGACCGTGAACTCGGCCGCAATGGCCGCCGCATCCCCCGCGTTCCAGGCGCCAGTCATGTGAGTGACAACCGCTTGGACGACGTCGGCGTCGGTGCTGCGCATACTCTCTGAGCTGAACGCCGTGACCGAAAATGCCACCGCAACGATGGCGCCGACCGTGGCAAGCAACGAGATTGCGCGAGCCGACAGTACGCCCAGCCATAAGTGTCGCAACTTGCTCTCTTCCGCGTCGTTCATAGTTGCCTCCTGGTCTGGCGCACTGTAGCGATGGAGGCACGTCGCGCTCAATTACGCCAGAGGTAATAGCTGCTCAGGCGACGTGACGTGCCGGAAAGCGTCCACGACGTAATCGACGAACACGCGCGTCTTGGCCGGTAGTAGCTTGCGGCTGGCGTAGTAAAACTGAATCGATCCGGCGTCGGAATACCACGTCGGAACCAGCCGGACCAGCGTGGATCCGGCATTGCATTGGCCTGGAAACTGCAACTGCTCAAGACAGCGGGCGGCGCGTAAATCTTCGTGCTCGATGTAGACAGCTGAAATGGGGCACAATTTCGGCCGTCGCATGGCTTCAAGGTAGTGCGATAATTGAGCCATGCACTGGGTGAAGTTGCATCTCGTTGCGGGGACGCTATGGCTGATGGCGAGCCCGGCCCTCGCCCAGGAATACCAACCCTACCCGACCCCCAGGATCACCCCGGAACAATGGGCGAAGTACGGCGAGGAAGTGCGCCAGAACCATGGGGCGACCGTAGAACTCTTCAAGGACAAGAAGCTCGTCGCATTCTCGGACCTGCGCACGCGCACCTTCTGGGTCTTCACGTTGAAGGACCATCCCGCTCATCCGGCGTGGATCACACGGCAAATGTACGAGGAAGGAGGCCTGGTACACGTGCGGCAGATCGGCTACTTCGCGGGATCGGAAGAAGAGTTCGCGAAACTCTTCCTGGAGTACCAGAAGCGGAACGAGGAGCTCAAGGAAGACGTCGAACGCCGCAACCGATAAGCGGGCCGCGTTCGCCGGACCAATGCCAAAGCCACCGCCCAGGAAACTCAAGCCGCGCAAAGGACAGGGAAGCGTCCAGCTCTCGCGGCAGGAGTTCGTGCGGCGGCTGCGCGAGCGGTTTTACGACCCGGCATTCGCAAGCCGCAATGTCGAGATCGAACGGATTGTCGACATCGCGTGGCACGGCTTATGACGATTACCGCAAGAGTCCGGTCAGACGCCGGGCGGGAGCCGGTTTCAAGGATCCGGACTACCAGCTGCCCTTCGCCTGGCTCGAGACGCGCAAGGCGATCCGGGATGCCGAGCGGCGCCAGCGCAGTCGCAAGAGCGCAAGCCGCATCCTCCTGATCAGCGGTGCCGCGCGGCACGACCAGACCTGCCCTAGTGAGATGTCGAAGACATTCCGGCTGGCCCAGATCGCGCGTCGCGAAATCGAACGTCAAGCCCGTTTCGAGTGCGATTTCCTGGACCTCAGCCTGCTGACGGCGGAATACGGTCGCCAGATTCTTCCGTGCAAGGCCTGCGTGTCGACAGCCATGCCGCTTTGTCATTGGCCGTGCTCCTGCTATCCCAACTATGCGATGGGACAGGTCAACGACTGGATGAACGACATCTACCCGCGCTGGGCCGCCGCGCACGGGGTCATGATCGTGACGCCGGTCTACTGGTACCAGGCGCCGAGCGTGCTGAAGCTCATGATGGATCGGCTCGTCTGCGCCGACGGCGGCAATCCCGATCCGACCACGACCTCACTCAAGGACCCGGCCAAGGCGAAGGCGCTCGAGCTCGCGGGCTGGCATTATCCGAGGCACCTGGCCGGCCGGCGATTCGCCATTGTCGTGCACGGCGACACGGTCGGCGCCGAGACGTTGCGCCGCTCGCTCACCGACTGGCTGCAGGACATGCACCTGGTGCCGGCTCACTACGCAGCCACGATCGATCGCTACATCGGCTATTACGAGCCGTACGCCACGAGCCACTTTGCGCTCGACCGCGACAAAGCCGTCCAGCGGGAAGTGCGCATCGTAGCGCGGCACCTCGCGGATCGCGGTTCGCGCGTGGCGGTCAGGCCGGCGGCAGGCGGACACGGTGAAACGCGACGAGCCCAGGCCCAAATGATCAGTCCTTGGGATTGTAGATGCGACGCACCGTCGCCATCGTGTCCGCCTGATCGGCTCCCTTGTCGTCGCGATAGCGCTTGACGCGCGCCAGGCGCAGCGCGAGGCCGCCGGGATAGCGGGGACTCGCCTGCAGGTCGCTGAAGGCGATTTCCACCACGAGCTCCGGTCGCACGTAGACGGTCCATTCGTTACGATGCGTTTCGCGTGCGAGCAACTCCTTCGTCTGCCACTTGAGCATCTGGTCCGTGAGCCCCTTGAAGGTCTTGCCGAGCATCACGTACTGGCCGGTGTCGGAATCGAGCGCGCCAAGATGCAGATTCGAAAGCTTGCCCGTGCGGCGACCGTGGCCCCATTCGGCAGCGATCACCACGAGATCCAGCGTGTGCGCGTGCTTGATCTTGAGCCAGCTCGCGCCGCGGCTGCCGGCCACATACGGCGCATCCAGCAACTTCGCCATCAGGCCCTCGTGTCCGGCCGCGAGCGCAGCATCGTAGAAGGCCTGTGCCTCCGCCGCGGATGAGGTGATCAGCTGCGGGATGCGCAGCGACCCGGGCAGCGCTTGCGCGAGCGAACGGAATCGTTCGCGCGCTGGCAGGTCGGCGAGGCTTTCACCCTCGTATCGCAGGCAGTCGAAGAAGAAGGCGCGCATCGGCAGCTCGGACCGCAGGCGTTCGACGTCGAGCTTGCGGCCAAAGCGTCGCATGGTGACCTGGAAGGGATACGGCCGGTCCGAGGCGTCGAAAGCAAGCACTTCGCCGTCGAGGATCAGTTCCCGGGCGGGCAGAGTTCGAACGAGCTCCACGACCTCCGGGATGGAGGCGCCGACCTCATTCAGGTTGCGGGTGTAAATGCATACCGTGGCGCCGGACTTGTGAACCTGGATGCGCGCGCCGTCCATCTTCCACTCGAAGGCGGCTTCGCCTCCGAGCTGAGTCAGGGCATCGGCCGGATCGGCCGCGGTCTGGGCGAGCATCGGGGCGATGGGCTTCAGGATCTCGAGCTGAAACTTCGCGAGGCCAGCACTTTTCCCGAACAATGCGGCCTGCGCCACCGCGCCAATGCCCGGGCGCGTACATCATCGCGCGGCGTACGTCGCTCACCGGCACTTCGGCCGCAGCCGCAATGGCGTCGACCATCACGCCGGCGAGCGCGCCCTGGCGAAGGTCGCCGAGCAGCAGGCGCGTCAGGAACTGTTGCTCGGCAATCGTCGCCCGCGCGAACAATGCGCGCAGCGCCGAGGCGCGCCGTGCGCTCACGCCGGCGCCGCGCAGAGCCGCGATCTCCGCAATGCTTCGGTCGACCTCGACGAGTGACAGGGAAGATGTGCTCGCGACGCGCCGGCGCCGGCTTCGCGCAGTGCCGCGGACCCGATGCCGCTACGTCCCTGAGGCACTTCACCGGAAAGGTATTGGACACCGATCGGGATCTCGGCCGGTTCGAGTGACCGCAGGACTTGCGCCAGCTCGCGGACTTTCGCCAGTCGGGCGGATGACGCGCCTACGCGATCCGATGCTTCAACCAGACTGGTCAGCCGTGTCATGCGTTTTCGTATGTCATCAGTGTCGAACTTCCGCCCCGCCGCGCGACTAAGGAGTGTAGCAACGGTGCAAAAGGAGACACCCATGAAGATCACCGTCGAGACGGCCGTCAAGGCCCGGCTCAACGACGTCTGGAATGCCTGGAACAACCCGGCGGACATCCAACAGTGGAATGCCGCCCAGGACGATTGGCACACGACGAACAGCAGCGTCGATCTGCGCGAAGGCGGAAAATTCAGCGCGCGCATGGAGGCGAAGGACGGCAGCGTGGGCTTCGACTTCGAGGGCATCTACACGCGTGTCGTGCCCAAAAAGGCGATCGACTACCGAATGAGCGATGGCCGCGAGGTCCAGGTCACGTTCGCCGAGCGCAACGGCGAAGTGCTGGTGAAGGAGACTTTCGACGCGGAGACCGAGAACACGCCGGAGCTTCAGCGCCAGGGCTGGCAGGCGATCCTCGACAATTTCGGGCGGCACGTAGAGGCCAAGCGCTCGACGGGCTAGGAAATCCGCAGTGAATACTTCCGCAGCCCTGCCTGAAGGACTAGGCCGGACGCGCGGATCGCCGTGCCGGCCGATTCCGGCGACGTCGCAGTACTTTCCGCGCGATCAGCGCCACGGTTCCCCGGCACCCGTCGCACCGCCCGCGATCAGCGCAGCCGACATCAAGCAGGCCGGGCACATGGCTCAGGCCCTCGCGCCGACCGCATCGGCTTCGTACTCGCCGTGCCGGCGCCACCAGACGTAAGGTTCACCCTGGGGCGTCCCGGCCGGCGCGTCCTGCCAGGTTTCCTGTCGACCAAACGGCGTGACGTCCAAAAACGACCACGAAGTTCCGAACGCCTCGATGCCGCGGCGGGCGACGAAATGCGTGCGGTAAATATCCGTCCCGTCGCGATAGAAAACATTGAGCCCGAAGCTGTTGCCGCTCTCATCCGAGACGTCAAGGTCGTGGTTGAACTGCGGGGTCGTCGAATACCACGGCCAACGTATCCACCCATACCGCTCGCGCAGGCGCTGGATGTCCGCCTGGGGCGCGAGCGATACCATTGCGAACGTGATGTCGCGCGCGTGAACGGGGTCGAGGTGGCATATCTGGTCGGCCACCATCGAACAACCGACACAGCCCTTCTCGGGCCAGCCGTCAACTTTCGGCCCGAACATGAAGTGGTAAAGGATGAGCTGGGTGCGGCCTTCGAACAGATCGAGCAGGCTCACCTGCCCTTGGGCTCTCTCGAAGCTGTAGCGCTTCTCGATCTTCATCCACGGCATGCGGCGCCGCGCCGCGGCGAGCGCGTCGCCGGCAAGCATGTGCTTCTTTTCCCTGGCCGTCATGGCGGCCCGGGCGCGCTGCCATGCCGTCGGAGACACGACGCTGCGGGCGACGCCGCCAATTCGGGTCTTTGCTGGCGTTCGAGGGACCTTTTTACGGCTCTTCTTCATCGCTTCCTCCTTGACTCAATCATGGCGATCGACGAAACCCCCGGCGGGCGCCTCGTGAGGAATCATCCACCCGAAATAGACTTCGACGTCTCGACACTTTGCCATCTCGCGTCGACAGGATTTCGGTATTGCGGAACTGCTCGCCATTTGTTTTCGTCAGCTCGTAAGTGACGAAGACTCGGCCGTCGTCGCTCACGAGATTGTTGAACTTGAAGCGCGCGGCCGTCACGCTGTTGGGCCAGCACCTTTCAAAATACGTTTTCCGGTCGAGCCGATTGTCGAGCGGGCTGGTGAAGTGGAAGTCGTCGGCGATCAGGGACTCGATTGCATTCCGGTCTTTCCGAACATACGCGTCGTAGACGGCCCGGGCAATCTGGACTGGGCTCCTTTGAAACATCCGTTTCCTTCCGTTTTTGCAGGCTGGTCATCTTCACACCTCGGATTTGTCGTAGCTTAATGTGTTGACGGCCGCCTATCAGAAAAGTTCTGGGGACAAGAGCGTGGTGCGCAAGTCTTCCGACAACCATCAAGGGTGAACCTTTTGCGCCGATGAGGGGACTTACGGTTGGTAGAGGTCCGCTCAGAGGAGTCGAAGATGGAGTTTCACCGCGGCCGACTGGTTGACCATGTTCATCTGCGCGTAAAGGACCTCGAGGCCAGCAAGCGCTTCTATCGCGCCGTGCTCTCGGCGATCGGTCACGCGGACGCCTTCGTGGAAGGCAAGGGGCATTTCTACGCCGACGAGCTGTTCGTGGACACGGCGGATTCATACATTACGCGGATCCACCTCGCCTTCCAGGCGCCGGACCGGGAAACGGTCCAGGCGTTTCACCAGGCTGCGTTGGCCGCAGGCGGTCGCGACAACGGAGCGCCCGGCGAGCGTCCCTACCACCCCGGCTATTACTCGGCGTTCGCGCTCGACCCCGATGGCAACAATATTGAAACCGTTTTCCACGGACCGGCGAAGCGCTCGGCAGCATCGGTCGTGCTGACATCAACAGTATGAGCAAAAGGCTTGCGCACGCGAATTTCGATTGCCGCCGCGCTCGCGTAACCTGAAGTCAAGGCCCGGCCGTCACCCTGAGTCCGACAATGCCGGCGACGATGAGTGCGATACAACCGATGCGTACCAGCGTCACCGGCTCCTGGAAGAGCGCAATACCGAGGATTGTGGCGCCCACCGCGCCAATTCCAGTCCAGACGGAATAAGCGTTTCCGACTGGCAGCGACTTCATGGCAATGCCCAGAAGAATGAAGCTGCACCATGCGGCAACAAATGTGACGATCGTCATTGGCAGGCGCGTGAATCCCGCCGAAGCCTTCATGCTGACCGACCAGACGATTTCCAGCAGACCGGCCACCAGAAGAATCAGCCAGGCAGTGGACGAGCTCGAAAAGGCATTCATGGTCGCATTCCCTCAAAGGACATAGATTGCGGTACCGCAGGATAAGCGCTGACGTAGCGCTGCACATCTCTTGCTTTTTATCGATAAACGATATATCGTTTATCGATAAATCACTGTGGGGCAACCGATGAACCTCCTTTTGCCGAAGCTCTTCCGCTGGATTTTCACCGTTTTCGCCGTTATTGCGGCGCTTGCCGCGGTCGTGATCATCGTCGTGATGGCGATCGATCCCACGCTGCCGCCCGACGCCAGTTTTGGGCCGGTCCGCGGCGACGTCCTGGGGCAACCGGCCGCCATCGCACTTCAGCCGGATAGGATAGGTCCCGGCCAGCCCGCCTTCACCGTGACTGCGTTCCACGGCAACGTGGCCATGACGGTGGACAAACCTGCCGGCGTGGTCGAGCTGCTCAAGTTCTACGGCTTGCCGCTTTTGTTCATGTGTGCGGTTTTCTTCACCGCGCTGTTCGAACTGCTGCGCCGGTTGTTCCGCAATGTCGAACGCGGAAAAAGCTTCACCCCGCAAAGCATGCGGCTCGTGCAGATCATCGGCGCCTCGCTCCTGGTCTTCTCGTTGCTCTCCGCTGTTGGCAAGAGCTGGTTCGCCCCCGCGATGTACGCCTATCTGGCGGAGCACACAGAGATCGCGATTTCCGGCGCGCCGGTGCGTCTGCCGCCAGCCGAGAGATCCATCGTGGCTCGGGCACGGATTTCCGCTCGGCAGCACGGCATTTTTCAGCGGTCTCCTGGTTCTCGCACTGGCCGAGGTCTTTCGCCAGGGACTGGCACTTCAACGTGACAACGATCTGACCGTTTAGGCGCGCCATGCCGATCAAGCTCAATCTCGAACGCGTCATGTCCGAACGTGATATCAGTCTCACGGAACTGGCCGATCGTATCGGCATCACGCTCGCCAATCTTTCCATCCTCAAGACCAACAAGGCGCGCGCCATTCGGTTCAGCACGCTGGAAGCGCTGTGCCGCGAGCTGAAATGCCAGCCCGGGGATTTACTCGAGTTTGATCGCTCGGGATCGGGCCGACGTTCGTCATAGACGAGCAGTCCGGGTTTCCCGCGGTCGTTCATTGCCGATTCAGGCGGTGACGCAGATGATGCGGGTCATGCGAAGGAACGCAGCGGCCAGGCTTCTCGGCGTCGTGACAGCCGTGCTACTCGCGGCGGGATGCGCGGGGACGCCCTCCAGGGACCCTGGGGCAAACGGCAGGATGGGCCCGGCGTCGAGCGATGTGCGTGGCTCCATCGCTCAGCTTGCGCTTTCGATGGTCGGCGTTCAGTACCGATACGGCGGCGCCCATCCGAGCGATGGCTTCGACTGCAGCGGCCTCGTCTACTACACGTATGCGGCGAACGGCCATGCCGTGCCGCGCACCTCGCAGGCGCAGTTCAACGCCGCGCGCAAGATCTCGCTCGCGCAAGCCGCAGAAGGCGATCTTCTATTCTTTCAGGACCAGGAGAAGCTCTCGCACGTCGGCATCTATCTGGGCGACGGCCAGTTCGTCCATGCGCCCTCGAGTGGCGACACCGTGCGCGTCGCGCGCATCGACACACCTTATTATCAGCGCCACCTGGTCGCGATCGGGCGCTTGCTACCCTGAGTCGCGAGTCATTTTGCCAACCACTCCGCATAGAGCTCAGGTCGACGATGCTTCAGGAACAATTGGCGGGCGTGTGATGTCGCGGTCGACGCAAGATCGACCTCGGCGTACAGGATTTCTTCGGTTCCCCGACCGGCTCGGGCGATGACGGTGCCATCGGGCGCGCACACGAATGACTCGCCCGCGAAGTCGAGACGGTCTTCGCGACCGACGCGATTGCAGAGCGCGATGTAATAGCCGTTCTGGAACGCCGCGACTTGCATCTCGCCTTCATACAATCCCTCGGGCCATTCGCCGACGGCGCCGGCCTGCGGAACGAGCACGAGGTCGGCGCCGGCAAGCGCCAAGGCGCGCATGTACTCCGGGAAATGACGGTCGTAGCAGATGGCCACACCCACATTGCCGGCGCGCGTACGGAACACCGGCGCGCCTTTATCACCCGGTGTGTGGTAGCCCTGCTCGTGAAAGCAGGCGTACTCCGTGATGTGCACCATGCGCGTGACACCCAACAGCGTTCCATCCGCGTCAATCACCGGCGACGAATCAAAGGTTGCGGTGTCCTGGCGCTCGAATAGGTTCAGCACCACGACGATGCCGTGCTCCCGCGCCTTGTCGCAGAATGCTCGGACCAGCGGGCCATCCAGCGGCTCAGCAAGGCTACGCACATCGCCAGTCGCAGGATGCTGCGGATGAAACCACTCGAGGCCGAGCTCCGCGTAGCAGGCCAGGCTGGCGCCGTTGCGGGCTGCCGCCTCCAGATTTTCGAGCCCGCGCCTGATGTTGAGCTGTTTGTCTCGCGTCGCGCGCTGCTGAATGAGTGCGATTTTCACGCCGCGTCAGCTTGCCGGGCAGGGCGTTTCGAGGGGGCCCGCGACTGTCTCGCCGGAGTCCGGCGACGGGAACAGATTGCCGAACGTAAAGGCGTCTGCGCTCGGCCCGCGGCTACGCAGCAGGTTGAGGCGCTCGATGCCTTCTTCCGCCGTCGGTCGATAGCCCCGCGGCACCCACCACAGCACGAGGAAGATATCCATCTTTTCGAACCACTCGCGCCGGCGCCGCATCACGCCGACGTGGTCGCTGCGATAGACGAATGCCTGCAGCGACTTCGCGTCCTGCCACACGGACATGTTGACAATGAAGTCCTCGCCCATCGGGTGCAGCGCGGTCGCATTGCCCGAATCATCCTGGAGTCTCCAGACGAATCCGGCCGACCCGTCGGCTACCGCATTGATGCGGTCGAGAGCACCGACGAAATCGGCCAGTTGCGGGGAATCGAGGGGCGCCCGCAGGCGCGCCACGTTCATTTGTGCCAGTTCGAACGGTGTCATGCGGACCTCTGCCAGGCAATAGTCAGACCCGCGCCAGCGCGCGATCGAGCCCCTCGAGCAGCATTCGGGCGTTGTCCGGCGTGAACACGAGCGGCGGCCGGATCTTGATCACGTTGTCGAAGGCGCCCGTGCGCCCGAGCAGGAAGCCGTCTTCGCGCAGCAGGTTCATGATCCGGTCGGCCTCCGCGATGGCCGGCGCGCGCGTCGCGTGGTCGCGCACGATCTCGAGCCCCCAGAACAAGCCCTTGCCGCGCACGTCCGCGACCAGCGGAAACTTCGCCGCGAGCTTCGCGAGCCCGGACTCCAGCACCCGGCCCGCCGCGATCACGTTCTGTTGCACGCCCTCCCGCTCCAGCACATCGAGCACCGCCATGCCGACGGCGGCGGAGACCGGGTTGCCGCCGAAGGTGTTGAAGTAGGAGAACTTCTCCGCGAACTTCGCCGCGATGGCCGGCGTCGTGATCACCGCGCCGATCGGGTGGCCATCGCCGATCGGCTTGCCGAGCGTGACGATGTCGGGCACGACGTCCGAGTAGCTGAACGCCCCACATCTCGTCGCCCGTGCGGTAAAAACCCGATCTGCACCTCGTCGGCGATGAACAGCCCGCCCGCAGCACGGATCGCCCGCGCGGTGTACTCGAGATAGCCCGTGGGCGGCAGGATCGTGCCGTTGGAGTCGAAGATGGTGTCGCACAGCCACGCCGCGGCGCCCTGCCCGCGCTGCTGAAGCGTTGCGATCGCCGAGTCGATGTGCGCGGCGTACTTCGGGCCGATATCCGGCGTGCCATAGCGGTACTCGCCGCGGTAGCCATTGGGCGGCGGCACCGTCGCGAGCCACGCCGGCTGCTCCGACTTCGGGTACATGCAGGTCGACGCCGCGCCCACGACGTTCGAGTTGCCGTGGTAGGAGTCGTCGGAAACGATCACGCCCTCATGCCCGCTCACCACGCGGGCGATGCGGATGGCAAGGTCGTTCGCCTCGGTGCCGGTGCAGACGAAGTAGCAGACGCGAAGCTCGCCCGGCATCGTGGCGGTCAGCCGCTCCGCGTAGCGCACGATGTTGTCGTGCAGGTAGCGCGTATGCGTATTCAGGGTCGCGGCCTGGCGCGCCAGCGCCGCGACCACGTGCGGGTGGCAGTGTCCGACCGAGGCCACGTTGTTGTAGCAGTCGAGGTAGCGCCGCCCCTCGGCGTCGTAGAGCCAGGTGCCTTCGCCGCGCACCAGGTGCACGGGACGGTCATAGAACAGGCGATAGCTCGGCCCCAGCGAGCGACCGCGCCGTTCGCGCAACGCCGGCGATGTCGACGTTCGCCGGCGCACGGCCGACGCGCCCGCAGGCGGCGCGATAGCGCTCGTGCACTTCCGCGCGATCGAGCGCGAGGAATCTCGACAGCGCGCGCACGATGTCGGGCCGCTCTTCCGTGAGCCAGTCAGGCGGCTTCTCGGTCGCGTGGATGCGGAAATCGTATAGGCACAACGCGGTCGCGAGTCGCAGCAGCGTCAGGTCGTGCAGGACCTCCAGCTCGTCGTCCGCGAGCGGCAGCACGGCGTTCCAGGCCTCCACCTGCGCCACGGCATTGTCGAGCGACATCTCACCGTGGCGGGCGAAGCTCGCGAGGGTCACCGCGAGATCCTGCACCAGCGGTGCGTGCACCATGTCGCCGAAGTCGATCACGCCGACGATTTCATCGCTGTCGGGGCCCGTGCGCAGCAGATTGTCGGCGTGCCCATCGCTGTGCACGACCTGCGCGCGCAGCGCGGGCAGGCGCGGCAGAATCTCCCGCTGCAGCCGCGCGTTGAAGTCCGCGCAGAGCGCTTTCGCATCATCCGCGACCCAGGCCTGCACGCCGGGCTCCAGCAGCAGCGCGCGCTGGATGTCCCACGCCACGAAATGCCGGGCATGCGAGTGGAAAAGGCCACGCAGCCCGCGCGCGAGCCTGGCCTGAAACGCGGCGGCATTGCGAAGCGCGCTCCGCGTCAGCGGCTCGCCGCGCGAAAGCGGCTCGCCCGGAATCCAGCTGAGCAGCCGCACCATGTGGCGCGTGCCGTCCGCGGCGGTGATCCACTCGAGATCATTGCCCGTTCGCGACGCGATGATGCGCGGCACGGGCAGGTCCGGGGCGTGACGCTCCAAATGGCGCAGTGCCGCGACCTGGAATTCCACGGCACCTTCGCTTTCACCGGCCGCGGAGACCTTCAGCACATGGCTCACGCCGTCCGCGGTCATCACGCGGTGGTTCTGGTCGCGCTCGCCGTCGAGCGGCGTGAACTCGCCGCCCACGCCCCAGTGGGTCGCGGGCAAAGTCCATGAGCCGTTCGAGCGGAAACTGAGCGGGATTGAAGTTCAGGTCCATGGCGCTGAGCGGCCGCTGCAGGGCGACATTCATTCAGAACGACTCCGTCGCGGATTGAAACGCAGTGGGCGTTGATGCCAAGTATAGAATGCCCGGGACCAGCGGCCGCTCGTACTGAAACTTTCCAACTGACAGTAGTCCAAGAAATCAGCACCTTGGAGGATGTCGGACATGAATTACCTCAAGCTCGGCCTGGTGAACAGGTAATGCAGGGCTCCTGCCTCTGCGGCAAGGTTCGCTACGAGGTGCGCGGCCGGCCACTCCTCATGTACTACTGCCACTGCATCATGTGCCGTAAGGCGACCGGCACAAGCTTTGCAACCAACATGCAGGTGCGCGAAGAGGATTTCTCGATCCTGTCCGGCGAGGACGTCTTGAAGGCCTACCGCTCGAGCCCGGACGAATTCCGGCACTTCTGCTCGGAGTGCGGATCACCCGTCTTCAGCGAGGCGAAACACCGTCGCGGGATTCTTTCCATCCGTTGCGGTCTGCTGGACGGCGATCCCGCCGTCCGCCCGGCTCATCATCTCTACGTAGACTTCAAGGCGCCATGGGACACGATCCTCGACGGCCTTCCAGAGTACGCGGAGCAGGATCGGTAACCGCGACTACGCCGGTCGGGGCAAAATAAAAGAGCCTGTATCAGTCGGATCCAGGCTGACCGTTCGCGCGACGGCGTCGATGTTGATGGGGCCGTAGACGTGCGGAAACACGGCGTTCTGCGTGAATCCCGGCAATCGCTCCGTCGAATGCGGCGGCTCCCAGCGCACAGGAGACTTGAGCCGGGCGGGATTGATAATGAGCAGCACGAGCCCGGACCGCCCTCGAAAGAAGGCGTTCGCGACCAGCAGGACTTGCTCGGGCGTCGAGCAGTGAATAAACCCGTGCTCATCGAATTCCGGCGAGAGGAACTGCCCGCTCGCCTGCGCCGCCTCCCAGGCCGCACGCGTCGTGATGTGGCAAATCATGGCGTTATCTAGGCGATTTCCCGCACTGCACGCAACGCGGCTTCGACCTCGCGCTCGTCGTTGACGAGGCTCGGCGCGAGCCGCGCTTTCGAGATCTTGTACGGCGAGGACGACGCCACGACCTTCTTCGCGTGCAGCTTGTGGACCGTCTCTCTGGCGCTCTGCCCTTCCACCTCGAAAGCGATGAGGCCAGCGGACAGGGCCGGGTTCTTCGGTGTCAGCACTTTGACCCTCGGGATTTTCGCGAGGCCTTCCTTGCACTGCGAGTTGAGCGCGGCGATGCGGTCCGCGACGCGCTTGCGACCGATGCGCTGGTGGAACTCGAACGCCTCGGGCATGGCCCATTGGTGCTCGTAGGCCTTGAATCCGCCGGGTGACATCCACGCCATGCTCGTCGGAGCTTTCGGCGGGCGCTCGTCTTCCCATGCGGCGAACGGTTCATTGTCGTACATAGTCGGAATCGTCGGGCGCAACAGGCCCCAGTTCCTCTCCGGCACCCAGAGAATGCCCGTGCCCCGCGGCGCGAAGATCCATTTGTGCGTGCCGGCCGCCGCGAAATCGACGCCCAGTTGCGTGAGCTGCTCCTCCTGGTTGCCGAAGCCGTGCACGGCATCCAGGACGACGAGAATCCGCTCGTCCTCCCCGCGGTCGGCATTGACCTCCGCCACGGCCTTCGCCAGCGCGCGCGCCGGAATCTTGACGCCGCTGCTCGAGTGCACCCAGGTGATGCCGACGACGCGCGTGTACGGACCGATCGCGCGCTTCAGGCGGTCGACCATTTCGTCGGCGGATGCGTTGACCGGATTTTCGTAGAGTGGAATGCGCCGCCAGCGGGCGCCGGCCTTCTCGACCGCAAGCCGAATCGCCTCGTGATGCACGTAGTGGTCGTGTGTCGTACAGAGCACCTCGTCGCCTGGCTTCAGCGTCAGCCCCTGGTAGACAAGCGCGAGCCCCTGGGTCGTGCTGTCCGTAAGCGCCACTTCCTCGGCGCGGCCACCGATGTAGCCCGCCGCCGCATGCTGCACCCGGACGGGATACGGATCCTCGTGCGACTCTTGACCGGGGGGCGTGTCAAAGCCCATGCCATGCTCGACCGTTGCAAACGGCTGGGCATCGATCATGCGGCGCAAGCGCTCGATCGCGTCGCGCACCGGCTTCGGGTGCGAGACGATGAAGAACTGCGAAAAATGCAACCAGTCCGGCGCGAGATCGAACTGGGCGCGCACCGCGGCCCAGTCTGAGTTGCTGTCGACCGCGGGAATGGCGACGGGCTCGTTCGCAGCGGCAGCGCGCGAGGACGCTCCGGCGACGAGCGACAGGCCGACAGTTGCAACGAAGTCCCGGCGATTCAACGTCATGGCGCTCTCCTCGTAGGAACGGTCAACGATAGGTGGCGATACTACCTTGCTCCGCGGGCTCTTCCTAAGCCAGAGGCATGTGCGAGAATCAGCCCGCTTCCATGGGGGTGCCACGCGGCGAACACGTGCACTACAAAAGCCTGTCGGATACGGCGAGACTGCTCCGAACCAGGGCGATCTCGCCCGTCGAGCTCACGCAGCACATGCTGGACCGTATTGCTGCCGTGGACAAAAACCTGAAGAGCTATGTCACTGTGGTGCCGGACCGCGCCCTGGCCGCCGCCCGGCGCGCCGAGGCGGAGATCCAGTCCGGTCGTCACCGGGGACCGCTCCATGGCATGCCCATCGGCATGAAAGATCTCTGTTACACCCGGGGCGTCGCCACCGCGGCGGGCACGAAAATTTTCTCCGACTTCGTTCCGGACTTCGACGCGACGGTCGTGACGAGGCTGCAAGACGCCGGCGCGGTCATTCTCGGCAAGCAGACGCTTTGTGAAGGCGCATTCGGACCGTATCACCCCGAGCTGGATGTGCCGGTCAATCCGTGGAATCCCTCACGGTGGAGCGGCGTTTCATCGAGCGGCTCCGCCGTTGCGACCGCGGCCGGCCTGTGCTTCGGCTCCGTCGGCACGGATACCGGAGGGTCGATCCGGTTTCCATCCGCCGCAAACGGCTGCGTCGGCTTGAAGCCGACCTACGGCCGCGTGAGTCGCCATGGCGTCTTTCCGCTCGCCGAGTCGATGGATCATGTCGGTCCAATGGCCAGGACCGTCGAGGACGTCACCATCCTGTTTGACGCGATCGCCGGAGCAGATGACAACGACCCGACGTCACTCCGCGCGTCCGTCGAGGCGGTTGAGCCTCTGCTGGCGCAGGGCATTCGAGGGCTCCGCATTGGATTCGATCCTTGCTACGGCACCGAGAACGTCGAGGAGGAAACTGCTCTTGCGATCAGCAGGGTCCTCGACGAGCTGACAAAACTCGGAGCGATCATCGTCAGCGTCACCGTGCCCGACGTCAGTCGCGTGGACAATGCCTGGAACGACCTCTGCCTCAGCGAGGCTGCGGCTGCACATGCGAAGACTTTTCCCAGTCGCGCCGACGACTACGGCACTGGCTTTCGGACATGTCTCGAGAAAGGATCGCGTGTCTCAAACGCCGAGATTGCGAGCGCATCGGAAGTTCGCTCGGAATTGGCGGGGCAGCTCGACCGGATGCTGGCGGATATCGACTGCCTCGTGTGTCCGTCGATGTCCAATGCGGCGCGCGAAAAAGAGACCGACCCGACCATCGAGACGGACGAGTCATGGCGCCGGCTCGTAACGAACGACATCCACACGAAACCGTTCAACTTCTCGGGCAGCCCGACGCTGTCGATACCTTGCGGCTTCGCGGCCGATGGACTGCCGCTCAGTGTCCAGTTCGTGGGGCGGTCGTTGAGCGAGGCCACGCTCTGCCGCATTGGCTATGCGTACGAGCAGGTGACCGAATGGCATACGCGGCATCCCGACCTATGATGATGTTGGTGCGTCCGTGAATCCTGCCGTCGCCACCACGCTGGCCCGGACGCTGACGGTGATTCCAGCGACGGCTCTCATCGTGACTAACGTCATTGGCGTTGGCGTTTTCATGAAGGCGCGGGTGATGACCTGCAACGTCGGGTCGCCATCGCTAGTGCTGCTGGCCTACGCAGTCGCCGGGGTCTTCACGCTGGCCGGCGCCCTCACTTTCGCCGAGCTGAGCACCCTGATGCCCCGCGCAGGCGGACAGTACAACTTCATCGGCGCTGCATTCGGGCGGCTGTGGGCATTTCTATTCGGTTGGATCGCGACATTGATCGACGGCGCGGCGAGCAATGCCGCGACCGCGATCGTGTTCGCCATCTTCTTCAACGAACTCATCGGCGGGACATTGCCGCCATTGCAGGCTCAACTGGTCGCCGCAGGCGCACTGGTCGCGGTAACACTGCTGGGCCTGGCACCGGTGCGCACCAACGGGCATTTCGCCACATTCGTCACCGCGCTGAAGGTGCTGCTCGTGGCCGGCATAGGCATTGCTGCCTTCACGTTCGGCGACGGTCCCTGGAGCCACTTCTCCGAAAGCGGTGCTGGCGGCAGCTGTGATGGTGTATCCGAGGGCGCGCGCATGGGCTTGGCGGGATTCGGCGCGGCTGTCGTCGGTGCGCTGTGGAGTTTCACCGGCTGGGCGGTCGTGAGCTACGTGGCAGAGGAAGTCGAATCGCCGGCCAGGACGCTGCCGCGCGCCCTCATCGGTGGCAGCCTGATCCTGACCGCGCTTTATCTGCTGGCCAATGCCGGCTATTTCTACGTGCTCAGCCCGCAGGAGATCGCGAGTGTGTCGGAGACCTCTTCGGTGGCTGGCGCGGTGCTTGTACGCCTGCTCGGTGCCGGTGGGGTCGCGCTCATGGCAGGCGCGGTCATGCTGAGCGCGTTCGGTTCGCTTCACGCGGGCATGGTGGCCATTCCTCGTATGCCGTTTGCCATGGCGCGTGACGGGCTGCTCCCTCGGGCACTCGCATCCGTTTCTCCTCGAACGAGAGTACCGACGAAGGCGATCCTGCTGATCGGCGCATGCGGCATTGCTTTCGTGTTTTCAGGCACGTTCGACGTGATCACCGACCTCATCGTATTCGTATTGCTGTTCTTCAACGGTTTGGCAGTGGCCTCGATCTACGTCCTGCGCCGCAAGTTGGCCAACGTCGAACGCCCCTACCGCATGTGGGGCTATCCCATCGTGCCCGGCCTGTATCTCGCCGCGACCGGATACCTGATGATCAACACTTTCCTATCGACGCCGGGACGAGCGCTCGCCGGGATCGGCATCGTTGCCCTGGGCCTTCCCATTTACTTCTACTATTCCCGCCGTCTGCCAGAGGCGCGGCCGGAGGATTGGCTGGGGCAGGAAACTTCCTAGTCGCTCGTCAGCCAGTGAAATGAAGACAGAGTGAAGATTGGTTGAAGATTGACTGCAGCCGCCATAACCAAGAGCCCGACTCATGAAAAAGACTCATGTCACGCCATTGCTGTCGTTTTTCGTCATCGTGCTGTGCCTGGCGCTTGGCGACGCAGCTCGAGCGGCCGCCGTCCAGACGGGTTACGCCCCCGTCAACGGTCTGAAAATCTATTTTGAAATTCACGGCACCTCTAATCCCGCGCTTCCGCCGCTCGTCCTGCTGCACGGCGGCGGCGACACGATCACGACGTCCTTCGGGCGGATCCTTCCGGAGCTCGCGCGGACAAGGCAGGTCATCGCCTTCGAACAGCAGGGCTACGGGCACACCGCCGACATCGCCGACCGGCCGTTCAGCTTCGAGCAGTCCGCTGACGATACGGCGGCGCTGCTGGAATACCTGCGCATCGACAAGGCGGATCTCTTCGGCTTCAGCAACGGCGGCACGATCGCCTTGCAGGTGGCGATCAGGCATCCCGAAGTCGTGCGCAGGATTGTCGCGGCGTCCGCCCTGATCAATCGCGCGGGCGCGGACCCCGGGTTCTGGAACTTCATGGCCAATGCCCGGCTGGAGAACATGCCGCAGGAATTGCAGGAGGCCTACCGCAGCGTCGCGCCGCAGCCGGAGAACCTGCGGATGTTCCACGACAAGGCCGCCCAGCGCATGCGCGACTTCAAGGACATTCCCGCCGACGCGATCCGCGGCATCACGGCCCCGACACTCGTCGTCGTTGGCGATGCCGACGTCGTGCGGCCCGAACATGCGGTCGAAACTGTCCGGCTGTTACCGCACGCGCGGCTCGCCGTGCTGCCGGGCACCGATCACATGCATGTGACCGAGCGCACGGAGTGGCTGGCGCCGATGATTGACGAGTTTCTCGATGCGCGGGAAATTAATTGATGAAGAGTCAAAGCCACTTTCGTCGCGTGATCGCTAATTGATTTGCCCGCTTTCAGCCCGGGCGATGCTTGCAACGCATCGCCCATATGTGCCGGGCATGCAACTTTTCCGACGCGTTCTCGGGCTCCGGCGGCAGTGCGTCGATCTGGCGCTTCAGCTCGCCGTGCGCACTTGCGAGTGCGACGCTCCCCTGCAGAAGCGGGCGATAACGGTTCAGAAACGTTTCGTCACGCGGTTCGCCAAGTCCGAACACCAGGGCACGCACATGGCCCGCAGCGGCTGCTGCGTCCGTCGGCGTCAAGTCCGTGTCCTTGGCGAGAGCTTCGTCGAGATCGGCGATCAACACCGAAAGTACGCGCAACCAGGCCCATTCGGGGCCATTGATCAGCCGGTCGAGTAACTCAAGACCGCTGCGCCCTGGAAGGTACGCGCCCTCGGCCTCGAGGATCTGCTTGTGCAGGTCCTGCAGCGCGCGACTGATTGCTTCCAGGTCGAGGCGGAGCTGGTTCTTGGCATCAGTCATGGCCACGGCCCAAGCGTTCAGGCGTTTTCGGCTGAGCCCATGCGCTGCGACTCTGAACCCGCCTGACTGCCTTTACGCCTTGGCAGCGTCCAGTCGGGGCGGATGAAATGACAGGTGTAGCCACCCGGATTCTGCAGGAGATAGTCCTGGTGCTCCGGCTCGGCCTCCCAGAAGTCACCCGCTGGCGCAACTTCGGTCACGGCTTTGCCGGGCCATAGCCCGGACGCGTCGACGTCCGCAATCGTGTCCTCCGCGATGCGGCGCTGCTCATCGGTCGTGTAGTAGATGGCCGACCGATAGCTGGTGCCGACGTCGTTTCCCTGGCGATTGCGCGTCGTAGGGTCGTGAATCTGGAAAAAGAATTCGAGGATCTGCCGGAAGCTGATTTTGGCTGGATCGAAAATGACTTCGACCGCCTCGGCGTGGTACCCGTGATTTCGGTACGTCGCGTTCGGCGTATTGCCGCCCGTGTATCCGACGCGGGTTGATATCACACCCGGGTACTTGCGAAAGAGGTCCTGCACGCCCCAGAAGCATCCGCCCGCGAGCACCGCACGTTCTTCGGTCATGACTGGTCTCCCACCTGGTTCAAGTAGGCCCCGTAGCCTTCTTTCTCCATGTCGTCCCGATGAATGAATCGAAGCGAAGCTGAGTTTATGCAATAGCGCAAGCCGCCGCGATCGCGGGGTCCGTCAGTGAAGACGTGACCCAGATGGCTGTCGCCATGCGCCGAACGCACCTCCGTGCGGGCCATGCCGTGAGACTCATCCGACAGTTCCTGAACATTGGCGCGCTCGATCGGCTTGGTGAAGCTCGGCCAGCCGGACCCGGAGTCAAATTTGTCGGACGAGGCGAACAGCGGCTCGCCCGAGACGACGTCGACGTAGATGCCCGGCTCCTTATTATGGAGATACGCGCCCGTTCCCGGCATTTCGGTGCCACAGAGCTGCGTGACGCGGTGCTGCTCCGGGGAGAGTTTCGAGATCGCTGCGGGGTCCTTGGCGAAGTTTTGCATGGGGCTTGCCTCGAGCCGCGAAGGCTCTTTGATGATGAGACCGCGGGAGCGGTGCAGATATTGCACCCGGCCCCTGAAATGGGGCCGCGCGGGTTGAAATAAAGTGGCCCGTGGCCATGTCTACTGTGTAAGGCGGCGCTCAAGCCTCCGCGAGGAACCTGAGTTGCGAATGTTCTCCACCCTGATCCTGACGCTGCCGCTTGTTTTCGCAGGAGCGGCTCTCGCCGCGCCGGCCCAGCCCGCCGCCACGGAGACCGAGACAGCCGTCCTCGCCGGCGGCTGCTTCTGGGGCGTCGAGGGTGTCTTCGAGCACATGCGCGGGGTGCGCAACGTCGTGTCGGGTTACGCGGGCGGCGACTCGAATACCGCGAGCTACCGGAAGGTCGGGACCGGGCGTACCGGTCATGCCGAATCGGTGCAGATCACGTTCGACCCGAAAGAAGTGTCGTATGGCGACCTCCTGAGAGTCTTTTTCTCGGTGGCGCATGATCCGACCCAACTGAACCGCCAGGGTCCCGATACCGGCCCGCAGTATCGCTCGGCCATCTTCTATATGAACGACGCGCAGCGCGAACTCGCGCGGTCCTACATCGCCGACCTCGACAAGTCCGGCACGTTTCCGCGCACCATCGTGACACGCGTCGATCCGCTTGAGGCGTTTTACCCGGCGGAGAAATACCACCAGGATTTCGTCGCGCACAACCCCGACCATCCCTACGTCCTGTTCAACGACCTGCCGAAGATCCGCGACCTCAGGCGCCTCTATCCGGAATATTACCGCGAGCCCTAGCTGTCGCATGAGAGAATGGGTCGTATGATCCTGGTCGTCGGCGCCACGGGGATTCTCGGAAGCGAGATCTGTCGGCAACTCGCGTCGCGTGGCGACTCCGTCAAGGCGTTCGTGCGACGGACGTCGAATCCGGAGAGAATTGCTCAGCTGACCGCCCTGGGTGCGGAGCTCGCCTGGGGCGATCTCAAGGACACGGCATCCTTGCGCGACGCGTGTCGGGGCATCGATGCGGTCGTGTCCACTGCCTCATCAACGCTGACCCGACAGGATGGCGATTCCATCCAGTCAGTCGATCGACAAGGTCAACTCGACCTGATCGACGCAGCGGAGGCCGCGGGTGTCAAGCGCTTCGTATTGATTTCCTTTCCCGGTTCGGCCGAGTCTTTCCCACTGCAGGACGCCAAGCGCGCGGTCGAGGACCGGTTGCGCAATACCCGAATGGCCCATGTGATCCTGCAACCGACCTGCTTCATGGAGATCTGGCTCAGTCCTGCGCTGGGTTTCGATCCCGCGAATTCCAGGGCCCAGATACTCGGCAGCGGGACGAACCCGGTCAGCTGGATTTCCTTCCTCGACGTCGCGGCCTTCGCGGCGGCTGCCGTACACGCGCGGAATGCCGCCAACAAGACACTTCAGCTCGGCGGACCCGATGCGTTGAGCCCGCTGGACGTGGTCAAGATGGCAGAGCAACAGACCGGCAAGCCCATTGCCGTGCAGCACGTACCGGAAGAGGCGCTGCGCGCCCAGAAAAGCGCCGCCACGGATCCTATGGAGCAAACGATGGCGGGACTCATGCTGTACTGCGCTTGCGGCAACGTCATCGACACGACCGAAGCTCGAAACATTCTCGCAACCCAGCAGCAGCGGTCTGTGCGCGGATTCCTGCAGGGCACTCTCGGCAAGTAGGTTTCGCTTATGACCCCGGGGAGGCGTCCACCTCGTTAATTTGTGAAGCCGGTCCAACCTTTTCATGGCGCGCGGGATCACAGTGATAACGGCGACCCGAAAAGAGGACCCTCTCATGTACAGCGGAAAATTCGGGATTCATGGAATGATCAGCGCCATACTCGCAGTCGCGATTCTCGGTATCACCGCACTTGTGCTCGATCGCGCCTACCTGTTCTCGGCGCCGGGCGGCATCGTCGAAGTCGACCAGCCCATCCCGGTCGAACCGCTCGACGAAATAGTCGTCACTGCCAGGCAGTAGGCCCGGAAGCTCGGCGGCCGAAGCCGGCATCTGCTACGCCGGCGCGGGCACTGCTGACTTCTTCGGGAACGGTTTGAAGGTCAAGGCAATCAGAAAGGCGCCGATTCCGAGTCCGAACGAGATAATGAATAGCCACGAGTAGCTGGCGAATTTGTCGTAGATCAGGCCGCCTGCCACCGGCCCCGTCGCCATGCCGAGTCCGCCGGCTGTCACCATTCCGCCGATCACCGTCCCCATCATCCGCAGCGGGAAATTTTCGCGGGCGATGACGGAATAGAGGGGCATCACGCCGGCGTAGATGAAGCCGAACAGCGCCGCGACGGTGTAGAAGGTCGCGAGCTCGCGCGCGGCAAGATAGCCAAGAGTCCCGAACGCCTGGACGAGCAATCCCGCCACCAGGACATGCTTGGCACCAAAGCGATCGCCTGCCAGGCCAAACACGACGCGGCCGCCCAATCCAGCCAGCCCTTCCACGCTGTAAATGGACACCGCAAGGATCAGCGGTATGCCGCAGGTCACCGCGTAGCTCACGGTGTGGAAAATCGGGCCTGAATGGGTGGCGCAGCAGAAAAAATTCGTCGCCATGAGGATCAGGAACTGGGGCGAACGCAGCGCTTGTCCGCGCGACATCTCCGGCTTGGAATCCGTGCCGGGTACCGCCGCGGTGCCTTCGGTTGCCAACGCCGGTGGACTGCGCACGAGGAACGCGACCGGAATCATGATGGCCGCCACCAAGGCACTGATGATCAGGAGCGCGGTCCGCCAATCGTGGTGCGAGACGAGCCAGGCCGCGAACGGCGACATGGTCATCGGCGCCATGCCCATGCCCGCAGAAACGAGGGACACCGCCAGGCTGCGGCGGGTTTCGAACCAACCGGTCACGCAGGCCATCATCGGGGCGAAGATCGCGGCCGTGCTGCCGCCGATCAGGATGCCGAAGATGAACTGGAAGGCCAGGAGCGACCGGGTTCGGCTGGTGAGCACGAGGCCGGCAGCCAGGAGAACCGAGCCGGCGAGCACGACGATGCGGGGACCGAAGCGGTCGGACAGACTGCCCCAGACGAAACTGCCGAGAGCCATGGCAATGAACGCAATGGTCATCGCGGTCGAAACGCCGGTGATGGACCACCCCGTGTCCTGCGCAATGGGCCGCAGAAAAACCGGCAACGAGAACATGGCGCCGATTGCGACGCAGCCGAGCAGGCCGCCTGCCCCGACGATAACCCAGCGGTAATGAATTTGACTCATCAGTGCGCCGACTGCGGGTCGGCGCCGACCGTGCGCAGAAAGGCGGCCAGCGAAATGTCTGGCGTTTCGATGAACGTGCGATCGAGCGTGCGGAAGCCTTCGATGCGGTCCAGGCGGAAATTGCGGAAGTCATTGCGCGCTTCGCACCAGGCGCCCAGCGTCCATAACGGGCCCCAATACGCCAGGCACAGCGGACGCACTGGCCGCGCGCTGGCCTCCCCGTCCTCGCGCCGGTAGTCGATCTGCACGACGCGGCGCGCTTTGATCGCCTCGTGCAACTCGTCCAGCCGGCCGGCGACCGCGGCGTGGCTTGGCACCGGCGGCGCGAACACTCTCGAGGGTCTGGTGCGGCGCTTGAGCTTTTCCGGCAGCACGGCCTCGATCTTGGTCAGCGCCTGGCGCGCGGAACTTGCGATGCGCCTGCCCGTCCACGCCTGCACCATGCGCGCACCGATCACCAGCGACTCCAGCTCGTCGCGCGTGAACATCAGCGGGGGAATGTCCGACCCGCGCCTCAGGGCATAGCCGACACCGGCCTCGCCCTCGATCGGCACGCCGGAAAGCTGCAGGTCCTGAACATCGCGATAGACCGTGCGCTCGGATACCTCGAGCAACTCCGCAAGTCGGCGGGCGGTGACCACCCGTCGCCTGCGGAGCGCTTGAATCAGAAGAAAAAGTCGGTCAGCGCGGCGCACACGCCCAGAATGCGGCGGGCTGCCGCGCCGATCAAGCGACGTTAGAAGTCTTTATTTGGGTGAGAAGAACCCGACGCGATTACCCTCGGTGTCGAGGAATTGCGCGAAGAAGCCCATGTTTTCCGGCAGGGCGGTCTTGGGCTGCAGCACCTTGCCCCCCGACTTTGTGACTTTCGCAAGCGACTTGGACAGGTCGTCGCGGAGATTGAGGTAGACGGTGGTGCTGTCGGCACTCGGCCGGTAGCCATCGGCATATATGACGCAGCCGCTTGGCTGTCCTTTGTCGGCCGGGAAGAGTGACATCTTCGTCGGACCCAGGGTGTCGGGCTTCAGCTTGACGTCGAGCACGTCCTCGTAGAACCGCGTGGCGCGCTCGAGATCTTTGCTCGGAATTTCGAACCAGTTGATGGCGCTAGCTGCCAGCATGATTTGCTCCGGTGATGCAAGCGTGCCGGATTGGCACCGTCGGATTCTGCAACCGGGCTCCTGACAGCGTGCTGTCAGTAGTGATTGCGCAGGGCTTCGGGGCAGCGCGGGTGCGTGAGAGAACGCGTAAGTGAATACGCTGGTGATGCCAGCTATTGCGGCGACGCTTCCAGCAGGAGCGATCGGCTGAAGCGGACGGACAGCTGGGCGATGGGTCCCTTGACCTTGCCGAGCTCGACACCGTTCACGTAGTCGCGCACGGCGTAAGCCTTGTCCGGTGCGAGGCCGCGCAACTCGACGACTCCGTCGTGCCGGGGCGCAAAAAATGCGTAGTACAGCGCATCGCCCTTCCGGATGGCGTGGGCCTCCGGCCGGTCGAAGCCGATGTCGTAGAGATGGCCGAGGTACTCACCCTCCGAAAGACGCTTGGCCTCATAGAGCGTCACCCAACGTGCCCAGGTCTTTTCGCGCGCGGGAGTCAGGAGCAGCGCGCGATCCTTCTCGCCCGGCGCACCGGGCCAGGCGAAGTTGGTGCCTATCACGCCGCCAACGCCGAAGGTCGAGGCGAAATCTTCGCCGCCGTCGCTCATCTCCACGTGATCGCCGAAATAAGCAATACGGTCGCCCGCGAGCGCCTTGAGCGTCTTTCCCTTGCTGCGGATCTGCCAGGAGCTCTCGGGGTCGGAGGCGACCGTCATGTTCAGGTACGGGAGCGTGAAGTACGAGTAACCGGTGCCGCAGGGACAGATCTCGATCACGGCGCCGGGTTTCACGGCCTGCGCCGCATCCCAGATGGATTTGAAGAAGCCGGGCACGCCTTCAGGCGCCGCGGCAGGAGAGGCATGCGCGTGCGCCGGATTGAAGCACTCGGGCGCGGCATTGAGGTGCTGCCCGTCGATCTTGAGGCCGTCGAATCCCCACTGGCCGAGTGCCTTGCGCACGAATGCAGCGGCATCCTCACGCACGTCGTCGACGGCGGGACACAGGTACTGCGAGTCCCACCACGTAATTTTGCGGGTCGATCCGTCGGCATTGCGCAGCAGCCAGTCGGGATGTTCTCGCTCGGTGCGCGAGCCGGCGTCGGCCCCCATTGGCGCCCACCACAGCTGGGCCTTGAGACCCGCTGCGTGAATACGGTCGACCAGCGCCTTCATGTCGTCATCGCCGGCCGGAAACTTGTCGGCGCGCGGCTGCCAGTCGCCGAGCGCAACCTGCCAGCCGTCGTCCAGCACGGCCCAGCCGAAGCCGAGCCGCTTGACGATCGGCAGCGTCTCGAACACCTGCCTCGGCGTGAACGTGCGGCCATAGCCCCAAGCGCACCAAATCGGGTCGAATGCGTCCTTCGGCGCCTCTGGCAGACGGATGCCCTGCGCCTGCATCGCGGCGCCGTAGGCGCGCAGCGTGCCGAAGTAGTCGCCGCGATGCACGGCGACGAAGCTCCGGATCGTCTCCATCGACTGTCCGGGCTCGAGCGTGAGTTTGCGCTTCATCGCGAGCGCAAGCGTCACGTTGCCGCGTTTCGCGCGATGCGCGGGCAGCGCGACCAGCTTCGGCAGCAACTCCACGTGCCCGATCGCGAGACCTACATCGCGGCGCCAGACGTCGATGACCGGCGTTCCGCCGCCGTAGTCCGAGTCGTTCATGCCGAGGTCGTTGCCGCGCGAATAGCCCGGCTCAATCGGTAGCACCCAGTCGGGCCTCGATTCGTAGGAAGCGCTCTGGTACGACCAGAATGCGGGCTCGCGTTGGCCGGCAAGCGGCTCGAAGGCATAGCGATGGTTCGTGAAACCTTTGACCTCAATGGGCGCCGGACCCTCGTTTCGGTACCGCGCAAGCAGGAAGAGCCAACCGGGCCGACCGGCAAATGCCGTGACTTCGATCTCCTTGACAAGCGAACCGGACCGCCCGACGAGTGTCGTGCGCCGGCCGTCGCCGAGCGCGTCCGTCACCACATCGCTGCGCACGGATTGCAGCGCGAATCCACCCACGTCGCCGGTCTTCGTCTGCAACGATTCGGAATCCGTGTAGGGACCAAGAACGGTTTCCGGGCCCATCGTCGCGACGACGCGGCTCCTCATGTTGCCGTCGAACTCGAGCCGAATGCCGTCGCCCTGGACCGCGGCGACGCCACGCCACGCCGTCGGAAAGATGCGACGGGCGTTCTCGCGATAGACCTTGTTGATCACCTCGCGCGGCAGCGCGAGGCCGCGGAACGGCGCGTCGAACTCGTCCGAGCGCAATTCGCCGCTGCCGGCGAGGAAGCGCCAGTCCGCGAACCAACCAGCGTGCGCTTCGGCCGCAAATTCAGCATCGGATTGCCCGTCGCCGCGGGCGAAGTCGGAGCCATAGAGGATGCGGTCCTGGAACTCGATCAAGAAGCGGCGGACCTTGTCGCGGTCACGGCTCGCCTGCAACTGCAGGTGGGACAACCGCGCGGCGAGGTCGACGCTCGCATTCGGGTGGCCGCGCAGGAAATCCGCGATGCGGTCCACGTCCCATTCGAGCGAGGCCAGGTGGACTCCGACGAAGACCAGCCGCGGGTGCTTGTCGAGCATGCGGTCGCGCGCCGCGACCTGCTCCTCGTAGGTCGGCCATTCCTTGCGGCCGGCCATGTGGTACTGCGGATGCTCGGTGAAGTACTCGCGATCCCCGCGTATCGTCATCTCGTCGAGCGGCAGCCAGGCGTTGCGAGGTTCGCCCTGGTGGCCGAGCACGGGTACGCCGCGCTGCTCGAGCCAGTCGAACAACGGGTCGAAACGCGGATCGTCGATCATGACGGCACGGCCGTCCGCGTCGCGGTGCTGCATGCCGATGTCCTTCCAGAACTTGACCGCGACGGCGCCCTCGGCAATGGAAGCGTCGAGGCCTCGTTCAACCGCCGCGAGCCAGCCGGGCTTCTCGCTGCCGCCAGCATCAAACGTCGCGGCGAATGCGATCCGGTCCGGATAGGCACGCGCAAGCGCAGCCGCATCGCGCTGCTGCACCGCGATCGGAGGAAAGTCGCGGTAGTTGACGTTGATGGTCAGCATACGGAACCCGTCGGCCTGCGCTTGCGCTGCGAACGCCGGCATGTCGCCATACAGGTGCATGTGCACGTCCACTTTCTCGACGGACGCGAAATCCCCCTCCGCATAGCCGGCCGACTCGGCGTGGCACGCGGCGGCGGCCAGGATCAGCGCCCATGCAGGCGCGAAGTGGCGGGTCATCGGGAAACTCCTGGCTGCTTGCATTGCTGCTGCAGCCTTTCGAGCGCATTTTCTGAGAGCGGTGAGCCGGCGAGACGTGCCGCGTACAGCGCGGCGCCCACGGCGGGCGGGAACCGCGGGGCGCAGTACACGAGACGCGCTGGCGCCGCGGCGAGGCCATCGCGGAATGCGTCCACCATCGCCGGGGCATTATCGAACACGCCGCCGCTGTGCGACACCGGCACCGCCGCTTCCGCCGGCGCGCCGAGCGCGCGGTGCGTCGCGACGACGCAGGCGACGAGCTCGCGGGCGCCGCGCGCGAATATCGAAGCGGCCTCGGTCGTCGCCTGATTGCGCGGCCTCGTGCACGAGCGGTGCAAACTGCGCGAACGCGTCACGGCGGTCGGCGCGCGCGCCGTAAATGCGCGAGCACAGATATAGGTCGCTCTCGAGGCCGAGGCGTTGCCGCACCAGGTGGTGAAGCGGGCCTCGCGCCATGCGCCCGTCGCTCATGCGCGAGAACAGGTTCATGCCCTCGCGCGCGATCCAGTAGGCCGAACCCTCGTCGCCTATCAGCTCGCCCCAGCCGCCGCAGCGCGCCTGGCGGCCCGCATACTCGCCGTAGGCCATCGATCCGGTGCCGGCGATGACGCTGATGCCGTCGGCGCAGGCGAGCGAGCCTGCCCAGCTGCACACCATGTCATTGCCGCAGCGGTAGCGGCCCGGCGCCAGGACGGCAGCCGGCAGGACGTCCAGGGCAGCGGTCATTTCGCCGTCCTCGCCGTAAGCCGGCAGCCCGACGAACGCGTAGCCAACGTCGCCGGAAGTCGCTTCGGCCTGCGCGAGCGCTGCCTCGAGGCCTTCCGTCAATCGTGCACGCGCCGCCTCGAGCCCGTCGGCCAGGTGGGCGATCGTGGTGCCGACGTGGCTGGCGCGCAGCCGCCCTTCCGCGTCGATCGAGCGCGTAGGCGGTCTTGGTTCCACCGCCGTCAACGCCGAGAAACATGTCCGCCCGCGCCGTTCCAGGGATGGATGGTCACGCCCTGCACGACGCGATTGACGGTGCCGGCCGGGTCCGGCCGGTCGGGCGTCAGCCCGAGCGCGAGCGATTGCAGAAGCGCGAATCCCTGGGCGAACAGCACGAACAGGGGCGCGAGCTCGAGGTCGGCCGCATCTTGCATGCCGGGCATGATGAGCTTCTCGACGCCGCCGATGCCATCCGGCCGTCCGCCGAGAGCAAGAAGGCCTCCGGCGCGGCCCTCACGCTCCAGTTCCCGCAGGAGGTCGACGTCATAGGCCCGGGCGTAACGCCCATTCGAAAGCATCAGGACGACGAGCGTGCGGCTGTTGATGATGGTCTTCGGCCCGTGACGGAAGCCGAGCGACGAATCGGAGACGGCGACGACGCGTCCGTCCGTCAGCTCGAGCAGCTTCAGGGCCGACTCCGACGCAAGCCCCCGCAGTTCGTTGCTGCCGAGGTACACGACGCGCTCGAAGTCCCGCGCGACCTGGCGTCCAGCCAGCGCGGTCGCCCGCGGCATCAGCTCTGCTGCCGCAAGGGCAAGGCGCCGCGGCGCGTCGTCTTCCACGAGCCTGAAGGCGAGCGCACCGGCGAGCAGCATGGCGCTGAAGCTCGAGGTCATCGCGAAGCCGCGATCGTGCGCCGCCTCTGGCATCAACAGCAACCGCGCGTTCGGCTGCCGCCGCGCGTACGCGGCCAACGCGCCTTCCGCATTGCAGGTGATGACGAGGTGGAACACGCGGCCAGCGAGAAGCTCCTCCGCAAGTTGGACAGCGGCGACGCTCTCGGGACTGTCGCCGGACCGCGCAAACGAGACGAGCAGCGTCGGGACGTCAGACGACAGCCGCAAGTCCGGGTCGCTGAGCAGGTCGGTGGTTGCGATGGCCTCGACGCGCCGGTTCAGGCGCGCGGAGAGCGCCGGCGCGAGGCAATCGCCGATGTACGCCGACGTGCCCGCGCCGGTCAGGATGACGCGCAGGCCTGACTGGGCGACGAGGGGCTGCAGGAAGCCTTCGAGAGTCGCACGCTCACGAACTATGCAGAGCGCCGACTTCCGTCCACACTTCCGGCTGCTGCGCGATTTCGCGCGCCGTCCAGGCAGCGCCGCGCGACTCGAGTTCGGCGGCTGGCAGTCCGGGAAAGCCGTTCGTCGTCATGCCATCGCCCTCGGCAATCCGGCGCAGGCGGCAATGTACGGCCGCAGCGCAGCGGCGACACCTTCCCGCAGGATCTCGGCCGTCGTGCCCGCGATGCGGCCGTCTCGCACCGCATCGTGCTGGCGCGGCAGAAACTGGCTGAGCAGCGTGAGCGGAATCGGCCGCCGGTCCAGGCGCTCGCGCATGGCCGCGACGGCGCGCTGGACTTCGGGGTTGGGCCAGTAATAGCGAATGCGGTCGCTGAGGCTGTACTGCAGGTCGAGGTCGAGGCTCGCACCGTCGCCGTGATAGTGGCCGCGCCAGTGTTGCGGGTCCGCATGCATCGCCTCCACAACAACCTTGCGCAGGTCCGGCACGCGCCCGTCGCCATCCAGCGCCTGCTCGATTGCCGCCAGCCCCCAGAGGACTTCGCGCAGCGCAAACGTGGCGCCGGGACCGACCTTCAGGATCGCGAAGTGATCGCGCACGAGCGCACTGAGCGCGTCAGCCGACTGATAGTCGGTGGAATGCGCCTCGTAGACGTACTGCGACTGCCGCCCGATGAACTCGCTCAGCGCTTTCGCCGCCCGCGGCCGGTAGTCGATGACCTTGTGATGGTCGAACTCCACGCCAGGCTGGACGACGAGGGCGACGACACGTGGCCATGCAGCCTCGAGGCCCGCGCGGACGAATGCCACGCGATGCGCCTCGATGGTCGCGGCGGCTGCTTGCGGCGTGGTGACCGCCAGCGTCGAGAGTTCCTCCGTCGCGCCGCCGGCAGTCGGTACCTCCGTGCCGATCACGTAGACGGGCGCCTCGCCCCCCGCCTGCTTCCAGGCGTCCTCGGCGGTTGCTGCGAGGCTCGCGGCACGCGCCGCTACGAGCTCTTCGGTAAGTGTTGCGGCATCGCCGCTGCAGGCCATCGAGCAGTCGAGATGGATCTTGCGGAAACCGGCCGACACGTACTCGCGCACGAGATCCGCAGCCTTCGCCATGGCCGCATCCGCGGACTCGCGTCGCCAGGCAATCGGCCCGAGATGATCCCCGCCGATCCAGACGCGTTCCGCAGGAAAATCGGCGCGCGCAGCGATCTCGCGCAGGAAGCGCACGAAGTCCACCGGCCGCATGCCCGTGTAACCGCCGAACTGGTTGACCTGGTTGGAAGTCGCCTCCACTAGCAGCGCGGTGCCGGCTGTTTTTACCTCGTGCATGGCGCTTTCAATCACCGCCGGATGCGCCGAGCACAGCGACCAGACTCCCGTCGCTTCGCCGCGCGTGTGCCGCGCGACGATGTCCTGCAAGGCCTTCACGGGCGCGCGTCCCGCGCGGAGGATTCCGGCTGCAGCGCGAGCAGGACCGCCGCCGACAACGCCAACCCGATACCCGCGATTTTCACGGGTCCCGGCATGACGCCGAGCAGGATCATGGAAAGCACGGCCGTCAGCAAGGGCGCGCCGGCGTTGACGAGCGGCGCGACAATGATGGCCTTGCCGTAACGGAACGCGAAGACGAGCGTCAGCGCGCCGATCGCGTTCAGGATCTGGATCGCCGCCGCGAGCCCCGGACCGTCGAGGCCGGTGTTGATCGGCTGCGTGAAGTCCGTCATCGCGAGCGCCGCCGGGACGAGCAGGAGGCCGCTCAGCATCATGTAGAAGAAGATGCTGGCCGCGTCCATGGAATAGTTCGCGAGTTTGATGACGTAGGCCTGTACGCCCCAGGCCACGAGGATGCCGAGCGAAAGCAGGAACCACAGTCCGTAGCCTGCGGCGCCGTCCGGGCGGTAGTCGAAGAGCGGCAACGCGAGCAGCGCAAGGGCGATGCCGAGCGTCCCCATCCATCCCGTGCGCTCCTTCAGGAGCGTCAGCGACAGGGCGATCGTGAGCGCCGGCGACAGCGAGATGATCGGGAAGATGAGGTACGGCGGGCCCAATCGCACGGCATGGAAGAGGACGAGCTGGCCTCCTGCGCCGAGCAGGCCGATCGCGAGGCCCAGCATCAGCGAGCGACGGTCGCGCTGGAGCCGCTCGCCGCCGCGGAGCAGCACGAAGACCGCGGGCGGGATCATCGTCAGCGCCCAGACGACATAGTTGATCGTCTCAGGGATGCCGTGCTCGCCCGGCAGGCCGGCCAATGCACCCCACACGCCCCACAGCAACGTCGTGACGAGCGCATGGACCAGCCAGGCGCTCATCAGAACTTTGCGGTGACGCCGAGCAGCACCGATCGGCCCCAGGTCTCGAACCCGGCCAGCATGTCGGACCGACCCATCGTCGCCAGGTAATACTCGTCCGTCAGATTCCGGCCTTCGATCGATACCGTGAACATTTCAGTCAGCCGGTAGGCGACGGAGGCCGTCACCCAGGTGATCGGGTCGCCTTCCTGCGACAGGCCGCCGACCGCGTCTGTGACCTCCACGTACTCGCCGCTGTAATCCGCAGCCAGCTGCGCATCCCACCGCTCGTTCTCGAACATCAGAGCGACCGAGTAGGCCGACTCCGAGACGCCTTCGAGCGGGCCGACGTTCTCGCCGTCGATGTAGGAGTCGGTATCCGTGTACGTATAGTTGGCGCGCAGGCCGAATCCGTTCTCGAAGAAATGCTGGAAGCCGAATTCGAACCCGAGCACGTCCGCCTTGTCTCCGTTGATCGGACGGGCGATGTCGTAGAGGAGCGGCGCATCGCCGGCGCCCCCGATGTCCGCCACGACGCCGATGTCCACATTCTCCTGGAGCTCGTAGGTGATGAACCCGTCGAGGTCCTTCCAGAACACCGCTGCGCTCACCACGGACTTGTCGTCGAAGTACCACTCGAACGAGAGATCCGCCTGGTCCGCCTCGACCGGTTCGAGGTCCGCATTGCCGTCGTAGAACACCTCATACGTGCGGTCGAGCGTGAAATCCTCGCGCGTCGGCGCCAGCTGGTTGAGCGATGGCCGCGAGATCGCCTTCGCGACCGCAGCGCGGACGAGCATGTCCTTGCGCAGCCAGTATCCGACGTTGAGCGACGGCAGAAACTTGCTGTAATTGCCCTTCTCCGTGAATGGCTCGGCTGGGCTGTAGGTCACGTCGGGGCTCGAGGTCGGCACGTCCGGCGTCGGGTCGTCGACCCGCACGATGCTGTCAATCGCGGTGCGCGCCGTCGTGTCCGTATCGATCCACCGCACGCCGACGTTCGCGAACCAGTTTTCGCTGGCGAAGTTGACATTGACGTAGGCCGCGAGCGTGTCCTCGTCGACGTCGTAGGATTGCACCGGGTTGAAGGTCGGCGCCACGAGCGAGTAATCGTAGACGTCGCCGGTGGGGTCGCCGTTCTCGTCGAGAATCGGCTGCCCGTCGAGCGAGGCGAGCGCCGCGAGGTATTCCTGCACGTCGAAGTAGACGAAGCGCGTCGGATAGCGCCCTCCGCCGTTGCGCATGAAGTTCGGCAGCCGCAGGTCGTGCACGACCTGAGCGCCGAGGCTGTCGAACGTCCTCGAATACTGGTTGCAGTAGATGCAGGATCCGCCATTCGTGTCGTTCTCGATGGTGTCGCGGGTCTTCGAGCGCCCGGTGGCCGCGGCGCCGAACTGCAGCGACGTCAATGCGCCCGAATCCAAAGTCAGCTCTCCGTCCGCCGTCAGGCCATCGACCTTGTCGGTCACGTCCGTTCCGGACAGGCCGATGTAATGCAGGCCGAAGTCGGCGTCGCCGAGTTCGCCGTTGTTGAGCGCGGTCGCGAGGTCGCGGCCGTCTTCCAGCGTCACGCTGATATCGGGCAGCCCGTTGCGGTTCATGTCGACGCGCCCGACGTGGCTGCCCCCGATACCGGAGACCACCCACGTGTCCTTGCCACCCGAGTCGCGGTCCGCCTCCGAGCGGTAGGCGTCGAAGTTGAAATGCAGCCGGTCGGTCGCCTGCCATTTGCCATTCCATCCGAACTGAGTCGTGTCGACGACACGGTGCTCGGTGATAGTGGATATTTCCGGAACCAGTTCGTCGATGGTCATCCCGTCGACCCAGTGATCCGTGATGCTCACGTCCCTCCAGCGGTGCTGCCCCGTGTCTTCGTCGAGGATCGAGTCCTCGACGTAGAAGGATTGGTGATAGCCCACCGTCGGCGCATCGAGGCGCGTGAAAAGGCCGTCGACGGTCATGCGAAAGCTGTCCGAGACGTCCCACTGCCAGACGGCCGTGACGCCGCTGCGTTCCTTCTGTTGCACGCGCGCGCCGAAGCTGGTGCAGCACAGGCCGAGCAGTGAGCTCTCGTCTTCGGAAATCGCGCCGTCGCCGTTTGCGTCGAACTCGCCGGGAGAGTCGGGATTGATGAAGAACTCATGTACGGCGTCCGAGCGGACCTCGGTGTCCTGGTAGACGCCCGTCGCCATGAAGCCCATGCGGTCGTCGGCAAAGGTCGTGCTGAAGACGCCGCTGACCTTGTACCCGTCGTTTTCCGAAAGATCGTTGTAGTCACCCTCGGCCGACAGCGAAACATGCTTGCCGATGCCTTCCAGCGGCCGGACCGAGTGCAAATTGATCGAGCCGCCGATGCTGCCTTCGAGGTTCGGCGCCTCGGCGGACTTCAGGACGTCCGCGCCGGAAATCACCTCGGACGGCAACACGTCGAACGCGAACTCGCGGCCATCGCCATCCGTCGCCAGGATGCGGTCGTTCAGCGTGACGATGCTGAACTCGGGCCCGAGGCCGCGCACGTTCACAAACTGCCCCTCGCCACCCCGGGTGCGCTGCACGGTGATGCCGGTAATGTGCGAGAGCGAGTCGGCGACATTGTCGTCAGGGAAGCTACCGAGATCTTCCGCGACGATCGAATCCTGCACGATCTTCGCTCCACGCTTGCGATCGAGCGACTCGACCAGCGCTGCGCGAGTTCCCGTGACGACGACTTCGCTGAGTTCTGTCTTCGAGGGATCGTCCGTGGCTTGAGCCGCGACGAATTGCGGCGCCAGCACGCCCACCGTGAAACCGATGCCGACTGAACGAGCGACGAAACGCATGGCCGTTCCCCTTATAGATGCCGGGCAGTCGCATCGTAGTCAAGGCGATATGAAAGAACAAGAAACTTACGATTGCTTACGGATGGTCGAAAGTTGGTCCAGACAGCCTTTTGATTTTCGTTTATGCTTGAAGAACGAAAGCCATGAGCACGCCTATAGAACAGGAAATACTGAGTGGACGCGGGCTAGCGAAAGAGCAACGCCGCCGAGTCATCTGCGCGCTGGTCGAGTCGAATTCTCAAGGCAACGTCGCGGAACTCGCACGGCGCTTCCGCGTGTCGGAAGTCACGATCCGCTCGGATCTCTCCGCGCTTGCGGGCATCGGCGCCCTCGTGCGAGTCCACGGCGGGGCGCTGCCGCCGGGCGACAGCGAAGAGCTTCCGATCACCGTCAAGCAGACGCTCTATCACGCGGAGAAGGTGCGGATCGCCACGGCTGCGGCCGGGTTGATCCAGGACGGCGAGACTGTCCTGCTGGATTCGGGAACCACGACC
This sequence comes from uncultured Gammaproteobacteria bacterium, assembly GCA_963839885.1. Taxonomy (GTDB): domain Bacteria; phylum Pseudomonadota; class Gammaproteobacteria; order Steroidobacterales; family Steroidobacteraceae; genus SCUD01. The sequence continues at coordinate 337,867 of CAWIWZ010000009.1, forward strand.
GCGGAGATCGCGCGCCAGATCCGCGGGCTCAAGCTCCGCTCGCTCAATGTCATCACGAACGCGCTCAATATCGCTGTCCTGCTCGCGAACGCGCATCACGTGAACCTCATCATCCCGGGCGGCGTCCTGCGCCGGAAGTCATGGTCGCTGGCGGGGCCGCAAGCCGAGCAGGCACTGCGTGACCTGCAGGCAGACCGGTTGTTCCTCGGTGTCGACAGCCTCGACCCGGAAATCGGACTCATGACGCCCCACGTGCTCGAGGCGAAGTTGAACGCGCTGATGATCCGCATCGCGCGGCAGACAGTGGCGGTCACGGACTCCTCCAAGCTGCTGCGACGCAACCTGTCGGTGATCGCCCCGGTCGAGCAGGTACATCTATTGATAACTGATCGCGCGGCCGCACCGGATGCCGTGGCAGCCATTCGTGCACGCGGGGTCGAGGTCCGGTTGGTCTGAGCGCTGGAGGCTCATCCTGTGAGCCCAGCCGCGTGAGACAATCCGGCGATGGACACGGACGTACTCGCCAGCTTCCACCCGGCGGTGGCCGGGTGGTTCCGCAGCCGTTTTCCCGCGCCCACCGAGGCGCAGGTCCGCGCCTGGGCCGTCACTTCGCAGCACCGCAACGCGCTGATCGCGGCCCCGACCGGGTCCGGCAAGACGCTGGCCGCTTTTCTCTCCGCGATCAATGACTTAGTCGTCGAGGGGCTCTCGAAAGGCCTTTCGGACGAGGTGCACGTCTTATATGTGTCCCCGCTGAAGGCGCTGTCGAACGACATCCAGAAGAACCTCCAGGAGCCGCTCGCCGGCATCCGCGACCAGCTCCTCGAGCAGGGGCTCGACGATGTGCCGATCCGCGACGCGGTGCGGACCGGCGACACCTCGACCCTCGACCGCAACCGCATGCGCCGCACGCCGCCGCACATCCTGGTCACGACGCCGGAGTCGCTCTTCATCCTGCTGACCTCGGAATCCGGCCGCGCGATGCTGAAGAGCGTTCGGAGCGTGATCGTCGACGAGCTGCATTCGGTCGCCGGCAGCAAGCGCGGCTCGCATCTGATGCTGTCGCTCGAGCGGCTCGACGCGCTCTGCGGCCGCTCGCCGGTGCGCGTCGGCCTGTCCGCCACGGTCAAGCCGCTCGAAGCGATGGCGCGATTCCTGGTCGGCGCCCGTCGAGGCCGACGTCGAGATCGTCGATACCGGGCACGTTCGCGAGCGCGATCTCGCGCTGGAACTGCCGCGCTCGCCGCTCGAGGCAGTGATGGCGAATGAAGTGTGGGACGAGCTGTACGACCGGCTGGCCGAACTGATCCAGGCGCACCGGACGACGCTCATCTTCGTCAACAACCGGCGCCTCGCCGAGCGGGCGACGCGATTCCTGGCCGAGCGCGTCGGCGCGGAACATGTCGCGACCCATCACGGCAGCCTCTCGAAGGAACACCGGCTGAGTGCGGAAACGCGGCTGAAGGCCGGCGAGCTCAAGGCCCTCATCGCCACCTCCTCGCTCGAGCTCGGCATCGACATCGGCGACATCGATCTCGTCTGCCAGATGGGCTCGCCGCGGCTGATTTCGGCGCTGCTGCAGCGCGTCGGTCGCGCTGGGCATGCCGTCGGCGCAATCCCGAAGGGGCGGCTGTTTCCGCTGTCGCTCGACGACCTCGTCGAGTGCACCGCCCTCCTCGACAGCGTGCGGCGCGGCGAGCTCGACCGCATCCGCGTGCCGGCGAAGCCGCTCGACGTGCTCGCGCAGCAAATCGTGGCGGAAGTCGCCTGCCGCGAATGGGGTGTCGACGAGTTACTGGCGGCCTTCCGCCGTGCGCAGCCCTACGCCGATCTGACCGCGGAGGAATTCGAGCAGGTCCTCAAGATGCTCGCTGAGGGCTACTCGACCCGGCGCGGCCGGCGCTCGGCCTACCTGCACTACGACACGGTCAACCGGCGGCTGCGCCCGCGGCGCGGCGCGCGGCTCACCGCCATGACCAACGCCGGCGTGATTCCGGACCAGTTCGACTACGACGTCGTGCTGAACCCGGAGGGCCTGCGCATCGGCAGCATCGGCGAGGACTTCGCGTTCGAGAGCATGCCCGGCGACATCTTCCAGCTCGGCAACACCTCGTACCGGGTGCAGAAAGTCGAGGTGAACAAGGTGTTCGTGGAGGACGCCCGCGGCATGGCGCCGACGCTGCCGTTCTGGCTCGGCGAGGCGCCGGCGCGGAGCGACGAGCTGTCCGCCTCCGTCTCGCGGCTCCGCGAACTGGCGCTGGAGCACCTGGACGACGGGCAAGAAGCCTGCGAACGGTGGCTGCGCGACGAGATGCAGCTCGACGCCGTCGCGGCCCAGCAGCTCGCCCAGTACTTCGCCGCGGGGAAGGCCGCGCTCGGCACGCTGCCGACGATGGACACCGTCTTGTTCGAACGCTTCTTCGACGAGGTGGGCGATACCCACCTCGTCATCCATTCGACCTTCGGCTCGCGCATCAACCGGGCCTGGGGACTGGCGCTCCGCAAGCGCTTCTGCCGCCAGTTCAACTTCGAGCTTCAGGCCTCCGCACTCGAGGACAGCATCGTGCTATCGCTCGGGCCGACGCATAGCTTCCCGCTCGAGGATTGCAAGAACTTCCTGAAGTCCGCCACCGCGCGCGACGTGCTGGTGCAGGCGCTGCTCGACGCGCCGATGTTCAACACGCGCTGGCGCTGGGATGCGGCCATTTCGCTTGCGCTGCGAAGGATGCGGAACGGCAAGCGCATGCCGGCGCCGTTTCAGCGCGCGGACTCCGAGGACCTGCTGGCGGTCGTGTTCCCCGACCAGCTCGCCTGCGCGGAGAACCTGACCGGCGCGCGCGAGATTCCCGATCACCCGCTGGTGCGGCAGACGATCGACGACTGCCTGCACGAGACCATGGACGTGGACGGCTTCCTCGCGCTGCTGAAGCGGATCGAGGATGGCGCGGTGCAGGTGCACTGCCTCGACCTCTCGGCGCCCTCGCCGCTCTCGCACGCCGTGCTCGGCGCAAGGCCCTATGCCTTCCTCGACGACGGCGATGCCGAAGGGCGCCGCACGCGCTCCGTCTCGACCGAGCGCCTGCTCGACCCGAAGGACGCTGCCGACCTCGGCCGCCTCGATCCCGAAGCGATCGAGCGCGTCAAGGCCGAGGCCTGGCCGGAGATCGGCAACCACGACGAGCTGCACGATGCGCTCGTCGTGTACGGTTTCCTGACCGCGCCGGAGATCGAGCCGTGGAAAGGGCAGCTCGCGCGGCTGCGGGAAGAGCGGCGCGTGATGTTCCACGAGGGACTCTGGGTCGCCGTCGAGCGCTCCGCCGAGTTCGAGCGCGCGAAGGATGGCGAGCTCGAGGCGCTCGCGGAGATCCTGCGCAGCCGACTCGAACTGGTCGGCCCGGTGACGGAAACGTCGCTGCGCGTCGGGCTCGATCTGCCGGCCGGGCAGATCCGCGCCGCGCTCCTCGCCCTCGAAGCCCAAGGCTCGATCATGCGCGGCCGATTCAGCGGCGGGCGCGAGGAAGAATGGTGCGACCGGCGCCTGCTGATCCGCATCCACCGCTACACCCGCGACCGCAAGCGCAACGAGATCCAGGCCGTGCCGCCCGCGCAGCTCATGCGCTTCCTGTTCCGCTGGCAGCGAGTCGCGATGGAGAACCACGACGACCGCCGTGAGGGTGAGGCCGGATTGCTCGCGGTGCTGCAGCAGCTCGAAGGCTTTGCGGTTCCGGCCGGCGCCTGGGAGCGGGACATCCTGCCGCTTCGCGTCAAACAGTACCTGCCGGAGAGCCTCGACAAGCTCTGCGCCGCCGGGCGCATCGCCTGGTATCGGCCCGGTCGAGGCGAGCGGCAGCGAGCTCGCGCCCGCGGCCGGGCCGGTGCGCTCGACGCCGATTACGCTCGTCGAGCGCGAGGCGCTGGCACACTGGCAGAAATCCAACGGCACACCGGATTCGATCGACAGCCTCTCACCGCGCGCGCAGAAAATCCTGGAGAGCCTCCAGCAGCACGGTGCCTCGTTCTTCGACGACCTCGTGCATGACAGCGGACTACTACGCACCGACGTGGAGATAGGCCTCGGCGAGCTTGTCAGCCGCGGGCGCGTGACTTCGGATTCCTTTGCGGGCGTTCGCGCCCTGATCACATCGAAGAAGCGGCGCGAGCGGCTTCGCCAGTACCGCCGCCCCTTCTTGAGCCTGGAGGACGCCGGGCGCTGGAGCCTGCCGCGTCGCGTGCCGGCACCGGGCAACGCGGAATCACTCGGTGCGCCTGCAGTGGATCACATCGCGCGCGTTCTGCTTCGGCGCTACGGCGTCGTGTTCCGCAAGCTCCTGGAGCGCGAGAGCGGGCTGCCGTCGTGGCGGGAGCTCTTTTACGTGTATCGGCGCATGGAGGCGCGCGGTGAGATTCGCGGTGGACGGTTCGTCAGCGGATTTGCGGGCGAACAATTTGCATTGCCGGAAGCGGCGGATCTCCTGAAGGGCGTCGCGCGAGACGCCGCAGTGGATCGCGTCTCGATCTCCGCAGCTGATCCCTTGAACCTGATCGGTATCGTCACGCCCGGCGAACTAGTGCCTGCGCTCTCGGGTAATCGAGTGCTGTTTGAGCAAGGCGTACCGGTGGCGGTGCAGGCCGGAGGCCAGGTGCGCTTTCTCAAAGAGGTGCCGGAAAGGTCTCAGTGGGAAATCCGCAATCTCCTAGTTCGGCGCCAAGGCACGAGCGCCTATTTGCCAGAATCGGCCGTGTCGCATTGACGTTCAGAGTATGCATCGAACTACCGCAAAGAACTGACGCAAGTGATGGATCAACGCTTAGCAGTCATCGCGACGCTGGCTCTCTTGTTGCACACGAGCGTTGCGCTCGCCGACACCAACGCACATCAGGTTTCTGCGGCGGGCCTGGAGCGTACCTACTATCTGCATGTACCGCCGGGCGCACCCGCAGACCGATCGTTGTCGCTGGTGCTGGTTTTCCACGGCGGCAGTGGCTCGCCGGCGAACATCGAACGCGAGACGCGGTTCAGCGAACTGGCAGACCGCGAGGGGTTTCTGGTCGCGTATCCGCAGGGCTACCAGAAGAGCTTCAACGACGGCCGAGGCGCTAGCGACATCCCGGCGCAGCGCGATCGCATCGACGACGTTGCCTTCGTCACGGCCTTGATCGACGACGTCGGGAAGAAGTGCCGAGTGGACCCGAAGGGAATTTATGCGACCGGCATCAGCAATGGCGGGATGGTTTCGCATTTCCTTGGCGCGAAACTCTCGACGAAGCTCGCCGCGATCGCGCCGGTGGCCGGCAGCCTTGCCGAGCCGTTGGTGCCAGCCTTCGCGCCCACCGCACCGGTGTCGGTGCTGATGCTCGTTGGCACGGACGACCGGTTCGTTCCGTACGGCGGCGGTGAGGTGCATCCGCCCGGCATGCGACCGCGCGGCCGCGTCATCGGGATCGAACAGGCCGCACGCCTCTGGACGGAACGAAACGGCGGCGACCCGACGCATGAGCCCCGCGTCGAGAGTCTGCCGGACCGCGATCCGGCGGACGGCTGCCGCGTGAATAAGTTGACGTACGCCGCCGGCCGGAACCGGAGCGAAGTCGTGCTTTATCGCCTCGAAGGCGCGGGACACACCTGGCCGGACGGCTCGCAATACCTGTCGAAGCAACTCGTCGGCCCGGTGTGCCGCGACATTAATGCCACCGAAGTCATATGGCAGTTTTTCAAGCTGCACCCGAAGCAGTGACCCGCGATATTCCTGGGACCAAGCCGCTACACACGGCGTCTTCGAATTGAACGATAAATCGAACTAGACTAAAGAAGTGCCGAGTCAACAGGGGGAAAGCACATGATGAACCGCCGTCGTTTCTTCCAATCCTCGCTGGCCGCCGCAGTCGCCTATGCACTGCCGACTCCGCGGCTGTATGCGCTCGACCAGGCGGCCTCACAGGCCGCGGGCGGCCTCGCCGCGGTCAAGCTCGACGGCTCGGCGACGGTCATTGAGCAGGCGGCGGTCGCCGAGCTCAAGTCGAGCCTGCGCGGGCCACTCCTGCTCGCCGGAGAGCCGGGCTACGACGCGGCGCGCCGAATCCTGCACCCTCAATTCGACAAGCACCCTGCGCTCGTCGTGCAGCCGACCGGCGCCGCGGATGTCCGGAGCGCGGTCACTTTTGCGCGCGAGCGCGAGCTGCTCGTCGCCGTGAAGTGCGGTGGCCACAGCTTCTCGGGCAAATCCACCTGCGACGGTGGCATACAAATCGACCTGTCGCGGCTGCGCGGCGTGCGGGTCGACCCGGCCGCACGTCGGGCTTACGTCGAAGGCGGCAGCCTGTTGGGGGACCTGGATCACGAGGCGATGGCGTACGGCCTCGTGACGACGGCCGGCACCGTGTCTCACACCGGGGTCGGCGGCCTCACGCTCGGCGGTGGCTTTGGGCGCGTCGCGCGACGCTTCGGCCTCGCGCTCGACAACGTGAAATCCGTGGATATCGTGACCGCGGACGGCCAGCTCCGCCATGCGAGTGCGGAGGAGAATTCCGACTTGTACTGGGCGGTGCGTGGCGGCGGCGGCAATTTCGGCATCGTGACGGGCTTCGAGTTCGGCCTGCATCCGATGCCGCGGCAGATCATCGGCGGCGACCTGGTCTTTCCGATCGAGCGGGCCCGCGAGCTTCTCGAGTTCTACGGCGAGTACAGCCAACTGTGCGCCTGACGAGCTGTATGTCGACGCCGGCATGGACTCGCCCATGGGCGGCAAGCCCGGCAGGTTCACGATCCACACGACCTATTCCGGGCCGGCCGCCGATGCCGAGCGCGTGCTGGCGCCATTGCGGAAGCTCGGCAAGCCGATCGAAGACACGATCAGGGCGCAGGATTACGTCGCGATCCAGCGCAGCTGGGACACAACCGATGCGCGGAACAACGGCGAATACCTCAAGTCCGGCTTCATCGTCGGCTACCCCGCGGGCCTCGTCGACGCCGTCCTCGACGGTTTCCATCCGGACCCCGAACGCGGTACTTCGTACTTCTACCAGCATGCCGGCGGCGCCATCGGCCGCGTCGCGGCGGATGCGACGGCGTTCCCGCATCGTCGTTCGACCCTCGAGATATTCGCCGTCGTGTCCTGGGATCTCGGCACAGACGGAAAGCGGCACGTGGACTACGTCAAGGACTATTGGTCGAAGCTACTGCCGTTCACCGACGGCTACTACACGAACGAGGTGGCCGACGAGCACCAGCCCAAGATCGACGAAAATTACCGTGGCAACATCGGGCGGCTGCGGCAACTCAAGCGCCAGTACGACCCGCAGAACCTGTTCCGGCTGAACGCCAACATCCTGCCGGCGTGAGTCAGCCGTCGCGGTAGAAAGGTATCGCTCATGAGCGGTCGGCTACTCAATCCGTTTTGAGCTTCGTGTTTGATGCTTGCCTGCTTGTGGCCGAACCACGAGCATCCATATGGATGCCAGCCGGGCTGGGACGCTTTGGGGTACCCACTATCTTCATTGCTGGGTGTGGGTGTGGACCGACAGCCAGCCCGTAGCCACGCTATTCAAGCCCCAGAATCACGAGGATTTCTCAGACGCCGAACTGGCTGCGTGCGTCAAGATGGTCCGGGAAATTGCGCAATGCGAACAGTAAGGTCAGCTGATTGACGGCAAGCCGCTCGTCACCGCACCGTGTGGTGGTGGGCTCGTGAGGCGAATACACTATAAATAGTCGCAGCCAGGAAGGCTTAGCGAACGAGCGCTGCAGGCAAAAGGAGTTTGTATGAGACGCGCAATCTTGGGCGTGATCACCGCGTTAGCGGTCCTTTGGTTCCCCATCGTTGGGTCGTCCCAGCCGCCGACCGGCACCTTCCCGGTAATCGTTGTCTTCCGGGAGGATGTGTCGCTCCAGCAGCATCTGGGCTTTTACCATGCCGACGACCGGGCGCAGGCCGACCCCGAGGCATGGGGCTATCTCGATCATGGCGTGGCCGGCGCGGTCCAGCTCATCGAGGCGCGTCACGGCTTCCGTGCCGAGCACGTCTTCAGCGCGTCGATCCGCGGCTTCTCCGCGCGCCTCACGGCGCGCCAGATCGTCGACATCGAGAGCGATCCGACGGTGGCATACGTGGAGCCCGACGGCACCATGAGCGTCGTGGCCCAGACTCTGCCTTGGGGCATCGATCGAATCGACGCCGATACCAGCTCCGCCCGGGCAGGAAACGGCAGCGGCACCGTGAACAACGTCAATGCCTACATCATCGATACCGGCATTGATTCCTCACACGGCGATCTCGACGTCGTCGGCCACGTTGACTTCGCCTCCGGCCCCAACCGCGATTGCAACGGCCACGGCACGCACGTCGCCGGCACGGTGGCGGCCCAGGACAACAACAGCGACGTGGTGGGCGTTGCCCCGGGAATTCCGCTGACGGGAGTGAAGGTTCTCGGCTGTGGTGGCACCGGCTCGACCTCGGGCGTGATCAAGGGCGTGGACTGGGTGACGGCGCATGCCAAGAAGCCGGCCGTCGCCAACATGAGCCTCGGGGGCAGCGCCAGTACTGCGCTGGACAGCGCCGTCAAGAAATCGGCCAACAGCGGTGTGTTCTACGCCGTCGCTGCTGGCAACAGCGGTGCCAACGCCTGCAACGAGTCACCGGCCCGGGCGGGCACGCACAATGGCGTCGCGACGGTGGCCGCCACTGACAGCCGTGACAAAGAGCCCACGTGGAGCAACTACGGCAACTGCGTGGACCTCTGGGCGCCGGGTGTAAGTATCCTCTCGACGCGCAAGGGTGGCGGAACGAGCACGAAGTCAGGAACCTCGATGGCCTCGCCTCACGTGGCCGGGACCGGAGGGCTTTATTTGTCCTCACACACCGGCGCCAGTGCTGCAACCGTCGAGAGTTCGCTCAAAGCGAACGCCGTTTCCACGGGGACCGCGAGCAAGGACGGCCGGGCAATAAAACTCGACTACGCCGGCAATTACTAATGGGCGGCGAGCGGGACGCGTCGCGCTTCGCGTCCCGCCCCGCGCCTCTTAGAACCCGCAGTACGGATTGGGCGCGTCAAGCTCACCGCGGAAGCTCGCGCCCGGCAGAGCGAGGATCACGGTCATGTCCTGGGCGGGCTGACCGGTCTCGTTGCGGACCATGTGTCCGTGACCCGTATCGACGTAACCCGGCTTGAAAGTATCGGTAGCCGTGAGGACGTGCGGAGTGCAGGACGGGTCGTCGTACTCATAAAAGGTCAGCGAGCCCTCGACTACGGTGATGAATACCGGGCCGGGATGCGTGTGCCACCCGGTCGTTGTTATCAATTCGCCCGTGGTCGCGGCGTAATCGTGCCGTCGCACAACGATGTCGACCGGATTCTGGGCCCTGAAATGGACGCCCAGAGCCTTGTCCTCCGCCTTGACCTTGAATGGATCGTAGCTTCCCCGGGCGAGCAGCGTCGGCGTGACCTGGAACGGCGACGAGGCCCACGTCATCACCGCTGCCCCGATGCCAGCAACCAGCGGCAGGAACACGACTGCTTTCTTCACAATGGCTTTTTTCACGGCACACCTCTTCACAGTTCCACGTGGTTCGAATCGCGAAGCTTCCGTTTACGGAGCCCAGCGACCAAAGTCCGGAGTGAAGCGCGACTGAACCGCGAGAGATGCGTGCGAGATTCACGAGACGCGGTGCTAGAGTTGGACAGAGGAGCCTAGATGGCTACGGTAGGTTGGTCGACTGCGGACTTCTGGGTCGGCGACTGGCTCGTCCGGCCGAGTCTGGCCAGGATCGAGCGCGGGACCGAGACGGTCCACGTCACGCCACGATCCATGGCGGTGCTCGTCTACCTGGCCGCAGCCGAAGGGCGCGTCGTCCCGCGTAACCAGATCCTGGATGCGGTCTGGCCGCGAATGGCTGTCACGCAGGACGCGCTCTCGCAGTGCATCGTGGAGCTGCGCAAGGCGTTTCGCGACGACGCAAAAGGCGCCAGCGTCATCGAGACCATCCCCAAGCTCGGCATCCGCCTGATCGGCCCGGTCAGCGACACACCACCCGAGGCGCGGCCGTCGGCGGACAGTTCGGATCGCACCCTTCCGGCGAATCCCAACAACGGGCTTGCACAGCCACGCAATGGGCTGACGCGGGCCAGGCGAATTGGCGGCTTCCCGCGGTGGGCCGTGGCTGCGCTGATCGTCGTCGTGCTTGGCATCGCGGTGTGGGCGTTTAACCAGTACTTCGGTCCGCTGCGACAGAATCCGCTCGCGGGAGCAAATTTCGCTCCCGTGACCGATTTCATCGGGGCCGAGGAGCACGCTGCGATTTCGCCGGACGGGCGCCTTGTTGCGTTCGTGTCGGACCGTGACGGTGCCTGGAACGTGTGGCTGGGTCAGATCGGCACCGGCGACTTCCAGAATCTCACGCAAGGTCGGGTTCCGGAGTTGCGCAACCCGGCGGTCCGGATGCTGCAGTTCTCGCCCGACGGGACCGATGTACGGATATGGACCAAGACGTCCGACCCCGCGGGCAGTGTGATCGATCACGGCTGGGTCGTGCCAATCGTCGGCAGCGACCTGCGTCGCGATGCCGCGGGGATCGCGGAGCTCGACTGGTCGCCGGATCGTGAATGGGTCGTCTACCACCCGTCCGCGCCCGGGGATCCGTTATTCATTGCTCGGGCCGACGAGAAGGGCGGCGGCCGGCAGATCTACTCCGCACCGCCGGGTATTCACTGCCATTTCCCGCTCTGGTCGCACGATGGCGCGAGCATTTATTTCGTGCGCGGGTTTCCTCCCGATGAAATGGACCTGTGGCGTATCGATGCTGACGGCGGGACGCCGGAACAGCTCACGCAGCACAACGCGCGCGTCAGTTTTCCCGTCCTGTTCGACAAACGGACGCTGCTGTACCTGGCGACGGATGCGGACGGTTCCGGTCCGTGGCTTTACGCGCTGGATCTCGAGCGGCGGAAGTCAGAACGGGTAAAAGCCGCAAGCCATCCGTTAACCTCGATCTCGGTTAGCGCTGATGCGCGGCGCATCGTCGCAACCGAGGCGCGACCGACCGCAACACTTTGGCGCGTACCGTTGGGCGACACGCCGGGTGGTTCGGCGGAAGCCGAACAGATTTCCATTCCAAACCAGCGCGGTGTCTCGCCGAGGATCGGCGCCGGCTTCATCGTCTATCGGGCGCCGAAGGCCGGAACCGACGGCCTCTGGAAACAAAGTGACGGTACGGCGGCGACGGAGCTCTGGAGCGGGACGGATGGCCGAGTGGTGGCCGGCCCGGCTTTGACGGCCGACGGTCAACGTCTGGCCTTCGTCGTGCAGAAGCGCGGGATCACCATGCTCTATGTCGTCAATGCGGACGGGAGCGGCGCCCGCAAGTTGGCCGACGTACTCGACGTGCGCGGTACGCCAGCCTGGTCACCGGACGGTAAGTGGATTGCGATTGCATCGCTTCGCGACGGCGAGCCGCGGCTCTTCAAGGTGTCGGCGACGGGCGTTAATGCACCGATTGCGCTTGGCGACGATTATGCGCTCGATCCGGTCTGGGCTCCCTCGGGACGGTTTCTTGTATATACCGGCCGCGATGTGGGAACCGTCTTTCCAATCAAGGCTATCGACGCTGATGGTACGCCGCGAGCGCTGCCAGAGCTGTTTCTGAACCGGGGCTCGAGGCGGCTCGATTTTCTGGGCAACGATGACGGCACGCTCGTATTCCTGAAAGGAGCGCTGTCGCACAAGGAATTCTGGGCGGTCGATCTCGAAAGCGGCGCCGAACGAGCGCTGACCAAGCTGGGTCCGGGCCCACTGATAGGTGACTTCGATGTGTCAGACGATGGCCGCACGCTGATTTTTGATCGCGTGCGGGAGGAATCCGACATCGTACGCATTGATCTCGCCGGATAGCACTCCTGCCGTGCGGGTCGCACTTCACCTGCACGGCTGAACGCGAACAACTTGCTGGCGTGAGTCAGGCCCACGCGCTGGGGCCAGTATCGCGATGTGTCCCGTGTGTCTGGCAATGACCGGCCTCTGGTTGCGCCGTCACGACGAGTACCCTAACGTCGGCGATGCATCTCTGGCTACCGCCAGTGCAGAATGCAGTCGCGCCACGAAAAGCGCGATAGGGTCAGTCCCATGAACACGACAGCTCTTTTCCTGATGACGCTTTTACCAGCCGCCGCCTGGGCACAAGAGCCTGTTACCGGCTACGCCCCTGTGAACGGCGTCAAGATGTACTACGAAATCCACGGCAAGGGCGAGCCTGTCGTCCTGTTGCACGGTTTATTCATGACCATCACGAACAATTGGCAGGACATGATTGCCGTGCTCTCAAAAACCCGGCGGGTCATCGCCGTGGAAATGCAGGGACATGGCCGCACCGCAGATATCGAACGCGATTTCAGTTATGACAATCTGGCCGATGACATCGCGGCGATGCTCGATTACCTCAAGATCGTGCAGGCCGACCTCATCGGCTACAGCATGGGCGGCGGCGTAGCGATGCAGGTGGCCATCCGCCATCCGGAAAAAGTACGGAAAGTCGTCAGTATCTCGGCGGTGTTTCGCCACGACGGCTGGGTGAAGGAAGCGCTCGACATGTTTCCGCAATTGACGCCGGAATCTTTCAAGGGGTCGCCTTTTGAGATCGAATACAGGAGACTGAGCCCGACACCCGACGAATTTCCCAACTTCGTCAATCGCGTGATTTCGATGGACCTGAAGCCTTACGATTTCGGGGCCGAAAAATTCAGGGCGACCAAATCACCGATGTTCTTCATCCACGGTGATGCCGACGGTGTCAGGCTGGACCATATCGCCGAGATGTTCAGGTTGAAGGGCAACGAGATTTTCGGCGACATGCGGCTGCGCTCGGCGTCGCGTCTGGCCGTGTTGCCAGATACGACGCACATCACGTTGATGCAGAAGATCGACGTCATCGCGCCGATGATAAACGACTTCCTGGAGGCCGGACCAACAGCGAACTAGTAGCGAAGGAGCAATCCTACTTCTTCTTCCTCGTCCGTTCGCGCACCTCGCGCAACCTGGCGGTCAGGATTCGCGCAATCAATCGTAGGGAAAGCCGACGTGGTTCCTGAACGTGGCGAAGTACACGAGGTCGCGTTCCAGTGAGAAGCAGGGCGTACGGTAACTGATACGCTCCCGTGCGCCTGGCGCGGACCCGGCGATGTATTCGTCGATCGTCGCGGGTGTCATGCCTGAGAGGTGATCCTTCCGAGGAGCCATTGCAGCCCGGAGAGGTGCTGCTGATCGTGGCTGCAAAGGTAGTGCACGAGCGCGCGCAGCGTAACAGTCCCATAACCTTCGAAACGCGCAGTGCGCAACCACTGCTCCGGCCGTACGGTTGAGAGGATCTCGATCGTTCTCGACCGCGCCTGCCGAAAGGCTCAAGCGCCTCGGCGCCGTCTCTCTCGTTGTAACGACGTTCGCGCGCGAGCGCGTACGTGTCGAGCGATTCCAGCAGGGGATTAATTTCCGCGAGCGTGCGCTGGAAGCGGCGGTAGTAACCCTCGACCTCGATGTGGTGCACGTGCCAGACCTGTTCGATCGCCGTGAGCGCCTCGCTTGGCACGCCATCCCAGGAGTCGGGGGCCCAGGACTTGTGCGAGTCGGGGATCAGACCGTAGTGACGTTCGAGTTGCTCAGGGAAGGTCGCCAGTGAGTGCAGAGTTCGTCATCCATGATCCTTGCTCCATGCATGGTTTCGCCCTAGCAACTTTTTTTTAGTCGTCGAGTTGCTGCGGAGCCGAGTGGTGCTCGTGCGCGATGAGCCACTGGCGGCCCCGCTTCTTCAGGCCAAGCGTCAGGCGACAGACGGGCTTCTTTGAGCCGCCTATCCGTAGCAGTCCAGTGGCAAAGGCGACATCGCTCCCGGCCGTGATTCGCAAGTCCTCGATAACAAAGGCGTCAGCTCCCAGGTGAGCCGTAGCTGAAGAACAGTTCCCACGTCTTTTGGTACTTCGCGATGCCTCTCGACTCAAGCGGCTCCGGCACATCGAACATCAGAACGTCTCTCGCATGATTGGCGAGAATCGCCTTCATTTCGCCGGCTTGAATGGCTTTCTCCCACTGCCTGATCACTCTGCGGACTGGATCCTGGCTCATGACTTGAGATACCTCCTACCAGTAGAAGCACGATCGCTTCGAAAGGTTCCGAATCGTTACAATCCCCCTTAAGGAGGGGATGCAAGGTCTGGCATGACGGTAGTTAACCGTGGATGGCATCAGGGGGGCAATGATGAATAGGACGACGCCATGGATCTCCATGATGCTTGGTATCGGTCTGCTGTTTTCTGGACAATTCGCATCGTCGCAGCTCGCACCCGGCTCCCTGGACGTGAAATGGAGCGAGGGCGCGGAGGATTGCGAGGCCGGCCCACCGCAAGCGCCCATTCAGGTACACCAGTACAACGCCCAGACATTTATCCTGCGTGAGAACCTGTGCGCGACTTTCGAGGCGCCCTTCATCTATCTCCTGCTGGGCTCATCAAATGCGCTGCTCATCGATACCGGCGCTGTCGAGGACCCAAAAGCGATGCCGCTGGCGGACACGGTGATGAGTCTGCTGCCGATGGTGGGGACCTCGAAGATGCCGCTGCTGGTTCTACACACCCATCGCCATCTGGATCATCGCGCCGGAGACCCGCAGTTCGCGAATCGGCCCGGCGTTCAAGTGGTGCCGGCGTACTTGGAAGATGTGCAGAAGCACTTCGGCTTCCAGAGTTGGCCCGAAGGTTTGGCGCAAGTGGAGCTCGGTGATCGAACCATCGACGTGATTCCCACGCCGGGTCACGAACCCACGCACGTCGCGTTCTACGACCGCAATACGGGCCTCTTCTTTTCCGGAGATTTTCTATTGCCGGGTCGCCTGCTCGTCGACGACAGCGAAGAGTACCTGGCGAGCGCGCAGCGAGTCGCGGATTTCATCGGAAGTCGTCCGATCGCTCACGTTCTCGGCGCGCACATCGAGATGAACCGCGAGGAGGAGCTGTTCCCCTGGCGGTCCACTTATCATCCGCAGGAGCGTGCGCTGCCCTTGACGAAGGAGGACCTGCTCTCGTTACCCGAGACGCTGCGGAGCTTCAACGGGATCTACACGAAACATGGCAAGTGGGTGGTCTTGAATCCGATCCACCAATTGATCGTCATGGGCGCCGGTGCCGTATTGCTGCTGGTTGCCTTGGCCTGGTTGGTGTGGTGGTATTTCCGACGTCGAAGGGCCGCGTCACATGCCTGAACAGTCGGAGTTGCACGAGTACCTGGTGCTGTCCCGTGGTCAGTGGAATGCGACAGCTTCCAAGGAAGAGATTCAGGCGGCGATAGACGCCTTCTACATCTGGTACGAGCAAAGTCTCGAGTCGGGTCTGATGAAACCAGGTCATCGGCTCACCAAGGACGGAAAAGTTGTCTCCAAGAACTCGGTGACGGACGGTCCTTTCACAGAAACCAAGGAACTCGTCGGAGGCTACTGGTTCATCGTTGCGCGGAGCCTCGAAGAAGCCGCGGCCGTAGCCGCTCAGAACCCCACTCTGGCCTATGGCCTCACCCTCGAGATCCGACCATTAGAGCATGCTCGGGCAAGCGTACTCGTGTCAGCCAACGAATCGCCCGCAGAGTGGGGCGCACGGTAAACGACGATGCAATCGAAGGTTTGGGCATACGTTTTCATTTCGTCGCGTCATCCCAAGCGTTTGCTTCCGCGAGTTCGCGACATTGCCGGTGTCGTGCATGCCGATGCTCTGTTCGGTAGTCCCGATGTCATTGCTATTGTCGCGGGCCAGGACATCAAGACCATGGACGAGGTCATCGATCGGATTGCTGAACTGGACGACGTCGTGGCAACCGAGACCAAAGTGGCGCGTTGGCTCGATGGAGTGGGTCCACCAAGGTCCCACGCGCCTGCGGCCTGACTAGGCGTAGGACCGGTCAGTGACCCGTTGGCGGCCCTAGGCAGGAGCCTTACATTGGAATTGCTCGCTTCCAACGTGCTGACGATCAACTTGGTGCTCAACACCCTGATCTTTTGGCTGCTGGCACGCATTTATCTCATTCCGAAACTTCCAGTGCTGGACGCACGCACGATCCTCGTGCCAATTCTGCTGTTGCATGCGACACGGCATCTCGGCCTCATGTTTCTGGCGCCCGGAGCGACATACCAAGGGCTATCATCGAGCTTCGCGTATCCGGCGGCAATAGGCGACTTCATGACGGCGCTCCTTGCCCTGTTGGCCCTGCCGCCTGTTCTTCGAGCAGCACGCGCGGCGAAGCCGCTGGTCTGGATCTTCAATATCGTAGGTTTCGTCGATCTAGTGGCCGCGATCACGCTAGCAACTATTCATACTGCAGCGCCGTATATGGGAGCCGCTTATTGGATACCAGCGTTCTGGGTTCCCGCTTTGTTGGTCACGCACTATGTCACGTTCAAGCTGCTCCTGAGGCCTTGGCATTGAGCGGTCTAATCATGTGTTGAAGCGGTCCGTGATGGGTTCGAACAAGCGCACCGCCCTGATCGCGTTCGCTAGTCTTCGCAGGCGTTGTCGAATTTGAGTTCACCTGTTCGACTACATAGGGCCATGCCCGAGCGCATCCATCGCAAGGAGCGAATCATGCCCAGCACCATCCGCCTTCACCGGGTCCTTCGGGCCACGCCCGAGCGCGTTTATCGAGCATTCCTCGATCCGGACGCAAAAGTTAAGTGGCTTCCCCCCAACGGATTCACGGGCAAGGTTCACCACATGGACGCTCGCGTTGGTGGCTCCTACAAGATGTCGTTCACGAACTTCACAACTGGCAAGAGCCACTCTTTCGGCGGCGAATATCTCGAACTGTTGCCACACGAGCGAATTCGCCACACCGACAAGTTCGACGATCCGAATCTGCCCGGCGCGATGCAAGTGACTATCAACCTGAAGAAAGTGTCTTGTGGGACTGAACTGACCATCACCCAGGAAGGAGTCCCCGATGTCATTCCCGCCGACGCTTGCTACCTTGGGTGGCAAGAGTCCCTTACCCTTCTGGCGAAACTGGTCGAGGCGGAGATTCCAGAGCCCTGACGACGATGGAATCTTATTCAGGCGGTTGTTCATGTGGTGCGGTCCGTTACGAGATCCGGCAGTCTCCCGTTCACGTGTTTTATTGTCACTGCACCGACTGCCAACGGGAAACCGGCGGTCCTTTCGCGACCGAGATTTACGTTAGACGAGAATCCCTGAGCGTGACCGGGGAAATGAATGCATACAGCGTGATCGGCGATTCCGGAAAGACCGTGACCCGCAAGTTCTGCCGGACCTGTGGAGCGCCAATCATTACTGAATTTGAGGCAGAGCCGCTTTTTGTGTGCGTCAAGGCTTGCAGTCTTGATGATGCGAGCTGGCTGAAACCCGAGTTCCACCTTTACGTCAAGTCCAAGCAATCGTGGTACAAGATCCTGGACGGACTCCCGCAATATCAGGGCGACATGGAATGGTAGTCGAATCGTCCCGCTCGCTTGTCGGATGCTGCTTTTGCGGAGCTGTGCGTTACGCAGTAGCTGACGAGTTCCGCTACGCGTTGAATTGCCATTGCTCGCAGTGCCGTCGAGCCACCGGTTCAGCTTTCAAGCCGTTCGGCGGAATTGAACGAACCAAGCTGCGCGTCACCCAAGGGGAACGCGAACTCATGTTGTACGGTGACGAGACCGGCCACGATGCCCGGTGCAAATTGTGCGGTTCGCTCCTCTACTCGCTCGTCCGAGCCGGTCAGTACGTCCACGTGACATTTGGAACGCTTATGGATGCTCCCAGTCTCGTACCTACCGCTCATATATTCGTTGGATCGAAAGCGCCCTGGTACACCATTACCGACACGTTGCCGCAGCATCATGAGTTCGGCTGAACGGACGAACGACAGTGAGACGAGAGGAGATCCGAAAATGTCTACCCAGCAGGTTGTGCTAATCACGGGAGCGTCGTCCGGCGTCGGGCAGTCCACGGCTAGATTGCTTGCGAAACGGGATTACAAGGTCTTTGGAACAAGCCGGAATCCAGCCGTCGCCGAAACCATTCCGGGCGTCCAGATGCTGCCTTTGGATGTCCGCGCAGAGGATTCCGTGCACGCGTGCGTCGAAGCCGTGTCCGCTCGTAGCGGTCGCATTGACGTGCTAATCAACAACGCCGGTTACGAGCTGGCCGGTGCGCTGGAAGAACTCACATCAGAGGAAACCAGGGCTCAGTTCGACACCAATTTCTTTGGCGTCGTCAGGATGGTCAATGCGGTTCTGCCAGGCATGCGTCGGCAGAAGAATGGTCATATCATCAATGTCGGATCTCTCGCCGGTGTGTCGTCGATTCCATTCCTTGGCATTTATTCGGCCAGCAAGTTCGCCCTGGAAGGGTACACGGAAGCCTTACGTCACGAAGTCAAACCGTTCAACATTCGGGTATCGTTGACCGAAGCCGGTTTTCTCAGAACGCCGATGATGAAAAACCGGCAAATCGCAGCAAATCGGATCGTCGAGTATGAGCCATGGCGACAACGGGCTCTTGATGCCACTCGTGCGTATGAAGAGAAGGCGCCTGGCCCGGAGCTGGTAGCCGAAAGGCTGCTCGCGATCATCTCCAGCGATGCGCCGCGGCTGCGCTACCCGATTGGGCAACAAGCGAAGTCCGTCGCCCGTTTACGGCGCTTTCTTCCCGCAGGCATGTTCGAACAGGGAGTGCGACGTACCTTCTCACTGGGCAAGGCTCAATGAGATCATGGACCGTCCTTACCGCCGCTTGCGCTTGCCCCTCGCGATCTCGGTCGCCAATGCCTCGAGCTTCGGCTGCCAGAGCTGCCGGAACCGATCCAGCCACGCATCCATGTCGCGCAACGGCTTCGCTTCCACGGCATAGATGCGCCGCGCGCCGTCCACGCGGACCGATGCAAATCCATTGTCTCGCAGCACCTTCAGGTGCTGCGAGACGGCCGCCTGCGTGATGCCGAACTCACGCTGAATGACTTCGACGACCTCGCCCGAGGAATGCTCGCCCCTCCCAAGCAGCTCGAGGATTCGTCGCCGGACGGGATTGCCGAAAATGTCGAGAGCGTGCATCAAGCGCCCGGCGGCGAATCGCCCGTATAGAAGGTCGTTGTCCGCCCGGCCGCAGCGAGGGCTGCCGAGCGATCGGTCCCAGCGGCGATAGAGGCCCCGCCCCAGGCTTCGCTGCTGCCGACAACAAATGCCCTGCCCTCGGGGCTCACTGCGAATGTGGCTTCGTCGACCTTCGGCGCATCCGGCCGGGCCAGGTGCAACGCGAGACCCAAAAGGCCCAGCTCCCAGCCGACGCCCACCGCGCCAGGCCCGTAGGTGTCCCAATGATCGCTGAGGTGTGCGGTGTGGATCAGCGTCAGGCGCGCGCGGCCGGTATCCTCGGCCGCCAACCGCACTTCGACCCAGCTCACGCTCCCGCCGAACTCCCAAGTGACGGCCAGGTACTCGGGCGGCTCGCAGGTCGTGATCACGCCGCCGGCATTGCCCTCGAACTGATAGCGGCCGCCGAGCTTCAACTCGCCGCTGATCGGCAGGAACCAACGCGGAATGCGCTCGCCGTTCGTCACCGCGTCCCACAGGTCGTCGACCGAAGTGCCGTAGGTCCGCCCCAGGATTACCGCGCGGGCGGGCTTGCCGTCGCGCTCCAGTTCGGACACGGATCGCTCCACCAGGCCGAGATGGCGCTCTACATCGAGGTTCATCGTTAATCTCCTTGATGCAATTTTACACTAATATAAGCTTTGCCTTATATCACGGTCAAGAGAAGGATCTATGCGAATTCAGCGTCTAACGGATTGAGGCCGATGATGGACCCGACAGGAGCGGCAACCAGACAATCTCGGCTGGTTCGTTCTCGAAGTAACTTTCGCCGGCTACACGGGCTCTGCTGCCGGCTGCTGCTGTGTAATGCAGTGAACTCCGCCGCCGCCGATTGCAATTGGATTGATCGGCACTTGAATGACCTGTCGCTGCGGATAGAGCCTCGTGTAAGTTTCGACGGCGGCAGCATCACGGTCATAGCCATAGCCGGGGACGATCACGGCTCCGTTCGCGAGGTAGGAGTTGACGTAGGAGCTGCAGCCGCCGTTCCACACGCCCGGGTGATAGATCCCCTCGTGAATGAGCTCGATCTGGAGCGTACGGCCCTTCGCGTCGCGCTGATTCCTCAGCGCAGCGAGGTTCATCTCGCCGACGAAGTGGTGCGGGTCACTGGGATCGGGATTGACTTCGAGCAGGACGCGGCCCGGCTCGACGAAAGCGGCGATGCCATCGATGTGACCATCCGTAACGGTGTCCATTGGGTCGCCCGGCAGCCAGATGACCTTGTCGGCGCCAAGCGTCCGGCAGAGCTCGCTCTCGACCTGTTCCTTGGTCCAACCGGGGTTGCGGTTCGCGTTCAGGAAGCAGGTCTCGGTGGTGATGATCGTTCCTTCGCCGTCGACCGTGACGCCGCCACCTTCCGCGACCAGCGGCGACTGGAATTCGGACACGCCGGCCAGTTGCAGAATCCGTGTTGCCATCAACGCATCCTGATCGAACGGATGGTACTTGCCGCCCCACGAGTTGAATCGCCACGTCGACGCGGCGAGCTCACCGTCATCACGTAGCAAGAAGTTGGGCCCGGAATCCCGCGTCCAGGAGTCATCGATGGACATCTCGACGATCTCGACGCCGGATCCCAGCAGCCGTCGCGCAGATTCCATCACGCGCGCTGGCACGAGCATCCTGACTGGTTCGAACCGGGCGATCGTGTTCGCGACGTCGGCATAAGCTCGTGCCGTCGCCTCCTCATCCGGCCAGTAATTGGTTCGGCACGGCCACGCCATCCACGTACAACTGTGGCGCGCCCACTCGCCCGGCATGCGAAAGCCGGCATCGCGCACGTCATCGTCACGGATTCGATGCGCCATAGCGCAACTCCAGTTGTCGTCTGAACAGCGCGCGGCTCGATTGCCACAGGCTGAGCAGAGCGACCAGGAACAACACGATCGAGAAGAGCATGACCGATCGATACCCGCCTTCGCCAACGACCAGTGCGGCGAGCGCGGGACCTGCGGCGCCGCCGACGGTGGCCGCGGAAGTCCCTGCCGCAATCACGCTGCCGTGCGGGTCGAGGGCTGCGGTCAAGCTCTGGATGTAAGGCAGGCAATAGGCCCAGGAAAACCCGAGCATCGAGCCTGCGATCAGGTAAAGGATGAAGACGTCGGAGTAAAACGCGAGCAGCAACAGACCGCCGATGGCGATGCCAATGCCGAGCGTCAGCGGCCCGATTCGTCCAAAGCGGTCGCCAACGAAGACGATGACGAAAGCTCCGGGAATGCCGATCAGCGAGGCGACCAGCAACATGGTGCCGATCTGTTGATCGGAATAGCCCACCCCGACGCCCAGCCGTTCAATGTAGGTGAACTGCGCCGTGTTCGCGGCTTCAAAGACCCCGAACCCGATCAACGCGAACAGTGTTGCCGCCGAGAGCAGCACATGGATCTCGCTGCGATGCTCGGACGGTTTCCCGGCAGCAACGGCCGGTCCTGGAAGATGCTGCGCCATCAGCAATGCAACCAGGTCCAGCCCCACGATCATCCCGAACATGCCGAACGTGCCGAGGTATGGGGAGTAGACCGGCAGCACGTACAGGCCGAGTCCGCTGATGATGAATTGCAACGTCACGAACAGACCATAGCCCCGCTCGAACTGGTCGAACCGCGCGAAGGCCGCGGTCGCCGCGGTGTACGCGGCACCGGCGCCTGCGCCGGCCAGAAAGCGGGCGCAGAGGAATGCCACCGGGTGCGGAGCGGCGAGCGCCGAAGCCAGGTCAGCGACAGCCGCCAGCGCCAGCCCGATCCTCGCGATACTGCGCAGATCCAGGCTGTGCATCCGAAAGGACATGGCAATGGCGACCAAGGCGCCACCGAAGAAGTTGAGGGATGACGACCATCCGGCGAAGGACTCACTGAGCCCCGACTCGTCTACCAGCACCCCGATCATCGCCGGCAGCACCAACAACGGCAGGATGGCCACGGTGCCGATCGCCGAGAACAGGCCGAACCGCTTGAAGTGTTGAATGTGCACGGCTCGCCGCAGCCTGCGCGGCCCGGCGAGTATCCGTTACGGTGTTAAGGTGGGCAACTGCGAAACAGCTCGCGCGATCAGAAACACTCCCGTTCCGACGACGACTGCGCCGATAGCTCGCGCGACGCGATCGCCGGCCGGTGCGAGACGTTCGATGGTGATGGCAGCCGCGACGACCGCCATGGCGCGAAGATCCATGACCCCGAGAACGAGTAGGATCGCCATCGGACCTGCACAGCAGTAGGTGCAGTGGAGACCGAGTCGCAGGCCGAGTCGCCAGGCCGTCGCGGCGTCGGCCGCAAGGTTGCGGCTTTCTACTGCTGCCCCCCGACAACAGGCAAGGTGATACGCCTTCCACGCGGTGAACTGGAGCGCGCCGGCCAGCGCGACGGTCACGCCCGCCGCGATCGGAACGAGGCGCGCCAGCGCCGGCAGCTGCATCTCGAGCGCTGCGAGCGCGACGCCGAGCGGAAAGGCCACCAATCCGACCACGGTCCAGACGAAGAAGTAACCCACGCCCACAATCGCAGTCAGCCGACCCAGACGCGCCTTACCACTGCTGCCGACTGCCTGACGGTAACGCCGCAGTATCGGGACCAGGGATGGCAGCATCATTGCCACCATCATCACGATCCACATGCCGAGGAACGACGCCGCGGCGCCGGGCCACGTCTGACCGGGCATCCGCATCCACGCCATCGACATCGTCCAGCCGCCGGGCATCGGCATCCCGCCCATCGCGGACATGGACGCGCACCAGACGATCGTCACCGCCGAACTGGCGGCGAAGAGCAACGCCAGGATGGAGAATAGAGCTCGCTCCGAAGTACGCCCGGAAGCCATGCCTCAGTGCTTCCCGTACTCGTCGTGGCGGCGCCACCAGATGCCTGTCTCGTTACGTCCCCTGGGAGCGCGATCGAGCCATGGGTACATGCCCCAGAGGCCGTCCACTCCGCGCGAATAGGTCGAATAGGCGTGGTAGACGACGCCGTCCTCGAGCGCGAATGCGCTCATGCCCGGCCGCTCGCGCGTGTATGTGGCCACGTCGGTTCCGGTCCCGCCCGCAATCTCGGCGACAGGCCCTTCGCCTTGCTTCGTCAGTGCGTCGCCGATCCCACGTTCCGTCAGCGCCGGCTCGCGTCGGTAGTTATATTCGATCCCTCCCTCGCGCTGTTGCTGCTCGGTGAAGCCGACGCTGAAGTCGAAGTTGAAGTCGCTGCCGAACGAGGACGCCCAGGGAAACGTCCATCCCATCCGGTGCTTGAAGGCCTGCAGTTTGTCGAGCGGCGCGCGCGAAATCGCGGTCATCGCCACGTCATGGTTCTCGAGGTGGACGACGAAGCCGTTGAACCCGTCCGCGATCGACGAGCAAGACGGGCATCCCGCCTCGTAGTCAGGGCCGAACATGAAGTGGTAAACGAGAAGCTGCGAGCGTCCCCGGAATAGGCCAGCCAGCGTGGCACTCCCCTCGTCGGTCTCGAATCGATATTCCTTGTCTATCCGCACCCAAGGCAGCGCCTGCCGCTGCCGTGCCAGCTCGTCGCTGCGCCGCGTGAGGTCTTTCTCCGCTTCGAGCAGCTCGAGCCGTGCGGCGAGCCACTCTTTCCGTGTCCCGGTTTTATGCTTGGTCATTGCCTGTGTCTCCGATGGTCGTTGGCCTGGAGATAGGCTAGCGTCAGGGTCCCGGAACGTGGGAGTGACAAGTTTGGCGGGATTCCGATGGACTCGCTGATCACCGCGGCCGCGCGTGCCCTGGCGGCGGGCGACCCTCTTGCGGCATTGAAGCGGATCGCATTACGGGACGACCCGCCCGCTCTCGCGCTTCGAGGCATCGCGATGGCCCAGCTCGGAGACTTCGCTCGTGCGAAGAAGCTCCTTCGGAGGGCAGCGCGCGCCTTCGGTCCAAGAGAGGCCGTGGCTCGCGCGCGCTGCGTCGTCGCGGAGGTCGAGATCGCCCTCGCCTCACGCGACCTCGGCTGGTCTGCCAAAGTGCTCGACGCCGCACGGGTGACGCTCGAAGCGCATGGCGACCGGATGAATGCCGCATATGCGCGATATCTGGAGATCCGGCGCCTGCTTCTGGTCGGGCGCCTCGACGAGGCCGAGCACGCGCTCGCCGAGCTCGACCCGGCGCCTTTTCCGCCCGCAGCGCGGGCAACTCACGAGCTGGTGGTCGCGGGAATCGCGTTTCGGCGGCTGCGGACTAGAGCGGCGCGCACGGCGCTCGCACGCGCCGGGCAGGAAGCGCGTCGTGCAGGCATCCCCGCGCTGACGGCAGAGGTCGAACGCGCGCGCCTCGTCCTGGACACGCCCGCCGCCCGCCTGATTGTGCGCGGCGAAGAGCGACACTTGCTGCTGGAAGAGGTCGAAGCGTTGCTGGCGTCGAAGGCGTTCGTCGTGGATGCCCTGCGTCATGTGGTGCGTGCCGAAAGCAAGCTGGTCTCGCTCGCGCGGCGCCCGGTGCTGTTCGCCCTCGCGCGCGCGCTGGGCGAAGCCTGGCCGGAAGACGTGGCGCGGGACACCCTCGTCGCGCGCGCATTCGGCCTAAAGCATGCCGATGAATCGTTGCGCGCGCGGCTGCGCGTCGAAATCGGGCGCCTTCGAGCGGTGCTTCGGGCGCTGGCCGGCGTGAGCGCAACGGAGCGGGGTTTCGCGCTGGTACCGCGCGGCGCCCGCGACGTCGTCGTCCTGGCGCGGCCGGTCGAAGAGAAACATGCTGCGGTACTCGCCTTCCTGGCGGATGGCGAAACGTGGTCCAGCTCGGCCCTGGCGCTCGCGCTTGGAACGAGCCAGCGCAGCGTGCAGCGGGCACTCGATTCGATGGCAGCAGCAGGCAAGGTGCAGGCGTTCGGCCGCGGGCGATCGCGTCGCTGGATGACCCCGCCGCTGCCGGGAATCACGACGACCTTGTTACTCCCCGCTCCCCTGCCGATTTATTAGGATGCGAGCATGAGTCAAACAGCCGCTGAAATCATTCGCGAGTACGGCCCCTATCCAGGCTCCGACAAAGTCGGCGGAGTCACGTATGACGGCCGGAATGTCTGGTTTGCCGCCGGAGACAAGCTGAACGCAATCGATCCTGCAACCGGGAAGATGCTGCGCTCGATTGACGTCGCCGCGGACGCAGGAACGGCCTTTGATGGCCAGCACCTGTATCAGCTCGCCGCCGATCGCATCCAGAAGATCGATCCGAAGTCCGGCCACATCCTCGCCACGATTCCGGCGCCCGGTCGCGGCAGCGATTCTGGGCTCACGTGGGCGGAAGGGACGCTCTGGGTCGGGCAGTATCGGGACCGGAAAATCCATCAAGTCGATCCGCAGACCGGGGCGATTCTCCGCACGATCGAATGCAGCCGCTTCGTTACCGGGGTAACCTGGGTCGATGGAGAGCTCTGGCACGGCACCTGGGAAAATGAAGAGAGTGACTTGAGGCAAGTCGATCCTCAAACCGGAGACGTTCTGCAAAGAATCGAGATGCCGCCCGGCACGGGCGTCTCAGGTCTCGAGTCTGACGGCGCCGATCAATTCTTCTGCGGGGGCGGAAACAGCGGGAAGGTGCGGGTCGTCCGCCGGCCCAGGCGAGGCACTGCGACGGATTGAACGGCTAGCCGCCAGAATAGTGGCATACGGGCCGATCGGTGGGTACCGCGATGAATTCGAATCTTCGATTGATCCTCGTCGTGTTCGTGTCCGCGCTCATGACCTCGAACCCTTCTTACGGAACCACTGCGAGCGTAAAGCAAGAGAAGGAAGTGATTCTGGCGCTCATCACCCGCATGGAGGCTGCATGGAATCGAGGCGACTTTCGCGGGTACATGGAGGGATTCGCGAACCCGGACGTGGTTTTCGTGTCGCGCGGCGAAATTCAGAAGGACTGGCAAGGCACGCTTGACCATTACATCCGCGACTATGGTGCTTCCGAGGCGACGCGCGGCGTCCTCCACTTCTCCGAAATCCGCATCGAGATGCTCGCACCGGATGCAGCGCTGCTCAATAGCCGTTTTCGGCTCGATCGTCCCCAGAGCCCGCTGGAAGGTATCAGCACGCGGCTCCTGCGAAAGCGCGGCGATGATTGGGTCATCGCGTTCAATCACGTTTCTTCGCGTGAGATGCCGTGCGCGGATTAAAGAGCGGCCTACCGTCTTTCTATCGGAAACTGCATTTCGACCACCGAGCTCTCCATCCGATCCGGCTCGGGAGCGCGCAGGAACAGTTCGCGGCTCGGTCCCGCCAGCGAGTACCCGTTCGTTTCGACGTACCTTCCGATCTTCACCGTCACAAGGTGAGCCTGCTCCGGCAGCCCGACGCGCACGCGGTGGCCGACGAGCACCAGCCGAAGATCGACGAGAACTATCGTGGAAACATCGGACGCCTGCGGCAGCTCAAGCGCCAGTACGACCCGCAGAACATGTTCCGGCTGAATGCCAACATCTTGCCGGCGTAAATCACGCTTGCAAGCTATCCGCTGACTGCCGAAATATGTCCCGTTTCTTCGAGCACCGCGAGCTTCACGGTCTCGATGTTGTCGTACCCCAGCTTGCGTAGCCCGGCCAGCAACTCGTCATGACTGACGCCTTCGTCGGCTAGCGCCTGCTCAATGATCCGGCCATCGCGAATGAGTGCACGCGGCTTGCCGCGAATGAAATGCCTGACGACAGAGAATCGTGCACACAACAGAGCGATAACTCGGTGCAATGAAAATACCGTGACTACGAACACGATGGCGTTCCAGATTCCCTCCTGCAACGCCGTTGATTGCAGCACGACACCCAGAGTGATCAAGATGATCAAGTCGAACGTCGTCGTCTGACCGGCGAGTCGCTTGCCGGCGACTCGCATGAGTACGATAAGAGCCGCGTAATACGCGGCGGCCTTCGCTACCTGCAGGAGGAGCTCTTCAGGCATGTCTGGTCCTGGGCAAGTGCATCCCGGATTCTCGCAATGGAAAAATTGTAGCTTGGTAGGTGAGGCCACGACTGTAGGCGATAACTGACGTGCACTTGCGCCCGATGCGGGGTTGTCACGCTCAGTCATAGGTTTAACTTGGCGACCTGCATTTCTCCACTCAACGGAAAAGGACTACATCATGGAAGATGTCAACACGGTTGGTTCGACAAAGCGGACAGGCATGGCGGGTCGCGGGGCAGCGCAAGAGACCTGGGTTACTGGACTATTCACGGACCGCGAGACAGCGGAACAGGGTTTTGAGGCGCTCAGGGCACGCGGCTATGAAGCCAAGGACATCAACGTAGTGATGACGGACGACACGCGGAAGAAATACTTCGTTTCGGGTGAGCAAACGGAGCTTGGCACGAAAGCGGCGAAGGGTGCCGGCGTCGGTGGTGCGATTGGCGGAACCGTCGGTGCAATTGCGGCAGCGATCGCAGCGGTTGGCACTTCGATTGCGATTCCCGGCCTTGGATTGGTCATTGCGGGACCCTTGGCGGCTGCGTTGGCGGGTGCGGGCGCGGGCGGCGCGGCCGGCACGCTCGTCGGCGCCCTCATTGGGGCCGGCATTCCTGAGGAACGCGTCAAGCACTACGAGAAGGGAATCAAGTCCGGAGGCATATTGCTGGGCGTGCGCCCCCGTTCCGACGAAGACGCGGGTTACTTCGAACGCGAGTGGACCGACGCCGGCGGCACTCACGTCTATCGTTAAAAGATCACGCCTGCAATTATCGTGAACATGCTCAACTTGTTGGGTGGTTCGCAACGAGGCCGCGGCACGGTGTCGCCCACCGTGCTTGCGGTGCTCGGTTTGCTCGCATATCGCACGCTGAAAGGAAAAGGGCGATTGGCCGGGTTATTGCAGGGATCGCCAGCTGCAGCTGGTGCTCCCGGTGCTCCCGCCGCAAGTTCTCCCGCTGCCGGATTGAGCGGCGGGTCGCTATTGGGTGGTTTGAAGGAGCTTCTCGACCGCTTTCGTCAGAACAACCCGAACTCCGCAGCGCAAAGTTGGGTGTCTACGGGCCCGAACCAGCCGATCTCAGCCAGTGAACTGGAGCGGGCCTTGGGCGGGGAGCGCATTGATTGGCTCACTGCGCAAACCGGCATGACAAAGGACCAGCTACTCGCGGGTCTGGCAGCTTCGCTGCCTGATGCGATCGACAAACTGACTCCAG
Source organism: uncultured Gammaproteobacteria bacterium (assembly GCA_963839885.1). Classification (GTDB taxonomy): domain Bacteria; phylum Pseudomonadota; class Gammaproteobacteria; order Steroidobacterales; family Steroidobacteraceae; genus SCUD01. Next base: position 366,065 of record CAWIWZ010000009.1, read on the forward strand.
ACGGACGCGTCCCCACCGAGGAAGAACTCCTACGGATGGATGGGAATTCCTAGTTCCTAACGGCGTGAGTCGGTCATTGCGGCTGCTGGCGCCGTCACTCTAGCCGGCGAGATCGATCTCCGCGACCTTGCCCGAGTATTCCTTCCTCGGATCTCTGCCCAGCATCATCTTGAACGCGGCAAACAGGTTGTTCTCGTTCAGCCAGATCTGCGCGCGATCGGGTACGAAGCGCAGGAGCTGCAATTTCGGATCGTCCTTGCCGCCCTTGTACCAGGTGGCGACAAAGGGGCTCCACAACCGGTTGATCGCCTCCCGGTCATTGCTCCGAATGAGCTCGCCGTGGATCGTGGCGAAAAGATCGTGACCCTTCGCCGCGAAATGCACGACGGCCGGCTTGCCCGGCCCGAGTGCCTGAACCAGATCGACATCCTTCGCGGTGAAAAACCAGAGCGGACCGTCGTCCTGCTCGCCGTCCGCAATCGCGGTCATCGGTTGTGAATGGCCCTCGTCGATGCCGGCCAGGCCCAGCATGACCGTGCGGTCGGAACGAAGCGCTTTCCAGAGTTTCGCGGCGATTTCGGCTTCCTTGCCCATGAGTGCACTCCTTGCACCAGAATGAGCGGCGACTCTGCAATTTCTGACCCGCCAATTGCATCGGTGGAGAACGCATCCGGTTGTCGGAGTCGGCAACCGCCGATCATAGTGAGCGCAGCCGCGCCGTCGGCAGCTCCGCTCCAGGAGCCCGCCGACGGCGCGATCCCTGCAAGTCAGTGAATACTTGCGCGCACGCCTTCCGCTGCTTTCCTGATCAGGTCGGCGACCGCACGCGGCTTTGACATGTACACCGCGTGACTGCCTCCGACTTCGACGACCGTCGAGCCGGCGCGCTTGGACATGGCCTGCTGTGCCGGCGGCGGGATCATCTTGTCGTCGGTTGCAACCAGGTACCAGCTCGGCTTGACCTTCCACGCCGGTTCGCTGATTGCGCCATTGAGGGCTTCGACGCCCCAGGGCACTTGCGATCTGGCCATGAACTCGGCCTTCTCTAGGGGAATATCCGCCGCAAAGGACGCAGCGAACTTGGACTGGTCGAGCGCCAGATAGCCGTCCTTCGGCGGCAGGATCGGCGGGACCGGCGCGCCCGGCACCGGATCCTTGATGAGCGATGAGACGGATTCGCCCTTGTCCGGCGCAAAGGCCGCGATATAAACGAGTCCTGCGACTCGCGGATCCGTGCCTGCCTCGGTGATCACAACCCCACCGTAGGAATGGCCGACCAGAATCGCGGGCCTTTCCAGCGTCGCGAGAACCCGTTTCGTCGCGGCTACGTCGTCGGCCAGCGACGTCGTCGGATTCTGCACGATGCTCACTTCATAGCCGTCGTCCTTCAGGATGCTGTAGACCTCCTCCCAGCCGGATCCGTCGACGAAACCTCCGTGGACAAGAACGATCGGTGCTGCCGTCGCCGCATTTTCCAACATGACAATTCCTCCTTTCAGTGAACGCTCACGACGATCGAAGTGTGCCCGACATCGGCGCCCAGTGCGCGGTGATGAAGATTTACAGCGGCTTATGCAATGTGGCTCAGAAAGTTTGGAGATTTTCATCAAACCTTAATATGAGAATGGCTTACTGCCTGCGGGCCATCCGGCTGCAGGGAGTCACATGGGTGGCGACAGATGATCACTACCACTACAGGACGATCTGGCTCTCCGACATTCACCTGGGCACACCCGGGTGCCAGGCGTACTACCTCCTCGATTTCCTGCGCACGCACAAGGCCAACACGCTCTATCTGGTCGGCGACATCCTGGACGGCTGGCAGCTGAAGAAAGGCTGGTACTGGCCGCAAGCTCATAACGATGTCGTGCAGAAGGTGCTGCGCGCCGCGCGCAAGGGCACCCGAGTCATCTATATCCCGGGCAATCACGACGCCTTGTTGCGTCAGTTCGTCGGGCTGCACCTGGGTGAAATCGCAATGGCCGAAGACGCCATCCACGTGACGGCGGACGGCAGGCGATTGTGGGTCGTGCACGGGGATCTGTTCGACGGGGTAATGCAGCACGCCCGCTGGCTCGCTCGCCTCGGCGACCGCATCTACACGCTGCTGCTGAAGCTCAACCGCTGGCTCAATGTCATCCGACAGCTTCTGGGGCTGCCGTACTGGTCCATGTCGCAGTACCTGAAGCATCAGGTCAAGAACGCGGTCAATTTCATCTCGGACTTCCAGCACGTCATGACCGAAGAGGCACGCCGACGCGGCTGCGATGGAGTCGTCTGCGGTCACATTCACAAGGCCGAGGTCCGCGAGATCAACGGCATTCTCTACTGCAACGACGGCGACTGGGTCGAAAGCATGACCGCCCTCGCCGAAACTTTCGACGGAGAACTGAAGCTCATTCACTGGCGCAGCCGCCTGGCGGCGCCACTGAACCTGGGCCGCATCATCGACGAGTTGCCCGCAGTCGAAGGCGCTCTGGCATAAGCCCTGGAGGAAGAATGAAGATCGCTCTGGTAACGGACGCCTGGGAACCGCAGGTCAACGGTGTCGTCCGGACGCTGAAATCCACCGCGCGGGAATTGCAGGCCATTGGCCACACTGTGAAATTCATTACGCCGATGGAGTTCCGCACGCTGCCCTGCCCGACCTATCCGGACATTCGCTTGTCGCTTTTCCCGCGCGGAAAGGTCACGCGTCTGCTCGCCGATTTCGATCCCGACGCCATTCACATCGCAACGGAAGGCCCGCTGGGGCTCGCGGCGCGGCGGTTCGCACTGGGTCGCGACGTTCCGTTCACCACGGCGTATCACACGCGCTTCCCCGAATATGTCCGTGCGCGCATCGGCATGCCGCTGTCGTGGACTTATGCTTTTCTGCGCTGGTTCCACGGGCCGTCGCGGGCGGTCATGGCACCGACAGTCGTCGTCAAGCAGGATCTGGAAGCCTACGGGTTCCGGAACGTCAAGCTATGGTCGCGTGGCGTCGACTTCGAGATCTTCAGGCCCGGCAAGAGCAAGCGTCTGAACACCGAGCCGCCGATTTTCCTGTACGTCGGGCGCGTGGCGGTGGAAAAGAACATCGAAGCCTTCCTGGCGCTGGACCTGCCCGGCTCGAAGTGGGTCGCGGGCGCAGGACCTGCGCTCCGCGGCATCCGTGCGCGCTATCCCAATGTGAACTACCTCGGCGTCCTCAGTCAGCAGGAACTCGCGCAGGTGTATGCCTCCGCCGATGTGTTCGTGTTCCCCAGCAAGACGGATACTTTCGGGCTGGTGTTGTTGGAAGCGATGGCCTGCGGTCTGCCGGTCGCAGCCTACCCGGTGACTGGTCCTCTGGATGTCATCGGCGATTCCAAAGCAGGCGTGATGCATGAGGATTTGCGCACGGCCTGTCTGGCAGCGCTCGGGCTCAGGCGCGAGGACGCAGCAGCACATGCGCAAAAATTCTCCTGGCGCGCGGCGACCGAACAATTCCTGGCCAATGTGCACCCCCGCAACCTGATGGCCGGGCTCCAGGCGCGCCTGGCCGACTCCAGCCGGGCTTTGTAGCGTGCACGGCCCGGGAATGGAGCTGTCGACGCCGACTATTCGACCGATACTAATCCACACACCTGATCGTTGAACTGCTGAACTCCAGCATCGAAAAAGCTAGTCGACGGCAGCGATGGCGCTCGCGCGCACGCTTTGGTGCGATACTTTGGCCATGAGGTCCGGCCCAGGCAGGTAGTCTTGCTGCCGGCGTTTCCATTCCATTCGCGAGATTCCCCCAATGATTCGACCCGCCCTGATCTTCGCCGTGCTGGCGTGTTCCACCAGCCCGGCGATCGCCGCCAGCTTCGCCGCCACCTCGGCCGGCGCTTCCTCCGCCGGTACGTCGGCCTCGTCCGACAGCTCGTCGCCGGACGACAAGATGGTGCTTAAAGCTCGCGATGATGCTGCCAGCTTCGTCGCGAGCGACGGACGCATCCGCGGCGTCCAACTGGAGGCAGCGCTGCGGCATCTGCGTGAGCACAATTCGGTCGCACGGCGCGCCAGCGACATGCAGCTCGCGCAGGCGATCCTCGCGTTGTGAACCTGAGGCGTCGGCTGCGAACAGCGTGGCCATGGCTGACGCTGTGCCTGCTGGCTTGTACCGGACCGGCGCAGGCGGCACCGCAGCTGCAGTCGGTCGACCGTTCACTGACACCGGCGCAGGCTGCGGCCACGCAGCAACTCCTGGCTGACGCCGTCCAGCGGCTGCCCGCTGCGTGGGCGAACGCGCTGGAGCAGCGCATTGAAGTGGAGTGGCGCAACGACCTGCCCGCGCTGGTCCACGGCCGTGCACAGGCACGGCGACTGCTGCTGGACCGCGCGCTGCTCGACGGCTGGATGGCACGACCGACCGATACCGGAATAGAGGATCCGGCCACGCACGCCGCACTCGCCGCCGTCATCCACGAACTGGCGCACTTCTACGACCGCACGCCGCAAGGTCGGCTGTCGCGCGATCCGCGCCTGCTCGACCTTGCCGGCTGGCAGATCAGCCCGATGCGGCTCGGCCTGCGCACCTCGCACAACGCCTTTCGCGACCGCAGCCCGGATCGCTACGAGCTGGAGAGCCCGGTCGAGTTCATCGCAGTGAATCTCGAATATTTCCTGCTGGATCCGGCCTACGGCTGCCGCCGGCCGGCCCTGCACCAGTATTTCGCCGCGCAGTTCGGCGGCGTGCCGCCGCAGGCCGAATGTGCGCCCGACCTCGTGTACCTGCAGGTCGGCGGCGAGGCAAACCTGTCGCCGCTGCTGCAGCTCGACCCCGAACGCGTCTACGCGGTCGAATACCTGCTCGCCGAAGGCAACGAGCGGGCGATGAGCCGCTGGGGCCACAGCATGTTGCGGCTGGTGGTCTGCGCGCCGGGCCGCGTGCGCGGCCCCGATTGCCGGTTCGACCTGCAGTATCACCGGGTGCTGTCGTTCCGCGCGTTCGTTGATGACGTGCAGATCTCCAGCTGGCGCGGGCTGACGGGCTCCTATCCCTCGCGCCTGTACATGCTGCCGCTGGAGCAGGTGATCGAGGAGTACACCAAGGTCGAGCTGCGCGGCCTGCAGTCGATCCCGTTGCAGCTAGACACGGCCGAGATCGCCGCCCTGCTGGAACGCACCGCGCGGCTGCACTGGAATTACGACGGCCGCTACTACTTCCTCAGCAACAACTGCGCCGTGGAGACCTTCAAGCTGCTGCACGACGGCGTGCCGCGGCTGGCCGGCGAGCGTCTCGCCAGCATCTCGCCCACCGGTCTGCTGCGTCGGCTGCAGCGCGCCGGCATCGCCGATGCCACGGTGCTGGAAGATCGCGACGAAGCCCTGCGCCTGGGCTACCGCTTCGAAGCATTGAGCGCGCGTTACCAGGCGATGTTCGAAGTGGCCCGGCAGGCGTTACAGCTGCCGCAAGCGCAGGTGCAGGACTGGCTGGAACTGCCCGCGGACGAACGCGCGCCCTGGCTGGAGCGCGCCGACCTGCGCGCGAGCGCCGCGCTATTGCTGCTCGAACAGGCCGCACTGCGCCGCCAGGAATTGCTGGCGCGCGATGAACTCAAGCGACACTTTTTTGGCCGCAATGCGGACCGGCGCGCGGAGGCGCAGATGTGCTCGTCGCCCTGCAGGACGTCCTGCAGCCTGGAGGGCTTCCTCAGCCGCCCGGCCGCGCTGCTGCCAGACACTGGCTACGGCCTGCCGCAAGTCGAAGAGCGCGAGGCGCTGACGCAGGAAAGCAATCGACAAGTAGCGCAGTGGCGACAGCAGAGTGGCTGGCTGCGCAGCGAGGCTCGCCGATGGCTGCCGCAGGAACGGCAGGTCGCGCTGGATGCGACCGAGGCCAATGTCGATGCATTGGGCGAGCAGCTGCGTCGCTTGCATCGGGAACAAGGTGGTTTGGAACTGCAATTTCAGGCCGAACACGATTTCCCATGAACGACTCCACGCGAAAACTCCTGGCGGACGCCGCCAACCGCGGCGCGAATTACCTCGAGTCGCTCGAGGTGCGGCCCGTGTTCCCGCGCGAGGCGGATGTCGAACGATTGCGCGATGCGTTGCGTGCCGACATGCCCAGCGGGCCAACGCCCGACGCCGAGGTCCTCGCCTTCCTCGACGACTACGGCTCGTCCGCGACCGTCGCTTCCGCCGGCGGCCGCTACTTCGGCTTCGTCACCGGCGGCGCGCTGCCCGCCACCGTTGCCTCGCACGTCCTCGCGACTGCCTGGGACCAGAACAGCTTCAGTTTCGTCAGCTCGCCCGCGACGGCACTGTTCGACGAGGCGGCGCTCCGCTGGATGAAAGGCATCTTCGGCCTGCCGACCGAAACCGAAGGCGCCTTCGTGCTGGGCGATACCGCAGCAAATTTCACCTGCCTTGCGGCGGCACGGCACGAGGTGCTCGCCCGAGTTGGCTGGAACGTTGAGGAGCAGGGCCTGCGCGCCTCGCCCGAAGTCACGGTCATCGTCGGCGAGGAAGCGCACGGCATCATCTTCAAGGTCCTTCCCCTGCTCGGCTTCGGCCGCGCCCAGCTCGTGCGCGTGCCGACGGACGACCAGGGGCGCATGCGAGTGGACAAGCTGCCGCCGATCAACGGGCCCACGATCGTCAGCATCCAGGCGGGCAATGTGAACACCGGCAGCTTCGATCCTGCGCCTGCGATCATCGACTGGGCGCACGCGGGCGGCGCGTGGGTGCACGTGGACGGCGCATTCGGCTTGTGGGCTGCGGCTTCCGATCGGCGCCGTTATCTAATGAAGGGATTCGAGCGCGCGGATTCGTGGGCGACCGACGGCCACAAGTGGCTGAACGTGCCGTACGACTGCGGCATCGCGTTCATTCGACATTCAAAGGCATTGCGCGCGGCGATGTCGATCAGTGGCGACTACTTGCTGCTCGATCGCCGTGACGCTTCGAACCTCACGCCCGATGGCTCGCGCCGCGCGCGAGGCGTGGATGTGTGGGCGGCGTTGCAGGCGCTCGGCCGGCAGGGGCTCGCCGAGCTCGTCGACCGCAATTGCGATCAGGCGAAGTGGCTCGCGGAGCAGCTTTCGGCGGCCGGTTTCGAAGTCCTGAACGACGTGGTACTGAACCAGGTCGTCGTGTCGTTCGGCGACCCCGAGCGCACGAAGCGGGTCGTCGCAGCCTTGCAGGAAGCCCGCGATTGCTGGTGCGGCGGGACCCGGTGGCACGGCCGGGAAGCCATGCGGATCAGTGTCAGTGGCTGGGCGACTACCGAGCGAAGACATGCGGACCACGATCCGGTCCATTCTTGCGGCTGCCGGACGATGAGGGAGCCGCACCAGCAACGCCAGCTTTCAATCGACGTATTCCGCGGCATGACGATCGCGCTGATGATCGTCGTGAACTCCCTGGGCAGCTCCAACACTTATTCGCCTCTGCTTCATGCCGACTGGCATGGGTTCACGCTGACCGACCTGGTGTTCCCGACCTTTCTCTTTGTGGTCGGCAATGCCATGAGTTTTACCCAGAGTAAATACGAACAAGTCGGCGAGACCGCGTTCTTCGCGAAGGTTCTCAAACGCACGCTCGCTATTTTTCTGATCGGTTACCTGCTGTACTGGTTTCCATTCTTCCGCCTGGGCGACACGGGCGAGTGGTCCTTCAAGCCGTTCAGCGACACTCGTGTGTTCGGGGTTCTGCAGCGGATCGCCCTGTGCTATTTCATCGCCTCGCTGGTGATCCACTACCTGAAGATCAGGGGTGCCTTCATCTTCGGAATCCTGGCGCTGGTGACGTACTGGCTGATCCTCGCCGGGTTCGGGGATCTATCGATGCTGGGGAATGCCGGCACGCGGCTCGACCTCTGGCTGCTAGGTCCCGATCATCTCTACCACGGCGAGGGCGTCGCATTCGACCCCGAAGGTCTGCTCGGCACGCTGCCGGCAACGGTGAACGTGATCGGCGGTTACGTCACCGGAATCTACATCCAGCGAAAGGGCCAGACCTACGAAACCATCGCCAGGATGCTGCTCGCGGGCGTTGCGCTCATGTTGCTCGCCGTCTGGTGGGATTTGCTGTTTCCCATCAACAAGAAATTGTGGACAAGCTCCTACGTGCTGCTGACCGTCGGCATCGACCTGTGCATTCTTTCATCGCTGATATTTATCATCGACATCGTGGGCCGGAAGAATTGGACCTATTTCTTCGAGGTATTCGGGCGCAATGCGCTTGTCATTTACGTGTTTTCCGAAGTCATCATCATCACGTTGTACAGCATTCCAGCGGGTTATGATTCGCTGTACGGCTGGACATACGCCCATGCGTTTCAGTCGTGGGCAGGCGACCGGAACGGGTCGCCATTGTTCGCCGTGGGCATCATGCTCAGCTGCTGGTTTGTCGGCTACTTCATGGATCGCAGAAATATCTACGTAAAGGTTTGACGGCTGGATCCGCAGCATTCTTGCCGAATCCGCAAATCGAGGGGCACGCAATTTCCGGATCAGTATTCGAACGCAAATCCGTACCGGCCAAGCGCGGCCGGTTCGGCCACTCTCCAGTGATTGCGTGTGTCGAAGCGGAACGCCCGCTGCATTACGACAAAGTCCAGACGCCAACCACCGTCAGGTCCGCGCTCGAGCAACCACGGCGCACAACCGGCCGCCTGCGGCGGATAGCGCAGGACCGCAATATTATCCTGCTGCAGCAATTCCGGATGCGGGCAATCGCGGTACGTGCGAACGACGTTATCCATCTGCGCGCGGGTAACCACGTGGCCGGCAAGCATCTCCTTCGAGACCGGCGTGTAGAGGTCAAGCGCGGCGTCTGCGTTGTGGGCCGCCATCGCCGCCATGTAAGCGGCAACAGTGTCGCCAGGCTCCTCTGCTGCACCGGTATCCGTCTCCATGCTTGCGGTCGGTCGATCCAGGCCGCCGTCGAGCATCGCGTCCGCTTCGGCGCCTCCGCCAGCACTTGTCGCGGCAACTGCCCGGTCGTCGAGCGCGCCGACCGCGAGCGACTGCTCGGCACGACCAGCGATGAGTTCGCTGGCGGCCACGATGCCGTCGCCCACCCGGCCAGCCGAGAAGAATGGCACCATCTGTTCGCGTTCAATGTAAGCGATGAAGGAATCCACGAAGATTCCCTCAAGCTGTCGCGCCACCTCGAGGCGGACTCGCTGGCTGCCGGTGTCAATGACCAACAACAGGCCACGGCCGGTGTCGCTCATGCCGCCGACCGCTGCCGTTTCGAAGGTGCGCACTGCCAGGCGGCTTAAGTCGTCCGTAGACGAAACCGTAAGCACGCGATAGTCAATGTCAAATTGCGTGAGCAGCGCAGCGTGCCATTCCGCCAGTCTCGCTTCTTCAGCGGGCGTCAATAGCCCGGCGCGGTCGTCTACCGGGAACGTCATTGTCTCCGCGCCATTGCAGGCAACGAGCAGCGGACAAAGCAACACTGCAAAACGGGCGGCGCGTGAGCTGAATGCGTTCGGCATGGCCAACGAAGTCTAAACGATGCCGCCACGTTGTCGCTGCTGGTGGGTACCGTGCGACTGGATCGCAGAGAGATCTACGTTAAGGTCTGAGGCGCAATGAACGCAAAAGTGCGCGCCTCAATGCTCTCGGCCCAGACATGCCGAGCGTGCAGCTTTTCCGACTCGTTTTGAGGTTCCGGCGGCAGCGCGTCGATCAAGCGCTTCAGCTCGCCTTCGAGCACGTAGCTGATCATCTCCATGTCGCGATGGCTGTGCGTGCCGAAGCCGGCGCCGGGCGTCACGCGATCCTCGTTGATCACGCGCAGTGGGCCGAACTCGACGTGCTCGGGATCGTAGTAGTCGGCAAACAAGAAGCTGTGGCAGGATCTCAGCCAACCATGATCGGCAGAGCCCCGTTCCCCGGCGCGTCGAACCTCCTGCATGCGACTCTCCTGCCGCGGCAACCCACCTGACTGCTCGTGCGCCTCGGCAGCGTCCCTTCGGGGCAAACCAAATGACAGTCGTACTCCCCGCAGTTACTTCGTGAGGACGCCGCTCGAGATCGTCTGGTTCCCGTTAGCGTCGATGGCAAGCACTTCGAACCCATGGGAGCCGCGCTTCAGCGAAGCGAAGAACTCCGGCGGAATGACGATGCTGGTCGCGGAGCCGGGGAGTGTCACCTGAAACGAGCCCACGATGACCTGATAGCCCACCACGTTGATCGGACGCTGAGGAAACGTGCCGCCCGCCGGATCGATCGCCACCGAGTTGACTTGCGTCCACCTAATCCTGCGCGAAGCGCCGGCGGTTTCCACGAAAACCTGGGGGCCTGCAGGGACCGCATGCGACAGCTTCCCCTGGCCTGAGATCTCGCTACCATCGACCGTCACGCCCTCAAAATCGTACGTGCCTTCCGGGAAGCGCGCGAGCAGGTCGGCGAGCGGAACTTCGAAGAGCGACGGTTCCGCACCCTCGAAGAACAGCTCCGTCAACCCCAGCTCCTCATAGGGGCCGTGACCGGTCGTGTCGAAGATGAGTTCGCCCGCAGGATTGAAGATGCGTAATGACTGCCAGTCCTCCCCGTCCAGAAAAACATGGAAACCGAGGTCATTGTCGCTCGAGTTGTATTCAATGAGGATTCGCGATTCCTCGAGTGCGGAGGCAGGCGCGGCCCAGACCGCCGGGCTCGCGGCGATCGCGGCGCAGCCCACAATTATCCGCAAAGCCGCAGAACAGCGCGACAGGCGACTAATATTTGAGGTCATTGTCTTCATATGATGTCTCCGGATTCGCATGGTTAGGGTCCGGCATGGCACAGGCATGGCACGGCATACCTGTTAGACGCTGCACCGACCAGGATCCTTCTCGCTTCCTGGCTTATCTGGCCCAAAATGCGACGATGTGCCGTCGGGAATACAAGGCCGCTCGATGAGCCCACGCGCCTGGCTGCTCTTCGTCCTCAGCTCGGTGATCTGGGGCGTGCCGTACCTGTTCATCAAGATCGCAGTGGACGACGGCGTGCCGCCGGCGTTCGTGGCATGGTCCCGCGTCGCTCTTGCGGCCGTGCTGTTGGTCCCGCTCGCATGGTCGCGTGGTGCCCTGCGGGGGCTGCGCGGCCGCGCAGCCGCTATCGTGGGCTATACCGCCTGCGAGGTGGCCGTGCCGTTCGTGCTGATCGCCGTGGGTGAGCAACACATCACGTCATCGCTCACCGCGATCCTGGTGGCGTCCATGCCGCTCATGATCGCGCTGCTGTCGCTGCGCTTATCAGCCGGGGATCGGCCTACTGGTTTGCGGTTGGTGGGTCTGATGATCGGCTTCGGCGGTGTGGTCGCGCTGCTTGGGGTGGACGTCGCCGGGCAGCCCGACGAGCTGTTCGGCGCGATGCTGGTGCTGCTGGCCACGCTGGGCTACGCCATCGCGCCACTCATCGTCAGCCGCCGGCTGGCGGATCTCGATCCGTTGGGCCCCCTCGCCGCGAGCCTGACGCTGGCCGCGATCGTCCTGCTGCCCGCCGCGCTCGCCGCCCCGCCCCCGCAGCTACCCGGCCCGGCGGCCCTCGCGTCCATCGTCATGCTCGGTGTGATCTGCACGGCGGTCGGGCTGGTAGTATTTTTCCGCTTGATCATCGAGGCCGGCCCCAATCGCGCCAGCGTGATTACCTACGTGAATCCCGTGGTGGCGGTGATCTTCGGAATGGTCGTGTTGGCTGAACGGCTGAGCGTCGTGTCGCTGCTCGGGTTGCTGATGATTCTCGGCGGATCGTGGTTATCGACGATGGGCTCAGCGCGCAGTTCCGATGCCCACGTCTGATTTGTTGTGGAGACGTCTGCGCCAAATGAATCGCTCAATTCCAATCATGCGACGGTGCTCGAAGAAACGATCACAAGGCACACAAAAGCACAGCAGTTTGTGGCCGCAATCCGCACGGATGAAACCACAGTGGTCACCGGCTCTCCGCCATCAACGTTTTCCGGACTGCGGCGAGCTCTTTCAATTTGGCCTTGCTTACCTTGGGGTAATGCAATCCGAGTGACGAGAGCGCCTCGATGACTGCGGCTGCGACCACGACCCGGGTGTACCACTTGTTGTCGGCCGGCACCACGTACCATGGGCAATCCGGCGTGGCGGTATTGCGGATTGCATCCTCGTAGGCCGCCATGTAGTCCTTCCAGTACCCGCGCTCGCGCGCATCGGAAGCCGAGAATTTCCAGTTCTTGTCGGGATTGTCGATGCGGTCGAGGAACCGGCGTTTCTGTTCAGCGCGCGAGAGGTGCAGATAGAACTTGCGCACGATCACCCCGTTCTCGTTCAGGTAGCGCTCATGGGCCCGGATGTCCCGGTAGCGGCGCTCCCAGATTTCCTTGCCGATGCGGACTGGCGGCAGCTTCTGATGCTCGAGGAGCTCCGGATGCACTCGCAACACCAGCACTTCCTCGTAGTAGGAGCGATTGAAGATTCCGATGCGCCCGCGTTCGGGCAGGTTTCGGTTGCAGCGCCACAGATAATCGTGGTCGAGTTCCTCGGACGAGGGCGACTTGAACGAGGAGACCTGGCAGCCTTGCGGGTTGATGCCGGACATGACGTGCTTGATCGCGCCATCCTTGCCAGCCGCATCCATCGCCTGGAAGATGAGCAGCACCGCCCAGCGGTCCTGCGCATAAAGCATGCTCTGGAGCTCGGCGAGCGCCTCGATACCTGTTTGCAGGGCCTCCTTGGCGCGCGGTTTGTCTTCCTGCTCGAGCGAAGCGGTGTCGCCCGGATCAATATCCTTGAGTCGGAACCCGTCGCCGTCCTTGATCCTGTAGTTCTTGGCGATCTTGCGGGCGAACTTGACGACTTTGTCGAGATTCATGACCATCTCCAATGGATTGCCGACCGCATTGCAGTGCGGGAAGTATGCAATGAGATCGCTACCTCTGCACTAAGCCGAACGCCGCGCGGCTGAAGGCGCAAGGCACTGCCCCGGATCGCTGCCCGTGAATGCGCTCCATAACAAAGGACAAAGCATGAACGCCTGGAAGCGTTGGCTGCCCGGATTGCAGATGCTCAGCCGGTACGAAGCCGCCTGGCTGCCGAACGATCTGATGGCCGGCCTGGTGCTGACCACGATGCTGGTGCCGGTCGGAATCGCGTACGCAGTGGCTTCGGGCGTCCCGGGAATCTACGGTCTGTACGCCACGATCGTCCCGCTGCTCGCCTACGCCCTGTTCGGCCCGAGCCGCATTCTGGTGCTGGGGCCGGATTCCTCGCTCGCCGCGGTGATTCTCGCGGTTGTGCTGCCTCTTTCGGCCGGCGACCCGGCGCGCGCCGTGGCCGTGGCCAGCCTGATGGCGGTGGTGTCGGGGCTGGTATGCATCCTGGTAGGACTGATGCGCCTGGGGTTCGTCACCGAGCTGCTGTCAAAGCCGATCCGCTACGGTTACATGAACGGCATCGCGCTCACGGTGCTGATCAGCCAGCTGCCCAAGCTGTTCGGCTTTTCGATCGACAGCGAAGGGCCGGTGCGCGACCTCTTGCAGATCGCCGAGTCGATCCTGACCGGCGAGGCGAACTGGACCGCGTTCGCGGTCGGCGTCGCCACGCTTGCCGTGATCCTGGTGCTCAAGCCCTGGAAGCGAATCCCCGGCCTCCTGATCGCGGTCGTAGGCGCTACGATCGCGGTCGGCGTGCTCGGTCTGGACGCGAGCGCCGGAGTGAAGGTGCTCGGTCCGCTGCCGCAAGGCTTGCCGTCGTTCGTGCTGCCGTGGATCGGTTTCGCCGACCTCGCCCAGGTGGTGATCGGCGGCTGTGCTGTCGCCATGGTGTCGTTCGCCGACACCAGCGTCCTGTCGCGCACATATGCGGCCAAGACCCGCTCCCATGTCGATCCGAACCAGGAGATGATCGGCCTCGGCGCCGCCAACCTGGCCGCCGGACTGTTCCAGGGGTTTCCGATCAGCAGCAGCTCTTCGCGCACGCCAGTCGCCGAAGCCGCTGGCTCGAAAACCCAGCTCACCGGCGTGGTCGGCGCCGTGGCCGTCGCCCTGCTGGTATTACTTGCCCCCAATCTGCTGACAGACCTGCCCAACAGCGCGCTGGCAGCCGTCGTGATCGCGGCCGCCATCGGTCTGTTCGAATTCGCCGACCTGCGCCGTATCTTCCGAATTCAGCGCTGGGAGTTCTGGCTTTCCATTGTTTGCTTCGTTGGCGTCGCAGTATTCGGAGCAATTCCTGGCATTGGCCTCGCGATCCTCATCGCGGTCATGGAATTTCTATGGGACGGCTGGCGGCCGCACTACGCCGTGCTGGGTCGAGTCGACGGCATCCGCGGCTACCACGACATCAAGCGCTATCCTGATGCGCGGCTCATACCCGGACTGCTGCTGTTCCGCTGGGACGCACCGCTGTTCTTCGCCAATGCCGAGCTGTTTCACCAGCGCGTGCTCGAATCCGTGGCGAGCTCGCCGACGCCGGTGCGGCGGATCATCGTGGCTGCCGAGCCGGTCACGAGCGTCGACGTCACATCGGCGGACATGCTCACGGAGCTGGTGCGGGCCTTGCACGCATCGGGCATCGAGCTGCGGTTCGCCGAAATGAAGGATCCGGTCAAGGACAAGCTCAAGCGCTTCGAACTGTTCGAGCGTTTCGGTGCCGAGCACTTCTATCCCACCCTGGGCGCCGCCATCGACGCCTACCTCGAAGAGCACTCGGTGGATTGGAAGCCTTGAAACGCTAACCGCCTTTTCTTAGCTGCCTCAGCTTCTCGATCGCCTTCAACTGCGCCGCCGCATTGGCCAGTGCCGCCTGCGCCTCGGCCACCTCGACTGCCCCGGCGCGATCCCGTAGCGCTTCTTCGGCTTTCTGCTTCGCCGCGAGAGCCGCGGCTTCATCCAGATCCTTTGCCCGCGCGGCGGTATCCGCCAGGATCGTGACCTTGTGCGGCTGCACTTCGATTCCGCCGCCGCCGACCCAGAACAGCAGCTCTTCCCCGTCCGCAGTCTGAACCCGCACCTGGCCCGCTTTCATCGCGGTCAAGAGCGGCGCGTGGCGCGGCGCGACGCCGATCTCGCCGCCCACGGCAGGCGCGAAGACCATCGTGGCTTCGCCGGAGTAGATCTCGCCTTCGGCGCTGACGATATCGATGTGGATGGTGTTCGCCATGATCAGGTCAGCGTCTTGGCCTTTTCGACCGCCTCTTCGATGCCGCCGACCATGTAGAAGGCCTGCTCCGGGAGGCTGTCGTACTCGCCCGCAATGATGGCCTTGAAGCCGCGGATCGTGTCCTTGAGCGCGACGTACTTGCCGGGGCTGCCGGTAAACACTTCCGCGACGTGGAAGGGCTGCGACAGGAAGCGCTGGATCTTGCGTGCACGGAACACGATCAGCTTGTCTTCTTCCGACAGCTCGTCCATGCCGAGGATCGCGATGATGTCCTGCAGTTCCTTGTAGCGCTGGAGGATCGCCTGCACGCCGCGCGCCGTGTCGTAGTGCTCGTCGCCGATCACGAGCGGATCGAGCTGGCGACTCGTGGAGTCGAGCGGATCCACCGCCGGATAAATGCCGAGCGATGCGATCTGGCGCGAAAGCACGACCGTCGCATCCAGGTGCGCAAAGGTTGTCGCAGGGGAAGGATCGGTTAAATCGTCCGCGGGCACGTAGATCGCCTGCACGGAGGTGATGGATCCGGTCTTGGTCGAGGTGATCCGCTCCTGGAGCACGCCCATCTCTTCCGCGAGCGTCGGCTGGTAGCCCACCGCCGACGGCATGCGGCCGAGCAGCGCCGAGACCTCCGTGCCGGCCAGCGTGTAGCGGTAGATGTTATCGATGAAGAGCAGCACGTCGCGGCCTTTGCCGCCCCCCTGCTGCTTCTGGTCGCGGAAATATTCCGCCATCGTCAGGCCGCTCAGGCCGACCCGCAGACGGTTGCCCGGCGGCTCGTTCATCTGGCCGTACACCATCGCGACCTTGGATTTCGTCAGATCGTTCTTGTCGATGACGCCTGATTCCATCATCTCGTGATAGAAGTCGTTGCCCTCGCGGGTGCGCTCGCCGACGCCGGCAAACACGGAAAGGCCCGCATGCGCCTTCGCGATGTTGTTGATGAGTTCCAGCATGGCGACGGTCTTGCCGACGCCGGCGCCGCCAAACAGGCCGATCTTGCCGCCCTTCGCGAAAGGCATGAGCAGGTCGATGACCTTGATGCCAGTTTCAAGCAGGTCCTGGCCGCCGGTCTGTTCGTCGTAGGCCGGAGCCGGACGGTGGATCGGCAGGAACTCCTGCGTCTTGATCGGACCGCCTTCGTCCTGCGGATTGCCGAGCACGTCCATGATGCGGCCGAGCGTGCCGACGCCGACGGGCACCATGATCGGCGCGCCGGTCGTATTGACGGCGAGCCCGCGCTTCAGGCCCTCGGAGGCGCCCATCGCGATGGTGCGCACGATGCCGTCGCCCAATTGCTGTTGCACCTCGAGCGTGAGGTCCTGGTCCACGAGTTTCAGCGCCTCGTAGACCGCCGGGATTTCCTCGCGCGGAAATTCCACGTCGATCACCGAGCCGATAACCTGCACGATCTTGCCGTTGGCTTGTTTCATATTTACCCCGATCCTAAACCGCTGCCGCGCCGCCAACGATTTCCGAAATTTCTTTCGTGATCGCGGCCTGGCGGGCCTTGTTGTAAATGAGCTGCAGCTCATCGATGATCTTGGTGGCATTGTCGGTCGCGCTCTTCATCGCGACCTTGCGCGCGGCCATTTCGCAGGCGATGTTCTCGTTCACCACCCGATACACCTGCGCTTCAATGTAACGGATCATGAATCCGGCTATCAGCCGGTCCGCGTCCGGTTCATAGATGTAGTCCCAGCGCTCCTGCAGATCGGAGGCGTCCATCGTCTCGACCGGCAGCATCTGTCGCACCATCGCCTGCTGCGTCATGGTGTTGATGAACTTGTTGCCGCCGACGAGCAGCCGGTCGATTTTCCCGTCCCGGTAGAGTTCCAGCATCGCGTCCACGCCGCCGATCAAGTCCTTGATCTGCGGCTTGTCGCCCAGGTGCGCCTTGGTCGCCACGATCGGCAGTTTGACGCGACGGAAGAACTGGATCGCCTTGCTGCCGATCAGGCAGAGGTGAACTTCCGCGCCTTTCGCCTGCCACTCGCGTGCCGCGTTCAGCACCTGCTTGAACACATTCATATTCAGCGCGCCGCAGAGCCCGCGGTCGGTGCTCACCACGATGATGCCGACCGCCCTGACCTCGCGCTCGACCAGGTACGGATTTCTGGCGTTCGGGTTCGCTAGCCGCAGGTGACCGATCACGCTCCGGATCCGGTCCGCATAGGGCCGCGCAGCCCGCATGCGCTCCTGCGCCTTCCGCATCTTGCTGGCGGCGACTGTTTCCATGGCCTTGGTGATCTTCTGCGTGCTCTTGATGCTCGCGATCTTGACCCGGATTTCTTTCGTGCCGGCCATGGATCAATAGGCTCCGGTCGACGCGAATTCTTCGCAGATCTTCTTGTACCCGGCCTCGACTTCCTTGCTGAGCTCCGGCTTGTCGTTGACCTGCTTCAGGAAGGCCGCGTGCTGGGTCTTCGCGTAGGCCTGGAGCGCCTCCTCGAAATCCGCGATCTTCTTCTTCTCCACCTTATCCATGTAGCCGTTGTTGACGGCATAGATGGAGAGCGCTTGCTCCGCGACCGACATCGGTGCGTACTGCTTCTGCTTCATCAGCTCCGTCACGCGCTCGCCGCGCTCAAGCTGCTTGCGGGTGGCTTCGTCGAGGTCGGACGCGAACTGCGAAAAAGCCGCCAGTTCGCGGAACTGCGCAAGCGCGAGCCGGATGCCGCCGCCCATCTTCTTGATGACGTTGGTCTGCGCCGCGCCGCCGACTCGCGACACCGAGATGCCTGCGTTCATTGCCGGCCGGATGCCGGCGTTGAACAGGTTGGTCTCGAGAAAGATCTGGCCATCGGTGATCGAGATGACGTTCGTCGGCACGAACGCCGTCACGTCGCCGGCCTGGGTCTCGATGATCGGGAGCCCGGTCAGCGAGCCGGTCTTGCCCTTGATCCTGCCGCCGCTGATTTTCTCGACGTATTCGGCGGACACGCGTGCCGAACGCTCGAGCAGGCGCGAATGCAGGTAGAACACGTCGCCCGGATAGGCTTCGCGGCCCGGCGGACGGCGCAGCAACAGCGAAATCTGGCGATACGCCCAGGCCTGCTTGGTCAGGTCGTCGTAAACGATCAGGGCGTCTTCGCCGTTGTCCATGAAGTATTCGCCCATCGCGCAGCCGGAATACGGGGCGATGTACTGCATCGAGGCGGGAGTCGAGGCCGAGGCCGACACGACGATCGTGTGCGCCAACGCGCCGTGTTCCTCGAGCTTGCGCACCGCGTTCGCGACCGAGCTCTGCTTCTGGCCGATCGCGACGTAGATGCACTTAACGCCAGTGTCCTTCTGGTTGATGATCGTGTCGATCGCGAGCGCGGTCTTGCCGGTCTGGCGGTCGCCGATGATCAGCTCGCGCTGGCCGCGACCAACCGGAACCATCGCGTCTATCGCCTTCAGGCCCGTCTGCACCGGCTGGCTGACGCTCTTGCGCCAGATCACGCCCGGCGCGACGCGCTCGATCGGCGAACGCTTCGCCGCTTTGATCGGGCCCTTGCCATCGAGGGGATTGCCGAGCGCATCGACGACGCGCCCGAGCATCTCCGGGCCGACCGGCACTTCGAGGATGCGGCCGGTCGTTTTGACCGTCGCGCCCTCGCCAATGTGGCGGTACTCGCCGAGCACCACGCAGCCGACGGCGTCCCGTTCCAGGTTCAGCGCGAGGCCGAAGGTGTTGTCCGGGAACTCGATCATTTCGCCGTACGCGACGTCGGCCAGGCCATGCACGCGGCAGATGCCGTCGGTCACGGAGACGACAGTGCCGACGTTGCGAGCCTCCGTAGCCGCCTCGAAGTTCTTGATCCGTTGCTGGATCAGGTCGGTGATTTCAGATGCCTTGATGGACATATCCGCTTTCCTTGACTAATTCTGTAGCGCCGAGCCGAGCCGCTCCAGGCGGCCCTTCAGCGATCCGTCAATGACGAGATCCCCCGCGCGCACGATCGCGCCGCCGAGGAGCGTCTCGTCGATGCGCGTATGCATGCGCACTTCGCGGCCGAGACGCTTCTTCAATGCCGCGGCCAGCTTCTTTTCCTGTGGCGCCGCAATCTCGCGCGCCGCGATGATTTCGACGTCCACGACGTTTTCGACCTCGGCCCGAAGCGCTTCGAACTGCTCCGCGATCTGCGGCAACAACGCGAGACGGCGGTTCTCGGCGAGCGCCTTCAGGAAATTGCGTCCGCCCTCGCCCGCAGCCTTATCCGACAACCCGCCCAGGAGATCCACGAGCTCTTCGCCCGTGACATGCGGGTTGCCGATCAGGCGGAATACGCGCTTGTCGGCTGCAGCAGTCGCAGCAGCGCCCAGCAGCTTCGACCAGCCGGCCAGGTCCTTTGACTCCTGCGCATGGGCGAATGCCGCCCGCGCGTACGGCCTTGCGATGGTGGCTCGATCAGCCACGGCTTGCTGCCTGTTTTTCGAGTTCCGCGGCCAGCTCGTCCAGGAGCGCCGCGTGGGCCTTCGCGTCCACCTCGCGGCCGAGCACTTTCTGCGCTCCGGCGAGCGCGAGAGCCGCGACTTCCTTGCGGAGCGCATCGCGCGCACGCGTCTTCTCGGTCGCGGCTTCGCCGCGAGCCGCATTGACGATGCGCTCGCTTTCCTGGACGGCGACGTTCTTGGCCTCGCCGACCAGTTCATTGGAGCGCTTGTGGGCGATATCCACGACCTGCACGGCCTTCTGCCGGGCCTCGGTGAGGATCGCGTCCGAGCCCTGGCGCGCATCGGCCAGTTCCCTCTGGCCCTTCTCGCCCGCAGCGATGCCGTCGGCGATTTCCGTGCGGCGCTTCTCGATGGCGGCCATGACCGGCGGCCAGATATATTTCATGCAGAACCAGACGAAGACGATCATCGCGATCGTCTGTCCGATCAGTGTCAGATTGAAATCCATCGAACCTCTCCCGCGATCAGCCGCCGGCGCCGGTCGCCTGCTGCAACTGCCCGATGAACGGATTGGCGAAGGCAAAGAAGAGCGCGATGCCGACGCCGATCATCGCGACCGCGTCGAGCAACGCCACGACGATGAACATCTTTGTCTGCAGCATCGGAGCCAGCTCCGGCTGACGTGCCGCACCTTCGAGGAAGCGGCCGCCGAGCAGTCCCATGCCGATGCCGACACCGAGGGCGCCGAGGCCGATAAGGATCGCGACAGCGATCGCGGTAAATCCAATCACAGTTTCCATCAGAGTCTCCTGGTCGAATAATCAGTGGTGCTCATGCGCCTGCGACAGGTACACGATCGTCAACATCATGAAAATGAAGGCCTGCAGCAGCACGATCAACAGGTGGAACACTGCCCAGGCGAAATGGAGCGGTAGCTGCCAGATGCCGAGCAGTGCGATCAGCATGAAAATCAGCTCGCCGGCATACAGGTTGCCGAAGAGCCGCAACGACAACGACACCGGCTTCGCGAGGAGCGAAACGCCTTCGAGCGCGAAGTTGAACGGCACCGCGGCCCAATGGTTGAAGGGCTGCAGGATCAGTTCCTTGGTGAACCCCCAGCCACCCTTGATCCTGACGCTGTAGTAGATCGTCAGCAGGAAGACGGAGATCGCCATCGCGAAAGTGACGTTGACGTCCGCCGTGGGGACGACGCGCAGGTGTTCGACGCCGGCGAACTGGGCCGCCCATGGCAGCCAGTCCACCGGGATGAGGTCCATCGAGTTCATCAGGAAGATCCAGACGAACAGCGTCATCGCGAGCGGAGCGATCACGAGGCTCTTGGGCGGGTGGCTGAAAGTGTCGCGGACGCTCTGGTCCACGAAGCCGACTACGATCTCGACGACGGTCTGGATCTTTCCCGGTACGCCGGTAGTGGCGCGCTTTGCGACGCGACTGAACAGAAAGATCAGTGCGAATCCAAGCAGGAGCGCGAAGACCATCGAATCGACGTTGATCGCGAAGAAATTACCCTGGCATTCGTTCCAGACCCACTCGCCGTCCACCTTGCAGACGGTCAGGTTCTGGAGATGGTGACTGATGTACTCGCCAGCCGAATGACCCGTTTCCGCCATGATCTCCTAGCGTCCCTTGTCGAACACCAACGCGAGCGGCAACGCCAGAATCGTCGCGATGTACCCGGCGAACAGGAACTCCGGGTGCAGCGGCCTCAGCGTCGCGAACACGACGGCGAACATTACCGCCGCAATCACGAGCTTGCCTATCTCGCCGATCCAACCGGCCCGCAGCAGGCGTTCCGCGTTGCTGCCGGCCCGCGGCGACATCAGTCTCGCCGCCAGAAATGCGTTCGGCACGACGCCGATCAATCCACCCAATAAGGTGGGGACCGCGTAGCTCGAACCAAGCCAGTTCCAGACGATGACCGCCAATAAAACGCCAACTGCGAGTTGCAACAGCAGGATGTTGCGGACGGTTCTCATTTGCCCGGCTCCGGCAACAAAAACGCCACGAGGCCCCCAGCGGTCCGTGGCGTTTTCACGCTTCGCAGCAAGCCGCACGGGCGGCCAAAAACCGGCGGCATTATAGAGGGGCGGACCCCTCCGGCACAACCGTGAAGAGGCCGAAAAACCGTTGTTTTTTCGCGGTGTTAGGCGTGCCCGGCGGCGGTTCCGGGACGCGTCAGGCGATAAACGAAACAACTGTCGTCGCCGAAACACCGGCGCACGACATATTCGAATCCCAGCCGCTCGTAGAAGCAATGGGCGCGGCGGTTGGAGTCGAGCGGATCGACCAGAAGCGTGGTCACCGTGGGGTCCGCAAAACAGCGTTCGATCGCGAGCTGCATCATCCGGGTGCCGTAGCCGCGGCCCAGGTCTTCTTTTTCTCCGATCCAGAGGTCGATGGCCCGGCGACCCTCCGAGGCACAACTCCAGTAGCGGCTCTCATCGCGCACCGGATCGATGATTTGAATGAACCCGATCGGGTGGGCGCCCTCTTCGGCAATCAGTTGCTCGCGCCAGTCGAGCGTGCGGGCGAGCTCTGCCTCCCAGCCCCAGTCGTCGCCGACGGCGGCGACGACGTGGGGCTGCCGGTGCCAATGCTGTAGCAGCTCGAGGTCAGCGACAGTCGCCGGTCGGAGTGTCACTGCGCCTCGGTTCCCGGCCTCGGCCGGCGCCGTTCCCGGTGCCGGCACTGCGCGGCCGCAACGCGTACCGCTCGGTGGGCCAGAGTTCCCGCAGCGAAGTATCGAATGCAGCCCGCTCGGAGTTCAGGTAGCGCTCGAAAATCTCATGCCAGATGTGTCGCATGGCGTCAGGCCTCCGCCCGGCGCTCGATCGTCGCGACGCGCTTTGCGTGGACGATGATTTCCGGCAACGCGGCCATGCGCGGCAATGCGTCCGCCGGCGTAAGTTCGCCGATTTCCACGATGCCGGCCGGCGCCCCCGCCAGATGACCACGGTCCAGTGTGAGGCCGCCGATTGCGACGATCGTCGCGGCGAGTGCCGTGCTCAGCGTGCCGCGGATGCTCCATGCGCTTGATGTGTACATAACCCTGTCCTTTCTTTCCGTTTCGCCGTTGCTGTTAGCGATACTTTGGAGGGACAGGGCTCTGCGAACAAATCAGCTATCTGAAGCTCGGTTAAGGGAAACTACATCGACACCACTGGGGTGAAACCCGCCTGCGACCGTCTCTTGGTCCCCTAGTTGTAACCGCAGTCCGCTGCGGTGCAGCGGGGCTTCGGCCGGCGATTCCCGTACACCCGTCCGACGGCTTCCAGGTACTTGATCACGCCATCGAATTCGGCCGTGTCTTTCCAGGTTGCGGCGGGCGTACTCATGATCGCGTAGGTTTGCGCGTTTTGCGAAGCAATCCGTTGGTTGAACGGGATGAATTCCTGCGTGAGCCAGGCGCGGTAGGTCTTCAGCCATGTCGGAACCTGACCGGTGGCGCCCCAAAACTGCGTGCAGTTGGTCGCATAGGCCGCATCCAGTTGCCGCATGATGGCGTTCTCTTCCGCCACGGCTGCGGCAGGAGTGCTCCCCGATTCACTTTTCACTGTCGGGTACTCCGATGGAACTCCTAGCCTTTTCTTGAGGGCGGCGTGGCCGGCGTAGGCCGGCGCGGAGGCCGTGTCGAGAGTAGTCTGGTAGCGCTTGAGCAGGGCTTTTTCCTCGGCGTCAAAACGCTGTTGCGCGGCGGTTATTTCTGGCATACGGGCATTGAAGTCCTCGCCGACAGCCTGCACGCCTTGCATGTACTTCGTCGCTTCCTGCGGGTTGCTCATCATCCACTGCTGCATACGCGAAGCCATTTCCATCGGATCGATGTTCTTGTGTTCAGTCTCGACCTTCTCGTTGATCGCCAGCTGCTTCGTGCGGCTGGCGTTGACGGCCGCGAGCGCTGCGGTGAGCTTCGCTTCAAACGGATCGCCCTCGTAATAGCAGGCAGTCGTGAACGCGGGCACCTTGGCCCAGGGGCCGGTGGCGGCTGGGGCGGGCTTCGTCTGCGCCAGCACGGCGGGCGCGCAAAGGAATGCGCCGAGCGCGGCCGCCGCCAGGCAGCCCGACCATGAATTGAACATTGGAATCCCCCTTCTCGCTTGCTTTTGGCGGCCCTGTATCGAGTTGCGTGAGTGGTATGCTCCCGGACGCCGGAGCTTGTCAAGCCACTGCAGCCTCTGGTGAGGGGAGACAACTATGAATGCAACCGATCCGAAAGACGCCACTTCCGCGCCGACCGTACCCGTGAGCACACCCAGCGCCGAGGAACGGCAATGGGCCATGTTCGCGCACCTATCCGCACTACTGGGTGGTCTGCTGACCTCCGGCTGGGGAGGAAGCATCGGTTTCTTCATCGGGCCGCTGGTCATCTGGCTGATGAAGAAAGACACCATGCCTTTCGTCAACGATCAGGCGAAGGAAGCTTTGAATTTCGCCATCACGGTCTCGCTTGCCTGCGTGGTGCTGCTGATGCTGACCATCATGTCCCTCGGTATCGGCGCATTGCTGACCTTTCCGCTGATGATGGTGATCGGCATCGCCGCGCTGGTGTTCTTCATCATCGCGGGCGTGCAGGCCAATCAAGGCACGCAGTATCGCTATCCGATTTCGCTGCGGCTGGTGAAGTAACTTTCGACGGGTGCGCTCATGTCGTCTACGAGATTTTTGACCAAGTCAGTCCTGGTCGTGGCAGCGATTTTCGGCACCTCGATCGCAGGCGCCGATGCCCCCTGTAACAAAGGTTACCGGGATTCCACGCCCTCCGAGCGCGCATTGATGACCAGAGTTCTGACCGCAGCCAAGAATGCCCTTCCGCCTGCTCCCGCGGGATGGCAGATCGTCAGCGGTGACGAAACCGACGGCCCCAGCAACATCTGCAGGGATCAGGAGCTCTACCTGTGGAACTACCAGTTCACCCGGAGCTACCGGCAGGTCGGCGACAACGAAGCGCGCCAGAAGCCGCTGGAAGAGGCCGCGGCTGTTGCCGCGGCTGAAGCGGAAAAAAAGCAGCCGCGACTCGATGCGGTCATGGCGAAGATGATGAAGGTCAACGAACAGAGGGTCGCGTTATTGCAGAAGCGCGACTACGCTGGCGCGGAAAAATACGATGCGGAAATCGTGAAGCTCCAGGCGGAGTATGAAAAAGTCGCAAACGAGGGCGAGAGCCAGGCGATGATTGAGGCTGCGGGAAAAGAAATGGGTCGCGATCTCGAGATGTCGATCTCGGTTCAAGTCAATCCGGGGATTCGATCGCCAGGCGACAACGCCAGAAATATTGCCCTGCCGACCGGCGCGTTCGCGGCCACACGTTGGGACGAGGTCGGCGATCCGGCGAGAGCCGACCAGGGCCACGCATTGATACTGTTTGGCTCGTGGACGCGCAAGCCAGATGGCCGCTGGGTGCAGGCAGCGCGCCCGAACAGGTCGCCGACGGCGCCACACGCCGTTGCGATTACCGTCCTCGCAGATCCGAACCGGATTGATTCGACCTTGAAGGCGATCGACTTCGCGAGCCTGTCGGCGGCCCTCGCCAAGTAATCCGACGGAAGCGATCCGGACCTACTGGACCGGGTTTTCGCAGGTGCCGATCTTCTTCCCCGAGAGGTTGATCGTCATGGTCATGCCCTCGGCCGTGGCATTGATCGCGCCGGTATAGGAACCTTCGTCCGCGAAGGTGATTTCGCCGGTGCCGGTCATCGGCATCTGGCCGCTGCACTGCATCGTCCAGGTCACCTTGTTGGGGCTGGGCCGCTGGAAGTCCGAGTTGACACAAGACGAATCGCCGCCCGGCGGGGGACTGGTCCAGACTACCGGCGTGCAGACCTTCAGCTTGGTCGGCGGCGGCGTGAATGGCATGCCTGCCATGACCATCTGAGAGGTCATCTCCCACTCGATGCCCGGCGGATCGTCGGCGCCAGCGGGCGTCAGTGTCAGGAAACCAAGAACGGAAACTGCCGCGAGGCGGCCGGACACGGACATGATCATACATTTGCTCCCATGTGTTTTGAGTCTTGACCGGTTCAGATGAGGATCTCTAGCCACAGTTCGACGACACCCCGCCACTGAATATTAACGCCAAGGTTGCTTGTCGCAGTTCTTACGTAGCTCGCCGCAAGATCGGGGCTTCTCGTGGTGTAGCGATACAACCTGCTTCCATCCTGAATGCGAACGATAATGGTCCCGTCCTTGGCACGAACGACCACGCCTTCGGCAGTCCCGCTATACAGGCCCTCGTCGGTCACGGCGATGGTCGCGCCGGAACGAGGGTTGATTTGCCACCATGCAATCCGTTTGGCGCCGGCGACGTCAACAGGCCGTATTGGCGCCACAATGAACTGGCCCGCAGCCAAAGCCTCCTGAATTCTGGCTCGCGCATCGTCCGGCAGTTCGGGTGCAGGCGATGCGCCCTTGCCGGCGAGCAGCATGGATTTGATGTTCGCTGCCCGGGCTCGTTCGAAGACCAGGCTCGTGCTCATGACATCCGTATCTGGCACATCCGGCTTGCCGGCGTCTCCAGAGGCGAAGAACCCAATGACTTGCCGCTCCAGCGTACCGCTGATCACCCCTCGCAGTACTTCGGCGATGAACAGCTGCTCCCTTTCAAATCCCGACACGACAACACGCGGTCGATCGCGCCGAAGGTCGAGACCTAGGCGCGGCCTTCCCTCCGAAACCGACGCATCTACGACGTAGACCCTGGGCGTGTCCGCATATACGCGCAATGTCCGCCCAGTCGAGTCGACTACCCGGCCCAACAGGCCGTCAGAGACGGCAGCGAAAGTGATCCCAATCATTCGCAAGTCGGCGCCAACATCGCCATTCTCGTCGTCCGATTGCGGCGGCCTTTCAACAATGTTTCTCAGGTGCTCGACATGGATGGCGCCGGTCGTAATGAAGAAGTCATAGATCGCGCCCGGCAGACTCTCCCACCTGCCCGCGTCGCTGCCCACGGCGGTGAGATCTGCCACCGTGAATTTCGCCCGACTTGATCTCTTCTTCTTGCCTACACGATCGAAGATTTCCCGTACCACCGACTCTCTTCGGCCGTCGGGCGCGATGAACGTCAACTCCACGAATTCGGCGGTTGCCGTAGGAGTCGATTCGTCACCACCGCCTCCGCCACCCAGCGCATCGGCCAATCCACCAGCCGGATTCCCGATCGGGACCTCGAGCCAAAATGGTAAGCCGATCACTTGCTCCTGCTGGACCAATAAGACTGGCCGAACCTGAAGGCCCTCGCTTTCAGCCGCTTCGTGGCTGAGCAGGATGTCCGCGCCCGATAGGTCTGCCGCGTTGGCGGAGAAATCAACTACCTCCCGAAGCGCTGATGTGTCGCCCACGTATTCTTCAACGCGAACATGCATCTCGACACGATGAAATAGCTCCTCCGGCAATGCATCGAATGTCGATTCCGCTTCCGCAAACTGCTGGCCTGGCGCTGCCGAAGCGAAACTGGGATCCAGGGCGACCCACTTATCGTTCTGCCACCACTCGACCCAGTAGTGATCGCGCGCTTCCGCGACCAAAGTCCCTCCGGTCAGCGCAGGCTTGCGACTGTCGGGGTGTCCCGCCTTTCCCAGAATCTCGGCCAACGATCGGCTGTCGCGCTCGATCGCTGCCATCAGCTTTTCGACGTCGTTCTTGAATTCCGGCGAAGAGTCTTCGGCTTCCGCAGACCTGCCCGTGGGGCGTCCTGCCCACATGGATGCGACCAGTTCCTGCGCCACGGATTCTTTGAGCATTCCGCGCGCGTAACGGACGCGCTCTCCCGAGGATTCGAGCAGGCTGGCCAGCAAGGCCGCGCGATCCACGGAGTTGCCAGCCATTGCCATCAGAGTACCGCGCGGTCCGCGCAGGCAACCGCTATAAGGTTCGAATGCGATGCTATTGCGCACGAACTCGAAGATGCGCACCGGATCTTTGCCAAGTGCCGCGGCAAAGTGCCTCGGTTGAACATGCGCAAGATCGAATGTGCGAAGTACGGGCAATTGAAGCGATTCAGTGGATGTCGCCCGCAGACCGGGGCCTTCGGCGTTCGATTCGTCAAAGGCGACAGATTGGCTTCGCGCCGCCTGGTCGGAGCGGCCATCGGCAGTCTGCGGCTCTTTTCCTGCGTCGCCGCCACAGGCGACCAGCATCAGCGGCAGGAGTAAGCAAGGCCAGGTTGCACGGCGCAGCCGCACTTTGATGACAGCCATACCCCTACCTCCCAGGACCCGTGGCATTGCACCCGGGTCTTATCATTCGGCCGACATATGCGCCCGAGTAAGCGACCTGTCAAGCAATGCCAGAGTATCTCCCGGTTCAAGCCGTCGAGCCATGATCCGCGCCTATGGTTATGATCGGTCAGCATAGTCGGCGAGGATAGGCTTATGGCTCGCAAGCACCTTCGCTCTACCGGCCGTGTCCCTGGATCGCCCATCCATGTGGTGTCGGCGGTGCCGAGATCACAGTCAATCTGTGTCGACCGCCGTGACTTTCTTCAAATGTCCGCCGCGACTGGGTTCGTGTCCATCCTTGGCTGCAGCCGGGAACCCGAGCCGGGCTCCGCGCCGGCGCCCGACCAATCGACAGAAGCTAAGCCCGGCGCCGGCCCAGCCTCCTTGCCTGCAGCCGGAGTGGATCCGATTGCGATGACGGCAGCTGCGCTGGGCAAGAATCTCGAGCGCATTTTCCGCTTCGTCCAGGAAGAAGTGCGTTACGAGCCCTACCCGGGAGTCCTCCGGGGGCCGGCTTCCACGCTTGCCGGGCAAGCGGGCAACTCCGCCGACCAGGCAGCGCTTCTGGCGGCGCTGTTCGCCGCCAGCGATATTCCTCACCGCTTCGTCATTGGAACGCTGACGGACACAAAGCTCAGGGCGCTGGACGCTGCGAGCGCCGCCGATCTTGCGGCGGCGCGCAGCAGTTCGTTGAAAGCCATGAAAGCGGATGCGGACATCGTTCGCGCCTACGCCGATGCTGTGAACGCATCTCAAGCGCCGGATCCGGTCGCCGACCCGAAACGATTCGCCATCGCGACACCGGTGATCCGGCAGACAGTCGCTCGCCAATTCGAATCGGCGATCGACACGGTCCAGTCGGCATTGTCCAGGGCGAAGATCGCCGTAACCTCGGCCTGGTCCGGCATTCCCAAGCTGGAGCGGGAACGACACGTCTGGGTCCAGGCACAGTCCGGATCCGAATGGATGGATCTCGACCCCAGTTTTCCGGGGGCGCCGGCCGGATCGGTGCATGCCAAGCCCGCCTCCACCGTCGGTGCCTTGCCGGATGACATGCGACACCGCGTCGAGTTCATCGCATCCGTCGAGACGTGGTCGGGCGGCAAGCTCGTCATCGCACCCATACTCGAATACAGCGCATTCGCAGATGAACTCGCCGGAGTGCCGCTCGGTTTCACGAATGTGAAAGCCGTCGACCTGCAGGGGCTCAACCTGGGGGGCGTGATGGGTGGCGGCGCTGCCATGAAGTACAACGCAGTGCTCGAAGTCGGCACGCGTCTTCATATCGGCGAGACCGCGATGTCCTTTGGCGGCGGGGGCGGCGGCGCAGGTGGTGATGGCGGCGTCTTCGTCGATGCGCTCGGCGGCGGCGGCGAATCCGTGGCCTTACCCGAAGGCGAGGCGACGGCCGAGTGGCTCGAGGTCCGGCTGACCTCTCCGGATGGAGAGTCGCATTCGGCGGTGCGCACGATCTTCGACAGGGTATCGCTGCCGGCGGGCGGCGACGCCGCGCAGGCAGCTGGCGCCGTTCCGCCGGTCGAAATCATCGAGCTGGAGACCGGCTCGCGGGAATTCATGCCCTGCCGGACGATCCATGCTTTTTCGATCACGGGCGGCGCTTCGGGCATGCTTTCGTTGGCCCAGCCTCCCGCAGAATCGGGGCTCGGGCCGTTGTCCTGGCTGCCACAGGCATATCACTTCGTACGTGACACGATCACCGCCGAGATTGCGCCACAGCATGGAGCGCGCGTCTTCCTCGATTCACCGTGTGTCGCCTGTTTCACCATTGAATCGGTGGCCGGCGCCACGGAGTTGCAGACGGTTACGTCATTCGACCTGTGGCACCGCAGGTTCGGCGTGTTGCCGGTTGCAGGGCAGAAGGCGGCATTACCGCCGCAAATGGTTGCCGGCGTATTGAGTCACGTTGCAGAGCGTTGCGTCAGCAGGGATGGATACGGGCAGTCAACGGCTTCCGCCGACCTCCCGGTGAGCGTGGGCGCCATCTTCGAGCAGGCCAGGGCGCAGGGACTGCAGGTGCGGGCGCTGCGAGGAGACTTGCCGGACGCATCGCCATACTCGCAGGAAGCGCAGTCTCATTTCTTGCCGTACTTGCAGACTGGAATCGCGGTCGTCATTCCCGAGCGTTACCCCGGGACTCACGAGCGGATTGGATGGTGGCTCGTCAATCCGGCCAACGGGCGGACCCTGGACCAGATGGACGACGGCCGGGGGGCGGACATGGCCGAAACTGCATCCATCACTACCAAGGTGATCAGCGTCGCGTCCTGCATCCTTGCCCTGGTTTCGCTTGTCAGCACGGTCTATCAGTTTGTCGGGAAGCAACTCAAGTTCCTGAGCGCGGCTGAAGATGAATTCCTAGACAAGGTCGGGGTGGTCACGGAAGTGCTGGGCTTCGTCACCGGTGCCGGATGCACCTTGTACAAATTTGTCCCGCGAACACCTCCTAAACCATTCCCGCGACCAGTGTCATATGACCCAGTCCTTCACAAAATGATGTCCAAGATGAGTTGAATCGTCGCCGTATCACCAGAAGGACACTTGCAGCCGCGTCACATGAGACCGGCGAGCCTGAGAAAAGTGCCGGGGGCTGGATCGAGATGTAGGCAGCGCATTAAGGACACCCGCGAAATGGGCAAGGTCGACATCGAGGTCGAGTTCAGCGCGGGGTCGTGAAATATCGAGATGCAGGTTGGACTTACACCGGCCCCCTCCTATACGGAATACCGGCCTCCCGCAGCGCCTTTTCGATGTCGAGCATGTTTTGCCTGATCTCCCTATCAGCATTGCTCAAGGGAAGTTGATTGTTGGAGTTGCGGTTTATCTGTCCCCGTCTTGCAAAATTGGCCTCGTGGTACGCCTGCTTTTCTTCCAAAGTCATCCTGTCAGTAGTCGCGGTGTGCAACCCGGTATCCATCACGCCCACGGTTTCACCGGACAATGGATCGATCCGCCACCAACCCCAACGTTCTCCACCACCCTTGTCGAACGCTATCTTTGGCACATATGCCGCAAACCCCGCGTCCAAGTCTTCGGCAAGACGCGCCTTGACATCGCCAGGCCAATCAAGCTTTCGTGCCGTGGTCGCGCCCCGTGGATTAATCAGCTGCCAGGCATCGGCGTCGCCTGGCGCAAAGGTGGTGGCAGTGTTTCCGCCTTTCTCCAGGCTTCCGGACAGGGCGACCTGTTCTGCGATCGTGTCTATCACGCCCTGACGCACACGAATCTGAAACGCGTTCAGCTCCGGGTCCGGGCGAATACCGATGGAATTGCTCGCGATGTCGATGAACTCGATCAACGCCGCCGTATCCGCATTCACAACGGGCAGACCCTCGCCGAGAATCAGCACATTGGGCTGATCGATGAACCAATCCGAGCTCTCCTTGCTGAGGAGGACTCGCATGTGCGCCAGACGTGACAAAGGATTCCAGACTTCCATGCGCGCCAGTATGGAAGATGCAATGCTTCGAAGTACCTTGGGATCCTTCTCTCCGGCAAGACGCTGCACGTCGCTGCGGGTTTCAAGGAACGTGCCCATAGCCAAGTGCGAGACATAGTCTTCGGTGAACGCACACGGCTGTATCAGGATGGAATACACGCCGACAAGGGCCTGGTAACGCTTGACCAGCCGATCATTGGTTCCGGCATCGAAACCCGAAACCTGGGCGGCACGATTTTCGGGTCCAAGTACATCAAATATCGGGCGCCGAATGGTCCTGACCGGGGATCCGGGGATGCGGAACTCGAGATCCAGCCACTCCGCGGTCATGGACGATTGCACCGCCCCCTCGCCGCCAAGCGCCTCGCCAAACCCGACCATGAATCCTGCGCCACCTGTCTCTGTTACGTCGCGCTGGGAACTGAAGGGATCTGCGATCACGCCCCCGTCATCCGCGAAGCCGGATTGGTCCAAGATGCTGTCGCCGACGAGCAGCATCGGCACCCATTGCTTGACCTGCACGGCCGCATCGCCCAGGGCGTTCGGTTCGCTTCTGGAAAATGGAAGCTCCTCCGGCCACGGCTTCGGATCGTGCGCGAGCGCGACACGCTTACCAAGGACTTCGGCCGGCCGCAGTACATGCTCGAGCACCGCCGATTCGGCCGTGGCAGTTCCATCGTACCGCTCGACCACCACGCGCAACTTGACGGATTGCCACTCCTCGTCAGGGACGGGCGGCTTCTCGCTTGCGCGATCCCAGGAGTGCAGATCGGTCGCCTCAACGAGCGTGCGGCTCGTGTCAGTGCCGGGCGCGAGCAGGTCGAGCGCGACCCATTTGCCGTCGGCCAGATACTCGACCCACCAATGGTTCCGTATCGCCTTGATCGTGGCGGTATCGCTGCGGCTTTCTCCTGCCGTAGCTCCATCTCGAAACGCGGCCAGCAACGATTCGGCGCTTGCGTTCGCCAGTGCCAGAGCTTCCGAATAGATCGGGGCTGGGTTGCCGTCCTGCGCACTAGCGCCGGGGCGCTGCGGTCGAGAAGGCTTCATCCCGGCAAGCAAGTCAGAAGCCTGGCGCTGCGACAATGTTGCGTGCGCAAGCCGCACCTGATGGCCGGCCCGGCGTAAGAGATCTCCCAGCAGTACCGCGCGATCCACGGAGCTGCCGACTCGATCCAGCAGTACGCCGCGCGCACCCCGCAGCAATCCGGAATAGGGCACCCACCACGTATGATCTCGAACCCACGCGTAATGCGCTTTCGGGTCGGATCCCAGCGCTGTCGCCAGCGCGGCGGGATCGAACTCACGGTGAGGCAGTTTTTTGTCTCGATCCGCGATGTCATCCAGGATCGAATTGATTTCCCTGACAACCTCCCCGATCGGGGTGCTGTGCGCAGCATCGGCAGAACTACTGCTTGCAGTATCGGCAGAACTGGCGCTCTGCTGCGAGCCGTCAGCAGGTGGCGTCTTGTCGCTCTGCTGGGAACAGGCGATACAGCATAGGGCGAGGATCAGGCCGCTGACATATCTAAATGGAATCGTAGCCATATGAAGTCCTATGATTCAGTGCCGGATGACGAACTGCTCGCCCTCGACGCCCAGGGAGATCGTGGTCGTCTGGTCCGCCACGATCGTTAGCGGCTCTTCCAGTTTTTGCCAAAGCGCGTCGATACGCACGCGATACTGGCCCGGAGGCAGCTCACGGCTTAACTCGCTGGTCTGGACGGAAGCCAGCAGCTTGCCCTTGGAATCGAAGATGTCGTAAGGCAAGCGCTGCAGCGCCGCGAGTTTTACTGCGCGCGCCAGCTGCTCCCCGTCCTGCGCGCTGTAATAGCCGCCGCCCGTTGATCCGGCGAGCGTGCCGAGCTCGTTCTCGACGGTTTCGCTCTTCAGCGTGAACCCGACGATGTTGAGCGTCAGATTGACGCCGGATGCCTTGATTTCCTTTGCCGCAGCCTTGGCGTTGCCCTTGCAGCTCTCTTCGCCGTCGGTGATCAGGATCACTGAACCGCCACCCGCGGCTTTCAGGTCACCCGCGGACTTCAGGATCGAACGAATCAGAGGCGTCTCACCGCGCGGCTTGAGCGCAGAGGCGGTCTTCATGATCTGCGCGCGATCGAGCTTCGCCAGTGGCACGACGAGTTCCGTGTCCTGGCAGGTCTGCGCGGACTTCGACGAGTAACGATGACCGTAGACGCGCAGTCCGACGTTCAGATCCTCGGGCAGCGTATCCACCACTTCCTTCAATGCTTTCAGTGCCGTGTCCCAGCGATTGCCATCGCCGAGCTTGGCGTTCATCGAACCTGAGACATCGAGGACGATTTCGAGGTTGTGCGCTGCGATCTTGTCGCCTTCTTTCACGATCTGGAGCGCGCCCAGCGGCTCAGTTCCGTGGGCTCCGGCGAGCCCGATGACGGCCCACATCGTCGGCGCAAAATCCGCCGCGTGGGCACTCTGCGTGTTCACCGCTTTCCATGATCCGTACGTCAGTGTCGGATCGCGCTGCTGCGTCTTAATCAGGTAATCGACACCGTGCCGGAACACGTCGCCCCGAACGCTGACCCCGGCCTGCTTGAGCGCGTACAGGGCCTGCCCGGTCGCGAAGGCATTGGATCCCTCCATGGCGGCAATTTCCTTCCAGCCACCGTCGGCAGCCTGCTGCGAAGCGAGTTCCTCGAGCAGCGGCCAGGCGGCGCGCTTTTGTTCCAGAGTGCCGTAGCGATTGACGGCGACAACCTTGAAGATCCGATCCTGGGTAGTAACAGGTTCGCTTGCGGCGATCCAGGCTAGCGCGCGTTCGGCGGCGTCCCGGTATTTCGGTTCGCGGGAATGGGCGGCAGCCCACTTGAACGCGACCAGCGAGTTCGACGTCATCATGAACGCACCCTGCACGACGGGCGGATCCGAAAACTCCACTGGCATCCCGCCATCCGCCTTCTGAATCTTCAACAGGTAGTCGACGGCTTTGAAAAGCTCGGGATCGGTCTTCCTGCCGCTCACCTCAGCCGCGTACGCGAAGCCCATGGCCGCGAACACGGCGCTCGTCCAGACGTGGTTGCTGCCGAGGGTTCCTTCGGGCGTCTGCTTCTTGCGCATGAAGTCCGCGAGCGCCTGCATCCCCGACTTGCTCACGCGATATCCGTTCTCGAGCGCCACCGCCTGCCCCATGAGCGCCTGGGCGTGGACATGACAGCCGAAGCAGTCGTTCCTTCCCCCGGATGACCAGTTCACGGCCGATTGCTGGAGCCATTCGAGCCCGCGTTGCGCAGCTTCGCGCGGGCTGCCCTTGCCGGCCGCCGCGATCGAGGCGCGGCTGTAAAGCGGCGTATAGCCTTCCCGCACTGATTCCAGTATGCGCACTTCGGCGATCTCGACGACGCGAGGCGAGGCGCCAGACAGCAGGCGAAGGCGGACGAATCGTGCCTCGGTCGCGGGGAACTCGATGGTCTGTTCTCCGGGTTTCGCTTCGAGCGTCGCGGCCGCGACCATCGCGAAGCGCTCGGGCGCGATATCCATTGAAGTCCAGATCTCGACTTGGCCAGGAGCGGTCGAAGCATCCGTCACTTTCGCCGCGGGCGCGTCGAGCGGGAGGATCGCGACCGCGCCGACGAGCGCCGGCTGCCGCTCGGCAAATGAAAACACGATGTCGTGGGGAAATTTGATCCAGTACGTCTGGTTGAACATCATGTTGGGCGACCAGTCGATCGGGGCATACCAGGCCGGATCCGGCAAGCCATCGATCATTCGGTTTCCGAACAGGCCGGGGCCGTAAGAGTCGGTCAATTCCTCGACCGCGCCACCGACGTCGGCCGCGACGAGATTGACATCCGTCAGCGTGGCGGGTGGCGGCGGCGTTACGGGCGTTTCTGGCGCGGCCGTCTCCACAACCGCTGGCCCGCTCGTTTCAGGCGCGGTGGCCTTCGGCGCAGATGCGCTCGGCGGCGGAGTCTCGCCCTCCTTTTTCGAACAGGCGGTCCCGAAGACAACGGCCAGGACGATGGCGGTGATCAGGCGATGATGCATTGTGAATCCCCAATGATCATTGTCGGATCACTAGCTTGTCGCCCTCGAACGCAAATGAGAGCGTCGTCATCTGGCCGGAAACGATCGTGACTTTCTGCTCGAGCGGCTGACCCGCGGCTTTGACCCTGACGACATAGTCGCCGGCTGCCAACTCGCGGCCAGGCTCGCCCGTCTGTCCGGAGACGAGCACCTTTCCCGACGCATCGTGGATCTCGTACGGCATCCGCGGCAACGCCGCCAGCCGTACGGCCTGCGAGAGCTGGTCCGCGCTCGCGGCGGCAAAGTAGTTGCCGCCCGTCGATCCGGCGAGCGTCGTAAGCTGCGCCTTGACGGCCTGTCCCGTGATCGTGAAGCCGACAATGTTGAGCGTGACATTGAGTCCGGAGGCCTCGATCGCAGCGGCAGCCGCCTTCGAATCGCCCTTGCAGCTCTCCTCGCCGTCGGTGATCAGGATGACCGTGCCGCCCTTGGCGGCTTTGAGGTCATTGATGGTCTCGAGAACGGAAAGAACCAGCGGAGTCTCTCCGCGCGGCTTCAGGCTCGAGGCGGTGGTCACGATCTTGTCGCGATCGAGTTTCGCGAGCGGCACGATCAGCTCGGTGTCCGTGCAGGTCTCGGCGGATTTCGACGCGTATCGATGACCGTAGACGCGCAACGCCACCTTGAAGTCTTCGGGGATCGTCGCGATGAATTTCTTCAGCACATCGAGCGCGACCTGCCATCGCGTGCTCGCGCCGAGCTTCGCGTTCATCGATCCCGATACGTCGAGCACGATTTCGAGATTGCGCGGCGGCAGCGGGCCGCCCTGCGGCTGGCCGATTTGCAATGCGCCCGGCAGGTCCTCGCCATACGCGGCCGCGAGCCCGATCACCGCCCACATCGTCGGGGCCAGTTCCGAAAGCTCCGTGCTCTGCGTCTTGACCGGTCGCCAGATCCCGTTGTCCCGTGACGCGTCGTTCACCTGTGTCTTCAGGAGATAGTCGACGCCACGCTGGAACGTCGGTGACAGCACGCTGACACCGGCCTGCTGGTAGGCATAGAGAACCTGTCCCGTCGCGAACGCGTTCGAACCGTCCATGGCGGCCGTTTCCTTCCAGCCGCCGTCTGCCTGCTGCTCGCTCGCCAGCTTATCGACGAGTGCCCACATGGCTGGACGCTTATCGGGAGCGAAGCGAGCGAGGATCATGATCTTGAAGACCTTGTCCTGATTCGTGACGGGATTGGCCGCATTCATCCACGCCAGCGCCCGACTGCTTGCCGCCTTGAGCTGCTGTTTTCCGCCGTGCGAAGCCGCCCAATTGAAGCCGACGAGCACGTTGCTGGTCACGTCGATCGGCCCCTGGATGATCGGCAGGTGCGGCTTCTCTTCCCGGAATGCCCCGTCCTTGGACTGGCGCTTCAGCAGCTCGTCCAGCGCCTTCAGCATCGCCGGATCGGTTTTCGCGCCGGTGATCGTATTGGCACTTGCGAGCGCCATGCCCACGTAGGCCCAGCCCGCCGGTGTTTCCCAGGTATTGCCGCGGGCGGACTCGGCCAGCATGCGCAGGGCAGGCATGCTCACCCGATAACCGTTCCGGAGCGCGACGTCCTGGCCCATGAGCACCTGGCCCTGGACGTGGCAGCCAAAGCAGTGGTTGTAGTCATTCCAGTTGACGGCGGCCTGCTGCAACCATTCGAGTCCGCGCTGCGCGGCCTCGCGCGGGCTGCCTTTCCAGCGCTTCACGTCCTTGGCGCGCATGAAGAGCGGCACGTATCCTGCGCGCGCCGACTCGAGCACGCGCACTTCCGCGATCTCGAAGTCAGTCTCGGAAGTGCCGGACAGGATGCGCAGCTTGACGTAGCGCGCCTCGCGGGCGGGAAACGAGAGCGTCTGATCCGCGGGTTGTGCGGCCAGGCTCCGCTCCGCCACTTTCTCGAATCCTTCGGTCGCGCTGTCCAGCGAAGTCCAGACTTCGACGTCCTTCGGCTGCGGCGCCGGCGCCGACGGCAGCGCGATCACGACGGCACCCACGAGCGCGGGCTGTCGGTCGAAGAAGGAGAAGACGATCTCCACCGGGTAGGTCGGCTGCTCCGCCAGCCTCGGGGGCTTCTCCGCGGGCCCGTCTACGGTCCGGAACACCCCTTCCTCTTTCTTGCGCTCAGCGGCGATTTCGCTGTACCAGTCCAGTTTCCATGCGGGTGCCGAACGGCCGTCAAGGAGACGCCGACCGGTGAAGCCGGGTCCGACGAAGCCGGTGATTTCCTCGATGCCACCGCCGACATCGGTGGCGGCGAGATTGACTTTCGTCAGCGTCGCCGGGGCGTCGGCGCCTGTGGCGACAACGAAACTAACGATCGCTGCGACGATCTTGAGCGCTTGCATCGCTTCACCGCCGAAGCACGAACCGGTCGTTCTCCACTCCCAGGCCAATGCTCGTCGTCTGGTTTGGCACGATGGTCAACGAATCTTCGAGTGTCTGTCCGAGAGCGTCGATGCGAATCCGGTACTTGCCGGGCGGCAGCTCGCGGCTCAACTCGCTGGTCTGTCCTGAGACCAGAACCTTTCCGGAAGCGTCGAGGATGTCGTACGGCAGACGGTGCAGCGTCGCCAACATCATTGCACGCGAAAGCTGCGCGCCGTCCTGGGCGCCGTAGTAGCGGCCGCCCGTCGAACCGGCGAGCGTCCCCAGTTCTTTTTCGACAGCCTCACCGGTCAGCGTGAAGCCGACAATGTTGAGCGTAACGTCCACACCCGAATCCTGGATTTCCGTCGCGGCCGCCTTCGCGTCACCCTTGCAGCTCTCCTCGCCATCCGTAATCAGGATCACCGAGCCGCCGCCCGCGGCCTTCAGATCTCCCACGGTTTGCAGGATCGAATGAATGAGCGGCGTCTCTCCGCGCGGCTTGAGTTTCTTCGCCGCCTGGACGATTCGCTCTCGATCGAGCTTCTCCACTGGCACGACGAGTTCGGTGTCTTTACAGGTCCGCGCGTCCTTGGACGAATGGCGGTGGCCATAGACGCGAAGGCCGACATTCAGGTCTTCCGGCAGTGCGCCGACGACGTCCTCGAGTACGCCGAGCGCCGTCTTCCAGCGGGTGGTGTCACCGAGCTTGGCGTTCATCGAACCCGAAACGTCGAGAATGATTTCGAGGTTGCGCGACGGCGGCTTGTCGCCCTCCTGCTTGACGATTTTCAATGCACCGGTCGGCTCCGGACCGTAGGCGCCTGCGAGTCCGATCACAGCCCACATTGTGTGGGCAAACCCGGTGGGCTTCGGGCTCTCCGTGTTCATCGCGACCCACGAACCGTTCTCGAGCGCCGCCGGGTCCTTGCTCTGGTGCCCGAGCAGGAAATCCACGCCGCGCCGGAACATGTCGCCATGGATGCTGATGCCCGCCTGCTTGAAGGCATAGAGCACCTGGCCGGTAGCGAATGCATTCGATCCGGGCGTCTTCGCATTCTCCTTCCAGCCGCCGTCCGGCTGCTGCTCGGCGGCGAGCGTTTCCACCACGGACCAGGCCTGGCGCTTCTGGTCCGGCGTGCCGTAATGCATCAGCGAAATAACCTTGAAGATCTTGTCCTGGGTGGTCTCGGGCTCGTGCGTCGCGATCCAGGCGAGGCTGCGCTCAGCGGCGGCGTCGAACTTTGGGTTCGGGTAGCGCGCCGCCGCAAACTTGAGCGCGACCAGCGCGTTGCCGGTCGTCATGAACTGGCCCTGCACGATCGGCGGGTTGACCTCGTCGACCGGCTGTGACCCATCTTCCTTTTGCCGCTCCACCAGCCGCTTCGCGGATTCGCCGGTCAGGCCGTTGTCGGCGTAGGGGTATTTCTTGTCATCGATGTCGGTCAGGACTTCCATGGCGTGGGCGACGCCCATCGCGCCGAAGGCGGTGGCGGAGTTCGATGGATTCCACCAACTTCCCCAGGAGCTCTGTTTCAGGGTGTGCTCGTAGATCTCGCGCATCGCCCTCAGGTTGACGCGATAGCCGTGTTTGAAGGCGACTTCCTGGCCCATCAGGACCTGGGCCTGGACGTGACAGCCAAAGCAACCGTTGGTCTTGGTCCAGTCAACCCCGGCCTGCTGCAGCCAGTCGAGGCCGCGCTGCGCGGCTTCGCGCGGACTGCCTTTCCAGTGCTTGACCATTGGCGCGCGCACGAAGAGCGGCGTGTAGCCGCGGTGATCGGACTCGATGACCTTCACCTCGGCGATTTCGAGTGTCTTCGGAGCGACGCCGGACAGCACGCGCAGTTTCACGAACTTTGCCTCGACCGGATCGAATTTGACGGTTTGCTCGCCGGGTTTCGCCTCGAGAGTCGCGGTCGCGACCCGGGAGAAATTCTGGTACGGGTCCGACATCGAGGTCCAGATCTCGATGTCTTTCGGTGCCGAGGCCGGATCCGCAGGCAGCGTGATCGTCATCGCCTTGATCCACGCGGGCTCGCGCTCGAAGAACGAAAATACCGCGTCCACCGGGTACTCGAACTTGATCCACCAGCCGGCTTCGGCTTTCCAAGCTTGTATCGGGCTGTCCGTCCACGAGGCGGCGGCCGCTGAACCCCGGACCGTAGTTGCTGGCGAGTTCTTCGACCGCGCCGCCCATGTCGGCGAGGGCGATGTTTACGTATGTCGGCGGGGGTGGTGTTTCTTCCGGCGCCACGACGGCGGCGGAGCCAGCAGCCGGAGCTGGAGCCGGAGCTGCGGGATCCTTCGAGCACGCGGCGACCGTCATCGCGCTGCAGACGATGATCGCCCATGCGCCCCAGTTCATGTCGACATCCCCTCTGCCGCGCGGCGCCGCATCGGGGCGCGAGAGCGGCGGACCCTTCACTCCCGCGCAGTGTAGGCCTTCAGTCCCTGATAGCCACGCTCGTCGATGCGATCCATTCGATCATTGAGCGCCGGATGGGTCTTGTAAAGCTGGGCCAGTGCCGGCGACTGGCTGCCGAGCGACGCCATCTTCTGCAAGACCGCATAGAGCGCGAGCGGATTCATTCCGGCGCGCGCGACGTAGATTTCCGCCGCTTCATCGGCTCTGTACTCGGCTGCGCGATCGAGCGAGGTCACGAGGATCGTGGCGCCATGTTTTTCCACGTACTGGAGCGCGAAGTTGAGCGCCGCATTACCGGCCTGGGATTGAGCGACCTCAGAGCCTGCCGATGCCTCCCGGACTTCTCCCATGCCAATGTCCTTGCCGGCCGTCGCCAGTTCCTGCTTGCGGATCACGTTGTAGTGATCGCGTTGCACGCAATGGCTGATCTCATGACCGAGCACGGCCGCGACTTCGCCATCACTTGACAGCAGCTCATACAGGCCGCGAGTCACCAGGATGTAGCCTCCCGGTGCGGCGAAGGCGTTGATCTCGGGCGCGTCGATGATGCCAAACGACCACGGCAGTTCCGGCCGACTCGTCTGCGATGCCACCCATCGGCCGATGACGTTCACGCGTTGCTGCGCGGCGACATCGCTCCACAGCGGGCGCGCGCCGAGCGCCCGCCCGACGATCTGCGGACCGAGTGCGAGCTCTTCCGCCGATTGCTCCGCTTCGGATTTCGGCTTTACTTTTTCGGCCGTGCCCATCGCCGCATTGATTCCGCTGCTGATCGAGCCGAACATTCCCTTCGCCGCGCTCAATGCGCCGGTCCCGGATGGACCACTGCTGCCCGACGCGTCGGATTTCTTCTGCGGTTTCGCTTCGCCGGAATAGGCGACCTTCGTCGCTTCCCAGCCTTGCGTCGTGGCATGCGCCGACGCGGCGGATGCATCGACGCGATTCGCGGTCATCTTGTCGAGCTCCGCCTGGTTGAATGCTGCCGTCTTCAACTCACTTTCGTCGATGCCGCGCACACCCGCGGTCTCGGTCGCGCGGCCGGTGCCCGCCTGGCCGGCCGTCAGTCCGCTCTGATTGCCGCCGCCGTCCGCCGTAACCGCCAGCGCCAGGCGAACGTCGTTGACACGCACGTAGCCGGTCTCACCGGTCGCGAGTCGAAGCTCGTACCAGAGCCCATGCTGCGCGGAGATCGTGACCGCCGTATCGCGTTTCAGCGTGGAAATTTTCGGCGCGTCGAGTTTCGGTTGCGCGTAGACATCGACAGACGGTTTCTTCACGACGCCGGCCTGATCGGCCGCGATGGCGGTCGAAGCCATCAGTACGGCCGCGAGCAGGCCGAAGATAATTGATCGCATCATCACACGACACCTCACGACGATTGCGCGTCACCGGAAACGACTTCGAGGCGCGCGAGCGGGCGTTCGACAGTCGATGCCAGCACCTGGCCGATTCGTTCACTCAGCAGCAGGCTGAGATCATGGGCGGCTGGTGAGGCGCCATCATCCGTCTCGCCGCAGGCAAATGCCAGACGAACACTTCCATCGTCGGGCAGTCGTGCGTCCAGCTCCGCTAGGTAGCGTTCGAGCCTCACCAGGTCGGCTTTCGCGGTCTGACGGACCGCGGCCTCGGAATTGCCGTGCCATATCAACACCATCAGATCGCTTAGCGCCTCGTGCATGAAGGACTTCCGTTCGACCACGCCTTCGAGCATCACGGCGCCGCTGCCGGCATACAAGAAGCGGCGGAGTCGACGGTTGTACTCACGCCGGCGCCGCGCGACGGACTTCGCGTCGAGTACGGTGTCCGGCACGAAACGCAACCTCGCGACCGCGAGCCATCGGTCCTGCACGGCATCGTATTCGGGCAGGTAATCGGCGTTGCCGACGGCGCGTCCGCGCTGCACAGCTGCGTACATGCGGCAAAGACCGAACATCAGGCTGATGAAGCCGACGCTCGCGAAGATGTCGAAGAAATAACCGAAGAATGTTAGGCCGATGAAGGCCGCACCGAGCAGCGCCACGTTGGTCGCGACGAAGACCGAATCGATGTCGGTTGCCGGCTCGCCGCGGAAGAAAGCAAAAGTCGTCAGCGCCGTCAGCAGGCCCGCGATCATGTATTTCAGCCAGGCCGGTGGAGCGCGAATGGCGCTGCCGGCGATCAGCGCTTCGGTGGCCTCGGCCAGCACTTCGACACCGGGCATGACGGGATCGACCGGTGTCGGCTTGGCGTCATTGAGTCCGGATGCCGAGTAACCGACCAGCGCGACGCGGCCATTCAAATCGGGCGAGCCGGCGGCCGAGGCGCGACAGGTCGTATCGTCTCCCGTCAGGAGATTGGCTGCGCTGACATGGGGCAATCGCGTTTCGTCCCGCCAGTTCGGCCGTACGGCCGCGCCAAAACTGGCAGGCGAACGCCTGCTTTCGCTGACGGCGAGACGCAAAGGCAGGGAAGGCAAGGCCCGGTCACCCACGGTCACGTAAAGCGGGATGTCGCGCAGCACTCCATCTTCATTGCGCGAGACATTGGCGATGGCGCTCCATCGGGCCATCGCGTTTCCATAAGGCAATAGCAACGCAACCTTCGGGTCGCCCCGCGGCTCCGGCATCAGGGAAAATGCGCCCGGCGCCTGCGAGACCCGCATCGACGAGCCCGCGTCGTAGTCCGGATGCAGGCGCGTCGACGCGAACAGGAACCGCCCCGCGCCGCCTTCCGCCATGGCATCGAGCGCCTGATCGCCGCCGGGATCTTCGCGCGATGGATCGCTGAAGAGCACGTCGTAACCGGCCGCCTTGACGCCTGCACGATCGAGCGCATCGAGGAGATCCGCATGACGTTGCCGGCTCCAGGGCCAGCCGCCCTCGCCGCGCGTGCGAAAATATTCAATCGAGCATTCGTCGATTTCGACGACAGCAACGCGGCCCGAGGGTGCCGGTTCATAGGGACGCCATTGCACGACCCGGTCGAAGATCGCGTCTTCGGCCGAATTCAACGAACGCGTGTGACTCCAGTCCCACGCGAGCCACGCGATCGCGCCGATCGCGAGCAATGGATAAAACGCGAACTTCAGCCGGACAGCGAGTTTCGAGAACGGCCGCTTGTAACTGCGGTCAACTTGAGTCCAGACCCGGATGAACCGGTCGCCGAGAACCGCCAGGCTGGTGTCGATCCAGGAGAGCAAGCGCTCCATCCCCCCGCCAGCCATCGACCACCCCCCGAACGCCTTGCTCCGTCAATCCATCACGACGTGGCGGTCAAATGAATCTCGACGCTGACCTTTCCCATGTTTCCGCTGCGCGGATCGTAGGACACTACTTCGGGACATTTGTAGTGCCCGGTAATCGACGTTGCGGTGACCACCATGTCGCCAGTACAGATATCGTTCCCGGCGGTCGCGACCTGCTTGCCGAGGCCAACGCCGATGCCAACTTCGTAGGGGCTCACGGTCACCAGCACGTTGGGAGCCTCCGCTCCCGAGTCGCCGTACTGGAGCCAGGTCATCCCGTCGCTGCTGATACTCGCCGGCTTGTTGATCGGAATATCGGCGTTGATCTGGAATGTTCCCTTCACCACCAGTTTCGCGCTGCCAGCGACATAGGTGCGGTCGCTGATGACCGGCAATTTCGCGACGGCTTCGCCGGTCGCGGACGTCGAAAGGACCATCACGGCCAAAACAGCCACCGCGCAGGCTGGATTGAACAAGAATCTGATCATTCTTCGGATTCGGATTCGTCCGAGCGGTCCTCGCAATCGTCGTCCAGCTTCAGTCCTTCCAGTTGATTCAACTCGGCGGCGTGCTTCGTGTAGAAATCCACGTTTGCTTTCGATACGCCCGGCGGCAGCTTGCCGCCGGGTTGCTCGAGCGCCCAGGCCGCAAGGCCGTTCTGAAGAAGAGACATGGAGAACACGAGGTACTCGCGTGTCGTCATGCCGGCGGACTGGATCGCGGCCTTGACGCCAGGCGCCGCGTCAAGCTTCGCAGCGGTCTGGTCAAGCGACCGCGACTCCCCGTCGTCGTCGCCGCAGGCTTCCGCCCCGCGTTCCGGCAACGCCGCAATGTTCTTCGATGCCCGCGAGTATTTCGCAAGACCCGCGTCGGTCAATACGTAGCCCTGAATTTCCTTGGTGTCGCGGTCCTGGGCTGCCGCGAATCCGGGCATCAGCAGAGCGATCGTCAGTACGCCCAGCAGGCGATGGAACTTGAACATGCCGACCTCCCCTGGCGTGGCGCCGCCTACCTTTTAATTGATGTGCGCGAGAATCCCGTCGAGTTCGTCGAGGCTGTGATAGCTGATCACGAGCTTGCCCTTGCCCGAGGTCGCGTGCTGCAACTCGACCGTGGCGCCGAGCTTGTCGGCCAGGTCGTTCTCGAGCCGGCGGATGTCTGGGTCTTTCGAGCGGGCTTTGGAGCGGCCAGTGCCATTGCCGTCGCTGCCGGCTGCGCGCGCGAGAATGCGGCGCACGAGCGCCTCGGTTTCGCGCACGGACAGGCCTTTCTTTGCAACCAGGCTGCCGACTTCGCTCTGCTGGCGCGGGTTGACCAGCGACAACAGCGCACGCGCATGGCCCATTTCGAGCTGCCGCTGCTCGACGAGGCTCTTGATCGCATCCGGCAACTCGAGCAGGCGGATCATATTCGACACCGCCGCGCGCGAGCGGCCGACGGCGGTCGCCGCTTCCTGGTGGGTCAGCTCGAATTCGGTGATCAGGCGCGAGAGCGCGAGCGCTTCCTCCAGCGGATTCAGGTTCTCGCGCTGGATGTTCTCGATGAGCGACATCGCG
This sequence comes from uncultured Gammaproteobacteria bacterium, assembly GCA_963839885.1. Taxonomy (GTDB): domain Bacteria; phylum Pseudomonadota; class Gammaproteobacteria; order Steroidobacterales; family Steroidobacteraceae; genus SCUD01. The sequence continues at coordinate 410,832 of CAWIWZ010000009.1, forward strand.
ACCGCGGCTTCGTCGTCGACGCGGCGCACGACGGCCGGAATGTCGGCGAGGCCCGCCATCTGTGCGGCGCGCCAGCGGCGTTCGCCGGCGATGATCTCGTAGCGCTGCGATTCACCGGGTCCAGGCGTGCCGACCGGGCGTACGACGATCGGCTGCACCACGCCCTGCGCGCGGATCGAGTCGGCGAGTTCGGAGAGGGATTCCTCGCGCATGTCCTGCCGCGGTTGATAAGCGCCCCTCTGGAGAAGGTCGACGGGCACGTGTGCGAGCTGGTCGCGCGCCGGCGGCACGCCCGGCATCGGCCGCGTCGTGGTCTGGCCGAGCAGCGCCTCGAGCCCCCTGCCCAACCCCCGTTTCTTGTCGCTCATGATCGCCATCCTAACTCCCTCTTTAAAAGGGGTCGCATCCCTTTCAAAGGGGACGCATCCCTTTGGCGGCAATAGCATCCGAAAGGCTTAAGCCCCGCAAAGGGATGCGTCCCCTTTGAAAGGGATGCGACCCCTCTTTATGCCGGTATGACGAGGCGTGCAATGCAGCCGGTGCGGTCGGGCCGGTTCTGCAGCGAGAGCATGCCGCCATGGGCTTCCGCGACCTGCCGCGCGAGCACGAGTCCGATGCCGCTGCCGCCGGGCTTGGTGGTGAAGAACGGCACGAACAGGTTGTCCGGGTTCGCGACCCCTGGCCCGTTGTCTTCGATCTCGAACACGAGTCCTTCCTTGCCGCGCATTGCGCGTAGTTCGACCGGCGGCGCGCCCTCCGGCGTTGCTTCGACCGCGTTTCGCACCAGGTTGATCAGCGCCTGCTGGAGCTGGTCCGCGTCGCCCCGGGCAGATGAGGCCTGTGGCGCTCGTGACATGCACGCGTCCCGCCGGCTGCACCGCCGCGACCTGGCCGAGCAGCATCGCCACGTCGCAATCGGCCATCGTCGGCTCGGGCAGCCGCGCGAGTTCGCTGTATCGGGACAGGAATCGCCGGAGCGAATCCGCCCGCTCGGCGACGAGCGCGAGGCTTTGCGCGAGTTCCTCGCGCTCCGCCGCATCAGGCGGACCCGCTGCCAGCGCATCGCGGCTCGTTTCGATGACGGACTTGATCGGCGCAAGCGAATTGTTGAGCTCGTGCCAGATCACGCGGATCAACCGCCGCCAAGCGCGCCGCTCCTCCTCGCGCAGCGCCTGGCTGAGATCGGTGACGACCAGCAGCTGGAACTGGCGCCCGCCCTCGCGGAAAGTCTCGCGCATGATCTGCCAGCGGCCGCTCCGCGCCGGGAAACTGTACGACTCGTTCGAGACGGGCGGGCCTTCGACGAGCCCGGGCATGCCAGCCTCGTCCGCGGTCAGCCCGAAGAGCGCATCCGGATGGCGTCTCAGCAATGCGCCGGCTGCACGATTGGCCAGGCGGATATGCTCGTCGCCGTCAAAGGCGAGCACTGCGACGTCGATCTCGGCCAGCACCTTGTTCAGGAATGCGGAGGCTTCGATCGCTTCGAAGCGCTGCGAGCGCAAGGTCGCGCCGAGGCGGTTCGCTTCGAGCACGACGTCGCCCAGCAAATCGCCCTTGCGCGCGAAACGGCCGCGCACGGCATAGTCCCCTCCGCGCAACGCTTCCAGCAGGTTCGCGATCGAACGCAGCGGTTCAACCGTCGCGCGATACAGCACGATCGCGAATGCGATCCAGATGCCGAGCAACAGCGACGACGATGAGCCGTCGCACGGATGGCAGCACATCGAGTTCCGGGAGCAGCACGAAAGCGACGATCAGCGCGGGCAGGCCGCCCGCAAGGGCGATGATGACGATGCGGACTGGAACGGCAGGCCCTTGCTGCGCATCACCGGTTGGGTGCACAGCGGCGTGCGTGTTTCGGAATCCTCCATCACGTCGCCGAAGTGTGCGCGTTCGCCGGGCGGCGCGCCAGGTTGACGCACTCCGGCGGGCGCGCGCGCGGCTTACAGTTCGTCCGGCTTCAGCCCCAGCTTCTCGATCCGCCGGTACATCGCGCTTCGCGACAAGCCGAGCGCGTCCGCCGCCGCCGGAACGCTGCCGCCATTGCGCTTGATCGCGGAGCGGATCAGCGCGCGCTCGGCATCTTCGAGGCTCATCTCCTCCAGCGACGGCGGCCCGGTTCGCCCGCCGAAAGCCGCAGGTCCGCGACGCCGACTTCCGTGCCGGCTCGCGAGCAACAGACTGCGCTCCACGACGCTGTTCAGCTCCCGCACGTTGCCCGGCCAGCCGTACTGCTGCAGCGCCGCCAGCGCGCCCGCATCGAAGCCACTCACTTCGCGGCCGTACTGCGCGGCCTTGCGCTCCAGTGCGGCGGTCGCGAGCTCCAGGATTTCCTCGCGCCGCTCGCGCAGCGGCGGCAGGCGGATCTCGACCGTGTTGATCCGAAACAACAGGTCCTCGCGAAACCGGCCGTCCGCGATCATCGCGCGGCAGGTCCGCATTGGTCGCGGACATGACGCGCACGTCCGCGCGCTGCGTGCGCGACGAGCCGACGCGCTCGAACTCGCCCGTCTCCAGCGCGCGCAGCAAGCGCGCCTGCTGCGCCGGCGGCACGTTGCCGATCTCGTCGAGGAACAGCGTCCCGCCATCGGCCAGCTCGAACCGCCCGGAGCGGTCGGCCTTGGCGTCGGTAAAGGCGCCTTTCACGTGGCCGAACATCTCGCTCTCGAACACGCTCTCCGGCAGGCCGCCGGCATTGACCGAGATGAAGGATTTCTCGGCGCGGTTCGACCAGTCGTGCATCAGGCGCGCGAGCAGGCTCTTGCCGGTGCCGGGCTCACCCGTGATCAGCACGCTCGCATCCGACGGCGCCACCTGCCGCGCGAGGCGCACGACCTCCTGCATCGGCGCGGGACTCGCGACGAGGTTGCCGCCGTCGCCCGCGCGCAGGATCGCGTTCTCGTCGGCGAGCCGTCGGCCGCGCTGGCGCGCCTGCGCGAGCGCGACCTGGTTTCGCAGCACGCTCAGCAGCCGCTGGTTGTTCCAGGGCTTCTCGACGAAGTCGTTGGCGCCGCGGCGCATCGCCTGCACAGCGACCTCGACGGTCGCCCACGCCGTCATCACGACGACCGGCAGTTCCGGATGATGCCTGCGCAGCTGATCGACGAGCTCCAGGCCTTCCTCGCCCGAGGTCGTGTCGCGCGTATAGTTGAGATCGACGAGTGCGACGTCCACGTGCTCGCGCGCGGCGACGTCCAGCACGCCGGCGGGCGAAGTCGCCGTCGCGACGTCGAAGCCCTCGCGCTTCAGCAGCAGCTTCAGCGCCGAGAGGATGTCCGCCTGGTCGTCCGCAATGAGTATCCGCGCCTGCATCAGGCGGGATCGTGCACGGCCATCACTCGTAGCGCAATGCCGCCGCCGGATCGCACCTTCAGCGCGCGCCGCGTCGGCGTCAGGGTCGCAGGACCGCGACCACGAGCATCATCGCCACGACCAGGCCGTAAATGCCCGGGTCATAGGGGCTGACTCGCCCAGGATGTCGCCGAGTCCGCGGCCCACGAGCGGCAGCAGTGCCATGCCGATGCCGACGCCGAGTCAGCGATCTGCACGCCGCTCGCACGCATGATCATGCTTCAGGATCGCGCCGATCGTCCGCGCCGAGCGCGCGCCGCACGCCGATCTCGCGCGTGCGCTGGCCGACGTGGAAGGCCAGCACACCGAAGAGGCCGGCGGCGGCGAGGACGAGCGCGACGCCGGCGAACACGGCGAACATCGTGCCGATGATGCGGAGGCCGGCGGTCGGATGACGCGGACTTCGTCGAATGTCCGCAGCCAGTAGAGCGCGAGGTCCGGATCGGTCTGCGCGAGCGCCGTGCGCATCGCGCCGATGAGCGCGCGCGGATCGCCTTCGCCGCGGACGGCGATACTCATGAATCGCTCTGGCGTCTGCGAGACGGGCGGTATACGCGGTCGGCTTCGATCTCGCCGTCGTCGTCCTGAATGACGTCCGGGAACGACGCCGACGACGGTCCGCCAGCCTTCGTCTTCGTCGAGGTCGAAGCCTGACGCGCGCGCCGATCGGCGATCGTCGGGCAACATCTCGCGCGCCATCGTCTCGTTGACGACGAGCGATTTGCAGCGTAGTCCGCGCGATCGCGGCTGTCGAGCAGCCGCCCCTGCCGGCCGGCGATGCCGGAAGGTCTCGAAGTACGACGGGCTGGCGGTCACGATTGACGAAGGGCCTGGTCGTGACATCGCCGTAATCCCGGCCCTCGACCGACAGCGGCCCGTCATCGCTGCCGTGACCCGGGCAAGCGAGATCGGCGACCGCTGCTGCGTGGATGCCGGGCTGCGACGCGATGCGCGTCGAGCAGCGTTCTCCCAGAAGCGGATCTGCTCCTCCTCCTCGGGGTACGTGCCCGCCGTGAGACCGACGCGCGCGGTCATGATGTCGCCGGTCTCGACGCCGATGTCTGCTGGAGGTCGCGTTCAGCACGCTCTTCGTCATCAGGCCGAGATGCCGAGCAGCAGGCAAGCCAGCGCGACCTCGAAAACAACCAGCGCCCAGGCGATCCTGCCGATCGCAAGCCCCGTGCCGGTGCGGCCGCCGTCGCGCAGCAGCGCATCGAGCGAAGGCCGCGAGGCGCGGAGCGCGGCGGGCAGACCCGCGATCAGCGTGGACAGGAGCGCCGCACCGACGGCGATGCCACCACGCGCGAAGTCGATCTCGAACGGCCACCAGTTCGGACTGTCTTCCATGCAGCTGCGCCACCGCGAGCGCATGCCCATCGAGCGCGATGGAGCCGAGCAGCAGGCCGAGGAGCGTCGCAAGCGTACTGATCACGAGGCCTTCGGCCAGCATGTGCACAACGAGCCGGCTGCGCGAAGCGCCGAGCGCCGAGCGCACGGTCGTCTCGCGCACGCGATAGGCCGAGCGCGCGAGCAGCAGGTTCGAGACGTTCGCGCAAGCGATCAGGAGCACGAAGCGACGGCGACGAGCGAGCGTCCAGACGAGCGTTGCGCCCTCGTCGCCGATGAAGCTGGCGGCGATCGGCACGACTTCGAAATGTCCATTGAAAGCCTGCTGCCTGACCTTCGACTTGATCGCGGCGGCGACCGGTGCGAGCTCCTGCTGCGCGGCGTCGGGGTTGCCGTCCGCGCGAGCCGACCGAAGACCTGCACGCTGACCGATCCAGCGCGAGGACGCGCGTCGGGTCCTGCTGGTTCGCGACCCAGAGCGGGCCGTCGACGGGAACAGAAACCGTCGGGCATCACGCCGATGACTTCCGAGGACTTGCCCGTTCACGCGCACAGTGCGCCCGATGACCGAGGGATCGGCATCGAAGCGCTCTGTCCATAGCTGGTGGCTGAGGACGACCACCGGCGCCGCGCCCTCGATCGTGTCACGCGGGAGGATGGTGCGCCCGAGTTCGGGCGCGACACCGGCTACATCAAAGAGGTATCCGTCGGCGAAGCCGCCGTCGTAGCGCTCCGCCTGGCCGTCACCGGTCAGGTACGCGGTGCCGACGTAGACCGCCCCGATCGCCTCGAACTGCTCTGCCGCCTCACGGATCTGCAGGTAGTCCAGCGGCGCCATGGAGTCGTCGTAGTCGTCCGGCTGCTGTCCGTCCATCGTGACGATGCGTGTAGAGGCGGTCCGCGTTCGGATACGGCGGCGGCTTCAGCATCAGCGTGTCGGCAACCCCGTACATGAAGATCACCGCGCCGAGGCCGAGCCCCAGCACGCCGACCGCGAGCGCCGTGAATGACGGCGCCCGCGCGAGGCCCGAGATCGCGGCCTGATTTCGTCGATGAATCCGCGCATGTATTTCCCCTCAGGCCGTGGCCGCGCGACGCGACGACAGGTCGATCAGCGTGTTTTCGTCCACGACGCGTCCGTCGAAGAGCTGCACCTTGCGGTCGGCGTAGTCCGCATAGCGCGGATCGTGCGTCACCATGCAGATCGTCGAGCCCTCGCGGTGCAGCTCGCGCAGCAGGTTCATCACCGCCTCGCCATTCCGCGAGTCGAGGTTTCCGGTCGGCTCGTCGGCGAGCAGGATCGAGGGCTTGCCGGCGAGCGCACGGGCAACCGCCACGCGCTGCTGCTGGCCGCCCGAGAGCTGCGCCGGGTGATGATTCACGCGGTGCGACATGCCGACGCGCTCGAGTGCGTGCTGCGCGGCGCTTGCGGCGCTCCGCCGCACTCATGGTCTGGCGATAAGTCAGCGGCAACTCGACGTTCTGCAGCACCGTCAGGTCGCCAATCAGGTTGAAGGCCTGGAAGATGAAACCGATGCGCTCGTTGCGGACCTTGGCGCGGCCGGCGGGCGTCAGCGATGTCACGTCGTCGCCGGCCAGCAGGTAGCGGCCTTCGGTCGCCGAGTCGAGCAGTCCGAGGATCGCGAGCAGCGTCGACTTGCCGCAGCCCGAAGGGCCGGAGATCGACAGGAATTCGCCCTTGCCGACGTCGAGGTGGATGCCGTCGAGCGCGTGCGTCTCGAGGTCGTCCGTGTAGAACACTTTCGTCACGGACTCGAGTCGGATCATGGCCTTGGGCTGCATGGTGTCGTATCTCCCGGGTTGTTCAGTCGATGACCAGGCGGTCCTTGCCGGACCACTGGGTTGTGTCAGCGAGTGCCACGATGTCGCCGGGCTCGAGGCCCTCGAGCACGACGATCTGGTTCACGGACGCTTTGCCGAATTTCACCGGTACGCGCTCGGCGACGTTGTCGCCGGCGCGCGCGCGGAACACGGTCGTCACGGAATCGGATTGCGCGCCAACCGGGCGGCCGACGAAGCGCACGCCTTTCAGCGTCTCGATCGAGATCGTGCCGTCGACCGAGAGGTCCGCGCGGGCCTGGGTCGGCAGCGTTTCGTCGAATTCGATCTCGACGCGCACGGCGCCCGCGACGACCGCCGGGTCCACCCGCACGACGCGGCCGCGCACCAGGCGGTCGCGCATATCGATGCTCGCGGGGAGTCCGGGCGCGAGATCGCGCGCATCGAGCTCGGGGATCCGCAGTTCCGCATAGAGATTGTCGGGCTTCGCGACGCGCGCGACGTTTGCGCCCGGGGCGAGCTGCTGGCCTTCCTGCACCGGCACGCTCTGCACGACGCCGGCCAGGCCCGCGCGCACCTGCAGCGATTCGGCGGCCAGGCGGCGCTCTTCAGCCGTCCGCTCGAGCTGGCGCAGGCGCGCCATGCGCGCCTCGAGCTGGGCGCCGACCGCGGCATCGAGCGCCGCCAGGCGCTGTTGCTCGATGCCTGCGCGCTCGCCGAGCTGGGTCGCGAGGATCTTCGAGCGCTGGGACTGCAGTCCGGAGACGGCGCCGGTCTTGAAGGCCTGCTCCTCGGCGACCGACTGCAGGCGGGCCGATTCGGCGGTCGCGCGCGCCTCGGCGAGCGAGGAGCGGCGGTCGAGCCGCTGGCTTTCGAGTTCGAGCCGTGCGGCCGCGTATTCGGCGCGGGCGGCGGCGACTTCGAGCGCCGCGGCATCGGCCGCGCGCTCGACTTCGGGATTCGAGAGTTGAACGATGACGGTGTCGACATCGACTTTTTCGCCCGCGCGCACCAGCACGCGGTCGACGCGGGCGTCCACGCGGGTCGAGAGCCAGCGCGCTTCGCGCGGCTGCAACACGCCGGGACCGCGCACTTTGCGCTCCAGCGTGCCTTCCTTCACTTCATCGAGATAGAGCTGCTCGCGGGCAACCGACGGCGCGCCGGGCTCGAGCCTGGCGATCGCCAGGGCGACGCCCGACAGGGCGAGAAATCCGCCGATCACCCAGGCGAGTTTCCGGCGCTTGAAGTTGTCCCGTATCCGCGGCCGATCCATTTTCTTCTCTGTCCGGTCAGATCACGAGACAGGAAATGCCGGCGACGGCGCGGAGCTCGGGCAGCAGCGTGCGCACGCTCGGCGAGTCAACAACCGGGCGCAGCACGCTGCAGGCAAACAGCAGTCCGAGCGCGACGGCGATCAATGCGCGGGTCCACTGCGCGTCGGCAGAGACATCGGTACGGCCCATGGCCGCGGCAACCTCAGCCCTGCGCATCGGCATGGATCGCAACGCCGTCGGCGAGCTGCACGTCGCGGCTGCCGACGACCACGACGGCGGGCAGCGCGGCAATCGCCGTATCGCCGACCATCACGGTATTGAGTTCGCCAATCTCGATGATGCCTGCCGGCAGTGCGCCGCCGTGGCCACGGTCCAGCGTCAACCCGGTGAGCCCGACGATCACAACAGCAGCCAGCGTGGCGGCAACGGAGCGGTAGTTACGGTAGATCAGGGTGTTCATGGCTTTCGTCCTCCTGCCCTGTATAGAGCAAGGTCCGTGCCAACTTGGTTTGAATTAATGTAACTAATTGATATTGTTAATTTTATAGTTATTTCACCGATCCGTGAGGACGCCGGAATCCCGTGTCCGATCCCGGTCGTGGGACGTCCGGAAGTGTCCGCGTCCCGCTTCCGGGACGAAGAGGGGTCGCATCCCATTCAAAAGGGGTCGCATCCCATTTCCACGGGCTGCATCGGGCGCTATGGGCATCGTCGGAAATGGGATGCGACCCCTTTTGAATGGGATGCGACCCCTTTAGAAGGGAACGGATTCGGCGGGTGGTTCTGCGAATGGCGCTTCGGTTGGTTGTTCTTCGGCCGGTTCTTCGGAGCGGCGGATCATCTCGCCGGCGAGTGCGAGATAGGCGAGCGCGCCGCGCGATTCCTTGTCATGGAACATCGCCGGCACGCCGAAGCTCGGCGCTTCCGCCAGGCGCACGTTGCGCGGAATGATGGTGCGGAACACGCGATCGCCGAAATGCTCGATGAGCTGCGCGGCGACGTCGTTCGACAGGTTGTTCCGCGGATCGAACATCGTGCGCAGGATGCCCTCGATCTGCAGCCGTGCATTGACCGAGTCGCGGATCTGCTCGATCGTGTTGACGAGCCCGGACAGGCCTTCCAGCGCGTAGTACTCGCACTGCATCGGGATCAGCACGGAATCCGCGGCGGTCAGCGCATTCACCGTCAGGATGTTGAGCGCCGGCGGACAATCGATGATCATCATGTCGTAGCGTGCGCGCACCGGCTCGAGCGCTTTCTCGAGGCGATGCTCGCGGCCCGCGAGCATCGTCAGCAACCGCACCTCGGCCGCGGTCAGATCCTGGTTTGCCGGCAGGAGATCGAACGCGCCCTGCTCGAGCGTCAGGATCGCATCCGCCGCGGCGCATTCGCCCATCAGTACTTCGGTGACGCTCTGCTCGAGCGCGCGCTTGTCCACGCCGCAGCCCATCGTCGCGTTGCCCTGCGGATCCAGGTCGATCAGCAGCACGCGCCGCTTCGTCACGGCGAGCGAAGCGGCGAGATTGACGGCGGTCGTCGTCTTGCCGACGCCGCCTTTCTGGTTCGCGACCGCGATGATGCGATTCATCGGTTCAGACCCTAGCAAGTTCGACGAGGCAGCGCTCGGCATCGAGGCCGGGCACGCGGATCGGGTGCACGGCGATCACTTTCCACCCGGGCGGCAGGGCCTTCAACTCGTCTTCGGGCAGACGGCCTTTCATCGCCAGCAGCCGTCCACCGCGGCCCGGCAAGTGCCCGGCGACCCGCACGAAATCCGCGACCGGACCGAGCGCGCGGGCGATGACCCGGTCGAACGGCATGTGCGCCCGCAGCGTCTCCGCGCGGCCATGCGCGAGCTCGACGTTCGAGAGCCCGAGCGACTCCACGATGTGTTTCAGGAACCCGACCTTCTTCCCGGTCGATTCGACCAGCGTGTAGCGGCGGCCAGGATTCGCGATCGCGAGCGGCAGTCCCGGAAAGCCGGCGCCGGTGCCGACGTCCGCGATCCGAAGCCCGTGCATGTGAGGCAACACGGCCAGCGAATCGAGCAGGTGCTTGTCGACCATCTCCGCGGGTTCGGTGATGGCGGTCAGATTGAAGCGCGTGTTCCATTCGGCGAGATCGGCGACCAGCGACAGGAGCGTCTGCACCTGCGCCGGCTCGAGCACGATGCCGAGCGCCTCCGCACCCGCAGTCAGGCGGGACCTGATCGCGACGGTGTGTACATCAGACAATTTTCACGACCGTGCGCCCCAGCGCGCGGCCCTTCAGGAAGTCGTCGAAGCCGCCCGGCAATTCGTCGAAGCCGATCGTGCGCGTGACGATCCTGTCGAAATTGCGCGGCCGCAAATCGGTCGCGAGGCGTTTCCAGACGACCTGCCGCACGTCGCGCGGCGTCGCGGAGGAATTGATGCCGAGCAGATTGATGCCGCGCAGAATGAATGGCATCACCGTGGTCTCGAGCTTGTGGCTGCCGGCGAGTCCGATGCTCGCGATGTTGCCCCAGAAATCGACGGTGCGCGTGAGCCAGGTCAGCAGCTCCCCGCCGACGTTGTCGATCGCGCCGCCCCATTGCGTCGCCTCCATCGGCCGCTTGCCGAGATCGATCTCCTGGCGGCGCAGGATGCGCGCGGCGCCCAGCGCCTTCAGGTGCTCGTCCGCATCCGCCTTGCCGCTGACCGCGACCACTTCATAGCCGCGGCCCGCGAGCAGGTCCACCGCGATCGAGCCGACACCGCCGGTTGCGCCCGTCACGACGACCGGACCCTTCGCAGGCGTCTGGCCGTTGTGTTCCATGCGATGGATAGCGAGCGCCGCGGTGAAGCCCGCGGTGCCGATCGCCATCGCCTGCGCGAGATCGATGCCCATCGGCAGCTCGAACACGGAATCGCCGGCGACGCGCGCGTACTCCGCATATCCGCCATCGAAAGTCTCGCTGAGACCGCAACCGGTCACGAGCACCGGCATGCCCAGCCGGAACCGGGAGTCGGTCGAGCTCGCGACTTCGCCCGACAGGTCGATGCCGCCGTTCAGCGGGTATTTCCGCAGGATCTTGCCGGCGCCGGTCGCCGCCAGCGCGTCCTTGTAATTGATGCTCGAGTAACTGACCTTGATGACGACGTCGCCGGGCGTCAGCGCGTCGACCGCCATGGTCTCGAAGCCCGCGGCGATCTTGCCGTCGCGTTCGTGAATGCGGAAGGCCTTGAATGGGTTCATGTCATTTCCTGTCGAGCCAGACTTCGATGCCCTGGCAGTTGAGCTCGATGTCGTCGTCGAGCAGGTAGTGCCGTTTCGTATCGTCGCGCGGAAAGCCGTGCTCGTCGAGCCAGCCGCCGAGCTGCGCGAACATGCCATGACGGAGCTTGCTCGCGCGATCCGGTGCCGACGCATATCGGCGACCGAGATCCGCAAATGCCTGCACACGCTCCTTCATCTGCCGCGCGAGCCGGTCGAGCTGCCGCACTTCCGCATAGTGGGTCAGGTAGATCGACCGGGGATGGTACGACATCAACCGGTCGACGGACCGGCAGAGCGCGTCCGGGTCAAAATGCACGGGCGTCGTGGTCGGCAGGATGAATTCGCGCCCGTCGACGTCGAAATCGCGGTACGAGATGCCGAAGGTGTCGCCGGAGAAGATCAGGTCGTGGTCCCGGTCGACGATGCAGTAGTGGTGCAGTGCGTGACCCGGCGTGTGGATCAGTTCGAGCACGCGCGTGCCGAGCGTCACGCATGCGCCGTCCTCCGGCACGAAGATCCGGTCCTCGTCGATCGGCACGATCTCGCCGTAGAGCGCGCGATAGCGCTCTTCGCCGTACACCGCGATCGATCCCGCGATCAGCTTCGAGGGCTCGACGAGATGCCGCGCGCCGCGGGGATGCACGGCGCAGCGCGCGTTCGGCAGCTGGCGCATCAGCGCGCCGGCGCCGCCCGCGTGGTCGAGGTGCACATGGGTCGCGAGCACCCAGTCGACATCCGCCGGATCGATGTCCTTTTCGGCGAGCGCAGCGAGCAGGTTCGGGACCGACAGCGTCGTGCCGGTGTCGACGAATGCCGCGCGGCCCGAGTCGACGACCAGGTGCGACGCGGCGAGCCCCGGGCGCACGTAATCGGCGTCGATCGCGGTGATGCCGGCGCGGAAATCGGTCAGCTTGGAGGCGGCTTCAGGCACGGCACCACCATGGCGACGAAATCGTGGAAGTCCCGCATGAACCGCGTGAGAAATTCCTTCGTCGATTCCTCGCTGACCTGGCCTTCATCGTCGATGAGCTCCTTCGTGAACTGGATGTAGGCCTCCGGCGCGTTCATCTGCGGCGAGTTGCAGTAGCCGAGCACGCTCCGCAATTGCTGCTGGGCAATGGCGGTGCCGATCTTTCCCGGCGAGGTGCCGATCACCGCCGAGGGCCTGCGTGCAAACGCATTCTTGCCGTAGGGCCGGCTCGCCCAGTCGATCGCGTTCTTGAGGCCGCCCGGGATCGAACGGTTATATTCCGGCGTCACGAACAGGATCGCGTCGGACGACTCGATCGCCCGCTTGAAGGCCCGCGCGGGCTCCGGGAAGTCCTTGTCGTAGTCGTAGCTGTAGAGCGGCAGTTCGCGGAACGAAATTTCGCTCAGATGCGAGGCTGGTCGGGGCGAGGCGCACAAGCGCCCTCGCGAGCTTGCGATTGATCGAGCCCTGGCGAGGCTGCCGACGATGTAACCGACCTTGTACGTTGTCATGGGATCCTCCGCGTCAATGATCGCACGCGCCGCGGGTCGTGCCGGCGGCGCTGCTGTGGCAATCTAGCCGCCCACGAATCGATGACCCCGGGAGCCGCCGATGTTACGCCTCCTTGCCGCCTCCGCCGCTGCCCTGCTGGCATGCACCGCTTCCGCCGCCGAAGTTGAGCGCGTCACCCGCGGCAACCTCGCGATCGAGGGCATCCCCGAAATCCCGCCGGCGCTCATCGAGCGCATGCGCCGCTACCAGAACACGCGCAGCGCCCTGTTCGCGGGCTGGACGCCGGACGGGCAGATCACGATCAGCACGCGCTTCGGCAACACCAACCAGCTCCACCTGGTCGCGCAGCCGATGGGCGATCGCCGGCAGATCACTTTCTTCGAGGAGCCCATCACGTCCGCGGACTGGTCGCCGACCGGCGCGCGCAAGGGCGTTCTCTATGTGCGCGACGTCGGGCGGCGACGAGAATTATCCAGCTCGAATACCTCGATCCTGCGCTCGCGGACCCGATCCGCCTGACCGACGGCACGGGCCGCGCAGACACCGGCGTGTGGTCCACGGACGGCACGCGCTACGCATTCGCGTGGACGAAGCGCACCGGCGTCGAAACCGACATCTACGTCGAGGATCCGCTCGACCGGCGCCTGCCCGAGATGGTGTACGAGGCAAAGGAGACCGGCTGGGACGTCGCCGACTGGTCGCCGGACGGGAAGTCGCTGCTGCTCGTGCGCTTCGTGTCGATCAACGAGAGCTACCTGCACGTTTACGACCTCGAGAGCCGGACACTCACCGAGATCGAGCCGTCGAAGCAGAAGGCCGCCCGCTTCGGCGGCCTGTTCTCGCGCGACGGCAAGGGCGTGTACTTCACGTCCGATCTCGGCAGCGAATTCCGGACGCTGCGCTACGCCGAGCTCACGAACGGCAAGATCACCGCGCTCTCCGGTCACGTGAACTGGGACGTGGACGACCTCGACGCTGTCGCGCGACGGGCGCCATCTGGCGTATGTCATCAATGAGGACGGCGCGAACAAGCTGGTGCTGCAGGATCTCGGCGCGAAGAAAGACCTCGCGTCGCCCGAGCTGCCGTTCGGCGTCATCGGCTCGTTCGACGTTCGATCGCGAGCGGCAATCGGCTCGCCTTCAGCCTGCAGACGCCGGGACAGCCTTACGACGTCTGGGTGTACGAGCTCGCGAGCCGCAAGCTCGAGCGCTGGACCCAGAGCGAGATCGGGATGCTGGACGCGAAGCGCTTCGTCGCGCCGACGCTCGTGCACTATCCGACCTTCGACAAGGTCGGCGGCAAGCCGCGCGAGATTCCGGCCTGGGTGTACAAGCCGGCGAGCGCGCGGGCCGCACCCGGTGCTGATCAGCATCCACGGCGGCCCGGAGAGCCAGTCGCAGCCGACCTTCAGCATCTCGGTCCAGCAATGGGCGGTCGAGCTCGGCTACGCCGTCATCACGCCGAACGTGCGCGGCTCCACCGGCTACGGCAAGACCTATCGTCGCGCTCGACAACGGCATGAAGCGCGAGGACTCAGTGAAGGACATCGGCGCGCTGCTCGACTGGATCGCGACGCAACCCGATCTCGACGCGAAGCGCGTGGTCGTCATCGGCGGCTCCTACGGCGGCTACATGGTTCTCGCCTCGATGACGCATTTCAACGACCGCCTGCGCGGCGCCGTCGACATCGTCGGCATCAGCAACTTCGTCACCTTCCTCGAAAGCACGGCCGAGTACCGTCGCGACCTGCGCCGGCCGGAGTACGGCGACGAGCGCGACCCGAAGATGCGCGAGTTCCTGCAGCGGATCTCGCCGCTCAACAACGTCGACAAGATCAGCAAGCCGATGCTGGTCGTGCAGGGCCAGAACGACCCGCGCGTGCCGGTCACCGAAGTCGGAGCAGATGGTCGCGAAGATCCGAGCGAACGGCGGCGAGGTCTGGTACCTGATCGGGCTCAACGAAGGCCACGGCTTCGCGAAGCGCGACAACATCGACTACTACCAGTGGGCGGTCGCGATGTTCCTCGAAAAGCTGAAGCAGTAAAAGGGGTCGCATCCCTTTTCTAAGCGTCCGCGTTGCCTTCAGGGCGAATCGTGAAAAGGGATGCGACCCCTTTTATTACTCAGAGCTTCGGCGTCGTCAGGCCCGGCTGTTTCGAGAAGTAGTCCGCGAGCGCGCGGATATCGGCGGGCGTCAGCGTCTTGGCGAATGCGCCCATGATCGGGTTCTTGCGTTTCCCGAGCCGGTAGTCGTTGAGCGCCTGCACTAGATAATCCGCGTGCTGGCCGGCGAGCGTCGGATTCTCCGGCAACGTGCCGACCCCATCCGTGCCGTGGCAGGCCGCGCAGGCCGCGGCCGTCTCGGGCGGCGAGCCGGCCTGCTTCGCAGCGGTCTCGTGCGTCGACACCGACGCAAACCAGGCCGCGATATCGTCGCGATCCCGCGCCGATAGCGTTGCCGCGTAGCCCTGCATCGTGGGATGCCAACGCTCATGCGAATCGTATCCGGCGAGCGCCGCAACGATGTAGGTCGCGCTCTGCCCGCCGAGCTTCGGCACCGAATACTTCGGATACGCGTTCTTGTAATTCTCGATGCCGTGGCAGCCCATGCAGGTGTAGGCGAGCTTGCGGCCGTTCTCGGCGTCGGCGGCCGCCGCCGAGTGCGCCAGGAATGCGACCGCGAAAGCGGCAATCAGTGAGCGGACTGCGAGCGGCGAGTTCATGGCCGTCGGAATACTAAGCGGCGCAGACCGGGATTTCCACCCAAACAGGCGGTTACAGAGCATCCGCGATGTCCTGCATCAGCCCGTTGTCGCGCGGCTTGGTCGTCGGCGCGTAACGCTGCAGCAGCTTCCCATCCCTGCCGATCAGGAATTTTTCGAAATTCCACTGGATGTCGCCCGGATGCCCGTTCGCGGGATCGGTCAGCCAGGCGTACAGCGGGTGGCGCCCGGCGCCATTGACATCGAGCTTCGCGCTCATCGGAAAGGTCACGCCATAGTTGGCGGAGCAGAAGGTCTGGATCTCCGCCTCGCTGCCCGGCTCCTGCGCGCCGAACTGGTTGCAGGGAAACCCGACGACCGCGAAGTTCTCGCCGGCGAGTTCCTCGTGCAATTCCTCGAGTCCGGTGTACTGCGGCGTGAGCCCGCAGCGGCTCGCGACATTGACCGCGAGCACGACTTTTCCCTTCAGGCCGCTGAGCAGATCCTCGCTTCCATCAATGCGATCCACGTCGAAGTCGTAGAAGTTCTTCATGGTCAGCTCCAATGCTGCAAGGCGTCGCGCCGGCCGCCGGCATGTTGGGTGAAAACGATGATAACGCCGACGGGATAAATGCGAGCATCAGCGGCGCTGCGGGGAGCCGGGAGGTCCGCAAGCGAGCGCGTAAGTTCCGGCGGCGCGAGCTGCGGGCCTGCCGGCGCACCCGCAGCGCCGCCTACGCCCGCAATTCTTCCGGCTGCGGCAGCCAGACCGTCACGATCGCTCCACCGCCCGGGCGATTCGCGATGCTGAGCCGGCCGCCATGCGCATCCACGATCTCGCGGCACAGCGTAAGCCCGAGTCCCGTGCCCTTCGGCTTGGTCGAATAGAACGGCAGCAGCGCGTCGCGCAGCACTTCCTCGTTGAGCCCGCTGCCGCGATCGGCGATTTCCACCGCGATGCCGCCATGCCGGTCCCGCACGGTAAGCGTTACATCGTCCTCGGGCGAGCCCGATTCGATGGCGTTCTTGATCAGGTTGATCAGCACCTGCTCGATCTGCGGCGCATCGAACCACGCGTCTTCCGCCGGCAGCGGCCCGTCGACGCGAAACGACAGGCTGTCCTTCAATCCCGCGAGCAGCGGCTTCCACGGCACGCCGGCCGGTCGCGGCTGCGGCAGTTTCGCGAAACGCGCGTACCCATCGATGAACATCGCCAGGTGCGTCGCACGCTCCTCGATGGTCGAAAACACGCGCGCCAGGCGGTCGGGATCCGGCGCGCGGGCCAACGACTGCCCCGAGTGCGCGAGCGAGGAGATCGGCGCCAGCGAGTTGTTCAATTCGTGCGCGATCACGCGGATCACTTTCTTCCAGATCACGACTTCCTGCGCCGCCATTTCGCGCGTGAGCTGCTTGAACAGCAGCAGCCGGTGGGGCTGGCTGTTCAGGAAGAACGGCCGGTGGCTCACGTGATAGATCTCCGCCTCCTGGCCCTCCTTCACCGTGAAGAGCGTGTCCGTGCCGCCGTCGACGGCTTCGCGCAGCGGCTGCGGTGAATTCTCGAGCAGCGTATGGAACGTGATGCCCTCGAGCTTGCGGCCCTCGCGGAAGAGCTGGCGCGCGGCGATGTTGCCGAACACGATCGCGTCATTGGCGTTCGTCAGCACGAGCGCGAGCGGCGTCGTCTGCACGACGGTGTCGAGCAGCAGTTCGCGCTGGTAAAGATTGAGCCGCTCGCGGCGCAGGTTTTCACCGAGCGTGTTGTACGCGGCCGTCAGGTCGCCGATCTCGTCCGGGCCGGTCGGCGTGACGCTGACGCTGAAGTCGCGATCGCGCAGGCTGCCGATGCCATCGGTCACGGCGCGGATGCTGTAACTCCAGCGGTTGAATAGCCTGGACGTGATCAGGATGGACGGCGGCAGCGTGACGAGCAGCGCCGCCGCGCCGGCGAGCCAGGGCGAATCCAGATAATGGTGAAGAATCAATGCCGCGGCCGCCACCACGATCGCGACCGTGCACAGCACGAGGACGATCCGGCCGGCCAGCGACCAGCTGGCGCGCGGCTTGCTGGCCATCAGCCGTTAGTTGCTGATGTCCGGCCTGGGTCGACGGGTGTCTTGAGGCCGAGCTTCTCCATGCGCCGATAGAGTGCCTGACGCGACAGGCCGAGGTCACGCGCCGCGTGCGCGACGACCCCGTCCGCGAGCAGCAGCGCCTGTTCGATCGTGTGCCGGTCGATATGCGCACCGTCGGCAGGCTCCGGGACGATGGGCAGCGCGAGCCCCTTGCCTGTCACGACCGCATCCACGGACAGCAGGCAGGCGCGGTGGATCGCATTCCTGAGCTCGCGCACGTTGCCCGGCCAGTGATAGCGCATGAGCGCACGCAATGCGTCCTGCGACAGCCGGAATCCGGGTTCCAGGAAATGCTGCGCGAGCGGCAGGATGTCGTCCTGGCGCGCGGCGAGCGGCGGCACTTCGAGCTCGATCACGTTCAGCCGGTAGAACAGATCCTCGCGGAAGCGTCCCTCGCGGATCAGGTTCGCCAGGTTCGCATTGGTCGCGGCGATCACGCGCGCGCGGGTCCGGCGCGTCGAGTTGGAGCCGAGCCGCTCGTACTCGCCGGTTTGCAGCACGCGCAGCAGCTTCGCCTGCCCGAGCGCGGACAGGTTGCCGAGTTCGTCGAGAAAGATCGTCCCGCCGTCGGCGGCCTCGAAGCGCCCGGTGCGCGCCTTCGCGCCGGTAAAGGCGCCCGCCTCGGTGCCGAAGAGCTCCGCTTCCATCAGCGTGTCCGGCAGCGCGCCGAGATTGACCTTCACGTACGGGCCGGACTTCACGGCCGAGTTCGCCTGCAGGATATCGGCGATCACTTCCTTGCCGGCGCCGTTCGGTCCGCTGATCAGCACGGACACGTCGGCATGCGCGACCCGCACCGCGGTCGCGGCGAGCGCGTGCATCGCCTCGCTCTCGTAGATGAGGCCCTTGAGTTCGAAGCGGCCGGCGAGTTCGGCGCGCGCCGCCGCCCGCTGGCGGCGGATCGCGCGGTTCTCCGCGCGCGCCGTGTGCAGGTCGAGGAGATTCCGCACCGTCGTCAACAGCCGTGCATTGTCCCAGGGCTTTGCGACGTAATCGGAGGCGCCCGCTTTCACGAGCTCGACCGCGGTCTCGAGATGCGTCCAGGCGGTCAGCAGGATCACCGGCAGTTCCGGGTGCAGCGAGCGGATATGGCGGAAGAGCGTCACGCCCTCCTCGCCGGAGGTCGCCTCGCGGCGGAAGTTCATGTCCTGGACGACGAGATCCACGGATTCGCGCGCCAGCACATCCATGCCGGCGGCGGCCGAATCGGCGCCGAGCACGCGGGCGCCATGCATGGACAGCAGGACGTCGAGCGCCGTGCGCACGGCCTCGCTGTCGTCAATGACGAGTACGGTGCGCTCGCCCAAACTGTCCTGGAGTCCCTGTTCGTCCTTTTGCTTCATGGGTTTGGATGCATGGACTCCCGGAACGGTTGCAAGGGCCACGGCAGTCTAGACCGTCCTCGTGGCGACCGCAGGCGAGATCGCGGACGCCCGGCGGGCCGGCTGCAAGGCCGCGGCGAGGCCGATCAGCCAGATGCCGAGCACGCCGCCGACCAGGTAATACAGGTCGAGCCGGGGCAGTTCGTACTTGACCGAAATCCAGTAACCGACCGCGAGCGCGAAGCCGCAGCCCGCGACGATCCCCGCGGTCGTGATCATCCAGTTCTCGACCAGAAAGTGCCGCACGATGTCGAGGCGCCGCGCGCCGACTGCCCGGCGCGTGCCGATCTGGCGGATGCGCGTGCTGACGTTGAATGTCGCGAGCCCGAAGATCCCGAGTGCGGTGATGGCGAGCAGCGCGCTCGTGACGCTCACGAGGAAGATCGCCATGTTGCGGTCATCGAGATAGGACTGGTGGATGAAGTAATCGAACGGCCGGACCCAGCGCAACAGGCGACCGGGGTTCGAATCGCCGAGCTTCGATTCGATCTCGCGCATCAAGGCATCCCGGCGACCCGGCTCTGATCGCACGAGGTAGATCGCCGTCGGCCCGTTCTTGATGCGCGGGAACAGCACGACGTTGTCGAGCTTGTCCCAGCCCACCCAGGCGCCGTGCATGTGCTCGATGATGCCGACGATCGTGATCGGCTTGCTGAGGCCGTCATAGAAGGTCTTGCCGAGCGGATTCGGATCCTTCGGGAACATTTGCTTGGCGAACGCCTGGGTGACGATCGCCTGGGGCGACATCTCAAAGGTTTCCACAGGCGGCAGGATCTCGTGTGCCTCGAACGGCCGTCCCGCGATCAGCTTGACGCCGAGCGCCGCGATCGCCTGCTCGTCGACGTCGTAGTTGTTCCCCTCCACCGTTTCTTTGGGAGGGACCTCGCCGGGCCTCGCCTGGAAGCCGTTCGAGCTGCCGCCGCCAGACAGCGGGATGTTGCTGAAGAGGCTCGCGGCCTTGACGCCCGGCAGCCTGCGCAGCGTCGCGATGTCCTCGCGCCAGCTCGCCTCGTAGTCGAAGTCCTTCGCGAAGCCAGCGCTTTGCACCCAGATCATGTTGGCGGTGTCCATGCCGGTCGGGCGGCCGATCGTCTCCACGCGCTGCTTGACGACGTAGACCGCGTTCACGAGAACGGCGAGGCCGATCGCGATCTGAAACGCGACCAGGATCGCGCCGGTGCGGTTGCGCCAGAGCGCGGATGCGATGGGGCGGAGGTTCCAGGCTGTCATGTCATTGTGCCTTCAGGTAGCTGGCTGGTGGGATTCGACCGATGCGCCACGCGGGGTAAAGCCCCGCCGCGATGGTGGCGAGGAACGCGAGCACGAGCGCCGTTACGACGCTCGTCATGTCCACGTGCGCGAGCGCCTGCGTGCCACCGGAGTCGGTCGGATCCACGGTGTAGAGCACGCGCAGGCCCATCAGCAGGAGGCCGCCGAGTGCGAGGCCGAGCAGCGCGCCGATCGAGGAGATCACGCCGACCTCGACCAGGTGCTGCAGGAAGACCTGCTTGCGGCTCGCGCCCAGCGCGCGCCGCACGCCGGTGATAGACGCATTGTTCAGGAACTTCGCCAACAGGAGGCCCACGGTGTTCAGCAGGCAGACCGCGAGGAAGGCGAAGGCGAGGCCGACGAGCACGCGGTCGTCGTTGCTGACCACGTTGTTGTCGACCAGCCACTGGTCCGGCTTCGTCAGGCGGTTGTTGAGCGGCCGCTGGTAGCGGCCGGCCCGCTTCTGTTCCTGCGAGTAATTGTCGAGGAAGGCCTGGAAGCGGTCGCGCGCGGCGGTATCCGGCAGCTCGACCCACATCTGGATCCAGGTGCTCTCAGAGTTGAGGAAATCCTGGTAGGTCTGGATGTCCTCCGGCTTCCAGCCGTTCGTATTGCCCGCGCTTTGCAGCTCGAACGCGGCATTCCAGCCGAACGGGATGTAAACGTCTTCGGGCTCCTCGAGCGCGCCGTTATTGACGTCGTAGAAGGTCGGCAACGGCATCCAGTTGTCGCGCACACCGACGATGCGGAACTCATTGTCATTCCAGCGGATGCGTCTGCCGACGCTGTTCTCGCCGCCGAACAGTTTCTCGTTCATCTTGCGCGACAGGACCATTACGGGCTCGGGGCCAGTGTCGGCCATGTCGGTCCAGGTGCCGCCGTACTGGAAGGGCACGTCGAACATCGTGAAGAAGTCCTTCGTCGTCACGCGCGTCGTGATGCGCTCGGGCTTCACCTGCGATCCGTCCACGGAGAGGATGCCGACGGCTTTGTGCATGATCACCTTGTGCTTCGGGATGTCGGAGCGGTAAACAGCCATCGCGTCGCGATAGGTGAGCTGTTCCGGCGGCAGCTCGGGCTTCTTGTCCCACCACGGCTGCTGCGGATCCCAGAAGTCCATGGTCACGGCGTAGAGCACATCGTTCTTCCACCAGATCGGGTTGCCCGACATGGCGCGGTACATCGTAAGCGTCATCACGCAGACCGCAATGCCGAGCGCGACGGCGCCGATCATGAGCACCGTCAGACCGGGATTGCGGCGGAGGTTCCTGATGGCGAGCTGCAAGTAATAGCCGAACATCGGGATCTCCTCAGGCCGGCGCCATCGAGGCCGCGACCGGCTTCGTGCCCATCGCCGGCATTTCGTCGCGCGGCTCGTATGGCCTGAAGTCGGAGATCTGGCCGTCGACGATGTGGACGTTGCGGTGCGCGCGACGCGCGAGCTCCGGGTCATGGGTCACCATGATCACCGTCGTGCCCATTTCATTGATCTGCTCGAGCAGGTCCATGACCTGGCGGGCCATCAGCGAGTCCACGTTGCCGGTCGGCTCGTCCGCGAGCAGGAAGCGCGGGTCGCCGGCGAGCGCGCGGGCGATCGCCGCGCGCTGCTGCTGCCCGCCGGAAAGCTGCGAGGGCATGTGATGCATGCGCGAGGTCAGGCCGACGACTTCGAGGGCGCTCTTGATGCGCTGCTCGCGATCCTTCTTGGTCAGACGGCGGTAACGCAACGGCACATCGACGTTGTCGAAGATGTCGAGATCGGGAATCAGGTTGAAGCTCTGGAAGATGAATCCGATCTTCTCGTTCCTGAGCCTGGAGCGAGCCTCGTCCGACAACCGGCTCACGTCCTCGCCGTCGAGCTGGTAGGTGCCGGTGTCGAAAGACTCGAGGAGCCCCGCGACGTTCATGAACGTCGTCTTGCCGGAACCGGAGGGGCCCGTGACCGCGACGAACTCGCCGTCTCCCACCTTCAGCGAGAAATCGCGCAGCGCGTGCGTCTCGATCAGGTCCGTGCGGTAGATCTTGCTGATGCCTTGCATTTCGAGCATGGGAAATACGCTCCTCAATCGCTGATCAGTATTTCGGGTACGTCGCGGAAATCGCCGAGGCCGCTGACGACGACCACCAGTTCGCCCGGCTCGAAGCCCTTGATCACTTCGATCTCGCCGACCGAAGCCGCGCCGAGCTCGACCGGGCGGAGCACCGCGCGGTCGCCGTCGACGACATAAACCTGGCGTGTCCCCGACGCGATGTCGGAGCTGCGCTCGAACTTGCGCGCCATCGCGCGCTGCTCGATCACGATCCGCACCGAGCCGCGCTGGCTCTGGCGCAGCCGCGCGGGCTGCTTGCCCGCGAACTTGACGCGGCCGGCCACCTGGCCCGAGCGCACTTCCGGCGAAATCCCGGTGACGACGCCCGGATGCTGCGCGCCATCGAGCGAGATCTCGGCTTCCATGCCCGGCTTGATGTCGCGGGCGTAGACGTCGGCGATCTGGAATTCGACCTCAAATGCGGAGAGGTCCACGACGGTCAGCAGCGCCGCATTCTCGGCGACGCTCGCCTTCTCGGCGGCCGCGAGATTCGCGACCATGCCGTCAACCGGCGAGCGCACCGAGAACTCGTCGACGCGGCGCTTCAGGTTGGCGACGACGTAGCCCTGGCGCTCGCGCTCCTGGCGGCGGGCGCGCAGGTCGAGGTCGAGACTGGAGCGTTCGAGATCGGCATTCTCGCGCGCATTCTCGTAGGTAAGCCGCGCGGATTCGCGCTCATCCTCGGCGCGCTTCAGATCGCGCTCGGCGATCGCGCCCTTGTCCCAGGCGGTCTGCGCACGCTGGAACTCGCGGTCGGCTGCGCGGATCGTCACATTCGCGAGATCGGCCTGTTCCTGGGTGCGGAGCTTCTGCCGTCGGATTTCGATGGCCTGCCGCTGCAGCGCGGTGTCGAGGCTGTCGAGCGTCGCCCGCTCGCGCTGGAATTCATTTTCGAGCGTCGGGCTGACGAGCATCGCCAGCACCTGGCCCGTCTTGACGGTGTCGCCGGCGCGCACCTGGTAGCTGACATTGCCGGGCGCGACGGCGAAGAGCGTCGGGCTCACGGCCGCGACCACAGTGCCCTGCGCCGAAACGTCGCGCACGAAGGGGCCCTCGGTGACGGCGACGATGCGCAGCCGCTCGCGCGGGATCGTGTGCTCGGACGCGACCCAGCCGCGGATCAGGAAGGCGAAGATCAGGATGACGAGCAATGCGCCGGCGCCGATGCCGATCTGGATGAAGCGCTTGCGGCGGTCCGGCGACGACTCGACGGCGACGTCCTGCGCCTCGGTGCCCCGCATGGTGATGTCATTCGTCGAGCCGGCATCGCCGCCCAGCTTCGTCAATGGTCTGAGGCTCGTGATCTTCATGGCTTTCTTTGTCGCTCGAACTCACCATTGCAACCGGCGTGCCAAAACCGGCAGACGCCGTAAGTTATTGATCCAGAAAGCACTATTCTTTGCGGGCGGACACCCGCCGCGCGGCCGAAGTGTCCGCGGACACTGCCTCGGACACCGCGCCGGACAAAGGGGTCGCATCCCCTTTGCGGCAAAGGGGATGCGACCCCTCTTGTTAAGGCGCCAGCGTCAGGTCTTTCGAATAGGTGACGTTCATGACGTTGTCGTACCAGCCGTGCACGCGCGGGGCGACCAGATGCTTCGAGACGTAGAAGTAGAGCGGGATCAGCGGCACGTCTTCCAGCATCTGCCGTTCTGCCTTCGCGAGGAGCGTCGCGCGCTCCGCGCCGGAGGCAGCACCGGCCGCCTCGAGCGCCGCGTCGTAGGCGGCGCTTTCGTAGCGCGGCAGGTTGATGCCGAAGCCGCCCTTCAGGATCTGCAGGAACGAGTAAGCGTCGTTGTAGTCGCCGATCCAGCTACCGCGGAACAGCACGGTCTCGCGCGCATCGATCGCCTGCTTCAGCACGCGAAAGTCCTCGGCGCGCAGCGTCGCCTCGACGCCGAGCGCTTCGCGCCACATCGAGGTCACGGCGAGCGCGATGCGATCGTGCAGCGGGCTCTTGCTGTAGCGAAGTTCCACTTTCAGGGGTTTCGACGTCGAATAACCCGCTTCGGCATAGAGCCGCCGCGCTTCGGCGTCGCGCGCCGCCGGGTCGAGCGTCGCCCAGTCGAACCGCTGCCCTTCGTAGCCCGCGACGCCCGTCGGCACCCAGCCATAGGCGGGCAGCTCGCCGTCTCCGAGCACCTGGGTCACCAGCCGGTCGCGGTCTACCGCCATCGCCAACGCGCGGCGGAGCTTCGGCGCGTCGCGGAAGGGCGGCAGATCGAGCGCGAAGCCGTAGTAGTACACGCCGACGTGCGGCGCGATGCGCAGCTGCTGCGGCAGTTCCCGCTCGAGCCGCGCGACCTCGCCCGGCGGCACCGTGTAAGTCACGTCGAGGTCGCCGGCGCGAAAGCGCGTCAGCTCGGTCACGGGATCCGCAACGTGGATATAGCGCACGGCATCGATGCCATTCGCCGCGTCGTTCCAATAGTGCACGTTCCGCACCGCGCGGATGTGCGACCCGATCTGCCATTCTACGGGCACGAAGGCGCCATTCGTCACGGCCGTGCCGGGGCGCGCCGCCTCCGCCGGATGTTCCGCCAGCGTCGCCCGATGCACCGGGAAAGTGCTCGGGTGCGAAAGCATCGCGATGAAATACGGGCTTGGGCGCGCGAGGTCGACCACCAGCGTGCGCTCGTCCGGCGCCGAGACGCCGAGCGCGGCCGGCGGCTGCCGGCCCGCGACGATTTCGGTCGCGTTCAGCACCGGCTCCAGCATCAGCGCGTACTGCGATGCGGTCGCCGGATTGACCAGCCTGCGGAAGGCCGCCGCGAAATCCTCGGCGACCAGCGGTTCGCCGTTCGACCAGCGCGCCGTCGCGCGCAATCTAAATGTATAGCGCCGGCCGTCATCCGACAGCGACCAGGTCTCCGCGGCGCCCGGGATCGCGGTCCCGTTCGGCGCCATCGACACCAGTCCCTCGTAGCAATCGCGCAGGATCGTCATCGCCGCTTCCATGCGCGCGAGTTGCGGATCGATGGAATCCGGTTCGCTGCCATTGCCGCGGCGCAGTTCCGCCGCCTCCTCGGAGCCGCCTTTTCCGCAGCCCGCGGCCAGACCGAGGGCGGCGACCGCCGCCGCGGCCAGTGCGGCGAACGCGGCCCGCTTCATGCGGCCCGCGCGCGCTTCTTCAGGTGCACGAGCAGGATGGAGATGGAGGCGGCCGTGATGCCGGGCAGGCGCGATGCCTGGCCGAGCGTATCGGGCCGGCACTTCGAGAGACGCTCCCGCGCTTCATGGGAAAGTCCGGGCACGATCGCATAGTCGATGCCGGCGGGCAGGCGCGTCTCTTCGTTCCGGCGCTGGCGTTCGACCTCGGCCTGCTGCCGCTCGATGTACCCCGCGTACTTCGCGCACGCCTCGATGGCGAGCGTCGCCTGCTCGACGAGCCGCGGATCGCCATCGGCCGGTGCGTGGCCCGCCTCGATCGCGTCCCGCTTGGCGCAGAAGAAATCCCAGCGCACATCGTCGACGAGCCCGAGCTCGCGCGCGACGGGCGTCAGGCGCAGATCCGCATTGTCCTCGCGCAGCAGCAGCCGGTGCTCGGCGCGGCTCGTGAACATGCGATAGGGCTCGATCGCGCCCTGCGTGATCAGGTCGTCGACCAGCACGCCGAGATAGGCGACGTTCCGCCGCGGTGACCAGCACTCGCGGCCGGCCACGGCAAGCGCCGCATTGATGCCCGCGAGCAGGCCCTGCGCCGCCGCCTCCTCGTAACCGGTCGTGCCGTTGATCTGGCCCGCGAACCAGAGCCCGGCGAGCGGCTTCGTCTCGAGGCTGTCGTGCAGGCCGCGCGGATCGAAGTAGTCGTACTCGATCGCGTATCCGGGACGCGTGATGTCGGCCCGCTCGAAGCCCGCGATGCTTCGCACGAACTCGAGCTGCACGTCGGCGGGCAGACTGGTGGAGATCCCGTTCGGGTAGACGATGTGCGTGTCGAGGCCTTCCGGCTCGACGAAGATCTGGTGCGACGCCTTCGCGGCGAAGCGCACGACCTTGTCTTCGACCGAGGGGCAGTAGCGCGGGCCCACGCCTTCGATGATTCCCGTGAACATCGGCGAGCGGTCCGTCGCGCCGCGGATGATCTCGTGCGTGCGCTCGTTGGTCGCGGTGATGTGGCAGGGAAGCTGGCGGGGATGCTCTTCGCGGCGGCCGAGGAACGAGAATACGGGCCGCGGTTCGTCGCCCGGCTGGCGCTGCATCACCGAATAATCGAGCGTGCGCCCGTCGAGGCGCGGCGGCGTGCCGGTCTTGAGGCGCCCGACCGCGAATGGCAGCTCGCGCAGCCGCGCCGCGAGCCGGTTCGAGGGCGGATCGCCAGCGCGTCCGCCGGCCTCGCTCTCGAGCCCGACATGCATGCGCCCGCCGAGGAAGGTGCCGACGGTCAGCACGATCGCGCGCGCGGCGAATCGTTTCGCCCGCCAGCGTCACGATGCCGGTCACGCGCCCGCCCGCGACGACGAGATCCGCCGACCTCGCCTTCGTACAGTTCGAGATTCGGTTGCGCATGGAGCAGGTCCTGGATCGCGCGCTTATAAAGGTTGCGGTCCGCCTGCGCGCGCGTCGCGCGCACGGCCGGGCCCTTGCTCGCATTCAGCGTGCGGAACTGGATGCCCGCTCGATCCGCCGCGCGCGCCATCGCGCCGCCCATCGCGTCGATCTCGCGCACGAGGTGCCCCTTGCCGATACCGCCGATCGCCGGGTTGCAGCTCATCTGGCCGACCGTGTCGAGACGCTGGGTCACGAGCAGCGTGCGCGCGCCGATGCGGGCGGCCGCAAGGGCCGCCTCGGTGCCGGCGTGTCCGCCGCCGATGACGATGACGTCGTAGGAATGCATGTCCAGTCCGTTTTGCGGGCCGACATGTTATCCGATCCGGCCGCGACGGGGCGTAGCCTTAGAGGGGACGCACTTCTTTAAAGGGGTCGCATCCCTTTGCGGCAAAGGGATGCGACCCCTTTAAAGAGGTGCGTCCCCTTTTTGTATCATCGGGTGGTGACCAATCGATTGCATGCGCGCGCCGGGCTTCTGGCAGTCTTCCTGCTGGGTGCGACGCTCTCCCCGGCGCTCGACGCGAAGCCCGTGCTCGAGCCCTGCCGCATCAGCGATGCGGATGAGCTAGTCTCGATCGCCGCGCGTTGCGGGCATCTCGCCGTGCCCGAGGACCCGGCCGATCCGGACGGCAAAAAGATCGAACTCGCCATCGCGATCGTGCCCGCGATCGCGACCCAGGCGAAGTCCGATCCGGTGTTCCTGCTCGCGGGCGGGCCGGGCCAGGGGGCGATTGAGGCGTATGCGCCGGTCCTCGGCGCTTATGCCGGGCTTCGACGCGAACGCGATCTCGTGCTCGTGGACCAGCGCGGCACCGGCGGTTCGAACCGTCTCGACTGCGACATGCCGGACGACGCGATCGAAACCGGCGAGCTCGCGCCGGCCGAGTTGCGCGAACTCGCACGCGCCTGCCTCGCTAAGCTTCCGGGCCGCGCGCAGTTTTATACGACGAGCGTCGCGGTCGGCGATCTCGAGGCGGTGCGCGCCGCACTCGGCTACCCGAAGGTCAACCTGATCGGAGGTTCCTACGGCACGCGCGTCGCCCAGCATTACGCGCGCCGCTTTCCCGGCCGAACTCGCGCGATCGTGCTCGACGCCGTCGTGCCGCCGACGCTCGCGCTCGTGCCGCAGATCGCGATCGAGTCGCAACGCGGCCTCGAGCGCGTGTTCGAGCGCTGCGCCGACGATCCCGAATGCAACCGGCGCTTTCCCGCCCTCGCGGACCAGTTCGCGCGCGTGGATGCGCGGCTCCGCCGCGCGCCGGTTCCGCTCACCATCGCCGATCCGGTGACGGGTGAAACCCGCAAGCTCGAGGTTACGCGCGGCCACCTGATCACGATGGCGCGCATGCTGACCTATTCCGCGCGCACCGCGTCGCTGTTGCCGCTCGTACTGCACGAGGCGGCGACCAACGGCAACTATGCGCCACTCGCAGCGCAGGCCGAGATGGTGAGCGACGACCTCGTGCGCATGATCGCAATGGGCATGCACCATTCCGTCGTTTGCGCGGAGGACGCGCCGCGCTTCGAGGGCGCAGTGGACCGCGCGAAACTGGAGAGCACGTATCTCGGGCCGTTGATGCTCGACGGCATGACGGCGATCTGCGAGGTCTGGCCGCGCGGCCCGGTGGATCCCGACTTCGGCGAACCGCTCGCCTCGGCCGTGCCCGCGCTCCTCCTGTCCGGCGGCTTCGATCCCGCGACGCCGGCCGAGTACGGTGCCGCAGCCGCCGCCGGCTTCGAGGGATCGCTGCACGTCGTGGTGCCGGGCCAGGGCCACGGCCAGGCGCGCCTCTACTGCGTGCAGCGTCTTATCCGCCGCTTCATCGACGCGGGATCGGCGGCGGATCTCGACACGGCCTGCGTGGACCAGATCCGGCCCGCTCCGTTCTTCCTTTCGTTCAGCGGCAGCGCGCCATGATCCGGGTCGAGGGACTCACCCGCAGTTTCGGGATCGTGCGGGCGATCGACGGCGTCACCTTCGAGGCACGGGACGGCCGCATCACGGGCCTGCTCGGACCGAATGGCGCGGGCAAGTCGACGACGCTTCGCGTGCTCTACACCGTGCTGCGCCCGGACGCCGGCACGGCGAGCGTCGACGGCATCGACGTCACCGCGGATTCGCTCGCCACGCGCCGGGCGATCGGCGTGCTGCCGCATGCGGCCGGCATCTATCCGCAGCTCACGGCGCGCGAGAACGTCGCCTATTTCGGCGAACTGCACGGACTCGCGGCCGCCGAGCGCGCCCGCCGGGTCGAAGAACTGCTGGTCGAGCTGGAGATGACGGACTTCGCCGACCGGCGCGCCAAGGGTTTCTCGCAGGGCGAACGGATCAAGGTCGCACTTGCCCGGGCGCTCGTGCATTCTCCGAAGAACCTGCTGCTCGACGAGCCGACCAACGGGCTCGACGTGATGGCGACGCGTGCGCTGCGGGCGCTGATCCGCAAACTCCGTGCCGCCGGCCACTGCGTGCTGTTTTCCAGCCATGTCATGCAGGAAGTCGCGGCGCTTTGCGACGACATCGTGATCATCGACCACGGGCACGTGGTCGCCGCCGGCACGCCGGAGGAGCTGCGCGGACGTTTCTCCGCGGCCACGCTCGAGGACGCCTTCGTCGCCGCGATCGGCGATGTCCGGGGGCTCGAATGAACGCCGTGATCCGCACCGTCATGCTCAAGGAAGTGCGCGAAGCGCTCCGCGACCGGCGCACGCTGCTGACGAGCCTCGTGCTCGGCCCGATCTTCGCGCCGCTCTTCTTCATCCTGATCCTGAAGCTCGCGCTGTCGCGCACGGTGGCCTCGCAGGACGAACTGACGCCGGTCACGGTCGCAAACGCCGCCGCCGCGCCCAATCTGGTGCAGCAGTTGCGCGAGTCCGGGCTGACCGTGACGCTCGAAGACGGGACGGAAGCCGACATCCGTCGCTGGATCGAGGAGAAAGACGGTCTCGTGGTGCTGCGCATCCCCGGGAACTTCGGCAAACGCTTCACGAGCGGCCGGCCCGCGGCCATCGAGCTCTATTCCGACGGCGCGAATTCGCAGGCCGAGCGGCGGGCGGCCCGCGTTCAGGACGCCCTCGCCGGTTATTCCGGCCTGATCGGAGCGCTGCGGCTCCAGGCGCGCGGCATCTCGCCATCCATCCTGCAGCCGGTGGTCGTCGACGTCATCGACGTCTCGACGCCGTCGGCCCGCGCGACGCTGCTGCTCGGCATGCTGAGCTACGTGATCCTGCTGATCACGCTGCTGGGCGGCCTGCATCTCGCGATCGACGCGACCGCCGGCGAGCGCGAGCGCGGATCGCTGGAGGCGCTGCTCACCGTGCCCGCGGCGCGCGCGCACCTGATCTACGGCAAGATCCTGGCGGCGGCCGCGATGATGATCCTCGCGCTCGCGCTCGTGACCGCGTCCATCGCCGTCGCGCTCCGCTGGGTGCCGCTCGAGACCTTCGGCATGTCGGCGAATTTCGGCCCGCCGGTCGCCTGGCGGGCATTCCTGACCGTGCTGCCGTTCGCGCTCGTCGGCGCGGCGCTGCTCACCGTCGTCGCCTCGTTCACGAAAAGTTACAAGGAAGCGCAGTCCTGGCTCGGCGTCGCGTTGCTGGTGCCGACCGTGCCGATCGCAGTCGCGGGCGTGCTCGCCGTGCAGCCATCGGTCGCCCTCATGCTCGTGCCTTCGCTGTCCCAGCACCTGGTGATCCAGGGACTGATGCGCGGCGAGCCGGTGCCGACCGGCTGGATGCTGCTCTCGGTCGCGAGCACGCTGGCGCTCGGGCTCGCGCTCGCCTGGCTCGCCGGGCGGCTGTATCGACGCGAGGCCATCCTCGGCTGATAATCGGGCCGGAACCCGCGCAGGCACGCGGCGTCCTACACGATGAACACCCGACACGGAACCGCACTCGTTCTCGCCCTGGTCTGCGCGACTCCCGCGCTCGCGCAGATCACGTCGGTGCCGATGAAAGGCGTCGGCAACGAGTGGGTCAAGCAGCTCGACCTGAAGGGCCGCATGGACTGGGAGTGGCTCGAGACCTATCCCGAGCAGGTCTACTTCGCGACGCGCCACGACTCCGAGAAGAACGGCGACATCGTCACGATGTGGACGCGTGTCGAGTACAAGCATCCGCAGAACCCGCTATCCCACCGCAGCTCCGTCAGCCGCGACGACTGGGACTGCAATAAGCGTCAGCGATCGACGCGCGGGCTCGTCTTCTACAAGTTCAACAACCTGCAGGACGAGACGCCCGAGCGCTCGACCAACCTGCTGCGCTACTGGGAGAAGATCGAGAAAGGCACGATTGGCGAAACGCTGCTCCTGTTCGCGTGCAGCATCAAGCCTGTCCAGCCGCTCATTCAGCCGAAACCCGCGGCGAAACCTTAGGTCAACGGCTCAGGGCCACTCGGTGAGGCCCTCGCGCTCGTACAGCACCTTGAACGATGGCCGCGATTTCATGCGCTTGATGTACTCGGCGATCGCCGGCCAACCGCGTCGCGGGTTTCGGCATGTTGCGCGACCAGCGCATCAGCATCGTCGCGAGGAAATCGACGGCGCTCACGCGATCGCCGACGAGATAGGGCCCGCTCGGCCGCGAGCTGGGCCTCGACGCGGTTCCAGCCGGATTCGATGCGTCCGCGCGCCGTGGATCTTCACCGACTCCGCAGCGGCGGCGCCAGCCTGCTGGTCCGGATAGAACCAGTCGCGGAAGGCCGACTGCAGCGTGTTCGACAGGTGAAACAGCCAGGTCGTGTACAGGCCGCGCTGCGCGTTGCCGATCGGCGGCGCGAATCCCGCCTGCGGATGGCGTTCCGCGAGCAGCATCAGGAGCGCCGCGCTCTCGTACAGCGGCTTGCCTTCGACCACGAGCGTCGGCACGAGCCCGTTCGGGTTGAGCCGCAAATAATCGGCCTTGCGATGATCCCCGGCCTCGAGATCGAGCTTCTTGAGCTCGTGCGGTTCGCCGAGTTCGATCAGCATCCAGTGCACGCACAGACTCGCGGCGCCTGGCGCCCAATAGAGGGTGTACATGGACTCTGAACCTCCCTATCTTGTCGCCATGGTGACAGGAACTTGCCTTTGCGGCTCGGTCCGGTACGAGGTCGCCGGGCCATTCGACATGATGGCCCATTGTCATTGTTCGATGTGCCGAAAGCACCACGGCGCGATGTTCGTGACATTCCTGTCCGCGCCGATCGCCGGCTTTCGCTGGATATCCGGCGAGGACGGGGTGGCGGTCTACCGTTCTTCCGACGAGGGCCACCGGCCGTTCTGCCGGCAATGCGGTTCGGTGACGCCCATGGTCATGCCCGGGATGGGCCTCGTCTTCCTGATGGCCGGCAATCTCGAAGGCGATCCCGGCATCCGGCCGCAGATGCACATATTCGCGGGCTCGCGCGCGAGCTGGTTCCCGATCACCGATGCCTTGCCGCAGCATGCCGGCTATCCGCCGCAGTTCGGCGGCGGCGTCGGCGTCGCCAGGCCCGTGCCGCCGGTTCTGCCCGGCGTCACGCAGGGCAGCTGTCTGTGCGGCGAAGTCGCCTGGGAATTCACGGGCCGGCCGGAGCGCGTGCAGAACTGTCATTGCACGCGCTGTCGCCGCGCGCGCAGCGCCGCGCATGCGACCAACGCTTTCTACAAGAAAGAACAGCTCGTCTGGACGCGCGGCCACGATCGCGTCGTCAGCTACGCCCTTCCCGGCGCGAAGCGATTCGGGCAGTCCTTCTGCAGTCAATGCGGCGGCAAGGTGCCGCGGGTCGTCGAATCGACCGGCTACGTCGTTGCGCCCTGCGGCAGCCTCGACGATTCGCCCGGCATGCTGCCGGCCGGCCACGTTTTCGCGACCAGCAAGGCCGAGTGGTTCGAGATCACCGACGACCTGCCGCAATGGGAGGGCTATCCTGCGCGCGGCTGACGTCGCACTCGGACTCGCGCTCGCCGTCCTCGCCGGCTGCAGCTCACGCAGCGAGCCCGAGGAGGAAATCCGCGCGCTCGTGGACGAGGCCGAAGCGGCGGCGGAGGAGCGCGACGCATCGGCCCTTCGCGCGCTGATCGCCGACGATTACCAGGATCCGCACGGACGCAACGCCGGCGACATGAGGACGTACCTGCACGGCTACCTGGTCGCGCATCCTTCGATCCGGCTCATCACGCGCATCGACTCGATCGAGCTCGAGGGCAACGAGCTCGCGCGCGTCGCCGTGACGGTCGGCATGCTCGGCCGTGAAGCGGGCGCCGACGACGATTGGAATCTCGCGGGGGACATTTACCGGCTGGATATCCGCCTCGCGCACGGCGACGACGGAGACTGGCGCGTAATCCGCGCCGCTACGCAGGACCGGGACTAGCGCTCCTCTTCGTCGAGCGCGCTCCAGCGCTCGCGAAACGCGCGGATGGCCTCGTCGCGGATGCCGGCGTGGCGGCGCGACAGCAAGAGCTGCGACGGCGGGCAGACGCGCGCGCGGATGACGCCGAGATCGGCGGCGGCGTCGAACAGGCTGGGGTACCAGCGTTCCCATTCCGGCAGGATCGACTCGACGAGGTCACGCAGGCTCATCGCTCGGTGCTTCCGTCGGTGTCGCCGGCGCCGCCGGCGGTGGCGCGTTGGCATTCCAGATGTCGCGATGGATCAACCAGGCGCCATCCACTTTTTTCCACAACTCGACGAACCTGCCGCTGGCTGGCACGTCGTCGCCCGGCCCATCGACGCGAAAGCTGCCCTGGCGCCAGGCGTGGTCGCCGAACAGGAATGTTTCGACCGTCGCCAGTTCGACTGCGGGCGCGCCCGCCGGGTTGGTGCGCGCGAAAAATTCCTCGATCGCGGCCCGGCCGGTGACCACCTCCAGATCGGGTGGCATGAGCAGGGCGTCCGCCGTGTAAAAGGATGCGACGCCCGCCGAGTCATGCGCGGCGAAGCGCTCGGCCGCCGCATCCGCGGTCGCCTGCGGGAATGGTTCCGGCGCAGTACTGGCTGTGCAGCCCGTCGCGAGGAGCGCGAGAGCGGCAATCCAGATCATGGGATGCAGGCGGTTCATGGTGCCGATCATACGACCGATTCAGCGGCGCCGCGCCAGCGTCAGCCCGTCGCCGAGCGGCAACAGCGAGAGGTCGATGCGCGGGTCCGCGAGCAGGGCGTCGTTGAATTCGCGAAGCGCGACGGTTTCCTCGTCGCGATTGGACGGATTCGCGACTTTGCCGCTCCAGAGCGTGTTGTCGACGACGATCAGGCCACCCGGCCGCACCAGCTGGATCAACCGCTCGTAATAGGAAAGGTATCCGGTCTTGTCGGCATCGATGAAAGCAAAGTCATACTGCCCCGCCTCGCCCGCAGCGAGCCGAGCATCGAGCGTCTGCCTGGCCGGCGCAATGACGAGCTCGATGCGATCCGCGACGCCCGCCGTCTGCCAGTGGCGGCGCGCGATACTCGTGTACTCCTCACTGATGTCGCAGGCGAGCAGCCGCGCGTCCGCCGGCATCGCGAGCATGACGGCAAGGCTCGAGTACCCGGTGAACACGCCGATTTCGATCGCGCGGCGCGCACCGAGCAGGCGCACCAGCATCTGCATGAACTGCCCCTGCTCTGGCGCGATCTGCATGTTGACCTGCGGATGCGAAGCGGTTTCGGCACGCAGGCGCGCGAGCGATTCGGGCTCCCGCAGCGAATGCCGGAGCAGGTAGTCGTACAGCCGGTCGTCGAGCGATAACGTGCGGTTGGACATCCGGGAATCCGGTCAGTACCCGCGCCTGACGTCGACTTCTGAGAGCAACTTGCCGCCCGCGGCATAGCGGCGCAGGTTCTCCCGCGCGATCAGCCAGCGCGGCTCGTCGCCGGTGTCGATCAAGGCCGCCACATGCGGCGTGATCAGCACATTCGGCGAGCGCCACAGCGGATGATCCGCCGGCAGCGGCTCCGGATCGGTGACATCGAGGCCCGCGCCGCCGATGCGACCGTCCTTCAATGCATCGACGAGATCCCCGGTCACGACAGTCGCGCCGCGGCCGACATTGATGAACAGCGCTCCGCGCTTCGCGGCATCGAAGATCCTCCGATCGAAGACGCCTTTCGTCTCCTGCGTCAGCGGCAGGGCGTTGACGATGATATCGGCCCGCGCGACGAAGGCCGGCAAGTCTCCGCTCAGTCCCTGCTCGCTCACAAACGCCGGCTTCTCGCGCGGTGTGTTTCGCGTCGCGATCACGTTCATGCCGAGCGCATGCGCGCGGCGCGCGACTTCGGTGCCGATGCCGCCGAGCCCCGCGACCAGGAGGGTCTTGCCGTCGAGCGACCACATCCGGCTCTCGGGAACCGCTTCGTCGGCCCATTCTCCCCGCGCCTGCGCAGGCACGTAGGTCGCGAGGCCGCGTGCGAGGCCGAACATGAACGCGAGTACGTGTTCGGACATCACGGGACCTGCGATCTTCTGCATGTTCGTGAGCACGATGCCGCGCTCCGCGAAAGCCGGAATCGCCACGCAGCGCTCGACGCCGGCGAACATGCGCTGCACCCAACGGATTCGTGGCCCGGCCTGGATCACGTCGGCGAGGCACTCCCCGATCACGGCGTCGGCATCGCTGGCCATGCGGACGGCCTCCGCCCGGTCGGCCGCGCCGACGAGCGTCACCCCGGGCGACGCGGTCTGCATCCACGCGAGACGCTCCGCATCGGCATCCATCACAACGATCTTCTGCGGCGCACGCCAGCCGGGCCGGTCCGCGAGCGCGGTCGCGGATTCCTGCAGTCCGAGTTCCGCGATCAGGCGGGCGGTTGCCTCCGTATCGTCGTCGGCGAATGCGGCGGGGGCCGCGAGCAACCACGCGGATGCCGCGGCGACGATCAGCGGTTGGAATGGGTTATTCATCCGGCAACGATACCGCAGCGGCCGGGGTCACGTGGGGGTTCGGGCGCTACCTGTTCTGGACGGCCGTCAGTCCGTCGCGGCGTCCACGCCATGGATGACCTTGCCCGCGCGCATCGTGCAGCGCACCTTCGCGAAGTTCTCCGCGTCCGCGGCCGGATCGGCCGCGAGCACCACGAGATCGGCCACGAGTCCATTCGCCACGCGCCCGCGCTCGGATTCCTTCCAGCGCGCCGCGGGCGAGGTCGTCAGCGACGCCAGGATCTGCATCGGCTCGAGCGCGCGTGCCATCAGCCGGTATTCCTCGGACGGATCGTAGGTCGCCATGTAGCCAACGTCCGTGCCGAACAGCACCTGACCGCCTGCCTCCGCGAAACTGCGCAGCTGCCCGATCGCATCAGCGGTCGCGAGCTCGACGACCTTCGCGGGCACCTTCGCGCGGTTCAGTTCATATGGCCACAGCATCAGCGTCGGCACGAGAGCGATGTCCTGCTCGATGAGCTGCGAGACGAGCGCGCTGTCCCAGACCGTCTTGCCCTGGCCGATCGTCGTGTGCACGAGCACGTCAACGCCGGCCTCGATCGCGAGGTTCACGCCCTCGATGTCGGTCGGATGCGCGAGCACCGGCAACCCGCGACGATGCGTCTCGTCCGCCGCCGCGAGCGCAATGTCGGGTTCCATGAAAGCCGCATGGCCGCCGCCCTGCGGCGTCATCACGAAAAGTTTCGTGGCGTCCGCGCCGCGGTCGAGGTTCGACTGCACGATCGCAAGCGCGTCCTCGACCGTCGCGGGTTGGGGCAGCTTCGCCAGGAATTCCGGCGGCAGGTCGCGCAGGTAAATCGGGATGCCGTTCGCCGGATACAGCGGCAAGCCCGCGGTCAGGATGCGCGGGCCCACTACGTCGCCGCTTTCAATTCGCGCGCGCAGCGCCACCGTATTGTCGACGTCCGACCCGGTATCGAGCACGGTCGTGAATCCATAGCGCGTCAGCATCTTGTCGAGCGCGGACGCGAGTTCCGCGGCGGGACGGCCGGCGGCATCCGAGAACTTCGGCTCGGTGAAATGCACGTGGCTGTTCTGAAAACCGGCCGTGACCACGCCGCCGTCGCAGGCGGCGAGCTTGCGGGCGCCGCGCGTCGCGAGCGAATCCGCCGCACCGACGGCGAGAATGCGCCCATCTTTCAGGAGAACCGCGCCGTCGTCGATCGGCGGCTGATCGGGCGCCGTGTAGATTCGCGCGGCACGGAGGACCGTCGCGCCTTCGGGCGCGCGCTCGCCGCAGCCCGAAATGCCGAGGATGGCGGCAATCAGTGTGATCCGGATGGCGGTTCGCATCGTCATTCTTCCGGTGAAGGCTTCCTTATACGGGACGACCAGTGGATGTGCACGATCTTCCAGCCGGTGTCCGTGGGCCTGAGCACCATCGTCTCGGCCGAATCGAGCGTGATGGGTTCTTCGCTTTGCTCGAGCACGATCACACTCTCGCTCGCGACCCAGGCGAGCGCCCCCGCCACCCGGGCCTTGCGGTGCACAAGTTCGAGGCGCGCATGTTTCAGGAACTCCGCGTCGTGCGCCGCATGACCGCCGAGATATTCGGCCGCGGTCCGCTCGGCGCCGCCGCCCTCCAGGACCAGGAGTTCCGGGTCGAGCTCATTTCCCGCGCTCGTCGTGTCGCCTGCCACCAATGCGGCCAAGAAGCGGTCCACGGTCGCGACCGCTTCGCGCGCCTCGTCCGGCACGTCGATCGCGGGCGGCATGGCATCCGCGCCGATGCCGGCACTGCCGAGGCCGCCCGCCACGCACAGGGCCGCGGTCATCAGCCGACGGCGCGGGCCATTAACGGATTTCATCGGAGACACCCTCAGGTTCCGTGATGTGTGTGATCTTGCGGCGCGGCTTCCGCTGCGGTGCCGACCCGCCGCGCCTGCGTGCCGGGCGGGTGCGCGTACCAGCCCGGATCGCGGAAATCGCCCGGTGCCAGATCGTCGCGCACTTTCAGCACCGTGAACATGCCCCCCATCTCCATGTTCCCGAAGGGACCCTTGCCGGTCATCATCGGCAGCGTATTGGTCGGTCCCGCGAGGTGCCCGGCGGCGGCGTGATCCTGGTGTTCCGCCATGCCGGACTCGCCCATGGACAGGTAGCCCGGCGCGATGCGCTGTATCGCAGCGTCCAGGTCGCGTTGCTTCACGCCGAGCGGGTTGGGCAGAGCATGTCCCATCGCGTTCATCGTGTGATGCGACATGTGGCAATGCAATGCCCAGTCGCCCGGCGCGGCGATGAACTCGAGGTCGCGGGTCTGGCCGACGCCGACGATCTCGCTCGATTCCGGCCGCCACAGGGCGCGCGACCAGCGCCCGCCGTCGCTGCCGGTCACGTAGAACCGCGCGCCGTGCAGATGGATCGGGTGATTCCACATCGACAGGTTGCCGATGCGGATGCGCACGCGCTCGCCGGTGCGCGCGACCAGGGGCTCGATCGCCGGGAACACCTTGCTGTTGAAGGTCCAGAGATCGAATTCCAGCATCACCGCCGGGTCCGGACGGAAGGTGCCGGGCCGGAGCGCCCAGTTGTGCAGCAGGAAGGCGTAGTCGCGATCGATGCGCTCGGGCTCGCCGTGGCGCGGATGGATGATGAACATTCCCATCATGCCGGTCGCGAGCTGCACCATCTCGTCGGCGTGCGGGTGATACATGTAGGTGCCGTGCTGGCGCAGCGTGAACTCATAGGCCCAGGTTTCGCCGGGCCGGATATGCGGTTGCGACAGGCCGCCGACGCCGTCCATGCCGGATGGCAGCAGGATGCCGTGCCAATGCACGGTCGTGTGTTCCGGCAGCCGGTTGGTCACCAGGATGCGCACGCGATCGCCTTCAGTGGCCTCGATCGTCGGGCCGGGCGTCGTGCCGTTGTAGCCCCAGCACTTCGCGCGGCTGCCCGGCGCGAATTCGTGCTCGACCTCCTCGGCGACCAGGTGGAATTCCTTGACGCCGCCGACCCTGCGGTACGGCAACGAACGGCCATTCAGCGTTCGCACGCGCGAACCCGGCTGTTGCGCGCCAGCCGCCGGCGTCGCGGATGATTCCGCTTGCTCAGCGGATCGCGCGGCAGCCGAAGCAAGCGACATCAGGCCGCCCGCGCCCATCCACCCAAGCCAGCTTCGCCGCGTGATTTTCATGGCTGTTCTCCGGTGATGTCGGCGACGCGAATGACCTGCTGCGGCGGGTCGCGATCGCCCGGAAGCGCGCCTCCGACGGCTGCGCCCAGTGCAGACCGCGCAATCCAGTAATCGCGCACCGACTCGAGCCAGGCCTGGCCGGCATCGAGCGCGTGCCGGCGCGCGTCGATCAATTCGAACACGCCGATCAGCATGTAGCCCGCCTGCTCCTGCCGCCGATCCATCGCGGCGTCCGCGCCGCGCCAGGCGTCGTGGCGCCGGTCGACGATCTCGCGCATCAGCGTGAGTCGCTCCGCGGCGGCGACGATTTCGTTTCCCGTTTCGAGTTCGCGCCGCTCGAGACCCGCTCGCGCGATATCGCGTTCGGCCTGGCCGCGCTGGACCGCTGCCTGACCCTGGTCGAAGAGCGGAAGCGCCAGGGCAAGCGTCGGACCGTCGAAATCGCCGTCCGGATCCTCCTCGCGCTCATAACCGAGTTCCACGCCGCCGAGCAGCCGGCTTTTCCGCGTCAGGCGCCATGCCGCCTCGGATCGCGCGAGTGCTTCGCGCGCGGCGAGCAGATCGGGGCGTTCCGCCCGCGCGCGCGCCGCGAGCGCCGCGCGATCGAATACCGTCGCTGGCGGTGCGGGCAGTTCATCGATCGTGCGCCAGTCGAGCGCGCTGTCGAGCCCCAGCCGGTTGGCGAGCCGCTCGCGCGCATCGGCGACGCCGGCGCGCGAGCGCAACGATTCGACGCGCGCTTCGGCCGCGGCGGACTCCCGCGACGCGAGTTCGAGCGCCGTGATGTTGCCGGCCGCGTGATAGCGGCGTGCCAGTTCCGCGGCAGTGTCCGCCGCGTGGGCATCGGACTCGCGCAACGACGCGACCTGCAATGCGCTCACCAGCGCGTACCAGGCGGACTCCACCTCGCGGGCGAGCGCGAGCAGATCGCCGGCGACCGCGAGTTCGACGCGGCGCAGCTCATGGGTTGCCAGCCGACGGCGTGCCGGCAGCAGCAGCAGATCCCCGAATGCGGCCGTGATGCCCTGGCGCTCCCGGTCCGCGCCGCTCCCGTCCAGCCAGGCGAACGAGAGGCCGGGATTCGCGATGCGTGCCGCCTGCCGCAGATCGGCGTGCGCGATGCCGAGCCGTGCGTACTGGCGCCGCAGTTCGGGATTGTGGGTGAATGCGAGCACGAGCGCCGCGTCCAGCGTCAGCGGCGCTGCGATGACGGTCGGTTCCGGCCGTTCGGCCGCGGCATCGGGCCAGGCCGGCGCGACCGGCCCGTTTTGCCGAACGCGATCGGCGGCTGCGGCGGTCGATTGTTCGAGCGGCGTCACCGCGCACCCGGCGGCAACCCCTGCGATCACCGACAGTGCGGCGATGCGAATCGGCAAGTTCATCTTTCGCTCCTCGATGCGGGCTCGCAATGAGCCCGGAAACGGCGCAAACGCGGCGCGGATGCGGGATCCGCGCCGGACGCGAAGTCGTCACCGTTTAATCAGGCAGGAGGTCGAAAGGGCGCGCTGGGCGGGCCGGCGGATCGCAAGGGATCATCCGGCGTCGCGCGATCCGGCACGCGCATCGCCGGGTGCGCACCGGTTTCCGGATGCCAGAACGCCGACTGCGGCGCGACGCAACCGCAGCCGCAGTTCCCGTCATCGCAGCAATCGGCAGGTTGTTCCCCGGGCATCGGCGTGTGATGCGCGGGATCCATCATGCCGGCATGCCCTTCGTGCCCGGCCGGCATCGGCGTATCGGGTACGACATGCATTGCCGGCGCCGGCGCGCCATAGGGCAAGAGCGACAGGGTCATCAGCAATTGCAGCAGCAGGCGGGCGGGCGAACTGGCCGGGCGGCGCATGGCGGCAGACTGCGCCCGCACGACGGCCAGCGCAAGTGAACTCACGCGCTGGCGCGGTGGGTGACGGGTTGAGACAATCGGCGGATGCCCTCCGAACGCGAATTCGTGCTGCATAGCTGGTGCGTGCCGGCCGACTGGGATGCCCCGACGCGTGGTCGGCGGCCGCGGCGCCCGGCTGCTGCTCGAGGGCGGCCGCGAACTGCTCGACATGTCGAGCCTCGTCGAGTGCAGCAATCTCGGCCACCAGCACCCGCGGCTGGTCGCCGCGATCAAGGCGCAGGCCGACCGGCTCTGTTTCGTGACGAGCGCCTGGGGCGCCGGGCCGCGACAGGATCTGGCGGAGCGGCTGCTCGAGTTGTCGGGATTCGAGGGCGGACTGCGTGTTCTTCACGCTCGGCGGCGCCGACGCCAACGAAAATGCCGTGCGCATCGCGCGCCAGGCGTCCGGCAAGGGACGCGGCGCTCGTCGTGACGCGCGACCGTTCCTACCACGGCGCGAGCTACATGGACATGGCGCTCT
Organism: uncultured Gammaproteobacteria bacterium; assembly: GCA_963839885.1. GTDB lineage: Bacteria > Pseudomonadota > Gammaproteobacteria > Steroidobacterales > Steroidobacteraceae > SCUD01. The sequence goes on from CAWIWZ010000009.1 coordinate 451,825, forward strand.
CGGGCGACGCCCGCACCGCGCACCAGGTCGGACGCCGACGCCTGGGGCGTCCGCCACGTGCCGCCACCCTATTCCTATCGCTGCCCATTCGGCAGCACGAGCGCGCATGAGTGTGGTGTGCTGGCGGCCGCAAGCGGTCGCAGACCGCATCGACGCGGAAGGCGCGGCACGCGTCGCCGCCGTGCTGATGGAAACGGATGCCGGCAGCAACGGTATCGTCCCGCCGGACAGCTACTGGCCGGCGCTGCGCGCGCTGCACCAGCGAACGCGACGTCCTTCTGGTCGCCGACGAAGTCATGAGCGCCTTCGGCCGCTGCGGTGAATGGTTCGCCTGGCAGCGTCACGGCGAGGCCGGGCGGCCGGATCTCATGACGCTCGCGAAGGGACTCACCGGCGCGGCCATCCCGCTCGGCGCCGTCGTGATGAGCCGGCCGTCGCGCGGCGTCTCGAGCGGGAAATGTTCTACGGTGGCCTCACGTATTGCGGCCATCCGCTTTCCTGTGCAGCGGCCCTCGCCGCGATCCACGCCTACCGCGACGAAAAGCTGATCGAGCGCTCGCGAAAGCTCGGCGCTTCGGATGTTCGCGAAATTGCAAAAGCTCGCCGCCCGCCACCCGGTGATCGGCGAAGTCCGCGGCGGCCGCGGCCTGTTCGCGGTCGTCGAGCTGGTCTCCGACCGCGCGAGCCGCGCACCCATCGCGCCGTGGCCTGTGCAGCCAGAAGCCATGCAGGCGCTCCTCTCCAGTGCGCGCGACGAGGGCGTGTCCTTCGGCTCGCGCGGCAACCTGCTGATCCTCGCGCCGCCGCTCGTGATCGATGAAGCCGATCTCGACGGCGGCGCTCGCATTGCTCGACCGCCTGCTCGCCCGTATCTTTCCGTCCCCGGCCACGGAGCGCCCATCATGAGTTTCCGACTGACTTACGCAACGATGTTCAATCCGCCGGAGGAGATGCACGAGCGCTTCGAGCGCGCGCTCGCCACGGTCCGGGCACGACTCGGCGCGACGCATCCGACTGTTCATCGACGGCAAGGACCGACCCGCGGCCGCGACCGAGGAGCACGTGAGCCCGATCGACCAGCGACCTCAAGCTCGGACGTTTTCCGCTGGCGAACGAGGCCGAGGTGGAAGCGGCGCTCGCGGCCGCCGCCGCGCCTTCCCCGCCTGGCGCGCGACGCCGGCCGCCGAGCGCGCGCGACTGATGCGCAAGGTCGCCGACGTCATGGAGGCGCGCGTCTACGAGATCGCGGCGGCGCTCGTGCTGGAGGTCGGCAAGAACCGGATGGAGGCGCTCGGCGAGGCGCAGGAGACCGTCGATTTCTTCCGCGTCTACGCGGACGACTTCGAATCGCACCAGGGCTACGAGTTCGAACTGCCGAACGACCCGCTCACGGCATTCATCTCGCGGAACAAGAGCGTCATGCGGCCCGTATGGCGTGTGGGTGGTGATCGCGCCGTTCAATTTCCCGATCGCGCTCGCCGGCGGGCCGGCGGCCGCCGCGCTCGTGACCGGCAACACCGTCGTCGTCAAGTGCGCCTCCGACACGCCCTGGGCGGGGCGGCTGCTCGCCGACTGCATCCGCGACGCCGGACTGCCCGCAGGCGCCTTCAACTACATATCGGCGCGGGCGCCGGCGGTCGGCGAGCAGCTCGTGCGCGACCCGCGCGTGGCCGGCATCACTTTCACCGGCTCGGTCGCCGTCGGCCGCGCGATCATGGCGGCGATCGCCGCCGGGCGCTACCCGCGGCCGTGCATCGCCGAGATGGGCGGCAAGAACCCGTGCATCGTCACCGAGAACGCCGACCTCGACCGCGCCGCCGCGGGCATCGCGCGCTCGGCCTATCGGCATGGGCGGGCAGAAGTGCTCCGCGCTGTCGCGGCTCTACGTGCATGCGAAGGTCGCGGACGAGCTGCTCGGAAGCTCGAGAAACAGATCGACAAGATCCGGATCGGCGATCCGACGCCGAGCGCACGACTGGCTCGGGCCGGTGGTGAACCGGCGCGCATACGAGAGTTACGCGCGCTACGTTCGCGAACTAGAGGAAGGCGGCGCGGCGATCCGCGCGCGGCGGCAGCGCAGCTAACCGACGGCGTATTCGCGCGCGGCTACTACGTCGAGCCGGTGCTCGCCGAAGCAGCCCGCGGCACCCGCTCTGGCAGCACGAGATGTTCCTGCCGATCCTGATGGTGCAGCGCGTATCGCGAATCGCGACGAGGCATGCGCCTCGCGAACGACACCGACATGGGCCTCACCGCCGGCTTCTACGGCTCGCCGGAAGAAGTGCAGTGGTTCCAGGACGATATCGAGGCCGGCGTCACCTACGCGAACCGCGCGCAGGGCGCGACCACCGGCGCCTGGCCCGGCTACCAGCCTTTCGGCGGCTGGAAAGGCTCGGGCTCCTCCGGCAAGGCGATCGCCTCCTTGTATTACTTGCCGCTGTACCTGCGCGAGCAGTCGCGCACCGTGGTGGAGTGAATGACGACGTTCTTCCGCTAAAGAAGCGATCGCGACACATGTCGCCGACGGCGCCTGCGTCGCGCTCGAGGGATTCACGCATCTGATCCCTTTCGCCGCCGGCCACGAGCTGATCCGGCAGCAGCGCCGGGATCTGCACCTCGTGCGCATGACGCCGGATCTGATCTACGACCAGCTGATCGGCGCGGGCGCGCGCGCGCAAGCTGACTTTTTCCTGGGGCGGCAACCCGGGCGTCGGCTCGCTGCACCGTCTGCGCGATGCGGTCGAGAATCAATGGCCGCGCGCGCTCGAACTCGACGAGCACAGCCATGCCGGGATGGCGGCGGCTTATCGCGCGGGCGCGGCGCGCCTGCCCTTCGGCGTGCTCCGCGGCTACATCGGCACCGACCTGCGAGGCAGAATCCGCGCATACGCAAAGTCACCTGCCCTTACACCGGCGAGGCAATCGCAACCGTGCCAGCGATCAACCCGGACATCACGATCCTGCATGCGCAGCGCGCCGACCGGCAAGGCAACGTCGCGATCGAGGGCATCGTCGGCGCCGCGCGCGAAGCCGGCGTTCGCGGCGGCGAAACTGCTCGTCACTGTCGAGGAGATCGTGGACGAGCTGCCGCCCGCGATGAACGGCATCGTGCTGCCGCATTTCACGGTGACCGCCGTGTCGCATTGCCCCGGCGGCGCCTGGCCTTCATATGCTCAAGGCCGCTATGCGCGCGACAACGACTTCTATCTGCGCTGGGATGCGATCGCGCGCGACCGCGACGCCTTCACGCCATGGATCGACCGGCACGTGCGTGGCAGCCGCCGATCACGCGCGCTTTCCTCGCTAGCATCACGGGTCGCGGCATGAGCGATTACAGCCGCGACGAGATGATGACGGTCGCCGCCGCGCGGCTTCTCAGGGACGGCCAGGTCTGCTTCGTCGGCATCGGCCTGCCGAGCGCGGCCTGCAATCTTGCGCGCCTCACGCATGCGCCGGACCTCGTGCTGATCTACGAATCGGGCACCATCGGCACGCGCCCGACCGTGCTGCCGCTCTCGATCGGCGACGGCGAACTCGCCGAGACCGCGGCCTGCGTCGTGCCGCTGCCGGAGATCTTCAGCGATTACCTGCAGGCCGGGCGGGTCGACGTCGGTTTTCTCGGCGCGGCGCAGATCGACCGTCTCGGCAATCTGAACAGCACCGTGATCGGGCCGTACGACAAGCCGCGCACGCGGCTGCCCGGCGCGGGCGGCGCGACCGAAATCGCCGCGCACGCGCGGGAAGTGTTCATCGTGATGAAGGCGACGCCGCGCAGCTTCGTCGAAGTCATCGACTTTCAGACGAGCGGCGGCCATTTCGCGGGACGCGCGGCGAGCGGTGCGAAGGGCGCGCGGACCCGACGGTCGTGGTGACCGACGTCGGCATCCTGAAGCCGCTGCCGGCAAGCGGAGAACTCGTGCTTTCCGTAATCTACCCCGGTATTCCGGTCGAGGAGGCCCGGGCAGCGGTCGGTTGGCCGCTGTGCTGGCGCCGGAAATCGAAACCCATGCGGCGCCGACCGTGCCCGAACTTGCGGCACTGCGCGCACTCGAAGCCCGGACCGCCGCCGCGCACCGTGAACCCGTGAGGCTCCCATGACGCTCGCCAAACGCGCCGGACAATCCCGTCAGAATCCCCATCTGAAGACCGAACTGCCCGGACCGAAATCGCGCGCGATGATCGAGCGCGACGCGAGGGTCGCCTCGCCTTCGTATCCGCGCGACTATCCGTTCGTGATCTCGCATGGCCGCGGCACCGAGGCCTGGGACGTGGACGGCAACCGCTTCCTCGATTTCGCGGCCGGCATCGCGGTCTGCGCGACCGGCCACGCGCACCCGCGGGTCGTCGCGGCGGTGCAGGAGGCGGCCGGCGAAGTTCCTGCATATCTCGAGCGACTACTGGCACGAGGAGATGACGGCGCTCGCGGAACGCCTGTCTGCCATCGTGCCGCTCGGCGAGCCCGGCATGTGCTTCTTCTGCCAGTCGGGCACCGAATCGGTCGAAGGCGCGCTGAAGCTCGCGCGCTACGCGACCAAGCGGCAGCGCATCATCGCGTTTCCTCGGCAGCTTCCACGGCCGCACGATGGGCTCGCTGTCGCTGACCTCCAGCAAGTACACGCAGCAGGCGGGCTTCTGCGCCGACCATGCCGGGCGTCACGCACGTCCCCTACCCGAATACCTATCGACCGCTGTTCGCGGGCGCCGATCAGGGCGCGCGGTGCTCGACTACATCCGCATGCTGTTCGAGCGGAACGTGCCGGCGACGGAAGTCGCCGCGATCGTCATCGAGCCGCTGCAGGGCGAGGGCGGCTATCTCGTGCCGCCGGACGGATTCCTGCGGGCTTGCGGCAGCTCTGCGACGAGCACGGCATCCTGCTCGTGTTCGACGAGGTGCAGTCGGGCATCGGCCGCACGGGCCGGATGTTCGCGCGCGCAGCATTCCGGCGTGACAGCCCGACATCATGACGCTCGCCAAGGGCCTGGGCTCCGGCATGCCGATCGGCGCGGTCGTCGCCAAGCAGAGCATCATGAAGAAGTGGAAGCACGGCGCGCACGGCAACACGTTCGGCGGCAACCCGGTCTGCTGCGCGGCGGCGAATGCGACGATCGACCTCGTGCGCGAGCAGTACGCGCAGAACGCGGCGAAGGTCGGCGCGCATTTCATGCGCCGGCTCGATGCGAATGCGCGCGCGACTATCCCTGCATCGGCGACCTGCGCGGCCAGGGCCTCATGATCGGCGTGGAAATGATCGAGCAGGACGGATCGCCGGCGCGCGCGCTGGTGGATCGCATCCTGCATACCGCCTATCAGAATGGCCTGTTGCTGTTGTCCTGCGGCGTCAGCACGCTGCGCTTCATGCCGCCGCTGTGCGTGACCGAGGCGGAGGTGGACGAGGCGATGATCTACCTGCGGCAAAGCCTGGACGAGGCGCTGGCCGGCGCGGCATGAGGCGGGCGGCGCAGAGCGTTCGCGCTGTTGCCGCTGCTGGCGGCGCCGACGGCCTTCGCCGACCGCGAGCCGGTGCTGAAGCAGGTCGACACTGCCGCACAACTATTACTGGCGCGAGCTCTATATCCCGCAGCTCACGACCGGCCCCTCGTCCGCCGCCTTCATGCCGGACGGCAATGAGCTTGATTTACAGCATGGCGGGTTCGCTGTGGCGCCAGCGCATCGGCGCCGACGACGCGTCCGAACTGACGCATGCGGACGCGCGCATACGATTACCAGCCCGACGTCGCACCGGACGGCGGCAGCGTCGTATTCAGCCGCTACGACGGCCGCGCGATCGAACTGTGGCGTCTCGATCTTGCCGGCAATCGCGAACAGGCGCTGACGTCGAATGGCGGCGTCAACCTCGAGCCGCGGCTGTCGCCGGATGGCCGGCAGCTCGCCTGGGTGTCGACGCACCGGCACCGGGCACTTCAACCTGATGATCGCGGACCTGGGCGCCGCCGGCCTCTCGAACGAGCGCTTCCTGGTCGCACCGCGCGAGAGCGCGGTCAATCGCTACTACTATTCCGCGCACGATCACTCGATCAATCCATCGTGGTCGCCGGACGGCAGCCGCGTGTACTTCGTCGGCAATCCCGAGATCTCCTGGGGCAGCGGCACGATCTGCTCGATCGCGATCGCGGGCCCGGCCGACAAGTCCGAATGTACGACCCGGCACCGCGAGGAAACGTCGTGGGCGGCGCGGCCGGAGGTCGGGCCGGACGGCAAGCGGATCCTGTTCTCGAGCTATCACGGCCGCGACTGGCACCAGCTCTGGCTCACGACGACGGCCGGCGACGCGCCGCTGCCGCTGACCTTCGGCGATTTCGACCGGCGGAACGCCCGCTGGTCGCGGGACGGCGCGCACATCGCCTACATCAGCAACGAGAGCGGCAACACCTCGCTCTGGGTGCAGGATTTCTTCGGCGGCAAGCGCACGCCGATCGTGGCGAAGGAACGCCGCACGCGCCGGCCATCCGCGACTGCGGTCGATCTCGGTGATCGGGCCGGCGCAGCGCCCGATCCCGGCGCGCGTTTCCGTGCTCGCGGACGACCGCCGCTGGTACGGCCGCGTGACGCGTGGATGCACGCCGATGACGGCTACGACCGCGCGCAGTTCCCGAGCGAGCCGCATTACTTTCACTGCGACTCGCCGTGCCGCGTCGAGGTGCCGGCGGGCAAGATCACGATCCGCGCGCAGAGCGGCTTCCGGCGCATTCCCTGGCAGGGCGACGTCGAGCTTGCCCCGGCGGCCGTCGTGGACGTGCCCGTGCGTCTCGCGGAAAACGATCTGCCGCCCGAATTCGGCCGTTTCGTCAGCGCCGACCTGCACGTGCACATGAATTACGGCGGGCATTACCGCAACACGCCGGAACGCCTGCTCGGGCAGGCGCGCGCCGAGGACCTCGATGTCGTCTACAACCTGATCGTGAACAAGGAAGAGCGCATTCCGGAAACCTTCCGCTTCAGCGCGGACGCGGATCCCGCGAGCGGCGAGCAGGTCCTGATGCACGCCCAGGAATATCACACGAGCTTCTGGGGACACATGGGCCTGCTTCATCTGTCCGACCACCTGCTGCTGCCCGATTTCACGGCCTATCGCGACACCGCGCTCGCGAGTCCCTGGCCGCACAACGGCGAAATCGCCGATCTCGCGCACGCCCAGGGCGCGCTCGTCGGCTACGTGCACCCGTTCGATTTTCCGATCGATCCGCCGAACGAGAAAGTGCTCTCGTACCAGCTCCCGGCCGACGTCGCACACGGCAAGGTCGATTACCTGGAAGTCGTCGGCTTCTCGGATCACCGCATCACCGCAGAGATCTGGTATCGCCTGCTCAATCTCGGATTCCGCGTCGCGGCGGGCGCCGGCACCGATGCGATGGCAAATTACGCCTCGCTGCGCGGCCCCGTCGGCCTCACCCGCGTGTTCCTCGACACGGCCGGCGATCGCGCGCCGCCGGCGCTGCAGGCGGCGCTCAAAGCGGGCCGCGGTTTCGTCAGCAACGCGCCTCTCCTCGGATTCGAAATCGGCGGCCAGCGGCCGGGCGCGTCGATCCCGCGCCTCCCGGGCCGGTTGCCTTTCAAGATCGCGATGCGCTCTCCCGTTGCGATCGACCATCTCGAACTCGTGCACAACGGCCAGGTGGTCCGCACATTCAAATTGCAGGGCGACCGCCGCCGTCACGACGTGGCCGGCGAAATCACGCTCGAAGCAGGCGGCTGGCTGGTGCTGCGCGCCTGGAACGAGCGCGCGGACCCGCTCGTGTTCGACCTTTTCCCCTATGCGACGACGAATCCGGTATACATCGATTCGCCCGCCGCGCCGCCGGCGCCGGCGGATGCCGCGTATTTCGTCGCGTGGATGGATCGCGTCATCGAGGCCGCCCTGGCACGCGGCGACTGGAACAACGACGACGAGCGGCGCAGGACCCTCGAGTACCTCGGGTCCGCCCGCGACAAATTTCGCGCGCTCGCCGCGCCCACAAGGAAGTGACCATGCGCACGTCACCCCGGTTTGCCTGCCTGCTGCTTGGTGCCGCCCTGTCGCTCGGCTCCGGGGCCGACGAGACGCGTTTCGGGGTCGAGGATCTCGTCAAGCTGTCCTCCGTCTCGGCGCCCGATTTCTCGCCGGATGGCGAGTCGCTCGTCTATTCGGTCGAGTCGCCCAACTTCGAGGCCGACGAGCCGCGCTCGGATATCTGGCGCGTGCGCTGGAAGGACGGCGAACGCCACCCGCTGACGCAGACGGCGGATGCGAGCGAAACGCAGCCGATCTACAGCCCGGACGGACTCCAGATCGCTTTCCTGTCCGATCAGGCGGAGAAGGACGCCGATCCGGAAGAGAAGGAAGACGCTCCGACGCAGGTCTGGGTCATGCAGGTGGCCGCCAGTGACGGCAAGAAAAAGTCCGAAGCGAAGAAGCTCACGAATTTCCCGGGCGGCGTCAGCGATTACGCCTGGTCGCCGGATGGCAAGCGCCTCGCGATCATCGCGAGCGATCCCGAACGGCCAGCAGGCGAAAAGAAGCCGCCTAAGCCGAAACCCATCGTCATCGAGCGGTATCAATTCAAGGAGGACTTCAAGGGCCTGCTCACGGACCTGCGCCAGCATCTGTACGTGTTCGACATCGAAACGAAGCAGGCGACGCTGCTGACATCCGGCTCGCACGACGAGTATTTCCCCGCGTGGTCGCCGGATGGAACGCGCATCGCCTACACGACCCGGCGCGGCGGGGATCCGGACCGGCATGCCAACTGGGACATCTATGTCGTCGAGGCGCGCGAGGGCGGCGCCGAGCGCCAGATCACGCGTTTCGAAGGAGCCGATCTCGACCCATCGTGGGAATCGGGCATGTCATGGAGCCCGGACGGGAAGCAGATCGCCTACCTGATGAGCGGCGAAGACAAGTACATCTATTACAAGCCATGGCAGCTCGCGGTCGTCGACGTCGATACGGGCGTCTCGTACTTCCCCGCCGACATCGACCGCAACTTCACGCAGCCGCGCTTCTCGAAGGACGGCGCATCCGTCTACGCCCTGGTCGAACAGAGCCGCGTCACCAACCTGTCGCGCATCGATCTCGCGGATGGGCGCGTGACGCAGCTGACTCCGAGCCGGCGCGTCGACGTGGGCTTCGACATCGCGGACGACGGCCGCATCGCCGTGCTCGGCGGCGATGACCAGCACCCGTACCAGATCGACGCGCTGGAGGAGACGGGGCTGCGTACGCTCGCGGATCACAACGAGTTCCTGCGCAGCAAGCGGCTCGCGTCGGTCGGGCCGATCGAGTTCGAGAGCGGCGATGGCACGCGCATCCACGGCCTGCTCGTCAGGCCGCTCGATTACCAGCCGGGTCGCCGCTATCCGACGATCCTGCGTCTGCACGGCGGCCCGGTGTCCCAGTTCGGCCACGAGTTCATGGCGGACTGGCAGGTGTATGCGGCCGCGGGCTACGCCGTGGTGGCGCCGAATCCGCGCGGCAGTTCCGGTCGCGGATTCGCGTTTTCGAATGCGATCTATGCGGACTGGGGCAACAAGGACACGGCCGACGTGCTCGCGGCGGTCGATTACACGGTGAAGATCGGCATTGCCGATGCCGCGCGCCTCGGCGTCGGCGGCCGCAGCTACGGCGGCATCCTGACGAACGCGGTGATCGCAACCGACCAGCGCTTCAAGGCCGCCGTCAGCGGCGCCGGCGTCTCGAACGTGCTCGCCACCTACGGCTACGACGAGTACACCCTCGAGTACGAGCTGGAGCTCGGCCTGCCGTGGCGCGACCGCGAGGTCTACGACCGCGTCAGCTTCCCGTTCCTGAAAGCCGACCGCATCAAGACGCCGACACTTTTCTACTGCGAGGAGCTCGACGTCAACGTGCCCTGTCTCGGCAGCGAGCAGATGTACCAGGCGTTGCGCTCACTCGAGGTGCCGACGCAACTCGTGATCTATCCGGGCGAATGGCATCCGGTCACCGTCCCTAGCTACCTGCGGGACCGCATGCGCCGGCATCTCGACTGGTACGGGCTCTATCTCGGCGTCGTCAGCCGGCCATAGCGCTTCAGCAGCGCAACGAGTTCCGGCTGCGGCAGGGCTTTGGCCCAGCGGCCGCCTTCGCCCTGCATGTCGCGCGCGGCGACCATCGCGTTGACGATCGCTTCTTCCGTCGCCTGCACGGTCGCCTCGAACAGCCTATCCATGCGGCCGTTGTCCATGAATTCGGCCTGCGCCACGGGCCGCCCAGCGAGCGCCGCGGCATTTGCCGTCGAGAACGCGACGAAGATGTCGCCCGAGCCGTTGCCGGCGAAGGAACCCATTCGTGCGAGGCCCATGCCGGCGCGGCGTGCGATGCGCTTCAGCTGATGCGCCAGCAGCGGCGCGTCGGTTGCGACGACGATGATGATCGAACCGCTGTCGCCGTCGCTTGCCGGTTGTTCCTTCGGCCGGTCCTTCAGCAGATGCTGTCCTACCGGCACGCCCGCGATGCGCAGGCTCTCGCGCGTGCCATAATTCGCCTGCACCAGCACGCCGACCAGGCGCGCATGCCCGTCGATCTCGAGGCGGCGCGACGCGGTGCCGATGCCGCACTTGAATTCGTGGCAGGTCATGCCGGTGCCGCCGCCGACATTGCCTTCCGCAACGGGTCCCGGAATTGCGGATTCGAGCGCGGCATCCACGTGTGCCGCCTTGACATGAAATCCGTTGACGTCGTTCAGATGGCCGTCCCAGGTCTCGGCGACGACCGGCGAGGACCAGAAATAACCCGCCGCGTCCGCCTCGCCCTGTCGCACGCGCCAGGCGATCGTCGCCTCGTGCACGGTGCCGACGCTGTGCGTATTCGTCAGCATCACCGGTCCGTCGAGCGTACCGGATTCCTCGATCCAGCTCGTGCCGGTCATCTCGCCCGCGCCGTTCAACGCGAACCAGCCGGCAAACACCGGCGTTTTCAGGCTGTCGCGTCCGCGCGGCAGAATCGCCGTGACGCCGGTACGTGCCTTGTGGCCGTTCGCGAGATCCTCGATCAGCGTGACGTGACCGACGGTGACGCCGGCGACATCCGTGATGGCGTTGAGGGGTCCGGGCTTTCCGTCGAATGGAATACCGAGATCCCGCGCGCGGGGATCGGCAATGGCGGTGGTCGAAATAATGGCCAGCAACAATGTCAGGATGTGACGCATGGCGCGCATGCTAACGCAGGATGCCACGCGCTTGCTCGCCGACCTATTATGATGTCGGCCACAAAGGCGCCGGGGGTTACCGCATGAAATTCCATCGGTGGCGGCTTGCGACGCTGGCTGCGATCGCATTGACGGCGTTCACCCAGGCGGCATCCGCCGAGATGATCGTCGTGCGCGCCGGCCGATTGCTCGACGTCGAACAGGGACGCTACCTGACCGATCAGGCGATCCGCATCGACGACGGGCGCATCGCGTCGATCGCGCCGTGGAGCGCAGGCTCGCGTGGCGGTGGCCGCCTCGTTGACTGGTCTTCCTACACGGTCCTCCCGGGCTTGATCGACCTGCACGTGCATCTGGTCGGCGACATCAGTTCGGCCGATGTCGTGGCGCCACTCTCCAGTTCCGCCGCGCGCGACGTGCTCATGGGCGCGGCGCACGCGCGCTCGACGCTCCGGGCGGGATTCACGACGGTGCGTGATGTCGGCACGTACCGCGCGTTTGTCGACGTCGCGCTCCGCAACGCGATCAACGCGGGTCTCGTCGAGGGCCCGCGAATGTACGTCGCCGGCGCCTACGTGACGATCACGAACGGCGGCGGCGAGGTCACGGGCCTGCAGGAAGGCGTCAAGGTGCCCGACGAGATGCGCCGTGGCGTCGCCGACGACGAGGCCGCAGTCCGCCTGCGCGTACGAGAACTTCTCGCCGGCGGCGCCGATTTGATCAAGATTATGGCCACCGGCGCCGTGTTCACTCCGGGTACGGCGCCTGGCGCAGCGGAATTCACTGAGGATGAGATCCGCGCCGCAGTCGAGGAAGCAGCCAGGGCAGGAACCTTCGTCGCAGCGCACGCCCACGGCGCCGAGGGCATCAAGAATGCGGTCCGCGCGGGCGTGCGCACCATCGAGCATGGCTCGTTCCTCGACGACGAAGGCATCGCGTTGATGGTCAAGCACGGCACCTGGCTGGTCGCCGACATCTACAACGGCGACTACACCGAGGAAGTCGGCACTCGCGACGGCTGGTCCGTGGAAATCCTGCGCAAGAACCGCGAGACCACCGACATCCAGCGCGCCAATTTCGAGAAGGCGGTGCGCGCCGGCGTGCGCATCGGCTTTGGCACCGACGCCTGGGTCTTCCCGCACGGGGAGAATGCGCGACAGTTTGCGTATATGGTGAAATACGGCATGACGCCGCTTGGCGCCATCCGCTCAGCGACTATCGACGCAGCGGCCTCGCTCGGCCGCTCGCAGGAGTTCGGCTCGATCACGCCCGGCAAGTTCGCGGACATCATCGCGATCGACGGCGACCCGCTAGTGGACATCGAGCGCATGCGCCACGTGACCGGCGTAATCAAGGACGGCGTGATCGTCAACACGGGAGATGCCCGATGAATACGCGCCAACTCGGCCTGCCCATGTGTACCGCGCTCGTCGTCGGCAACACGATCGGCATGGGCATCTTCATGCAGCCCGCGGCGCTCGCGCCATTCGGTCTGAACGCGCTGACCGCCTGGCTCGCTGTGATCGTCGGCTGCGCCAGCCTCGCCATCGTGTTCGCGGCGCTGGCGCGACGGTTCCCGCAGGCCGACGGTCCATTCGATTACTTGCGCACGACGATGGGCGAACCGGTCGCCTTCGCCGCGATGTGGAGCTACTGGATCTCGACCGTGGTGACGCTGCCGACGCTCGCGGTCGCCGTGGTCGGATATTTCATCTCGGTATTTCCCGCCTCGCGAGTGCTGCCTCCGGCTCTCCTGTCCGTCGCCTTCATCTGGCTGTTCGTCGGCGTCAACCTGCTCGGCGTGAAGAGCGGCGGCCGCGTCCAGGTCGTCACGTCGCTGCTGAAGCTCGTGCCGCTCGTGCTCGTCATGGTCCTCGGCGGCGCCGCGATCCTCGCGGAGCCGTCGACCTATACGGCGAACCTGCCCACGACGCCGCCGGTCGGGCTGCAGCCATCGATGGCGGCCGCGGCACTCGCGCTCTACACGATGCTCGGTTTCGAGTCTGCGACCGTCGCCGCCGCCCGCGCGCGGGATCCGGAGCGCACCGTGCCGCGCGCGACCCTGATCGGCACGCTGGTCGTCGCGCTGGTCTACGTCGCCGCCATCACGATCGGCATGCTGCTGGTGCCGCAGGCGACGCTCGCGACCTCGGACGCGCCCTTCGTCCCGATCATCGACGCCGTGCTCGGGCCGGGCTACGGCCGCTGGCTTGCGCTGTTCGTCGTCGTCAGCGGCCTCGGCTGCCTGAATGGCTGGACACTCGTGGTCGCCGAACTGGGACGCACGCTCGCGATCAAACAACTGGTCCCTGAGGCGATGGGTCGCGTCAACCGCTTTGGCGTTCCCTGGATCGGACTGCTGGTGATCGGAGTTTTCGGGACCGTCATGGGCCTCATGGTCTACAGCGACACGCTGGTCGAGGGCTTCAAGTTCCTGTCGGTGGTCGTGGCGGCGGCAAACCTGCCGCTCTATCTATGCGGTGCCCTCGCCGTGTTCCTGCTCTGGAAGCGTGTTCCCGGCCTCGCGCCGCCCGCGCTCTGGTTCGCGGCCGTGGGCGGGCTCGCCTTCACAGCATTCGCGTTCTTCGGCCTCGGTCTCAAGCCCTTCCTATGGGCGCTCGGGCTGACGCTTGCGGGATTGCCGATCTATTACCTGATGCGCAAGAAGCATCCGCTGCCGGCCGCGGCGCCGGCGCCGCGGATGTAATCGCGGAACAGCGTTCTCGCGTTTCGTCTCTTCGCCCGGTATCCTCGACCAGTCAATTAGTTTCTATTATGGCTTGGGACACCGGACCTCGCGCAGCCGCCGCGAATTACCGTCCCAGGGCAGGCTTTCGTGCAGGGCCGTGGTCCGCGCCGAGTATTCCAGTCCGGCCACGATGATTTTGGCGAATTTTCGCATTGCCGCACGCATTTTTTTCGCTCCGTTTCTGTGTTCCATGCTTGGGATTCTCAAAGAATCCGGCGTGGCAGCGGGTTAGATTCGCTGCTAATCTCATAAGTACTCCTTATGTCATCCGCTGGGTCACGTCAGAACTGGGAATCACTGCGGGTCTTCGCCGCCTGCGCGGAGTGCGAAAGCTTCACCGCCGCGGCCGAAGCGCTCGGGCTCACGCAGGCCGCCGTGAGTCAGCGAATCGCGCAGCTCGAGGAACGGCTCGGCGCGCGACTTTTTCTGCGGAGACCGAGGCTTCGGCTCACGGACGTCGGGATTCGTCTCGCGCCGCGGGTGGCCAATGGTTTTGCGACAATCGAGCGGGCGCTTCAGGAACTGCAAAGCCCGCGACTTCTCTCGCTCACCACGACCGTTACCTTCGCGACACTCTGGCTCCTGCCGCGCTTGCCGCAGTTTCGCCGGCACGACCCCGGAATCTCGCTCGCGCTCGACATCGCGGATGAATACCGCCCGCTCGACGACGGCCGTTTCGACATCGCCATCCGCCATTGCCCCGCTCCGGGGCCTGATACCCATGCGCTGCCGCTGTTTCCGCTCGAGCTGACGCCCTATGTCTCCTGCAACCTCGTGCGAAAAGGCGAAAAGCTCACGGTGGAAGGCCTTGCTCGCTTGCCCCTGATTCCCGAAGAAGCCTGGGAGGACTGGTTCCGTGCCGCCGGCGTGCGGCCGCCGGGCCGCTCTCGCCGCGGCCAACTCCTGGTGCGCAACCAGCACCTGATCCTCGAGGCGGTGCTGGCCGGCGAGGGTGCGGGCCTGCTCACGCCGCGGTTCGCGCAGGCACACGTGGCGAGTGGCCGGCTGATGCGGCCTTTCCGGGTGACGATCACAGCGGGCGCGTACTACCTCGCCTGGCATGAGAATCGCGAGGACGACCCACTGGTCGCAGTGTTTCGAAGCTGGATCGGCGCGGCACTCGCGGCCGAAGCGCCCGTCTGAATCGACTCAGTCGCCCGGATCACCCTTGCCAAACTCTGCAATCAGCGCCGCATACAGGCTGATCCCGCGGCGGAACTCCTTCATGCGCAGGTTCTCGTTCGGCGCGTGCTGGTTGTTGTCCGCGTTGACGATCGGCGCGATCACGACCGGCACGCCGAGCACTTCGCCGATCGGCGCGATCGGTAGACTGCCGCCCATCAGCGGCGCTATGCGCACCGTATCGGCGGTTGCCTCGCGCATGACTGCGATCACACGCGCGACACCCGCGTTCGCGGGATCCGAGACCGCCGCCGGGTAGCCGCCCTCGTCCCATTCAAACCGCGCGAGTGCGGAATGCAGCAGCCGATCCTCGGGCGTGGGTGGGCGATCGAGCAGCGTGAATCCCTGCGCGCGCACATGCGCCTCGATCGCCGCACGTGATCCCGCGACGCTCATGCCGGGCGTCAGGCGCAGATCAAATCCCGCGCGCGCCTCGGCGTCGATCGCATTGCGCTGCGCGTCCGCGCCGCCATAGATGAGCTGGGTCACGTTGAGCGCCGGGCGCAGGATCGATTCGCCGTAGCCCAGCCCGCTTTCCGTCGCGCCGATGCCGGCCGCCGCGAGCATCCCGGAGGTGTCAAATGCCGTGCGCGCGAGCGCGAGCCGTTTCGCATCCGGTTCCGGTACCTCGAGCGCCGCGATCGTGATCCGGCCGTCCGGGGCGCGCATCGAAGCGATCAGCTCCGCAAGCCGCGCGGCCGGGTTCGGCGCGACATTCCCGTAATGCCCCGAATGCAGACTGGTCGCCGCGCCGTACACGGTGATCCGGAACGTCACGACGCCGCGAACGCCGAGCGCGAGCCGCGGCAGGCCGCGCGGGTCGATCGGGCCGTCGCCGAAAATCCAGAGATCGGATGCGAGCAACGTCTTGTGCTTCATCAGCGTGCGCGCCAGATTCGGCGAGCCCGCCTCCTCCTCGCCCTCGAAAAAGAACTTCAGGTTGGCGGATGGCGGAATCCCCGCGGCACGCAAGGCATCGATCGCCGCGAGCATCGCGACGATCGGCCCCTTGTCGTCGCTCGCGGAACGCGCATAGATGCGCGCCTCGTCCGGCAGAGGGGCGGGCGCATCCTCCCAGGCAATCACGGGCGCGCCGTCCTCCAGCCTGCCTGGCCTGAGCACCGGTTCGAAGGGCGGCGTCGCCCAGCTGCCCGGCGTCCCGATGGGCTGGCCGTCGAAATGCGCATAGAAAAGGAGGGTTCGTACCGCGCCCGGCGTCTTGAGCTCGCCGTATACCGCAACCGGCGCGTCCGGCGTTTCGAGAATGCGCGCGGCGATGGCGCGGCGTTCCATCAGCGCAACGAGCGCCGCGGCGTTTTTGCGGATGTCGCCGAGATCCGACGCGATGTTGGGCAGTGCGAGCAGTTCGCGCAGTTCCCGGACGATGGCGGCCTCGTTCGCCGCGACATGCGCATCCGCCGCCGCCACCGCGCGGCCGGTCACCCGCTCCGGCGGCGTTTCCGCCGCGCCCGAAACGGCGGCCCAGCCGATCGCAAGCAGGACGGATGCGATGCGTTTCACGCTTTGGATGATCCCCCGGCCTGTCGGCCGCGCGCAACCGTTCCGTCACCGTCTTGTTACCGCCTTGCGACTGACGCAGCGACCCGGCCGCGGCTAGCCTTCCGGGACAGGCCCGCGGGCCGCTGGCGGAATGACGCCCATGTCGATCGCGCTCGATCAGGTGACGAAACGGTATCAGTCGCTGCCCGTCGTCAACGACGTGTCGCTCGCCATCGAACAGGGCGAATTCCTGGTCCTGCTGGGACCGAGCGGCAGCGGCAAGAGCACGCTGCTGCGCGCCATCGCGGGCCTGGTCGAGATCGACCACGGCCGCGTGGCGCTGCACGGCCGCGACGTCACGGGCGTTTCCGCCCGCGACCGCGGCGTCGGCTTCGTATTCCAGCATTACGCGTTGTTCCGCCACATGAACGTCGCAGACAACGTGGAATTCGCGCTGCGCGTCCGACGCATGCGTGCGGCGGATCGCCGTCAGCGCCGGGACGAACTGCTCAAGCTCGTCGCGCTCGATGGCATGCAGGACCGGCTGCCCGGCGAACTCTCCGGCGGCCAGCAGCAGCGAGTGGCCGTCGCCCGCGCGCTCGCGCATCGACCCGAGGTGCTGCTGCTCGACGAGCCCTTCGGCGCGCTGGACGCGAAGATCCGCGAGGAACTGCGCCGCACGATCCGCCGGATCCAGCGCGAGCTCGGCGTCACGACGATTCTGGTGACGCACGACCAGGACGAGGCGTTCTCGATGGCGGATCGCATCGGCGTCATGCACCTGGGCCGCCTGCTCGAGCTCGGCACGCCGAGTGAATTGTACGCGCGCCCCGCGACGCGTTTCGTCGCGACCTTCCTCGGCGCGGCCAACCTGCTGCTCGCCTACCGTTCACCCGATGCCGTGCGCTTCGAGCGCGACGGCAGCGAGCGGCTGCCGCCGCGCGAGGTGGTCGCGGTCATCCGGCCCGAAGAGATCATTTTGTCGAGCGACGAGACGCCCGCCGACATGACCCGCGTCGGCAGCGGTGTCGTCGAGGAGCTGCAATTCGCGGGCGCGACCGCACGTTTGCGCGTGCGCATGCCGGCCACTGGCCCGATGCCCGCGACGCCGGACCGCGTGACCGGGGACGGGAGCTGGATGCTCGATGCGCTGCGTACCTTTCCGCAGCAGCGTGCCCAGCCGTTTACCGTCGGCCAGCAAGTCGCGGTGGCGGCGAGGCGGATGCACCTGCTGCCCACGCCGATCTCGAGCTTCACCGTCGTCGCTTACGACGACGACACGGCGGCGCGGATCGCCCAAGTGCCGCTGCTCACGACGCTCGCCACGCGCATGCATTGCCGCATCGATCGGCGCATCGGCGGCGACGGCACGCCGCCGCCCGGCCTGCCGGTGCTCGGCACGACCCCGGGCGTGACGGCGGTGGCGCTGCAGTACCTGGCGCGCGGCGCAACCCAGCTGCTCGTCCTGCCCGACCACGCGCAACCGCCGACCCGCATCGTGATCCTGCCCGGTACGCACTCGCGCGCTGCGGCGCTCGCGGTCTCGGCGAGTCTGCTGAGGCATTTTCCCGCGCAATCGGTGCTACTCGCCGTGCATCCCGCCTCCACGTCCGAGCGCGATCGCGGCGTCTGCCTGCGCAAGCTCCTCGACGTGCGCTCGGCCGCACTCGCCGAGCACGGCCTCGACCTGCGCACCGAAATCCGTTTCGGCGCGATTGAAGAGGAGGTCGCCCGCGAGCTCGCCATCGATCCGGGAACGCTGATCGTGCTCGGCGTGGACGGGACCGACGGTGGCGGCATCGCGCCGGGTCTCGCGCGCCTGCTCGAGGACGGGCAGTCGCGGCCCGTCATGTTCGTGCGCTCGGCGGCAGCGGAGCGTTGAGCATGGCGCGCGGCTGGTTTCGCTCCGCCAGTCCGCTGCCCGGCTTCGGGCTGACACTCGGGTTCACCACGTTCTTCCTGAGCGCGGTCGTGCTGCTGCCGCTCGCCGCGCTCGTCATCCGCGCAACCGGCATGCCGTTTTCGGACCTGATCGCGGTGCTGACCGATGAGCGCGCGGTTGCCTCGTACCGCCTGAGCTTTGGCGCCGCCTTCGTCGCAGCCGCGGTGAATTTCATATTTGGCTTCATCGTCGCCTGGTCGCTCGTGCGCTACGACTTCCCTGGCCGGCGGCTGCTCGATGCGATGATCGATCTGCCGTTCGCGCTGCCGACCGCGGTGTCCGGCATCGCGCTCGCGACCGTGTTCTCGCCGACCGGCTGGCTGGGACTCAAGCTCGCCGCAGCCGGCGTGCAGGTGGCCTACACCTGGATCGGCGTCGTCGTCGCGCTGGTGCTGATCGGGCTGCCGTTCGTCGTGCGCTCCGTGCAACCGGCGCTGATCGAGGTCCGGCGCGAGCTGGAGGATGCAGCGGAGTCGCTCGGCGCCGGCGGATGGCACGTGTTCCGGCGCATCATTCTGCCGACGGTGCTGCCGGCGCTCGCGACCGGCTTCACGCTCGCCTTCGCGCGCGGCATCGGCGAGTATGGCTCGGTCGTGTTCATCTCGGGCAACCTGCCGCTGAAGACCGAGATCACGCCGCTCCTGATCGTCATCAAGCTCGAGCAGTACGACTACGACGGCGCGGCAGCGCTCGGCTTCTTCATGCTCGCCATGTCCTTCGTGATGCTGCTTGCCATCAATCTGGTGCAGAGCTGGGGCCAGCGGCGGCTCGGGCTCGGAGTGGGACGCTGATGGCCGGCGACGTCATCTGGATGGCGGGCGGGCGGCGCATGACGCGCGGAGCGCGGCTCGCGCGCGTCGTCATGCTCGCCGTATCCATCGGCTTCCTCGGGCTCCTGCTGCTCGCGCCGCTCGGCGCCGTGCTCGTCCAGGCTTTCGCCGGCGGTGTCCGGCTTTTCCTCGAAAGCTATGCCGACCCGGACACGCAGGCCTCGATCCGGCTCACGCTCCTGGTCGCGGCGATCGTGGTGCCGGCCAACACGATTTTCGGCATCGCCGCCGCCTGGGCCATCGCGCGCTTCGAATTCCGCGGCAAGAGCCTGCTGGTCACGCTGATCGACCTGCCATTCGCCGTGTCGCCGGTGATCGCGGGCCTGGTGCTCGTTCTGCTTTTCGGCGCGCAGGGCTGGTTCGGCGAGTGGCTGCTCGATCATGAGATCGCGATCGTCTTCGCCGTGCCAGGCATCGTGCTCGCGACGATCTTCATCAGCTTTCCATACGTGGCGCGCGAGCTGATCCCGCTGATGCAGCAACAAGGCAGCGACGAGGAGGTCGCCGCGCTCTCGCTCGGCGCGGGCCCCTGGATCACCTTCATCCGGGTGACGCTGCCGAAAATCCGCTGGGGCCTGCTGTACGGCGTGATCCTGTGCAATGCCCGCGCGATGGGCGAGTTCGGCGCCGTATCGGTCGTGTCCGGCCATATCCGGGGCCTCACCAACACCATGCCGCTCCAGGTCGAGATCCTGTACAACGAGTACAATTTCGTCGCGGCATTCGCGGTTGCATCGCTGCTTGCGCTGCTCGCGATCCTGACGCTCGTGGCCAAGACTCTTGTGGAGTGGCGCTCGGGCATCGGAGGACATTGAGTTTGCATCCGTTGCTGAGGGATTCCCTGGCCGGCCTGCGGCGCCTGGTGGCCGGCCCGCGCTCGCTCGAGCGGCTGCTGCTTCTGTCGATTGGCGGCGGGCTCCTGTTCGCGCTCGCGGCCGGCGCGATCGGCTCCTACAGCCTGTTGCGCGAACAGGCCACCGAACAGGCCCTGACGCGCGTGCGCGCGGCGGCGCAAGCCGCGCGCTACGAGATCCGCCGCGTCAGCGAGGACACGCTGACCACCGCGCAGCTGCTCGCCAACCGGCCCACGCTGGCCCGGCTGCTGCGCGAAGCCAATGCCACGCAGCTTCCGCTGGTGCTCCGCCGCTTCTGCGACACCGCAGGAATGGATGCCTGCGCGCTCTTCATCGATCGCACGCTGGTCGTCGCGACCGGCGCAAAGGTTGCCTGGCCGCAGGCGCTGGACGCCGCCCGCGAGCAGGGCGAGAACTTCATGGTTGCCAGCACGACGGGCGGGCCGCTCGGCGCCTTCGTGGAAATGGCCGTGCTGCCCGGCGCACAGGTCATGACGATCCGGGAGGCTGGTCCGCGACTTGCGCAGCAGGTGAGCCGCCAGGTCGGCATGGAAGTGCGCCTGCTGCCGCTTTCGGACTGGCTGGAAACCGTCGATCCGGCATTCCGCGACATGCATTCAGAAGCACTCGCGACCGGCGAGGTCGCCGCTTCCGCCATTCCGGCGCACGAACAGTACGCCGCCAGCCTGCCGCTCTTCGCGTCGACCGGCGAGGCCGTACTCTTGATCGAGACACGCCTGCCGGTGCGGGAAGTCTCGGGCGCCATCGGCAGTCTCGTCCGGCAACTCGTGATCACGACGATCATTCTCGGCGCACTCGCGCTCCTCGTCGCGCTCGTGCTCGCGCGGCGCATCGGCGGGCCGCTGCAGGCGCTCGCCCATTCGGCAAAGCGCCTCGGCGAAGGTGATTTCTCCACGTCGATCCCGATCCAGGGCACGCAGGAAATCGCGTCGCTCGCCCGCACGATGGACGAAATGCGGCGGAACCTGATCGACCTGACCGCGGCGTTGCGCCAGCGCGAGGCCGAGGCCCAGGCGGTGCTGCAAGGTGTCGTCGAAGGCGTGTATGCCGTCGACACCGAGCGGCGCATTCGCTACCTCAATCCCCAGGCCGCCCGAATGCTGGGCGCGCCGGCCGAGGAACTGATCGGCAAATTCTGCGGCGACGTGCTGCTGCCCTGCGCCGTCGACGGCCGACGCCCCTGCGACACGTCCTGCCCGATCTTCACCGCACGGGACGACGGCAAGGCCCAGGCCACCGAGCGCATCGAAGCGGGCGGCGTACCGCGCACCGTCGTCATCACGAGCGCGGCGCCGGTCGGCGGGCTGCAGATGCAGGTGATGCGCGACGAGACGGAGCTCGAGGCCGTGCGCCGCGCGCGCGACTCGGTGCTGGCGAACATCTCCCATGAGTTCCGCACGCCGCTCGCCGCCCAGCTCGCCTCGGTCGAACTGATGCTGGACGGCCTCGAGGCCATGCCGCGCGAGCGCCTCGGCGAACTGCTGAACTCGCTGCAGCGCGGAACGCTGCGTCTCACGCGCCTGATCGACAACCTGCTCGAGAGCGTGCGCATCGAATCGGGCCAGCTCGGCATCCGCCATCAGCCCGTCGTACTCGCACAGGTCGTCGAGGATGCGGAGGATCTGATCGCCGGATTGTTGACCCAGCGACGTCAAAGCCTCAGGCACGCCCTTCCGGACACGCTGCCGACGATCACCGGCGATGCCCAGCGGCTCACGCAGGTCGTCACCAACCTGCTCGCGAACGCCAGCAAGTTCGGCCCCGAGGACAGCGAGATCGTCATCGGTGCGGAATCCACCGATGCCGGCGTCGTGCTGTGGATCGAGGATGCGGGCCCCGGCGTACCGGAGATGGAGGGACAGTCCATCTTCGAGCGCTTCTACCGCTCCTCGGTCGAGGAACCCGATCCGCGCGGTCTCGGACTCGGGCTCTGGATCGTCAAGTCCATCGTCGACCGCCACGGCGGCAGCGTCGCCGCGTCACGCACGGCCGAGGGCCGCACGCGGTTTTCCGTTACCCTGCCGCTCGTGGCGGAGCCCGCGTGAAAATCCTCGTCGTCGACGACGATCAGGACCTGCTGGCGCTCGTCGCCTTTGCGCTGACGAATGCGGGCTACGCCGTCGTCAAAGCCGCGGACGCCGGGCCGGCCATCGCCGCCTTCGACCGGGAGCTGCCGAATCTCGTCCTGCTCGACATCAACCTGCCTTCCGGCAGCGGCTTCGACGTCTGCAAGAGCATCCGCGGCAAATCGCAGGTGCCGGTCATGATGCTGACGGCGCGCGGCGAGGAGGAAGACCTGGTGCGCGCGCTGGAACTCGGCGCCGACGATTACCTGACGAAGCCTTTCAGCCCGCGCACGCTGCTCGCGCGCGTCAAGGCGCTGCTCCGCCGCGCCGGCATCGAGTCCACGGACACGCTGACCGCGGGATCCCTCTCGCTCGATCTCGAAGCGCAACTGCTCACTTTCGCCGGCGGCGCAACGCTCCGACTCACAAGGCTCGAGACGCGGCTATTTCAGATCCTCATCGCGCAGGCGGGGCACGTGGTCAGCGCGGAGCGCCTGCTCGCGCACGTCTGGGGCCATCGCGGCAGCGGCGACCGGCAACTGCTCAAGCAGCTCGTGCACCGGCTGCGCCAGAAACTCGAGCGCGTCTCGCCGGGCAACGATCCCCTGCAGACCGAGTCCGGCGTCGGCTACCGCCTCAAGTCCTGATCCGCCCTATTTCTTCGAATAGATGCGGTCGAACACGCCGCCGTCGGCGAAGTGCTTTTCCTGCGCCTTCGTCCAGCCGCCGAAATCCGCGATCGTCACGAGTTTGACGGCCGGGAATCGCTTTGCGTACTTCGCAGCGACTTCCGCGTTGCGCGGCCGGTAGTAATGTTTCGCGATGATTTCCTGCGCCGCCGGCGAGTACAGGTGCTCGAGGTAGGCGCGCGCGACATCGGTCGTCTTGTGTCGGAGCGCCACGCGATCGACGACCGCGACCGGCGGCTCGGCCAGGATGCTGATCGACGGGATTACGATCTCGAAGTTCTTGCCGTCCGGCTGGTTCAATGCGAGATGCGCCTCGTTCTCCCAGGCGAGCAGCACGTCGCCGATGCCGCGTTGCGCGAAGGTCGTCAGCGACCCGCGCGCGCCGGTGTCGAGCACCGGCACATTGCGGTATACCTTGCCGAGATAGTCCTCGGCTTTTGCCTCGCTGCCGCCGTTCGCCTTGAGCGCCCAGGCGTAGGCCGCCAGGTGATTCCAGCGCGCGCCGCCGGAGGTCTTCGGATTCGGCGTGATGACGGAGACGCCCGTACGCGCCAGGTCGCCCCAATCCTTGATCTTCTTCGGATTGCCCTTGCGCACGAGAAACACGATCGTCGAGGTGTAGGGCGCGCTGTTGTCCGGCAGGCGGGCCTGCCAGTTCGCGGTCAGCAGCTTGCCCTGCTTGGCGAGGGCGTCGATGTCATAGGCGAGCGCCAGCGTGACGACGTCGGCCTGCAGGCCGTCGATCACGGTGCGCGCCTGCTTGCCCGAACCGCCGTGCGACTGGCGGATCGAAATCGTCTGGCCGGACTTCTTCTTCCAGAACTGGATGAACTCCGCGTTGTAGTCGTTGTAGAGCTCGCGCGTCGGGTCGTAGGAGACGTTCAGCAGCACCGTCTGCGCGGCATGGGCGGCACCCGCCATCGCGCAGGCGGCCGCCAGCAGCGCCAGCAGGCGAGTGATTAATTTCGGCTTGTTCATCGTCGATTTCTCCTGTTCAGAATCCCACGGCCATGCGCAGCAGCAGCGCATCCGTGTCGTCGCGATCAGCGCCGCCGAGGGCGCCGCCGTCGTAACTCGTGCGCTCGTAGTCGAGCATCCACTTCAGATTCTCGTTGAGATACCAGTTGAGTCCCACGGTCCATCCCGTCGCACTTTCGGCAGCGGCCTCGGGATCCGCGAAGGAATCCAGTCCGCCCGCGAACGCGGCCTCGTCGATATCGAGCTGCTGCACGCGCGCGACCAGTTCGAACGCGCCCCATCCCTCGCCCGGAGAGAAAGTCGACTTCGGCTGGAAGCCGCGGTACGACGCCTCTTCGCCGGTCAGGAACCAGGACGCCGCCAACTGCCAGCCGGTCGTGTCGATCGTGTCCGTCCTTACGCCGGTACCGGTGATGCGCGACACGTCCTGGGACACCTCGGTGTACTCGCCGAGGATGCCGAGGCGGCCGGCATAGTAGTAGAACTGCGGGGCGATGCGCGTGCGCTCGCCATCCGCGATCGTCGGCGTCGTGTCCGCACGGTAGCGGAAGAACGTCACGCCCTCGGGGGTGCGAAACGACGGCAGGAGCGGCTGGAGCGCCGTGCCGACCTGGTCGGTCCAGGTGCCGGCCACGCCGACGCCGAATCCGCGCAACAGGAAGCTGTCGCTCTGGGCAAACGGATGCGAGAAGAGGCGAACCGCATATTCCTTGTCGTCGTTGATGTCGACGTCACCCAGCGTCTCGCTGCTGCCGCCGTCGATCGCGCCGTTCATCACGGCCGCGGCATAGCTCAGCCGGCCGTCCAGCACGTCGCCGGCGATCTGCAGTCCGAGGTCGCGGTTCGGCGCGAGGCTCGTCGGGAAGCCGCGCTGGACGAAGCGGATGTCGCTCGCCGATTGCAGGCGTTCGAGTCCGACCGGGGTTTTGAACTTGCCGGCAGTCAGCGCGAAGGCGGGATGAAACCGTCCTGTGACATAGGCGTCCTGGATCACCGTGCGGCCCTGGCCGAAGTCCGGCGTGAAGCGGAAATCGTATCGGCTGGCCAGCGTGCCTTCGATGACCGGCCGCACGCGCGTCGCCTGGAACGTATCGAACACCCCGGTCGCTTCGTCGTCGTTGGTGTATTTGCCATCCACGTGCAGCACGCCGCGGATCTTCAACTGGCTGCTGCTGTCGGCCGAACGCAGGCTGAATCCCTTCGCGCCCGCGCTGACGACCGGCGCCGATTCTTTCGCGGCGGCCACGGATTCGTCCTGCAACTCGAGCTTTCGCTCCAGCACGCGAATCTTCTGTTCCTGCTCATCGAGCCGCTGCTGCAGTTCTTCGATCGTCGCGTCCGCGCGAGACGCCGCGAACGGTGCGAGTGTCGCCGCCGCCGCAATGGCGGCCGTCTGCCAGGCCCTGCCTTTCATGTCCGGAACTCCTGTAAAGAGTCCCGGACGATGCTAGGCAGCGCGGGTCTGCCTGTCAGTCGCGACCAGGTGACGAAACGGTGTCAATTCCGGCAACCTGCGACCGCCGATGGACCTCTCTTCCGCCCAGCAATTTCCAGGACTTGGAGATGCTCCGCGCGTCGGCGTCGCTGGTCACTTCGACCATCATCAGGATGCCGCCCGCCCGGATCGCCTCCTCGTAGCCGCGGATGCGCTCATCCGGCACGCCCCAGTTGCCGAGCGCGCTGACGAGCCCCGCGGCGAGTCCCGCGGCGCCGCCCGCCGCCAGCGCGATGGCCAGTGGTCCCGTGACAATGCCGAGTCCCGGCACGAGCATCGCGGCACCAACAGCCGCGAAGACCGTGATCAGGATGCCGGTGCGTCCGCCGGACGGTCCGCCCAGTTCGCCGCCTTCGGCCTCGTGGCTCGCGAGTTCGGTCGAGAGGTTACTGTCGTTCTCGAGGAGCTTCTGCCGCGTCGCCTCCGAAATGACGACGTTGACGGAGCCGATTTCGTAACCGCGGCGCAGGCATACCCTGTAGGCGCGCTCCGCGCGCCGCGCATCCGGGAAGAGGCCTGTGAGCAGCCACCGTTTGGGGATCGCTGGTTTGGCGCTCGATGGCCTGGCGTCCGGTGCTGTGCCAATCGATGGTAAGTCATTCATCGTCCATCCTCCATGTGCGTGCCCAACATACGGCGGCCACGCGGAGAACGGTGTCGGACAACGCCTACTTGCCGATGCAAAATTGGCCGAAAATGGCGCCGAGAAGCGCATCACTCGACATTTCGCCGGTAATTTCGCCCAGTGCGCGCTGCGCCTGGCGTAGCTCTTCGGCGACAAGTTCGAAAGCGGAACGTTCACCGAGACGCGCTTGCGCGAGCTCGAACAGGCTTCGCGCACGCGCGAGCGCATCGAGGTGCCGGCGCCGCGCAGTGAATACGCCAGCCTCCGCGCCCTGGTAACCCGCCACGGATTTCAAATGCTCGCGCAAGCCGGAAAGGCCGGCGCCGGTCAGCGCCGACACGGCGACGACGGCCGTGCCGTGCGCGGACGCGGGCGCCGGCATCGCTTCGGGCAGGTCGGTCTTGTTCCACACGATCACGGCCGCCTTACCGGACGGAATCCCCGATCGCTCGGCGGCATCGAGACCACGTAGCGCGTCGACGACGTAGAGAACGAGATCGGCACGCGCGGCTTCCGCGCGCGCGCGTCGTACGCCTTCCACCTCGATCGCATCGGTCGTATCGCGCAGCCCCGCCGTGTCGACGACGTGAATCGGCAGGCCATCCACGTGAATCCGCTCGCGCAGCAGGTCTCGCGTCGTTCCCGGAATTTCGGTCACGATGGCGGCGTCGAATCCTGCGAGCGCGTTCAAGAGGCTCGACTTGCCCGCATTCGGCCGGCCGGCGATCACGACGTGAAGTCCGTCTCGCAGCGCCCTGCCCGGTCGCCGCCGCGCGGCCGACGCGCTCGAATCGCCGCGTGATGTCGGCGAGTCTTGCCCGCACCTCCTCGCTCGCCAGCAATTCGACGTCCTCGTCCGGAAAATCGATGGCCGCCTCGACGAACACGCGAAGCTGCACCACGAGTGCGGCCAGCTCGACCATCTCGCGCGAGAAGTCGCCGGCGAGCGAACGCAGCGCCGCCCGCGCCGCCTCCGCCGAACCCGCGTCAATCAGGTCGGCGATCGCCTCGGCCTGCGCAAGATCCAGCTTGCCATTGTGAAATGCCCGCTCGGTGAATTCGCCTGCGCGCGCAGGACGTGCGCCGAGTTCGATCGCGCGCGCGGCAAGCAGATCCATGACGACCGGCCCGCCGTGACCATGCAGCTCGAGCACGTCTTCGCCGGTGAAGGATTGCGGGGCCGGGAAGAACAGTGCGAGCCCGGCGTCGAGCGGCTCTCCGCCGGAGTCCAAGAAATCCGCGAGCGTCGCGATCCTTGGCGGCGGTTCGGCGCCGATGATCCCCGCGGCAATCGATCGCACCGCCGGGCCCGAAATGCGCACGATGCCGATGCCGCCGCGGCCGGGCGGCGTCGCCGCCGCGACGATCGTATCGGTGGGCGCCGTCATTCCCTCGCAGTATACGAGGCGGCGAGCTGGGCGAGACCGAGCAGCGCCGGCGCCGGATGCGTCACGATGAACGACGGAATAGCGGCCAGCCAGTCCCGGTAAGGCGGTTTGTCCTCGAAGGCCGCGCGAAAGAGCGCCGCGTCGAAATGCGCGCCCCAGCGCGGAATGATGCCGCCGCCGATGTACACGCCGCCCCGCGCGCCCGCGATCAGCGCGAGGTTGCCAGCGACGCTGCCAAACCAGCGCGTGAAGACCGTGATCGTGCGCGCGGCGTGCGCTTCACCGCGCCACGCCTGTTCCGCGATCTCCGCTGCGTCGAGGCGCGGCGGGCCGTGCAGCGCGGCGTGCAACCGTTCGAGCCCGGGCCCGCAGAGGACGGTCTCCGCCGACACGCGCCCATGCTGCGCGCGCAGTCGATGCCATGCTTCCAGTTCCGCGTCGTCCACCGGCGCAAGATCGGCATGGCCGCCTTCGCCGGCGACAACCGTCCAGCGTCCGTTGGCGGGCGCCGCGATCGCGACACCGAAGCCGGTGCCAGGGCCCATGACGACGCGCGGTGCGGCAGGAGCGTCCGCACCACCACCGATGGGCGTCAGGTCGGCCGCTTTCAACGCCGGCAGCGATTCCGCGATCGCGGCGAAATCGTTGATCAGCAGCGCACGTTCGACGCCGGCCGCCTGCGCGAGCGCAGCGGGTTCAAGCAGCGTCGCCACATTTGTCAACCGGATGCTGCCGTCCTCGGCGACCGCGCCGGCGCCGCAGAACGCCGCCGTCTCGATGGCGGGGCCGCCGGCAGCCGCGAGGAATTCGCGGATCGCCGGTACCAGATCCGCTGCGGTCGGACGTTCCTGCAATCGCGAGATCCGCCACGCGCCGTTCTCGCGGCTGGCGAGCGCGAGACGTGTGCGCGTGCCACCGATGTCGCCGACCAGGATCATTACGCGGTCCGTGGGCGGGCGCGCCAGGGCGGCGCCGCCGTGAGCGCCGCCAGGAAATCGCTGCGCCAGCGCCGGACATCGAACACGCGCAGGCGTTTCATCAACACCTGGTGCCGCTGGCGGCGTTCGGAGGGCCGCATCGCGCGCGCGACGTGCAGCGCCTCCGCCGTCTCCTCGGCATCGTAGGGATTGACGAGGAGCGCGGCAGTCATCTGCTGCGCCGCGCCGGCGAACCGCGACAGCACCAGCACGCCGGGATCGGCGGGATCCTGCGCCGCGACGTATTCCTTCGCCACCAGGTTCATGCCGTCGCGCATCGGTGTCACGATGCCGACGCGGCTCGCCCGGTAGAGGCCGGCGAGGGTCCGCCTCGGCAGCGCCCGGCTCAGGTAGTGAACGGGCGTCCAGTCGAAGCGCGCGAAGCGGCCGTTGATGCCGGCGGCCTCGCGCTCGAGCTCGTCGCGAAAATCGCGGTAGGACTCGAGGTGGCCGCGGCTGACCGGCGCGACCTGCAGCAGGATCACCTGGCCATGGGCTTTCGGGTACCGTTCGAGATAGCGGCCGAAGGCGTCCATGCGCCGCAACAGCCCCTTGCTGTAGTCGAGCCGGTCGACGCCGATGAACTGGTCGCGTCCGGCCAGCGACGCGGCGCATGCGCGCGAACTCGAGGCTGCCGGGCGGCGCGAATGCGAAACGGTGAAACTCGTCGACGTCGATGCCGATCGGGAAGGCGCCCGCGTGAAGCGGCCGTCCGAACGCGGAAACCGTGCGGCCGCGCACCGTGCCATTCAGCGCCCAGGCGGCGTGCTCCTGGAAGCGGCCGAGGTCCTCGGGCGTCTGGAACCCGACGAGGTCATGCGCGAACAGCGCGCGCATCAGCTCTTCCTGGGCGGGCAGCGTGGAGAGTATCTCGGTCGGCGGAAATGGCGTGTGCAGGAAAAACCCGATGCGCTGGCGCGCGCCGAGCTTGCGCAGTTCCTCCGCGAGCGTCAGCAACTGGAAATCGTGCACCCAGACGAGGTCATCCGGCTTCAGCAGCTTGTGAAGCGCGAGCGCAAAGCGGCGGTTGACGCGCCGGTAAGTGTCGAACTCGCCGCGCTCGAAGCGCGTCAGGTCGATGCGGAAATGCAGGAGCGGCCACAGGCAGTTGTTGCTGAAGCCGCTGTAGTACCCGTCCAGCTCCTTCTGCGTCAGGTCGAGCGGTCGCGAGCGTGAGCCCTTCGACTTTCTCCAGGCGCAGCCTCGAACGTGCCGACGCGGCGACGCGCCCGCTCCAGCCGAACCAGAGCCCGCCATGCTCCTTCAATGCGTCGACGAGCCCGACCGCGAGGCCGCCGGCCGCGGCGGCATTGCGCACCGGCCCGACGCGGTTCGACACGGCGACGAGGCGCCGCGCGCGGCTCATACCAGCGTGTCCCAGCCGCCGGACAGCCGGGTCGCGGCATTGATGATGCCGACCAGCGAATAGGTCTGCGGGTAATTGCCCCAGGCTTCGCCCGTCTCCGGATCCGTGTCTTCGGACAGCAGGCCCAGGTGATTGCGGCAGGCGAGCATGTGTCCGAAGAGCTCGCGCGCCTCGTCACGGCGGCCCATGCGCGCGAGCGCGTCGATGTACCAGAACGTGCAGATGTTGAATGCGGTCGTCGGCAGGCCGAAATCGTCCGCGGCGGCGTAGCGGAACAGGTGCCGGCCGCGCCGCAGTCGGCGCTCGATTTCCCGCATGGTGCCGGCGAAACGCGGATCGTTCGCGGCCAGGAATCCGACCTCCACCATCAGCAGCAGCCCCGCCTCGACGTCCGAGCCGCCGAAGCTGTCCATGAAGCTGTTGCGCCCCGCGTCCCACGCGCGGCTCTCGATCGCCGCGCGGATCTCGTCGGCGCGGGTCCGCCACACGAGCGCGCGCTCCGGCCGCAACATGCGCTCCGCAATGCGCGCCAGCCGGTCGCAGGCGGCCCAGCACATCAGCACGGAGGTCGTGTGCACGCGCTCGCGCGTGCGCAGTTCCCACATGCTCGCGTCCGGGGTCGCATAGACGCCATACGCCTGTTCGCCGACACGCTCGAGACGCGTGAAATCCTGCATCGTCGCGGGACGCAGCAGGCGGCGGTCGAAGAAGGCCTGTGTCGTGGCGAGGATCACGTTGCCGTAGACGTCGTGCTGCAGGTGCTCGAACGCCTGGTTGCCGACGCGCACCGGACCCATGCCGCGATAGCCGGCCAGCGTCGTGATCTCGTATTCCTGCAGGCGCCGCTCGAGCCCGACGCCGTACACCGGCTGCAGGTGCCCGTCCGGCGCGTTGCCGACGAGGTTCGCGAGATAGCGCATGTAATGTTCCATCGTGTCGACTTCCGACAGCGAATTCAGCGCGCGCACGACGAAGAACGCGTCGCGCAGCCAGCAGTAGCGATAGTCCCAGTTCCGTCCGGTGCCGGGCGCCTCCGGGATGCTGGTCGTCATCGCGGCGATGATCGCGCCCGTCTCCTCGAAAGTGCAGAGCTTCAGCGTGATCGCGGCGCGGATCACGGCGTCCTGCCACTCCGGTGGCAGCGCGAGCCGGCGCGTCCATTGACGCCAGTGCAGGTCCGTCTCCTCCTGGAACGCGCGCGCGGTCTGCTCGACGCCGTCGGTGAGCGTCTCGTCGGCGCCGAACACGAAATTCGCGCTGGACTCCAGCAGGAACGGGGATTCCGACAGCAGATAGCTGACCGGCGCGTCGGTCGTCAGGCGCAGCACGCGATCGGCGCCGACGTAGCGGATGTGATTGCTGCCGTGCGTTATCGATGGCGACTGCGTGCCGTAGCCGAAGCCGGGGCGCAGGCGCACGCTGATGCGCGGCGTGCCGGCGAGCGTGCGCACGCGCCGCACCAGCGTCTGCGGCCGGAACATGCGCCCGCGCTGCTCGAAGCGCGGACAGAAATCGATCACCTCGATCGCCGAGCCGTTCTCGCTGAAGAGCCGCGTCGACAGGATCGCCGTGTTGCCGACGTATTCCTGCTCGCTGCGGTTTTTCCCGACCAGGTCGATCGACCAGCAGCCGCGCGCATCGGCGGCGTCCGCGTCATCGACCAGCGCATGGAACACCGGATCGCCGTCCGGTCGCGGCAGGCAGGCCCAGACGACGCGCGCGTCGCGGTCGATCAGCGCGGACAGGATGCAGTTGCCGACGACGCCGAGATCGAGTGTCGCGACGCCGCTCATCGCGCGCGCTCCCTTTCCCAGCCCGCGAGGCTCGCCCGCAGCCAGCGATGCACTTCCGGCACGGTGCCGATCCGATAGCGTGCGGCGCTCGGCGCCGCTGCCGACCTTGACGCCGAAACCTTTCAAGGCCTGCGCTGCCGCGATTCCGTCCTCGTCTGTGCGGTCGTCGCCGACGCAGACCGGCAGCCGCCCGGCGAAAGGCTCGAGCCGCGACAGAGCCAGGAGCGCCGCCCCCTTGTCCGCGCCGCGCGGGCGGGCCTCGACGACTTCGCTGCCGTCGATCACGTCGAAGAGCCAGGGTGGCGCATAGGCTCGCATCGCCTCGCGGCATTCCGCGGCGCGCGCGGGCGCGCGCCGGAAGTGCAGTGCGACCGCGACATCCTTGTCCTCGACGAGCACGCGCGGGTCGTCCTCGAATCGCTTGCGCAGACGTCGCACCAGCGGTGATGCGGTCGCCGGTTCGCCGCGAAAAATCGTGACGCCGGGTTTGGGGCGCAGCTCCGCGCCATGCAGCCCGGCGCCGGCCAGGCTGACCGGCGCGATGAGCGCGTCGATGGCGGCAAGCCGACGGCCCGTCAGGATCGCGACTGCGCCGTCGAGCTGCGCCGCGAGCGCAGCGAGCAAAGCCGGCAGCGACTCGTCGACGACGACCTGATCCGGGCTCGGCGCAAGCTCCGCCAGCGTACCGTCGAAATCGAGGTACAGCACCTGCCTGCCCCGGCAGCAGCGGTGGTCCTGCGTCCATGCCGGTTTCTATCATGTCAATTCGATTGTAGCCGCGCGTGCGCCGTTCCCGCCCGCCGTCACTCGTGGCGCAGCGCCTCGATCGGATCGAGGCGCGCAGCACGGCGCGCCGGCCACAGGCCGAACACCACGCCAACACCCGCGCTGAAGCCGAATGCGAGCGCGAGCGATTGGAAAGTGACTGCCGTCTGCCAGCCGGCCACGCGCGAAAGCAGCGCGGCGGTGCCCACGCCGAGCGCAATACCCGCGATTCCGCCAAGCAGGCACATGATCACGGATTCGACCAGGAACTGGCGTAGGACGTTGCCGCGTGTCGCGCCAATCGCCTTGCGGATGCCGATTTCGCGCGTCCGTTCGGTGACTGTGACCAGCATGATGTTCATGATGCCGATGCCGCCGACCACGAGGCTCACGCCCGCTATTCCAGCCAGCAGGAAGCTCAGGATCTGGGTCGTCTCCTGCTGCGTCGCGAGGAACTGGCGCCGGTCGAGCAACGTGAAATCGTTGTCGCGGCCCGGCAGCAGTGCGTGCTCGCGCCGGAGCACGCGCTCGATCTCGACCATGGCCTGCGCCAGCTCGCTGCCGGGCGCGACCAGCGCCGAGATGTTCTGCACCTCGTCACTGCCACGGAGGCGAAAACGCGAAGTGCCGAGTGGAATGTACGCATCGTCGTCGGGACTGCCGAAACCGACGGCGCCTTTGCGGCGATAGACGCCGACAACCTCGAACGGAACATTCTTGATCACGACCGTCGCGCCGATCAGGCCGGCGGCCGGGACGCCGACCAGTTCCGGAAACTCGCCGCCGAGCACGACCACGCGGCGGCGCGCGGCGTCGTCCGACGCGCCGAACATCCGCCCCGCTTCCAGTTCGTAGCCGTGGACCTGCGCGTAGTCCGGCCGCGTGCCGATGACCTGGATGCTGAAATTGCGCGCACCGAGACGCAGTTGCTCGCGACCGACCTGCTCCGGCACGACCGCGGCCAGATGACGCGCGTCCCTGGCGAGCGCATCCGCATCGCCCATGGTCAGCGTCTGCTGTTCCCGCGCGACGCCCTGCGCCCAGCGCATGCCGGTCGTGACGGTCAATACGTCCGCGCCAAGCGCCGCGAGTTGCTGGTCGACGGCGCGGGTCGCGCCGCGGCCGAGCGCGAGCATCGCGATCACGGCGGCCACGCCGATGATGACGCCGAGCATCGTGAGCGCGGTGCGAAACGGATTGCCGCGCAGCGATGCGAGCGCCACGCGCACCGTTTCCCAGAACGGCATCTCAGCGCTCCGGCGGCCGCGCCGGCGCGGATGGCGGTTCGGGGCGTTGCGTCAGGCCGGGGATACCGCTGCGCCGGCTCGACACGTTTTGAATCTGCTGCTGGATTTCCGCGAGGCTTGCGGTTGGCAGCAAGAGCACTTCGTCGCCTGCCGCGAGGCCGCCGGTGATTTCGACGCGGTCGAGATCCGTGATGCCGGTATCGACCGCGGTCGGGATGCGTCGACCGTCGCGCACCGCGACCACCCAAAGCCCTTCGGCGAGACGCAGGGCCTGGCCGTCTCCCGACCCGCGCGCCCCGCGCTGACGCGCGGGATCCGCCGCCTCCGGCACGGCCAGCTGTCTGCGCAACTCGGCGGGCTCGACGCCCAGGATCTCCGCGGTCGCGTCGATGTCGCGCGACGCACGCAAGGCCATCAGCGGCAGCGTCAGCACGGCCTGGCGCCGTGCCACGTCGAACAGGGCGTCCACATTCATCCCCGGGCGCAGCATGCCTTCTTCGTTCCCGATGCCGATCAGCACCGCGAACAAGGTGACATTCTGATCGATCACCGCCTGCGGCTCGATTTTTTCGATGGCGCCGGTGAACACCCGCCCCGGATAGGCGGAAACGCGGATGCGGGCGCGAATGCCTGCGGACAGCTTGCCGATGTCGGTCTCGTCCACGCGCACGCGCGCGCGCACACGCCCGAGATTCGCCATCGTCAGCAGGAGCGTGCCGCCGCCGACGTCCTGGGTCGGCGACGAGATCACCTGGCCCGGCTCGACCAGGCGCGTCAGGATGGTGCCGGACGCCGGCGCCCGCACTTCAGTGTCCTCGAGCGCGATGCGCGCATTTTCGAGCGTCACGCGAGCCGCGACTTGCTCGGCGCGCGTATTGGCGACGGCGAGTTCGAGCGCCTCGTACTCGGTGTCGTTGATCCAGGCATCGGCACGGAGCTTCTCGCCGCGCGCGAGCTGGGCCTTTGCCGTCGCGAGCCGCGCCGCTGCCGCGGCGACCTCTGCCTCGGCCTGCGCGGCATGGTTTCGCGGAGTGCGCGGATCGATGCGCACGAGAAGCCGACCCGCCTCGACCGTGTCGCCGATCTCCGCGCCGAGCTCGAGGATCTCGCCCGAGGCCTTGGATTTCACTTCGACGCTGCTGATGGGCTCGATCGTGCCCGAGGCCTCGACCACGACGCTGAGGTCGCCGCGTTCCACGGCCGCGGTCTCGTATTGCGGCGCGGGATCGGCGCCGTCGCCGCAGGATGCGAGGATCCCGACAGCCGCCATCGCCGCCGCGGCCAGATGCTTGTCACGCGGCGGCATGGGTTCCCCCGGGATTCATCGTGTCGTCTACCACCAGACCGTCGCGAAGCTGGATTGTTCGCCCGGCGCGCCGCGCGATGTCGCGCTCGTGGGTGACGAGCACGATGGTGTTGCCGGCGCCATGCAGCGCGTCGAACAGAGCGAGTATTTCCGCGCCGGTCGCGCTGTCGAGATTGCCGGTCGGCTCGTCCGCGAGCAAGAGCGCGGGTTCGGTCACCAGCGCGCGGGCGATCGCGACCCGCTGGCGCTGGCCGCCGGAAAGTTCCGCTGGCCGGTGCAGTGCGCGGTCGCCGAGGCCGACGCTGTCGAGCGCGCGCTGGGCGCGCTGCCTGCGTTCCGTCCGACGCACGCCGCCATAAGCAAGTGGCATCTCGACATTGGCGAGCGCAGTCAGGCGCGGTAGCAGTGCGAATGTCTGGAACACAAATCCGATCTTGCGGTTGCGGATGCGTGCGAGTTCGCCGTCGGCGAGTTGCGAGACCAGCCGGCCGTTCAACCAGTACCGCCCGTCGTCCGGCGTGTCGAGACAACCCAGGATATTCATGAGCGTCGACTTGCCGCAGCCGGAACGCCCCATGACGGCGACGTACTCATTGCGTCGCACGATCAGATCGATTCCGCGCAGCGCCTGGATCGCGGTCCGCCCCATCGGGTAGCGCCGCTGCAGTCCTTCGGTGCGGATTATTTCCGGATCGGCGTCCATCGCCCGCTGGCGGCGTCCGTCACGGCTTCGTGTACGTGACCCAGGCGCCTTCAGTATCGCCGTTCTCGCTGTGGGGCTCCATGTCGGCGAACTGCCAGCCGTCCCCGGCCATTTTCACGTGCAGCTCATTGAGCTTTTTCGCGATGCCGTCGCCGCCGTGGCCACCGACATGCACCGTCATGGCTGCCGGCTTCTTCGCCTCGACGATCCCGTCCTGCCCGCCCGCCCATGCGAGCATTGCCGCGACGCCGGTTGCGAGTCCGAGGATTGTCGCGACGATCGTCAGCTTCCGGTTTGCAGTGTTCATGCTGGTTTCCCCATCGTTGTCAGTTGCTGCGGTGTTTTTTCGCCTCGGCCTCGACCACGCGGTTGATCTTCCATTGCTGCGCGATCGACAGCCCTGTATTCGTCAGCCAGTACAGTACCAGTCCCGACGGGAACCACATGAACATCGCGGTCATGATCACCGGCATGAAGGCGAAGACCTTCGCCTGCACCGGATCCGGCGGCGTCGGGTTCAGCTTGAACTGGGCAAACATCGCCACGCCCATCAGGATCGGCAGGATGAAATACGGATCGCGCGAGGAAAGGTCCTGGATCCAGCCGAAGAACGGCGCCTGGCGCATCTCGACGCTTTCCAGCAGCACCCAGTAAAAAGCGAGGAAGAACGGGATTTGCACGAGCATCGGCAGGCAGCCGGCGACCGGGTTGATCTTTTCGCGCTTGTAGAGCTCCATCATCGCGCGCGCCTGGCCCTCGCGATCGTCCTTGTACCGCTCTTGCACGGCCTTGAGCCGCGGCGCGACCGTCTTCATCTTCGCCATCGAGCGGCCGCTGGTCTCCGACAGTTTGTAGAAGACGAGCTTGATCAGGAAAGTCACGATGATGATCGTGAGCCCCCAGTTGCCGACGAAGTCATAGATCTTCGACAACAGCCAGAACAGCGGCTGCGCCAATATCGTCAGCAGGCCGTAGTCGGCAGTCAGCTCGAGCTTCGGGGCCGTGGCCTTGAGCTGGTCCTGCAGTTTCGGGCCGACGAACAGCGTTTCCGCGAAATCCGCGCTGGCGCCGGGCGGCACGGTTTCCGCGGGCCCGACCACGCGCAGCAGGTAGTCGAGGTCTTCGACCTTCACTTCGTACTGGTACGGCTTCCCCGCCGCCGGCACGATCGCTGCGACGAAATGATGTTGCATGCCGGCGACCCATCCGCCGGTGATCGTACGCGACAGGACGCGGTCTTCCTCGTCCTCCATGTCGAGCTTCTGGTAGCTCGCGCCGTCGTAGTACGCCGGACCGCGGAACGAATACGTCTCCGGGTCGAACATCGATCGTTCGGTGCCCTGCGAGTGGCGCAGGAACTGGGCATAGGACGCGAGCCGCACCGGCGCAGTGCCCGCATTCTGGACGTGGTAACGGAGTCCGATC
The DNA here is from genome assembly GCA_963839885.1 of uncultured Gammaproteobacteria bacterium. Classification (GTDB taxonomy): domain Bacteria; phylum Pseudomonadota; class Gammaproteobacteria; order Steroidobacterales; family Steroidobacteraceae; genus SCUD01. The sequence continues at coordinate 488,889 of CAWIWZ010000009.1, forward strand.
GCGTACGAGCCGCGACGGAAAACGAAAGTCTTCGTGACGGTGAGGCCGGCGCCGTCGCTCCAGGTCAGCGGCACTTCGAGCGTCTCGCTGCCCGGTGCGAGACGGAATTCCGTCGCGGTTGTCGTATAGGGCGCCTTGTGATTCGGTTCGTTCCGGCCCGCTTCGCCGCTCGTGAGGCCGGACTGGAACAGGAACAGCGTGTCCTTCGAATCGGTGTTGAACAGGCGCATCGGCACCGTCGGATCGTCCTTGTGTCGCGGATACGCCGGCAAATCCGCGCGGATCAGTTCGCCGCCCGCGAGACTGAGATCGAGGTCGAGCACGTCGGTCGCGATGCGCACGCTGCGCGCCCCACCCGCCGCCGGTGCGGAGACGTTCGCGCCGGAAACGGCTGGCGATCCCGCCGGCGCCGCGGGCGCGTTATCTGCCGTGACAGTCGGCAATTCATCCGCGAGCCCCGCGGCGGGCGTCGGCGCCGGCGCTTCGGTCGTCTCCGCGGTTTTGACGACGGGTTCGGGCGGACGCGAATAATCCTTGATCCAGGCGTTGACGTTGAGCCACAGGACCAGGCCCAGGCCGAGCCACAGCAGCGCACGCGGATTCGTCATGTGCGGCGTGCCTCCGGGACCGGGTCGTGGCCCGCGCCGCCCCAGGGATGGCAACGGCAGATGCGCCTGGTCGCGAGCCAGGCGCCGCGCGCGGCGCCGTGGCGTTCGATCGCCTCGAGCGCATACGTCGAACAGCTCGGGTGATACCGGCAGTTGCCGCCTAGGAAGGGGCTCAATACGAACCGGTACAGGTGAATCGGAATCTGCAGCAGCTTTTTCATCGTGCCGACCGGATCGCCTGCCACAGCGCGGCGAGACTCGCGAAAATTTCGGCGTTGCCGGCCGCGCGCGCGGCCGGACGTGCGGTCACGAACACGTCCAGCGCGGGGAGCTCCTGACGGTGCATGCGGAAGGATTCGCGGATCAGGCGGCGCAGGCGATTGCGCCGGACCGCATTGCCGATCGCGCGCGTGCCGACGGCCATGCCAAGCCGGGCGATGCCCGCGTCATTGACAGCGCAGTAGATCTGGAAAAAGGCATCCCCATGGCGTTCGCGACCCTTGCGCGCGCGTTCGAACTCGGCGGCGGTGCGGAGTTTTTGACCGGCCCGCAATCCGTGACGCGCCGACGTAGGAACACTCGTCAGCGTTTTTCGGTGACGGCCAGGCGCTTGCGGCCCTTGGCGCGGCGGCGCTTCAGGACCTGACGTCCTTTCTTCGTCGCCATGCGGGCGCGGAACCCGTGCGTGCGCTTGCGCTTGATCTTGCTCGGCTGGTAGGTGCGCTTCATGGCGGCGATCCCAAACCTTTGAAATTTAAGGGGCTACAGATGCTGGCAAAGGGCGGCAAGGTTACGGAGCGGCGCCAATCCTGTCAACCGCGAAAGGCTGTGGATAACTCTGGCGCGCGCCGGCGGGCGGCCTTAGACTCCACCGCTCTTCCGTCGAAGAATTTTCAAGCGGGGATTCGCTCGTGCAGGGCTCGCTTTGGCATCGTTGTCTGCGTCAACTCGAAACCGAGGTGCCGGAGCAGCAGTTCAATACCTGGGTGCGCCCCCTGCAGGCCGTCGAACAGGACGGCCGGCTGCAGCTGCTGGCGCCCAACCGTTTCGTCGTGAACTGGATCGAGCAGAACCTGTTCGGCCGCATCCAGGAGCTGGTCGGTGCCGCCGGCAATGGTCACCGTCCCGCGGTCTCGCTCGAGATCGGCTCGCGCCGCGAAGACGCTCCGGCACCCTCTTCCGCGCCGGAAAACCCGGTCGCCGCTGTGCGGCCGCGCGAACAGCGGCTGATCGGCAGCCGTCTCAATCCGGATTTCACGTTTCCGACCTTCGTCGAGGGAAAGAGCAACCAGCTCGCCCGCGCGGCCGCCATCCAGGTCGGCGAGAACCCGGGAAAGGCCTATAACCCGCTATTCATCTATGGCGGCGTCGGACTCGGCAAGACGCATCTGATGCACGCGATCGGCAACCTGATCCGCGAGCGGCGCCCCGGCGCGCGCATCGCGTACCTGCACAGCGAGCGCTTCGTCAGCGACATGGTGCGCGCCCTGCAGCACAACACGATCGCGGAATTCAAGCAGACCTACCGCACCCTCGACACGCTCCTGATCGACGACATCCAGTTCTTCGCCGGCAAGGATCGTTCGCAGGAAGAATTCTTCCACACGTTCAATGCGCTGCTCGAGGGCCAGCAGCAGATCGTGCTGTCCTGCGACCGCTACCCGAAAGAGGTCGACGGCCTCGAGGAGCGGCTGAAGTCCCGCTTCGGCTGGGGGCTGACCGTCGCGATCGAGCCGCCGGAACTCGAAACCTGCGTCGCGATCCTGATGGCCAAGGCACAGGCCGCGGGCGGCGATTTACCCGAAGAAGTGGCCTTTTTCATCGCAAAACGCATCCGTTCCAATGTCCGCGAACTGGAGGGCGCGCTGCGGCGCGTACTCGCGACCTCGCGCTTCACGGGCCGGCCCGTGACGCTCGAGCTGGCACGCGAGGCGCTGAAAGATCTGCTCGCCGCGCAGGAACGCCTGGTCACGATCGAGAACATCCAGAAGACCGTGGCGGAGTACTACAAGATCCGCGTCGCGGACCTCCTGTCGAAGCGCCGCAGCCGTTCGATCGCGCGGCCGCGCCAGGTGGCCATGGCGCTCGCGCGCGAGCTGACGAATCACAGCCTGCCGGAGATCGGCGACGCTTTCGGCGGTCGCGACCATACGACCGTGATGCATGCCTGCGATCGGGTGAAGAGCTTGCGCGAAACAGAGCGGCGGGCGACGGAAGATTATCTCAACCTGTTGCGAATCCTGACCGGTTGATGTGGATAATGTGTGGGTCGCGGTGGCGCGGTTTTCGCTCCACAGTACGTCCACAGGGGTGCCATAGGATGCGGCGCATCGCTCCACCGGGTTGATCCTCGCCGAAGCCTTTGCCTGCGGTCGCTTTTCAGGACTTTTCCACCGAAAATGCCGCGCTCTACTGCTACTACAGTTATAAGAAACATCGTTAATGAATCAGGTGCACAGATGAAATTCAGTGCCGAACGCGAAAGCCTGCTCGCCGCCCTGCAGTCCGTCATCGGCGTCGTCGAAAGACGGCAGACCATGCCGATTCTCGCGAACCTGTTGCTATCCGCTGAACAGGGCAAGCTGTCCATCACCGCGACCGATCTGGAAGTCGAGCTCGTCGCGAGTGCGGAAATCAAATCCGCGGCCGATGGCCGACTGACGATCCCGGGTCGGAAGCTGCTCGACATCTGCCGCTCGCTGCCGGACGGCGCTACGCTGAACGTCAGCCAGGACGGCGACAAGGTCACCCTCAAAGCCGGGCGCAGCCGGTTCGTACTGGCCACGCTGCCGGCCGCCGACTTCCCGGTTATCGATGAACTCGCACAGCAGCAGACCCTCCAGCTTGCTCAGGCCGATTTCAAACGGCTACTGGACAAGACCCACTTTTCGATGGCGCAGCAGGACGTTCGCTATTACTTGAATGGGATGTTGCTGGAAACGGATGGGAAAATGCTGCGAACGGTCGCGACTGACGGCCATCGTCTGGCATTGTGCGAGATGGATCTTCCTACGAATGGTGGCCATCAGCAGGTCATCATTCCCCGCAAGGGCGTACTCGAACTCCAGCGTCTCCTGGGCACCGCGGGTGACGTATCGATCACGATAGGATCTAATCACGTTCGAGCGCAGATCGGCGAAGTTCGCTTCACATCGAAGCTTATTGACGGACGCTTCCCGGAGTACGGCCGCGTCATTCCCGCTGCTCCGCCCAAGGCCGTGGTCGCGGATCGCGAAGTGCTGCGTTCCGCGCTGCAGCGCACGTCCATTCTTGCGAACGAAAAATATCGCGGCATCCGCCTGGCGCTGAAGAAGAACTCGCTGACGCTACAGGCGCACAACCCGGAACAGGAAGAGGCCGAAGAACAAGTCGAGGTCAACTACAAGGGCGATGACCTGGAAGTCGGCTTCAATGTCGGCTATCTGCTCGATGCGCTCGCGGCCGTCGACGGCAGCGAGGTCGAGATCGGCGTGACCGACGGCAATTCAAGTTGCCTGGTGCGCGCACCGGGTGCGACCAGCGCGCGGTATGTCGTGATGCCGATGCGGCTCTAGGGGCTTCATGCCCCTCGGCTGGTTCCGCGCCGAGCAATTCCGCTGTCTCGCCGAAGTCGAGCTCGAGCTGGATCCCCGCGCCAACCTTTTCGTTGGACCCAACGCCTCCGGCAAGACCAGCCTGCTGGAAGCCGCTTTTTTCCTGGGCCGCGGGCGCTCCTTTCGCAGCCGGCGCCGAGACGCGCTGATTCGCCACGGACAGGAGGCCTTCCTGATCGCCGGCCGCAGCGATGCGGGACCCGCCGCCGTTCCGCTCGGTGTCCGCGCAGGCCGAAAGGAAACCGAGTGGCGCGTGGGTGGCGCGCCGGCCGAAGGGATCGCGGATCTCGCGGAGCAATTTCCCGCTCAGGTGATCGACCCCGAAGTCCACAAGCTCCTCGAGGAAGGCCCCGGGCGACGTCGCCGGTTTCTCGACTGGGGCGTGTTCCACGTGGAACATGCCTTCCTCGACAACTGGCGCCGCTACCATTTGGCGCTGCGCCAACGCAATGCCGCACTGAAACAGGATCGCGGCGACCAAGACCTGGCGGCCTGGGAACAGGAGCTCGCGACCAGCGGTGAGAGCCTCGCGCGGCAACGCGAGGCGTATTTATCGAGGCTTTCGGTGCCGCTGGAAACCATTGGCCGGGCATTGCTCGATCGCCCAATCACGCTCGCTCACAGCGCCGGATGGGATCCGGAGCAGGCCTTGTTGGAAGCGCTTCAAAGTAGCCGGCCCCGCGATCGGCGTTATCGGGCGACGCAGGCCGGCCCACATCGCGGCGATGTCATCGTCCAGATCGATGGCCGGCCTGCAAAGGATCATGTTTCCCGGGGCCAGCAAAAACTGGTAGCCGCCGCGCTGATGCTTGCGCAGCTGGAAATCCAGGAGCAGGAGCGGCCCGGCCGATCCGCTCTGCTGCTTGACGATCCGGCTGCGGAGCTGGACGCAGACAATCTGGCGCGCCTGATGAAGCTCGTGCAAGCAGTGCCGGCGCAACTCTGGATCACGTCGCTGCGCGCGGAAATCCCCGGCCTGCCAGACAACGCCCGGATGTTCCACGTGAAACAGGGGCGGGTGACGTCCGCCTGACGGATAAGAGAGACGAGAAAATAGGCGCATGATCGACGACGATAGCAGCATATTGGCATCATTATCGATGGTATCGCGACGCGACGAACTGGAACCTCCTCGGCGCCGTCTCAGTAGCCCGGGCAAATTGTCTCGTGGAATCATTTGCCCGGCCTACATGCGGGCGTGTCGATCGAACTCGAAAACGGTGAATGAGATGAACAAGACAAGAGTGATCTGGCTGGGTGCGTGGCTGTGCCTGATCGCCGCGAGCGCGGGCGCGCAGGATGTGACGACTTCGAATTCATGGGACGGACTCGTCGAAGTAAAACCGAAGCGCATGGACGCGGCATTCCTGATGCCGGGCGCTGATTTCCGTCCGTACAAGAAACTGATGCTGGATCAGACGGTCGTCGCTTTTCGCAAGAACTGGATGAAAGGCGTCAACACCGGAGCCAGCCTGTCGCGGCGCATCACGCAGGAAGACGCCGAGAAAATCGCGGCGGCGGCGCGCGACAATTTCAACGAGGTATTCGCCGAAGCCTTTACGAAAGCAGGTTATGAGATCGTCACGGCGCCGGGCGCCGACGTGCTGCGCGTGCGCACGGGAGTCGTCGATCTCTACATCTCCGCACCCGACACGCAAAGCAGCAGCCGCTCGTATTCGTACACGATGGAAGCGGGCGAGGCGACGTTGTTTCTCGAAGCGCGGGATTCGAGCAGCGGCGCATTGCTCGGCCGCGCGCTGGATCGGCGCGCGACGCGGAACTCCGGCCGCCTGACGATCGCGAACCAGGTGACGAATCTCGGCGATTTCCGCGCGCTTTTTCGGCAGTGGGCGGACATCAGCGTCCAGGGACTGAAGAATCTGAGCGCGCTTTCTCCCGTGCCGGAAGACCTGAAACCGGGTCAGAAACTCGAGCGCTGAACAAGGGCTTGCCGCGACGGCCGAGCGTCGCGGCAAGCGCCTGAAAAACAAAGCAAAAACTGTATTTTTTTGATACAGTTTCGGGATCATGCAGCCAGGCCCCGAGACTCCCCGACCCGACGCCTACGATTCCAGCAAAATCAAGGTGTTGAAGGGGCTCGAAGCGGTTCGCAAACGGCCTGGCATGTACATCGGCGATACCGACGATGGTACCGGCCTTCACCACATGGTTTTCGAGGTCGTCGACAACTCGATCGACGAGGCGCTCGGCGGTCATTGCGACCGCATCGTGGTCACCATCCACGCGGACGAATCGGTGACCGTCACCGACAACGGCCGCGGCATTCCGACCGATATTCACCAGGAAGAACAGCGTTCGGCGGCCGAGGTCATCATGACCGTGCTGCACGCCGGCGGAAAATTCGACGACAACTCGTACAAGGTCGCCGGCGGACTGCACGGCGTCGGCGTCTCGGTGGTCAACGCACTGTCCGGCGCGCTGACGCTGTCGATCGCGCGCGACGGCAAGCTGCACCGCCAGCAATACAAGATGGGCGAGCCGCAGGGGCCGCTCGCGATCGTCGGTAACACGACCGAACGCGGCACCACCATCCGGTTCAAGCCCAGCAACACGATCTTCACGAACACGACGTTCTCGTACGACTGGCTGGCCAAGCGCCTGCGCGAGCTGTCCTTCCTGAATTCCGGCGTGCGCATCGAGTTGATCGACGAGCGCGAGGACAAGAGCGACGTATTCGAGCACCAGGGCGGCGTCAGCGCCTTTGTGCAGTACCTGAATCGCAGCCGCACGGCGATTCATCCGAACATCTTCTATTTCCAGGGGCAGGAAGGCCTGGTGTCGGTGGAGGTCGCGGCGCAGTGGAACGATTCCTATCAGGAATCCATGTACTGCTACACGAACAATATCCCGCAGAAGGACGGCGGCACGCACCTCGCGGGCTTCCGCGCCGCGCTGACGCGGAAAATCAACGAATTCATCGACAAAGAAGGCCTCGCCAGGCGCGAGAACGTCTCGCTGACGGGCGACGACGCGCGCGAGGGCATGACGGCAATCCTGTCGATCAAGATGCCGGATCCGAAATTTTCGTCGCAGACCAAGGACAAACTGGTCTCATCCGAGGTCAAGGGCGCGGTGGAATCCGTGGTGGCCCAGAAGCTGGGCGAATTCCTGCTCGAGCGCCCGGCGGACGCGAAGGCGATCTGCCTCAAGATCATCGACGCCGCACGCGCCCGCGAGGCGGCGCGCAAGGCGCGCGAAATGACCCGGCGCAAGGGCGCGCTCGATTCCTCGGGACTGCCCGGCAAGCTCGCCGACTGCCAGGAGAAGGATCCGGGCAAGTCCGAGATCTTCCTGGTCGAGGGCGAGTCCGCCGGCGGCTCGGCCAAGCAGGGCCGCGACCGGCGCACCCAGGCCGTGCTGCCGCTCAAGGGCAAAATCCTGAACGTCGAGAAGGCGCGCTTCGACAAGATGCTGTCGTCCCAGGAAGTGGTGACGTTGATCAGCGCGCTCGGAACCGGCATCGGCCCGGGGGATTTTGACGCCGGCAAGCTGCGGTATCACCGCGTGATAATTATGACGGATGCGGACGTTGACGGCAGCCACATACGCACGCTGTTGCTGACGTTCTTCTATCGCCAGATGCCGGAATTGATCGAGCGCGGGCACATCTACATTGCCCAGCCGCCGCTGTTCAAGATCAAGCGCGGCAAGCAGGAACTCTACGTCAAGGATGAGGCGGAGCTGGACCAGCTGCTGCTGACGAGCGCGCTCGATGATGCGGCGCTCTACGTGAATCCGGAGGCGCCGCCGCTCAGCGGTTCCGGGCTCGAGATGCTTGCGCGCCAGTACATGGAGGTGAAGGCGATCATCAGCCGCTGGTCGCGCCGCTACGACCGCCGGCTGCTGGAGCAGCTGATCGCCATGCGCACAGTCGGCAGCCAGCAATTCGCGGACATCGCCTGGCTCGAGGGCTGGGCGAAGGAACTGGAGGCGCGCCTCAACTCCGACGGCAGCCTGGTGCACCGCTATGCGTTGTCGGTGCGGCGGACCGAGGCGGGCGAACCCGACCGGGTGGACGTCACCCGCACCGAACACGGCGTCACGACCGAGAAGCACCTGCAGCCGGAGTTCTTCGAGTCGGCGGAATACGGACGCATCGCGGAACTCGGCAGCACGCTGAACGACTTCCTGGGAACCGGCGCGTACGTGATGCGCGGCGACGAGCGCCAGGAGATCACGGCGTTTCCGGAAGCGATGGCCTGGTTGCTCGAACAGGCGCGCAAGGGGCAGGCCATCCAGCGCTACAAGGGCCTGGGCGAAATGAACCCCGGGCAGCTCTGGGAAACGACGATCAACCCGGAAGTGCGGCGCCTGCTCCAAGTGCGGATTGAAGATGCTGCCGCGACCGACGATATTTTCATGACGCTGATGGGCGACGCGGTCGAGCCGCGCCGCGAATTCATCGAGAAGAACGCGCTTTACGTGTCCAATCTGGACGTCTGAAACGCCAGTCGTCCGCAAAAAAGCGGCCCGTCAGGGGCCGCTTCCCAAAATCAAATGAGTACCGTCAGATTGGATGTTTATAGACGTCCGACAGGTAGCGCATCTGGGTCCTGAAAACGCAAACTCCGATCTCCTTCCGACGCTCTAAGTATTGAGGGAGAGATTTCGTCTCAGAACGAACGAGCCATGCCAATGAAAGCCACTCATCACATCGATCGCATTCTGTGGACGACGCTTGCACTGGCCGCCGTGCTTGCACTGTCGTACTCAACCGGCGCAGCCGCGGCGCCTGGCGCTGCCGTCATTCGGCTGCCGGCGCCACACGCTCGATGCCGGCGATGCATTGGCGGCTCGATGCACTTGAGCCGTCGACCAAGCGGCGAACGAGATTGCCGAGTACGCCGTGGTGACGTTCCACGGACGCGCCTCCGGAGCTAGCGGCCGGCTGCGCTGATCTCCCGCATCGTCCCTTCGATCCACGCCTGCACTTCGGCATTGAGCTCGCGCGGGTCGCGACCCGCCGCCTCGATCGGCCGTCCGATCACGACGCGGATCAGGCCGGGCTTCTTGAGCAGTCCGCGCCGCGGCCAGAAGTCGCCCGCGTTGTGCGCGACCGGGACGATCTTCACCCCGGCCTGCGATGCGAGGAGCGCGCCGGACATGCCGTACTTGCGGGTCTGGCCCGGCTCCATCCGCGTGCCTTCCGGAAAGACGAGCACCCAGATACCGACCGCGAGCCGCTCGCGGCCCTGGTCGAGCACCTGGTTGACCGCGCGGTGCCCGGCGCCCCGATCGATCGCGATGCACTTCAGCATCCACGTCGCCCAGCCGACTAAAGGAATCCAGAGGATCTCGCGTTTCAGCACCCAGGCCTGGGGCGGCATGACGACCATCTGCGCCATCGTTTCCCAGGTCGAGGTGTGCTTCCACATCGAGACGTGCGCGCCCTCGTGGGGAATATTTTCGCGGCCCTCGACGACCCAATTGAGACCGCAGAAAATTTTCGCGAGCCACATGTTGGAACCCGCCCAACCGCGCGCAAAACGATAGAGCTGGCGAAACGGTAGCCAGCCCATGAGCGTGATCACCGCGCCCCAGACCGGCGACAGCAGGAACAATTGCGTCGTAAAAATGACCGAGCCTGCCCCCTGCAGCAGCCGGATCCGGCGCCACGAAGTGACCCCGGAAGCCTTCCCGACGGGAGTTGTATCGCCCATCAGTCAGTTGAGCCGAAACGGGATGTGTATGGACATCCGAAATGGCCGGCCTTTTCAGCCCGGCAAACGCGCCAGATTGGCCGTGTGCAGGAACAAACGCTGCAATGCGGCAAGCAGCGCGAGGCGATTCGCGCGCACGCGCACGTCGTCCGCCATGACGAGCACGCGGTCGAAAAATGCGTCGACCGCGGGGCGCAGTGCGGCGAGTCGGGCGAGCGCATCGGCGTAGCGACGCGAGGTGACGAGCCGCTCGACCTCGGTGCGAAGCGCCTCGAGTTCGCTCGCGAGCTTTCGCTCTTCCGGGTCGCGCAGCAGTCCCGGATCGACACGCGGGTTCGGCTGCTCGCCAGCCTTCCTCAGGATGTTCGAGATGCGCTTGTTGGCGGCGGTCAGGCTTCCGGCTTCCGGCAGTTTCAGGAAGGCCGCGAGCGCGCGCAGCCGGTCGTCGAAATCGAGCGGCGAGGCGGGGCGCGTGTCGAGCACGGCGTCGAACATCTCGGTCGTGATGCCGCCCGCGCTCTCGACATACCAGGCACGCAGCCGCTCCATCATGTAGTCGTAGATCTCGTCGACCGCGGTGTCCGGAATCGGGGCGCCGCCGGCACCGAGGCGGGCGAGATCCGCGCCGACCGAATCGAGGGCCGTGCGAATCAGCTCGCGCAGGTCGAACGCAACCTCGGTCTCGATCAGGATGCGGAGCACGCCGAGCGCGGCCCGGCGCAGTCCAAAGGGATCCTTTGCGCCGGTCGGTTTCTGTCCGATCGCGAAAATTCCGACCAGGGTATCGAGCTTGTCCGCGACGGCGAGTGCGAGCCCCGGGCCAGTGGCCGGCAGGGTGTCGCCCGCAAAGCGCGGCAGGTATTGCTCGGCGAGGGCCGCAGCGACCTCCTTCGACTCGCCGTCGTTCAGCGCGTAATAGCGGCCCATCACGCCCTGCAACTCCGGAAACTCGCCGACCATGGCAGTCAACAGGTCGCACTTGGCAAGTTCCGCCGCGCGCTGGGCGCTGTTCGGGTCGCCGCCCGCTGTCCGGGCGATCTGGCCGGCGAGTTCCGTGATCCGGGCGCTCTTGTCGGCGAGCGAACCGAGCTTTGCCTGGAAAGTCACGGCTGCCAGTCCCTGCCGCCTGGATTCGAGCGTCGTTTTGCGGTCGGCGGCATAGAAAAAAGCCGCATCGGCCAGGCGCGGCCGCACGACCCGCTCATTGCCGGCCCGCACCTGGGGCGGATCGCGGCTTTCGATGTTCGCAACGGCGACGAAAACCGGCATCAGGCTCCCGTCCTTGGCCCGCACCGGGAAATATCGCTGGTGTCCCTGCAGGGTCGCGATCAGCACTTCCGGCGGCAGCTCGAGGAAACGCGGCTCGAAGCGGCCGGCAATCGGCACGGGCCATTCAGTCAGCGCGGTCACCTCGTCGAGCACGGCCGGGTCGATGACCGCGGTGCCGCCCTCGGCTTCGGCCGCCGCGATGACGCCCGTCCGGATGCGGTCGCGGCGCGCCTCGAAATCGGCGAGCACGTTGCCGCGTCGCTCGAGCGCGGCGAGATAGCCGCCGGGCGAACGCAGCGCAATCGGCTTCGGCGCGTGGAATCGATGGCCGCGGGTCATGCGCCCGGCCTGAATGCCGAAGAGCTCGCCAGGCACCACGTCATCGCCGTGCAGCATCACGACCCAGTGCACGGGCCGCACGAATTGCGCGTCCCCGGCGCCCCAGCGCATGCGCCGCGCGATCGGAAGCGCATCGAGCGCACCCTGCACGATGCCGGGCAAGAGTGCCGCGGCCCGCGCGCCGGGCCGCGAGAGCTTGCAGAACAGGAATTCGCCTTTCGGCTCGGTGACGCGGGTGAGCGCCTCGAGCGCGACGCCACAGGAATCCGCGAAGGACGTCGCCGCGCGCGTCGGCTTTCCGGCGGCGTCGAACGCAGCGGAGACCGGCGGCCCGCGGCGCTCGATCTGCTGCTCGGGCTGCTCCTCGGCCAGGCGCCGCACGAGCACCGCGAGGCGGCGCGGCGTCGCGTAGGCGAGCGCCGCTCCGTGCGCGAGATGCGCGGCATCGAGACCCGAGGCGATCGCGTCGCGAAACGCCTCGGCAAGTGCGAGCAGGCTCTTCGGCGGCAATTCCTCCGTGCCGATCTCGACCAGAAAATCCGCGCGCTTCATCGGGAACTGTCCCCTTTTTCGCGCAGCGAAAAAGGCGGACTGTCCCCTCTTTCAGGCGGACTGTTCCCTCTGTTCAACATCGGGAACCCCAACGCCTCCCGACTCGCGAAATAGGCTTCCGCAACCGCGCGCGCGAGCGCGCGCACGCGCAGGATGAAGCGCTGTCGCTCGGTGACGGAGATCGCCTTGCGCGCATCGAGCAGGTTGAAGACGTGCGAGGCCTTCAACGTCTGCTCGTAGGCCGGCAGCGCCAGGCTTGCGGCCAGCAATGCCTTGCAGTTCTTCTCCCGCTGATCGAATTCGGCGAAGAGCGCCGCGGTGTCGGCGAATTGAAAATTGAACTGCGACTGCTCGACTTCGTTCTGGTGGAACACGTCGCCATAGGTGACGCGCCCAGTCGGCCCTTCGGTCCAGATCAGGTCGTAGACGCTCTCAACGCCCTGCAGGTACATCGCGAGCCGCTCGAGACCGTAAGTGATCTCGCCCATGACCGGACGGCAGTCAAGGCCGCCCGCCTGCTGGAAGTACGTGAACTGCGTGACTTCCATGCCGTTCAGCCAGACTTCCCAGCCGAGCCCCCAGGCGCCCAGTGTCGGCGATTCCCAGTTGTCCTCGACGAGACGGATGTCGTGCGTCAGTGGATCGATGCCCAGTGCGGCGAGCGAACCGAGATAGCGGTCGATGATGTCCGCGGGCGAGGGTTTCATCACCACCTGGAACTGGTAGTAGTGCTGCAGCCGGAAAGGATTTTCGCCGTAGCGGCCGTCGGTCGGCCGGCGGCTCGGCTGCACGTAGGCCGCATTCCACGGCTCGGGCCCGAGCGCGCGCAGGAACGTCGCCGTGTGAAACGTGCCGGCGCCCATTTCCATGTCGTAGGGCTGCAGCAGCACGCAGCCCTGCTCCGCCCAGTAGCGTTGAAGCGCCAGGATCACGTCCTGAAACGTGTGAGGCAGGGCCCTCAGGATTTTCACGGTTTTCGTCATGCGGTCGGGGAGCGGCAAAAGGCCGCCAAGTATAGCGGCCGCGCGCGGACTATCCGGACCAGGTCAGTCTGTCGAGTTGTTTCAGCGCCGCGGGTGCCGCAACGGGCTTCATGCGAAACGGGCCTTCGCACTCCTTGTCGGCACCGTCGATTTTGGTTGCCACGGCGGCGCCGGCGCTGCTTGCGGCGACGACCTTCACGTCATCGGCGCCGATCGGAATTTCATCCATGCCGACGTGACTCGAGCCGCCGCCGACCGCCGCCGTGCCGACTGCGGCGCCGACGAGATCGGCCGCGACATCGGCCGGGCGCGGAGCGACGTCCAGATAAATCGTGTCGCCGGCCTTCGCCTGCAATCGCAACTTGCAGCTGCCGTACCAACGGCTCTTCGCCGAAGCCTCGAGCACGGTCTCCTCTTCGGGCACGTCGACGAATAGAAAACCGCCGTAAGCGAGCTTGCCAAGAATGCGGTCATTCACGCGAATCACCGCGCGGCTCAGGCTGTAGTTGTCAAAACGCTTGTCGGGCCGGAGCAGAACGATGCGCGCATGGGCTTCCGCCGTTGCGCCGGCCTCAGCGATGACTTCCGGATAAGGCCCGCCCTGCGTGGCGCAGCCTGACGCCGCGCTCAGGAGGAGTGTTGTCAGCGCGCCGGTACCGACAGCGGGAATCATTCGCATGCGCGGGATTCCGTTAGGCCATCGCATCGTAGTCCGGCGCACCCATCGCGGCAATGTCGTGCAACAGCTAGGTTTTCGCCGCCGCGCGACGGGCGGTGGCAGCCAGCAGGGGCTGCAGTTCCGCCGCGGTCAGGATGCGCCAGCGGCCGACCGGCAGGTCGCCGAGCCGGATATGCATGATGCGCACGCGCTTCAGGCTCAGCGCGCGAAAACCGAGCGCCGAACACATGCGCCGGATCTGGCGGTTCAATCCCTGCGTCAGCACGATCCGAAATGAGGCCGGCCCGATGCGGGTCACTTCACAGGGTTCGGTTTTCTCGCCGCCGATGCGCACCCCGGAGGCCATCATCGACAGAAACGTCGGTGTGACCGGCCGTTCAACCGTCACCAGGTATTCCTTCTCGTGTCCGTGCTCGACGCGCAGGATCTCGTTGACGATGTTGCCGTTGTTGGTGAGCAGGATCAGGCCCTCGGAATCCTTGTCGAGCCGGCCGATCGGAAAAATGCGTTCCTCGTGCGCGACGAAGTCCACGATGTTGCCGGCGACGTCCCGCTCCGTCGTACAGGTGATGCCGCGCGGTTTGTTGAGCGCGATGTAGATGTCCTTGCGCCGGGACGGCAAGGCGCGCCCGTCCACGAGCACCGTATCGCCCTCGCCGACCTGGGTGCCGAGCACGCCTGGCCGGTCATTGACGGTGACTCGGCCCGCGGCGATCCAGGCATCGGCCTCGCGCCGGGAGCAGATCCCGCTTTCACTGATGTACTTGTTGAGGCGCATCGCGCGGCGATTGTGGCGACGGACGACGAAACCGGGAAGCCGATCCCTCGCACCAGGCTGGTGCATCGCTTAGAATGCGCGCACCCGGACGGTGCAACGCATCGCGCAGCCTTCTTTGGTTGATCATTACTGCATTGATTTTAAACTGATTTACAGTTCTGCCAGAATGGCATGGTCCTTGCACCAGTAAGGGGATCGCGAGTCATCGCCAGCAGAATAATGGAGAGGACCATGACCCCGGCTGAAGTCGTCAAATTCATCAAGGAAAAGGAAGCGACCTACTGCGACCTGCGATTTACGGATTCGCGGGGCAAGGAACAGCACGTCACGATCCCGACGCGCATGGTCGACGAAGACTTTTTCGTCGACGGCAAGATGTTCGATGGATCGTCGATCGCCGGCTGGAAGGGCATCAACGAGTCCGACATGATCCTGATGCCGGATCCATCCACTGCGATGATCGATCCGTTCTTCGAAGAAACCACGCTGCTGCTGCGCTGCGACGTCATCGAACCGACGACGATGCAGGGCTACAGCCGCGATCCGCGCTCGCTCGGCAAGCGCGCCGAGGCGTATCTCAAGTCCACCGGCATCGCGGAGTCCGCATTGTTCGGGCCCGAGAACGAATTCTTCATATTCGACAGCGCGCGCTGGACGAACGAACTGCACGGCTGCAGCTACCAGATCGACTCGGTGCAAGGCGCGTGGAACTCCGGCACGAGTTACGACGGCGGCAACATGGGCCACCGTCCCAGCGTGAAAGGCGGCTATTTTCCGGTGCCACCGGTGGATCGCTTCCAGGACCTGCGCACCGCGATGTGCCAGGCCTGCGAGGAGCTCGGCCTGAAAGTCGAAGTGCATCACCACGAGGTTGGCACCGGCGGCCAGGGCGAGATCAACGTCTCGGCCAACACGCTGACGAAAAAGGGCGACGAGGTGCAGCTCCTGAAATACGCGCTGTGGAACGTCGCGCACGGCCACGGCAAGACGCTGACCTTCATGCCGAAGCCGCTCGTCGGCGACAACGGCAGCGGCATGCACGTGCACCAGTCGCTGCAGAAGGACGGCAAGAATATTTTCGCGGGCGAACGGTATGCGGGACTGTCCGATGTCGCGCTCTATTACATCGGCGGGATCATCAAGCACGCGAAGGCGCTGAACGCCTTCACGAATCCGGGCACCAACAGCTACAAGCGCCTGGTGCCCGGCTTCGAGGCGCCGGTGATGCTCGCTTACAGCGCGCGCAACCGTTCCGCGTCGATCCGCATACCGTGGGTTTCAAATCCGAAGGGCCGGCGCATCGAGGTGCGGTTCCCGGACTCGACGGCGAATCCGTACTTCGCGTTCGCATCGATGCTGATGGCCGGTCTCGACGGGATCCAGAACAAGATCCATCCGGGCGACGCCTCGGACAAGGATCTCTACGACCTGCCCCCGGAAGAAGCGAAGAACATTCCGGAGGTCTGCCATTCGCTCGACATGGCGCTCGACCATCTCGATCGCGACCGCGACTTCCTGAAGCGCGGCGGCGTGTTCAGCGACGATCTGATCGACGCATACATCGGCCTGAAGGAAGGCGAGATGACCCGCTTCCGGATGTCGACGCACCCGGTCGAATTCGACATGTATTACAGCCTCTGAGATGCAGGATCGCGGCGGCAGGGGTACGCGGATCACACTCTGCCGTCGCGGTTTTGTCAGTTGGGCGGACCAAGGGATATGCTGTCCCGATGCGTATCCTGCTGATCCTCGCCGGATTGACAATATCCCTGATGGCCCAGTCCCAGGAAATCTGGCGGTGGGTGGACAAGGACGGCGTCGTCCATTACGCGGATCAACCGGGCACGCCCGACGCGAAGCTCATCAGCGTTGTCGATCCCAACTCCTACGAGAGCGAACCGTCGTCCGAGGCGTATTCATCGTCCGCCGGGAACGGGGGCGATTCGAATCCGGGTTCTCCCTACAATTCGCTCGAGATCGTGGAGCCGACGCCGGAGCAGGTGTTCTTCGGCGGAGATGCGGTCGTCCGGGTAGAGGCGGCGCTCGACGGCACGATGCTCACCGGTCATACGCTGGCGTTCTTCGTGAATGGCGGCCGCCGGCCGGCAACCTCCGGATTCGGGCTCGAGTTGCAAAATCTGTCGCGCGGCACCTACGTAGTGCAGGCCAGTGTGTTGGACCAGAACGGCACAGCGCTGATCACGAGCGAGCGGGTCGCTTTCCACGTGCGCCAGCCCTCGATCAATTCGCCGCAAAGCCCGCAGGCACGGCCGCCCGCGTCAGCGCCCCCGCCTCGGCCCACGCCAAAGCCTACGCCAACACCAACGCCAAAGCCCACGCCCAAGCCCGCACCCAGGAACTGATCCGCGCCGGACGGCTGCGGGAGTCGCGCGATGCCGCGTGATCCCGTCACGCCGGCGTCCATCGACCCGGCGACGATCCTCGATCAGCTCGCGACCGCCATCCTGGTGGTCGACGCGGGTGGCGCCGTGCGCTGGATCAATGCCGCGGCCGCCGATCTGCTCGTCGTCAGTCCCGCCGCGGTGCGCGGCCGCGGAATCGCATCGCTCGTCGTGAATGGCCGGCAGCTCGAAGCGCTCGTCATGCGCAGCCGCGCAAGCGGCGAGCCGCTCGCCATGCGCGACTTCGAACTGGCACCCATCGCGCGTGCCGACTCGCGCCACCACGTGGATCTCTCTCTGACGCCTGTTGCGGAGGGAAGTGCTCCGGCGGACTGCGTGCTGGTCGAGATCGCGGACACGACGCAGCCGAGCCGCATCACGCGCGACACGGCACTGCTCGCTCAGCAGGGCGGCAGCCGCCTGATGGCGCGCCAGCTGGCGCATGAGATCAAGAATCCGCTCGGCGGGCTGCGCGGCGCCGCGCAGCTGCTCGAGCGCGAGCTGCCGAACGAAGAATTGAAGGAATACACGCGCGTGATCATCGGCGAGGCCGACCGGTTGCGCGCGCTCGTCGACAGCCTGCTTGGGCCCGCGCGCCCGATGCGGCGCGAGCCGCTGAACGTCCACGAACTGATCGATCATGTGTACCGGCTCGCGCGGGCGGAGGCACCGGCCGGCGTTGCGATCGAACGCGATTACGACCCAAGCCTGCCACCACTTGCGCTCGACCGCGACCTGATGGTGCAGGCAATGCTGAATCTGGCGCGGAACGCCGTGCAGGCGCTCGGCGACCGCGGCGCGCTGACGCTGCGCAGCCGTGCGCTCATGCAGGCAACGATCGGCGCGGAGCGCCACCGCGTGGTCGCGTCGCTGCAGTTCGAAGACAATGGTCCGGGCGTGCCGGCGGAACTCGGCGAAACCATTTTCTACCCTCTGGTCAGCGCGCGTGCCGGCGGCACCGGACTCGGCCTCGCGGTCGCGCAGGACATCGCGACGAGGCACGGGGGCATCATCGAATTCGACAGCCGGCCGGGACGCACCGTGTTCTCGCTGCTGCTGCCAATGGAGAACGGGCATGAACAAGCCGCTTGACGTCTGGCTGGTGGACGACGACGCGTCGATCCGCTGGGTGCTGGAACGGGCCCTGAGCCAGGCCGGCATGAACACGCGGTCTTTCGATCACGCCGAGGCCGCGCTGTCGGCGCTCGCCACGGTCCGGCCCGACGTGTTGATCACCGACGTGCGCATGCCGGGAGCCGGCGGCCTGAAGTTGCTCGAGCGCGTGCGGCGCGATCGGCCGGAACTGCCGGTGATCGTGATGACCGCGCATGCGGATCTCGATCACGCGGTCGCCGCTTACCAGGGCGGCGCATTTGAATACCTGCCGAAGCCCTTCGACATCGACGAGGCCGTCGCGCTCGTGCGTCGTGCCGCGACACAGGGCGAGGGCGGTCGCGCTGAAATGCCGGGCGTCATCATTGCCGGCATCCTGGGGCAGGCGCCGGCGATGCAGGACGTATTCCGCGCGATCGGCCGGCTGTCGCGCTCGAGCCTCTCCGTGCTCGTGACCGGCGAATCCGGCACCGGCAAGGAACTGGTCGCACGCGCGCTGCATCAGCACAGCCCGCGCGCGGCAGGCCCATTCATCGCGCTCAACACCTCGGCGATCGCATCGGAACTGCTCGAGTCGGAGCTCTTCGGTCACGAAAGGGGCGCATTCACCGGCGCCGACAGCATGCGCCGCGGCCGCTTCGAGCAGGCGGATGGCGGCACGCTGTTCCTCGACGAAATCGGCGACATGAGCACGGCGCTGCAGACACGCCTCCTGCGCGTGCTGGCGGAAGGCGAGTTCTACCGTGTTGGCGGCAATGCGCCGATCCGCGTGGACGTGCGCGTGATCGCGGCGACGCATCAGGATCTGGATGCGCACGTCCGGCAGGGACGCTTCCGCGAAGACCTGCTGCACCGGCTGAACGTGATTCGCATGCGCGTGCCGGCGCTGCGCGAGCGGCGCGGCGACATCCCGGAACTGCTTGCGCATTACCTGGGGAATGCGGCACGGGAACTCGGCGTCGAACAGAAGACGCTCGCAGCCTCCGCGCAGGAGCGTCTCGTCTCGTTCGACTGGCCGGGAAACGTGCGCCAGCTCGTCAACGCCGCGCGCCGGCTGACCGTGACGGCGCCCGGGCGCGAGATCCGCGAGGAGGACATTCCCGCGGATCTCGGCGGCGAAACCGCGGAGTTGCCGACCGCGGACGGCTGGTGCCGCGAACTCGAAGCGTGGGCCGTGCGCCATCTCGCGGGCGGCGGCGCGCCGCTGCTCGAAGTGGCTGGCCTCGAATTCGAGCGCACGCTCGCGCGCGCGGCGCTCGCGCGCGTGCAGGGCCGCCGCCAGGAAGCGGCGCGGCTCATCGGTTGGGGACGGAACACGCTGACGCGCAAGCTGCGAGAACTCGGCATCGAGTAGAAAGCGCCGGCACGAAATGCCGGAACGGTCCATTTTTGTTTACAGTCGGAAGTGGCATGAAGGAATTGCAGGAACTGGCGGGCCTGGTCTATTTCGGCAATGACTTGCGCGACTGGGCCGTCGCCCTGGTCGTATTTGCGCTGCTCTTCACGATCCTGCCGCTGACCCGGGCGGCTGTGGAAAAGCGTCTCCGCAAGCCTCACCGGTCGAAGGCGGCACTCGAAATCACGCTGGCACTGCTTGCCCGCACGACGCGTCTCTTCCTGTTCGCGGTGGCGGTCTGGCTGTCGATTCGCTTGCTGTCGGTCCCGGCCGCCGTCGAACGCTTTATCGACATCGCGCTCTTGATCGTAATCTGGCTGCAGGTCGCACTCTGGGGCACGACGCTGGTCGTCCGGCTCGTCGAGGCCCGCAGCCATGCGGCGGACGCCGCGGCCGGAGCAGCCAGCCTCAACATCCTGCGTTTCGTCGCCACGGTCGCAGTCTGGGCCATCGCGCTTCTGCTGCTGCTCGCCAACCTCGGCGTCAAGATCATGCCGCTCGTAGCCGGGCTCGGCATCGGCGGCATTGCGATCGCGCTCGCCGTGCAGAACGTGTTGGGCGATTTGCTGGCCTCGCTGTCGATTGCGCTCGACAAGCCATTTACGGTCGGCGATTTTCTCGTGCTGGGCAACGAGAAGGGCACGGTCGAGCAGATCGGCATCAAGAGCACGAGGCTGCGCTCGACGACCGGCGAGCAGATCGTGATGTCTAACAGCGACCTGCTGCAGAGCCGGCTGCGCAATTACGGCCTGCTGCCGGAGCGTCGGGCGGAGCTGGCGTTGCGCATTGCCTACGAGACGCCCCGCGAACAGATCGTGGAGATTCCCGCCGTCATCGAAGCGGCGATCCGTGCACAGAAGAACGCGCGCTTCGAGCGTGCGCACCTGGCGCGTTTCGGCGATTACGCGCTCATTTACGAGGCGGTGTACCACGTGCAGGACCGGGACCTGACGGTCTTCATGGATGCGCAGCAGGCAATCCATCTGCGGCTGCTCGACGAACTGGGACGCCGCGACATCGGCATCGTGTATCCGACCACGCGCTCGATGACTCCGCCGCCGCCGTCAAAGCCTGCTTAGCCGCTGCAATCCACCGATGCGGCGGCGGACAGGGTGCCCGTCAGGCGGCTGACCGAATCAAAACCCGCCTCTCGCAGATACGTGGCGATGCCGGCGTTGATCTTCCGCAACAGCAGCGGATCGTAGAAGAGCGCCGTGCCAACGCCGACCGCGGATGCGCCCGCGATCAGGAACTCGAGTGCATCGGTCGCGTTCGCGATGCCGCCCTGGCCGATGATCGGCACGCGACTGCGGCCCCGCGACCTCGTATACCTTCCTGACCATCAGCAGCGCAATCGGCTTGATGGCGGGACCTGACACGCCGCCTTGCACGTTGCCGATCACCGGGCGGCGGGTCGTTACGTCGATCGCCATGCCGGCGATCGTGTTGATTACGGCGAGCCCGTCGCTGCCGGCCTCGATGCAGAGCCGCGCGTTCTCGCGGATGTCGGTCTGATTCGGCGAAAGCTTCGTGATCAGCGGCTTCTTCGTCGCCTTGCGGCAGGCGGCGACCACGCGCGCGCTCATCTCCGGATAGTTGCCGAACTGCACGCCGCCTTCCCGGACGTTCGGACAGGAAATGTTGATCTCCATCGCGTCGATCGCCGAATCGTCGAAGCGCCGAGTGACCTCGGCATATTCATCGATGGTCGACCCGCAGACGTTTGCGATGAAACGCGTCTCGCTGAAGTCAAGTGTCGGCAGGATTCGGCCGACGACATGGTCGACGCCCGGATTTTGCAGTCCGATCGCATTGATCATGCCGTCGGGCGTTTCCGTCACGCGGTGGGGCGGATTGCCGAGCCGCGGCGCGAGCGTCGTGCCCTTCAGTACGATGGCGCCGGCGTCGCGGTTGGAGAAGCCCTCGACGCGCGTATATTCCTCGCCGAAGCCGACGCAGCCGGAGAGCAGCACGATCGGCGAATCGAATCGCAGGCCGCAGAAATCGAGGGCAAGCGACGAATCCGGGCCGGTACGGGTATCGGGCACGATTCAATTATAGGGCACTGATATCGGGCCGCGGCCGGCCCAGACGAATGACCGGGTTTCGTTTGAGCTATGCTCCGGCCATCAATTGGGGGCAGCCACTTTGAAATCTTTAACTTTTATCGCTGTGCTTGCCAGCGTGCTTTCATTCGCGGGCATCTTTGTTCCGGCCGATGTCGTTGCCCAGGCGAAAAGCGACGTCGCCAATACCGACATCGAGGAACTAAAAAAGGGTCAGGCGGAAATCAAGAAAGAGCTCGCGGAAATTCGCAAACTGCTCACACCCGCGCCGGCTCCTTCCGCCGTGGAGAAACTCGAGGTGACTGTCGCGGTGGGCAGCAATGCGCCCCGCGGCAGCGCGAATGCACCTGTCACGATGATCGAGTTCTCCGACTATCAATGTCCCTATTGCAAGCGCCACGCTGACCAGACGGTGCCCGAGCTCCTTAAGGACTACGTGCAGACCGGCAAAGTGCGTTACGCGTTTCGGGATTTCCCGCTGACGCAGATGCACCCGCTCGCGGCCAAGGCGGCCGAGGCAGCGCGTTGCGCCGGGGACCAGGGGAAATATTGGGAGATGCATGACAGGTTGTTTGCAAATCCGGCTGAACTACAGGCCGAGAAACTGCCGGTTCACGCTCGGTCGATCGGCCTTGAAGAAGCCGCATTTCGCGCGTGCCTCGACGACAGCCGCCACGCCGCAGCCGTGCAAACGGATCTGGACGCAGGCACTGAGCTCGGTATTGGTGGCACTCCGGCCATCGTCGTCGGCTTGAGCGATGGTGACCAGGCGAAGAATGCTGTCGTTGTCCGTGGGGCCTTGCCGATCGGAACGTTCAAGGCGGAGATAGAAAAATTGCTCGCCGCGCCACCGGCCGCAAAGGAATGATTTTGCCCGCGAATAAACGAGTGGAGCGATGCACGTCATCCTGTTCGAACCGGAGATCCCGCCCAATGCCGGCAACGTCATCCGGCTGTGCGCCAACACCGGTGCGACGCTGCATCTCGTGCAGCCGCTCGGATTCACGCTGGACGATGCGCGCGTCAAGCGCGCCGGTCTCGACTATCACGAACTCGCGCGGGTACATCAGCATCCGGATCTTCCGGCCTGCCTGGCAGCGCTCGGCGGCAGTCGCGTATTCGCGGTCGAAACCGGAAGCGGACAACGCTACGACGAAGTGCGTTACCAGCGAGAAAGACGCCTTCCTGTTCGGGCGCGAGACAACCGGTTTGCCGCGGGAGCTGCTCGCCGGCTGGCCGGATGACCGCCAGATCCGGCTGCCGATGATTTCCGGCAACCGCAGCCTCAATCTCTCGAACGCCGTCGCGGTTGTCGTCTTCGAAGCCTGGCGCCAGCTCGGTTTTCGCGGCGCCAGCACCTGAAGCTTCGGTGCCCGCGGGCGGCCGCATTTGCCTGTGGCGGAACAGACCGTCACGGTTCATGTCTACCCATATTCAACGGAGTCCGAGGAGGGCCGCAGCTGCTCCCCTTGATACATCGCTGGGTCTGGCGCAATCCGCGGCGCCGGGCCCAAAAACTCCTTCGCTTCGCCGAAACCGAAGCCGATGGCGGGCGCGATTTGCTGCGTGCGGCCGAACTCACCGCCGATCCTCTGCTGCGGCGGCTCTTTCTGAAACACTCGTCTGACGAATACCATCACGCCAGCCTCTTCCGTGAGCGGGGGGCGGCTTTGCTGCGTGCCTGTCCGGAGTCCAGTGAGCTGAATTTTCAAGCTGACTGGCTCTCTCCCGGCGAGCGCGGCATGGATGACCTGCGCATTGAGCCGGAGGCCGAGGCGGCTCTGCTCGCTTTCCTGCATCTCTCGGAAAAAGACGCGGCGCGCCGTTTTGCGATCTACCGCGACGTCCTGGAAGGCGATGCCATAACCCAGGGCGTTTTTGCCCGGGTTCTGCACGATGAGACATTTCATACGAAATACACATTGTCGCAGCTGAACCGCGTGTCTCCGCGCCATCGCGGGACCTTGTGGCGCGCCCGCATGGGACGCCTGTGGAAAGCCTACCTGCGCTTTGCGGTCAGCTTGGCCGGTGTCCTCAGTACCGTGATTTTGCTGGCGCTATATTTTCTCGTTCTCGGCCTGTTTGCGTGGCCTGCCAAGCGCAACGCCGCGCGCGAGCGTGAGGGCTGGATCGCACGGCGCAGGGACATCGCCCGCGCGTTGACGCGGCAATATTGATATGAAAATCCTCGGCATTTCCGCGCACTACCACGACTCCGCCGCGGCGCTCGTTATTGATGGCCTGCCCGTGGCCGCAATCCAGGAGGAGCGGTTGTCGCGGCGGAAGAACGATGCAGCCTTTCCCCTGGCGGCGATCGAATGGTGCCTCGCCTACGGCGGAATCGATCCGTCAGATCTGGACGCGATCGTGTTCTACGAGCGGCCGATGCTGAAATTCGACCGGATCCTCGTCAGTCTGTTGCGCTCCTTTCCCTCATCCTGGCGGGCATTTCCCCATGCTATGAGGAACATGCTCGGCGAGAAGATCTGGGTGAAAGGCCTGATCACATCCCATCTCGGTGTGTCGGGACACAAGATCCTTTTTACCGAGCACCACCAGGCCCACGCCGCCGCGGCGTTCCTCACGGTACCGACGTCGCGCGCCGCGATCCTGACCATGGACGGGGTCGGCGAGTGGGCGACAATGACCGTGGCGCGCGGCGAGCGCCGTTCCGGCGGCCGCGCCGACATCTCGCTGTTGCGCGAGATCCGCTTCCCCCATTCCCTCGGGCTCCTGTATTCGGCCTTCACGGCCTATCTCGGTTTCGCAGTGAACGAAGGGGAATATAAGGTCATGGGTCTTGCGGCATATGGCCGGCCCACCATGGTCGACAAGGTTCGGCGCGTTCTGCGGGCGACAGCGGACGGCGCCTTCGCCCTCGATCTCTCCTACTTCGAGTTTCATACCACGGCGCGACGGTCCTACTCCGCGCGGTTCATCGAGTTGTTCGGACTTCCGCGCAGCCCTCACACGCCCATCGATCTCGCGACGCCCGAGGGACAACGCTACGCCGACTGTGCCGCCAGCGTGCAATTCGTTCTCGAAGAAACCTTGATCCGGATCACTCAGGCGCTCTACCGCGAGACCGGCATGTCGGACCTTTGTCTGGGCGGCGGCGTGGCGCTCAACGGCGTGGCCAACGCGCGCATTCTTTCCGAATCGGGATTTGAACGGGTGTTCGTGCCACCGGCGCCCGGCGACGCGGGCTGCGCCCTGGGCGCGGCTCTCTATGCGGACCGAATCCACTTCGGCAATGCCGATCGCGACCTGCCCGACCATCCCTTCTGGGGACCGGAGATCGACGAGCAGGAACTGGTGCGCCTGGCGCGCGAGGACGGCGTGCCGATGGCGAGCCTCACCGACTCCGAATTGATCGAGCAGACGGCCGACGAACTTCATGCCGGCCGTATCGTCGGGTGGATGAACGGCCGGCTGGAGCTTGGGCCGCGCGCGCTCGGCCATCGCAGCATCCTTGCCGCGCCCCATGCCGCCGAGACCCGAGACCGCCTCAATCGCGATATCAAATTCAGAGAGGAGTTCAGGCCCTTCGCTCCGGTCGTGACCGCGCGCGCTGCGGACCGTTATTTTGTCCTTCCTCCCGGCGGAAGCCGGTTGGCTCGATTCATGTCGGGCGTCTTCCCGGTTCGCCCGGAGTGGCGCGATCGTCTTGCCGCCGTCACGCATGTCGACGGCACTGCGCGCGTGCAAGTGCTGGACGCGGCGATGGAGCCGCGCCTGCACGCGCTGCTCGAAGCCTATGAACGCCGCAGCGGCGTTCCCATCCTGCTCAATACGTCCTTCAATCTTGCCGGCGAGCCTATCGTCAATCGCACAGTGGAGGGTTACGCCACCTTCCGCCGCTGCGGCATGGATGTCCTCGTCGCCGGAAACACGCGCGTGCTGAAGCATGCGGAGCGCGTGCAAACGCGCAAGGAGAATGCCTATGCTTAAGAAGCGCGGAAGGCTCCACCGTCATCTCATCATTTTCGGCAGTGCCGGCGGATCCATCTCCGATCTCGTCCGGGGCCTCTGGCGCAGCGATTCGGGTCGGCGGTGGATGGTGCCGCTCGCGATCTTCCTGTGCCTCATCGGCATGATTTTGACGCTGGTGGCCAGCGTTGAGGCGCTCGCACCGTTTGTCTATTCCATCTTCTAACCGGTGGACGTCTTCGCCGACCTGTATGCCTGCCCGCGTTGCCGGGGAATGTTGGCGGACGATTGGCGTTGTCTGGACTGCGGCGCCGTCTACGGCGCGCCCGGTGGCATTCCCAATCTCCGCCTTGAGGCTGACTCTCCGACGACGGATATCGTCAGGCGCTTCTATGAGGTCGCACCCTTTCCCGGCTATGCGCCCGGGGAGACGCTCTCGTCATTGCGATCGCGGGGGGCGCGCAGCGAATTCGCCCGCCTGCTGGACGACGCCATCCCGAGCCACGCGCGCGTCCTGGAAATGGGATGCGGGACCGGACAGATGAGCATCTTTCTCGCGCGCGCCGATCGCCTGGTCATCGGCGCCGACATCACTCGCGCCTCCCTCGCGCTGGGGGCCGCGGCCGCCAAGCGATTCGGTCTCTCCCGGATCAGATTTGTCGAAACCGACCTCAATCGGCCAGGCCTTCAGCCCGGCGCTTTCGACGTGGTCCTCTGCTCGGGTGTTCTCCATCACGTCGCCGACCCGCGCGCCGCCTTTGCCCGCATCGCGCCGCTGCTTCGCCCCGGCGGGATCATGGTGCTGGGTCTGTACAATGCCATTGCCCGCATCCCCCTGCGCTTGCGCCGTATCGTCGCGCGGGTAACGCGTTATCGGTGGATTCCCTTCGATCCGGTGCTGCGCGACCGCGCCGGCGAGCCGGAACGCAGGACGGCGTGGCTGCGCGATCAATACCAGCACCCCGAGGAGCATCGTCACACCATTGCCGAAGTCCAGCGCTGGATCCGGGAGAATGGCATGACCTACCTCGCGACCTATCCCAGCTCGCTCATGGCCAGTCCGACACAGGATCTCTTTGCTCCCGCCGGCGACAATTGGTGGCTTGAGCGCTGGCTGACGCAACTGGGATGGATCTCATCCCTGGGACACGAAGGCGGGCTGTTCGTCACCATCGGCCGGCGGTGAGCCGGCATTAGGACGCCCTGCTTTTCCAGCTCACGGACGATGGCCTGCGCCATCGCGCCATTGGCGCGCTCATCCGGATGTCCGTCCTCTGGCACGTGCCACTCCTGCGGAAGCGCCACGAGCACATACGGTAAGCCAGCCTCATCCAGCACGCGTTCACGCACGGCCCGTTCACCGGGGTCTTCGGGAACGAACTGCGGCACGATCGTCAGTGAATGCCGCACCCCGGCCGCGGGCAAGTTCAGCCACCGAGCGCAGGATCGCACGGCTGGTCCGCACTCCGTCCTCGATCTCGGCGCTGCCGTCGTAGGGCAGCAGCCGATGCGCGAGGAGTCCCAGCCGCCAGGGCGTTTCCGGCGGCAGCCGCTGCAGCGCTGCGTTGAGACGTGGCCGCGTTCGATCGAGATTCTTGTAGAACACCGACGGCAGAAATAGGAACACGATGGCCACGGGCGCGCGGAATCGCGGAAGCTGATCGGCAAGACGCAGGTAAGCCTGGGCGTCGGAATAACCGTCCACCGCCAGGTTCGCGGTCTTGTAGCCGGTGAGGGCAGCGACCTGCGCCGGAATGCTTTCCTTCCATGGCAGCTTGTAGCCGAACATGAACGACTCTCCGGCGAACAGGATCGTGGGCGCCTCGGGATCCGTCGGCTCAGCGAGGCTGCGCACGCGGTTGCTGGCCGCATCGATGGCGTACTCGACCTCGCGCCCGGCGATCGTGATGCGTCCGGTGCGATTCGGCGCAGGTACCCACCCCAGCAGCTCGTCAGGCTGGCGCAAGGGTTCCCGGCCGCAGCAAAATACGTCGAACGCGCGCAAGGGCAGGACGTGCAACAGGAACTCGCCCGTGCCCAGGGCGAGCACAATGGCAACAGAGATGCGTGCCGCCGAGGCCGTCGCATTCAGGACCGCCGTGCGGGTCGAGAGGCGCCTGACGCGGCGCGCGCACAGGATGATCGCCAGCCCCAGGACGACGAGCAGCAGCCTGGCGAAGTTCTCCCGTCCGCTGCGTTCCGCTGGGGACATGGCGAAATGGGGCAGAAAGTGAGCCTGGATCCACGCCTGGGTGACGGCCACGCCCGCGAACGTCATCGCCAGTCCAAGGAGGGACAGCGCGGCTTCGACGAAGATGCGCATGGACCGGTAACGCCATTTGCAGTTTCTCTAAATGGGTGCGTTCCCTTTTAGTTTTCCGGCGTCACTTCCCGCTGAAGCATTGACTCCACGACCTTCTTGAGCGGCACGCCCTGATGCAGCACTTCGAAGACGTGTCGGCAGATCGGCATGTCGACGCCGTGCTGCGTGGCGACCTTATGCACCGCTTTTGCGGCGTGATACCCCTCGACCACCTGACCGATCTCCGCGATCGCCTGCTCGACCGGCTTGCCGGCGGCGAGCGCTCGGCCGAAGCGCCGATTGCGTGACTGATCGTCAGTGCAGGTCAGCACGAGATCGCCGAGTCCGGCAAGGCCCATCAGCGTCTCGCGCTTGGCGCCGAGCGCGACGCCGAGGCGCACCATCTCGGCGAGCCCGCGCGTGATCAGGAACACGCGGCTGTTGGATCCATAGCCGAGCCCGTCGGACACGCCGGTCGCGATCGCGATGACGTTCTTGATCGCGCCGCCGATCTCGACGCCGACGATGTCGGACTGTGTATACGCGCGAAAGCCGCCGGACGAAATGCGTTCCGCTAGCGACAGCGCGAATGCCTCGTCGGGGGAGGCAACCGCGATCGCGGTCGGCAGACCGAGACCGACTTCGCGCGCGAAGGTTGGACCCGACAGCACGGCGATCGGCACGCCGCTGCCGAGCACTTCGCCAGCCACCTGATGCGGCAGTTTGCCGGTTGCGAGTTCGAAGCCTTTGCTCGCCCACGCGATGCGCGCACGCGAGGCGAGCATCGGCTGGATCTGTTTCAGCACGAGGCGAAGCACGCTCGAGGGTACGACGAGCACGATGTCGTCGCCGCTGCCGAGCGCTTTCGCCAGATCGGGCTCGATTGTCAGCGTGGGCGGGAACTCCGCGCCCGGCAGGTAGCGTTCGTTCCTGCGCGAGCGTGCGAGCTCGGCCGGATCGTCTTCCTCGCGACCCCACAGCACGGTCGGACCGCCGCCGCGCGCGAACTGGATCGCGAGCGCCGTTCCCCAGGAACCGGCGCCCAGCAAGACGATCGGCCGCATCAGGTCGGGCTCAGTTCTGCTGTTCGGGCGTCGGCGCCGCCTGCGCCTGGCGAGAGGCCTGCTCCTGCAGCGAGCGCTCGAACAGCGCATCGAAGTTCACGTGCGGCAGCAGGAACGGCGGGAAACCGCCCTTGGTGACGACGTCCGACACCGTCTGGCGAATGTACGGGAACAGGATGTTCGGCGCGAACGAGCCGAGTATGCGCCGCGTCTCGTCGGCGCCAAATCCGCGCACGACGAACACGCCCGCCTGCTTGACCTCCGCGAGATACACCGCGACGTCGCCGTTCTTCGCTTCGAGCGTCACGGACAGCACGACTTCATGCGCGTCCTGCCCCACGACGTTCGACATGGTGCTGAGGTTCAGCGAAATCTTCGGGTCCTGCGTCTGGGCAGGCATGAAAGGCCCCTTCGGCGATTCGAACGACAGGTCTTTGATGTAAACCGTCTGCAGCGCGACCGCCGGGCCCTGGCCGTTGGCGGCCGGATCGCCGACGCCGGTCGGGGTGGTTTTTTCGTCAGCCATCGTCATTCCTCTCTTGTATCAATCTTGAAAGTTCGCCGCGCTGATCCAGCGCAGTCAATTCGTCCGCGCCGCCTACGTACCGCTCGCCGACATAGACCTGCGGCAGCGTGCGCCGTCCGCTCTTCGCGAGCAACTGTTCCAGCAAGCCCGGGTGATCCTCGACGCTCACCTCGGTGAATGGGATGCCGCGGCGTGCGAGCAGGGTCGTCACGCGTACGCAGTAGCCACAGAAACCGGCCGTGTAGACCGTCACCGCCGCGGCCGCCACGCCTCAGCCCTTCACGACCGGCAGATTCTCCTGCTTCCAGGCCGAGAGCCCGCCGCGCAGGCTGAATACATTCTTCGCGCCGGCGCGGGCGAGCGTGCGAAACGCCGCACCGGTCGTCGTGCCATTGTCGCAATAGAGCACGAGCGTCTTGCCGCCGAGCCGTTCGAGCACCTTTGGATCCGACAGGAGCTGGTCGCCCGGCACGCTCTTCGCGCCCGCGATGTGCCCGTCCTTGAACTGGTTGGCCGATCGCAGATCCACGAGCACCGCGCCGCCGTTCATGAGCCGGATCGCCTCGTTTGGCGCAACCGATGCCGATCCCTCACCCTGACGGCGCAGCTCGAAAGCGAGCACGAGGAACGTCATGACGACCGCCGCGCCCGCAAGGATCGGATGATTGGTGAAATAATCGAGCAGTCGGTCCATGGCGCGAGTCGCGGGTCGGCCGCGCGACCGGAGGCTGGAAAACGGCCGCGCATTATATCAGCGCCGCCACGCGGGTCCCGTCATCGCGACCACTAGGGGATAATCCCTGATAAAACAAGGGTTTGTGCTGGCAAAACGCTTCTTTCCGCCGCTCGCCGCGTGCCTCTGGCTGACTGCTTCGCCGGCTGCCGCCGCGGAACAGGATCCCGAAAAGGAACTGCGCGAGGTTCGCGAGCGCATCGAGGAGCTTCAGCGGGCGATACGCCGGGACACTGACCGGCGGGATGCGCTGACCGGCCAGCTGCGAAATGCCGAACAGAAGGTGCGCGGCGCCCGCGGGCGTCTCGGCAGCGTGCGTCAGCGTCTGGCCGCGAGCGATCAGCGCCTGAAGCAGCTCGCCGAAGAGCGCCAGCGGCACGAACGCGCGCTCGACGACCAGCGCAAGACGCTCGCGAGCCAGCTCCGCACCGCCTACATGAGCGGGCGCGAGGAGCAGATCAAGATGCTGCTGTCGCAGGAAGACCCGGCCGCATTCGGACGCATGCTCGTTTACTACTCGTATCTCGGGCGCGCGCGGGCCGGGAAAATCGAGGAAATCCAGGGTCTCGTCGCGGCACTCGAGCAGGCTGCGGCGGAGGAAGCGCTCGAGCGCGAGCGCCTTGCCGCGCTCGAGGCCGACAGCCGCCGCGAACTGTCATCGGTTGACGCGGCCCGCTCCGAACGCAGCGCGGCCCTTCGCAAGATGAATGCGCAGATCCGAAGCGGCAGCGACACCGTCGCGAAGCTGAAGCGCGAAGCCGCAGCGCTCGAGAAATTGATCGCGGACCTTCGCAGGACGATGAAGGATCTGCCGCCGACGGGCGGCCAGGCCTTCGAGAAGGTGCGCGGGCGTCTGGCCTGGCCGGTCGCGGGCAGAATCGTTGCGAAGTTTGGGCAGGCCCGGGGCGGCGGTCTCAAATGGAACGGCGTCATGATCGAGGCCGGACGCGGCGCGGAGATCCGCGCCCTCTATGACGGCCGCGTCGCATACGCGGACTGGCTGCCGGGCATGGGGCTGCTGCTCATCGTCGACCACGGCGGCTACATGAGCCTCTATGCCCATAACGAGCAGCTGTACAAGGCGGCCGGGGACCGGGTGGAGGGCGGGGAAGTCGTCGCCACGGTCGGAGACAGCGGGGGACGCTTGAAGCCCGGGTCTGTACCTGGAAATACGCCGCGGCGCCAAGCCGGTGGACCCCGTTCCGTGGTTTCGCCGGCCGGCACCCTAGGGGCCCCAGGAAAGGGGTTTTCGTCCTACAAACTGCGCGTTAGGTCAAAGACGGCCACCCCCTTGATCGGCGAGTCTGCGTTACAAGGCCGGTATTGCGCCGGCGGGAGTTATTGGAAAAACGTGGCCACACCCGTCAACGACCTGCCGTTGCGCCTCGCGGGCGCGAAACCGAACCTGGATCCGTACGGGCAGCTGCTGCGGATGCTGATGCCGCGCGCGCTCGGCATCGGTTTCTACGGTGCGGACGGCGCGCCACTGTGGGTGGCCGATGGCTACGACGGCCCGGATCCGCTGCCGCTCGTGCAGGAGGCGCTGGCCAACGCGCCGCCCGCAACCACCGCGCGCATCGACGGCTTCGTCCAGGATCATGAAGGCGCGCCGGCCTACCTCTTCCGGATGCGCAATCAGGAAGGCGACGTCATCGCGATCGCGGCGCTCCTGACCCGCGACCGCGAGAATCACTCGTACTCCTTCGTGCTGTCGCTGGTGCAGCCAGCGCTCGAATGCCTGCAGCGCGAACTCGAATCCCGCGCGAGCGTCGGCTCCCTGACGCGCGATCTGCGCTCGCGCGACGAGGACCTCGACCTGCTGCTGCGTATCGCGCCGGATGACCCGGACAACCCGCTGCAGGGCGACGAACTCGGCACATTGGTGCAGACCTGCGTGGATCACCTCGGCTGCATGCTGGGCGCGCTGGTCGTGCCGGAGCGCAACGTCGCGATCTGCAAAGCGCCGCTCGGCGAAAAGCCGAAAGTCGAGATCCTGACCAAGATCCACCGCCACCTGCTCAACTGGGCGCAGCTGCAGCGGCGCAATCTCGTCATCAACAAGATCAAGGTTCGCCCGGTCGAATTGCCGCCCTACAAGATCCTGAGTACTCCCGTGCGGCATGCCTCCGGGCGCGTCGTCGGTTTCCTCGCGATGTTCCGGAAAGAAGACGAGCCGAACTTTGAACCGCGCACCGAGCGCCTCGTCGAGCTGCTGTCTCGCAAGACGACGTCGACGCTTCAGAACAATTTCGACGCGCTGACGGCGCTCCTGTCGCGCTCCGCGTTCGAGATGCAGGTGCGGGCGGTACTCGCGGGTCGCCGCGAAGCCACGCACGACTGCGTGCTGTATCTGGACCTCGACCGCATGCACGTCGTCAACGACAACTTCGGCATGCATGTCGGCGACGAGCTGATCGGCAAGGTCGCCGAGGTGCTGCGCAAGAAACCGCGCCCCGGCGCGCTCGCCGCGCGCATCGCCGGCGATCGTTTCGCGGTATTCCTGCCCGACTGCGCGCTCGAGTTCGCGCACCAGATCGCCGACATGATCCGGCGCCAGTGCGCCGAGCTGACTTATGTGCGCGGCGAGGGCACCGTGCAGGTCTCGTTGAGCGCGGGCGTCGCCGAACTGCCCGAGTCGCAGAACCCGCTCGCGCACGGGCTCGCGAACGCCGAGCTCGCCTGCAAGGCGGCCAAGGACCGCGGCCGCAACCGCGCCGAGATTTTCCAGGACGCGGACCAGAGCATCATGCGCCGGCACACCGACGTGCTGATCGTGCAGAGATTGCACGCGGCGATCGCGGAGGACCGCTTCGTGCTGTTTGCGCAGCCGATCCTGCCGCTCAACGTGGACCGTTCGCCGCCGCGATTCGAATTGCTGCTGCGCATGGTGGCCGAGAACGGCGATCTGCTGCCGCCGGAGAAGTTTCTGTCGGCCGCGGAGCGCTACCAGATGATGCCGGCGATCGACCGCTGGGTGGTTAGAAATGCGCTCGCCGCGCTCTCCGCGCATGCGGGCGTGCTTGCCGGCCGCGGCATGCAGTTCTCGATCAATATTTCCGGTCCGTCGATCGCCGATGAGGATTTCCTGGAATTCCTGGAATCGAGCGTCAAGCAATCCGGATTGCCGCCCGAGGCGCTCTGCTTCGAGCTGACCGAAACTGCCGCGGTCTCGAACCTGACGCGCGCCGACCGGCTGATGCAGCGCCTGCGCACGCTCGGCTGCTGTTTCGCGCTCGACGACTTCGGCACCGGCCTCAGTTCGCTGGTGTACCTGAAATCGCTGCCGGTCTCGATACTCAAGATCGATGGCGCCTTCGTGCGAGATGCGGGCAACAACCAGCGCACGGAAGCGATGGTGCGCGCAATCGCCCAGCTGGCCCGCACGATGGGCATGGAGACCGTGGCCGAGTTCGTGGAAACCGACGAACTGCGCACGCGGATGGCCAGCCTTGGCGTCGATTTCGGCCAGGGATTCGCGATCGGCCGTCCGGTGCCGCTGCCGGAAGTGCTGGGAGACCTCGCCCTGTATGAAGCAATGGCCGCGCAGGAGCCGCCGGCGGCCTGAGTTGGCGAGAAGATGCCGTGCCCCCGCGGGCGCGGGTACCATGACCGCATGAACCAGAGACGCACGCTGCTCGCCGTCCTGTCGGGCTGCCTCTTCGGCGTGCTGCTCGCCGCCGGGGCCTTCTGGTATTCGGGCCACGACGGCCCGTCAGCCGACCTGCCCGCGCAGGATGCGCGGCTGCTTGCGGAGGTCATCGGGCGCATCCGCGAAGACTACGTCGACCGCACCGATCGTCACGAGCTGATGTCGAAGGCGATCCGCGGCATGGTCGGGGAGCTCGACCCGCATTCGGCATTCATGAATGCCGAGGAATTCGAGGACCTGCGCATCGCGACCGAGGGCAACTATTCCGGCATCGGTGTGGAAGTCGCGCTGGAATCGGGCGTCATCGTCGTGATCGCGCCGATCGACGGGTCACCGGCCGCGCGCGCCGGCATCCGCCCGGGCGATGCGATCGTCGGCATCGAGGGCCGCACGATCGACGACATGAAGCTCGTCGAGGCGATCGCGAAAATCCGCGGCGACCCCGGCACCGTCGTCAACCTGACGCTGGCGCGCGAAGCCGCGCGGCCCTTCGATCTGGCTGTCGAGCGCGCGATCGTGTCCGTGCATTCTGTGCGCTTCGAGCTGCTCGAGCCGGGCTATGGCTACCTGCGCATCTCGCAGTTCAGCGAGACGACCGGCCCGGACATCGTCAATGCGCTGGCTTCGCTGCGACAGCTGGCGGGGGGCCGCCTGCGCGGCCTCGTGCTGGATCTGCGCAACAATCCGGGCGGCGTGCTCGACGCGGCGGTCCAGGTCTCGGACGCCTTCCTCGAAAGCGGCGTCATCGTCACCGCCGAAGGCCGCTCGACGGAATCGCGGTTCCGCATGGATGCCGAGGCCGGCGATCTGACGCAGGGCGCGCCGATCGTCGTCGTGGTCAACGAAGGATCCGCGTCCGCTTCAGAAATCGTCGCCGGGGCGCTGCGCGACAACGGCCGTGCCAAGCTGATCGGGCGACGCACCTTCGGCAAGGGCTCGGTGCAGACCGTCATGCCGCTGTCGGATGGCCAGGCGCTCAAGCTCACGACGTCGCGCTACTTCACGCCGTCCGGCGTGTCGATCCACGAGCGCGGCATCGAGCCCGACGTCGTGCTGCCGGAACCGCCGGGCGTCGTGCTCGGCGGCGATGGTCCGGTGGTCGCACGCGACGCCGAGATTCGCGCGGCCGTGGCCTGGCTGAAGACCGGCAATCCCGCGCTCGCCGTCGCGCAGGCCGTGCCGGATCGGCACTGAGCTGCGATGAAACGAGTCCTGGTGCCGCTCGCGGAGGGTTTCGAGGAACTCGAAGCGGTCACGATCATCGACGTGCTGCGCCGCGCCGGGATCGACGTCGTCGTCGCCTCGCTCGGCGACAGCCCGGTCGCCGGTTCCCACGGGATCCGGATCGCAGCCGACACGCCGCTGGGCGCGCTCGCGGAGCAGGAGTTCGACATGATCGCGATGCCCGGCGGCATGCCGGGTGCCGATCACCTGAAGAAGGACGCACGCATCGCGGAGTTGATCAGGCATCTCCGCGGGCAGGGCAAGCCGGTGGCTGCGATCTGCGCGGCGCCGATGGTGCTGGCCGCCGCGGGCGTCCTCGACGGCAGGCGTGCGACGAGTTATCCGGGATTCCTGAAGGACGCCGGGCAGACGACGGTTGTCGACGAAGCGGTCGTCAGCGACGGGGGCATCATCACCTCGCGCGGCCCCGGCACCGCGCTCGATTTCGCACTGGCACTGGTCGGGGAGCTCGCCGGTGCGGCGGTGCGAAACAACGTCGAGGCTGCGCTGCAGCGCGACAAGGCCGCATCGTGAATTCCGACAAGCCCGGCAGCACGGAACCGCCGCCGGCCACGCGTCGCGAGGCGGTCCAGCGCGACGAGCATGCGGGCATCATCCGCAGCCTGACGCGCGTCGACTGGCTCGTGCTGCTCGTGGTCGCACTCTATTCGCTGGCTCCGCACGCCGCGCCGACGTCGCCGCGATGGCTGTACGCCGCGATGGCGGCATACACGCTTTTCGTGCTCGCATTCCGATGGCGCGGGTTCCCGGTGCGGGACACGGGCGCGCGCATCGCGCTGGGCGCGGCCGCGATGGTCGCCTTCATCACCGTCGTCGCAATCCAGACCGGCGGCTCGGCGAGCCCGATGGTCAATCTCTATCTGCTGCCGATCGTGCTGGTCGCGATGACGCTCGGCGGCCGTGGCGCGCTGGTCATCGTTTCGGGAGTCGCCCTTGCCTGGCTTTCCGTCATCGTCGGCGAGGGGCCGCTGCCGCCCGCGGCCGAATTGCTGGCAAGACTGTTCGGCGAGCTCGGGCCGTATGCGCTCGTCGCGTACCTGACACAGGCGCTCGCCGGCACGATCATGACGGCGCGGCGGCGCATCGAGGAAATGGCGGAACGCGACGGCCTGACCGGCATGCTGAACCTCAGGACATTCAAGGCGATCCTGCACCGCGAGCACCAGTTGCGCATGCGCGGCGCCCCGGGCGGATACGCGATCCTGCTGGTGGACGTCGACAAGCTGAAGGAGCTGAACGACGAACACGGGCACCAGGCCGGCAACCGCGCAATCACGACGGTTTCCAGCGCCGTGCAGCGCGCGATCCGCACGACCGACATGGCGGCGCGCTACGGCGGCGACGAATTCGTCGTGTTCCTGCCCGGCGCGACGCCCGAGGTGGCGGAAACCGTTGCACAGCGCATCCGCAACAACGTCTATCGCAGCCTGTTTCCGGTCGGCGAGCGGCTGCAGCGCATGACGGTCAGCGTCGGCACCGCGAGCTATCCGCGGGACGGCGCGCAGCAGGAGGACATCGTCGCAGCCGCCGAGCAGCGGATGCGCCGCGACCGCGATCTTCGCAAGAGCGTCGCCGCGCCCGACAGCGACCAGGGACAACACGGCGGAGCGGGCTCCGCCTCCTGAGACAATGCGGCAACAGGCGCGCGGGTACATGCAGGGATTCGAAACCGCTGCCAGCGCGGGCGCTCTCTGGCGCGCGCTGACGGATCCGGCGATGCTCGCACTGTGGTACGCCGACGAGGCGAGCGTCGAGCCCCGCGTCGGCGGCCGCTATTTCGTGGTGTCGCGGCTCTTCGGCAAGCGCGAAGCGCACATCGAGCGCTTCGAACCAGGGTCGCGACTGCAATTGCTGTTCGAGCCGAACCCGGCATGGCCGCCGCTGTCGGACAGCGCGCTGCTGGAGGATTTCATCATCGATGAGCGCAAGGGACAACGCATGTTGCGAGTGATGGGCTCGGGAATTCCGGAGGCAGA
The DNA here is from genome assembly GCA_963839885.1 of uncultured Gammaproteobacteria bacterium. Classification (GTDB taxonomy): domain Bacteria; phylum Pseudomonadota; class Gammaproteobacteria; order Steroidobacterales; family Steroidobacteraceae; genus SCUD01. The sequence goes on from CAWIWZ010000009.1 coordinate 525,773, forward strand.
GGACTGGGTGCCGGCCCTGCTGCGGCTGCGCACCGGCTGGGCGCTGGCGTTCGCACAACTGCAGATTCGCCTGCGCGACGGTTCGATCGCGGAGCCGGCGTCATGAGGCGGCTCGTCGCGGCAATGGCAGGCTGCGTGGCCGCGCTATCCGCGCAGGCCGCGGCGCTCGTGCTGTCGGGCGGCACCGTCATTGATGGTTACGGCAATCCGCCGATCGCGAACGGCGTCGTCGTCATCGACGGCGACCGCATTCTCGCGGTTGGCGGCCTCGACGTCGTCCCGGTGCCGGAAGGAGCCGAGGTCATCTCGACCGAAGGCATGACCGTGCTGCCGGGACTCTGGGACATGCAGGTGCAACTCATGCGCCTCGGTCACGGCGACCGCGCGCGCTGGAACGAGACCTACGGCCCGCTGGCGGAACGCGTCGTGATGCCGATCGCGGCGCGGCAGCTGCTGCAGGCCGGCGTAACGAGCGCGCGGGACGTCGCGGCGCCGCTCGAGGCCGCGATCAATGTACGCGGGCGCATCCGCGACCATCTGATCGCGGGCCCTACGATTTACGTCTCGGGGCCGGTGCTGCGCAAGCTCGTGGCCGCGGACACGCAAGCCTGGGAATGGGCCGTGAACGGCGCCGCCGATGCGACCGCCAAGGTGCGGCGTCTCGCCGAGGCGGGCGTCGATTACCTGCTGCTCGCGGAAATCGAACTGTGGACCGAGGACGAGCTGTCGGCGGCGGTCTCCGAGGCGCGCCTGCGCGGCCTGCCGGTTCACGCCTATGCCGAACGCCCGGCCGATGTCGAGCGCGGCGTGAAGCTGCAGTTCGACGGTTTCCTCGGCTCGAACATGGGCGTGGCAGGCTTCCCGGACAACGTCGTGCTCGCGCTGCAGCAGCGGCTGTTGTCGGGCACGACGCGGCCGCTCGTGTGGACTCCGGCAATTTCCGCGCTGCTCAACTTCGAATCGCTGCGCGGCAACGCGGAGCCTCTCGACGATCCGCGCATGGTCGAATCGCTGCCGCCATTGGTCGCGGCCGACATCCTCGGATCACTGAAGAATCTCGACCGCGTGGACGGCATCGCGGTGCCCGCCGGCGGCGCATCGTCGCTTTGCACGAAATTGAGCCAGCTCCAGGATGCGAAGCTGACACTGCTTGCGGGCTCGGATGCCGGCGCGCCAGGGCACCTGCATGCGCGTGCGACCTGGCAGGAGATCGATTTCTGGGTGCGGCAATGCGGCATCCCGGCGTTGCGCGCGATCCAGGCGGCGACGAATGACGCAGCGACGGCGATGGGCGCGGGTCACGAATCCGGAAGTCTGGCGCCGGGCAAGATCGCGGACGTGATCGCGGTTCGCGGCGATGTGCTGCGCAATCCCGCGCTGCTGCAGTCGGTCGACGTCGTCATCAAGCGCGGGCGGCGGGTCCGCTGAAGCGGCATAATGCGCCCATGAGATTCGTCCTTCGGACACTGATTGCCGCGCTCGGCCTCTGGCTCGCCACGGAGCTGGTCGACGACATCGTCGTCACGAGCGCCACGACCCTGGTGCTGGCGGCGCTGCTGCTCGGCATCGTCAACGCCATCATCAAGCCGATCGCGATCCTGCTGACGCTGCCATTCACGCTGCTGACGCTCGGATTGTTCCTGCTCGTCGTGAATGCCGCGATGCTCGGCCTGGTTGCGGCTTTTCTGCCCGGCATGGGCATCGGCAGCTTCTGGGCTGCGTTCTGGGCCGCGATCATTGTCAGCGTCGTGAGCTGGATCGGCAACGCGATGTTCCAGCCAAAGCCGCGCGCCGACTGACGCCCCACAAGCCCGGCCTCCGCCAATGAGCATTCAGCTGCGCCTGACGGTGATGAACTTCATGCAGTTCTTCGTCTGGGGCGCGTGGCTCATCTCTCTCGGCGCCTACATGATCGTGACGCTCGGATTCACGGGCGGCCAGGTCGGCAGCATTTACGCGACGATGGGCGTGGCCTCGCTGTTCATGCCGGGCCTGATGGGCATCGTCGCGGATCGCTGGCTCAATGCGGAGCGGCTGTATGGTGTCCTGCACCTGATCGGCGCGGCCCTGCTGCTGTGGGCCTCGACGATCAAGGACTTCGACACGCTGTACGTCATCCTGCTGTTGAACGCGATGGTCTACATGCCGACCATCGCGCTGAACAACGCGATTTCGTACAAGGTACTCGAGCAGGGCGGCTTCAACGTCATCCGGAAATTCCCGCCAATCCGCGTCTGGGGCACGGTCGGCTTCATCGTCGCCATGTGGATGGTGGATTTCGCGGGCTGGACCAAGAGCGCGCTGCAGCTCTACATCAGCGCAGGCGCTGCGGTGTTCCTAGGACTGTACGGCTTCACGATGCCGGAATGTCCGCCAGCGCGCGATCTCGCGAAGAAGAGCATCGTCTCGGCGCTGGGACTCGACGCGTTCGTGCTGTTCAGGCGCACGCAGATGCTGGTGTTCTTCATTTTCGCGATGATGCTTGGGGCGGCGCTGCAGATCACGAATGCCTTTGGCGGCGCATTCCTCGCGGACTTCAACACGCTGTACCCGGATTCGTTCGGCGTGCGGCATCCGAACCTGCTGATGTCAATCTCCCAGATCTCGGAGACGCTCTTCATCCTGACCATTCCATTCTTCCTGCAGCGCTTCGGCATCAAGATCGTGATGCTGATCAGCATTTTCGCCTGGGTATTCCGCTTCGGACTGTTCGCAGTCGGCGATCCGGGTGCGGGACTCTGGATGCTGGTCCTGTCCATGATCATCTACGGCATGGCATTCGACTTCTTCAACATATCGGGTTCGCTGTTCGTGGATCGCGAGGCGGAACCGACCATCCGCGCCAGCGCCCAGGGCCTCTTCATGGTCATGACCAACGGACTCGGCGCGTTTGTCGGCAGCATGGCCGCCGGCATGGTCGTGGATCACTACACGGTGGACGGCATGAAGGACTGGCAGAGCATCTGGTTCGCGTTCGCGGGCTACGCATTCATGCTCGGGTTATTGTTCCCGTTCCTGTTCAGGTACCGGCACCAGGCGCCGGCGGCCACAGTGGCCGGCGTGCGGCATTGATCGATCCGCTGAGTGGATGGCGTAGAGGACGCGCCTAATCGCCCGGGACTTGCTGGGCACCGGTGGATTTTTTGCGCTCGCGAGGCAGAGGCCGAAGAACAGACTTCATGCCGAATGTATGCGTTGCGCAACAATCTCCAGCACCATCGGAGTGATCATGAGTGTCGCAGGGTCGGCCTCTGCCTCGGCCCATTCACGGCGCACCGATTCCGCCCAAGCCGCTTCGATGCTGCCAAGGGCCGTCTGCTGATCGAGGTGGAGCTTTACGAACGAGGCCGGCCATTGCCACATCTCGTCCGTCGGTCGGATGCAGAACACCCGCGCGATCCGGTCGCGGATGGCGAAGCCGCGTTCCTCGAGCAGGCGCATCACGGGCTCGGCGATGTTCGGTTCACCCCCGGCGGCGCGCCAGCCTTTCATGACCTGCTGCGCAAACTCCCGCTGGCGGGGCCGCGGCGGCACGTGGCTGAACGATTCGTACTGCACATACTCGTGAAAGATCGCGACGCCGCCGGGGCGAATGGCCGCCGCGATCTTGTCGAGCAGCAGCGCCGGGGAGGACACGAAACAAGCGACCCAGCGGCACCAGCTCGCGTCGTAGCCGCCGTCCGGCAACCCATCCGTCATCAGGTCGATTTCGTGCCAGCGTACCTGCGCGTGGCCGCGCGAGGCGACGAGGCGTCGACCCGCGTCGACGAAGCGCGCGGATCGCTCGACCGCGGTCACCGCGCCCGCGGGTCCGACGATATCCGCGAGGTCGGTGGTCGCAAATCCGGGCCCTGCGCCGACGTCGAGCACGCGCGAGCCCGCGGCGATGCCTGCGCGCTTCCAGCATTCGAGCACCGTCGGCCGCCAGACGCGGTGCTGCAGCCCGAGTCGCGCGAGCTCCTCGTCGTGGGTGCCAAGAAAATAGTCGCGCTCGGTTTCCAGGATTCGCGACATGCGCCGTCCGGTCCTCAGCCGCCCGCGCACAATGCCGTGCCGTGGGCGAGATAGTGATTGACGCGTTCTTCCCATTCACGCATGAACAGCACGTAATACTCGGCGGTGAACGTGGCGAGGAAGTCGTCGCCGTGCGGGCCGAGGCTTGTGTGGGTGTAGGTGACGTCCGCCTCGCAGCCGGCGACCGCATCGCGCACCTGGATCGACAGCTTGCAGGCAGTGACGCCTGGCGTGATCTTGATCATCTCGACGAAACCGCGCTCCGGCTCATGCCGTGTGATGTACCAGACGGCATCGTGCGGCTCGGCATCCGTGACGAATACGCAGTCCTGTTCCGCGACGCCGGAGACGCTGTAGACGACGATGGGATGCCAGCCTTCGATCCAGTCCGACTCGCGCACCGGGCACAGGAGCGGAAACACGGCTGCGGACGGACGGCAGAGCCGCTGCGTGTAGGTATGAGTGACGCGATGGGGCTGGCGGATGTTCATGGGGTGTCTTCCGGGACTGCGCGCCGGCAGGCATTGCCATGCCGGCCCGCGATGCGAGTCGGAAAGATTACACCGCTCAGGGCGCCGGCTGGGAATCCTGGGGAGCAATCAGCGCCAGGAGGTCGGGAAAATCGACCGGCTTGACCAGGTGATGGTCGAAGCCGGCTTCCCGCGACTTCTCGCGATCGGCTTCCTGCCCCCAACCCGTCAGCGCGATGATGATCATCGTCTTGGCCCATGGACGCTCACGCAGCCGCCGGCAGGTGTCGTAGCCGTTCATGCCCGGCAGGCCGATGTCCAGCAGGATCACATGCGGGCGGAATCCCGCGGCGGCTTCGAGCGCTCCGATTCCGTCGTGGGCCACCGCGGTCTCATGGCCGGCGATCTGGAAGAGAACGGCCAACGACGCGGCTGTATCCAGGTTGTCGTCAACCAGCAGAATGCGACGGCCTTCCGTCGTTACCGGCGGAATCGCGCGACCGGCATCCACGGTTAACGACGGCTGCGAAACGAATGGCAGGCGCACGATGAACTCGCTGCCTTGGCCATGCCCGTCACTGAGCGCGGCGATCGAACCGCCGTGAAGATCGACGAGACGCTTTGCGAGCGTCAGACCGATGCCGAGTCCGCCGCGCGCCCAGGCCGGGCCATCGTCTATCTGCATGAACATCTCGAACACGCTGTCGAGCCTGTCCGGCGCGATGCCGATGCCGTTGTCCTTGATGTTGATGACGACCTCGACGCCCTGCTGCTCGGCCATGCAGCTGATCTGCCCGCCGTGTGCCGTGTATTTCGACGCGTTGTTGAGGATGTTGTTGAAGACCTGGGTGAGTCGTACCGGGTCGGCATCGACATGAACCGGCTCAGCCGGCACCGCGAGGCTGATCTGCTGTTTCCGATCCTCGGTCAGCGGGCGACAGGTTTCGATGCAGGCGCTCAGCAGGCCGCGCAGCTCGGTCGGCTCCCTGCGGATTTCGATCCGGTCGCGGGAAATGCGGCTCACGTCGATAAGATCGTCGACGAGCCGGGCGAGGTGGCTCAACTGCCGGTCCATGATTCGGAGGGCGCGGCCTTGCAACAGTTCGTCGCGATCCGCCCGCTTCATCATCTCCAGTGAGTTCCGAATCGGCGCAAGCGGCCCGCGCAGCTCGTGGGCCAGGATGGCCAGGAATTCGTTCTTTCGCCGGTCGGCGTTGCGCAGTGTTTCCGCGACCAGTTTCTGCTCCTGCAGGATGACCTTCGCGCTATCGCGGTCGGCGTTTTCATGGCGCGCGAGCGCCAGCAGCGCCCACCACAGCAGTCCGACGCTCAACATCACAATGCTGAGAACTAAAAGCGCCCGTCCTGTCCCGGCGTCGTAGTAACCGAGCAACTGGCCCTGTGTCCGGAACCAGCCGAGCAGGGGCGGCAACAGGACGAGGGCGGGAACGATTCTTCTCGCGAGGGCGCCCGCACCCGAATCCGACAGCAGCAGGCGCAAAGGATGGTGCTCGGGGACAGCGATGATGAGCCCCGCGGCGAGAGCCATCAGCATGCAGGCTGTTTGCAGCGCGATTGCAGTAAGCCAGGGCACCGTGTACAACGGCGTCGCGTCGAACAGGCGGCCGATGAGCGAGAACGCGCCGATGACGCAGACGGCCATGCCCAGCATCGGTACGAAACGGCGCAAGCGGATTGCGACGTCCGGCCGCAAGCCCAGCAGGACGAATGCGGTGCCGAAGAGCATGAACGAGATCGATGCCGGAGGGCCCATGCGGCCGGGCGACACCGTTGATGCGTGGCCCCACGTCCGGCCGAACGTCAGCTGGTGGTTGAAGCCCAGGTCCACTCCGATGACGTGCTGCGAAAGCGTCAATACCCCGACCAGCGCAACGATGGCGCCCAGAGCCGCCACGATCCGGCGCGGCCCGCTTTGCAGCAGGACCAGCGCGATGCCCGCGAACACGATGAGCGCGCTGGTATTCGGCTGGATCGAAACGCCGTCGTTGAACCAGTCGGTGAGCCGGGGCACGTCGAAAGCCCAGCCGCAAAACGAGATAGTCCCGCCCACCAGTGCGGCAACGCCCAGCAGCGTGCGCAGGCGCACCAGGGAATTCAGGTCGCGAATGATGGCGTCAGCCTGCATGAAAATCTTTCATGGCCCGCGGTTCTGGCGTCGCGCACCTCTTCCCCCGTTGGCCCGGCGATTGTACCGACCGCTCATGGCGCACCAAAGCAAGCCGATGCCGCAAACTGATCACTCCACCGCATACTCAGCCACCATACTCGACATTGTGGCGCCCAGCCCGTCAGCGGCAGGAGAGTGACCATGGATGAGCAACAGGCACCCGCCGCGCGGGGCCGGCGGCCCAATGCCCGCGAGGCCAAACGCGTTGCGCGCGCCGCACATGCGGGCCAGTCGGTTCCCTACATCACCCGCAAGATTCCGTTCTATGAAGTGCTCGGCGAAGAGGGGCTGGCCCTGATCGAAAACAATGCCGATACGATCCTCGAAGAGATCGGCATCGAATTTCGCGAAGACCCGGAAGCCTTGTCGATCTGGAAGGCCGCGGGCGCGGACGTACAGGGCGAAAGGGTGCGCATGCCACGGGGCCTGTGCCGCCAGTTGATCCAGGCGACCGCCCCGCGCGAATTCACGCAGCACGCCCGGAACCCGGCGCGCAACGTGCAGATCGGCGGCAAGAACACCGTGTTCGCCCCCGCCTATGGCTCGCCATTCATCTACAACCTCGACGAGGGGCGGCGCTATGCGCGCATCGAGGATTTCCGCAACTTCGTGAAACTCGCCTACCTGTCGAAATCGCTCCACCATTCCGGCGGCACGATCTGCGAACCCGTGGACCTGCCGGTCAACAAGCGCCACTTCGACATGGTGTACAGCCATATGAAGTACAGCGACAAGGCATTCATGGGTTCCGTGACGCACCCGGAGCGCGCGCAGGACACCGTCGAGATGGCAAAGATCCTGTTCGGCGACGGTTACATGGACACGGCGACCGGCCGGCCGAACACCGTGATCGTGAGCCTGATCAACGTCAATTCGCCGATGACCTACGACTCGACGATGGTGGGTGCGCTCAAGGTATACGCGCGCGCGAACCAGGCCTGCATCGTGACACCGTTCATCCTGGCGGGCGCGATGTCGCCGGTCACGATCGCCGGCACCGCGACGCAGACGCTCGCCGAGGCGCTCGCCGGCATGGCGTTCATTCAATTGCTTGAATCCCGGCGCGCCGATGGTGCTCGGCAGCTTTGCATCGTCGCTGTCGATGCAATCCGGCGCGCCGACATTCGGCACGCCGGAGCCTGCGCTCGTGCTCTACATCATGGCCGCGCTGGCGCGGCGGCTCGGCGTTCCGTTCCGCTCGGGCGGCAGCCTCTGCGCATCGAAGATCCCGGATGCCCAGGCCGCCTTCGAATCGGCGCAAACGCTGCTGCCCACCTGCCTAGCCGGCGTCAACTTCGTGCTGCACGTTGCCGGCTGGCTCGAGGGCGGGCTCGCGATGGGCTACGAGAAATTCGTCATGGACGTCGACCAGGCGGGGATGATGCACACGCTGCTCGAAGGCGTGGATCTCTCGGACAACGGCCAGGCGCTCGACGCGATCCGCGAGGTCGGGCCGGGCAAGCACTTCCTCGGTTGCGCGCACACCCTCGCGAACTTCGAGTCGGCGTTCTACCGGTCGCCGCTCGCCGACAACAACAGCTTCGAGCAATGGGACGCGGAAGGCCGGAAAGACATGGCTACGCGCGCGAACGCGCTGTGGAAGAAGCAGCTCGCGGAATACGTCGCGCCGCCGCTCGACCCAGGCATTGATGAAGCGCTGCTCGATTATATGAACCGCCGCAAGGCATCGTTCCCGGATTCGAACGTGTGAAAGAAAAGGGGGCGTCGAGAGACGCCCCCTGGATCGTCAGACCGGCTCCGGTATCAGAAATCCTGCCTGAAGCGAAGGCCGAATGTCATCGGGCGGGGGCTCACGCCATAGGCCTGGTCGCCGCAAACGCTCGTGGCGCACTCGACGTCTAGACCCAGCGGCGAGTCCTCGTCGGTGACGTTGTCGATGAAGAGTTCGATTGCGTACTTGTCGTTCTCGATGCCGAACGCGAGATCGAGGAACGTGGTCTCCGGAAGGTCGCCGAGGTGCTCAGCGTCCGCGACGTTCAGGGAGGACGCGCGCTCGCCTTCGTACGCGAGCGCCCCCTGCACGTGTGCATCGAAGCCGCCGAGCGGGAACGTGTAGCGCGCGACTACACTGCCCTTGAAGTCGGCCGTGACCGGCAGCTCGGTGCCGGACGGCGCCCAGGCCGAGCCGTCATCGTTGCAGCCAGGGCAATACTCGTCCTTCAACTCGGTGTCGAAAAACGCGAGTCCGGATGAAATCCGGAGGTTATCGGTCGCCAGCCAGTCGATGCTCGCTTCCACGCCGGTGATCTCGGCTTTCGGGCCATTGACCACCGCCGTGATGCCGTTTGCACCCTGGAACGCGACCTGGATGTCGTCCCATTCCTCGAAGAATACCGCGCCATTGAACTGCAGCCGGTCGTCCATCCACCGCGTCTTCCAGCCGGCTTCCCAGTTGGTCAGGAAGTCCGACACGAAATCGGGATTGAACGGATCCCGGTTGATGCCGCCGGAGCGGTAACCCTCCGACCAGGTCGCATAGAGCATCGCAGTGTCGGTCGCCTTGAAGCTCAGGTTTACGCGGCCGACGTAGTCATCCTCGGTGATATGCTTGTCCACGTTCTGGCAGGGCGCATCCTTGCGGTCCACCTGCGAGGGGCAACGCCACTCGCCGTTGGGGGACCAGCCGACGCCGTTCAGGTCGAAGGCGCCTTCGCCGCCGTTGGCCACCGCGCCCGGCTCGGTCACCTCGGCCGCATCGTCCGCGGTTCCGAATATGCCGTCGCTGCCCGAGCCAGGCTCGTGCCCGCGGTTGTAGCCCATGCCGAATCCGAAGAACCCTTTGACCGTGATTTCCGGCTCGAAGTAGCGCGCGCCAAGCGACAGCTCCAGCCGGTCCGTGATATCGAACTGGATCTGCCCGAACACGGCTTCGTCCCTGTCGGTACGGTCCACACTGTTCAGGTAGACGTAACCGGGGAACTGCTGGGCGCCGGGCTGCTCCAGCGCGTTCATCAGGAAGCGGTCAGCGAGGCCCTCCACGTTGCCGAAACTCTGGTAAAAGTCGTGATACTGCTTCTGGTAGAAGAAACCCAGCAGGCCCCGCACACGATTTTCCTGCGGCGTGCTGATCCGGATCTCGTGGCTCGTCTTCTCGTAATGGTCGTCGTTGATGAACGAATGCGCCCGGTTGAGGAAGGTGCCGTCGTTGTCGACGAACAGGTTGGCAAAGAGGCCGGCATACGAGCCGGTGGAATAGAGGGTGTCGTACCAGTAGGAGTAATCCGAATAGTCGAATTCCCCGTCGAGGTCGCGCTCCAGGTAATTGCCTGAGTACACGACGTCGAAGTTGCCGATCGAGCCCTCGATCGTGAGCCCTGCCTGATAAAACTCGTCGTCCGTGTACTCGTTCCGGAAATGCGTGACCTTGTTCTTGCCGGGAGCGAAATCGCTTTGATCGTCGCCCCAGGAGCCCTCCTGCTCCATCTTCTGGTACATCACGCCCGGCGTGACGGTCCAATTATCGCCCAGGTTGATGCGAAGCGCCGCGCGTGCGCCCACTGTCTCGACGGTGTTGTAGTTGTCCTCGACGAATTCCGCGTTGTCCGCGACGAAGTCGTCGTCCGGGTCGTCAACATTGCCGGGGTAAGTACGAGTACCCGCCACGTTGTCGATCCAGCCCGCCTCGGAGGTCGCCCAGCCCACGAGCCGGATGGCCGCGTTGTCGCCGATCGGGAAGTTGACGAATCCTTCCCCGACGTAACCGGAGTCATCGCTGTCAACGAAGTTTCCTTCCAGCGAATACCCCGCCGAGAACTTGGAGGGATCCGGCTTGTTGGTGATGATGCGGATCGTGCCGGCCTGCGAACTCGCGCCGTACAACGTGCCCTGCGGTCCGGCCAGCGCTTCGACGCGTTCGATGTCGTACAGGTGAACGTCGAGATTGCCCTGCACCGTGGTGATCGGCTGTTCATCCAGGTAGGTGCCGACGCTGGGCTGGGACGTGGTCGCCTGACCGTCGCCGCCGGTCGCGACGCCGCGCATGTAGACCAGATTGAAACCAGAGCCCGCATCCATGGCTTGCGAGGAGGACACGCTCGGGAGGTACTGCACGTAGCTCTTGAAATTCTGGATGTTCAGCTCCTCCAGAGTCTCGGTGTTCAAGGACGTCAGGCTGATCGGCACGTTCTGAAGGTTCTCAGTGCGCTTCTGCGCGGTGACGATCACTTCGCCGAGCGTGGTTTGCTCCTGCGCCATGATCGCTGGACTGGCCAGCGCCAGCAGGACAGCGGTCGCCACTGGCGTCCGCGGCAGACCGCTCGGCTGACTCTTCGATTGGAAAATCTTCATGGCCGGTTCCCCTTATCCAGTTGCGGGTGAGACTACGCTGGAATTCATTTCGCCGTAAAGTACCGATTCTCGCTGTTGCACTGCAGCAACAACGGGGTCAGAACGCAGGAACTGCCGGATACGCATCCAGCACCGGACCCAGCGCCGCCTTGAGGGGGTCGAGCCAGGCTTCGTAGTGCCGCCAATTCTCCACGCCATCCCGGTAGATGGGCTGGCGCACCTGCTCGGAACTGGCGGTGCGCACCGGGCGTTCGTTTTCGAAGAAGCGCAGGCAAGCTTCCTCGAACGGCAGACCGCAATAATCGAGCAGGCGACGCACTTCCGACTCTGTGTCCTCGACCAGGCGCTCGTAGATGACGCGGTGGACGCGGCCCGGCAGGGCTCTCGTCGAAATGCGCCATCAGGTCGACGTAGTCGCGATAGAAGCGGCCCATATCCGCGAGGTCGTAGCTGAACCGCTGGCCGCGCGCGTAGAGCTGCTTGAAGTTCGAGAAGCAGCAGGCCAGCGGGTGCCGCCGCGCATCGATGATCTTCGCATTCGGAAGCATCGCGTGGATCATGCCGACGTGCAGGAAGTTGTTGGGCATCTTGTCGATGAAGTACGGCCGATCGGTCTTGCGCTGGATGCGGGTGCGCTCCAGGTACTGTTCCCCGAGCAGCCGCAGTTCCGCCGCACTCTTCCTGGCCAGGACCTCGGCATAGGCCACGGCCTCGTCCGGGTCGCCTTCGGCGCGCAGGTCCTTGGTCATCGACAGTATCTCGGGTAGCTCGCTGGTTCCCTCCACCGCCGAATGACTGGACAGGATCTGCTCCAGCAGCGTCGAGCCGGCGCGCGGCATGCTGACGATGAAGATCGGGTCCGGTGCATCGCATCCGGAACCCGCGCGCTCGCGGAAGAATTCGCGTGAATAGACCGTCTTGAGGCGCCTGATGCGCGCCGTGCTCCGCTCGGCATCGTGCGGGTGGCCGGCGCGGTACAGGGCATTGCCCTTCGCGTAGTGCTCGAAAGCCTGCGCGTGTTTGCCGAGATCCTCGCTGGCCTTTCCCAGGGCAAAGTGGAAATGCAGGCGATTCTCGTCGCGGAGCCCGGGCGCGGCGAGATGGGTACGCATGGCCGCCAGATCCGCATCCGTGAAACGGAAGGTCTTGAGATTCGCCAGGCTCCAGTAAGCCTCGCCAAAGGCGGGATCGCAGGCAATGCTGCGACGATACGCCTCGATTCCTTCGTCCAGGCGACCCTCGGTCTTCAGCACGTGTCCGTAGCTGAGCCAGACCTTGGCATGAGCCGGATATTCCTTGAGCAACTCCGCATAGATCCGGCGCGAGCGCTCGTACTCTCCGATGCGGCTGAGCAGCACGGCGTACAGGTTGCGATAGCCGGGATTGCGGGGATCCACCGCCAGCAGGCGCTCGATCTCGACGAGGGCCGCGGTCGAATCGTTCCGCCGGTAAAGCAACAGCGCATAGTTGTAGCGCGCAGCCGAGAATCCCGGCGCCAGCTCCAGGCAGCGCTCGAGCAACGTGACCGCATCATCATTACGGCCGCAGCGCACCGCGACTTCGGCCAGCATGCGTATGGCGGGCACATCGGTCGGCGCCTGTTTCAGATGCGTCTTGAGCAGCGCCTCGGCCGTCGGAATGTCATTTCGGAGCATCGCGACCGCCGCCCGCTGCAACTGCGGGTTGCGGGTCGAACACTGGATGTGCCGGGCATAAGCCGCATCAGCGCCTTCGGAGTCGCCGATCGCCAGCAGGTGATCGGCGAGAATCCGCCAGGCCTCGGTGTGTGCCGGTTTCAAGTCCAGGGTTTTCCGCAAGGCCTGGATTGCCTCGTCGCCCCGCCCAATCGCGGCGAGTGCAAGGCCGTGTTCGAAGTGCGCGGCAGCCCACTTATGCTGCGTCTTAAGCAATGGCTCGATCAGTTCCAGCGCGGCTGCCGGCTTGCCAGCACGGCGGTGGGCGGTCGCCAGCAGCAGTACGGCGGGAGGGTGATCCGGTATCGCTTTCAGGATCTCCTGCGCCTGCTCGGCCGCGAGCGCCGGTTCGGCATCGAGCAGGCGCGCAGCGCGAGCCATCGCAACGTCGAGTGTTCCTGTCGGTTCGGAAGAGATGCTCACGCGATGAATCCTAACTCACCGCGCGCATGGCCCGTTGCAGGCGGGCGATGCCTTCATGAATATCCGGCACCGTGTAATGGGCGAAGCTGAGACGCAGGCAATTCTCCAGGCCACCGGCCGCGGAACACGCCGTGCCGGACAGGAAACCGGTGCCTGCCTCGCGGGCCGCCGCCTGCAATCTCCCTACATCGATATGGGAGGGCAGCTCGAGCCAGAAAAAATAACCGCCCCGCGGTTTTTGCCAGGTTGCGATACCGTCGAGGTGCGTGTGCAACGCCGTGTCCATCGCCTCCGCCCGCGCCGCGTAGCTCGAGCGCAGCTGCGCGACATGGGAAGCCAATTGGCCGTTTTCCATGAGCTGGCGAACGACGTGCGAGGCGAAGTGATTGAAGTTGCCGCCGCTCACAAGGGCGCCGCTGGCCATCAGTATGCGCATCAGATCCGGATTGGTCTGGATCCAGCCGAGCCGCAGGCCGGGCGCAAGGATTTTCGAGAATGAACCGAACGAGAGCACGTTGCCGCGCTCGATCAGCGTTCCGAACGACGGCGGCGGCGCTGCGCCATGGTGCAGCAACTGGTAGACCTCGTCGGCCGCGAGGATGAAGCCGTGCTGGCGGCTCAGCGCAACCAGTCGCTCGCGACGCTCGCGGGCGAGCGTCTGCCCGGTCGGGTTGTTGTAGGCCGGGATCGTGTACAAGAGTTTCGGCCGATGCTCCGTGAGCAGGCGTTCGCACTGCTCGAGGTCCATGCCCTGACCGTCCAGCGGGATGCCGACGATCTTCAGTCCGTGGTCGCGGAAGATCTGGAAGGAATAGGGATAGGTGGGTTCTTCGACGAACACCGTATCGCCGGGCTGCGTGAGGCGGCTGCAGGCGAAGTCCAGTGCCTGCGAGATCCCGCCCGTCAGTGTCAACGACTGAGGATCGGCTTCGCTGCCGCCGGAATCACCGAGGAACGCCGCGAGCGCCGCGCGAAACCGTACATCGCCCTGGCGCTCCCCGTAGTTCAACTCGAGCGGCTGGCCGCTCGCAAAGAAACGCTGGCAGGCGCCGCTCAGCAAGTCCAACGGCAGCAGGTCGGCGGAGGGCTGTCCGACGCTGAAGTTGATCGTGCCCTGCTCCGGTGCACCATCGAACGTCGCGGCGACGCTCATGTAGCGGCCTCCGCCGGCGACACCAGTCGAAACACCTCATCCGGGCGGTCTTCGAGAAACGCCCGGATATTCGCGGCCGAAATGCGCCGCAGCTCAGCGAGCGCCGACTCCGAATAGAATGCCACGTGCGGCGTCAGCAGCACATCGCGGCGACCGGCAAGCGGATGCCGCGTGAGATCCGGCGAATCCTCGGTCAGCACATCGAGCGCCGCGCCGGCGACGAGACCGCGGTCGAGGGCTTCCACCAGATCGGCCTCGACGATCAATGCGCCGCGCGCGACGTTGACGAGCAGCGGCTTGCGCCGCATCCGGGCGAACGTGGCGCGGTTCAGCAGCCCGCGGCTGGCGGCGTCGAGATTGCAATGCAGGCTGATGATGTCTGCATCCGCGAGCAGCGTCTCGAAATCGACCAGCCGGGCGCCGAGCCGGTTCGCCGTCTCCGCCTCGATTCGCGGGTCGCAAGCGAGAACGGAGAGGCCAAAGCCCAGGGCCCGGCGACAGACCGCCTGGCCGATGCGACCGAAGCCGACCAGCCCGAGCGTCTGGCCCTTGAGCCGCCGCACACCCTGGATTTCGTTCCAACGCCAGTTGCGACCGGACTGAACCTGGTGGTGATAAGCGATCAGCTGGCGGTTCAGTGCCAGCAACAATGCGAATGTGTGGTCCGCGACCTCGTCGGTGCAGTACTCGCCGACGCAGCTGACGCGGATGCCCTTGTCGGCCGCGGCCCGGATGTCCACGCAATCCCAGCCGGTCGCCGCCACCGAGATGATGCGGCAACGTGCGAGCCCCTGCAGTACCGCGCAGTCGAACGGGACATAGTCGGTCACGATGGCGTCGGCATCGCGGCAGGCTGCGACCAGGGCGCCCTGATCGCCGCGGAATGTGAAGTATTCAATGCGCGCCGCGGCGGGCAGATGTTCGCGTTCGATCGACAGATCGCGGCCGGCCGCCTCGGGCATCTCGGCAAACACGATCGTCATCGGCAACGCGCTCAGACGGCCGCCTTTGCAACGCGCCGCGGGCGGCTGACCGTCAGGGCAATTAACA
Source organism: uncultured Gammaproteobacteria bacterium (assembly GCA_963839885.1). Taxonomy (GTDB): domain Bacteria; phylum Pseudomonadota; class Gammaproteobacteria; order Steroidobacterales; family Steroidobacteraceae; genus SCUD01. The sequence goes on from CAWIWZ010000009.1 coordinate 541,073, forward strand.
CGGTCGCGGAAACGATCAATCCCGGCCACAGCGGATCGATCGCGAACGGTCCGCCCATTCCAGCGTCGGCCGCAATCCGCCAGCCGATCACGGTGGCAAGGGAGGTGCTGCTGCTCCAGAACGCGGCGCTCGCGGGCACGCGGTCCCAGTAAATGGCCGCGATGGTCGGCAGGAACAGCGCCGCCGAGTTGATGGTGAATCCGAGCTGCAGGATGTCGATGATGTCGCGCATCTTCCACGCCATCAGCATGGCGAGCAGGCCCGCGCCCAGGGATGCGAAAGTGCCGAGCCGCAGCATGGCGCCGGGAGCGATGTCCGGCTGCATGTAACGCTGATGGATGTCGCGCGCGTAGTTGGCCGATGCCGTGAGCACGCAGATGGACGCGACCGACATGATGGCCGACAGGATGCCGATCACCATCAGGCCTTTCAGACCGACTGGAAAGGCCTCGAGCACGAAGGTCGTCAAGATGCCGGCGCCGGATTCATGGCCCGGGTAGAGAACCGCCGAGGCGAGGCCGAGCCATGTCACGGCCAGCGCGATCGGCAGGACCAGGACGATGGCGAGCAGGGCGCCATTCCGCGCCGCCGCCTGATCGCGCGCGGCGAAACTGCGGGAAAAGCTGTCCATCGCGACGAAGAAGCTGAGCACCAACGAGACCACGAGCGCCGCGATCCGGTCCCAGCCCTGGGCGCCGAAATCGTAGTGAGAAGCAGGCAGCGCGACCTGCATCTCGCTCCAGCCGCCGGCCTGTGAAATCGCGACCGGCACACCGATCGCCACGATGCCGAGGAGCACCAGCGCGACCTGCACCCAGTCGGTATAGGTCACCGCCAGGTAGCCGCCGATGGCGGTGTAGAGAATCACGATGGCGCCGGCCAACAGCAGCGAGGCGCTGTAATCCCAGCCGAGCAGCACCTGCAGCATCGCGGCTGCCGCAGCGAACTGGCCGGCCGTATACGCCGTGTACGCCAGGACCGTCGAGACAGTCGCCACCACGCGGGTGCGGTTGTCGTAATGCTGCTCGATGAAATCCGGGTAGGTCAGGTGCCGGTGGCGGTCGCCGAGTTGTTTCACGCGCCGGGCCACGAACAGACCGAACAGCAGGCAACCGATCGCAATGGCAAGGATGTACCAGACGCCGGTCACACCGAGTTCGTATACGCGCGCCGAGGTTCCGACCACGGAGGCGCCACCGATCCAGGCCGCGATCCACAGGCAGGCAATCGTTGCCGGACCCCGGCGCCGGCCCGCCACAAAATAATCCTCGACGTTCTGCTTACGGCGCTGCGCATAAAAACCGAGACCTACCATCAACGCCAGGTAGACGAACAGAATGACGGTATCGATTACGCCCATGCCAGAACTCCGCCCGGTGACGCGTCTACGGAGCCGCCACTTTGCGCCTCCGCCGGCCCCGCGTCGCACCTTGCGCCGCCGATTCCCTGGCCTCTGGCAGCACCACGAGCTTGCGCAACTGCGGATAGCCGGCGTTCTTGTGAGGAATCGCCATCGCGTCGATGAAATGTTCCTGAAACCGCGGTTCGATCGCGGTCTCGATCTTTTCCACGCGACGGACGAGGTCTTCGATCGCCGTGCGCGCCGTCGAATCGAGCAGCGCAATGCGGGCTCCTGCGCCGGCGGCATTGCCCACGGAGGCGACAGCGCTCAATTCGCAATCGGGGATCATGCCGAGGACCATGGCGTACTTCGCGTCGATGTGGCTGCCGAAGGCGCCGGCCAGGCGGATCCGGTCGACACGCTCGACGCCAAGATGGTCCATCAGCAGGCGGATGCCCGCATGCAGGGCTGCCTTCGCGAGCTGGATCGCGCGCACGTCGTTCTGCGTGATCTGCATCGGCACGGCGCCGCGATGCAGGACATAGGAGAACGTGCGGTCGTTGGCGACGACACGATCGCTGCGTTCTCCCAGTCGCCCGTCGATGACGCCATCCTGGTTGATGATGCCTGCCAGGTACATCCCGGCGATGACTTCGATGATGCCTGAGCCGCAGACGCCGGTGACCCCGGTCGCGGCAGTGGCCACGGCGAATGCCGCATCGTCCGACCACAGGTCGCTGCCGATCACCTTGTAGCGTGGCTCGAGCGTCACGGGATCGATGCGCACGCGCTCGATCGCGCCCGGCGCCGCGCGCTGCCCGCAGCTGATCTGCGCGCCCTCGAATGCGGGACCGGTCGGGCTCGAGCAGGCGAGCAGGCGATCGCGATTGCCGAGCACGATTTCTGCGTTGGTGCCGACATCGACCAGCAGCGTGATTTCCGGACCCTGATCCGGACGCTCGGCCAGGATCATGCCGGCCGCATCGGCGCCGACATGCCCGGCGATGCAGGGCAGGATGTAGATGCGCGCATCGGGATGCACGGCGAGCGAGAGCGACGAGGCGCGGAGCGTCAGCGAATGGTCGACGGCGAGCGCGAATGGCGCTCCGCCCAGTTCCGTCGGGTCGATGCCGAGCACCAGGTGATGCATGATCGGATTGCCGACCAGCGACAGTTCGAGAATGTCCTCCGCGTCGATCCCGGCCGCGCGCGCGAGTTCGCCCGCGAGCGCGCTCAATGCGCCGCGAATCGCATCCGTCATCTGCAGCGCACCGCCGGGATTCATCATCGCGTAGGACACGCGGCTCATCAGGTCTTCGCCGAAGCGGATCTGCGGATTCATGATCCCGGCGGCCGCAACGAGTTCGCCGCTCTCGAGATTGCAGAGGTGCGCGGCAACGGTCGTCGATCCGACATCGACGGCCATTCCAAAGGCTTTGTCATGAAATCCGGGCCAAACGGCGATGATCTGTTTTTCGCCGTGAACGGCGACGGTCACCTTCCACTGGTCCTTGCGCAGCGCCCGTTGCAGTTCGCGCAGCACGGTCAGGTCGCAGGCGAGGCCGGTGAGCTGCCATTCCTGTTCGAGCGCATGCATCAGTCGGCGCAGGTCGCCGGACGGATCCTGCATGTCCGGTTCCCGCACCTCGACATAGTGCAGGCGAACCACGGGATTCAGCTTGATCTCGCGTGCATCGGCATCCTTGCGCACGACCTGGCGATGGACCTGGCTGCTCGATGGCACGTCGACGACGACATCGCCCCGTACATGCGTCGAGCAGGACAGCCGGTGCCCGGCCGGAAGTCCCCGCCGGTCGGCGTAGCGCAACTCGATCTCGGCAACCGCCGAGACGCTTCCCGCTCCCGATCGTACGCCGTGCTTCGCGAATTCGCCCTCGGCGATCAGTACCTGGCAGCGCCCACAGATTCCGCGCCCGCCGCAGACGGAATCGATATCGACGCCGAGCGTGCGCGCCGCCTGCAGCAACGGAGTGCCCACCGGAAAGCGTCCGCGCTTGCCGGATGGCATGAAGACGACGAGCGGTGTGTTGTCGGTCATGACTTCTCGTTCACGCGCAAGGCCTGCTAGGCGCGAGGCCTGCGACCTCCTTCACGGCGGCCGCGGCCGGGCACGCCTTCGGCGCCGGACGGCGGCTGCTCGCGAAATCGCCTGATCCAGCGCGCGCAATCCGGGTCGTGTCCCATCATGACGTCGGCGCCCAGGCAGGCGCGCACCGTTTCGACATGCAGCGGGTTCGTTATCGCCGAGGTCAGGCCGGACGCGATCGCCATCGTCAGGAAGGCGCTGTTGATGCCGTCGCGATTCGGCAGGCCGAAACTGATATTCGACGCGCCGCAGCTGGTATTGACCTTCAACTCCTCGCGCAGGCGCCGCACGAGCCGCATCACCTGGACGCCGCCGCGGTTGATCGCGCCGATCGGCATGACGAGTGGATCGACCACGACATCGCTCGACGGGATGCCGTGATCCATTGCACGCTCGACGATCCGCTTGGCGACGTTGAAGCGAATGTCCGGATCCTCCGAAATGCCCGTTTCGTCATTCGAAATGGCGATGACCGCGGCGCCGTATTTCCTGATCAGCGGCAAGACCTGTTCGAGGCGCTCTTCCTCGCCGGTGACCGAATTGACGAGCGCCTTGCCCTTGTAGACGGCGAGTCCCGCCTCGAGCGCGGCGACGATGGACGAATCGATCGACAGCGGCAGGTCGGTGATCGATTGCACGAGCTGGATCGCTTTCGCCAGGATCGCCGGCTCGTCGGCGAGCGGAATGCCGGCGTTGACGTCCAGCATGTGTGCGCCCGCATCGACTTGTGCGCGTGCATCCGCCTCCACGCGGCTGAAATCGCCGGCGGCCATTTCGGCCGCGAGCAGCTTCCGCCCGGTCGGATTGATGCGCTCGCCGATGATGACGAACGGCCGGTCGAAGCCGATGACGACTTCCCGGGTGGCGGAGCTGACGACGGTATCAGTCATGTGGATGCCTTGGCGGACTGCTGTGCGGTGTCGCGCGCGGGATACCAGGGAACGCGCCCGGCGAGTACCTGCGATCGATCGATCACTTCGGCGACCGATTCTTCCTGCCGGTAGGCCATCACGTGAACCCCATGAACGCCGCGAATTGCGCGGATCTCCTGGATCAGTTCGACGCACAGGTCACGGCCTTCCCGCGCCGGATCCTCGGCGCCGGCGAGACGCTTGATCACGGCATCCGGAATGTGGAGTCCCGGCACGTGCGTACGCATCCATTCCGCGGCTTTCGCGGAGCGCAGCGGCCCCACGCCGACCAGCAGGAAGGCCTTGTCGACGAGTCCGAGGTCTTCGACGGCGGTCATGAACTGCCGGAGCCGCGGAATATCGAAGCAGTATTGCGTCTGGACGAACTGCGCGCCGGCGGCGATCTTCTTCGCGAGCCGCGGCGCGCGCCAGTCCAGCGGCTCGGCGAACGGGTTGGCCGCGGCGCCGAGAAACACGCGCGGCGCCATGCTGATCCTGCGGCCGCTCTGGAATCGATGCTCATCGCGCAGCGTGCGCGCGATGTCGAGCAGCGAAACGCTGTCGAGATCGAATACCGGGCGTGCCTGCGGATGATCACCCGCCTGCACGCCATCGCCGGTGATGCAGAGGATGTTGCAGACACCCATCGCGGCTCCGCCGAGGATGTCCCCCTGAATCGCGATGCGATTCCGGTCGCGGCAGGAAATCTGCAGGACCGGCGCGTAGCCAATGTGCGTCAGCAGGGCGCACACGCTGATGCTCGACATGTGGCAATTCGCGCCGCTGCCGTCGGTGGCGTTGATCGCGTCGGCGTATCCGTCGAACACCCGCGCGCGCCGGTAAACTTCGTCGGGATCCGCCGAATCCGGCGGCGCGAGTTCCGCGGTCACGGCAAACCCGCCGGCCCGCAGCACCCGCTCGAACCGCCCGGGAGAGACATGGCCGGGCAGAATCGGTAGCGGATATCCGGGAACCGGTTCGTCCTCGAACTTCACGCGGGCTCTCCGGTTTTTTCGCGCACCACTCGCAGCCACGAGGAACTGCCCTGCAAGCGCTGGTCGACCGGCGGCTGGACGGCGAGCATCGCTTCAACTCCACCGGGTATGCGCTGGCTGCCTTCGTAAGCCAGAACCCACACGCACTTCATCGTCGGAATCACTTCGCAGTTGCCGTTTTCGCGTACGCCGCCGCAGGGACCATTGCGGAGGTTCTTGGGACAGTTCATCGGGCAGGACATGCCGGTCGAACTCAGCACGCATTGCCCGCACATGCGGCAGTCGAACAGGAATCCCTTGACCGTGCGTTCCACGGCGGCGACGGGTCTTTCGAGCCGTCGGTGACCGATGGTCCGCCAGAGCGGGGCGAGGCCGACGAGCGTGGATTCGAGCCAGCGGTAGAATTGATTGAGTCCACCGGCATGACGCACCGACCACTGCCGCATGCGGTACATCGATGCCGGCTCAGCCGCCGGACTGCGGGGCGGAATCCGCCGACGCCTCGGCAACACCTTTGGCGCGAATCAGGCGCTCGAGATCCTCGTTGCTGTAACTGGCTTCGATACGGGCCGCTTCCGCTGCGGCCGCATTCTCAATGTCGTCACCGCAGGGGGTCGCGGCGGAGCGCCGCCATTCGGCGAGATAGGCGTCGGAGCTGCCCTTGCCTGCGCGCATCGCGGCCCGGTCGACGGCTTCCTGAAATCGGGCGGAGAGTTTCACCTTCGCGGTTTCGCGGCCGCGCTTGACCACGACCTGCGCGGGAATGTCGCGCCAGTAGATCAGCGTCAGGCTCGCCATTGCACTGTCTGAGGGCGGCCGGCGAATGCGGCCATGCCCTGTTCCAGACCACCGTAACCAGTGGACTGAAATCGGTATTCGAGTCCGAGGCGCGTCGCGATCGCCTCTGCCTCGGCAATCGACGCCGCCTTTGGCGCCTGGGCGAGATAGACGAGCCGCCGGTAGTTCCCGAAATAGACCGGCAGCAATTCGGGATGCCGGTCGATGCCGAGTCCGCGGATGACCAGACGCTCGAAGTGGCGCAGCAGGAAATCGGTGAGATAGAAAGTGCCTGGCTCGGCGTTCGAGAGCGCAGCAAACACCGCAGGCGTCGCGAAGAACTCGTAGCAGTGCGCGCCTGCGATCCGCTCGACGCCTTCCTCGCGCAGCACGGCATCGAGCGCGCCGCCCGTGCCACAGTCGCCGTAGGCGACGAAGATGTCGGCATAGTCCTGGCGATGCGCGTGGATCTGCTCCCGCACGGCGCCCGCGATGCGCTCCGGCCGGTTGTGCAGCTCGGGCGGCAGGCAGACGACGTCGAGCAGGGTCCAGCCATTGGCGCGGCGTAGCGCCGCGACTTCGCGGGCCAGCGCGCCGCAGGCGATGACGAGTTTGCGGGCCGTGGAATTCACCGGTCGGTCCTCACGCGGGCTGCGCCTGCAACGCGGCGCGGCGCGCGGCGATGAGCTTCTTTGCGGTCTCGACCGCGACCGCCGCATCGCGGCAATAGGCGTCGGCGCCGACGGCCTTGCCGAATTCCTCGTTGAGCGGCGCGCCGCCAACCAGCACGATGTATTTATCGCGCAGGTTCTTTTCCTTCAAGCGTGTCGATGACGACTTTCATGTAGGGCATGGTCGTCGTCAGCAGCGCCGACATGCCGAGGAAATCGGGCTGATGCTGCTCGAGCGCGGCGAGGTACTTTTCGACCGCGTTGTTGATGCCGATGTCGATGACCTCGAAGCCCGCGCCCTCGAGCATCATCGATACGAGATTCTTGCCGATGTCATGGATGTCGCCCTTGACCGTGCCGATCACGATCTTGCCGATCGGCTCGACGCCCGTTTCGGCGAGCAGGGGGCGCAGGATCTCCATGCCGCCCTTCATCGCGTTCGCGGCGAGCAGGACCTCGGGCACGAACAGGATGCCGTCGCGGAAGTCGATGCCGACGATGCGCATGCCTTCGACCAGCCCGTCATTGAGCACGCGTTCCGGCGCCCAGCCCCGCTCGAGGAAAATGCGCGTCGCTTCCTCGACCTCGGCCTTGAGGCCGTTGTACAGGTCGTCATGCACCTGCTCGGCGAGCTCCGCGTCGTCGAGCGTGCGCAGATCGAATTCGCCCTCCGCTGCTTCAGCCATTCAAGCCATCTCCGCCCGTATCAGGTGGCCTGATGTTATGCGGCGGACCGCGCCGGGACTGGTCGCTTCGCGACAAGGACATGTCCACAAACGACAGGCACCGGGAACTGGACCGCAAAAGGGGACGGACACCAATTTCAAAGGGGTCGCATCCCCTCCAAGGGGGTCGCATCCTTTTGGACACCGTCTGGACTGTGAAAGGGATGCGACCCCTTTGAAACAGATTGGAAAAGGGGTGCGTCCCCTCTTACGGCACTGCCGCGGCAGGCCGGATCTGCCGCTCCGCGCTCGGCGGGTGGCCGAACTGGTTGCGATAGCAGCGGGAGAAATGCGGCGGTGACTTGAAACCGCAGGATGTCGTGACGTCCATGATCGGCATGGCCGTCTGCAGGAGCAGCTCGCGGGCGCGGCGCAGCCGCATCTCGAGGTAGTACTTCTTCGGCACGCAATCCAGATGCCGCTTGAAGAGCCGCTCGATCTGCCGCCTCGACAGGCCGGTGGACTGCGCGATCCGGTCGAGCGACAGCGGCTTCTCGATATTCTCCTCCATGAGCTGTGCAACCAGGATCATGCTGCGATGCGACGCGCCGATCTGCGCGCGCAACGGAACGTACTGGCGGTCCTGGTCGCTGCGGACGCGCTCGAGGACGAACTGCTCGGACACGAGTTGCGAGATGCGCAGGCCATGCTTCAGCTGGATCAGGTTCAGCATCAGGTCGAGCGGCGCCGTGCCGCCGGAACAGGTGTAGCGCTCGCGATCGATGCTGAACAGCTGGTCGTTGAGCTGGACCCGCGGGAATTCCTCGCGCAGCGCCGGCAGGTTCTCCCAGTGGATCGTGGCGCGGTAGTTGTCGAGAAGGCCGGCGCGTGCGAGCGCATAGCCGCCGGTGCAGAGCGCCCCCAGCGCGACCCTGCGCTCCGCGAGGCGGCGGAGTGCCGACAGGAGTGGCGCCGTGACTGCCTCGCGGACATTGATGCCGCCGCAGACGAACAGGATTTCCACCTTGCCGAGCTTGTCGAGGGCGATGGTCGGCGCGAGGTCGAGACCATTGCTGGCAAGGACCGGGCGGCCATCGAGGCTCACGATCGACCATTCGTAAACCGCCTGGCCCACGACGCGGTTCGCCATGCGCAAGGGCTCGACCGCGTTCGAGACCGCGATCAAGGAGTAATTCGGCAGGGTCAGGAAGCCGTATCGGCTCTTCGGCAGAGCGCCGGATTCCACGCTGTCGCGGGTGTCGCGCATGCCGCTTCAGTATGCCACCGGCGCCGGCATGGATGTCTGATTCCGACATAAACCTGTCGCTTTTGGGGCTGCCGGCTGCGCGCCAGCGGCTACACTGCCGGGGACGAAGCGGGGAGCGGGCTCTCGATGAAGACTCATGCGCGGGCGGTCGTGATCGGCGGCGGTGTGGTCGGCGTCAGCACGCTCTATCACCTGGCGCACAAGGGCTGGTCGGACGTCGTGCTGCTCGAACGTGCGGAACTGACCGCCGGTTCGACCTGGCATGCCGCCGGACTGCTGCCGCTCTTCAACATGAGCTACACGGTCGGCCAGCTGCACAAATACTCGGTCGACCTGTACAAGCGCCTGCAGGCCGAGACCGGACAGGACGTCAGTTTTCACGTGACCGGGAACCTGCGCCTCGCGACCTGTCGCGAACGGATGGACGAGTACCAGAAGTACTGCGGCACGGCGAACACGATCGGCGTGCCGTTCCAGGTGATCGGGCCGCACGAAGTCAAGGAGCTCTGGCCGCTGGTCGAATCGGGCGGCGACGCTGAGACAGCCGCGATCATCGGTGCGCTCTATCATCCGCAAGACGGCCACATCGCGCCGGCCGATCTGACGATGGCGCTGCGCAAGGGCGCGCGGTCCCGCGGTGCGGAAATCTGCGAGCAGACCGAAGTCACGGCGGTGTCGCGCACGCGTTCCGGCGAGTGGCGGTTGACGACCAGCAGGGGTGAGATCGTCGCCGAGCACGTCGTCTGCGCGACCGGCAATTACGCACGGCAGACCGGTCGGCTTTTCGGGCTCAACGTGCCGGCAATTCCGGTCGAGCACCAGTACATCGTTTACGACGAATCGCCGGAACTGAAGAACTATCGCCAGGGCGGCGGGCGCGAACTCGCGGTGCTGCGCGAGCCCGACCAGTCGTATTACCTGCGCGAAGAGCGCCTCGGATGGATTCTCGGGCCATACGAAGCGGGCGCGCCGGCGCGTTTCGCCGACGGCGTGCCCGAGTGGTTCGGCAAGAATCTGTTCGAAGGCGACATCGATCGCCTGCTTCCGCATGTCGAAGCCGCACAACGGCGTGTGCCGGCGCTCGCGAATTGCGGCATCAAGGACATCGTCAACGGGCCGATCTCGTACACGCCCGACGGCAGCCCCATGGTCGGGCCGGCCTGGGGCCTGCGCAATGTCTGGATCAACGAGGGCCACAGCTTCGGCATCACTGCGGCTGGCGGCGCGGGCTGGCAGCTCGCCGAGTGGATTGTCGAGGGCGAGCCTGGCATCGACATGCTGGCGGTCGATCCGCGCCGCTTCGGGCCATACACCAGCAAGCGGTACGTGGTGCGGAAAAACGAAGAGACGTACCGCAATGTCTTCGTCATCCACTTTCCCGACGAGGAACGGCCCGACGCGCGGCCGGCGAAGACGAGCCCGGTATACGACAGGCTTGCGCGCATGGGCGCCGTCTTCGGCCAGCGCTATGGCTGGGAGCGTGCGAACTGGTTCGCGCCGAAGGGCGTCGAGCCGAAAGACCAGTGGAGCTTCCGGCGCTCGAATTATTTCGAGCATGTCGGGAATGAATGCCGGCGGCTGCGCGAAAACGTGGGTGTCATCGATCTGACGCCGTTCACCAAGCACGAAGTCTCCGGTCCGGGCGCCGAGGCCTGGCTGGACGGCCTGGTCGCCAACAAGGTCCCGACGAAGATCGGACGCATGGCGTTGTGCCACGCACTGACGTTTCGTGGCGGCATCCGCTCCGAGTTCACGATCACGAAACTCGACGAGCAACATTTTTATGTGGTCAGCGCGGGCGCTGCCGACCGCTACGACACGGACTACCTGCAGAAAATGCTGCCGGCCGACGGTTCGGTCGGGCTTCGCAATATCACGACGAGCCGCGGCTGTTTCGTGCTGGCCGGACCGCGGTCACGCGAGGTTCTCGCAAAACTCACCGACCTGGCGCTCGACAATGCCGCGTTCCCGTGGCTCAGTGCGCAGACGGGCGAGGTCGGACTCGCGACGGACGTCTATCTGCTGCGCGTGAATTTCGTCGGCGCGCTGGGCTGGGAGCTGCACTTCCCGATCGAGTACGCACATCACCTGTTCGATGCACTGTTCACGGCCGGCGGGGAATTCGGAATTGGCATGGTCGGCATGCGCGCGATGGAATCGCTGCGCCTGGAAAAGTCCTATCGCATGTGGGGCCTCGACCTGACACCCGACTACACGCCTTACGAGGCCGGACTCGATCGCTTCGTGCGCATGGGCAAGGGGGAATTCATCGGCAGGGAGGCGTTGCAGAAACAACTGGCCGCCGGCGTGCCCAACCGGTTCGTGACGGTTGAAGTCCATGACATCGGCGACGCCGATCCGCTTGGCAACGAGCCGCTGTTCGACGAAAAAGGCGCGATGGTCGGACGCGCCACCTCCGGTTATTACGGACATGTCCTGCAGAAGAGTCTCGCGATCGGCTACGTGCAATCGCCATTTGCCGCGGTCGGCACGCCGCTTCAGATCGAGATTCTCGGCGAGCGGAAGAAAGCGACGGTGCTGGTCGACTCGCCCTACGATCCCGACAACAAGGATCTGAGGGCGTAAGGCCGCGTCCGGTGCAGCGCCAATCCTGGTCCGGCCTCCATCTGTTATGGCGCAGCCTCGGCAGGCACCGCGGCTGGCGCGAGCAGTGGCGGCGGGCGGAACCGAAAGCCGGCCTATGACGCCGTCATCGTCGGCGGCGGCGGGCACGGGCTGGGTACTGCGTATTACCTTGCCGCCGAGCACGGGCTCACGAACATCGCGGTCGTCGAGAAAGGCTGGATCGGTGGCGGCAACACGGGTCGCAACACGACGATTATCCGCTCGAATTATCTCTTCGACGAAAGCGCCCGGCTCTACGACCACGCCGTGCAGATGTGGGAAGGGTTGTCGCAGGCGCTGAACTACAACGTGATGTTCTCGCCGCGCGGCGTGATGATGCTCGCGCACACGGTACACGACGTGCAGGTGCTGAAGCGGCACGTGCATGCCAATCGCTGCAACGGCGTCGACAACGAATGGCTGACCCCCGCGGAAGCCAAGGTCTTCTGCCCGCCGCTCAATGTCGGATCGGACATCCGCTACCCGGTGCTGGGCGCCGCGCTGCAGCGGCGCGGCGGCACGGCGCGGCACGATGCGGTCGCCTGGGGCTACGCGCGCGCGGCCGACGCGCTCGGCGTCGACATCATCGAGAACTGCGAGGTCACCGGCATTCGCCGAGGCGTAGCGGCGCGGTCGAGGCGCTCGAGACCTCGCGCGGCCTCATTCGTACCGGACGGGTCGGCGTCGTGGCGGCGGGAAATTCGAGCGTCGTGATGCGCCTTGCGGACGTGCGGCTGCCGATCGAGAGTTTCCCGCTGCAGGCGCTGGTGTCGGAACCGGTCAAGGCCGTCTTCCCCTGCGTCGTGATGTCGAACAGCGTTCACGCCTATATCAGTCAATCCGACAAGGGCGAGCTCGTCATTGGGGCGGGCACCGACGCCTACACTTCTTATACGCAGCGCGGGGCGCTGCACGTCAACAATCACACGCTCGAAGCGATCTGCGAATTGTTTCCCTGCTTCCGCCGTCTGCGGATGCTGCGGAACTGGGGCGGAATCGTCGACGTGACGCCGGACCGCTCACCGATCATCGGCAAGACACCGGTGCCGGGCCTCTACCTGAACTGCGGCTGGGGTACGGGCGGATTCAAGGCGACGCCGGGTTCCGCGCAGGTGTTCGCCTGGACCATGGCGCACGACGAGCCGCATCCGATCAATGCGCCGTTCACGCTCGAGCGCTTCCGCGATGGCGCGCTGATCGACGAAGCCGCGGCTGCGGCCGTCGCGCACTGAACCCCGATGTTGCTGATCGACTGTCCGTACTGCGGCAAACGGCCCGAGCTCGAGTTCACCTACGGCGGGCAGGCACACATCGCTCGGCCGGCGCAGCCCGCGGATCTGAGCGACCAGCAATGGGCGGACTACCTGTACCTGCGGAGCAATCCGCGCGGCCCGCATGCCGAGCGCTGGCGTCACGTGCATGGCTGCGGCCGATTCTTCAATGCGGTGCGCGACACCACGACCGATCAGTTTTCGGTCACCTACCGTATCGGTGAGCGGCCGTCGAGCGCCTTCCGCACGGCGGGCGGCGGACGTATCGACCGGTCGCGGCCCCTGCGGTTCACCTTCGATGGCAGGACCTACGAAGGCGTTCACGGCGACACACTCGCCTCGGCGCTGCTCGCGAACGGCGTGCACCTCGTGGCGAGGTCGTTCAAGTACCACCGGCCGCGCGGGATTCTCACTGCCGGCGCCGAGGAGCCGAGCGCGCTCGTCACGGTTCGCCGGGACGCGGCGCGCAGCACGCCGAACCTGCGCGCGACACAGGTCGAGCTCTACGAAGGACTTTGCGCCGAATCACAGAATCGCTGGCCAAGCCTCGGCTTCGACCTCGGGCGCGTGAACGACCTGCTGTCGCCGCTGTTCCCGGCCGGCTTCTATTACAAGACTTTCATGTGGCCGCGTTCCTTTTGGGCCGCGGTCTATGAACCCTTGATCCGCGGGGCGGCGGGTCTCGGCCGCGCGCCCGCATTGCCGGATCCGGACCGCTATGCGCAACGCTATGCGCATTGCGACGTGCTGGTGGTCGGCGCCGGGCCCGCCGGGCTCGTCGCGGCGTTGGCCGCCGCAGACGGCGGCGCGCGCGTGATCCTATGCGACGAGCAGTCGGAATTCGGCGGTTCGCTGCTTGCGGAAACTGCCGCGCAAATCGATGGCCTGCCGGCCGCGGCCTGGATTGAGAGGTCGTTGACGGCGCTTCGCCAGCATCCGCGTGTCCGGCTGCTGCCGCGCACCACGGCATTCGGCTACTTCCCGCACAACCTGATCGGTCTCAACGAACAGCTCACCGACCACGTCGCGCGTCCGGATCCGGAAAAATCGCGCGAGAGACTGTGGCAGGTGAGGGCGAAGGAAGTCGTCCTCGCGACCGGTGCGATCGAGCAGCCGCTGGTATTCCCGGGCAACGACCGGCCGGGAATCATGCTGGCGGGCGCCGCGCGCACTTACCTGAAGCGATATGGCGTGCGCGTGGGGTCGCGCGCGGTGGTCGTGACGGCGGACGACAGCGCCTATCGGACCGCGATCGACCTGAAAGCCGCGGGCGTCGAGCTCGCCGTGATCGCGGACCTGCGCGAGTTCGTTGCTGACGACCTGCTGGAAGCGGCGCGTTGCGCCGGAATTGAAATCGTGGGTCGGGCGGTCGTACTTGGCACCCGCGGTGGCCGCCGCGTGAGCGGGATCGACATCGAAGCTGCCGATGAGCGAGGCCGCGCGAAGCGGGAGACGCTGCGCTGCGACTTGGTGCTGATGTCCGGTGGCTTCACGCCAAGCGTGCACCTCTTCTCGCAGTCGCGCGGCAAGCTGCATTGGGTTGAATCGGCGCGCGCCTTCGTGCCGGGCTCCTCGGCGGAGCGCGAACGCGCGGCCGGCGCCTGCCGTGGCGTCCAAGGGTTGGCGCAGGTGCTGGAAGATGGCGCTTCTCAGGGCGTCGCCGCTGCGAAGGCGAGCGGACATCACGGCGTTGCGCTTCGCATTTCCGTCACCGGAAGCGATGCCGGTCCCGAAGCCCCGACACCCGCGATGCGGACGCGGGCGGGAACAGGTTCCAAAGCCTTCGTGGACTGGCAGAACGACGTGACCGCCAACGATCTCGCGCTCGCCGCGCGCGAGGGCTTTCGTTCGATCGAACACGTCAAGCGCTACACCACGGTCGGCATGGCGACCGACCAAGGCAAGACCTCCAATCTCAATACGCTCGGCATCGTGGCCGCGGGCCTCGGCAAGCCGGTACCTGAAGTCGGGCACACGACCTTCCGCATGCCGTATACGCCCGTCACGTTCGGGAGTTTCGCGGGTGTGGCGCGCGGCGACCTGTTCGATCCGGTGCGCAAGACGCCGATGCACGGCTGGGCGGCGGAACGCGGCGCGGTCTTCGAGGACGTCGGCCTGTGGAAACGGGCGCGCTATTTCCCGCGTGCGGCGAAGACATGCATGCCGCGGTCGCGCGCGAATGCCGCGCGGTCCGCTCGGCCTGCGGCATCTTCGACGCCTCGACGCTCGGCAAGATCGAAGTCGCGGGGCCGGACGCTGCGGAATTCCTGAATCGCCTCTACATCAACGACTGGTCGAACCTCGCCGCTGGGCGCGCGCGTTACGGCGTCCTGCTGCGCGACGACGGTTTCATCTACGACGACGGCGTCGTCGCCCGGCTGGCCTCGGACCGTTTCCACGTGACCACGACGACCGGCGGCGCGGCGCGGGTCCTCGGGATGATGGAGGATTACCGCCAGACGGAATGGCCGGAACTCCAGGTGTGGCTGACTTCAACCACGGAGCAGTGGGCGGTCATCGCCGTGCAGGGGCCGCTCGCGCGGCAGGTGCTGCAGCCGCTCGTCGAAGGCACTGACATCTCATCCGCCGCATTGCCTCACATGGGCGTGGTCCATGGCAGTCTCCGCGGCATGCCGATGATGCTGTTTCGTGTCAGCTTCAGTGGCGAACTGGGTTTCGAAATCAACGTACCGGCCGACTGCGGCCTCGCTGCCTGGGAGGCCATCCATGCCGCGGGCGCGGCGCAAGGCATCACACCCTACGGCACCGAGACCATGCACGTGCTCCGCGCGGAGAAGGGTTACATCATCGTCGGACAGGACACCGACGGTACCGTGACGCCCGAAGATGCGGGACTCAGCTGGGCGATCGGCCGCGGCAAGCTGGATTTCGTCGGCAAGCGTGCGCTCGGACGCACCGCGATGAAGAATCCGAATCGGAAACAGCTCGTGGGCCTTCAAACCGCGGATCCCGCCACCGTGCTCGAAGAAGGCGCGCAGGTCGTGGCTACCGCTGGGCAGAAACCGCCGATGACGCTCTGCGGTCACGTAACGTCGTCCTACCTGAGCGCAGCGCTCGGCCATTCGGTTGCGCTCGCGATGGTGGAGGGCGGCCGCGCGCGACACGGCCAGACGCTCTACGTGCCCATGCCGGCTGGCGACATCGCCGTACAGGTGACGTCACCCGTGTTCTACGATCCAAAAGGAGCGCGGCTCCATGGCTGAGCTGACGCTGCTGCCGCCCGTCGCGCGATTCATCTTTCAGGGCGGACAGGTCGCGTGCAAGACCGCGGGCGATGCATTCAGGATTGTACTGTCGGATCAATCCTGCCGCGCGAATACAGTGGATGGCCGCGCCGCGCTCTGGCTCGGACCCGATGAATACCTGTTGCTCGCGCCGGCCGGTGAGATGCAAGCAATCGCTTTGGAACTGACCGCCGCGCTCGCCGGCATCCCGCATGCTCTGGTGGACGTCAGTCAGCGCCAGGTCGGATGGCGGGTGAGCGGACCCGATACGAGTGCGATCCTGAATTCCGGCTGTCCGCTCGATCTCGATCCTGCGGAATTTCCGCCGGGCATGTGCACGCGCACGATTCTCGGCAAGGCGCAAATCATTCTTTGGCGCAAAGCGGCCGAGGAGTACCATCTGGACGTCTGGCGCTCCTACTCGGACTACGTCCGGGAATTGTTGCTGGACGCAGCCCGGTCAGAAGTCGCGGATAGAACAAGCGAGGGGGACGATCATGCGCACCATGGAGTCGGTTGACGTGCGGAGCGCCGTTCGGCGCGTGCTCTGCGCGGCATTGCTGTGCAGCGGATCGACATGGGCCATCGCGGATCAGGCAGAGACTCCGCCAGCCCCTACGCGAGAAGTAACACCTATCGGTGAGGTCATCGTGACGGCGCAACGCCGCGAACAGAACATCCAGGATGTCGGCATCGCGGTGACGCCGCTCGGCGAAGAGGCGCTTGACGATCTCAATATCAAGACCGCAACGGACATCGTGCGAGCGGTGCCGAGCCTGAAGATGAATGCTTACTCGTCGTCGCAGGTGGTCTTCAACATCCGCGGCGTTGCACAGAACAGCTATGGCGATGAGCAGGAGCCGCCGGTCGCCGTCTATCAGGACGACAGCTACTCGAGCTCGATCAATCTCGCGAGCTTCCCGGTGTTCGACCTGGCCCGGGTCGAGGTATTGCGCGGCCCGCAAGGTACCCTGTTCGGCCGCAACGCGACCGGCGGCGCTATCCAGTTCATCTCGCGCAGGCCGACCGAGGAATTCGAAGGTTACGCGACGGCAACTTTCGGTCGCTTCAACCAGAAGATCTTCGAGGGAGCGGTCTCCGGACCATTCTCCGATAGCGTGCAGGGACGCATTGCTTTCATCAGCAACCAGGATGACGGCTTTATCGAAAACCTCGTTGCCGGCCAGGAAGACATCGGCGCTAACGACCACTACGCCGTGCGCGGCCAGCTGGCCTTTCAGCCGAGCGAGAACACCGACGTCAACCTGATCCTGCGCTATCTGAAAGCGGACAAGGAACGCCAGGCGGGCCTCTATTCACACGAGCCGGCTTGCCCGAATGACCAGAGACAGGGCGAATTCACGCCGGCTGACGTCGCCTGCGCATTCTGGGGAACAGGGCCGCGGTGAAGCCGGCACCAGCTGCGAGAACGAGGACATCATTCCGAGCCGCGGCGGCGATCCCTGGGCGACCGAGGAAACCTCGCTCTCCTATGTGGATCGGGAGATCAAGGCTGCGACGCTCCGCATCGATTCCACGATCGGCGAATTCGACCTGGTGTCGATCACCGATGTCCAGGACGCCGACAAGTTCTACATCGAGGGTGGTGACGCTTCGCCCGATAGAGGGCGTGGTCTTCTTCCAGGGCAGCGACATCCAGCAGTTCTCGGAGGAGCTCCGCCTTTCGCGCACTTACGGCCGCAACCAGATCGTCGGCGGCGTGTACGGCATGAAGGTCGAAGGCGACTACACCGGACAGTTTGCCGATCCCTTCTATGGCTACATACCGCTCATCACGGCTTCGCAGGACACGACCTCGTTCGCCATTTTTGCGCAGAACGAGTTCCGGGCGACCGACAAGATCAGCCTGATCGCGGGCCTGCGTTACTGGCACGATGAGCGCGAGGGCGCGTACTACGCGGACGAGCCGAGCAACGAGATGCGTCGTGCGTTTCGACAGCACACAGGTGGTCGGCACGGCCTTCGGCGTGCCGTTCGATGTACAGACGGACGTGCCGCTCACACTCACACCGGACGATGCGGACGAGACGTTCGACGACATCACCGCGCGCCTCGAAGTCGACTACCGCCTGAACGACGACGTGCTGCTGTTCGCGAGCTACAACCGTGGCAGCAAGAGCGGCGGATTCTCGTTCTCTACCGGCACGCCCTTCGCAGACGGCGTCGCGGGTTATCCAATCGGTACTGGTGCGTTGTTCCTGAACGGCATTCCGTTCGATCCTGAGACTTTGGATGCCTTTGAGGTCGGCATCAAGTCGACGATCGGCGCAAACACCACGTTCAACGCCAGCGCTTTCTACTACGACTACACGGATTACCAGGCCTTTGTGCAGCTCGGCTTCAACCAGACGGTCATCAACCTGCCTGCGACAGCGGAGGGTTTGGAGATGGAGCTCAACTCCAGGCCCGTCGAAGGCCTGACCTTGCAGCTCGGCGTGTCCTTGCTCAGTTCCAATGTCGAGGACATCGTGCTGCCGGACACCATTACGGAGGTAGAGCACGACATGCCGCAGGCGCCGGATTTTTCGGGCAATGCGCTCGCGCGGTACGAGTTCCCGCTGGCCGGCGGGATGGCTTCGGTACAGGCCGACGTGCTGTATTCCGACGACTTCTGCTTTACCGTGCTGTGCGCACCGGTCGAGAAAGAGGATTCGTATGCGGTTGCCAACGCGCGCATCGGTTATGGCGCGGAGGACGGGCGCTGGGAAGTCGCGGCTTTCGTCGACAATCTCTCCGACGAGGAGTACCGCGTCTATGCCTTCGACAGCTCGCTGTTCGCGGGTGTGGTCGCCGGCGTTTACGGCAGGCCGCGCACGTATGGCGTGACCGCGAGCTATCGATTCGGGTCGGGATACGACTGACGCGCAGGACCGGTGAAGCTCCCGAGCCCATTCTTCCGGCTGCCGGTCCGCTTTGACGTTGAGCGGCTACGGGCCGAGATCGACAGTCTGCCCGCCGACGTGTGGTCGCGCCATCCGAAGGAATACGCGGGTAACACCGCGGTGCGGCTCATCACGGTCGGCGGTACGCAGAATGACTACGTCGCCGGCGCCATGCAGCCAACCCCTGCGCTGCTCGCGTGCCCGTATGTGCAGCAAGTGCTGGCATCTTTCAATACGGTCTGGTCGCGCTCGCGGCTGATGCGCATCGAGGGCGGCGGGACCGTGCCACTGCATAGCGACATCGATCACCATTGGTACTTTCGAGTCCGGGTGCACATTCCCGTGGCCACCCGCTCGGAGGTTCGATTCTTTAGCGGCGACCAGAACGTGCACATGGCGGCTGGCGAGGCATGGATCTTCGACAACTGGCGCAATCACAAGGTACTCAATCCGACTGCCGATGCGCGCATTCATCTGGTTGCGGACACGACGGGCACCTCGGCTTTCTGGCGACTGGCCGCGCAGGGCCAATCGGAAAATTTCGAGCAGCCAAACCCGAATGTGCGACTGATCGCATTCGATCCGGCCGTGCGCCCGAAGCTGATGATCGAGCGGTTCAATGTCTGGCCATTGTTGCCGCCGTCGGAAGTGGAACAGCTGGCATTCGATCTATTGGGCGATCTTGGACCCATGGACGAGCGCCCGGAGTCCATTGCGGCCGTAGGCCAGTTCGTCGGAATCGTGCTTGAATTTTGTCACGACTGGCGTTCGCTATGGCATTTGCACGGGGACATCCCGGAATCTCGCAGTCAATTCAAAAATATCGCGGATACGGCCCGCCGCAAGCTCCGTCAGCTGCCGCCCGTGCGGGTTGTCAGTACGAGCAACCCTGCGCTCAACATTCTCCAGTCCCGCTTGTTCGCAGCGCTGTTTGGAGGTGCTGACAGTTCGCGTAAGGAAGCCGCGGAGTTCAATATCGGTGCCGCCACGCCCAGTGGCCCGGCAGGAGAGAAAAACAAGCCGCCGATCATCGAGCGTCCGATCATCATTTTGAGCGCTCCCAGAGCAGGCAGCACCTTGTTGTTCGAAACGCTGGCGCAGGCGGCCGGCGTTTACACGATCGGCGGCGAGAGTCACCGGCTCATCGAGAGCATCGACGCGCTGCGCCCGGGCGGCGGAATCGTGAAATCGAACCGGCTGAGCGAAGAGGATGCAACGGCCGCGGTCGTCGCGGAATTGCGCCGGCGGTTCGCGTCCCAGCTTCGCGATCGTGACAAACAGCCGCCGGCGGCAGGCGCGAGCGCCCGATTGCTGGAGAAGACACCCAAGAATGCGCTGCGCGTGCCGTTCCTGCTCCAGGTCTTCCCCGATGCAAGATTCATTTTTCTGCACCGTGAACCGCGCGCCAACCTCGGCAGCATGATGGAGGCCTGGCGCTCGAAGGGGTGGGTAACCTACGGAAAGCTGGCAGGCTGGAACGGGCCCTGGTCGATGCTGTTGCCGCCCGGCTACGAGCGACTGCGCGATCGGCCGCTCGAGGAGGTCGCGGCGTTCCAGTGGCAGGCGGCGAACGAGACGATTCTCGACGATCTCCGGAGCGTTCCGCGCGATCGCTGGACGACCGTGCGCTACGAGGAATTCATCCGCGACCCTAAATCAGAAGTTTCAAAGCTGCTTGATTTTGCTGGACTGTCCATGGATGCACGCTTCGACGAGTACCTGTCGAAGCCGCTGCCGCTTTCGCGCCATACGAAAACACCGCCCGCCCCCGACAAGTGGCGGCAGGACGCAGCGGAAATCGAAAGAGTGCTGCCGGGAATTGCCGCGGTCAGCGCGAGGCTTCAGTCCTAGCGGCTAGGTGTCTTGTCAGGCAGCCACGCGAGAGACCCGCAATTCCTTGCGCCGCTTCTCGGCATGCCACAAGTCGTACTGCATCTGCTGGTTCATCCAGCTCTCAGAACTGGTGCCAAAAGCGATCGATAGCCGCACCGCCATCTCCGGACTGATGCCGGCACGGCCGTTGAGCAAAGCCGACAACGTCTTGCGACTGATGCCCAAAGCGGCAGCTGCGTTCGTGACCGAAAGATCCAGCGGCTCGAGACAGAGCTTGCGGATAATCACGCCAGGGTGGGGGGATTGTGCATCCTCATAAGTTATCTGAGTGGTAATCCTCGTAGTCGACGTCTACCGCATCCTTGCCTTCGAATCTGAATGTGATGCGCCAGTTACCACTGACGCTTACCGACCAAGCAGCGGGGCGCTCGCTCGAACCCGTCACGGACCGCTCAAACGGATAGTTAGGTGTGCTGAGACTGATCGCCGATCACGATCTTTGTGTCGGACATAAAACGGTGAGGCGGAATCGGAAGATTGGTGGGAGCGGGCGACATTCCCTCAAAGACTCGCCCGGCGAAGTCGTACTGCGAGTTGTGACATGGGCAAAGGAGTCCGCCCCTCCACCAGGGCCCGGCTTCAGAAATCGCATATTCAGGGCGAAAACTGGGTGTGCAACTCAAATGCGTACAAACATCAACGACCACGAAAATTTCCGGTCGTATAGACCGGTGCCAATTCTTGGCGTAGTCAGGTTGCTGTGAAGCCTCGGAAGTCGAATCTCGAAGTCGTCCTTCTAACGTTCGCATGTTCTCCAACATCTCAGGCGTACGACGGACAATCATTACGGGGCGATTGCGCCAAGCGACGACCTTCATTTGGCCTGGTTCGAGATCGGAGATATCTACTTCAACATCTGCACCTGCCGCCTCGGCAGCTTGGTTGGGCGACAATGACTGTACGAATGGTACTGAAGCTGCTCCAACACCCGCGCCGCCAATCGCTGCTGCAGCGGTTGTTAGCAATCTTCGCCGATCGGGATCGTGTGTCTCTGCTGTCATTTGAAGCCCCAATCCATCCTATGTTTCACACCTAACGCCACGTATCAGCCGCCCGCCAGACAGGCGACAAATTTTCGCATGCAAATTTGATGACTGGCTGGTGGGTCGGCTGCATGCGTTTGTTAGGCGGCATCCGGGTTTGACCTCGTGGTGGCGTGCAGTTTGAGTACGGTCGCCCAGTTTCGCGTCGTTGCAGCATCGCCCATTACACGGCTAAGCGCCTTCGCGAGCTTCGAGTCTGCTACGCCGTTCGCGCACCACAGGTACGCGGTCTTCGTGCCAATGGAGAACGCCTCAGGCTCCCACGCCTCCGACAGCAACGGTTTGGCCTTTGCCAGTGTGGCTGGGCCGTCAACGAACGCCACCATATATCGAGCGGGATCGCTGGCGACCGCCCGCAGTGGATTCTCGTCAATGATGGTTCTCAGATCAGTGGCGGCGACCACAATGACACACGCTGAAATTCCAAAGGTGCTGTTGATTGCAGTCTCGATCGAACGCGCAAGCTCAGCCGTACGAGGACGCGTAGCCTGGAACATGACGTTGCCACTGTTAAGCAGCGTGCGAACACTGCCGTGGCCTAATCCTTCGACCATCTTGCGCAGGTCCGACATAGCGATACGTTTGGCTCGACCAACGTTTATTCCTCGGATCAAGGCAATGTACTGCGTCAAGGATGCCGCCTAACGTCCGCGTTGAGCGGGCCGCGGTGAAGCCCAACTAGGCGCCGCGCGCGCGATAATTTCCCAGCGCCCGCGGCGCCCATTGTCAAACCTCTCACGGCCTGCTCCAACGCGTTGTTGGGCGACATGCCCATATGTGACTGTTGAAGATGCATGGCAGCAGGCTTCAGCGGTGCGGGCAGCCGGGCCAACAGCACGGCCTGCGCATTCCTCCACGCATCTTATCCAGGCCAACCTCGATGCGGCGTTTCCTAGTCTCTTCCTTCTTGGCCGAAGTGACCCAACAGATCCACTCGTTTCGCGCCAGCGGGGTGATAGCAGCCCAGAGGCCTTCGCAGCGGCGTCGGATTCGATGGCTCTCCGGAAATCTGCCGGTAGCCTATGGAGCGTGCCGCTTGTGATCGCTTTAGTAGTCATGCGTCAATTGCGTAGCGTCTCTTGTCGCCCAACTACAATTAGGGGGATTAAATGATTGCAGCAAGTCGTGCATTTGTGACCGTATAACACAGTTATACGTCAGTCGGATTTTCCCTAGCGCTGCGCGGACTCCCAGTGCGGCGCCGTATAGCACTCCTCCTCGGAGCGCGGCAGCAATGGCCTTCCAAGAATGTGGTCCGCACATTTCTCCGCCAGCATGATCGTCGGCGCGTTCAGGTTGCCGGTCGTGATCGACGGCATGATGGATGAATCCACGACGCGCAGGTTTTCGAATCCGATGACCCGCGCCTCCGGATCCACCACGGCCGTTGGATCGTTGTGACGGCCCATCTTGTTGCTGCAGGACGGGTGGTAAGCGCTCTCGACCTTCGCGCGCACGAACGCGTCGATCTGTTCATCGGTCAGTACGTCCGCGCCCGGCTGGATCTCGCGGCCGCGATAGGGATCGAACGCCTTCTGCGTGAAGATCTCACGCGTCAGGCGCACGCAGGCCCGCATCTCCACCATGTCGTCTCGGTGGCGCAGGTAGTTGAAGAGGATCCTCGGCTTGTCGCGCGCATCGGCCGAAGCCAGCCGGACGAACCCACGGCTCTTCGACCGCATCGGTCCGACGTGCGCCTGGAACCCGTGTTCCCTGGCGAGTGACGAACCATCGTACGTGACGGCGAGCGGCAGGAAATGAAATTGAATGTCGGGGAAGGGCACGCCCGCCCGGCTCCGGATGAAGCCACCGGTCTCGAAGTGATTGGTCGCGCCGAGACCGTTCTTGGAGAACAGCCAGCGTGCGCCGATCAGCGCGCGCTGGAACAGGCCCATGGACGAATAGAGCGTGACGGGCTGCGTGCAGGCAACCTGAAAATAGAACTCGAGGTGATCCTGGAGGTTTTCACCGACGCCTGGCAGGTCGCGCAGAACCGTGATGCCGTACTTGCGAAGCTCGACGGCGGGGCCAATGCCGGAGAGTTTCAGCAGCTTCGGCGAGTTGATCGATCCCGCGCTGAGGATCACCTCGCGCCGCGCGCGCACTGTGCGGATCGATTCACCCTGGCGATACTCGATGCCAATCGCTCGCTTGCCGTCGAACAGAATTCGTGTCGCGAGTGCACGCGTGCGCACGGAGAGCTTGGGGCGCCTCATTGCCGGCCGCAGATAGGCATTCGCGGCGCTGCAGCGGCGCCCACCGCCCACGGTCATGTCGAGGCGCCCGAAGCCTTCCTGCTGGTAGCCGTTGACGTCTTTCGTCTGCGGATAGCCGGCCTGCTTTCCGGCCTCGAGCCAGGCCGCGTGCAAAGGGTTCGCAAGCGTGCCGTAACGGGTCTGAAGGGGTCCCGAATCGCCGCGGTAGGCGTCGCCGCCTTCGGCGCGCGTCTCGGCGCGGCGGAAGTACGGCAGCACGGCGGCGTAGTTCCAGCCCGCGGCGCCTCCGGCTTGCCAGCGCTCGTAGTCTTGCGCATTGCCGCGTACGTACACGAGCCCGTTGATCGATGACGATCCGCCCAGCACCTTGCCGCGCGGCGTGTGCAGGCGGCGCCCGCCCAGGCCGGGCTCCGGCTCGGTGTAGTAGCGCCAGTCGTATCGGGACATGCCCATCGGGATGGAGAGCGCCGAAGGCATCTGCACGAAAATTGAACGATCCGAACCACCGTACTCGAGCACCACGACGCTGTTCTCTCCGTCCTCGGTGAGCCGGTCCGCCAGCACGCAGCCCGCGGAACCGGCGCCGACGATCACGTAATCGAAGAAATCCTCGCTCACCGGCGTCCCGCCTCAGTACGGCGCATCGATATCGCCTTTCGCGACGTACACGCTTTTCAGCTGCGTGTAGTGCTCCATCGCCGCCCGCCCGTTCTCGCGCCCGAGCCCCGACAGCTTGACGCCGCCGAACGGCAGCTCGATCGGCGTGACGTTGTAGTGGTTGATCCAGCAGGTTCCTGCCTGGAGCCTCGCGATCACGCGGTGCGCGCGGTTGAGGTCGTTGGTGAAGACGCCGGCCGACAGGCCGAAATCGGTGGCATTCGCCCGCACGATGACCTCTTCTTCGTCCTCGAATTCGAGCACCGACATCACCGGACCGAAGATCTCTTCGCGCACGATGCTCATGTCGTCGCGGCAGTCATCGAAGACCGTCGGCTCGACGAAGAAGCCCTTCGCGAGCGCGCCGTCGGTACGGCGGTTTCCGCCCACCAGCACGCGCGCTCCTTCCGTGCGTCCGCGTGCGATGTAATCGAGGACCATCTGCATGTGCTCTTTGGAAATGAGCGAGCCGACCTGCGTCGCCGGGTCCATCGGGTCGCCGATCCGCATCGCGCCGACGCGGGCGACCAGGCGCCGCAGAAATTCCGCCTTGACCGAGCGGTGCACGAACACGCGCGTGGCATTCGAGCAGACTTCGCCGGCAGAATAGAAATTGGCGAGCAACGCCCCCGCGACGGCATTGTCGAGCTTCGCATCCTCGAAGACGATGAGCGGTGATTTGCCGCCGAGTTCGAGCGTCACGGTCTTGACCGTGTTGGAGGCGTCGTTCATCACCGCCTTGCCGGTGCCAACCGACCCCGTGAGCGATATCTTGCGGATCTCCGGATGGCGCGTCAGCAGGCGCCCGGTCGCGGAATGGCCCTGCACCACCTGGAAGATGCCCGGCGGCAGCCCGGCCTCGCGATAGATCTCTCGAGCTCGACGGCGGTGAGCGGCGTGAGGCTCGCGGGCTTGTAGAGCATCGCATTGCCGAAGGCGAGCGCGGGGGCGGATTTCCAGCAGGCGATCTGCAGCGGGTAGTTCCAGGCGCCGATGCCGGCGACGATGCCGAGCGGCTCGCGGCGCGTGTAGCCGAAGGCCTGCGGGCCGAGATCGATGTGTTCGCCCGCGGCGCTCTGTGTCAGGGCGGCAAAGTACTCAATGCACTCGGCGCCAGAGATGACGTCGACCACGCGTGTTTCCTGGATCGGCTTGCCGGTATCGCGGGTTTCGAGCGTCGCGAGTTCGTCATTGCGCGCCCGCAATAGTTCGGCTGCACGGCGCAGGATGCGGGCGCGCTCGCTGCCAGCGAGCGCAGCCCACCCAGGCTGCGCCTCGCGCGCCGCACGGACGGCGGCCTCGATTTCGCGGGGACCGGCCACCGGGACGTCGCCAAGCCGTTCCCCGGTCGCGGGATTGATGGAAATCAGTCGCGGTTCTGCGAGACTATCGAGGGTTGCCACAAATTCTTTGTCTGCAAAGAGTTACGGGAACACTAACGTGCCGAACGAATCCCCTGTTGATCGATCATTGGTGAGCCGCCGGGACAGGTCAAGGGCGGCCCGGGCCGTCCTGATCGGATGCGCGGTGTGGCTGGCGGCGCTCCCGGTGCAAGCAACCGCTGCCGTGCCGGAGCCCGAATCCTGCCGCACGGTGCGATTTTCGGACATCGGCTGGACCGATGTCACGGCGACGACGGGCCTCGCGAGCCGCCTGTTGCGCAATCTCGGCTACGTGCCCGCGGTCACGGTGCTGTCCGTACCCGTCACCTTTGCGTCACTGAAGAACAAGGATATCGACGTCTTCCTCGGCAACTGGATGCCGGCGATGGCCGCCGATATCCGCCCCTATGTTGCCGATGATTCGGTCGAGGTCGTGGGCGCCAATCTCACGGGCGCCAAGTACACGCTCGCCGTGCCTGTCTATACGCACGAGGCGGGACTCAAGGATTTCGCCGACATCCAGCGATTTGCGGCGGAACTGGAACACGAGATCTACGGCATCGAGCCCGGCAACGACGGCAATCGCCTGGTACTCGGACTGATCAAGTCCAATCAATTCGGGCTCGGCGACTTCAAGCTGGTCGAGTCGAGCGAGCAGGGGATGCTCGCGCAGGTGGAGCGTGCCTTTGCCGCGCGGAAACCCATCGTGTTTTTCGGCTGGGAGCCGCATCCGATGAATACGCGCTTCGACATGCGGTATCTCACCGGTGGCGATGGGAGCTTCGGGCCCGACTTCGGCGGGGCGACGGTGTTCACCAACGTCCGTGCCGGCTACCTGCGCGAATGCCCGAATGTCGGGCGCCTGCTCCGGAACCTGAAATTCTCGCTGCGCGGCGAAAGCGAGGTGATGGCGGGCATTCTGGACCGCAAGCTGGCGCCCGAGGCCGCAGCCGCGGAGTGGCTCGAGGCCAATCCGGCCGCAGTGAAGAACTGGTACGAAGGCGTGAGCACCTTCGATGGCAGGCCCGCCCTGCAGGAGTCCGCGTCGATGCCGGTGGCGCTCGATGTTCGCGGCTTCGAACCCTGGGTGACCACTCATAAGATTCCGCTCGGCCGAGCGATCGCCGCGTCCATCGACTACATCAAGTCGCACGGCAAGGCGTTTTTCGCGGGCACCTCGATCGTCATCGGCGGATCGGTCGACGCCGTGAATGCCTTGCTATCAGGGGCTCCCGCGTGGCTCCTGATCCTGCTCGTGGCGGCACTCGCCTGGCTCCTGCATCGCTCGATCGGGCTCGCGATTTTCATCGTCGCGGCCCTGCTGTTCATCATGAACCAGGGCTACTGGGCGGCGACGCTCGAAACCTTGTCGCTGGTGTTCGTGTCCGCCCTGTTCGCGACGCTGATGGGCGTGCCGATCGGCATCGCGGCCGCGCACCGGCCCAGACTGTACGCTGCACTTCGCCCGGCACTTGACCTCATGCAGACGCTGCCGACTTTCGTCTACCTCATTCCGACGCTGGTCCTGTTCGGGCTCGGTGTCGTGCCCGGCCTGATCTCGACGGTCATCTTCGCGCTGCCGGCGCCGATTCGACTCACGCATCTCGGAATTTCATCGGTGCCGAGACCGCTGCTTGAAGCCGGGGAAGCATTCGGCGCGACGCCGATGCAGCGGCTGTGGAAGATCGAGCTGCCGAGTGCCCTGCCGACGATACTGGCTGGCGTCACGCAATGCATCATGCTGAGCCTGTCGATGGTCGTGATCGCGGCACTGGTCGGGGCCGGCGGTCTCGGGGTGCCGGTCGTGCGCGCGCTGAACAGCGTGCAGATCGATGTCGGGTTCGAAGCGGGCATTGCCATCGTGCTGCTCGCAATCATCCTCGACCGGGTGAGCCGGCCAAGGCATGTCGGCGTGTCGCGATGAACGCTGCGCTTGCGTTCCAGAACGTCGACATCCTCTTTGCCCGCGAACAGGGGCGAAAAGGCGCGCGTGCGATCCGGGATGCGCTCGCGCGGCTCGATGCGGGCAAAACGCGGGAGGAAATATCCGCTGCCTGCGGAGTCGTGGTCGGCGTGGCCGGGGCAAGCCTCGACATCGCTGCGGGCGAGATCTGCGTCATGATGGGGCTCTCAGGTTCCGGCAAATCGACGTTGATGCGGGCCGCCAACGGCCTGACGTCCGTCACGCGCGGCAGCGTATTGATCGACGACGCCAATGGACCGATCGATGTCGGCCACTGCGGCCCCGAGAAGCTGCGACGACTGCGGCGTGAACGCATCACCATGGTATTCCAGCAATTCGCGCTGCTGCCCTGGCGCACGGTCGCCGACAACGTCGGACTCGGGCTGGAATTGCGCGGCGAGCCTGCGGCCGCGAGAAAGAGGATCGTCGCGGAACAGCTCGAGCTGGTCGGCCTGTCGCAGTGGGCCGACCGGGATGTCGGTGAGCTGTCTGGCGGGATGCAGCAGCGCGTGGGCCTTGCGCGCGCGTTTGCGACGCAGGCGGACATCCTGCTGATGGATGAGCCGTTTTCGGCCCTCGATCCGCTGATCCGCGACAAGCTGCAGGACGAATTGCTGGCCCTGCAGGCACGCGTCAGGAAGACGATTCTGTTCGTCAGCCACGATCTCGACGAGGCGCTGCGTCTCGGCGACCGGATCTCGATCATGCACCACGGCCGCATCGTCCAGACGGGCACCGCCCAGGACATCGTGATGCGTCCCGCCGACGATTACGTCGCCGAATTCGTGCGGCACATGAATCCGCTCACCGTGCTCACCGGCGCGATGGTCATGCGTCAATGCGAGCAGATGGAGCGGGCGGACGGGGCGCTGTGCCTTGATGACAGCCGCCGCTATCAGCTGAAACTGGATGGCGCGCGCGCGCCGCTCGAGTTGCGCCTCAACGGGCAGCCGCATCCACTGCGCGTCGTGGGCGATGACGCGAACTGCGCCGATGACGAACGCGCCGTGATCGTGGCGCCTGCAACACTGTCGCTTCAGTCACTGATCCAGTTGCGCCGGAAGACGGGCCATCCGGTGCTGCTTGCGGAGGGCGGGGTGGTGCTCGGCGTTTGCGGCGAAACCGAAATTGTGGACGCCCTGGCGGCGCGCCGTTGAGGCGCGGGGAGAGAATGATGAATTCGAAATCCGCCATTGCCGCCTGCGCACTGACCCTCGCGTCGGCCTGCAGCTACGCTCATTTTGATCTTCAGGGCCATCGCGGTGCGCGGGCATTGCGGCCGGAGAACACGCTTGCGGGCTTTGCCCATGCGCTCGCGATCGGGGTCACGACGCTCGAGCTCGACTGCGGGATCACGCGCGATGGCGTCGTGGTCGTGAGCCATGACCGCGTGCTCAATCCCGATCACACGCGTGATGCCGAGGGCCAGTTCCTGGAGAAACCGGGACCGCTGCTTCGCGAGCTCACCTATGCCGAGCTGCAGCAGTACGACGTGGGGCGGATCCGGCCCGGCAGCGACTACGCCGCGAGTTTCCCGGAGCAGCAGCCCGTGGACGGCGAGCGCATCCCGCGCCTCGCGGACGTGTTTGCGCTCGTGCGTCGTAGCGGCAATCGCGATGTGCGCTTCAACGTCGAGACCAAGATCGATCCGACGCAACCGGAGACGACGGTGACGCCCGAAGCCTTCGCGGCGGCGCTCATCGAGGTGATCCGTGCCGCGGGCATGGAGTCGCGCACCACCATCCAGTCCTTCGACTGGCGGACGCTCATTCTGGCGCGAAGGCTCGCGCCCGAGATCGCGCTCGTCGCGCTCACCGACCAGCAGCCGGACGAAGACACGATGGAGGTCGGCAAGCCGGGCGCCTCGGTCTGGCTCGGCGGCCTCGACATCGACGATCACGACGGTTCGGTGCCGAAGGCCGTCAAGGCGATCGGCGCAACGGTCTGGTCGCCGCATGCGCTCGATCTCGACCCGGACGCGATCGCCGAGGCGCACGCACTGGGCCTCGCGGTTATCCCATGGACGGTCAACGATCCGAAGGACATGGAGCGCGCGCTCGCGCTCGGCATCGACGGTTTGATCACCGATCATCCCGACCGGCTGCGCGCGGTGTTGCAGTCAAAGGGAATCGCGGTGCCGCGGCCGACGCCCGCTCGATGATCGGCTTGCTGAAGCCAGCCGCATTCGCGGCCCCGCTGCCACCGGACCAGGTCGATCCCTGCTATCGCCGGCTGCGACGCCGGGTATACCTCGGTATCTTCATCGGCTACGCGGGCTATTACCTCGTCCGCAACAACCTCGCGCTCGCTATTCCCGACCTGCTCGCCGAGCACCCCGAGTACAGCAAGGCCGAGCTCGGCACCGCGCTGACCGCGCTGTCCGTCGCCTACGGGGTCTCGAAATTCCTCATGGGCTCGATTTCCGACCGGAGTAACCCGAGATATTTCCTGCCGCTCGGGCTGCTCCTCTCGAGCGCAATCATGGCCGCGTTCGGCCTCATCGATGCGCTCGCAGCGTCGCTCGGCGCGATCATCCTGGTCATGATCCTGAACGGCTGGGTGCAGGGCATGGGCTGGCCGCCCTGCGGCAAGGTCATGGTGCACTGGTTCAGCACGAAGGAACGCGGCCTCACGGTCTCGACCTGGAACACCGCGCACAACATCGGCGGCGCGCTGGTCGCGAATCTCGCCCTGGTCGGTTTCATCTACTTCCAGGACTGGGGGGCGAAGTTCTACTTCAATGCACTCGTCGCCGCGATCATCGCGATCACCGCTTATTGGCTGCTCGAAGACTCGCCGCAGTCGCGCGGTCTGCCGGCCGTCGAGCGGTACCGGGACGACTACCCCGATGGATACAGCGACGCACAGGAAGACACGCTCGCCTTCAGGGACATTTTCCTGAAGTACGTGCTGCCGAACCGCTACCTGTGGGCGATCGCCATCGCCAACGCGTTCTGCTACTTCGTGCGCTACGGCGTGGTGAACTGGATTCCCACTTATCTCGAGACAGCCAAGGGGTTCTCGTTCCACGAGTCGAGCACCGCCTGGTCGCTGTACGAATACGCCGCCATCCCGGGCACGATCGCCTGCGGTTGGCTCTCGGACCGCTGGTTCCGCGGGCAGCGCGCGCCAATGACCATGATCTTCATGGCGCTGACGCTGGTCGCGGTCGTCGTCTACTGGCTGAACCTCAAGGGCCCGCTCTGGATCGACTACGCAGCCCTCTTCGCGATCGGTTTCCTGATCTACGGGCCGATCATGATGATCGGCCTGCATTCACTCGATCTCGTGCCAAAGAAAGCGGCCGGCACGGCCGCTGGCCTCACCGGTTTCTTCGGCTACGTATTCGGCTCCGCCATCGCGGGAACCGGCGTCGGCTGGATCGCCGATACCTGGGGCTGGGGCGGCGTGTTCGTGACGATGGTCGCGTGCTGCGTGCTGGCGATCTTCTTCGTCTCGCTGACGCTGCGCCACCGCACGTGACTCATTTTCCGACGTAGTCAAGTAAACGCTGCTGGTCCGCCGCGGTGGCGCCGAGGCCGGTTTTCGAATGCCGCCAGGCGATGTCTTCGGCCGAGCGCGCCCATTCCTCGCGGATCAGGTAGTCGACCTCGAGACGCGTCATGCCGCCGCCGAACTCTTCGCCCATGTCCGCGCGCGATCGCACCGGTTCCAGCAGCCGCAGGGCGAGCGTGCCGTAGGCGCCGGCCAGTCTCCGACATTCGGCGTCGCCGAGAAATGGCCAGCGGTGGCGCAGCAAGGCGATGAAGACATCGATGTCTCCTCCCGGCAAGTCGCCGCCCGGCAGCGGCGCCGAAGACGTCCACGGCGCGCGCATCGGGCCCAGGCAGGACTCGAGCTTCTCGAGCGCGAATTCCGCGAGGCGACGGTAGGTCGTGATCTTGCCGCCCAGCACCGACAGCACCGGTGCAAGGCCAGCAGGCGCATCCAGTGCGAGCACGTAGTCACGCGTCACGGCTGACGCCTTCGCCGCGCCATCATCCTGCAGCGCACGGATGCCGGCGTAGCTCCAGATGACGTCGACTGGCTCGATCTGCCGCTCGAAACTGCGGTTCACAACCTGACACAGGTACTCCGTCTCGGACGCGTCGATCGCCACCGGTCCCGGTGCGCCGTGCCAGGGCACGTCGGTCGTGCCGATGAGCGTGTAGTCATCCAAGTAAGGAATCACGAACACCAGGCGCCGGTCCGTGTGCTGGAGTGCGTAGGCGTGGTCGCCTTCGTAGAAGCGGCCCACGACGATGTGACTCCCCTTGACGAGGCGCACCGGCAGGCGGATTCCGGTGCCGAGCCGCGCGTCAAGCACTTCGGCCACCCAGGGGCCTGCCGCGTTGACAATGGCCCGCGCGCTCGTCGTGTACGACACGCCGGTTGCGTCGCAATCGATGTCGGCGCGCCACGCCCGGCCGTCGCGCATCGCGCGCACCAGGCGGTGGCCGACGCGAACGTCGGCTCCGCGCAGGGCGGCGTCCTTCGCGTTCAACAGGACCAGCCGGCTGTCGTCGACCGTGCAGTCCGAGTAGGCGAAACCCAGCTTCAGGTTCGGTCGGAGCGGCGCCCCGTAGGTCGATGACGCAAAGCGGACGCGCGCGGAGGATTCGAACTTGCTGCTCGGGCCCAGCCGGTCGTAGAGGAACAACCCCAGGCGGACCGCCCAGGCCGGACGTAGCCAGCTCCGATAGGGCAGCACGAACCGCTGGCGCCTGACGAGATGCGGGGCGATCTCGAGCAGGCGCTCCCGCTCCATCAACGACTCGCGAACCAGACGCAGGTGCAGGTACTCGAGATAGCGCAGGCCGCCATGCACCAGCTTGGAGGAGGCGGACGACGTGTGGCGCGCGAGGCCGTCCTGCTCGACCAGCAGCACGCGCAGGCCGCGGCCCGCGGCGTCGCGCGCGATGCCTGCACCGTGGATCCCGCCGCCGATGACGAGCAGGTCGCAGGGCGCTGGTTCATCCTGCCGCGACGCACTCGCGCCTGACATCGCTTCGATGGCTCCCACTAGATTCCGCGGCGCCGCTCGAACCGGGCGAGCAGCCCGGTCGCGACCGTCGTCAGGAACACGACGCCGACCAGCAGCAGGAAAACCGCATCGAGACCCCGGGTCTGTTTCAGCCAGCCGATCGCCGGCTCCTGCAAGATGGGACCGATCGATCCGAAGCCGTTGATGACGCCGGCGGCGAGCGCGGCCTGGCGCCGGCTACCGACATCCATCGCGCAGGCGCCGGACAGCAGCGAATCGGGCCCCATCGCCGTGAATCCGATCAGGCCGAGCAGCGCAATGAACAGGACTGGCGACGACAGGCCGACGAGCCACATCGCACCCGTGAACACGAGGCAGCCGGCGGTCATCCAGAAGATCACGGGCGTCCGCCGTGAGCCCGGCAGCCGGTCCGACCAGATGCCGGCCACGAGCACGCCCAGGAAGCCGATCCAGTCGAAGGCGGTGGACCAGTAGGCGGCGATCGACGTCGTCATGCCGAAATGTTCGCCGAGGATCAGCGCCGACCAGCTGTCGAGCGCGTAGCGCAGGAACTTGAAGCCGAAGTAGATCAGGCCCATCGCGACGATCGACGCGATGAATCCCGGCGGCAGAAACGGTTCGCGGGCGTCGCCTGCCTGGCGCGGACCCGGCGCGGCGATGTCGGGCTCCGCATCGTCTTCGAGCGACAGGCCGACCGACTGCGGCCGCTCGCGCGCGTACAGGACGAAGTACGCGGTGAATGCGAGCAGCAGGATGCTGGAGCCGAAGAACGACCACGCCAGTCCAAGCCAGCCGAGCAGGAATCCGGCGAGGCCTTTGCCGGCGATCGCTCCGAACTGGTAGCAGGTGCCCCAGATCCCGAACAGCGTTCCGCGCTCGGAGCGGCGCGTCCAGTTCGCGAACAGGGCGACGTTGTGCGGCCAGCCCGTCGCCTGCGCAAGACCGTGGATGCCCATGGTCACGCACATCCACAGAAAGACGCTCGCAACCTGCGCATCGACGAGCCATCCGAGCACGATGTTGCACGCGGCCGCGATGCACATGCCCCAGGCGAGGACGCGTCGGCTTTCGATGCGCCTGCCGAGCCATGCCGCGAGGAACTGGCCCAGCATGTAAGTGACGAGATAGATGGTCCATGGCCAGGCAATCTGGATGTCGTCGAGCCCGAACTGTTCCTTCAGCGGATGCTTGACGACCGCGTAGACTTTTCGGGTGAGATAAAAACCGGCGTAGGAAAGCCAGGTCGCAGTAAAGAGCTGCATGCGATAGCGGCGGAGCAGCGCGACATTCTCCGGAATCATGTGAATGACCGGTTGGCGAAATCGCCGCTGCCGTCGGCCAGCCCATCCCAGAAATGCGGCGGCAAGGCGCGGTAATCCGTGCAGCTCGCGGTGGCGAGCGCGGCATTGGCGGCAATGTCCGACGCGCAGCAGCTGACGAAGACCGAGCGCATGCCGGCGGACTTTGCGGCCAGCAGGCCAGCCTGGCTGTCCTCGAACACCAGAGCGTCGGCGGGATCGACGTCGAGCGCGCGCGCCGCCAGCAGAAAGCCTTCCGGGTCGGGCTTGCCGTTGCTGACGGAGTCGCCGCCGATGCGCGCCCGCGCGTCGACGCAGTCTGCGACGCCGAGCTTGTCCAGGAATGAGTCGATCACGGAGCGGGGGCTCGAGGAGACGACGCCGAGTTTCAGGCCGATGGCAGCAGCGGCGCGCAGGGCTTCCGGCGCGCCGGGGATCGGCTTCACGTCCATGGCGAGATCGATCCACAGGGCGAGCAGCTCATCGGCAAGTTCTGTCGCGGTGCGGTCGATATTCGTCCGCGCCCGGATGACTTCGGCAACATGAGCCCAGGTGCGTCCCCGGGTTTCGCCATGCGGCAGCGTGAAGTCCGCGATGCCATATAGCGCGGTGACCGCGCTGATCGCGCGATCCGTGTGGATCTCGCTGTCGACCAGCGTGCCATCGAGATCGAAGAGCACCGCGCGCACTGGCGTCATCCCGGTCATGGCCGTCGCGATGTTCCGCTACGCCTGACTGCAGCCGGCAGCGAGGCTCGCGAGCGCGATATCCCTCGACAGCCGCGTCTTGCCCGTGGCATCGACGATGCCGAGCGTGAGCTTCGTCGCAGGCCCTTGCCAGTCGATGTCGATGAAACCGAAATTGGCGTCCGCCACCACGGCGCTCGCGCGATTCGAGTTGGGCGTCGGCACCCGCCATTCCTCGGTCAGGCCGCTCGAAGTCAGGTCCCACAGCGTGTACGGCACGCCGACATCCAGCTTCGACAGCTCCGCGTAATGGATGTCGCCGCTCAGGAACACGATGCCATTCGCATTCTTGCGACGGATCAGGTCGATGAGACGCTGATGGTCGTGCGCAAAATTGACCCAGGCTTCCCAGCCCGTGAAATCGGCCAGCACCTGCACACTCGAGCCGAAGAGACGCAGATCGGCCGGCACCTCGAGCTGACGCTCGAGCCATTGCCACTGTCGCTCGCCGAGCAGGGTGGCCCTGGGGTCCGGATTGCGGACATAGGGTCCCGGCATCGGCAGTCCCGCCGCGACTTTCGCGCGGGCCCAGGTTTCGTAGTCGGTTCCTTCCAGCTCGAGCGGAGTGAGCGGCGTCCGGTTGTAGCGAACGTCCGGCAGGATCACCTGCACGCGCCTGCCGGGCGGACCGAAGACATAGGACGCGTAAACGCCGTCGCGCTCACGGCGCGGCGATCCGGCCGGCTCATCCCAGAAATCGAGGAAGATGCGCCGCGATTCTTCCTTGAGCGGAAAATCGCCGCCGGCGTCGTTCTCGCCGTAGTCATGGTCGTCCCAGACTGCGACCACCGGAGTCGTCGCTCGCAGGCGGGCCACGCCGGGGATCGCCGCGAATTTCGCATACATCGCGGAGAGCGCCGACATGTCGCGCGTATCCCCGTAGATATTGTCGCCGAGGAAAATGAACAGGTCGTTCTGCCGCGCGAGTATCGGGTCCCAGATCGGCTGCGGCTTCGATACCTCGGCGCACGATCCGAACGCGATGCGCTTCAGCGTCCGTTCGAGCGCCGAGTGCGGGTCCGACAAGGGCGCGGCGGTGGCAGCGGCAGCGAGTGCGCGGCCGGGTGCGCCGAATGCCATCGCACCGGCGAGCGTCAACGACTGGCAGAGCAACAGTCGCCGTGCGGGATCGGGAGTGTTCCGTTCCATCAGATTTCCCGGTCCTGCGGGAGACTTTTCGGCATCGGCGTCAGGTACCCGGTCGCCAGCGCCACGCCCAGCAGGATCACCAGCATCCCCGCGATCTGCATCCAGGCGAGCGTCTCGTCAAGCACGAGCCACCCGACGAGCGCGGCCACGGCCGGATTGACATAGCCGTAGGAGCCCACCACCACCGGTGTCGTGTGCGTCGCGAGCCACACGTAGGCCGAGTAGCCCACACAGGCGCTCATCACAACGAGCCACGCGAATGCGAGCAGTCCGCGCGCCGTCCAGTGCACATCGAACGATTCGCCGGAAAACCACGCTGCGACGAGCAGACCCAGCGCGCCCGCCAGCATCTGCAGCGCCGTGAACATCACGGGCGGATTCGCGGAGCCGGCATTGCGGTAATAAATGGTGCCGAGCGACCAGCTGAAGCAGCCGAGCAGGATCAGCAACTGCCAGCCGAGTCCCGCAAGATGAAATCCGCCTTTCGGTGCGAGCACCAGCATCACGCCGGCGAATCCCGACGAGGAGCCCCAGCCGCGCCGTGCGGGAAAGATGGCTACGACGATGCCCAAAAGTGCCGAGCCAGGCGATCCAGAGTGCGGGTGTCGCATTCAATAGCGCCGCCGTATTGGACTGCACGTGCTGCATCGCGATCACGTGGCAGGCGTTGGCGAAGAGCACCGCCAGCAATCCCATGACGAGCACGTGCCGCAATTCGATGCGCGTCAGCACGGGCGGCCCGCTCTGCCACCACGCGAATGCCATCAGCAGGGCGCCGGCGAGCAGGAAGCGCAGGCCCGCGGCAACGAGCGGCGGCTCGTCCGTAACCATGATCTTGGTGGCGAGATAGCTGGTGCCCCAGACCAGGTACACGATTGCAAGTGCGACCCGGACCCGCCATGCGTGTGCCTCGCTCATTCACGGCAAGCGTAGCCTAAAAGGGGACGCATCCCTTTCCAAAGGGGACGCACCCCTTTACACACGGAAAAAATGTCGACCTTTATCTGAAAGGGGTGCGTCCCCTTTGGAAAAGGGATGCGTCCCCTCTACTTGCGGGCCTGCCGCGTGGAGACGTAATGCATCCACCAGCCGACCAGGGCGAGCGCGGCGATGCCGGCCCACTGGCCCGGCCGCAGCACGGCATCGACGGCCAGCACGTCGGCATTCTTGGTCGCGACGATCGGAATCGCGATCAACACGCCGATAAGGGCTTCGCCCGCGATCAGGCCTGCGGAGAATAGCAGCCCGGTCTGCTTGAGCAATTCCGGATCCCCGCCGGGGTTGCGGCGACGATGCCAGCGCGTTGCAAGCTCTGCAATCAGGCCGCCGGCGAAGATCGGCGTCGACAGCTCGAGCGGCAGGTAAATGCCGACCGCGACCGCGAGCACCGGCGCGCGCCAGCTTGCGCCGCGCGACTTGAGCCATTCGTCCAGCGTGATGACGATCGCACCGACGCCGGCGCCGATCGCGACCATGTTCCAGGGCAGGCCGTTGCCGAAGATGCCGCTCGCGACCGACGCCATCAGTGTCGCCTGCGGCGCCGCGAGCGGCGTCGCGCCTTCGAATGCCGGCGTGCCGATACCGTTGGCCTGCAGAAGCAGATTGAGAACCGGCGCCATCACGGCGGCGGAGGCGAGCGCGCCGATGCCGAGCATCACCTGCTGGCGCCACGGCGTCGCGCCGATCAGCTGGCCGGCTTTGAGGTCCTGCAGGTTGTCGCCGGCGACCGCCGCGGAATTGCAGATTACCGCGCCGATCATGATCGCCGCCACCGGGCCGACCTTCGATCCCGCTCCGAAGACCGCGAGCAGCAGCAGCGACGCAAACAGGATGGTCGAGATCGTGATGCCGGAAACCGGGTTGTTCGACGAACCGACAAGGCCCGCCATGTAACCGCTGACGGAAGAAAACACGAAGCCGGCGACGACCATGACGATGGCCATTGCGAAGGCGATGCCCAGGTGGTTAACGACCGCGTAATAAAGCCCGAACAGCGGCAGCACGAAGAGCACGATGCCGATCAGGATCGCGGTCATCGGCAGGTCGCGTTCGGTATGTGGCACGTCCGCCGCATTGACGGTTTTCAGCTTCATTCCGGTCTTCACGCCGGACAGCAGGGATTTGCGCAGCGACCACAGCGACCACAGTCCGCCGATCAGCATTGCACCGACGCCGATGTATCGGACCTGCAGGTTCCAGATCGTGAAGGCGGCGTCCTCGGCGGAAAGCCCGACGAGCTGTCCCGCGAGCGCCGGATCCGCGTCGTAGAAGAAGGTGTTGTAGATGGGAATGAATACCCACCACGACAGCGCACCGCCGGACAGCATCAGGCAGCCGATGTTGAATCCGACGATGAAGCCGACGCCGAGCAGTGCGGGCGAGAGATTGATGCCGAAGAAACCGATCGTGCGCTCGCCGAAGAAGCGCGCGACGGCGAAGGACTCCGGAGACAGCTTCAATCCGGCCAGCGCCAGCTTGAACAGCGCAGCCGTGGCGGCGGCCAACGACAGCGCCTTCAATCCGTGGCCGGGATCCTGGCCGACCTTCAGCACTTCCGCGGTCGCGACGCCCTCCGGGAACTGCAGCTTCTGGTCGAGGATCAGCGTGCGGCGCAGCGGCACTGAGAACAGCACGCCGAGCAGGCCGCCCAGACCGGCGATGGCGAACACCCACCAGTAGTTGAACGTGGACCAGTGGCCCATCAGCACGAGGGCCGGGATCGTGAAGACGGTGCCGGCCGCGATCGATGCGCCCGCCGAAGCGCCGGTCGCGACGATGTTGTTCTCGAGGATGTTCGACCGACCGAGCAGGCGCAGCACGCCCATCGACACGACGGCCGCGGGAATGGCGGTGGCGACGGTCAGTCCGGCGAACAGGCCCAGGTAAGCATTGGCTGCGGCCAGCAGCACGGTCAGGATCAGCGACAGGATGATCGCGCGGGCGGTCAGCTGCCGGCCGGCATCGGCTTCACTCATTGCTTGTTCCTTCTTGTTCTTACCAGCCGCACTGGCGGCCGCGATTCTGCTCTTCGAGCCAGCCCATCAGCGGCTGAAAGTAATCCATGATCGCGGTCGCGTCCATCTGGCGGGTGCCCGTCAGCTTCTCGAGCGCGTCCTGCCAGGGCTTGCTCTGCCCGAGCGCGAGCATTTCCTGGTATGCGCGGCCGGCCTCTTCGCTGCCGAAGATCGAGCATTCGTGCAGCGGGCCCTTGAACCCGGCTTTCTCGCACAGCGCGCGATGAAACTGGAACTGCATGACGAAGGACAGGAAATAGCGCGTGTACGGCGTGTTGCCCGGCACGTGGTACTTGGCGCCCGGGTCGAAATCCGCCTCGGAACGCGCGACCGGCGCATCCACGCCCTGGTACTTGCGGCGCAGGTCCCACCAGGCTTCGTTGTACTTGCCCGGCGGAATTGCGCCCGAGAACACCCCCCAGCGCCACTGGTCCACGAGCTTGCCGAACGGCAGGAAGGCGATCTTCTCGCTAGCGACTTTCATCTGGCGGTTGATAATGGCTTCGCGACTGGATTTGGATCCCTTCGGCAGCAGCCCGATGTTCGCGAGGTAGCCCTCGGTCATCGAGAGGTTGATCGTGTCGCCGATCGCCTCGTGAAAGCCGTCGTGCGCGCTCGTCTGGTAGATATACGGCTGTTTCATGTAGCTCAGGTCGTAATAGATGTGCCCGAGCTCGTGATAGATCGTGTAGAGGTCTTCCTCGGTGGTATTGATGCAGAGCTTGATGCGCACGTCGCCCTTCGCATCCATGTTCCACGCGCTCGCATAGCAATCCACCTCGCGATCCTGCGGGCGCGTCAGCATCGAGCGCTCCCAGAAACTTTGCGGCAACTCCGAAAAACCAAGCGAGGTGTAGAACGATTCCGCAGAACGCGTCATGCGCACAGCGTCGTAGCCCTGCTTCTTGAGTTCGGAAGTCACGTCAAGATTCGAAACACCCGGGTATGGCTCGAGCAGGTCGTAGATATTGTTCCACTGCTGCGCCCACATGTTGCCGAGCAGATGGGCCGGTATCGGCTTGCCATCGGGCACGAGGTCCTTGCCGTACTTTTCCTGCAGCTGCCCCCGCGCGTAGCAATGGAGGCCGGCGTACAGCGGCTTGACCTGCGTCCACAACCGTTCGGTTTCGGCTTCGAAGTCGGCCGGGCTCATGTCGTAGTCGGCGCGCCAGAGTTCGCCCGCGTCCTTGAATCCGAGGTTGCTCGCGCCCTCGTTCGCAAGTTCGACGAAGCGCTGATAATCCTTGCGGATCGGTTTCGAAATCTCGTGCCAGCCGGCGCCAAATCCGCAGCGTTCGGTCCGGGTCTGCGGGTGTTCGCGAGACGCTCTGCAAGCTGCTCGAAGTTCATGCAGCTGTCCGGTCCCTTCGGGCAGTACTTGCCGGAACTGTAGACCGAAACCATCCGCGTCTCGATCTCGGACAGTTCCTCACGCTTCGTGGGATCGTCCGGCGCCGGAGCCGTCAAGGCCGAGCTTCAGGAGCATGATCGTCCGCGCCGCGTCGTCGGAAATGTCCTTGCCTTCGTAGACCTTCGCTTCCTTGATCAGGCGCGCGTAGTCCTCCTGCACCCGCTCGTTGGCGCGCGACGCGAGTGCCTCGGTGTCCGGCGTGATGTAAGTAAGCTGCACCCAGTTCGCCATCGCGCCTTCGTGCCCGCTCTTCGCGAGCTCCTCGTTGACGCGCACGACGAATTCGTCGGCCGTTTCGTTCTTGTTGCCCGCGCCGTCGCCGCCGCAGGCGGCAACGAGGCCGGCGAGACAGAGCGCGCGGACGTTGCGAAGCATCGCCGGACTCATTTGCGGTTGCCCTCCGCGCCATGCATCCATTGCACGATCCGGCCGGAGATGGCCCAGAGCAGCAGGCTGAACGCGAGCAGCACCACCGCGAGGCCGCCGAATATGCCGAGCAGGCCCGCGTGCTCGGCGCGCACGCCGACGTCGGCCGCGAGCGCGATCATCCACGGGTACTCGCCCATGCTCTCGGTGAACGCGCCGATGTAGCCGGCGAGCGTGTTGGCGACGAAATTGATCATGAACCAGACGCCCATCATCAGCGACCCAAGCCGGAGCGGCGCGAGCTTCGTGACCATCGATAGACCGACGGGGCTGATGCAGAGTTCGCCGGTCGTGTGGAACAGATAGCCCAGCACCAGCCACACCATCCCGGACTTCACATCGGCGGTGCGTTGCATTTCGAAGACCGCGATGACGAGAAAGATGAAGCCGAGCGCGACCTGGGCGAGACCGAGGTACATCTTGACCGGCGTCGGCGGATTCCGGCCGCTGGCGCCCAGCCGGCTCCACAGCATCGAGAATGGCAGGCCGAGCAGCACGATGAACAGCGGATTGAGCGACTGGAACCAGCCGGTCGGCACGGTGAATGCGCCGACCGAACGGTCAGTGAACTTGTCGGCGAACAGGTTCAGCAGGCCGCCCGCCTGCTCGAACGTCGCCCAGAAGACGACGACGAAGGTGAA
Source organism: uncultured Gammaproteobacteria bacterium (assembly GCA_963839885.1). Taxonomy (GTDB): domain Bacteria; phylum Pseudomonadota; class Gammaproteobacteria; order Steroidobacterales; family Steroidobacteraceae; genus SCUD01. Next base: position 582,696 of record CAWIWZ010000009.1, read on the forward strand.
GATCACGAATATGACGCGCAGCCGGTCCTTCTCGACCGCCGTCAAGGCTCTTTGGTGCCGCCGGCCATCGCGAGCGAGCGCTGGGCCGCGGGCTGGCGGCCGACGTCGCCGATGTAGCGCTGGGCGAAAAGCAGCTGAATGATCACGGACAGCGACATGCCGATCCCGGCCGCAAAAAATCCCATGCGCCAGCCGTAGGCCGGATCCTCACCGAGCGTCGAACAGACGAGCGGGGCGAGGAAGGCGCCGGTGTTGATGCCCATGTAGAAGATCGTGAACGCGCCGTCGCGGCGCGCATCGCCCTGCGGATACAGGTCGCCGACCATCGTCGAGATATTCGGCTTGAAGAAACCGTTGCCGATCACGAGCAGGAGCAGGCCGACATAAAAACTGGTCGCCGTTTCCGGAAACGAGATGCCGATCGCGGAGATCGAAACCGCACCCGTCGTGCCCATCAGATCGAGCGGCGAGGCGAGCGCGAACTGTCCGAGCGCCATGATGATGCCGCCGAGGATCACGGCCTTGCGCTGGCCGATGTAGTTGTCGGCGAGCCAGCCGCCGAACAGCGGCGTGAAATAGACGAAGCCCGTGTACCAGGCGTAGAGTTTCAGCGCGTCGGTCGCGACCCAGCCGAGTCCGGGATTCAATGCGTGCGTCGCCGCGACCGCATAGAGTACGAGCAGCGCGCGCATGCCGTAGTAGCTGAAGCGTTCCCACATCTCGGTGACGAAGAGCAGGAACAAGCCTTTCGGGTGGCCGAGCAATGTCCCCGGCGGAATGCGCAGGTCGGTGTTCATTCGTCTGTTTCTCCGGAAGTCGGGCGAGTCTCCGCTATGTTGCGGTGCAACATCAAGCCGGATTGGCCTCCGGGTCGGGCGGTTTGGCGCGTACCAGCACACGTGACATAAGGACGCCGGCTTCGTAGAGCAGGTACATCGGAATCGCCATCAGGGTCTGCGAAATCGGATCGGGCGGCGTCAGGAATGCGGCGACGATGAAGATGCCGAGGATCACGTAGCCGCGATTCTTTGCAAGCGTCTCGCGCTTGACGAGTCCGGTTCGCACCAACAGCACCGTTGCGACCGGAATCTCGAATGCGATGCCGAAGGCGAAGAACATCAGCACCGCGAAATCCATGTACTGCGTCATGTCGGTCATCATGCGCACGCCTTCGGGCGTCGTTCCGACGAAGAACTTGAAGGCGAGCGGAAATACGAGGAAGTACGCGAATGTCGCGCCCGCATAGAAAAGGAACACGCTCGAGACGAAAAGCGGCAGGGCAAAGCGCCGCTCGTGCCGGTAGAGTCCCGGCGCAACGAATGCCCAGACCTGGTAGAGGATCACGGGCATCGCGAAGAAGACTGCCGCGAGCAACCCCAGCTTGAACGGCGTCATGAACGGAGCCATGACCGAGGTCGCGATCAGCGTCGTGCCGTCGGGGAGCTGGGCGCGCAGCGGTGCCGAGAGCCACGCGAAAATGTCGTTGGCAAAGTAAAGACAGGGCACGGCGATCACGAGGGTCGCGATCAGGGCACGCAGCAGTCGGTCGCGCAACTCCAGCAGGTGCGAGAGCAGCGTGCTCTCCTTGAGCGGCTCGCCGTCGGAATCCGCCGGACTCATGGCGGAGGCGGCGCTCCGCCGGACGTGTCGGCTGGACCGGATGGCGGCGGAGTGCCCGGTGGCGGAGTGCCCGGCGGACGTCGCGCGGCCGGGTCGAAATCGTCCTTCGGGATGATCGTGACTTCTTCGTCGAGCTGCTGACGCAACTGGCGTGCCATCGAGCGTGCACGCCCGACCCAGCGTCCGACCTGGTTCGCGAGCTTCGGCAGTTTTTCAGGGCCCAGGACCAACAGCGCAATGCCGAGGATCAGGATGATCTCGGTGAAACCGACCTCGAACATCGGTCGTCAGGCGTTCTTCGACGAGTCGGCGTTGTCGCGGTCGCGCTTGAAGTCCGCGTCCGGGCTCCCGTCCTGCGCTAGCTTCTTGTCGGCTTCCTCGGACTCGCCGTCATTCATGGACTTCTTGAAGCCGCGCACTGCGGCGCCGAGATCCGAACCGATGTTGCGCAGTTTCTTGGCCCCGAAGATCAGGAGCGCGATCGCAAGGATAATCAGCAGTTCGCGGAAACCAATACCCATGTCGATGACTCCGGCCGCGCACCTGGCGGTTACACATCATGATACGCCATTCTCCTCGGCCCCTCCGCGACCCGGGACCCGCATCCAGAACGTGACCGGACCGTCGTTCACCAGCGATACGCGCATATGGGCGCCAAAGCGGCCAGATTGCGTGCCCGGAAGGCGTTTTTCGGCGCGTCTTGTCATATGCACGAACAGGCGTTCGGCGTCCGCCGGCGGTGCCGCCCGGCTGAAGCCCGGCCGCAGGCCCTTGGTGGTGTCCGCCGCGAGCGTGAATTGCGGCACCAGCAACAGTGCGCCGCCCGCATCGATCAGCGACCGGTTCATGCGCCCTTCGGCGTCGGCGAACACGCGGTAGCTCAGGAGCCGATCCAGCAGGCGCTCGACCGTCGTCTCGTCGTCGTCTCGCTCGACCGCGACCAGCACCAGGAGGCCCGCGCCGATCTTCGCGATCTCGCGGTCCTCGACTTCGACGGCAGCCGTTGTGACTCGCTGCAGCAGCCCGATCATGCACCGCGTTCAGTCATCGTGTGACCCTGTCCAGTGAAAATGATGCAACAGCCGGTGGACGACCGGCGCGAGCAGGAGCGCGGCGGTCGCGATGAAGACCAGGCCGGCGTAGAGCGCGAAGAATCCGGCAAAGAGCTTGCCGGCCTCCGTTTGCGGGTAATAGATCGGACCCATGCCGCCCAGCAGCATGCTCGTGTTCAGAAATGCGTCGATCCAGGGGAGTTGTTCGAAATGCCGGTAGCCAAGCATGCCGAGCGCGATTGACGCGACGAGCATCCCGATCACGAGCGCGCCGTGCAGGAACATGCGGCGCACGAACTGGGCGCGCTTCAGCGGCGGCTGGTGCCCGGTCTCGTAGATCACGCGCGCGGCTTGCGCAGGCGCTTCAGGAACACGGTCATCTCCTTCGCAGCCTGGATGTCGCCGGCCGCGTTCGCGGCGGCGATTCCGCGCTCGTACACGTCGATCGCCCGGTCGATCGTGCCGGCCTGCGTGTGCGCCTCGCCGAGCGCCTTCCACGCGGCCGAATAGCGCGGATTCTGGTCGACGGCCTGGCGCAGGTGATCGATCGCGGTCACGAGGTCGCCGTCCTTCAGGCATTCCTGGCCGAGCGCGAAGCGCAACAGCGGCGAATCCTGGCCGCGTTCGAGCATCAGCTGCAGATTGTCGCGGAGCGCCAAGTCATTTCTGCCAGAAAGCCGGCGTCAGCAGGAGGATGAAAGTGAAGATCTCGACGCGCCCGACCAGCATTGCGGTCGCACTGACCCACTTGGCCGCGTCGGGCACGTCCTTGAAAGTTGCCGCGACGTCCCCTAGCCCGGGACCGACGTTGTTGATGCACGTCGCGATGGCCGACCAGGCGGTCACCTGGTCGAGGCCGAACATCATCAAAAGGAACATCAGCGCCGCGAACACGATGAAATACATCGCAAAAAAGCCGGCAATTGCGCCGATGATGCGCTGTGGCACCGGACGCCCGGCGAGTTTGACCGGGATTTCCGCGCTCGGGTGCACGAGACGCTTGAGTTCCGCGACGCCCTGGCGGAATACGATCAGCCAGCGGATCACTTTCATGCCACCGCTCGTCGAGCCGGCGCAGGCGCAGATGACGGTCAGCAGCATCATGAGCGCCGGCAGCGCGCCCGGCCAGTGCGCAAAGCCGGTGGTGAGGAATCCGGTGCTGGTCTGGATCGAGACGACCTGAAAGCTCGCGTGGCGGAACGCGAGCGGCAGCGTGGCGAACTCCTGCATGAGCCACAGGTAAATCGTCGCGCCGGCGATGAGCGCGGCAATGAGCCAGACATAAGCCTTGAATTCGGTGTCCTGCAGATACGCCCGCAAGTCGTGGCCGCGTATCGCCACGAAATGCAGCGCGAAATTGGTGCCGCCCAGGAACATGAACACGGTTGCGACGGCGTCGATGGCGGCGCTGTCGAAATACGCGAAGCTCGCATCGTGCGGAGAGAAACCGCCGGTGGAGAGCGTGCTGAACGCGTGCCCGATGGCGTCGAAAAGACTCATGCCAGCGAGCCAGTAACCGAGCGCGCAGAGCCCCGTCAGGGTGGCGTAGACGGTCCACAGCACCTTGGCTGTCTGTGTGATGCGCGGCGTCAGCTTCTGGTCCTTGAACGGGCCCGGCGTTTCGGCCTTGTACAGCGACATGCCGCCGATCCCCAGCACCGGCAGAAGCGCGACGGCCAGCACGATGATGCCCATGCCACCGAGCCACTGGATCTGCTGGCGGTAGTAGAGGATGGATTTCGGCAATTCATCGAGGCCGACGATGACCGTCGCGCCCGTTGTCGTGAAGCCGGATACGGCCTCGAACACGGCATCGGTGAAGCTGAGCGCAGGCACGTCGCTGATGAGGAACGGCGTCGCGCCGGCAAACCCCAGGAAGAGCCAGAATACCGCGACCACCAGGAAACCGTCACGCAGCCGCAAGTCGCGGCGCACATGCCGCACCGGTAGCCACAGCGTCAGTCCGACTACGGCCACGATGAAGAAAGCAAACAGAAACGGATGCCAGTGGCCGTCGCCGTAAAAGAAAGCGACGCCGATCGGCGGCAGCATCGTCAGGCTGAAGATCATCAGCATCATGCCGAGGATCCGCAGCACCATCGCGAGGTTCATGCGCGGGTGCCAGCCTGGAACAGCCGGCCGACGTCCTCCACGTGACGGCGGTCCGTCAGGAACAGGATCACATGATCGTCCGCCTCGATCACCGTATCGTGATGCGCCATGATCACGTCGCCGCGACGAACGATGGCGCCGATCGTCGTGCCCTCTGGCAGCGCGATCTCCTCGATGCGCTTGCCGGCGACCGGCGAGTCGCGGCTGTCGTTGTGCACGACGGCCTCCATCGCCTCGGCGGCGCCGCGGCGCAGCGAATGCACGCGCACGACGTCGCCGCGGCGCACATGAGCGAGCAGCGCGCCGATCGTGATGGTCTGGGGCGAGATCGCGATGTCGATCTTGCCGCCTTCCATCAGCTCGGAGTACGAAGGCTTGTTGATCAGCGCCATGACGCGCCGCGCGCCGAGCTTTTTCGCGAGCATCGCGGACAGGATGTTGGCTTCCTCGGCATTCGTCACCGCGATGAATGCGTCCGCATCGTCGATGTTCTCCTCGAGCAGCAGCTCCTCATCCGCGGCGTCGCCGGTCAACACAAGCGTGTTGCGCAGCGTCTCCGCGGCGCGGCGCGCGCGGTCCGGGCTGCGCTCGATCAGCTTGACTTTGACGCGCTCCTCGAGCGCGCGCGCGAGATGGAAGCCGATGTTGCCGGCGCCCGCGATGACAACGCGTCGCACCGATGCCTCCACGGTGCTGAACTCCTTCATCATCGCGCGCATGTCGTCGCGTGCGGCGATGAAGAACACCTCGTCGTGCTCCTCGATCGTCGTATTGCCTTCCGGCTTGATATTGCGGTCTCCGCGGTAGATTGCGGCGACCCGCACCTCGCGGTTGGGTATGTGGGAACGCAGGTCCTTCAACTGATGGCCGACGAGCTTGCCGCCTTTGAGCGCGCGCATGCCGACGAGACGCACGCGGCCGTCGGCGAACTCGAGCACCTGCAGCGCGCCGGGGTAGCGGATCAGGCGTTCGACGTAGTCGGTGACGAGCTGCTCGGGACTGATGGCGAGATCGACCGGTATCGCGTTGTCGCCGAAGAGTTCCGGACGCTGGTGGTAATCGGCGGAACGGATGCGCGCGATCTTGGTCGGCGTGCGGAACAAGGTCCACGCGATCTGGCAGGCGATCATGTTGACCTCGTCGCTCGAGGTCAGCGCGACGATCATGTCGGCGCCCTGGCTTCCAGCGGCTTCGAGCACGGCCGGATGCGCGGCGTTGCCGCAGACGGTGCGGATATCAAGGCGGTCCTGCAGGTCGCGCAGCACGTCGTCGCGCGTGTCCACGACCGTGACGTCGTTGGTCTGCTCGCGGGCCAGCTGCTGGGCGGCCGTGCTCCCGACCTGGCCCGCACCCAGAATGATGATTTTCAAGTCGACTCCCGGGACGACGGCCGAACCGCCGGCAATGCGACGCGGATTCTAGCGCAGCGCAGCATCAGCAGCCGCCCGGCACGGGATCCGGCGGGGTTTCTCGCTCGCAAACTCCGCCGGAACTTACGAGTTTGCTCGCGAGAACCCCGCCACCTCGTGCCGGGCGGTCGGCAGTGCTGCGGCGCGCGGAGCGGGCGGACGGGACCCGGCGAGCGAGCGCGTAAGTTCCGGCGGCGCGAGCGAGCCGGAGTCCCGTCCGTCCAGCCAGCGCGCCGCCAAACGCCGCCGGATCCCGCGCGTGGCGCCGGTATTGATGTGTCTGGTCGGCTTACGAGACCTGCTCGAGCCGAGCGAGCTCGAACATCAGCCACTTCTGCCCGACCTGCTCGAAATTCACGTGCACCTGGCGGCTCTCACCCGTCCCTTCGAAGCGCAGGATCGTGCCCTCGCCGAACTTCGGATGGCGGACGCGGGCGCCGAGCCGCATCGGCATGTCTTCGCCCGCGATCAACACCGCGGCGCGCGAGCGCCGGCGCGTCGTCTGCGCGTCCGCGACCGGCCCGTGACGCACCGCGGCGGGCCCCGCCGGGGAGTACAGCGGGCGGCTCACCGAGATGCGCGGGCGAATCTCCTCGAGCGCTTCCGGCGGCAGTTCCGCCAGGAAACGCGACGGGTCGCGATAGGACGTGTGGCCGAAGATGCGTCGGCTCTCGGCGTGGGTCAGGTAGAGCCGCTGCATCGCCCGCGTGATGCCGACGTAGCAGAGACGTCGCTCTTCCGGCAGCCGGTCGGCGTCGAAGGCCGCGCGCTCGGACGGAAACAGGCCTTCCTCGAGTCCCACGATGAACACCGTCGGGAACTCGAGTCCCTTGGCCGCGTGCAGCGTCATCAGCTGCACGCAATCGAAGCCGGTTGCCGCCTGCGTCTCGCCGGATTCGAGCGTCGCATGCGCGAGAAAGGCGCCGAGCGGTGTCAGGCCGTCGTCGTTGTCGGGCTCGAAGCCCTCGGCGGCGTTGACGAGCTCGTCCAGGTTCTCGACCCGCGCCTCGCCCTTGTTGTCCTTTTCCTTCGCATGATGATCGCGGAGTCCCGAGCCCTGAATCACCGCCTGCACCTGCTCGTGCAGCGGCAGTTCCACGATCGCGGCGGCGAGCCGGTCGATCAGCGCGTGGAAGCCACGCAGCGCCGTCGCGGCGCGGGCCGGGAGCGAGGGCATCAGCGCGAGCCCCGCGTCCCAGAGGCTGCGGGCATTGTCGCGGGCATCGGCCCGCAGCAGTTCGAGCGTGGCGCCGCCGATACCGCGCGTCGGCAGGTTCACGACGCGCTCGAAGGCGATGTCGTCCGTGCGCGTTTGCGTCAGGCGCAGGTAGGACAGCGCGTCCTTGATCTCCGCGCGCTCGAAAAACCGCAGGCCACCGTAAACGCGATAGGGAATGCGCGCCGCCATCAGCGTCTCTTCGAAGGCACGGGACTGGGCGTTGCTGCGATACAGCACCGCCGCCGAACAAAGCGGAAGGCCGCGGGCGGCATGCTCCCGGATGCGGTCGATCACGAAATCGGCCTCGTCGCGCTCGTTGAAGGCGGCGTAGACGCGGATCGGCTCGCCGCCCGTGGCTGCGGTCCACAGTTCCTTGCCCATCCGGTCCGTATTCTTCGCGATCACCGCATTGGCGGCGCCGAGGATCAGCGCGGTCGAACGGTAATTCTGCTCGAGGCGGTACACGGTCGCGCCGAACTCGCGCCGGAAATGCTGCATGTTCTCGACCCGCGCGCCGCGCCAGCGATAGATCGACTGATCGTCGTCGCCGACCACGAAGAGCGCGCCGGTCTTGCCGGCGAGCTGCTTCAGCCATTCGTACTGCACGCCGTTCGTGTCCTGAAACTCGTCGACCAGGATGTGGCGGAAGCGCTCGCGGTAGTAATCGCCGAGGGTTGGCACGTCACGCAGCAGTTCGAAGCTCCGAAGCAGCAATTCCGCGAAATCGACGACGCCCGCCTGCTCGCAGCGCGCTTCGTAGAGCGAATAGAGGCGGATGAGCTGCCGGCGTGTCGGGTCGTTGCGATCGTCGAGTTTCTTCGAGCGCCGCCCTTCGTCCTTGTTGTTGTTGATGAAGGACTGCACTTCGCGTGGCACCCAGCGCTGCTCGTCGAGTTTCTGCTCGCGGATGATCTTGCGCACGAGGCGCTGCTGGTCGTCCTCATCGAGTATCTGGAATGTCTGCGGCAGGCCGGTCTCGCGCCAGTGCCGGCGCAGCATGCGATGGGAGAGGCCGTGAAACGTGCCGATCCAGAGCGGATCGGCCGGCACGCGCAGGAGCGCCTCGATGCGCCCGCGCATCTCGGCGGCCGCCTTGTTCGTGAACGTCACCGCCATCAGGCCGTGCGGCGACACGCCGCATTCGAGTATCAGCCAGGCTGCGCGATGGGTCAGCACTCGCGTCTTGCCGCTGCCCGCGCCGGCAAGCACGAGCACCGGCCCGACCGGCGCGGAAACCGCGTCGCGCTGGGCGTCATTCAGGGTGTCGAGCAGGCCTGGCGTCATGGAGCGCGGATTCTAAAGGGGACGCACCCCTTTTTTACGCGTCCTTCGGAATCAGGCAGTTCCGGCCGGATAAAGGGGTGCGTCCCCTTTCAAGTCCCCTTTCAAGAGCGCGACTTCGACTCCCGGGAGAAGCTGATCAGCGCGAGCGCGAGCGCGATCACAACGGGCCCCACGAAGAGCCCGATGACGCCGAACGCCGCGAGCCCGCCCAGCACGCCGATGAAGACCCCGATCGTCGGCAGCACGGTGCGCCCCGAAATCAGGAACGGCTTCAGGAAATTGTCCACCGTGCTGACGACGACGCCAAATCCCAGCAGGATCCCGGCGCGGACATAGGCACCCTGAAACATCAGCATGACGACGGCGGGCGCCCAGACGAGCGCGGTCCCGCCGAGGGGCACGACCGAAAGTATCGCGGCCAGGACGCCGAAAACGACAGGCGCGGGCAGTCCGACGACCGCAAACCCGACGCCTAACAGTAAGCCCTGGATCAGCGCGGTCAGCACCGTGCCGCGCACGACTGCACGAGTCACGGAAGCGAGTCGCTCGGCGAGCTCCTCGCGACGTTCCGGTTCGAGCGGCACGAGACCGGTGCCGTCGCGCGCAATCGCCCGCCCGTCGCGGATGAAGAAAAAGAGCAGGAACAGCATCACCGTGAACGCGAGCACCGTGCCGACGGCCCCGAGAAAGGCGGTGCCGCCGAGTGAGGCGAGCTGCTCGAACAGGCGTTTGCTGCCGTCGACCAGCCAGGTCTGCACGTGCGATGCGCTGATCTGCACGTTCCGGTCTAGCCACGCGAGCGTGTCCGCGACCACCGGCATGCCGCTGAAATCCGAAAAACTCCTCCCTTGCTGCTTTCCGATCCAGACCTGAAGCATGGCGGCGAGATCCGAGGCCTGACGCGCGAAGGTGAGCGCGAGCGCCGTCAGCGGGCCGAGGATCAGCACGAGCACCAGCATCGTCAGCGTGAAAGCGGAGGCCGACGCGCTGCCGCGCAACCTGCGCGTCAGTCGCGCGTGCATGGGTTGCAGCAGGAATCCGATGAACACGGCCCAGGCGATCGGCCCGAAGAACGGCTGCAGCACCTGGTACAGCAGCAGGGCGACGACGGCGATGCCGCCGACCGCCAGCACCCGCTGGTAGAACTGCGCGTCACTGCTGATGGCCATGGCCTGTTCCTTAGAGGGCGGCTCGCAACCGTGCCGCGTGGTCGGCGAGAAGCTTCGGGTCCGCGGGCGACGCGCCATGGATGGCGAGATCCTTGCCGGCATAGCGCGGAATCACGTGAACGTGGAGGTGGAATACGCTCTGCCCCGCGGCGGCGCCATTCAACTGCGCGATCATGACACCCGGCGGCGAGAACACCTGCTTCACCGCGCGCGCAATTTTCTGAGCTGTCCGCATGGTTGCGGCGAGTGACTCGGGCGTCGTCGTCAGGATGTCCTCACCGGCGATCTTTGGCACGACCAGCGTGTGACCTTCCGCCTGCGGCATGATGTCCATGAAGGCCAGCGTGTCGGCGTCTTCGTACACCTTGTGGCACGGAATTTCGCCGCGGATGATGCGCGCAAAGATGTTGTCCTTGTCATAGGTCATCGCGGCTCCTCCAGGTCGAGTTCGACCGACAACACGCAATGATCGGGCCAGCGCTGGCCGGCATCCGGATAGTCCCAGACGCGGTAAGAGCCGGGGACCATCCGGCGCGCGAGCTTTCGTCCCAGCACGAGATGATCGACCGGCATGCTCGCACCGTGGCCGCAGTTGACGGCGCCATGGTCGATGCCGGCGTCGGTGAGGTCCGCTCCCGCGGGTTCGCCGTCGTCGATCTCCGGCCACATCGCCGCGATGCGGCCGTGCGCATCGCGCGCAGCGTCGCGCTCGCGATCGAATCGCCGGTTGAAATCGCCGATGACCGCGAAAGCGTCGTCGTTCTTCGCGCGCCGGTCGATCCAGTCCTCGAGGATCGGCACCTGCTGCTGGAGCAGCTGGCAGTCCGGCCGTGAGGAGGTCAATGGATCGCGGTTGCAGAAGGCTTTCAGGTGCACGGCAAGCAGGCGAACCTCGCGCGGCGATCCCGGATGGAGCGTCAGGTCGGCGCCCCAGCGTACGTCGTTGTCGGGCAGGCCGAGCTCGCGGTAGTCGGGGTTGCAGCGATAGGGAATGCCACGGCGGATCGCGAAGCCAACGTTCTGCACGTGCCTGCGCTTCGTAAAGCACAATTCGCGATCCGGAAACACCTGTGCGGCGGCATCGACGCCGTCCGTCTCCTGCAGTGCGATCACGTCGACCGGCACCGTCGCGGCGAATACTCGCAGGCGCGCCAGGTCTTTCTCATGCCAGCGCGACGCGGGCACCAGGTTGCAGGGGATGCCGCGCTCGCTGCCGCCGACCCGACGGCCCGCGACCGCACAGCCGGGCGTGAGCGCGTCGAACGTCGCGGGCGTCATCATCCATTCCATGTTCCAGGTGCCGATGGAGAGCCGTTCGGCGGCCGCGCCGCCGGCGAATGCGAGCGCGAGGATGGCAGCGGCGATGCGCTTCATCCGGCGGATCCACGGCGGTTCGCGACCAGATCGGCGACGACCGCAGGATCGGCGAGGGTCGAGGTGTCGCCGAGGTGCTCATGCTCGTCGCTCGCGATCTTGCGCAGGATCCGCCGCATGATCTTGCCGGAGCGCGTTTTCGGCAGCCCCGGCGCCCATTGGATGAAATCCGGCGTCGCGATCGGGCCGATTTCCTTGCGCACCCACTGCGCGAGCTCGGCGCGAAGCGCCTCCGTCGGCGCCTCTCCGCGTTTCAGCGTGACGTAGGCGTAGATGCCCTGGCCCTTGACCTCGTGTGGGCAGCCGACAACGGCAGCCTCGGCGACTTTGGCGTGCGCGACGAGCGCGCTTTCGACCTCGGCCGTGCCGATGCGATGGCCAGCAACATTCATTACGTCATCCACGCGGCCCGTGATCCACCAGTAGCCGTCCTCATCGCGGCGCGCGCCGTCGCCGGTGAAATACTTGCCGCGGAAGTGCGTGAAATAGGTGTGGATGAATCGATGGTGGTCGCCGTACACAGTGCGCATCTGGCCGGGCCAGCTGTCGAGCAGCACCAGGTTGCCCTCGGTTGCGCCTTCGAGGATGTGGCCATGACCGTCGACGAGTGCGGGCTGCACGCCGGGCAGCGGCAAAGTCGCGGAGCCTGCCTTCAACATCGTCGCGCCGGGCAGCGGTGAAATGAGGATGCCGCCGGTCTCGGTCTGCCACCAGGTGTCGACGATCGGGCAGCGTCCGTCGCCGACGACGCGGTGATACCACTCCCAGGCTTCCGGATTGATCGGCTCCCCGACAGTGCCCAGGAGCCGCAGGCTTGCGCGCGAGGCTGCCTTGACCGGCGCGTCGCCGTCGCGCATCAGCGCGCGAATCGCGGTCGGCGCCGTGTAGAAGATAGTCACCTTGTGCTTGTCGACCACGCGCCAGAAGCGAGATGTGTCGGGATGGTTCGGCACGCCCTCGAACATCAGGCTGATCGCTCCGTTCGAGAGCGGCCCATAGATGATGTAGCTGTGCCCGGTCACCCAGCCGACGTCGGCCGTGCACCAGTAGACGTCGTCTTCGCGATAATCGAAGACGCAGGCGAAGGTGAAATTGACGTACACGAGGTATCCGCCGCTCGTGTGCAGCACGCCCTTCGGCTTGCCCGTGGAGCCGGACGTATAAAGGATGAACAGCGGATCCTCCGCATTCATGCGCTCCGGCTCGCAGTCGGCCGGTTCCGCCATCACCAGATCCTCGTAGTGATGGTCACGCCCGGCAACCCATTCGCCATCCAGGCCGGTGCGCCGGACGACGACGACGGTCCTCACCGGCAGCTTGTGCGATGCGATCGCCGCATCCACGTTCGCCTTGAGCGGAATCCGCTTGCCGCCACGGATGCCCTCGTCGGCCGTGATGACGATCGTCGAGGCGCAGTCCCCGATGCGTCCCGCCAGTGATTCCGGCGAGAAGCCGCCGAAGACGACGGAGTGTACGGCGCCGATGCGCGCGCAGGCGAGCATCGCGATCGCCGCTTCCGGGATCATCGGCATGTAGATCGTGACGCGATCGCCTTTCGCGACGCCGAGCTTCCGGAGCGCGTTGCCGAAGCGGCAGACTTGCTCGTAGAGTTCGCGATAGCTGATCCGGCGCGAGATCGAAGGATCGTCGCCCTCGAACAGCAGCGCCGTCTTGTCGCCGCGCTTCGCGAGCTGACGGTCGAGGCAGTTCACCGAGACATTGAGCTCGCCGTCCTCGTACCAGCGCAGGCGGAAATCCGCGGGATCAAAGGAAACGTCCTTGATTTTGGTCGGGAACCGCATCCAGTCGATGCGCTTCGCGATACCGGCCCAGAAGTTTTCGGGGTCACGCATCGACTCGTCGTACATCGACCGGTAGTCGGCGGCCTTGACCCGTGCGCTGGCCGCAAACGCCTCCGTAACCGGATGCTTGTAGACGATCATCGCGCCATTCTAGCGAGCACCGCGCGGATTGAAGTAGGCCCGGGCGCCGACCCGCTACAAGTCGGCCGCCTTGAAGGTGTCGCAGGCCTCGAACGATCCGGTGTCCAGTCCGCGGCGCAGCCAGCGATTGCGCTGCTCCGAGCTGCCGTGCGTGAAGGAGTCCGGCACCACGCCGCCGCCGGCACGGCGCTGCAGGCGGTCGTCGCCGATCGCGGCCGCGGCGCCCAGCGCCTCTTCGATGTCGCCCGGCTCCAGGATTCCGGCCTTGTCGGCGCGGTTGCCCCAGAGTCCGGCGAAACAGTCAGCCTGCAGTTCGACGCGCACCGAGAGCTGGTTCGCCTCGACCCCGCCGACGCGCTGGCGACGCTCTTGCACGCGGTTCGAGATGCCGAGCAGGTTCTGCACGTGGTGGCCGACCTCGTGCGCGACGACGTAGGCGTACGCGAAATCGCCGCCGGCTTTCAGCTGCGTCGCCATGTCGTCGAAGAAGCTCATGTCGATGAAGATGCGCTCGTCCGGCGGGCAGTAGAACGGGCCCATCGCGGACTCCGCGGTTCCGCAGGCGGATTCCACGCGCTCGCGGAACAGCACCAGCGTCGGGTGGCGATAGTCGCCGCGCATTGCGGCGAATTGCTCGGTCCAGGCGGTCTCGGTCTCCGCCAGCACCACGGCGACGAACTCCCGCATCTCGCCTTCCTCCGCCGATTCCGTGTAAGGCTCCTCGGTCGTCGTCGCCGGGCCCGAGCCGACGCCCTGCAACACCACGGAGGGATCGATGCCGAAGTACATCGCAAGCAGCACGAGCGCGACCGTACCGATTCCGCCGCCGACCATGCCGCGGCCGACGCGCATGCCGCGCCGGTCTTCGATATTTCCGCTCTGTGTCCGTCCGCGCCAGCGCATTTCAGAAAGGCCGTGGCAGGTAGTGATCGATCAACAATGCTGCGAACAGCAATGCGAGATAGTTGATCGAAAAGCGGAACGTGCGCATCGGGAGATCGGCGCGGTCGGACTGCCTGAGCAGCCATGCGTGGCGTAGGAATACGCCGTCAAGGACGATGGCGGCCGCCAGGTAGAAAAATCCGGCCATGCCCGTCAGGAACGGCAATACCGTGATGACCGACAGCAGCACGGTGTAGTACCAGATGAACTGCTTCGTATAGGCGACTCCGTGCGTCACCGGCAGCATCGGGATGCCAACCCGCGCGTACTCGTCGCGCCGCGCGATCGCGAGCGCCCAGAAGTGCGGCGGCGTCCACGCGAAAATGATCAGGAACAGCAGCAGCGCATCCGATTCGATGATGCCCGTCACGGCAGTCCAGCCGAGCACGGGCGGCGCGGCGCCCGCGGCGCCGCCGATCACGATGTTCTGCGGCGTCGCGCGCTTGAGCCAGACCGTATAGACGATCGCGTAGCCGATGATGGAGAAGAAGGTCAGGATCGCGGTCAGCGCGTTGACGAGCAGCGCCAGCAACAGCATCGAACCCGCGCCCAGCACGAAGGCGAACGACAGCGCGTAGGCTTCGGACACGGCGCCGCGCGGCAGCGGGCGCGAGCGGGTGCGAGACATCTCGGCGTCGATGCGCGCATCGAGGACATGGTTGATCGCGGCGGCCGAGGACGCGGCCAGCGCGATGCCGAGGGTGCCCCAGACCAGTGCATCCGGGGCCGGGAAGCCGGGCACGGCCAGGAACATGCCCACGATCGCCGTGAACATGATGAGCGACACGACCTTCGGCTTGGTGAGCGCAAAGTAATCGCGCGCCTTGGACCAGCGCGTCGGAGCCGCTCCGATTGTGGGCGTTCTCGGGTGTCCTGGCTGTATCGTCATGGGCTCGATGCTGCTAGCTTGGCAGAATCAGGGTTCCGGCGGCAGGCCGGTCGCAGCGGCCGAGCGGCGTGCGACGCCATGCAGCAATTCGCGCAGGAATCCCGAGAAAACCCGAACGCGTGCGAGACGTTGCGCGGCCTGGGTGTGGACGATCGACAGCGGCGGGCCACGCATCGTGTATTCGGGCAGCACGATCACGAGCTGCCCGTCGGCGAGCGCGCGGGCCGCGAGCAGGTCCATGGTCTGCGTGATGCCGACGCCATGCGCGGCTGCGAGCATCACGGCCTCGGCCTCGTTCACTGTCATCCGGAATCGCTGCTCGAACGGCGGGGCGGTGTCCCCGGGGAACAGCCAGGGCCGCGGTTGGGTGGCATCCGCCGGGATCGAGCCGATCAGCGCGTGGCCGGCCAGATCCGCAATCCGGTGCGGGCGGCCGAACTGCGCGAGGTAAGCCGGCGATGCGCAAGTGATCCAGCGCGAGCCCGAGATCCTGTGCGCGACCAGGTCTGCATCCGTCACCGTGCCTGCGCGTACGGCGAGGTCCACGCCTTCCCTGACGATGTCGACCACGCGCTCATTGAACCGCAGGTCGAGATCGATGCCGGGATAACGCGCCAGGAATTCCGGCAGCGCCGGCAGGAGGATGTGGCGGCCGAAGGAGCCGGGTACGTCCACGCGGAGCCGCCCCGTCGGCTGCTCCTGCGTCCGGCGAAGCGTTTCCTCCGCCGCGGTCAGCTCGGCAAAGACGCGCCGGCAATGCCCGAGGTATTCGGCGCCGGCCGGCGTCAGCGCGACCTTGCGGGTCGTGCGGTTGAGCAGCCGCAGACCAAACCGCTTCTCCAGCCGCTGGACATGCGTCGTGACCATGGCGCGCGACAGGCCGAGTTCATCCGCGGCGCGGGTAAAGGAGCCAAGCTCTGCGACCCGGCCGAACGCCCGCATGGCCTGGAAGTCCTCCATCGCCCTGATTAGATAGTTCTATTGAACAATAATGTCAATATTGAGGTGTTTATCGGAACAATGATGACGCGTACCGTCGCTCCTGGTTCACAGGAGAAAAGTCATGTTCCTCTTCAATCGGTCGGGACTCGCGGTCTGCCTGGCGCTCATCGTCGCCGGCCTGCCTGTCCTGATCCAGTGGCTCTGACCGCGACGCGGAATCAGGGTCGATAGCGACCGACCTGCGTGCGCGGGGTCAGGTAGCGCAGCAGCGCGACCATCGCGAGCACCAGCAGTGCGGCGCCTGCGTTGTGCGCGGTGCCGAGCCAGAGTGGCCAGCCCTTCCAGACGAGATTCATCCCGATCGTGATCTGCAGGCCGATCGCGATCAGCACGGCGGTCGCAGCGGCTCGCGTCGCGAATGTCTGTCCGCGCCGCCAGGCGCCTAGCACCAGCAGCAAGACGACCAGCGACGTCAGGTAAGCGCCGAGGCGATGCGTGTAGTGGATCGCGACGCGCGCGGGCGCATCCAGCACACCGCCTTCGTAATCGATGCCGAGCCCGCGCCACAGCACGAACCCGTTTTCGAAATCCATTTCCGGCCACCAGCTCCCGTGGCAGGCTGGAAAATCCGCGCAGGCCGCGGCCGCATAGTTGGTGCTGGTCCAGCCGCCGAGAGAAACCTGCACGAGCAGCACGGCCGTCGCCGCGATGGCGAGCCGGCGCACGGGCCGCTCGGCGGCTTTCAGTTCCCGGCGCTCCGGCGGCAGCGCGAGCCACCACAGGAGCGCGAGCGTCGCGAGTCCGCCGAGCAGATGCAATGTGACGATCAGCGGCTTCAGCAACAGCGTCACGGTCCACATGCCGAGCAGCGCCTGCAGCACGAGCAGCACCACGATCACCCACGGCAGCACCCGCGGTTGCGCGGGGTCGCGGCGATTCGCGACCGACAGCGCCGCGAGCGCCAGCACGAGCAGACCGAGCGCACCGACGATGTAGCGGTGCACCATCTCGTTCAGCGCTTTCTGGTAATCGAAGGGACGGTCGGGATTCGCGGCGTTGACTTCCGCGGCGCGCTCGACGACCTGGCCGGGATGAAGCTGGCCGTAACAACCGGGCCAATCCGGGCAGCCGAGTCCCGCGTTCGTCAGGCGCACCCAGGCGCCGACCACGACGACGATTGCGCAGAGCACGGCGGCCGCTGCCGCGACACGGCGAAACCAGACCAGTCCCCGGGTACCGGACATCTGCGAGCCCCTAGCCGATGTGCGACAGGCGCAGCAACCGCTCCAGATCCCTGAGGATGCCCCTCGCCGCGCCGCTCGGAGCGTAACTCATCATCAGGTTGCCATGCGGGTCGACGATATAAATGCCCGGCTCGCCGGTCATGGCCGGAGGGAACAGCGCGCGCAATGCGGCGCCTTCGGCACCGCCGGCCGCGAGCACGTGCAGATCGGAATCATCCGCGCCGAACCCGGTCTCACAGCAGGCGCCGGCGTGCAGCAGGATTCGCTTCACGCGGACCGCGTCCTTGTCGAGCGCGAGCCGCGCCTGGCGCATATCGGTGAGCGCGCGCCGGCACGGTTCGGCGCAGGCATCGTTCTCGACATAGACGAGAAGCCAGCCGCTTCGCAGCGCATCAGCAGGCGCGGCGCTGCCGTCCGGCAGCAGCAGCGGCGCGTCGGGCAGCGGGCGCGGCGGATCGATCAGTTCGCCGTTCTGCACGCCGACGGCCGGTCGCCAATTCGACGACAGGTAAAGCCATGATGCCGCGGCAAGCGGCACGAAGAACAGGGAAGCGACCAGCAGCAACTGGCGCCGTCCCGTGCGGCGATCCGGCGTCGGCGGATTCACGCGTCGTCTCCCGGCCGGTGCAGGCTGACGGCGAACCAGATCGCGACGGCGGTCGCGGCGAATGCGAACCACTGGATGGCGTAGCCGAGATTCCGGCCCGGCGTCGTTCCGTGCAGCTTCCAGTCGCGGATATAGCCGTCCGGGTCGGCCGCATCGAGCAGGATGATGCGCGGCTGCAGGTCGCGCCCGAGCATCGTCGTGAGCTGTTCGGCGGTCGGAAAGCTGACGAGCCTGGGCCAGCCCGATGCGGGCGGCGTCTCGAGCGCGATGCCGGCCCGCGGCAATTCGTCGAGCTTTCCCGCAATCGTGCGCGGCCCCGATGAAACCGCGACCTCGGGCAAGTCCTCCCGCGTCGCGCCGAAGGATTGCCAGCCGCGGTTCACCAGCACCGCGCCGCCGCTGTCCAGCAGCAGCGGCGTCAGGACCTCGACGCCCACGCGGCCGGCCTGGATCCGGTTATCCAGCAGGAACTGGTGCGCTGCGTCGTAGCGACCGCGGACGGTCACGCGCTGAAAGCGCGGCAATTGCCGGCTGTCGGCGGGCAGGGCGACGGCGGGACCGGCGCTCGCGAATTCCGCGACCAGCACGCGTTTCTCGGCGGCGCGGTTCAACTGCCACTGGCCGAGCGCCGCGAACACCAGCACCGCGACCACCGTCGCCAGGGTAGCGAACGGGCGCGGCGCAAAACGCAATCGGTGCGCATTCAGCACCGGGCTATACTCGCGCTTCCGCAGCAAGGGAGCGGGCGCATGTCGGGCATCAAGTGGCTGGTGCTGGCCATCTTCTTCGCAATCGTCCTGAGCCTCGCATCGGCCATGGTGCAGCTCGTGCGGGACCACAAGGGTGAATCGAGGCGCATGGTGCGCGCGCTGTCCGTGCGCATCGGTCTCTCGATCATGCTGTTCATCGTGCTGTGGGCCGCCTGGAAGCTGGGCTGGGTCGAGCCGCACGCCGTCCGCGCCTGACCCGCGACGTCATTCGACCGCCTGCGGCAGCGCGCGGATCGAAGGCAGGTTGCGCCACGCACCCGCGACATCCATCCCGAATCCGAACACGAACCGGTTTGGGACGCTGACGCCGGCAAAATCGGCGCGCACGGCCGCCGATGCGGCGCGCTCCTTCACCGCAAACGCGGCGATCAGCACTTCCGCGGCGCCTTGTTCCAGCAGCCTTGCCTGGATCGTCGCGAGCGTACGGCCTTCGTCCAGGATGTCGTCGAGCAGCAGCACGACGCGATCGGTCACCGGCTCGTGCGGCCCGGCGATCCAGACGAGCTCGCCGCCGGACGTGCCGTGCCCGTAGCGGCGCACGTGCACATAGCTGAGTTCGAGCGCAAATCCGAGCCGCGGCAGTAGCTGGCCGGCGAAGATCAACCCGCCGTTCATGACGGTCACGACCAGCGGGTTTCGGGCCGCGAGCCGCGCCTCGATTTCGCCCGCCATCCGGTCGAGCGCCGCCTGTACGGCGGCGCTGTCGACGATCTCGTCCGAGCGCGGTAACACGTTCTTCATCCACGGATTTTACTCTGCGCGGGTCGGCTGCGACGAAGCGGACGCAGGTCGCGGCCGGGCGTTGCCGGGAAGCCGCCCGCGAGCGCGAGTGCTTCCTAGAATGCAGAGGGGACGCATCCCTTCAAAAAGGGGTCGCATCCCTTTTCGGGTGTCGTGCATCTAACGATAGGCGTATCGAGTGGAAAAGGGATGCGACCCCTTTTAGTCACCGCGGAGCCAGCGTGAATCTGACCGAGAAATCGCTGAAGAACCCGATCAGCGTCGCCGTCGGCGTCGGCCTGATCATCGTGCTCGGCATCGTGAGCCTCATCAAGCTGCCCGTGCAGCTGTTCCCGGACATCGAGGAGCCGCAGATCTCGATCTTCACCGGCTGGCGCGCGGCTGCGCCGACCGAGGTCGAGTCCGAGCTCATCGAGCCGCAGGAGCAGGCGCTGCGCGGCCTGCCGGGCCTCCAGGAAATTCAGTCATTCGCCAATGCCGGCGGGGCGTTCATCGCGCTCGAGTTCGCGATCGGCACCGATATGGGCCGCACGCTGATCGAGGTCATCTCGCGCATGAACCAGCTGCCGCCGCTGCCGCGCGACGCGGATGCGCCGCGTATCTCGCTCGGCGAGAACGGCGGTGGCGGCCCGAACGAGACACTGTCCTGGTTCTTCGTGCAGCTGAAGCCCGGAACGCCCGGCCCGGTCGAGAATTACCGGCGCGAAGTCGAAGATCTGATGCGCTCGCGGGTCGAATCGATCCCCGGCGTCGGCACGATCAACGTGAATGCCGGCGCGCCCGACGAACTGCGCATCGAGTTCGATCCTTATCGCGCGGCGGAGCTCGGCATACCGATCCCGTCCATCGTCGCGGTCGCGGGCAGCGCCGACGACGTCTCGGGCGGCTTCGCGGAACTCGGCCGGCGCCAGTACACGCTGCGCTTCGCCGGCCGCTACCGGCCGGGCGACATGGGCGAACTCGTGCTCGACTGGCGCGACGGAAGGCCGGTGCGCCTTGCCGACGTCGCAACCATCTCGGTCGAGCGGGGCGACCGCAATTCACTCGCGGTGCAGAACAACAACCCCGCGATCGCGATCCAGATCCTGAAGGAATCCGGCGCCGACGTGCTGGCGACGCTCAAGGCCGTGAAGGCGGAAATCGGGGAGCTTCGCACAGGGCCGCTGGCCGAGATGGGGCTCGCAATCGAGCAGTCCTTCGATCCGTCGGTGTTCATCAACCAGGCGATCGGCCTGGTCGGCGGAAATCTGCTGGCGGGCGTGATCCTGGCGGTCGGCGTGCTGTGGCTGTTCCTGCGTCAATTCCGCTCGACACTGCTGGTCGGCGTCGCGATCCCGGTGAGCGTGCTGGCGACGGTACTCGTCATGCTCGTGACCGGTCACTCGCTGAACGTGATTTCCATCGCCGGCATCGCGTTCGCGGTCGGCATGACGCTCGACGCCGCGACCATCGTGCTCGAGAGCATCCTCGCGCGCCGCGAGAGCGGACTCTCGGCCTCGCAGGCGGCGCTCGAGGGGGCGACGCGCGTGTGGCCAGCGCTCTTTGCCTCGACGCTGACGACGATCATCGTTTTCCTTCCCGTAATCTTCATGGAAAACGTGGAAGGACAGCTCTTTGCCGATCTCGCGCTCACGATCTCGGTCGCGATCGCCGTGTCGCTGATCATGGCGGTCACGGTGCTGCCCGTCGCGGCGGCGCGCTGGCTCAAGTCCTCGGAAGCATCAAGCAAGGCGGGCGAATGGCCGCGCCGCCTCGGCGACCGCATGGCGGCACTGACCGACAGCCCGCGTCAGCGGCAGATCACCATTGCCCTCTGTCTCATCGCGCCGGCCTTGCTCACCTGGTTTCTGCTGCCGCCGATCGACTACCTGCCGCCGGTCAAGCGCGACGCGATCGATGGCTTCTTCCAGTTTCCGCCCGGCATGAACGTGGATGCGATCGAGACCGAAGTCGTTCAGCCGATGGTGCGGCGCCTGGCGCCCTACATGGCGGGCGAGAAAGAACCGAAGCTCAAGAATTACTACATTCTCATCTTCCCCGGCGGCGGCACGATCGGCGTGCGCCCGCTGGATCCGTCGAAGATCGACGAGCTCGGCCGGCTGGTCAACGAAGAGATCACGGCCGGTTTCCCGGATCTCCAGGTATTCGCGCAACAGGGCAACCTGTTCGGCGGCTTCGGCGACGGGCGCAACATCGAAGTGCGGCTGCAATCGTCGGATTTCGACGCGCTGCTCGCGAGCGCACGCGCGGCGCAGGACATCATCACCGAGAAGATGCCGGGCGCGCAGGTGCGCTCGTTCCAGGATCTCGAGCTTTCCGAACCGGAACTGCGCCTGGTGCCGGATGACCGGCGGATCAGCGAATCGGGCTGGACGCGCGCCAGTGTCGCGACGGTCGTGCGTGCACTGGGCGATGGCATCTGGGTCGGCGAGCACTTCGACGGCGACCGCCGCCTCGACATGATCCTGCGGGCGAAAGGCTGGGACAGCCAGGATGCGCTGGCCGCGGTGCCGGTGGCGACGCCCACGGGCGGCATCGTGCCGCTCGGCGAGCTCGTGAGAATCGAACCGACGGTCGGCACGGCGGGGCTCCGCCGCGTGGACGGCCGCCGCACGATCGGCATCAACGTGGTCCCGCCGCAAGGAACTTCGCTGCAGCAGGCGATGGAACTGATCGAGCGCGACATCGGTCCCGCGATCCAGCCGCTGCTGCCGCCGGACGGCGGCATCCGCTATGCCGGCGACGCAGGCAGTCTCGAAACCGCGCTGGCCGACATGCGCGTCAACATCGGGCTTGCGCTGCTCGTGCTGTTCCTCCTGATGGCAGCGCTCTTCCGCTCGCTCCGGGACAGCGCGCTCGTGCTCCTGACCGTGCCGCTCGCGAGTCTGGGCGGCGTGCTCGGCATCCGGTTCCTGAACCTGTTTACGCCGCAGACGCTCGACATGCTGACGATGGTCGGCTTCATCATCCTGCTGGGCGCCGCTGTCAACAACGCGATCCTGCTGGTCGACAGCACGCGCTCGGCGGAGCGCGCCGGCATGGATCGCCGCAGCGCCGTGCGCGCCGCGCTGGAGCAGCGCACGCGCCCGATCTTCGCGACGTCGCTCGGCCAGCTCGCGGGCCTGTTGCCGATGATCGTCGTGCCCGGGCCAGGCGCCGCGCTCTATCGCGGACTCGGCACCGTCATCGCGGGCGGCATGCTGGTCAATACTTTATTCATGCTGGTGCTGCTGCCGGCATTGCTGCGTCTCGGCGAACCGGCAGCCGTTGCTGCGCCACGGGGCGCACTCGAGGAAGGTGCGCGATGAAATCCCAGTCTCATGGATCGCTTGCATGGAGCGTGGCGATGGCCGCGCTGGCCGCCTGCTCCCTGGCGGCCGGCGTGGCACTTGCGCAGGCGGCGGACCAGCCGCCGCCGGCGCCGGTCACGGTGGCGCCGGTCACGAAAGGCAGTGTCGCCTCGACCGTGACCGCGACCGGAACGGTGGTCAGCCGGAACGATGCGCGGCTCGCGGCGGAAGTGGCCGGACGACTCGATTGGGTCGCCGAGCCCGGCACGCGGGTGAATAAGGGCGCGCAGCTCGCGCGCATCGATGCGCGCGGACTCGAACTGCAACTGCGTGAAAACGATGCCCAGATCGCGCGGCTGACGGCGAATGCGGAACTGCTGAACACGCAGCTCGCCAGGCTCAATGCGCTGCCGGCCGGCATCGCATCGAAGAGCCAGATCGACGAAGCTGCGGCGCGTCTCTCGATGGCGCGGCATGAAGTCGAACAGGCGCGCGCGACGCGCGACAGCACGCGCCACCTGATCGACCGGGCCGTGATCCGCGCGCCGTTCCCCGGACATGTGGCCGAACGGATTCGCCAGCTCGGCGAATTCGTCGGCGCGGGCGCCGAGGTGCTGCGGCTGACCGATACCGGCAATGTCGAGGTCGTCGCGCGTTCGCCGGTCGCCGAGGCCGGTCATCTCGCGGTCGGCCAGGTCGTGACCGTCCGCGGAGTCACGCAGCAGGCGGAGAGCAAGATCCGCGCGGTCGTGCCGGTCGGCGACGAGCGCTCCCGCATGATGGAAGTGCGCATTTCGATGCCGGGCGCGGGCTGGCCGATCGGATCGGCGGTGCGTGTCGACCTGCCGGCGGCACAGCAGGCCGCGGGCCTGCTGGTGCCGCGCGATGCGGTGATCGTTCGTGCCGATGGCGCGCACGTCTATCGCGTTGGCAAGGGCGATGTCGCGGAACGGATCGTCGTGCGCGTCGGCAACGGCGATTCCCGGCGCGTCGAGATTACGGGTGCGCTCGCGGCGGGCGACCGGGTGGTCGTGCGCGGCGGCGAGCGACTGCGCCCGGGCCAGCCGGTCACGATCGCGACCAACGGCGCGCCGACCAAGGCCGCCGTGGCGCCTGCGCCGCCCAAGGGCTGAATCCGCTCTCAGTCGTCGTCGACGATGTCGACGCGCATGCCCGACAACGGCTCGGATGCGCGGCCGGTGCTTCGGCCCAGGTAGACGTTGAAACTCTCGAGCGACTCATCTTGCGCGTCGTTGGTGAGCGGCACGAATATGGTGCGCCGCACTTCACCCGCCTCGAATCGCTCGACACGCCGGCCGAGATCGGCGAAGTCCTGCACGGCGGCTGCCGATCCTGCGTCGGTCCACCAGGCGATCGAAGCGCGTTGAGACGTATCGCCGGAGCGGCGGATGACGATGCGCGCGGCGACCTCGCTCTCCGCGACCGCCATGATCGGTTGCACAAAGCTGAATACCGGCGGTCCCGTGGGCACGGCATCGGGCGGAGCGGGGGCGACGTCCGGGGCTTCTTCGACCGGAGCAGGTTCGACATCGACCGGAGCGGCCGGCATGTCGGGCGGGGCGGCGCCCGTTGCGGGCGCTTCATCCGGCGCGGAGGCCGGTGGCGCCGTCTGCTCCGCGACTTTCTTGACCGGCGGCGTCGGAGAACGCGCGGCCTTGTCCGGGATGGCGGCATCGATCGACGCCATCCACGCAGCCGCCTCTTCGCGCACGCGATCCGGGTAGTAATAGAGGAACGCTCCGACACCCGCGAGCAACATCAGCAAGAACAGCTTGCCGGCCACGCGCGACCGCGGGGGTTCCATCGACACGGCGCGTCGGGCCAGGAGAATGTCGGCGCCAATCGGCGGATGTGGCACTGCGTGGGCGGCGGCGGGGGCGGGGGCGGGGGCGGGGGCGGGCCTGGCCGCAGGCGCGGGCCTGACAACTGGCGCAATTCGGCCAGCAGGCTTGGGAGCGGGCTCTGGCATTGGTGCAGGCGCCAGTTCTGGCGCGGGCGCGAGTTCGGCCGTGACCGGGCCTTCGGCATCGCTTGCGACAATGGCGCGCAGTTTCTCGTCGCCAGTGACGCCGAATTCATCCAGGAACTGAACCACGGTGGGCGTGCGATGCTCGCGCTGCAACACCAGTGCGGCGGCGAGCGCTTGCCACTGCCGGTCGGACAAATCGTCTACCGGCGTCGGCTCGAGTCCAGCGCGCAGCGCCTCGTCCGGCGTGTTCGCATTGAACGGATGGCGGCCGGACAGCATTTCGTACGTCAGGCAGGCCAGTCCGTAGACGTCGTCCCGGATGTCCGGGTCTCCCTGGATGGCCGCCGGCCATTCGGGTGGCACGACGTCCATCAGCTTGACCTCGTAGTCGAAGGTCACGTGGACGTTTTCCGGTTTCACATTGCCGTGCACGATCGATTTGGCGTGCAGGTATTGCAGCGCGTCGCCGACGGCCCGGACCACGGCCGCGGATTCCGCGAACGGCAGCTTGCCGACGTCGTCGAGCACGTAGCGCAGCGAAGCGCTGTCCTGGACCTCCATGACGAGGAAGCAGTGGCCGTCATCGCGGCCAGAATCGAGCAGGCCTACCACATTCGGATGCGAAAGCGCCTGCAACGACTGGACGCCGCTCTCGAACTCACCGGTGAAGCGCCGTCCCGGGATCAGATTCCCGTCGAGCATCTGAATCCAGACGCGGCGCTCGGTGCCGGAAATACCGTTCTGCTCGTCGGTTGCCTCGTAGATCGTGCCGAGGCGCCCGTTACGGGCGCGGGCCAGCGGCCGATAGCGCCCATTGAGGAGGTGATCTAATGGATACACATTCTTCTTCCCGGTCGCCGCTTTCCGGCTAGCGGACGGGGCAGCGGTCTTTTTCCGCCGCTGCCCGGGCAGGCTGTGCACGCGCTGCGGCGGGTGCTGCGTCTGGGGTTCGTCGTTTATCATAATTGAGAATGCTGGCACCCCGCTTCGCGCAGGTTACCCTCGGCGACGTCGCGGAACAGCGACGTCGCCAATCGTCGGACGGCCAGGCCGGCCATTTAGTTCCGGCGCGGGGGACCTTGATAGGTTGAACCAGGGATCGGGTCGGCCGCGCCAGGCGCGTGGTTGTCGAGCACACCTGCGATCAGCCTGTACTGACCACGGTTCGTACGTCTCCGCCGAAAGCTTCCAGATCGTCCAGCACGCGATTGATGGCTGCGGCCTCGAGCGGCACCGTCTGCGTGACCACGGCCGAGAGATCCAGCTGGCCATGCTCGACGAAGCCGATCAGTTGCTGCAGTTCCGTGGCGAGGTGGTCGGATACCCCGATCACCGTGGCCTCGCGATTCAACAAGTCGCGATAGGGCGAGAAGGCGATCTGACGGTCGGTCAGGCCAGCCAGCGCCGCGCGGCCGTGGATTGCGAGGGACCGGATCGCCTGCTCCATCGTCAGCGGCAGGCCGATCAGCTCGAGCGCGGCATCGACGCCGCGCCCGTCCGTCAGTTGGCGGATCGCAGCGACCGGATCGCCTGCCCGCGCATCCACCGGGATCGCTCCGAGAACCCGTGCGAGATCCAGCTTGCGCGGGTGAATATCGACTGCGTACACGGAGCGGACGCCCCGCAGCCGCGCGAGCTGGATCGCCGACACGCCAAGCCCGCCGACTCCGAACACGGCGATCGTGTCGCCGGCAACGACACGCGCCTGGTTCAGCGCATGCAGCGCGGTCGCGGAGGAACACATCATTATGGCGCCCTGCTCGAACGCGATGCCCGCCGGCAGTGGCAGCACGCCGCGTTCCGGGACACAGATGAGTTCCGCGAATCCCCCGTCGCGATGCTTGCCGATCATTTCGCCATGGATGCAGAACGGCTCCTGACCGGCGCGGCAGTAGCCGCATTCGCCGCAGGTGACGAGATAGTTGAGGCATACCCGGTCGCCCGACCTGAAACCGGCGACGAGACTTCCACAGGCTTCGACGACTCCGGCGACTTCATGCCCGAGCGTGCAGGGCAGCCGCGTCGGTGCGACGCCGGCACGGTAGTGCGCATCCGAATGGCAGATGCCCGCCGCACGCACGCGAACCAGCACGTCCCGAGGCCCGGGTTCCGGCGCCGCGACGGATTCGGCGACCAGCGGATGCCGCGGTTGCTGCAGGCGGATGGCTTTCATCAGTCGAGGTAGCGCTCGATCTTCCTGAACAGATCCACGCGATCCACGAGGTCGGTCAGCCAGTCGAGCCGGTCCGTTTCAAGCCGCAACACCGGCGACAGGTCATAGCGCTTGAACCAGTCCATGTAAAGCCGGTTGAGCCGGCTCAGATACGCGACTGGAATGTCCCGTTCCATCGCGCGGCCGCGCAGCCGGATGCGTTTCCTGAGCGTGCGCACCGGGCAGCAGAGCTGGATCATCAGGTCCGGCGGCTTCAGCGTCGTGCAGATCGACTGGTACAGCTGCTGGTAGGTCCGCCAGTCGCGCTGGTCGATGTAGCGCTGGCGGTGCAGGTTCTTCGCGAAGATTTCGGCGTCCTCGTAAATCGTGCGGTCCTGCACGACCGTGCCGGGGTCGCCCTGCAACTCGAGCTGCAGGCGGAACTTGTGCGCCAGGAAGTAGAGCTGGGACCGGAAAGCCCAGGTCTTCATGTCCTTGTAGAAATCTGCCAGGTACGGATTCTGGTCGTTCGGCTCGTAGAACGGCTTGATGTCGTAGCGCCGGCACAGAAAGCGCGTCAGCTCGGTCTTGCCGGCGCCGATGTTGCCGGCGATCGCGATGAACCGCTTGCCGGCTTCTGCCGCAGCTCCCACGCCCGCTCAGAGCCAGTAGACGAAGATGAACAGTCCGAGCCAGACCACGTCGACGAAGTGCCAGTACCACGCGACGGCCTCGAATGCGAAATGCTGCCGCGGCGTGAAGTGTCCCTTCAGGCACCGCATCCAGATCACGACCAGCATGATCGCGCCGACCAGCACGTGCAGTCCGTGGAAGCCGGTCAGCATGAAGAAGGTGGAGCCGTAGATGCCGGTGCCGAGCTGCAGGCCGAGTTCCTTGTAGGCATGGCCGTATTCGGCGACCTGGACCCCGAGGAATATGAAACCGAGCAGGAACGTCAGCGCCAGAAACAGCTTCAATATGCCGCGGTGCGCACTCTTCATCGCGTGGTGTGCGATCGTCAGCGTCAGACCCGACGTGAGCAGCAGGGCGGTGTTCAGCGCCGGCAGGCCGAAGGCCGGGATGATCTCGTAGCTGCCGTCGTCGCGCGGGCTCAGCACGCCGGGGCCGTTGCTCGGCCAGCCGGCCTCGAAGCCGGGCCACAGCAGATTCGTCACTGCCTTCTCACCTTCGCCGCCGAGCCATGGCACGGACAGTTGTCGCGCATAGAACAGCGCGCCGAAGAAGGCGGCGAAGAACATGACCTCGGAGAAAATGAACCACATCATTCCCATGCGGAAGGAGCGGCCCACCTGTTCGTTGTAGAGCCCTGCCTGGTTCTCGCGGATGACTTCGCCGAACCAGAGGAAAAAGAGCGTGGCCAGCAGCGCGAAGCCGAGACCGAACACCCAGACACCGGCAGTCGCGCCATTCAGCATCGACGCGGCGCCCGCCATCAGGGTGAACAGCGAGATCGACCCGAAGAACGGCAGCCGGCTGCCATGCGGGAAGTAGTACTGGCTCACATCATGAGTCTGATCGGCATGCGCCATCGCGTTCCCCTGTCAGGTCGTTCCGCCGGCCACTCGCTTGACGTCGTAGAACGCGTAGGACAGCGTCAGCCGGTCGATGCCGGGCGGCAGGTCCCGGTCCACGACGAAGCGCACGGCCAAGTTGCGCTCCTCGTCCCGCGCGAATTGCTGGGGCGTGAAACAGAAGCATTCGGTTTTCACAAAATATTTCGTCGCCCGCATCGGCGCGACGGAGGGTACCGCCTGGCCGGTCATGTCCTGGCCCGACAGATTCTTCGCCCGATAATGCGTCTCGTAGAGCTGACCCGTCCGCACTTCCATCGTGGACTCGACCGGCGCGAACTCCCAGCGTCCACCGTCAGGCACGCTCGAGGTGAACTCGACGACGATCGTGCGCGGTTCGGCGGTCGCGGCGGCGTCGACTGCCGCCGCACGCGTCAGTCGATCGCGCGAGCCGATACCCGTGACTTCGCAGAACACGTCGTAGAGCGGCACGAGCGCGAAGCCGAAAGCGAAGCTGCCCGCGACCATCAGCAGCAGCCGCGCCGTCAGGCCGCGATTCGAAGCCGCCCGCGCTCATAAGCCGGCTTCCCACACGCGCAGCAGCACGTAGGCGAAGTACACGGCGAGCGCCGCCACGCCGAGCGCGATCGCGAGCCGGAGATTGCGGGCGTTCCGGGTCAATGGATCTCCGGCGCCTTCTCGAAGGTGTGATACGGCGCGGGCGAGGGCACCGTCCACTCGAGGCCGTGCGGCCAGTCCCAGACGCCGGCGGTCGCGCGTTCGCCGCTCTTCACGCACTTGATGATTACCCACACGAACAGCAGCTGCGCGAGCCCGAAGCCGAAAGCGCCGATCGACGAGATCATGTTCCAGTCCGAAAACTGCACCGCGTAGTCCGGAATGCGCCGCGGCATGCCGGCGAGCCCGAGGAAATGCTGCGGGAAGAACAGCACGTTGACGAAGATCGCGGTCAGCCAGAAATGCCACTTCGCGAGCGTCATGTCGTACATATGGCCGGTCCACTTCGGCAGCCAGTAGTAGACGGCCCCCATGATCGCGAACACGGAGCCCGGCACGAGCACGTAATGGAAGTGCGCGACGACGAAATACGTGTCCTGATACTGGAAATCGGCCGGCACGACGGCGAGCATCAGGCCGGAGAATCCGCCGATCGTGAACAGGAACAGGAAAGCGAGCGCAAACAGCATCGGCGGCTCGAAGCTGAGGGAACCGCGCCACATCGTCGTCGTCCAGTTGAAGATCTTCACGCCGGTCGGCACGGCGATCAGCATCGTGGAAAGCATGAAAAACATCTGTCCGGCGAGCGGCATGCCGACCGTGAACATGTGGTGGGCCCAGACGATGAACGACAAAAAGGCGATGGACGCGATCGCGTAGACCATCGCCTCGTAACCGAAAATAGGCTTCCTCGAGAACGTCGGGATGATTTCCGACACGATCCCGAACGCCGGCAGGATCATGATGTAGACCTCGGGATGCCCGAAGAACCAGAACACGTGCTGGAACAGCACCGGGTCGCCGCCGCCCGCGGCGTTGAAGAAGCTGGTGTGGAAGTAATAGTCCGTCAGCAGCATCGTCACGCCGCCGGCGAACACCGGCATCACCGCGATCAGCAGGTAGGCCGTGATCAGCCAGGCCCAGGAGAACAGCGGCAGCTTCATCAGCGTCATGCCGGGCGCGCGCATGTTCACGATGGTGACGATGACGTTGATCGCACCCATGATGGAGGACGCGCCCATCAGGTGAATCGAGAAAATCGCCATCGGAAACGCTTCGCCCGACTGCAGTACGAGCGGCGGGTAGAGCGTCCAGCCGGAGGCGGGCGCGCCGCCCGGCATCAGGAACGTCGACAGCAGCAGCAGGAATGCGAAGGCGAGCAGCCAGAAGCTGAACAGGTTCATGCGCGGCAGCGCCATGTCGGTCGCGCCGATCTGCAGCGGGATCATCCAGTTCGCGAGGCCGACAGTCGCCGGCATCACCGCGCCGAATACCATGACGAGCGCATGCATCGTCGTGAGCTGGTTGAAGAACGCGGGATTCCAGAGCTGCAGACCGGGCTGGAACAGCTCGGCGCGGATCAGGAGTGCCATGAGCCCGCCGATCAGGAACATCACGAGCGAGAACACGAGGTACATCGTGCCGATGTCCTTGTGGTTCGTCGTCGTAAGCCAGCGCGTCATGCCTTTCGGCGGACCGTGCCCGTGATCGGCCATCTGCATCACTCCGTGACGGCTGCGGCGACCGGAGTCGCGGCGGCTTTCTGTTGTTCGAGCCAGGCGTCGAATTCCGCCTTCGGCTTCGCGACGACCACAATAGGCATGAAACCGTGATCGGCGCCGCAGAGTTCCGCGCACTGCCCGCGATAGGTGCCGGGCTTATCGGCGTCGACCGAAATCCACATCTCGTTGATGAAGCCCGGGATCGCATCGCGCTTCATGCCGAATTCCGGGACCCACCAGGCATGGATCACGTCATTCGCGGTGAGCAGCATGCGGATCTTGGTGCCGACCGGGACGACGAGCGGATTGTCGACCTCGAGCAGGTAATTCTCGACGCTGCGTGGATCGATGCCGGATCCCTTCTGGCGCGCGAGGTCGCTCGTGCGCGCGAGTCGGCTGAAGAAAGACACCCCGCTGCCGAGATATTCGTAATGCCACTGCCACTGGTAGCCGGTGACCTTGATCGTGAGTTCGGAACCCGAGGTGTCCTCGATCTTGATCAGCTTCTCGACTGACGGAAGCGCCATACCGATCAGGATCAGCACCGGGATGATCGTCCAGGTCGCTTCGAGCCGCGCGTTGTGCAGGAGCTTCTGGTCGGCGACCGCACCTTTCGATTTCCGGAAGCGGACCATCGCGACGATCATCACGCCGAATGTGATGACGGCGATGATCACGCAGATCCACAACATGATCATGTGGATGCCGTAGATTTCCTGGGACAGCTCACTGACGCCGGATGGCATGTTGAGCAGATCCCAGTCCGCCCGGGCCGGGAGAGCGGCGAGAGCCGCGATGGCGCCGATGAGAACCGGCAGCGTCGACATCCGCTTCGCGTTCAACAGCGGGACTCCCAGAATTCGGCCCGCGGAACTCGGGCTACGGCCCGGGCATCGTAAGGGACGGCATGGCGACCCGCAACTCGCCTTTTTCCTTTCTTTCCAGAGGGATGCGTTACAAGCGCAGCGCGCCGGACAGGGCCTTTGAGGCGGTGGCGACATCGGGTTCCGCCATCCACGGAACGATGCCGAGGCAAGGCGCTGCGATCCGTCCCGCGAGCGCCTCGATATTGAGGTCGCGGCGGGGAAATTCCGGAATGATGGCGTTCCCGACCCAGCCCGCGAGCGCGAGCCCGCGCGTGCCGATTGCCTCGACCGTCAGTAGTGCATGGTTCAGGCAGCCGAGCCGGAGGCCGACCACCAGGATGACGTCCATGCCGAGAAGCCGCGGCAGTTCGGCGCAGGAGCGCGTCGCATCGAGCGGCACCAGGAATCCGCCGGCGCCTTCGGCGATCACGACGTCTGCCGAGGCGCGAAGCGCAGCATGGGCGGCGATGATGCGGTCCGTGTCGATCGCGACGCCCGTTTCGGCGGCCGCGATGTGCGGGGCGATCGCAGGCTCGAACAGGCAGGGATTGACTATCGCGTACGGATGGCGCGCGCTCGATTCCGCCTGGAGCAGCAGCGCGTCTTCGTTCGCGGGTCCTTCGGGACCGGCGACGGCGCCCGCCGCGATAGGCTTCATGCCGGCGACTTTCACGCCCGCCTCGCGCAAGCGGCGGAGCAGCGCGGCCGCCACGAGGGTCTTGCCGATGCCGGTGTCGGTGCCGGTGACGAAGAAGTCGCGCCGCATGAGAATCAGTTTAGGGTCGCGATGGATTCACGGTGACACGCAGGCCGCTGTACAAGGGCGGCTCGATCAAGTCGCGCCGATCGCCTGCTTTCCAGCTTTCGCCGCGAGCCGCGCCTCTGTCGCCGCCAGCATGGCCAGGTAGCGTGGATCGTCGCGCAGCAGGTCGAGATCCGGGTCGACCTTGGCGTAGGGCAGGAAAGTATCCGCTGATCGTCTCGAACACCGGGCCGAGCATGTCGAGCGCGGCTTCCTTGTCCTTCAGATAGACACTGATGGCACACGCGAAGTTGTAGCGCATGTTGAAGTTCTTCGGATCGATCAGCAGGGCACGCTCCATCCGCGCCTTCGCGCGCTCGCCTTCGCCCAATGCGGCAAGCGCATACGCGCTGTAACCCGCCACCATGGAGTTGTTCTGGTCATGCGACCAGGATTGCTTCGGCGCGCTTGAGCGCCAGCTGCGCGGAGCGGCGCATGCCGTCGACATTGCCCACGGCGGTGTAGCAGCTGATCAGCATGGAAGCGGAATTGAGGTCCGCCTCCATCAGGCTCGCCGCCTTTTCGTAGTAGCGGACTGCGTCTTCGTAGCCGGTGCAGCTGATAGTTCAGGCGGCCGGCCGAGCGATTGACCTCGTAGGACTCGGGATCCAGCTCGAGTGCGGTGGCGACTTCGGCGGCCGCGGCATCGGCATCCCCTTCCGAGAGCAGAATCTGGGCCTTGACTGCGTGGGCTTCGGCCAGCTCGGGGATTCAGGGCAGCGCGCGTTCCGCGGCCGCCATGCTCTCGTCCGCGCCGCCGCCTTTTGCTTGGCGCAATCTCTCGTGGCCGATGGCCATCAGTGCCCATGCCTGGGCATAGTGCGGGTCGATCTCGGTGGCGCGTGCGCACAGGCGAACGATGGCCTCCGAGGAACGGGGATCGTATTCCTGGCTGGTGATGTAGGTCTGCCGCGCCATCAGGTAAAGATTGTGGGCCTCGGCATTGCTGGTGCCGCGCCGCTCGATCGCCTTTTTCTCCTCCGGCAGCAGGCGCAGTTTCAGGGCCTTGACGATCGCCTCGGAAATCTCGTCCTGCAGCGCGAAGATGTCGCTGGAATCGCGGTCGTAGCGATCGGCCCAGACGTGGCTGTTGGTCTCGCCGTCGACGAGCTGTGCGTTGATCCGGATGCGGCCGCCGGCCTTGCGGACGCTGCCCTCGAGAACGTGGCTGACCTTGAGCTCGCGCGCGACTTTCAGGATGTCGACGTTCTTCTCCTTGTACATGAAGGCGCTGTTGCGCGCGATGATCCCGAGCGCCGAGACCTTGCTGAGGTCGGTGATGATGTCCTCGGTGATGCCGTCGCTGAAGTACTCCTGCTCGGGATCGCCGCTCATGTTGACGAATGGCAGCACGCAGATCGTGTAGCGCGGGGAATCCTTGCCGGACGTCGACGATGCAGACGCGCTTCCAGACTTCGCGGGTCGCGACGCCTGCGCGCGTGCAATCAGGGCGCCGAGCGCCCGCAGGAATTCCTGCGCCTGCGGACTGGCCGCATTCTCGCCCCAGCCATCGAGGTCCGTCGTGTGGATGGCGCGAACATCCATCGGCAGGCGCGCCTGGTCGAATCGCACCGGCACGAGGATGCCGCGCTCGGCGGCTTCGCGTGCCTCGCCGCGCACCCAGCGCGAGGCTACCGAGGCCGGCGTCCAGACCACCAGCACGGCCAGGGCCGCGGCGATCTCGGCATCGATCTGGTCGTCAAACTGCTGGCCGGGCGTGATTTCCGGGTCCCACCAGACCGACCAGCCCTTCGCTTCGATCGCGGCCACCAGCGGCGCGACACGGGCCTTGTCGTTGCGCGCATAGGAAACAAACACGTCAGCCATGCCGGTGAAATCCTGCTTCTGGTCGAAAGGCCCAATGCGAGGGCCGCCAAGCATACACGCGCGACGAAGCGCAGTAGCGAACGGTCAGCGGCCCGGGTACGCGGCGGCCGATAGCGCTGACCGGGAAGGCGAACTCGTCGTCGCGCTCCGTTTTCTCCAGGCCGGCCCAAGCCTGCCCGAACACGGCTTCGACCGTCGCGGGCAGCACGCCGTCGCGACGATGCGCTTCGTAACCGCGCACCACCGCTTGCCAGCGCGCGCGTCCGGTCAGGCCGCGCGGCCGGTCCGTCGCCGCGTTCTGAGCGCCGGTCGACTTCAGGTCGAGGGTCACGGCGGCGAGATCGGGATAGGTGAGCGTGAAGCGCGACACGTCGAGCACCGGCTCGACGAGTCCGGCGCGGATCAGGCCGTCGCCGATGTCGTGCATGTCCGTGAACGGATGGACATGCGTGCCGTCGTCGGCCTGGCGCCAGGCATCGCGCAGTTCCGTTAGCGTGTCCGGCCCGCAGGTCGTGAACGTGAAGAGCCCGCGCGGGCGCAGCAGCCGCGCGACTTCCGCAAAGAGCGCGTCGAGATCGCCGCACCAGGGCAGCAGCAGGTTGCAGAAGACGAGATCCACGCTGTCATCCGGCAGCGGCACGGCGAAGGCATCGGCGCAGAGGCGCTCGCAGCGGCCCGCTGGGTCGTGGCGTCCCGTCTCGCGCAGCATGCCGGGTGCGAAGTCGAGCGCGACGATGCGCGCCTTCGGCCAGCGGCTCGCTAGCGCGATCGCGGCGTGACCGGTGCCGCAGCCGAGGTCGAGCACGGTCCCGGGTTCGAAGGCGATCCAGCCGAGACGCTCAATCATCTGCGCACGCAGGTGAGCAGGCAGCACGGCGAACTCGTCGTAGGTCGCGCTCGCGCGATCGGCATGGCGGCGCACGACCTCCGGATCGAGCAAGCGGTTCGGGTCGGTCATCGCGTCGCCAGTATCGTCGCGATCGCATCCACCAGCGCATCCACGTCGGCCTCGCGGTGCGCGGCGGAGAGTGTCACTCGCAGGCGCGACGTGTCGGCGGGCACCGTCGGCGGGCGGATCGCGGCGACGTAGAAGCCGCGTTCGAGCAGCGCCTCGCTCGCGTGCACGGCCGTGTCGGCGCCGCCGAGCATCACGGGCTGGATCGGCGTGGCGGAATCCGCGAGCGGCAGGCACGCCGCGGTCGCGCGATCGCGGAAGCGACGCGCGAGCGCGAGCACCCGTTCGCGCCGCCAAGGTTCTTCTTGGGCGACAGCGAGGGCCGCGCGGGTCGCCGCGGCGACCGGGGCCGGCAGCGCCGTCGTATAAATGTAAGTGCGCGCGCGTTGGACGAGCGTCTCGATCAGCTCGGCGCTGCCTGCGACGAAGGCGCCGAAGCTGCCGAAGGCCTTGCCGAGCGTGCCGACCAGTGCGGGCACGTCGCGCTCGTCGAGACCGAAGTGCTCGAGTGCGCCGCGGCCGGTCGCGCCGATCACGCCGAGGCCGTGCGCGTCATCCACCGCGAGAAAGGCGCCGCGGCGCGTGCAGACGGCGGCCAGCTCGGGCAGCGGCGCCAGATCGCCGTCCATGCTGAACACGCCGTCGGTGAGCACCAGCGCCCGGCCGGAGGCCTGCGCCTGCAGCTCGGTGTCGAGCGCGGCGGCGTCTGCGTGCGCATAGACGCGGATCGCCGCGCGCGACAGGCGGCCGCCGTCGATCAGCGAGGCGTGATTCAGGCGATCGCCGTAAACCGTGTCCTCGCGCGCGGCGAGGGCTGCCGTGAGGCCGAGGTTCGCCATGTATCCGGTCGAGAACAGGATTGCGCGCTCGCGCCCCGTCCATTCGGCGAGTTCGCGCTCGAGCGCCTCGTGCTCCGTCTGGTGACCGGTGATCAGGTGCGAGGCGCGCGCGCCGGCGCCGTGCATGCTCGCGGCCGCGGCAAGCGCCTCGACCAGTCGCGGGTGCGTCGAGAGACCGAGATAATCGTTGCTGCAGAAATCGACGCAAGGAAAGCCGTCGAGTTCGATGTCCGCTGCCTCGCCGCCGGCCTGCCGGACGACCCGGCGATGCCGGCGGAGCCCGCGCGCATCGAGGTCCGCGAGCAGCGGCCCGAAGGCGATCGGCGCGATCGGCACGGTTCAGCCCGTCGCGGCGACGGGCTCGGGCCGGATGCCGAGGCGGCCGAACAGCGCGAGGTCGCTTGCCGTGTCCGGATTGCCCGTGGTCAGCAGCTTTTCGCCGTAGAAGATGGAATTCGCGCCGGCAAGGAAGCAGAGCGCCTGCATCTCGTCGCTCATCTGCGCGCGCCCGGCGGAGAGGCGCACGTGCGAGCGCGGCATCAGGATGCGCGCGAGCGCGATGATCCGCACGAACTCGATCGGATCCAGCGGTGCGCTGCCCGCGAGCGGCGTGCCTTCGACCTGCACCAGATTGTTGACCGGCACGCTCTCGGGATGGGGATCGAGCGTCGCCAGCGTGTGCAGCAGTGCGATCCGGTCGTCCGCGCCTTCGCCCATGCCGAGGATGCCGCCGCAGCAGACGTGGATGCCGGCATCGCGCACGGCCGCCAGTGTGTTGAGCCGGTCCTGGTAGGTTCGCGTCGTGATGATCTCGCCGTAGAACGCTTCCGAGGTGTCGAGATTGTGGTTGTAGTAGTCGAGTCCCGCTTTCCGCAGGCGCGTCGCCTGGGCGGGCGTCAGCATACCGAGCGTCGCGCAGGTCTCGAGCCCGAGTTCGCGCACGCCGCGCACCATGTCGACGACCGCGTCGAGATCACGGTCCTTCGGGCTCCGCCATGCCGCTCCCATGCAAAAGCGGGTCGCACCGCTCGCGCGCGCCGCGCGTGCGCGCTCGATCACGGCCGCCGGATTCATCAGGGCCTCGCGCTCGAGTCCCGTGTCGTAACGGATGCTCTGCGGGCAATACGCGCAGTCCTCGGGGCAGGCGCCGGTCTTGATCGAGAGCAGCGTCGAGACCTGGACCTCGTTAGGATCGAAGTGGCGCCGATGCGCGGTCTGCGCCTGGTGAATCAGGTCGTTGAAGGCGAGCCGATGCAAGGCGCGCACTTCGTCGAGCGTCCAGTCGCTTCGCACCTCGCCGATCGTACTGGCCGTCTCCGTCATCGCATTGCTCCCCGAACTGCTGGATTAAGAGCCCGACCGCCGAAGAAAAACCGTTGCAGGATCGCGCGGTGGCTCAGTATTGGAATGGCCCCCTGGACTGTCAACCTGGTCGCCTGTGGCAGGTTTACGGCACTGCCAAGTCATTGTTTCATCGGCTGTTTCCGGCGACCTGCCTGCTCTGTCTCGATCCCGGCCAGGCGCCTGCGCTCGACCTCTGCCGCGCCTGCGAGCAGGACTTCCCGCGGAATCATCCGGCCTGCGCGCGGTGCGCGACGCCGCTGCCCGGTCCGACCGCTGCGTGTCACGGTTGCGGCGGTGCGGCACGCGCATTCGACTCGGCCTTCGCGCCGTATCGTTACGAATTTCCGCTGATCGAACTGATTCATGGCCTGAAGTACGGTGGCCAGATCGCGACGGCACGCATCCTCGGCACCCTGCTGGGACGTCGAATCGCGGAACGCGGCCGCCCGGCGGTCGATGCGATCGTGCCGGTGCCGCTCTTCGCCCGGCGTGAAGCGCGCCGCGGCTACAACCAGGCGCGCGAGATCGCGGTGTTCGCCTCCGCGCCGTTGCGGCTGCCCGTCATGACGCGGCTCGCACGGCGTGTGCGCGATACGGCGGAGCAGGCGAAATTGCCGGCGACTGAGCGCCACGAGAATCTGAAGAACGCATTCGCGTTGCAGGCAGCGCCGCCGCCGAGGATCGCGATCGTTGATGATGTCCTGACAACTGGCGCGACGGCAGAATCGCTTGCAAGAGCGCTGCGCGAAGGCGGCTGCCGGCGCATTGAAGTCTGGGCGGTCGCGCGCGCCGGCTGACTAGGGCTTCGGTTTCTTGCTCCGTAGAATGAGCGCGATGATGATGAGGATCAGCAGACCCAGCAGCCAGAATCTCACGACTCACCCCCCGTACAGGTAGTCGAGCGCGAGCCCGATGAACACGACCATGCCGACGTAGTGGTTGTTGTTGAACGCGCGAAAGCACGCTGCCGGCTCGCGCCGGCGGATCAACCAGAGTTCATAGATGAAGAAAACCGCGGCGGCGGCGAGCCCCGCGCGATACCAGTTGCCGAGCTTCGCTTCATCACCTGCGAGCCAGAGCGCGAATAGCGTCATCGCCTGCATGGCCGCGATGATTACGCGGTCGGCATCACCGAAGAGGATCGCGGTCGACTTGATTCCGATGCGCCGGTCGTCGTCGCGGTCGACCATCGCATACATCGTGTCGTAGACGGCCGCCCACAGCACGACCGCGGTGAGCAGCAGCCACGCGATGCGCGGCACTTCGCCGGTCAATGCGGCAAAGGCCATCGGGATCGACCAGCCGAAGGCGACACCGAGATAGAACTGCGGCAGGTGCACGAAGCGCTTGAGCCAGGGATAGGTGACCGTCAACACGCCGCCGGCGACCGCGTACAGCCGCGCGAGCGGATCGAGCCACATTGCGAGCCAGACGGCGACCAGTCCGAGTGCGGCGAAGAGCAGGAGCGCCTCGCCGGGCGCGACGCGCCTGGCGGCGAGCGGGCGGTCGCGCGTGCGCTTGACCGAAGGATCGAAATCGCGATCGGCGTAATCGTTGATCACGCAGCCGGCCGAGCGCATGACCAGCACGCCGGCGAGAAAGATCAGCAGCAGCCGCGGTTCGGGCCGCCCGTCGCCCGCCATCCAGAGCGCCCACAGCGTCGGCCACATCAGCAGCCAGATGCCGATCGGGCGATGCAGTCGCATCAGCAGCGCGTATTCGCGAAGGCTGTGGCCAACGGCGATGGCGACGTCGCGCAGCACACGCGGTTTCCAGGTCGGCTTGTAGCGCGGATCGACCTTGCGCTTGCGCGGCGGCGCTTCTTTCAGGTCGGCGTTCATGCATGCGACTCGGGGAGGAATACTTCGTGCACCAGCAGCCGGTCGCCGGCGATCGCAAACCACGAGCGCCGTGCCCAGAGCAGGGGCGGCGGATCATCCCGTTCGCGCATTGCGCGGTGATAAAGCCGGTCGCCGGGCGTGAGCCGGGCGAACTCGAGCGGGCCGCGCTCGAGTCCCGGTATATCAGCGAGCCGTTCGCCGAGCGCGGCGCGGCCGAGCCCCGAAAGCCACTGCTGGCGTGCGAGCGTCGCCTGCGGGATCAACGTCTGCGCGAAAACCCACGGCCGGCCGTCG
Source organism: uncultured Gammaproteobacteria bacterium (assembly GCA_963839885.1). Taxonomy (GTDB): domain Bacteria; phylum Pseudomonadota; class Gammaproteobacteria; order Steroidobacterales; family Steroidobacteraceae; genus SCUD01. The sequence continues at coordinate 621,985 of CAWIWZ010000009.1, forward strand.
CAGGTCAGTTCGATCTCGCGCACGAAGGCCGCGCTGCCGGGGGCTTTCAGAAGCGCGGCGTCCGATCTGGAAAGCGGCGCCTCGGCCTGCGCGACGATCGCAAGCCCGGTCTCGCCGCCGCAACAGGCGCGCAGCCGCTCGGTCAGCAGGCCCGGCTCGCGCAGCCACGCCTCCGCGGCGGGTTCCGCGGCGGGCGAAAAATCGTCCAGCCGCTCGCTCCATTGCGGCGTCGGGCCTTCTGCGGTCTTGGCGGCGGGATGCAGACTCATACTTTTCCGTAACGGGTCGCGGCGCCGATCCAGCGGCGCTTCAGCGGCGCAATGTTATCCGCATGCGAGCGCAGCATCACGTCCGCCGCGGCCTGGATCCTCGGCAGCAAATCTGCATCGCGCATCAGGTCCGCAACCCGCAGCTGCATCAGCCCGGTCTGGCGCGTGCCCAGCAATTCGCCGGGCCCCCGCAGTTCCAGGTCGCGCCGGGCGACTTCGAAGCCGTCATTCGTGTTCTTGAGCACCGCGAGCCGCTCTTTCGCTAGCGGCGAGAGCGGGGCATGCCAGAGCAACAGGCAACTGCTTGCCGCGCGGCCGCGGCCCACGCGGCCGCGCAACTGGTGCAGCTGCGCAAGCCCCATGCGCTCGGCATTCTCGATGACCATCAGGCTCGCATTCGGCACGTCGACGCCGACTTCGATGACCGTGGTCGCGACCAGGAGCGCGATCTCGCCGGCCTTGAACTCCGCCATCGTGCGCTCGCGCGCGGCGGGCGGCATGCGCCCGTGCACCAGGCCGATGCGGATCTCCGGCAGCGCCGCCGCGAGCGCCGCGGCCGTGTCCTCGGCCGCCTGCGCTTCGAGCAGGTCGGATTCCTCGATCAGCGGGCAGACCCAGTAAGCCTGGCGGCCCTCGAGGCAGGCCTTGCGGATGCGCTGCACGACTTCGTCGCGGCGCGAATCCGGGATTGCGACCGTCGCGACCGGCGTGCGGCCGGGCGGCAGTTCGTCGATCACGGAGACGTCGAGGTCGGCATAGGCGGTCATCGAGAGTGTGCGCGGAATCGGCGTCGCCGTCATGATCAGCTGGTGCGGATAGCGCCCGGTCGCGCCCTTCTCGCGCAGCGCGAGGCGCTGATGGACGCCGAAGCGATGCTGCTCGTCCACGATCACGAGTGCGAGCCGCGCAAAGCGGACCTCCTCCTGGAAGAGCGCGTGCGTGCCGACCACGATGCGGCTGCCGCCGTCGGCGATCGCCGTCTGCGCATCGCGGCGCAGGCGCGCGGTGAGCCGGCCGGTCAGCAGCAAGGGCTCGAGGCGAAGCGGTGCGAGCCAGCGCGCGATATTCTGGTAATGCTGTTCGGCGAGGAGCTCGGTCGGCGCCATCAGCGCGGCCTGATGTCCGGACTCGACGGCATCGAGCGCGGCGAGCGCGGCGACGATCGTCTTGCCGGAGCCGACGTCGCCCTGCACCAGCCGGAGCATCGGGTGCGCGATCGCAAGGTCCGCACGAATTTCCCGCGCGACGCGTTGTTGCGCGCCCGTGAGCTCGAATCCGACCGTCGCGAGCAGGCGTGCAGCCAGCTCGCCATGGGGCGCGATCGGCCAGGCGGGATCGCGGCGGATCTCGTTGCGCAGTTGCCGCAGCGTCAGCTGGTGCGCAAGCAATTCTTCGAAGGCGAGCCGCCGTTGCGCCGGGTGACGGCCCGCCTCGAGTTCGTCGAGTCGCGCATCCGGCGGCGGGCGGTGCACGTAGCGCAGCGCGTCGGGGAGCGGCGGAAGTTTCAGTTCGCGCTGCAGGTTCGCGGGAAGCCAGTCCGGCAATTCTCCGTCTCCGACCGCGGCGAGCGCCTGCGCGGTGAGGTTGCGGAGCCGCCCCTGGGGGATTCCTGCGGTCGCCGGGTAGACGGGCGTCAGCGCATCCTGCACGGCCTGCGTGTCGGGCGCGTCCGCGCGCCGGTATTCCGGGTGCACGATCTCCGGGCCGTGCTTGCCGCGCCGCACTTCGCCGAAGCAGCGAAGCCGCGTGCCGCGCACCAGTTGCTGCTGCTGCGCGCCACTGAAGTGAAAGAACCGCAGCGTCAGGAATCCGGTGCCATCGGACAACCGCACGAGCAGCGAGCGTCGTCCGCGGAACACGACTTCGGCAAGCTCGATCGTACCCTCGACCGCGGCGCGCGCGCCGGGTCGCAGGGATCCGATCGGGACGATGCGCGTGCGATCTTCGTACCGGTTCGGCAGCAGGAAGAGCAGGTCGGCGACGTTCTCGATGCCGAGCTTCGCGAGCCGGGCCGCGAGCGCCGGACCGACGCCCTTCAACGAGGCGACACGCCGCGACTCGATTGTCACGGAACCAGGATGCAGTCGACCTCGATCGCAGCGCCGCGCGGCAATGCCGCGACGCCAATCGTGACGCGCGCCGGATACGGCTCGCTGAAATACTCCTGCATGATGCGGTTGGCGACGGCGAACTGGCCGAGGTCGGTCAGGAAGACAGTTACCCGGACCGCTGCCGCAAGGCTCGAACCCGCCGCTTCCGCGACGGCGCGCAGATTGTCGAAGGCGCGCCGCGCTTCCGCTTCGAGACCGCCCGCGACGAGCTGGCCCGTGGCCGGGTCCAGGCCGACCTGTCCCGACAGGTACACGGCGCCGCCTGCTGCAACCGCCTGCGAATAAGGGCCGATCGCCGCCGGTGCATTGCCGGTGTGGATGACTTTGCGCGCCATGATTTGCCGTCCCCGCGGTTGACCAAACTCATGATACCGCGCCTCGACGCCATATCGCCGCGTGTGTCGGGTTCATGACAGAACGCCGGTGCCATCCGGTTCACGATCACTCCCGCATCGAAACACAAACCCGAGGAGAAACGATCATGAAGACCGAATTGTCCCCGAAAGCCCGCACCGTGATCTCTGCCGTGACGGCGTTCGCGATCACCACCGTACTTGTGTCGACGCTGGTGGAGGCCCTCAATCCCGCATTGGTGCTGAGCGCCAACGGGTATTCCGAGCCGCAGAAAATCGCCGCCGTCAGCGCGCGTCGTGACGCCGCATCGGCACTCGAAGCGTGACGCATGCGCACTCGTAGCGCCCGGCCAGGCGAGGCCGGGCGCCTTTTTTCAGGGCGCGCAACACGACCGGAGGAATGCGAGATGGGCGACGTGACGGAACGCAGCGGCTTCGAGAAGTTGCTGGGCCTGTTCACCAGCGTGTGTGCGGGCGAAGGGCGATGCGTGGCCCTGTTGTCCCTTCAGGCATTCCTGCTGATGGTGGCTTATTACATGATCCGCCCGGTGCGCGAAGCGCTGATTCTGACGCATGGCGGCGCTGAACTCCGGAGCTATGCCGTCGGCGTGCAGGCAATGCTGCTGATCCTGATCATCCCAATCTATGGCGCGCTGATCCGGCACGCGGATCCCAGCCGCATGTATCGGCGCGTCCACGCCTTCTTCGTGGTCAACCTGCTCATCTTCTTCGTGCTTGGCCAGGCCGGGTTCCATTTCGGCTTCGTGTTCTTCGTCTGGACGAGCATCTTCGGCGTGATGGCCGTGACGCAGTTCTGGGCCTTCGCCACGGATCTCTTCAATACGAGTTCCGGCCAGAGGCTCTTCGGCGTTATCGCGATCGGTGTGTCGGCCGGCGCATGGGCCGGCGCGCGCATATCGGCGGCGGGTTTCGAGGCGTTCGGTCCCTTCGGCCTGATGCTGGCATCCGCCGCAGTGCTGACGGCGGTCATCGGTCTCAGCGCGCACGCACGCGCCTGCGTGCCGGCGGCTGCGCGCAGCGCGGAAACCAGCGGCGAACACGCAAGCGGGACCGAGGCGGGCAGCGCCGGCCGCTGGCTCGGCGGATTCATGCTGATCGGCCGCAGCCGCTATCTGGTCGCCCTCGCCGCGCTGGTCGTGCTGGTGAACTGGATCACGTCTACCGGGGATTACGTGCTGTCGAACTGGCTCGTCGAGGTCGCGCGCCGCGAGGCGCCCGACGCCCAGGCGGTCTTCATCGGCCGGTTCATGGGCAATTACTGTGCGACGATCACGCTGATCGCATTCGTGATCCAGCTCCTGCTGGTGTCGCGGATCATCCTGGTCGCGGGTCTCGCGCGCGCGCTGATGGTGACGCCGCTCGCATTCGTCGCCGGTTACCTGCTGATCGGCATTGTGCCGGTGTTCCTGCTGCTGCAATCGGTGCTCGTCGTGCAGCGGGGCCTCGACTATTCATTGATGAACACCGCACGAAACGCCCTGCTGCTGCCGACGAGCCGCGACGTGAAGTACCAGGCCAAGACGGCCATCGACACCTTCTTCTATCGCACCGGCGACCTGCTGTCGACGCTCTCGATCTTCGTCGGTGTCCGGTTGTTCGGGGAGGGCCGCGAGCAGTTCGTGTGGATGATCTGCATTTTGAGCGTGACGATCGCCGTTGTCGCGTGGCTCATCGGTCGCGAGTACTCCCGGCGGTACGGCCCGGCAGGTGAATCGGTCGCCGGCGGCGCGCTGGCCGGTGGCGGCCGGGCCGCGGTGCTCGCGCAGTAACTGATCGCAGCGCTTCAGCAGTGCGTCGAAGGCGACGACGATCAGCGCCCTTTGCATGAGGCGTATCATGCCCCCCGATGTCGCCTGGCACAGAACGGGGAGTCACGGCATGACGACGCTGGCCGGAAAAATCGTGCTGCAGCGCAGCCCGTTGTTTCGCGGTCTCGCGCCCGCCGCGCTCGAGCGCGTGGCCGCGCTCGCGACGCAGCGCCACTACGGCGCGGGCGAAATCATCTGCAGCCAGGGTGACCCGGGGACGCGCTGCATGCGGTCGTCACCGGGAGGATTCGCATCAGCAGCGGGGCAGCCGACGGCCGCGAAATTTTCCTCAACATCATGGAGCCCGGCGATTCTTTCGGGGAGATCGCGCTGCTGGACGGCGGGACGAGAACGGCATCGGCCATCGCGATGGTGCCGTCCGAGCTCGTGTCGCTGCGGCGGGATCACCTGTTTGCGCTGCTCGAGCGCGAACCGCAGGTCGCGCTCGACCTGTTGCGGCTCTGCGGCGAGCGGCTGCGCTGGACCAGCGGACTGCTGGAGGATGCCGCGCTCCTCGATGCGCCCGCGCGCCTGGCCAAGCGCCTGTTCAGTCTCGGCCATCTGCACGGCGAACGCGCCGGCAGCGGCTTTACGCTGCGCATTTCGCAGGAAGACCTTGCGTATTTTCTCGGCGTGTCGCGACAGGCCGTGAATCAGCAGTTGCAGGCCTGGAAGGCGCACGGCTGGGTCGAACTCGGGCGCGGCTTCGTCACCGTGCGCGATGAAAACGCCATCCGCGGTTCCATCAACAGAAAGTGACGCGCCGCGAAGCGCGGATCGCGCGATCCCCGGCGCCCGCGTCAGGCGAGGCTGCGTTCGACCTTCATGACGTCCGGCATGCCGCGGATCGCGCGGATAAGGCGCGCGAGATGCGCGCGGTCGCGCACCTGGACCTCGAACAGGATGGTGGACTGGTCGCCCTGCGAAGAATCGACGTTGACGTGGCTGATGTTGCTCTGCTCTTCCGCGATACGCGTCGCGACCTCGGCGAGGATGCCCATGCGGTTGGTCACTTCGACGATGAGCCCGGCAGTGAAGAGATGCTTCTGATCCTTCTGCCACACGGCGGGAATCCATTTGTCCGGCTGCTTGCCGAATGCCGCGACGTTCGCGCAGTTCTCGCGATGAATCACGACGCCGCGGCCGCTCGAGAGATACGCGACGATTGCGTCGAACGGAATCGGGAAACAGCAGCGCGCGTAGCTGACAACCAATCCCTCGGTGCCCGCAATCGCGAGCGGTGGCGGGGGACCGGCATCCGGGCGCTCATCGTCGGCCGGCAACAGCCGGCGCGCGATGAGGCGCGCCAGGCGCTCGCCGAGGCCGATTTTCTCAAGTAGCTCCGCGCCGTCCTTCAGTGCGAGCGAGCGCGCCACCTCGTCGAGACGCCCGGCCGGCAGCTTCTTCAGCGTGAGCTGGAATTCCTCGAGTGCCTGGTTGAGCATGCGTCCGCCGAGTTCGGCGGCCTCGCCGCGCTTGAGTCCACGCAGGTACTGGCGGATCGCCGAACGCGCCTTCGCGGTCGTGACAAAGCTCGCCCATGCCGGATTCGGATGCGCCCCCTTCGCGGTGATGATCTCGACCGTCTGGCCATTGCGCAGGACGGTGCGCAGCGGCACGAGCCGGCGATCGACTTTCGCGGCCACGCAGCGCTGGCCGACGCCGGTGTGCACGGCGTAGGCGAAGTCGACGCAGGTTGCACCGCGCGGCAGGCGCATGATGTCGCCCTTCGGCGTGAACACGTAAACCTTGTCCGGGAACAGGTCGACCTTGACGCTCTCCAGCAATTCTTCCGCGGAGCCGTCGTGGAACTGCATGACGCCGGCGAGCCACTCGCGGGCGCGGAGCTGCTGCTGCGCCTGGCCGTCCTGTTCGCCGGTCTTGTACTGCCAGTGCGCAGCAATGCCCGACTCCGCCATGCGATGCATGTCATCGGTGCGGATCTGCACCTCGATCGGCATGCCATTCGGGCCGAACAACGACGTGTGCAGCGACTGGTAGCCGTTGACGCGCGGGATCGCAATGTAATCCTTGAAGCGGCCCGGCATCGGGCGGTAGAGACCGTGCACCAGGCCGAGCGTGCGGTAACACTCATCGACAGTGCCGACGATGATGCGCACGCCGAACATGTCGACGACCTGCGACAGCGGCAGGCGCTTCCTGCGCATTTTCATGTACACGCTATATAGATGCTTCTCGCGCGCCTCGACGCGGCCATTGACGCTCGCGGCCGAGAGCGACTGGCGCAGCGCCTTGACGATCTTGGGCAGGAACTCGCGCTGGTTGCCGCGGGCGCGCTTCAGTTCCCGCTCGATGACGCGGTAGCGCTGCGGGTAGAGGGTGCGGAATCCGAGTTCCTCGAGCTCGAGCTTGAGCGAGTGGATGCCCAGGCGATTCGCGATCGGTCCGTAGATGTCGAGCGTTTCGCGCGCGACATGAACGGCGCTTCTCGGGCGACATGGCGGCGATCGTGCGCATGTTGTGCGTGCGGTCCGCGAGCTTGACCATGATGACGCGGATATCCCGCACCATCGCGAGGATCATCTTGCGGAAGCTCTCGGCCTGGGCTTCCTTGCGGCTCTTGAACTGGACCTGCTCCAGCTTCGTCACGCCGTCGACGATTTCCGCGACTTCCTTGCCGAATTTCTGCTCGACCTCGGCCATCGAGGACGGCGTGTCTTCGACGACGTCGTGCAGGATGGCCGCGGTCAGCGTCGCGCCGTCGAGATGCAGGTCGGCCAGGATATCGGCGACCGCGATCGGATGGGTGATGTAGGCCTCGCCGGATTGGCGCTTCTGGCCCTTGTGCGCCACCTCGGCGTAATCGAATGCGTCGCGCACCCGCTCGACCTGGTCGGCCGGCAGGTAGTTCTCGATCTTGGAAACGAGCTGGGCGATTCCGGGAGCGCGTCTTCCGCCCGGCAACAGTCCGAGGATGGAAGACGCGTAGCTCATCGTGCCCCGTATGCCGCGATCAGTCTCCGAGGCCGAGCTGCGGTGCGCGGAAGTCGACGCCGAGATCCAGCGGATTGTCCGGAATCAGCTCCGGCTCCGGTTCGGGATCCGGCTCGGAGAGCAGATCGATGGTGATCTTGCCCTCCGCGATCTCGCGCAGCGCCACCACCGTGGGCTTGTCGTTCTCCCAGTCGACGGTCGCTTCGGCGCCGTTGACGAGTCGCCGTGCGCGCTTGGAGGCGAGCAGGACGAGGTCGAACAGGTTGTCGACCGTGTGCAGGCAATCTTCGACGGTGATGCGGGCCATGGAAAAGACCGTAATTTCAGATAATTGGACCCGAAATCATACCCGATCCAGGGGCCGCGCGGCCAATATTGCTGCGGGGCTCACCCCTTGTCGGTGTCGCGGCGGTTCCTGCGGGCGCGGCGTTCGTTGACGACCGGGGGTCGCTGGATGAAGGCGTCCACTTCTTCGGCGCGGCGCCCGCCGGCGCGGCGGTCGTCGTGATGCGCGTAGGTGCAATGGCAGGCATCGGGCTTGGTGCAGCCGGGCAGCGGCAGCATCGGCGCCTCTCGGGACAGCCACCGACGGCTCTTGCCGGAAGCGGCCGCGGTGCAGGCGCCCGGGGCGGGCTTGACCGACACGGCATGCCAGCGCCGGTCCGCCTTGGGTTTTTCTTCGACCTTTTCCTTGGTGACCATCGATTGTCCTTCGGCTGGCTGCCAATGCTAGCGAATTCACGGCCGGCGAACAGTCCCCGGATGCCGGCTATGTGACTTAACTGCCCAGCAATTCGTTCATAACGTCGACCAGTCCCGGCCGGTCGGGCCGGCTGGCCTCTCCGCGGCCGTCGAATATGGCTTCGAGTTCGGCGAGCGCCTGGTCGAAGTCGCGGTTGACGACGACATAGTCAAACTCCCGCCAGTGCGACATTTCCTCGACCGATTCGGCCAGGCGGCGCGCGATCGCTTCCGCGCTGTCGGTTGCCCGCTTGCGCAGCCTTGCCTCGAGCTCGCTGCGCGAGGGTGGCAGGATGAAAATCTGCACCGCCTCCGGCAGCTGCGCGCGTACCTGACGCGCGCCCTGCCAGTCGATCTCGAGAATCAGATCGCGCCCTTCGGCGAGCGCCGACTCGACGACGCTCCTGCGCGTGCCGTACAGGTTGCCGAACACGTCGGCGTGCTCGATGAACTCGCCGACCGCGACCAGGCGTTCGAATTCCGGCCGCGTGATGAAGTGATAGTCCCGCCCGTCCTGTTCGTGCGAACGCGGGGTGCGCGTCGTACAGGACACCGAAAATCCGAGCGTCGGCCGGCGCCGCATCAGCGCCTGCAACAGACTCGTTTTGCCCGCGCCTGACGGCGCTGCCAGGACGAACAGTTGCCCGCGTTTTGCCACGCGGCGATTGTACTCAAAAGGGGACGCACCCCTTTTGGCGTCTCCGGCTGACCGCCGGGCGGGATGGCTCGCTCGCTCAGAAGAGAAGAATCGGAAAATTCGCTCGCTCGCCATCCGCCCGGCGGGCCGGTCACGCTAGAGGGAAGGCGTTCGCTGTTACACGAAGATCAGAGAGCCGGTCGCGACCAGCGCGCCGAGGCCGGTGGCGGCCATGACATCGCTCGGATAGTGGAGGCCGAGCACCACGCGCGATAGCGCGACGAGGATTGAGAAGGGAACCAGCACAATCGCGAGCGACGGGAACCAGGAACAACCGACGATCGTAAAAGCAACCGCATGCAGCGTGTGGCCGGACGGGAAGCTGAACCGATCGAGCGGTGCGATGCGCGCGATCACGCCAGCACCAGCTTCCGAAGGCCGCGGTCGGCGGATGTGGCGCTTCATCGCGCGATACAGTGCGAGCGTGACGAGACCGGTTGCCGCCATGTGCGCCGCGGCGAAGAGTCCGCGCGCGCCGCCGGACAGCGCGAGCGCGAGCATCGTCGCGTACCAGAACAGGCCGTCGCCCAGTCGGCTGATCGTCGCAAAGAAACCGTGCACGACGCTATAAGCGCCCCAGCGATTGAGCGCGAGACAGAGCGGCATCTCGACGGCCGGCAGGCTGCTCATGCCGCCGCCTTCGCCGACAGTCCGGCGAGCAGATCGACGAAATCGCGGGCAACCTGTTCCGGCCGGAGCTTCAGCATCGCTGCGCGCGCGGCCACCCGCATGCCGCGGCGCGCCGCATCCGCCGTCGCGAGCGCGGCTGCCGCCGCAACGAAGCCGGCGGCATTGCCCCGGGGGACAAGGCGGCCGTGCTCGCGATCGCGCAGATGCGCGCGCGCCGCGCCGTAGTCAAAGGCGACCATCGGCACGCCGCTCGCCATCGCCTCGAGCGTGACGTTGCCAAAAGTCTCGCTCATGCTCGGGAACAGAAACAGGTCCGCGGACGCGAAATGTGCGGCGAGATCCTCGCCGAGCCGCAGGCCCGTGAATACGAAGTCGGGATTCTCGCGCTGCAGCCGCGCCGCCTGCGGGCCTTCGCCGACCCAGACGAATCGCGCATCACCCCGATGCTCGCGGATCCGTCGGAAAGCCTGGACCGCGAGCTCGAGGTTCTTCTCGGCGGCAATCCGGCCGACGTGAATCACCGCGAGACCGTGCTGCGGAATGCCCCAGCGGGCGCGCAGGCGCGGATCGCGCCGGGCCGGGTCGAAAAGCGCGGTGTCGACCGAGCGTGCGATCACGTGAACATGCCGGAAACCGCGTTCCTCCAGCCATTTCCCGAGATCCGTCGTCGGCACCACCGTTGCGTTCGACGCGTTGTGCAGCCGGCGTAGCCAGCGATGCGCGAGCGGCGACAGAGTGCCCAGGCCATAGGATCGCGCGTATGAATCGAAGCGCGTGTGGAATCCGGTCGCGACCGGAATGCCGAAACGGTTCGCCGTCTGCACCGCCGACCAGCCGAGCGGACCCTCGGTCGCGACGTATATCGCGTCCGGACGCCGTGACGCCAGATGGCGCGCGAGTGTCCGCCCTGCCGGGAATCCGAAGCGAAGGCCGGGATACTTGGGCAGCGCGGCGCCCGGGACGAGGAGTTCCCGAATCGGATTCGTCGGCGGGATCGCGGAAACGCCCGGCTGGCGAGGGCGGACGAGCAGGATGTCGTGGCCGGCGGCGGCCATCTCCGAGACGAGCGCATGCACCGTCAACGCGACACCGTTGACTTCGGGCGGATAGGTCTCTGTGACGATGGTTATCTGCATACGGCACCCCGGGTGCGGCGCCAGTGTCGATTCCGCGCATGGCTGGGCCATGACAGCTGGGTGACGATTCGATGAAATGCGCCGCCGTGCAGCGGCAACAAGGACTTAGCGGCTGGCCACCCAGGCGTCGGGCGTCGGAAAATTCGCCGCTTCCTCGCGCAGCCACTCGCGCAGCGCGCAGACCTTTGGCAAGTCCGAATACGAAGGCGGGCAGACGAACCAGTAACGGAATCGCGACGGCACGATGATGTTGCTCGCGAGAATGAGACGGCCCGACAAGAGGTCATTGGCGGCGATGGACCAGCGCGCCGGCGCATAGCCCAGGCCTTCGAGCACCGCCGACAGCACACTGACGGAGTCGTCGATGATCGTCGGGCCCGCGGGCCAGGGCGTCGGCGCTGCACTCTTTTCGAATCGCGACCAGGGCTCGTCCTTCGCCTGCAGCATCGGAATGCCCTTCAGGCTGTCGCGGTCGTCGATCGATCCGTATTTCTGGAAGAGCGTGGGCGAGGCGACCACGACCAGCCATTCGTCCATCAGCTTGTCGTGATCGAGGCCAGGCGTCGCGCCTTCGCCGAGGCGAACTGCCGCGTGGAAATCGCTGCGCGCGAAATCGACCGCTTCGCGCGACGTGTGCCAGTCAACCTGCAGATCCGGGAATTTCGCATGCAGCCGGTGCAGGCGAGGCGTGAGCCATTTCTGCATCAGCGAGGAAAGCGTGCTGACGTTGATCACGCCGCTTGCCCGGTTCATGCGTGTTTCGCGCAGCGCCAGGACCAATGCGTCGAGGCCCGACCGCACGGCGGGCAGCAGTTTCGCGCCCTCTGGCGTCAGCTCGACCTTGCGGCCGCTCCGGCGCAACACCGGGATCTGCAGGTATTCCTCGAGCGCCTTGATCTGCTGCGAAACAGCCGCCGGCGTGACGCTCAGCGCCTCGGCGGCTTCCGCAAAAGACAGGCGCGACGCGACCGCTTCGAACACCCGTAAGGCATTGAGCGGCAAACGTCCGTATGCAGAAGCGGCCACGCAAGTTTCCCTTAACCCAGCTTGAGTTAATGCGTTTGTTTGAAAAGCACCTGGACGTCAGAGTTTATCCCGAACAGGGACGGAAGGGCGCAGTGCCCACGCCGCCCGGACACCGGAGAAAGACCATGAACGCACGTGTACAGAGCTTCCTGCACTTCCTGGACCTGCTGGCCGAAGGCCAGCGCCGCCAGGCCGAGTCGATCGCGGGTCGTCGCTTCCAGTTCGAACCGGAACTGCAGCCCGTGAAGTCCTCGAAAGTCGTCAAGTTTCCCTTAACCGGACATCAGAAAGCGCGTTTGTTCCAGGACGCCCCGAAGTCCACAGTTACAGCCAGACATTGATTGGATTTACCCAACTGATTTCGAGGAGAAAGAGATGAAGACCTATTCGACGATTCGCAACACGGGACTCGCAGCGGTGCTGGTGGCGACACTGGCGGGCGCGGTGAGCAACGGCCTCGCCCTCGACCAGAGGGTCGTCTTCGAGCGCGACTTGCCGGGCGCAGCGGCCATCGCGGTACTGCCCGAGGTCGTGGTCAGCGCCACGCGGCTCGAAACGTGAGTGCCTGCACGGTGCCGGGTCGTAGGTTCGCAGTTATTGTCTGATTCGTCGCGACGCTGACTCCTCCCCTCCCTTCAGCGCGCGAACAATGACTGCGAACCTACGACCCGGCGCCTTTTTATTCGACATTCTGAACCTGCTCCCGCATCTGCTCGATCAAAACCTTCAACTCGACCGCCGAGCGCGTCGTCTCGACGTCCTGTGACTTCGACGACAGCGTGTTCGCCTCGCGGTTGAATTCCTGCATCAGGAAGTCGAGCTTGCGGCCGACCGCATCGCCCGAGGCGAGCGTGTTCGTCAGTTCCGTGACGTGACTCTTAAGCCGGTCGAGCTCCTCCGCGACATCCATCTTCTGAACCAGGATCGCGATCTCCTGTTCGAGCCGCTCCGGGTTGGCTTCCGAGCCGAGCGCGGCCAGGCGCTCCGACATCTTCGTGCGGATGCGCGACTGCACTTCCGGCAGCCGTGCCGCGACGCCATCGACCAGACGCCGAACCGCCTCGGCGCGCGAGGAAAGCATTTCGGCGATGCGCTCGCCTTCGCCCGCTCGCGAGGCGGCGAAGGCCACGAGCGTTTCAGTAAGGAGCGCAAGCGTCGCCGCGCCGAGCGGCGTCGTGTCGCGTTCGGCCTCGCGCACGACGCCGGGCCAGCGCAGCAGGTCCATGGCGCCGATCCGGCCTGAACCACCGAGGCGTCGCTGCACCGACAACGCGTGTTCGATCAGCCGGTCGAGCAGCGTGTCGTCGAGCGTGAGTTCGCGGCCGGCCGCCGCCACCGGCCGCAGATAGCAGACCGCCTCGACCTTGCCCCGGCGCGCGGCCGCGCCGATGGTGCGGCGGATGTCGCTTTCGAGCGCGCGAAGTTCCTCCGGCAGCCGCAAGCTGATCTCGAGATAGCGGTGATTGACGCTCCGGAGTTCCCAGGCGAGCAGTCCGGCCGTCGTCGCCCGCTCGCTGCGCGCGAAGCCTGTCATGCTCCTGAGCATTCGATTCGGGTCCCCGGGATACGGCATCGGCCGGTGTTGTAAGCTGCGCGACAGTTTAGCAGGGGGCGGCGGCACGGAGCCGCCGGGTATGCGTGGCTACTGAGTTCGCCGAAATCAGCCTGACCGGCGATCGCGAAGACAACCAGGACCGTGCCGCAGTCGCCGCGGGCGAAGGCGCCGCGCTGCTCGTCGTGATGGACGGCATGGGCGGCCATGCCTACGGTGCGCGCGCCGCGGAGACCGGCTGCAAGGTGATGCTCGAGCTGTTCCGTTCGCAGACCTGGCCCCTGTTCGATCCGCTCGGCTTCCTGCATCTGGCGCTCGGCCGCGCGCACGCCGCGGTCGTGACGATGGGCAGCCGGCTCTCGATCGACCTTCGCCCCCGCGCGACCTGCGCGGTCTGCATCGTGCAGCGGGGCGAAGCCTACTGGGCGCATGTCGGCGACAGCCGTGTCTATCACCTGCGGGGCGGCCGCGTGCTGTACCGCACCCGCGATCACAGCCACGTCGAGCAATTGCTGCGCGACGGCTCGATCACCGAAGAAGAGATCGCCGCCCATCCGATGCGCAATTATGTGGAATGCTGCATCGGGGGCGAGGCGACGCTGCCGGAGATGACCATTTCGCGGCGGCAGCCGCTCGAGGACGGCGATGTTCTCCTGGTCTGCTCCGACGGCATCTGGGCGAATCTGAAGGACGCCGACATCGCGGCCTTCTGGAAGCCCGGCAACGGAAGCTGCAGCGACGCGCTCACGGCGCTCGCCGAGCGCGCAGTGGCGGCTTCGGCTCCACACAGCGACAATGCGTCTGCCGCCGGCCTCGTCTGGCATCACTGACAACAAGGCAGTTCACCATGCGAAGCGGCGGCCGCGCGGCCGATCAATTGCGACCCGTGCGCTTCACGCGCCGGTTCACGTCGCATGCGGAGGGCTCGGTGCTCTGCGAGTTCGGCCAGACGCGCGTGCTCTGCACCGCGAGCGTCGATAACGGCGTGCCGTCGTTTCTGAGAAACAGCGGCCGCGGCTGGCTGACCGCGGAATACGGAATGCTGCCGCGCGCGACGCATACGCGCTCGGCGCGCGAGGCGGCCCGCGGCAAGCAGGGCGGCCGTACCCACGAGATCCAGCGTCTGATCGGCCGGTCGCTTCGCGCCTGCATCGATCTGGGCGCCATCGGCGAACGCACGATCACGATCGACTGCGACGTGCTGCAGGCAGACGGCGGCACGCGCACGGCCGCGATCACGGGCGGCTTTGTCGCGCTTGCGGACGCGGTGGATACGCTGATCGGCCGGCGCACGATCGCGGCGAACCCGCTGCACGGGCAGATTGCTGCGGTGTCGGTCGGCATCGTCAAGGGGGAGCCGGTTCTCGATCTCGATTACGCCGAGGACGTCGATGCCGAGACCGACATGAACGTCGTGATGAATTCGGGCGGCGGCTTCATCGAGGTGCAGGGCACGGCGGAAGGCCATGCCTTCCGGCGGGAGGAACTGGACGCGATGCTGAATCTCGCCGCGACCGGCACCGCGCGCCTCTTCGGCCTGCAGCAAGAGGCGCGCAACGCCTGATGCGCCGCATCGTGCTCGCGTCCGGCAATGCCGGCAAGCTCCGCGAGATGCGCGCGATCCTCGCCGGTCACGGCCTCGAAGTCATCGCGCAATCGGCACTCGGCATCTCGTCGCCGCCCGAAGATGGCGATACTTTTGCCGCGAACGCGCTCATCAAGGCGCGCCACGCCTCGAAGATCGCAGGCCTTCCCGCCATCGCCGACGATTCCGGTCTCGAAGTGGACGCGCTCGGTGGTCGGCCTGGCCTGCACAGCGCGCGTTATGCGGCTGAGCCCGCGGACGAACGGGCGAACAACGAGAAGCTCCTGTCGGAACTCGCCGGCGTGCAGGCATCACGCCGCGGCGCGCGCTATCGCTGCGCAATGGTGTTCCTGCGCGATGCGAAGGATCCGGCGCCGATCGTCTCGGAAGCGGCGTGGGAAGGTCATATCGCCTTCGCGCCGAAGGGCGCAGGCGGATTCGGGTATGACCCGTTCTTCATCGTCGCCGGCGACGTGCGCACTGCCGCGGAAATGCCGGCGGCGGAGAAAAACCGCATCAGCCACCGGGGACAGGCGCTCGCCGCGCTTGCCGCCGCCATGAAGGACGCCGGCTGGTAGGGGACTGTCCCTTTTCCGCGAAGAAGGGACAGTCCGCCTTTTTCACTTCGTGAAAAAGGGGACAGTCCCTAGCGCACCGTCTTGATCAGGTCGCCCGGTTTCGGCTCGCCGTTCGGATAAAGTTTGTTGAACAGGCGTAGTTCCTGCACAGGATATTTCTTGATCGCGGCGGTCTTCGCCAGTTCTTCGATCGTCGTGGTCGCGCTCGCACGCATTACGTGCAGCCGGTACGGCTCGGCGAGCTGGAACTCATTTCCTTTCAAGCGACGAAACGTTTGCGCGGTGGACAGGAAGAATGGATCGCCGGAAGGCGTCGTCATCGTGTTCGAGCGGCTGGCGCCTTTGAAAACCCACATCAGGTTGTTGTAGTAGATGATGATGTAGCGCACGTTCGTCGACTGACCGTACGGCGACGCGTCGTTGCGCACGACGGCAGTCCAGCCTTTCAGGCCGTTGATGTCGAGCGTCTCGGATTTTTCGAGGCGGCGGTTGCCGAGGCCGCGCATCGCGAAATCGCGCGGGTCGGTCAGGTCCGCCGGCGGACCCTGCGCGCGGATTTCCATGATGTGTTCTTTGTTCGGCGCGACGGCGAGCAGCTGGTCGGGTGCATTGACGATCTCCCAGCCGCGCGGAAAGGCGAGCGTGAACTGCATGTCCGCGTGGTAGAAGCGATTGTCGCGCACCATGCCCTGGCGGCGGCTGGAGCCGACCGGAAGGTCTTCGATCGCGCTCAGGAATCCCTCCCGGTTTGATGTGTTGCCGGCCGCGCTCGACGAAACCTTGCCGCCCGTCGCCACCGCCTCGCGCAGGCGCGTGTCGTTGTCGGGGTGGCTCGCGAACACGCCGTGGTACAGGCGCGGCTGGCGTTTCTCAATGCGCGCGCGCTCGCGCTCGAACGTATCCTGGTCCTTCAGCGTCGAGATGACCTCGATCATCGCGTTCGGGTCATAGCCGGCCTTCGCAAGCAGACCCGCGCCGATACCGTCCGACTCGAGCTCGGCTTCGCGGCCATAGCCATTGATGATCGCCGCGCCCGCCATGTTCGTCAGTTCGGCGAGCGCCGGCATGCCGGTGAAGATCGCGGTCGCGGCGCTCGCGATATTCGCAAAGGTGGACTTGCGCTGGCGCGCCTGCAGGTGCTTCGCCGTTATGTGGCCGATCTCGTGCCCGAGCACGGCGGCGAGCTCGGCCTCGTTCTGCATGTAGGGCAGGATGCCGCGGGAGATATAGACATATCCGCCCAGGGTTGCGAAGGCGTTGACGTCGTCGGTATCGATGATCGTGAACTTCCACTCGAGTTCAGGCCGGTCGCTGACCTTCGCGAGCTTTTCGCCGACGCGCTGCACGTACTCCTGCAGTTCGAGGTCGCTGTGCACGCCCGAGGCCATCGTGAACTGAATGTGGAGCTGCTTGGCGGTCTGCACCTCCTTGCTGTCTTTCTTTGCGGGCTCTTTTTCCTTCTCCGCGCCCAGCACGGGCAGGACGGCGCCGCCGGCAAGTAATGCCAAGGCGATCAAGCCAAAGAGCTTTCCTGGCAGTTTCCGCATCAATATCTCCCGGTGCGGGACCGAGCGTACCCTGTCGCGATTAGACGGGGGGTGCGGCGGAAAGTTGGCGGCGGCGTGCCGCCATCCGGACTTTTACTTCAGTCCGTACTTCTTGCGGAAGCGGTCGACGCGGCCACCCGAGTCCACGATCTTCTGCTTGCCCGTATAGAAAGGATGGCAGTTCGAGCAAACCTCGACATCGAGATTGCTGCCGAGCGTGGAGCGCGTCTGGAACTTGTTCCCGCAGCTGCAGGTGACCGTAATTTCCGCGTATTTCGGGTGAATGGCGTCTTTCATCGGTGCGTTCCGCTGAGGTGCTGCAAGGGGGCGCGCAGTCTAGCCGCACACCCCGTGCCAGGCAAGAAGGCGTCCGGCGCGGTCCTACAGGAAGCTGTAAGTCAGCGAATCTGTGGGGGTTTTACCCTTATCCACAAAATGTGTGGATAACTCTGTGGACGAACGCACCTTCCCCGGGCCGCCACTCGCGCATTCGCGCATATATGACGAATTGATTAATTTTTGATCAGGCAATATTCCCAAAATGAAACAATGGGTTACAGCGTGGCAGTTAAGGCATCTCGCGAACTATGTGTCGAAAGTCCCTCTTCCTCACGAGCCGGAAGGCGCTGTGCACAACTCCCCGAGGGCCGGGCAGACCCCTGCCAGGCCGACGGCGGTGCCGAGCGCGGTTGCTGCCGGGACCTCGCGCGCATACTTTGACTAACGGCCGTCGTCTCACGGCAACCGCCGTCGGCAGATGGACAAGAGCGGCATCAGTCATATCGCCAAGGCGCTACATGGCGACCGTCCGGTCGCAAGCCATTGCTGGCGCACGGATTTCGACTGGGCGCGTGGCAGGTACGGCCCGATCTTTGCGTGCTCGAAAAAGACGGTTGCGCGCGTCGGAATCCGGCAGCCTCCTGCTGTTCTACTGGCCCATCCTGCCGATGTCCTTCAGCGAGTGGATCAGGTTTCCGCCGGCCGCGATGACGCCCGCAGTGGAGGAACTCGCGCCGGTGCAGGTGTCGCGGTTGACCGTTCCGGCAGAAATGCCGCCTGAAGGTCGTTGAGGAAGCGAAAGCCGAGCGCGGTCGGGCGCCAGATGGCGCCCGACCGCTCGACCAGGGCTTGCACCACCAGCGCTTCGAGCTGCGGCTGCACGGCCGCCCCTGCCAGCCCGGTTGCGCGCTCGAACGCGGCGAGTGTGAAGCCCTCGTCGACACGCAGGACGTTGAGCATGTACTCGAAAGCCAGCTCCTCCGCCGGTACCCGTCGCCGGACTGCTGGTCTCGCATTCTCGAGGTACGCGCGCGGCGAACGCACCTTTTCGGTGCGTATCACGGAGCCGTCAACGGTCAACTTGCCATGGGCGCCGGCGCCGATGCCGAGATAGTCGCCGAAACGCCAGTAGTTCAGATTGTGCCGGCACTGGCGGCCTGGCCGCGCATACGCGGAGATTTCGTATTGAGTGAACCGTTCGCAGCCAGCAGGTGCTGGCAGTCGAGCTGCATTTCGAGCGCCGTGTCGTCGTCCGGAAGCACCGGAGGACGATGGAAACGCGGTGCCAGGTTCGAGCGTCAGCTGGTAGTGCGACAGGTGCGAGGGCCGAGCGCGATAGCCGACTTGAGATCGGCCAGCGCGCCTTCCCGTGTCTGTCCCGGCAGGGCGTACATCAGGTCCAGGTTGAAGTTGTCGATGCCGGCCGCGGCGAGTTCGGAGACGGCGATGCCGATCTCGTCAGGTCCGTGGATGCGCCCGAGCGCGACCAGGATCCGCGCATCGAATGATTGCGCACCCAGCGACACTCGGTTGATGCCCGCCGCCGCATAGCCTTCGAAGCGGCCGTGCTCGACCGTTCCGGGGTTGGCCTCCATCGTGATCTCGGCTCCGGAAGCGAAGGGCAGGCGTGCGGCCAGGCCCCGGAGCAGCGTGTCGATTGCGTCCGCGCTGAAGAGCGACGGTGTTCCGCCGCCCAGGAATACGCTTGCGACTTCACGGCCGGCGGCGAGCTCGAGGTCGCCGTCGAGATCCGCGAGCAATGCCGCGACATACGCATCTTCCGGTATCGTCGCGGGCGCCGCATGCGAATTGAAGTCGCAGTACGGGCACTTGCGGACGCACCACGGAAGGTGCACGTAGATCGCGATCGGTGCGCTCATCCGCACATTCTAGGCGATGCGACCAAAGCAGCCTTGATTCCCGCGGAACCGCATGACAGGCTCCGTAGCTGAACGATGAGCAGCAAGAAATACCAGTTGACGAACCTGGCGACCGGGCGGTCGAGCGAACTCGCCGCAATACCGGGATCGGTCGGGCCCGACGTCCTCGACATCGCCACGCTGACGAAGGACCACGGGGTCTTCACCTACGACCCGGGCTTCATGGCGACGGCCGCGACCTCGAGCGCCATCACCTACATCGACGGCGACGCCGGCATGCTGCTCTATCGCGGCTATCCGATCGAGCAGCTCGCGGCGCACAGCACGTTCCTCGAGGTGTCGTACCTGCTGCAGAAGGGCGAGTTGCCGAGCGCGACCGAGCTCGAGACATTCACGCATTCGATCACCCGTCACACGATGCTGAACGAATGGCTGCTGCGGCTGTATCGCGGCTTTCATCACAACGCGCATCCGATGGCGATGGTCGCGACGATCGTCGCGTCGCTGGCGGCTTTCTATCACGACACAACCGACATCAGCGACGACCGCCACCGCGAGATCTTCTCGCACCGGATGATCGCGAAAATCCCGACGATTGCCGCGGCCGCGTACAAGCACGCACTCGGCCAGCCATTCATCTATCCGCGCAACGACCTCGACTACTGCGCGAACATGCTGCACATGTTCTTCGCGGTGCCCTGCGAGCCCTACGCGGTGGACTCGCTGCACGCGAAGGCGCTCGACCTGCTCTTCATCCTGCACGCCGACCACGAGCAGAATGCGAGCACTTCGACGGTACGGCTCGCCGGCAGCACCGGCTGCAATCCATACACCGCGATGTCGGCGGGCGTGTCGGCGCTCTGGGGGCCGGCGCACGGCGGCGCGAACGAAGCCGTCGTCGACATGCTGGAGAACATCGGCGATGCGAGCCACGTGGACGAATTCCTGGCACGGGTCAAGGGCAAGAAGGACGGTGTCCGGCTGATGGGCTTCGGACATCGCGTCTACAAGAACTTCGATCCGCGCGCGACGATCATCCGCGAGATGTGCCACCAGGTGCTGTCCAAGCTCGGGCATACCGACAACCCGCTGTTCGAACTGGCGCTCCGGCTCGAGGAGATCGCCCTCAAGGACGATTACTTCATCAGCCGCAAGCTCTACCCGAACGTGGATTTCTACTCGGGCATCATCTATCGGGCGCTCGGCATTCCGCGCGAGATGTTCACCGTGATGTTCGCCATCGCGCGCACCGCCGGCTGGGTCGCGCAGTGGGAGGAGATGATCGCGGACCCGACGATGAAGATCGCGCGCCCGCGCCAGCTCTACACGGGGCCTATGAAACGCGACTACGTGCCGGTCAAGAAACGCCAATAAAAGGGGACGCATCCCCTTAAAAGGGGTCGCATCCCTTTTCACGTTCTGCTCAGTACTTGGCAGAGCCAGTCAGAAAAGGGATGCGACCCCTTTTAAGGGGATGCGTCCCCTTTTATTCGTCCCCACTTATTCCGCGGCGAGCAGCCCTTCGACTTCCTGCGCCGTCGCGCGCCGCATCGGGCGGCCGTCGACCGGTCCCGGCGGCGCCTGGCGGATGCCGTCCAGCGGGAAGATCGTCGCGTCGACCTCATGGCCGCCCGCCGTGAATCGCACGGCCGGATAAGCTTCGATCTCGTCGCGCTGCATGCGAAAGCGCCGCTCGGCGAATTCGTGCGGAATGCCGCGATCGATCAGGCGCACGGCGACGCTCTCCGGCGTGTCGGCGAAGAGATGCAGGGTGATGTCGTTGTGCGCGGTCGCGGTGCCGGACAGCAGTGGCCCGACGAGCCGCGGCTCGAATTCCGCGAGCAGGCGCATCGCCTCGAGGGCAGTGCTGCGCATGGCGGAAAGCTCGGACGCGTGGCTGTCCGGCACGAACAGGCGCTGGTGCTCGGCGAGCGCTTCTTCGATCTCGATGTTCTTCGGCAGCACCGCGAGATCGGTGACGCCGAAGCGCTCCGCGGCCTTGCGCTTGGCGATGCCGTAATCCTCGTGGCCGTGCTCGATCATGAGCCGCGCGGCTTCGCGCGCGATGGCCTGCCGGAGCATCTCGGCGCGTGGCGAGCGGCGCGTCATCAGAAAATCGGTTCTTCGTAACGCTGCGACGGCGAATTCTGCACCCCGTCTTCGGTCGAGCCCTGGACGCCCGCCGGCAGGTGATCCGCCAGGAAATACTCGAACTCGCTCGTGGCTGGCGCCTCGTCGCCGAACTGCGTAGCGTCGTAGTGGATGCGCGCGGTGACGACGCCGTCCGGCATCGGCAGCCGGTGCTCCGGCCGGCCCGCGAGGGCCTCGCGCATGAAATAAATCCACATCGGCAGGGCGGTGCGCGAGCCTTCCTCGTCGGCCCCGAGCGATCGCTCCTGGTCGAATCCGACCCACGCGGTCGCGACCAGGTCGGGAGTGAAGCCGGAGAACCACGCATCGCGGCCGTCGTTAGTGGTGCCGGTCTTGCCGGCGATGTCGCCGCGGCCGAGTGCACGCGCGCGCTGCCCGGTGCCGCGGCGTATGACGTCCCGGAGCAGGTCCGTGATGATCCAGGCGTTCGCCTCGGTGATCGCGCGCGGCGCAGTCTCCTCATCCGCGGGCGGCACCAGCCCGCCGCCGATCTGGTCGGCGCTCGCGCCTTCCGGCACGGAGAGTGGAGGAGGGCCCGTGAAATTCGAGTAGCTGCTGCAGTCGGGACAGGCGATCCGCGGCGTGGCCTGCTCGATCATCAAGTCGTCTGCGTCGTAGACGCTGTCGATCAGGTACGGTTGCACCAGCGAACCGCCGTTCGCAAACACCGCGAATCCGTTCGCCATTTCCATCGGCGTGAGTTGGGCCGTGCCGAGCGCGGCCGTCAGGTCGGCCGGAATGTGTTCGGCCGGCAAGCCGAAGCGCTGAACGTATTCACGCGCGAAGCCGACGCCGATCTGGCGCATGACGCGGATAGTCACGAGATTGCGCGAGCGCGCGAGCGCATCGCGCAGGCGCGTCGGGCCGTAGAAGCGGCGCGAGTCGTTGACCGGGCGCCAGTCCTCCTGTTCCGGCTCCTCGCCGACGGCGACTTCCCGTACACCGATGCCGTCTTCCGGCGCCGGCGCCTCGTAGACGACCGGTGCATCGAGCACCACCGAAGCCGGTGTGAATCCGGCCTCGAGCGCGGCGGAATAGATGAATGGCTTGAACGAGGAGCCAGGCTGGCGGCGCGCCTGCACCACGCGGTTGAACTTCGAGGCGTGGTAGTCGAATCCGCCCGACATCGCGACGATCGCGCCGTCATGCGGGTCGAGCGCGACAATCGCGCCCTGCGCCACCGGCGGTTGCACGAGCAGCGCATCCCCGCCGGATGAGGGCAGGAGGTAGACGACGTCGCCCGCCGCGACCACGTCAGCGGGCTTCTTCGGCGCGGGCTTGTCGTCGGCGCGCGCCCAGCGCATCCCCTCCATCGGCAGCCGATAGCGGCGGCCGTTGCGCGCAACGGCGGTCGCATCCTCGGCGGCGACTTCGACGATCGCGGCGGGGAGCAGTCCGCCGATGACGGGATGCGCCTCGAGCGCGCTCGCGAGCGCGTCGTCCGTCTCGCCCGCCAGCGGCAGCTTGCCGCTCGCACCGCGCCAGCCGTGGCGGCGGTCGTACTCGAGCACCGCGCTTCGAAGCGCGATGTCGGCGGCGCGCTGCAGGCGACTGTCCACCGTCGTCACGACCTGGAAGCCGTCCGAGTAGAGACGATCGCCGTATTTTCCGTAGAGCGCGAGCCGCACCATCTCGCCGATGTAAGGCGCGTCGACCTGTACGCTCGGGCCGTGCAGTTCGCGCGACACCGGCTTGTCCATCGCGGCCTGCCAGGCCGTCTCGTCGAGATAACCGAGTTCGCGCATGCGGCGGAGCACGTACGTGCGCCGCACCGTTGCCTCCTGGACACTCGCGACTGGGTTCTGCCGCGAAGGCGCCTGCAGGATGCCGGCGAGCAGCGCCGCCTCGCCCGCCTCGACGGCGGCGAGCGGCTTGCCGAAGTAGGTCTCGGCCGCGGCGGCGAATCCATAGGAACGCTGGCCGAGAAACTGCGTGTTGACAAAGAGCGTGAAGATCTCCTTTTTCGTCAGTTCGTTCTCGAGCGAGAGCGCGAGGAACATCTCGCGCAACTTGCGCCGGAGCTGGCGCTCGTTCGTGATCAGTGTCGTGCGCACGAGCTGCTGCGTCAGCGTGCTGCCGCCCTGCGACATTTCCATCGTCACCGCGGCGACGCCGACGGCGCGCAGCACGCCCTGCCAGTCCACGCCCGGGTGCTCGAAGAAGCGGTCATCCTCCGCGGCGAGCACGGCCTGCACGACGACGGGCGGGATCCCCTGCCAGGTCACCGGCACGCGGCGCTGGTCGCCGATCTGCGCGAGCAGCCGGCCGTCGCGGCTGTAGACGCGCAGCGGCACCTGCAGGCGGACGTCGCGCAGCACCGCGACGTCCGGCAACGTCGGCTTCAGGTAGTAGAACGTGGAAAGGAACGCGAGCCCGATCAGGCCGGCGAGCGACACGATGACGGTCGCGGCGATTCGGAGCCGGCGGTTCAGTCGCGTGATCACCGGAATCGATTATGCATAGTAATGTCAGGTACTGCCGGGGGCGCAGTCGCCCCCCTGCGACTCGCGTACCGTGACGGCAGACACGGTGCCGGCCCCATTTCGAGTGCAGCATCGACGGCGGATCGGGCGAACCAGGCCCCGCCGGGGCGCGAATCCCGCCGGATCCAGGGCGGTCGTCCGGGGAGGAGTACCCCGGCAGGCCCCGTTGAGGCTTGTGGAAAGGCACTTACGCGACTGATTTGCGAGTCGGGTCACGTTCAATTTAACAGTTGCTTGCTATATAGTTGGCCGGCAAAGTTGACCCCGCGCAGCGATTGGCATCGCAATAGCCTGACCTGAAAAGGAAATTTCCGTGCTCAAGCTGCCGAAGTTCTCGCTGGGACCGCGGTATCGTCCGCTGATCGGGCTCGACATCACGACCTCCTCGATCAAGCTGATCGAGCTGTCGCAGTCCGGCGGCCAGTACCGCGTCGAGGCCTACGCGGCCGAGCCGACCCCGCACAACTCGATCAATGAAAAAGCCATCGTCGACGCGGCGGCGGTCGGCGATGCGATCCGCCGGGCAGTCAAGCGCTCGGGCGTGCGCTCCAGGGAATGTCGCGGTGGCGATCAGCGGCGACGCCGCAATCACGAAGGCCGTGCAGATGCCGCGCAACCTGTCCGAGGCCGATCTCGAGCAGCAGATCGAGATGCAGGCCGACCAGTACATCCCCTTCCCGATGGAAGAGGTCAGCTACGATTACCAGGTCATGGGCCCTCGGAGAAGGACCCGGAAATGCGCGACGTGCTGCTGGTCGCCTCGCGCTCCGAGAACGTCGAACAGCGCGTCGCGGCGGTGAATGCCTCCGGGCTCGTCGCCAAGCTGGTCGACGTCGAGGCATTCGCGCTGGAGAACGCCTGCCGGCTGCTCACGCACCAGATGCCGGACGGCGGCATCGACCGCACGGTCGCGATCGTCGACTTCGGCGCGAGCACGACGACTTTCAGCGTGATGCGCGACCTCGTCGTCGTCTACACGCGCGACTTCGCTTTCGGCGGACAGCAGCTCACCGAAGAGATCATGCGCACCTACGGGCTTTCCATGGAGGAAGCCGGCCGCGCCAAGAAGGAAGGCGGCCTGCCGTCGAACTACCAGCCCGAAGTGCTCGATCCGTTCATCGACGACATGACCCAGCAGGTCAGCCGTTCGCTGCAGTTCTACCTGGCCTCGGGCAGCGGCCGCAGCCAGCCGGAGCAGATCCTGATCTGCGGCGGCTGCGCCAACAT
Source organism: uncultured Gammaproteobacteria bacterium (assembly GCA_963839885.1). GTDB lineage: Bacteria > Pseudomonadota > Gammaproteobacteria > Steroidobacterales > Steroidobacteraceae > SCUD01. The sequence continues at coordinate 647,014 of CAWIWZ010000009.1, forward strand.
CCCGGGCGTCGCGGACGTCATCGCGAGCCGCGTCGGCATTCCGGCGGAGCGCGGCGATCCGCTCGGTCAGATGAAGATTTCCTCGAAAGCGAAGGCGCTCGGCGTGACGCGGGATGCGACCGCACTGCTGCTCGCCTGTGGCCTGGCACTGCGGAGTTTCGACGAAGATGCCAAGTATTAACCTATTGCCCTGGCGGCAAGCGCTCCGCCAGCGGCGCCGGAAAGAGTTCCTGATCGGCATCGGCGCCGCGGTCGGCCTGGCGGTCGTCGCGACGCTGCTCGCGCACCTCACGGTCAGCTCGATGATCGATTCGCAGAACCGCCGCAACGACCTGCTGAAGGCGGAAATCGCCGAACTCGACAAGGCGATCGAGCAGATCCTGGCGCTCGAGGACCAGAAGGCGCGGATGATCGCGCGCATGCAGGTCATCGACAAGCTGCAGGCCAGCCGGCCGGAGGTCGTCAAGCTGTTCGACCAGATGGTTTCGTCGCTGCCCGAGGGCGTCTACCTGACATCCGTCAAGCAGACCGGCAAGAAGCTCGAATTCAACGGCGTCGCACAGTCGAGCACGCGCGTGTCCGCATTCATGCGCAACATCGACTCCTCCGAGTCGCTGTCGGCCCCGGAACTGAAGGTCATCCAGACCGGCGCGACGGCGGCCCCGGCGCGCAGTTCACGCTGTTCGCGCAGCAGCGCGCGGCGATCGAAGCGGACGAAGTGACCACGAAACGCACGCGCGTTTCGGAGGCACGCAAATGAATTTCGTCGACCAGCTTCGCCAGCTTGATTTCAAGGACATCGGCCGCTGGCCGTTCCTGTTCCGCGCGCTCGGCATCCTGGTCGTGCTGATCATCGTCAGCGCGCTGCTCATCTGGAACTTCGTGCTGAGCGAACGCGGCAACCTGCCGCAGCTGCGCGCGGCGGAAGCCGAGCAGAAAACGCTCTGGACGACATTCGACGAGAAGCAGCGCAAGGCCGCGAATCTGGAGGCCTATCGCCAGCAGATCGCGGAGATCGAGCGCACCTTCGGCGCGATGCTGCGGCAGCTTCCCGGCAAGACCGAGGTGCCTTCCCTGCTGGTCGACATCTCGCAGACCGGTCTCGCGGCGGGCCTGCAGGAACGCCTGTTCCAGCCGGGAACCGAATCCAAGAAGGATTTTTACGCGGAGCTGCCGATCAAGATCCAGCTCACGGGCGGATACCACGAGTTCGGCCTGTTCGTCTCGGGCATTGCGGCGCTGCCGCGCATCGTGACGCTGCATGACATCGCGATCTCGCGCGGCAAGCACGAGCAGGTCGACCCGCGGCGCGCCGGCGCCGACCGACCAGTTGACGCTCGACCTGACGGCGAAGACCTACCGCTATCTCGACCAGGAAGAGTCCGCGGCCGCCGAGGAAGCGGGCAAGGGCAAGAAAGGCGCGAAGCCGAAGCCGAAGCCGAAGCGGAACACGACATGAGCCTGGAACGCATGCGCACGCTACTGACTGTCGCCGGCCTGGCCGGCACGCTGGCACTCGGCGGCTGCTCCGATGGTCTCGACGACCTGCGCGCCGAGATCGAGAAGGCCAAGCAACGTCCGGGCGGCCGCATCCAGCCGTTGCCGGAAGTGCAGCCGTACGTCAGCTCACGAGTACCAGATGGCGGACCGGCGCTCGCCGTTCCTGCAGAGCCTGGCCGGCGAGAACCCGGGCGGTCCGCGGCCGGACGTGCAGCGCCCGCGCGAGTACCTCGAGCAGTTTCCGCTCGACACATTGAAGATGGTCGGCACGCTCCGCCTGGGCGGGGGGAATCTACGGCCTGGTGCAGACCAAGGACGGGCTGATTCACCGCGTGTTGCCCGGCAACCACCTCGGCCAGAATGATGGCCGTGTGATGACCGTCAGCGACGCGCGCATCACTTTGATCGAGATTATTCCTGATGGACTCGGCGGTTACCTCGAGCGCCCCGCGGCGCTGGCGCTGAGTGACTGATTTCTGGGAGAACGTCTGATGGCTGGCAACAACCTGACAATCCTGGGCAAGGCTCTCGGCGGCGCACTGGTCGCGCTCGTCATCGCGTGGGTGCAACCCGCGATCGCGCAGGGCGCGGTGCGGCTCACCGCGGTCGAAGTGCTGCCGATGCAGGGCTCCACTCTGCAGGTCAGGCTTCGCACGGACGGCGTCGCGCCGCAGCCGCTGACATTCACGATCGATCAGCCCGCGCGGCTCTCGGTCGACCTGCCTGACGTGACGCTCGCCCTCGACAACCGGCGCATCGACGTCGGCGCGGGCGGTGTCGACACGATCGTCGCGGCGGAGGCCTCGGGCCGCACGCGCATCGTCTTCAACCTCGATTCGCTGGTGCCGTACACGGCGCAGGCCGATGGGGACAGCGTGATCGTGACGCTCGGCAGCGGCACCGGCGCGGCTGCCGTCGCGGCGGCGGCCCCGACCGCGTCCGGCGGCGCGCGCAGCATCACCGGCGTCGACTTCCGGCGCTCGCCGGAAGGCGCGGGCCGCGTGGTCGTGCAGCTCTCCGATCCGGCGACGCCCGCGAGCCTCAAGCAGGAAGGCAATCGGGTGATCGTCGACTTCACCGGCGTCGCGCTCGGCGAGCAGTGGATGAAGCGCTATGACGTCGTCGACTTCGCGACGCCCGTGACGATGTTCGACGCGATGCGCGTCGGCGACAGCGCGCGGCTCGTCGTGACGGCGACCGGCGACTTCGAGCAGGTCGCCTACCAGACCGACAACCAGTACGTGGTCGAGATCAAGCAGCGCCCGCGCGCGACGGCGCGCGACCCGCGCCGAGGACAAGGTCTACACCGGCGAGCGCCTGACGCTGAACTTCCAGGACATCGACGTGCGGCCGCTGCTGCAGCTTCTGGCCGACACCAGCGGGCAGAACATCGTCGTGTCCGACTCGGTCAAGGGCCGCGTGACGTTGCGCCTGCAGAACGTGCCCTGGGACCAGGCGCTCGATATCGTGCTCAGGACCAAGGGCCTCGACATGCGCCGCAAGGACAACGTGATCCTGGTGGCGCCGCAGGCGGAACTCGCCGCGCACGAAAAGGCGGAGCTCGAGGCGCAGAAGGACATGCAGGACCTGGCGCCGCTGCGCACGGAATTCCTGACGGTCAATTACGCCAAGGCGAGCGAGATCGCGCGCCTCGTGAAGTCGGCGGGCGGCGGTTCGCTGCTGTCCGCGCGCGGCAACGTGTCCGTGGACGAGCGCACCAACACGCTGCTGGTGCAGGACACGGCCGATAACCTCACGGCGGTCCGCAACATGGTGCAGACGCTCGACATACCGGTGCGCCAGGTGCTGATCGAGGCACGCATCGTGATCGTCGCCGACGATTTCAGCCGCGAGCTCGGCGTGCGCACCGGTTTCACCCGCGTATCCGACGACATTCGCGACCTGTTTGCGATCAGCGGCAGCGCGCAGTCCACGGACACGATCATGGGCTCGGCGCTCGACAACCTGGCCGCGACCGGCCAGCCGTTCCCGGTCCAGGTGCCGTTCGGCAATTTCGACCGCTACAACGTGAACATGCCGGTTGCGAGCCCGGCGGGCCGCATCGCGCTGTCGATCCTCGACTTCGACGACTTCCTGATCGACCTCGAGCTGTCGGCCGCGCAGAACGAGGGCCGCGGCGAGATCAAGTCGACCCCGCGCGTCGTCACGGCGAACCAGCGCGAGGCGATCATCGAGCAGGGCGTCGAGATCCCGTACCAGGAATCCTCGTCGTCCGGCGCGACCACGACGCAGTTCAAGAAGGCGGTGCTGTCGCTCAAGGTGACGCCGCAGATCACGCCGGATGACCGCGTGATCCTTGACCTGACCGTCACGAAGGACAGCGTCGGCCAGCTCGTGCCATCCGCGACCGGCGGCTTCGTGCCCTCCATCGACACGCGCAACATCGAGACGCAGGTGCTGGTCAAGGACGGCCAGACGGTCGTGCTGGGCGGCATCATGGAGACAGAGCGCCGCGAGAACGTCAAGAAGGTGCCGCTGCTCGGCGACGTGCCGGTGGTCGGCAACCTGTTCAAGTCCACGCAAAAGCTCAATAACCGCGACGAGCTGCTGATCTTCATCACGCCGAAGATCCTGCGCGAGGGCTCCAGCATCGACTGAGCCAGGCAGGCCCGGCTGCCGGCTTGCGTCGGAGACCGGTTAGCATGCACAGTCACACGGCCGCCTCCGGGCGGCCGTGTCTTTTGGAAAAAGGGGACGCATCCCTTTTCCCGCTGCGGTCGTAAGCTGGAAAAGGGATGCGTCCCCTCTTGGCGGTACGTGGCGCAGAGTATCTTCCTCGTGGGACCGATGGGTTCCGGCAAGACAGCGGTCGGCCGGCAGCTCGCGCGCAAGCTCAACCTGCCCTTTGCGGACAGCGACACGGAGATCGAACAGCGCACCGGCGTGGATATCGCCTACATCTTCGAGCGCGAAGGCGAAGAAGGCTTCCGCATCCGCGAATGCGACATCATCGACGAGCTGACGCGGACCGCGGGCATCGTGCTCGCGACCGGTGGCGGCGCGATCCTCTCGCCGCTGAACCGCGAGCGTCTCGCCGCTCGCGGCACGGTCGTCTTCCTCGACACGGCGATCGAGCAGCAACTCGAGCGCACCGGCAGGAGCCAGCACCGGCCGCTGCTGGCGACCGCCGACCGCCGCGCCAAGCTGGAAGAGCTGATGCAGATCCGGGACCCGCTCTATCGTTCCATCGCCGCCATCACGATCCGCACCGACGGCCGTCCGGCCGGGGCGGTCGCGGCCGACATAGAAAAGGCGCTGAAAGGCGCGTGATGACATGCAACGCATCGACCTGAAGCTCGGCCGGCGCAGTTACCCGATCCTGATCGGTCCCGGACTGCTCGGCTCGAACGAGATCCTGCAGGAGCACGCGGGCGCGGCGAAGCTTCTGGTCGTGACCGACGAGGTCGTGGCGCCGCTCTGGCTGCCACGCCTCGAACAGGGTCTCACGGGACGGCCGGTCGCTCGCTGCGTGCTGCCCGGTGGCGAGGAGCAGAAAACGCTCGGCAATGTCGCGACGATCATCGACGCGCTGGTCGCCGCGCGCCTGAACCGCGATGGCCTGGTGCTGGCGCTCGGCGGCGGCGTGATCGGCGACATCGCGGGCTTCGCCGCCGCCTCCTACCAGCGCGGCATCGCCTTCGTGCAAATGCCGACGACGCTGCTTGCACAGGTGGACTCCGCGGTCGGCGGCAAGACCGGCGTCAATCACCCGGGCGGCAAGAACCTGATCGGCGCCTTTCATCAGCCGTCGGCCGTCATCACAGACACCGACACGCTCGGTACCCTGCCCGACCGCGAACTGCGCGCGGGATTCGCCGAGATCGTCAAGGCCGCGCTCGTCGCGGACGCGACATTCTTTTCGTGGCTCGAAGAGCATGTCGAGCGCGTGCTGGCGCGCGATCCTTCCGCGCTCGAGCACGCGATCCGCCGCGCCTGCGAGATCAAGGCCGCAATCGTCGCCGAGGACGAGCGCGAGGAAGGCCGCCGCGCGGTCCTCAATCTGGGCCACAGCTTTGGCCACGCGATCGAGGCAGGCGCGGGTTTCGGCCGCGTATTGCACGGCGAGGCGGTCGCGGCCGGCATGGTGCTCGCGGCCGAGCTTTCGTCGCGCATGGGACTGCTGCCGGGCTCCGATGCCCTGCGCGTGCGCCAGCTGCTGGAGCGCTCGGGCCTGCCGGTCGATCCTCCGCGGCTGGGGCGCGCGCGAATGCGGGAGCTGATGGGGATGGACAAGAAAGTCTCGGGCGGCAGGCTGCGGCTCGTGCTGCTGGACGGTATCGGCGCGCCGAGGATCAGCGCCGACTATCCGTCGGACGTGCTTGAAACCCTGCTGGAAGAAAGGACCGGCGCGTGAGGAAGGGCCGCGATGCCGACGCAGGGCTCGCGCCCTACGCCGCGCTCGAGAAAACGTCGCGGGGACGCCGACACCCGGAGCCACCGGCGGATTACCGCGGCCAGTTCCAGCGCGACCGCGACCGCATCCTGCATTCGGGCGCTTTCCGTCGCCTGGTCTACAAGACCCAGGTGTTCATCAATCACGAAGGCGACATGTACCGCACGCGCCTCACGCACTCGCTCGAGGTCGCGCAGATCGGCCGCTCGGTTGCGAATGCGCTGGCGCTCTCGGAGCCGCTGACCGAGGCGATCTGCCTCGCGCACGACCTCGGCCATACCCCCTTCGGCCATGCGGGCCAGGATGTGCTGAACGACTGCATGCGCGACTACGGCGGCTTCGAGCACAACCTGCAGTCGCTGCGCGTCGTCGACGAGCTCGAGGACCGCTACGCCGAATTTCGCGGGCTCAACCTCTGCTTCGAGACACGCGAAGGCATCCTGAAACACTGCTCGCTCGCGAATGCGCGCCAGCTCGGCGAACTGGGCAGGCGCTTCATCGAGCGCACCCAGCCGGGACTCGAGGCGCAGATCGCGGATCTCGCCGACGCGATCGCCTACAACAATCACGACGTCGACGACGGCGTCCGCTCCGGGCTCGTGACGATCGAGGAGCTGCGGGCGGTGCCGCTGTTCTCGCGACAGCACGATGCGGTCCTCGCGCGATATCCGGAGCTGCCGGAGCGGCGCACGATCCACGAAGTCATCCGCCGCATGATCCACGAAGTCGTTTCCGACCTGATCGAGGAAACCGGTCGGCGACTCGCCGAGCTCGCGCCGGCCGACATCGATGCCGTGCGCGCGCAGCCAAAGCCGATCGTCGGATTCTCCGAGCAGCACGACACGCTGCACCACCAGATGAAGAAATTCCTGCGGACCCGGCTCTACCGGCACGAGCGGATGCAGGCGACGCGCACGGGCGTCGGCAAGGTGCTCGAGGAGCTGTTCGAAGGCTTTATGTCGGACCTCTCGTTGTTGCCGCCGGAGCACCAGGACGCCGCGCGCTCGTTCGAAGCCGCCAACGGGCGCGCCGGCCGCGCGCGTGCGGTCGCCGATTACATCGCCGGCATGACCGATCGCTACGCCTTCCAGGAACACGAACGGATAAGATGACGGCCCCGATCGGAGGCGGAATGGCGAGAGCGGTGGTTCCGGCGCGCGAGCGCCTGATATTCGCGATGGACGTGCCCGAGGTCGGCGCGGCGCGCCAGCTCGCGCAGGCACTTGGCGATTCTGTATCGTTCTACAAAATCGGCCTCGAAGTCTTCATGTCGGGCGGCGGCTTCGAACTCCTCGACTGGCTGGTCGGCCGCGGCAAGCGCGTCTTCATGGACCTCAAGTTCTTCGACGTTCCGGCGACCGTGGCCTCCGCAGTGCGGAATCTCCGCAACCGCGGCGTCACGTTCACGACCGTGCACGGCAACCAGGCGATCATGGAAGCCGCCGTCGAAGCGGCGGGCGACGTCGGCGTGCTCGCGGTGACCGTGCTGACGAGCCTGGACCGTGGCGATCTCGACGACCTCGGGTTTCGATGCGACGTCGAAGAGCTCGTTCTGTCGCGCGCGCGCCGCGCACTCGCGGCGGGCTGCGCCGGCGTCGTGTCCTCGGGATTGGAAGCGAAAACGCTGCGCGCGGGCGTGGACGATCGGCTGATCGTCGTGACGCCCGGCATCCGCCCGGTCGAGAACCGTCCGTCCGACGACCAGAAGCGCGTCGTCGGCGTCGCCGAGGCGTTCGAAAACGGCGCCGACTATATCGTTGTCGGCCGCCCGATCCGCGACGCCGCCGATCCTCGAGTCGCCGCCGAATCGATCCAGGCGACCATCGCGGGCCAGTTTCCGCGCGGATGAACGCATTGCAGAACGACCGCCTCTTGCGCGCGCTGCTGCGCGAGCCGGTCGATCGCACGCCGGTCTGGATCATGCGCCAGGCGGGCCGGTATCTGCCGGAGTACCGCGCGACGCGCGCAAAGGCAGGAAGCTTTCTCGCGCTTGCGACGAACCCCGAGCTCGCCTGCGAGGTGACGCTGCAGCCACTCGCGCGCTTCCCGCTGGACGCGGCGATCCTGTTCTCCGACATCCTGATGATCCCGAAGGCGATGGGCGTGGGGCTCACGTTTGAAGAGGGCGAAGGCCCGCGCATCGAGCGGCCGGTCCGCACGGGGGCCGACATCCGTGCGCTTCCGGTGCCGGATCCCGCGCAGGAACTGCGGTTCGTGCTCGATGCGGTGTCGCTGATCCGGCGCGAACTCGCCGGGCGCGTGCCGCTGATCGGCTTCGCGGGATCGCCGTGGACGGTCGCGACTTACCTGGTCGAGGGTGGCGGCAGCCGCGATTTCACGGCTATCAAGACGCTCCTGTACACGGATCCGAAGGCGCTGCACCAGCTTCTCGAAAAGCTCGCGCGCGCGACGGTCGAGTACCTGAATGCGCAGATCGTGGCCGGCGCGCAGGCCGTCATGGTGTTCGACACCTGGGGCGGCGTGCTGTCGACGCCGGGCTATCTCGAGTTCTCGCTGCCGTACATGGAGAAAATCGTCGCGGACCTGGTGCGCGAGCGGGAAGGTCGGCGCGTGCCGGTGATCCTGTTCACGAAAGGCGGCGGCGCCTGGATCGAGCGCATGGCCATGACCGGCACGGACGCCCTCGGCGTCGACTGGATGACGGAGCTGTCCGCGGCGCGACGCATGAGCTTCGATCGCGTCGCGCTGCAGGGCAATCTCGACCCCGCAGTGCTCTTTTCGCCGCCAGAGGCGATCCGCGCCGAAGTCGCACGCGCACTCGAAAACTACGGCGCTGCGCCGGGCCATGTCTTCAACCTGGGACACGGCGTGCAGCCCGGCGTCGACCCTGAACACGTCGCCGCGATGATCGCCGCTGTCCACGAATTCTCACCCGCGTACCATCTTTAAAAGGGGTCGCATCCCTTTTCGTGCTCCGCCCGATCTGTAATGCGTCAGCTCGGAAAAGGGATGCGACCCCTTTTATCGCGCGCGGAGTTCGTCGCGCAGTGTGCGGCGGAGGATCTTCCCGACGTTCGTCTTTGGCAGCTCGTCGCGGAAGTAGACGTCGCGCGGGACCTTGTAGCCGGTGAGCTCGCGCTTGCTGAATGCGATCACCTGCTCGGCCGTCAGCGCCGGGTCCTTGCGGACGACGAAGACCGCGACGACCTCGCCCGATTTCTCGTCCGCCTGCGCGACGGCCGCGACTTCGAGCACGCCCGGCATCTGCGCGATGACGCCCTCGACTTCATTGGGGTACACGTTGAAGCCCGACACCAGGATCATGTCCTTCTTGCGGTCTTCGATATAAGTGCGCCCACGCTGGTCCATGCGGCCGATGTCGCCGGTGCGCAGCCACCCGTCCGGGAGCATCACCTGCGCGGTTTCATCCGGCCGGTTCCAGTAGCCGCGCATGACCTGCGGTCCACGCACGCAGATCTCGCCGACCGCGCCCGTAGCCAAGGCCTTGCCGTCGTCGTCGCGGATCGAGATCTCGGTCGATGGCAGCGGATAGCCGATCGAACCGTTGAACTCGACCGAGCCCGGCAGGTTCGCAGTCGCGACGGGCGAAGTTTCCGTGAGTCCCCAGCCCTGGCAGATGTGGCGGCCCGTGACCTGGCGCCAGCGCTCCGACACGGCCGCCTGCACCGCCATGCCGCCGCCGAGCGCGACCTTCAGCGAGCTGAAATCGATCTTGTCGAAGCCGGGCGTGTGCAGGAGCCCGTTGAAGAGCGTGTTGACGCCCGTGATGAACGTGAACCGCACCTTCGACAGTTCCTTGACGAAGCCGGCCATATCGCGCGGATTCGTGATCAACAGGTTCTCACCGCCAACCCGCGTGAACACCAGCATGTTCGAGGTCAGCGCGAAGATGTGATACAGCGGCAGCGCCGTCACGACGACGGCATGCTCGATCTCGCCGAGCTCCGGCATGTAGGACGTGACTTGAAGCGTGTTCGCGACCATATTCCGGTGCGTCAGCACCGCGCCCTTGGAGACGCCGGTCGTGCCGCCGGTGTACTGCAGGAAGGCGATGTCGTCGCCGCTGACGTCGACCGGGTCGAGCGTGAGTCCCGCCGCGTGCGCCATCACGGCGTTGAATCGCAGCGCGCCCGGCAGCGCATACGGCGGCACCATCTTCTTGACCCGCCGGATCACGAAGTTCGTGATCGCGCTTTTCGGGAAGCCGAGCTGGTCGCCGATGCCGGTGACGATGACCGTGCGGATTGGCGTTCTGGCAATCACCTGCGCGAGCGTTGCCGCGGCGTTCTCGAAAATCACGATGACGGTCGCTCCCGCATCGACGAGCTGGTGCTCGAGTTCGCGCGCGGTGTAGAGGGGATTGACGTTGACGACCGTCATGCCGGCACGCAACGTTCCGATGATCGCGATCGGGTACTGCAGAATGTTCGGCATCATCAGGGCGACGCGGTCGCCCTTCTTCAGCCCTGCCTCTTTCTGCAGCCAGGCGCCGAAGTGCTGCGACGCGCGGTCGATGTCGGCATAGCTGAGCGTGCGGCCCATGTTCGAGAAGGCGGGGCGCGACGCATAATCGCGGCAGGCGTCCTCGAACATCTGCTTCAGCGAGCGCACCGAATCCGGATCGATCTCGGTCGGCACGCCGGCGGGATAGTCCTTCAGCCAGAACTTGTCTGCCGGTACCGCCGTGGCTGCGTCATTCATTGTTGCAATGCAAAATGGCGCCGTATTTGCTGGAGCGGCGATCGTTCCGATTTGACGCGCGATTGACTAGGGGCGCAAGAGTGGCGCGAGCTGGCCCCATACATTGGCGAGCAGGATCGGCTGCGCCCGCGCGTTCGGATGAATGCCGTCCGGCTGGAAGTACGCCAGGTTGAGCGCGATATCGTCGTTCACGAGCGACACGACGCCGATGCGGTAACGTTGGGCGAGATCGTCGTAGATCTGCTGGAACGAATTGCTGTAGCGCGGGCCGTAGTTCGTGGGAACGCGGATCGCGAGCAGCAGCACCTCGGCGCCCGCGGCCCGGCTCTTAGTGATCAGGAGTTCGAGATTCGTGCGCACGCGGGAAACCGGCAAGCCACGCAGCCCGTCGTTGCCGCCGAGCTCGATGATGACGATGCCCGGCCGGTGCGTGGCGAGCGCGCGGCCGAGCCGCTGCACGCCGCCATCGGTCGTTTCGCCGGTCACGCTGGCATTGACGACCCGGTGACCGTAACCTTCTTTCTTCAGACGTTGCTGCAGCAGCGACACCCAGCCTTGACCGGGGGCGAGTCCATAGCCAGCCGACAGTGAATCGCCGACCACCAGGATGACCGGGGGTTCGGCGGCCTGCGCGGGCGGAGCCGACGCGGCGAGCAGACATAAGAGGAGGCCGAGGACCAGTCGCATGGACAGGAAGACAGTGCTGGAAGCCAGAAGTTTGTGCAAGGAGGTCACCAGCCCCGAGGGCAAGCTGATCATCCTGAATGATGTCGATCTGGAGGTCGCGGAAGGAGAAACGGTCGCGATCGTCGGGGCTTCGGGCGCGGGAAAGTCGACGCTGCTGGCACTCCTCGCCGGGCTCGACGAGCCGAGCAAGGGCGCAGTCTGGCTCGAAGGCATCGAACTGTCCGCGCTCGACGAGGACGGTCGCGCGGCGGCCCGCGCGAAACACGTCGGCTTCGTGTTCCAGTCGTTCCACCTGATCCCGTCGTTGACCGCCCTCGAAAACGTGATGCTGCCGCTCGAACTCGCCGGCCACGCCGATGCGCGCGCGGCGGCGCGCGAGGTGCTGACGCAGGTCGGCCTCGGCGAGCGGCTGGGTCATTATCCGCGACAGCTGTCGGGCGGCGAGCAGCAGCGCGTCGCGATCGCGCGCGCCTTCGTCACGCGCCCCGCGGTGCTCTTCGCCGACGAACCGACCGGCAATCTCGACACGACGACCGGCGCGCGCGTGATCCAGCTCCTGTTCGAGCTCAACCAGGCGACCGGCACGACGCTCGTGCTCGTCACGCACGACCGCGAAATCGCCGAGCGCTGCGACCGCGTGATCACGATGGACGCCGGCCGGCTGGTGCACTGATGCGGGCGCTCCGCTTCGCGATGCTGGCGCTGATGCGCGACTGGCGCTCCGGCGAGCTCGCGGTGCTGCTGGTGGCGCTGCTGATCGCGGTGACTGCGCTGACCGGCGTCGGGTTCTTCACCGACCGCATCGGGCAGGCGGTCGCGCAGCGCGCGTCCGAGGTGATCGCCGCCGACCTGCGGCTGCGATCGGCGAAGCCGCCGGATGTCCTCTACGAAAAGCTCGCGGCGGAGAACGACATCGCGACCGCGCGCACCGTGTCGTTTCCGAGCGTGGTCTTCTTCGGCGGGGATTCCTCGATCGCCGCGGTGCGGGCGGCGAGTCCGGGCTATCCGCTGCGCGGCCGGATGAAGATCTCGGATGTGCCATTCGAGGAATCGTTCGAGACGGAAAGCCTGCCCGGCCGCGGCCAGGTCTGGCTCGATCCGCGGCTGCTCGCGCGGCTGGGGGCGCAGATCGGGGATGTCGTCAACATCGGCGCCGAGAACTTCACGGTGACGCAGGTGCTCGCGTACCGGCCGGACCAGGGCTCGGCATTCGTCGATCTCGCGCCGTCGCTGCTGATCCCGCTCGAGGATCTCGATGCGACGGAACTGCTCGGGCCGGGCAGCCGCGCATCGTATTCGCTGCTGTTCGCAGGAGCGCCGGACGACATTGCCGAGTTCAAGCTCTTGCTCGCCGATCTGAAGGAAGAAGGGGAGCGTCTGGTCGACGTCTCCGAGGAGAGTCCGCAGATTCAGGCCTCGACCGAGCGGGCCGGCCGCTTCCTGAATCTCTCGGCGATGATCACCGTGCTGCTCGCGGCGGTCGCGGTCGCGATGGCTGCAAGGCGCTACACCAGGCGTCACCTCGACAACGTCGCGCTGATGAAGTGCATGGGCGCGGCGCAGGCGCTGGTGTTGCAGGTCACGATCATCCAGCTCGGACTGCTCGCCCTCATATCGGCGGCACTCGGCAGCGCGCTCGGTTACGTCGCGCAGATGTCGCTCGTGTGGCTGCTCGGCGACATCGTGCGGACCGACCTGCCGCCGCCGGGCGCGGCGCCCGCGATCCTGGGCGCGGTCACCGCGCTCGCAATCCTGGTCGGCTTCGCGTTGCCGCCGATGCTGCAATTGAAGCGCGTGCCGCCGGCCCGGGTGCTGCGCCGCAATCTCAATCCGCCGCCGCTGCGCTATACGTCCGCATACGGTCTCGCGGTCGCGGCGTTGCTCGCCGTGATGTTCTGGATGGTGCGAGACGCGAAGCTCGTGATCTACGTCTCGGCCGGCATCGGCGGGACGCTCGCCATCCTCTACGGCGCGGGCTGGCTGCTGGTGCACGTCGCCGGGAGGCTGCGCGGCGCCGTCGGCGTGGCCTGGCGCTATGGGCTCGCCAATCTCGCGCGGCGCCGGCGCGAAAGCGTCGTGCAGGTCGTCGCGTTCGGCCTCAGCCTGATGGTACTGCTGCTGCTCGCGGTCGTCCGCAACGACCTGCTCGAGAACTGGCGCGCGAGCCTGCCGGAGGACACGCCGAACTTCTTCATGATCAACATCCCGGTATCGGAGACCGAGGATTTCGAGCGTTTCGTCGTCGACCGCGGGCTGCCGAAGCCGTCTCTGTATCCGATGATCCGCGCGAGCATGACGATGATCAACGGCCGCCCCGTCGAGGAGCTGGAATTCAACACGGACCGCGGCCGCGGATTTTCCGAGCGCGACCAGAACCTCTCCTGGTCGGCCGAGCCGCAGGTGGACAACAAGATCACTGCCGGCCGCTGGTGGAGGGAGGACGACTACGGCAAGGGGTACGTGTCGATCGCGAGCGAGTACCAGGAGGAGCTTGGCCTGCAGCTCGGCGACAAGCTGACATTCGACGTCGCCGGCGAAGCGCTGGAAGCGGAAGTGCTGAGCGTCCGCGAAGTGCAGTGGGACAGCTTCCGGCCCAACTTCTTCCTCGTGTTTCCGCCGAAGACGCTGGACGGACTCGCCGGCACCTGGCTCACGAGCATGCAACTCAGCCAGGATCAGCGACGCGTGCTGGTCGACCTGGTCCGGCGCTTTCCGTCCGTGTCGGTGTTCGACATCGACGCGATCCTGGCGCAGGTGCGGGACGTGATCGATCGCGCTTCGCTCGCCGTGCAGTACGTGTTCCTGTTCACTCTGGCGGCCGGCATCACGGTGCTGCTCGCCGCGATCCAGTCGACGCGCGACGAACGCCGCTACGAAAGCGCGATGCTGCGCACGCTCGGGGCACGCCGGCGTGTCGTGCTCGCCGGCGTCGCATCCGAGTTCACCGCGCTCGGCATGCTGTCGGGTGTGCTGGCGGCGGTCGGCGCAACCGTCGTCGGCTGGGTGCTGGCGGTGCGGGTATTCGATCTCGAATACACGGTCGATCCCTGGGTCTGGGTGATCGGATTCGTGGCGGGCGCGGTCATCGTCGGCGGCGCGGGTACATTCGCCGCGCGCGGCGTCGTGAATCATCCGCCGATCAGCATGCTGCGCGAAGGCTGGGGTTGAAGCCGTAGCCGCCGGTCCGACGAAGTGACTATCGTCCGACGACGGTCATGCGCACCTCGGAAAATCGTTCCATCTGGCCATTCCGCGCATGGCCTTCGATCCGTATCCGGTATTGGCCGTTCGGCAGCACCGACGTATTGAATGACAGCCTGAGATCGTAGTTCGAATCCCGCACCAGCCGGTCGGCGTGCAGGATGAGCGTGCCGTCGTCGCGCAGCAGGCTCACACGAAACTGGTGATAGCGATTGCTGCGTGCATTCAGCAGCAGATCGATGCGCTGCGGCAGGCCGCCGCCGTCGATACCGATCTGCCGCGAGACCCTTGGATCGACTTTGATCGTCCGCGTCGAGGAGGGCGCCTGGATGAAGCCATCCGCGGCCTTCTTTTCAAGCATTTCGAAGCGGTCCTGCGTGATGCTCCAGCGCCAGAAGACGAACAGGAGCGCCAGCAACAGCAGCAGGATCAGCCCGATGCCCGCCATCAGTACCTGCGGTCGCTGCAGCTTCTCGAGCCAGTGGAGGATTTTCGGCGCGCATTGACCCGACTCCAAGGTCCGCTCCGTTATTCTATGCATACGCAGCCCAAGGAGGGCCTGTCATGAAGTCTTTGTCCGCCCGATCCGGCCTGTTGGCAGCCGGCGTCCTGTTTGCGCTCAATGCCGTCGCGGCCGAACCGCAGGTGTCACTCACCGTCTACAGTTCGGCGCAGCCGGGCGGCATCCCGGCCGAATGGTATCGGCCGCTGCCGGGCGCGGGCTCGCCGCCCGCGAATGAGCTGCCGGGTTTTGCGCTCGTGCGCCTCGATCGCGATCTCGAACTCGCGCGCGGACGAAGCACCTTCAAGCTGACGGACGTCGCGGCGCTACTCGATCCGACCACCGTGCAATTCCTGTCGCTGACGGATCCGGCCGGCACCAAGGTGCTGGAGCAGAACTTCCAGTTCGACCTGGTGAGCCAGGACAAGCTCTTGTCGAAGTACATCGACCGCGACGTCAGCGTCGAGCAGCAGCAGGGCGACGGCGTAAAGGTCATCGAGGGCACGCTGCTATCGTCGAACGACGGGCTGGTGCTGCGGGATTCCGACGGGCAGATCCACGCGCTGCGCGAATGGAGCAACATGCGTTTCGGCGAGCTGCCGGGCGGCCTGATCACGCGCCCGACGCTCGAATGGGACGTGATTTCCGCGAAGGGCGGCACGCACCGTTCGCGCGTGTCCTACCAGACGGGCGGCATCACCTGGTGGGCCGATTACAACCTGATCTTCTCCGAAGGCGCGGATGCGAACTCCGGCTTCGTGGACGTCGGCGCCTGGGTGAGCCTGCTGAACCAGTCGGGCGCACGCTATGAAGACGCGAAGCTCAAGCTGATCGCGGGCGACGTGAATCGCGTCGAGCCGCAGCAGAAGCTCCTGCGCATGCAGGTGCAGGAGTTGGCGGTGGCCAGTGATGCGGCCGCGGGATTCGAGGAAAAAGCCTTCTTCGAGTATCACCTCTACACGCTCGGCCGCCCGGCGACGATCCCGAACAACTCGACCAAGCAGATCGAGCTCTTCGACCAGGCGACGCGCGTGCCGGCGAAGAAGCGGCTGGTCTACTACGGCGCGGACTTCGGCGGCTACTACGGTGGACCGATGATGGACCGTGAATTCGGTCCGTCGTCCAACACGAAAGTGGACGTCTGGCTCTCGTTCCGGAACGACAAGACCTCCGGCATGGGCATGCCGCTGCCGGCAGGGCGCATCCGCGTGTCGCAGCAGGACAAGGCGGACGGCAGCCTGGAATTCATCGGCGAGGACAAGATCGACCACACGGCGAAGGACGAGGACGTGCGGGTCCGGCTGGGCACGGCTTTCGATGTCGTCGGCGAGCGCCGCCAGACGGATTTCGTGCTGAACACGAAGGGCCGTGTCATGGAAGAGTCGTTCGAGATCAAGGTCCGCAATCACAAGGAACAGGCGGTCGAGGTGATCGTGCGCGAAAACCTGTACCGCTGGAGCCAGTGGTCGCTGATCCAGCAGTCGATCCCGTCGGAGAAGAAGGACGCGCGGACCGTGGAATTCCCGGTGCGCGTGGCCGCTGGCGGCGAGGCCGTCGTGACCTATCGCGTGCGCTACACCTGGTAGGGCTCGATCGAGAGTTCCGCGCCGACCGCGAGCCGTTCGCCGACGCCGGCGTGCAGCGTGCAGTTCTGGCCGAAGGCGACGCCCCGCAGCACGCGATCGTGCCGGTACTTGTTGAGCGTGCGTAGCGGCTGCTGATCCGGATCGCGCACGCCGCTCCGCTGATCGGTCGTCGTGACGACGCAGCGCGTGCAGTGCTTGACGCCGCGCAGCACGACCTTGCCGAAGCGGAAGAGCGCCATCGCGTCTTCGGCATGTTCGGGCACGCCGTCGATCACGACATTCGGCCGGAACCGGCCCATCGGGATCGGCGCCGGCAGCCGCCGGTTGAGGCCATCGAGCGATGCGCGCGAGATCATCAGGACCGGATAGCCGTCCGTGAACGTGAGCGGCTGTGGCTCCGGGCCGGCGTATTTCGGATTGGCATTGCGCGGCACATCCGGATCGACCCGCACCAGCCGCATCGGCTCGCCGAGCACGCGCGTGAGCCAGCCGGCGGCCTCGTCGCCGGCATCGAGGCCATTGCAATCGTCGTCCCAGACGCGCGTGCGCCGCGATTCGCCGGATTGCTCCACATCGACGCCGATCGAGCCGTGATTGTCGGCGGAAAGCTGGAGCTGCCCGCCGCCGACGGCGACCGTGATCGTCGCAAGCTTCGGATGCGTGCGCTGCGTGACGAACTTGTTTCGCGCCGTCAGGATCATCCAGCGCCGGTCCCATTCGAGACCGGTCGGCGTGACGAGCGCGTCCGCGACGTCGATGCCGCGGCAGGACTTGACCGGATAGACGTGCAGACTCGCGATGCGCCCCATGCGATCGGCCTAGCGATCCAGCTTCAGCGTGAAATCGAAACTGCCGTAATGCAGGTAATTCGCCCAGTCGGCGGAAGGCAGCTCCCGCACGGCCGTGCGCGAGGCATTCAGCGCATCGCCGATCGAGCGGCCTTTCGCGAGATCGCGGTAGAGCGTGGTCGCAAACGCGGTCGCCGCGGTGTCGGAGACCGGCCACCAGGTGCCGATGAAATTGGCGACGCCACCGCGGAGAAATGCCTCGGCGAAGCCGACGCTGCGGTCGAGTTGCCGCAACGGCTTGATCGTGGAGCGCAGCCGCGCGGATTCGCAGGCATTGAAGAACACCAGTGCCGGCACGGATTCGAGCGCCGCCAGGTCGGCGCCGGAGAGCACGCGCCCGCCGGCGCAGAGAATGCCGCTCGAGGCCGGGGCGGCCGAGTCGAAGTAGGCGTGGCCGGCGAAATGGATCGCATCGTAATCGCCGGAGCGGAACTCGGCCAGGAGGCGCGTGCGCGTCGCATCGCCGTCCCGGATCACGGTGATACCGGCGCCTTCGAGCTGGGCGAGCATTCTCGCGACGCGCTCGCCTTCCTCGACCGCGCCTGGCAGGTCGCCGGTCGGATTCACGACCAGCAACACGTTGAACTCGCGCTCGCGCCGGCGCTGCTCGCGCCATTTCGCGACCGACATGCCTTCCGCGGCGTAGCGGCGGCTGAGGCCCTTGGCCGAGGCCGGCGCCCAGCCATCGATGCAGAGCGCTTCCCAAGGCCAGTGCGCGCTCGAGCGGTCGTGCACCACGACCAGCGGAACCGATTTGACCGAAGGCAGTGCGGCCGCGATTTCATCCGGCAGCAGGAGTTGACTGAGCCGCTCGCCGAAGCTCTCGAGTTCCAGGAGCGGCATGCCGGGCAGAAGGCGCGAATGCTCGAGCTCGAGCGCGCGCAGATCGAGACGGCGCGTGCCGACGAGCGCGGTCGCCTTTGGCACCGGGCCGAGCAGCGAGACCTGAAGCTGGTTCGCGGACTGCTGGACGAAGAGCCAGGCGAGCGGCGTCGCGGGCGTTTTCGTGACGCGCGCGGCCTTGCGGGCCGCCTTGCGCTCGGGCATCAGTTTCAGGAGCCGCGCTGCCGGATGCAGGCGCAGCAGGTCCTCGGCGACGTTTCGCGCCGCCGTCAGGCGGGCGGCATTGCGCGAGACGATCGTGATGCGGCGCAGCCGTGTCTCCGGCGCGAGATCGCCGAGCGCGGTCAGCACGCCTTCGAGCTGCGCGCGCGCCGCCGTGGTCGGATCGGCGCCGGACGCAGTGCCCCAGAGCACCATGGCGAAATCGTCGACGCCCGCGAGCGCGAGCGTCCGCGTGACGTTGGTCGCGGCGAGCCGCTGCACGTCCGGCCCGTAGCGGCCGAATGCGCCGAGCCCCGCAAATACGACGAGCCGCGCCGCGAGGCCGCGGCGACCGACGGGCAGCACGAAGACTTCGCCGGCGGCGGCGCTGAGCGCGCGGCGGCGCGCCAGATCGCTGATCGCGCCCTGCAGGATGCGGTCGATCGCCAGCGCGGCGCCCGCGGGCTCGACGTTTGCGAAGGCGCCGAGCACGACTGCGCCGGCGCTGCTCTGCGTGATGCTGCCCTCGACGAAAGCGAGTTCGACCGGCGTGACCGGCGCGCCGCGCTCGGTGCCCGGGATCGGCACTGACGGCGGCTGGGCGCTGTCGACGAACTCGTGCAGAAATTCGCGCTGCTCGCGTTCGGAAAGATCCGACCAGGCGATTTTCGGATCGGGCGCGGCGCGGGTGTCTTCCTGCCACAGCACCCGCACGTTGCGGCTGCGCGGCAACACGTGCGGCAGGGTGTTGGTCGTCTCGCCGCGCGCGAGATCGATGACCGCGCGCCCGACTTCGACATTGCCGGGCAGCGATCCATGCGCTTCCTCGACGTACCAGGCCGGCAGCCCCGGCCAATGCGCGAGCGCGAGCGGCACCGTGCCGTCGCCGGCCGGGCTGCGGCCGAATTCGAGCTTGCGGTTGCGGCGGCGCAGAGACATCACGGTGTCCTGCCCGTGGCCCGCTATCAGCGCGAACCGCTGGTCCGGCGGCGGCAGCGCTTCAATTGCGAGCGCGGCCGCTTTCAGCAGGCTGACATTCGGGCGCGGCCCGTCGGGCCAGTGCGTGGCGTCGAAGGGATCGAAGTCTTTGCAGGCGGCGGCGGCTGGCAGCAGGCCGCAGAGGCCGGGAAAGGTCGTCAAGCACCTTGTCCGCGATTTCGCCGGCGTCGTGATGCAGGTCGAGCATCGCGACGCGGCGCACCAGCGGGTAGGTGCCGCGCAGCGCCTGGACCGCGACGAAGGCGCCGCGATTCGGCGTGCCGAGCTGGATCACGCGGCTGATGCGGCTCGCGCCGGCGTGCGCGAGCGCAGCGCGGGCAACCAGGCCGCCCATGCTGTGGCCGACGAGGATCGACGTCCTGGCGGCGCTCGCGCACCAGCCGGGCGGTCAGCTGCTCGCCATTCCAGTCGAGGTCGCGGCGCCAGTCGTACGGGTGGAAAGCGGCGTCGAAGCCCGCAATCCGAAGCACGAGGCGGAGCCGTTCGTAGGCAAAGCGCAGGACGCCGAGCGGGCCGTAACGGGAGCCGTCCGGCAGCGCGAGCTTGGTGATCTGGCCCTGCGCGATTTCGAACGGATCGAACCAGGTGACGTCGTCGCTGCCGTCCTTGCGCACCCGGCCAATGGACGAGCCCATGATGCCGGGCAGGATCAGCGCGCGTGGGCCGCCGCGCATGCCGGCCGCGCGTCTCGCCAGCCGCGCCAGCTCCTGTTCTGCCTCGAGGTATGCCGCCATCCACGGATTCTACTAACTAAAAGGGGTCGCATCCCTTTCGAAGCGAGAAAGCACGCTCGACTTAACAATTCCATAAAGGGATGCGACCCATCTAGAAAAGGGGTGCGTCTCTTCTTATTCCCTTGAGTAGAATGCCGCCGTGGATACGTTTGCACGGGACCGGCTGCCACCGAAAGAGCAGTGGCCGCGGCTGCATTTCGATCTGCCGGAACTGCGCTACCCGCCTCGCCTCAATTGCGCGACCGTGTTGCTTGACGACGCAATCGCGGAAGGGCATGGCGACCGCCCGGCGCTGCTGACGGATGCCGGCCCGATCAGCTATCGCGAACTGCTCGCGCGCGCGAACCGCATGGCGAACGTACTGGTGGCGGCCGGCGTCGTTCCCGGCAACCGAATACTGCTGCGCGGCTATAACGGCCCGGAGCTATTCGCCGCCTGGCTCGCCGTCATGAAGGCGGGCGCAATCGCCGTGACGACGATGCCGATGCTGCGCGCGACGGAGCTCGCGGCCATCATCGACAAATCGAGGCCCGCATTCGCACTCTGCGACCAGCGCCTGCTCGTCGAGCTGCAGAACGCCGCGACCGCTGCCGAAGGCCTCGCCACGATCATCGCCTGGGGCAATGGCGATCTCGAAAGCCGCATGGCGGGAGTTTCGGATCGATTCACGAATGTCGATACGGCGTCGGAAGACGTCTGCCTGCTCGCGTTCACCTCGGGCACAACCGGGCAGCCGAAAGCCTGCATGCATTTTCATCGCGACGTGCTCGCGATGGCGGACGTGGTCGGGCGGCATCTCCTGAAGACGGCTCCCGGAGACGTCTACGCCGGCAGTCCGCCGCTCGGCTTTACGTTCGGCCTCGGCGCACTCCTCGTTTTTCCGCTGCGCTTCCGCGCCGCCGCCGTGCCGATCGAGACGCCGTCGCCGGCGACCATCCTCGACGCGATCGAAAAACACCGCGTCACCTGCCTCTTCACCGCGCCGTTCGCTTATCGCGCGCTCGCGGGCGAACTGGCGGGGCATGACCTCACGTCGCTGAAGCGCTGCGTTTCGGCGGGCGAATTCCTGCCCAAGGCAATATCCGATCTCTGGCATCAGGAAACCGGCATCCGCATCATCGACGGCATCGGCGCGACGGAGATGATCCATATCTTCATCTCGGCCGCGGAGGAGGATATCCGCCCGGGCGCCACCGGGAAACCGCTGCCCGGCTATCGTGCCTGCGTGCTCGATGAACAGGGGCAACCGCTGCCGCGCGGCGGCACCGGCAGACTCGCCGTCACCGGTCCGACCGGCTGCCGATATCTCGACGACGAACGTCAGCGCGACTATGTGCAGTTCGGCTGGAACGTCACGGGCGATATTTATCGCGTGGACGAAGACGGCTATTTCTGGTTCGTCGCGCGCGCCGACGACATGATCGTCTCAGCCGGCTACAACATCGCGGGGCCGGAAGTGGAATGGGCGCTGCTCGCGCACCCGGCGGTGCGCGAATGCGCCGTGATCGGCGCGCCGGATCCGGAACGCGGCACCGTCGTGAAAGCCTGCGTCGTGCTCGCTCCCGGCAGGGCAGGGGATATCGCCCTGATGCGGGAACTGCAGGATTTCGTGAAGCAGCGCATCGCGCCCTACAAGTACCCGCGGATGATCGAGTTCATGGAGGCGCTGCCGAAGACAGCCACCGGCAAGCTGCAGCGCAAGGCCCTCCGCCAGCCTTGAAAGGGGTCGCATCCCCTTCAAAGGGGTCGCATCCCATTACGGTCCGATTGGAACGTGGAGCTGCAGGCTGGGAAATGGGATGCGACCCCTCTTCGTGAGTACGGTCGCAGTTCCCGCAAGTAGTTGACATATAAACTATTGAGGCCTGTAATGTCTGCCGGCATGGACACCCGGCCATGAAGCGCATTGTCTGTCTCGGCGGCGGCCCGGCGGGCCTCTACGCCGCCATCCTGTTCCGCAAGGCCCTGCCGCGGGCGGAGGTCGAGGTCTACGAGCGCAACCGGCCCGACGACACCTTCGGCTGGGGCGTCGTGTTCTCGGACCGCACGATGGAGGGGTTCCAGGCCGCGGATGGCTCCACCCACGCCGCGATCACCGGCAGCTTTCACCACTGGGACGACATCGACGTCCATTACCGCGGGACGACCGTCACGACGGGAGGCCACGGCTTCTGCGGCATCGAGCGCAAGCGCCTGCTCGGCATCCTGCAGGAGCGCGGCGTGGAGCTCGGGGTCCGGCACCATTTCCAGCGTGAAATAGACGACGACGCGGCATTCGCGGACGCGGATCTCGTCGTCGCGGCCGACGGCGTCAACAGCCGCGCGCGTAAGCGCCATGAAACGATTTTTGAACCGGACATCGACACGCGCGAATGCCGCTATATCTGGCTCGGCACGACGAAGCCATTCCCGGCCTTCACCTTCGCCTTCGAGGAAACGGAACACGGCTGGTTCCAGATCCACGCCTATCAGTTCAGCAAGGATCTTTCGACCGTCATCGTCGAGACCCGCGAGGAGACCTGGCTCGCGCACGGCCTCGACCGCGCAAACCACGAGCAGTCGATCGTGTTCTGCGAGGCGCTGTTCGCGAAATACCTCGATGGCCACCGCCTCATGAGCAACGCATCGCATCTGCGCGGCTCGGCCTGGCTCAACTTCCAGCGCGTGCTCTGCAAGCGCTGGCACCATGGCAACCGGGTGCTGATCGGCGATGCCGCGCACACGGCGCATTTCTCGATCGGATCCGGCACGAAGCTCGCGATGGAAGACGCCATTGCGCTGGTCGCGCAGACTGCCGGAACCGCCGACATCCCGTCCTCGCTCTCGGCCTACCAGGAAGAGCGCTCGACCGAGGCGCTCAAACTGCAGAGCGCTGCGCGCAACCGCATGCGCTGGTTCGAGGAGGTCGCACGCTACACGCGACTCGAGCCCTGGCAGTTCACCTACAGCCTGCTGACCGGCAGCCAGCGCATCGGCCATGCGAACCTGCGCCTGCGCGATCCGCCGTTCGTCGCCGAAGTCGAAACGCAGCTCGCGAAGTGCGTGGGCGCGCCGTCCGCGCGTCCGCCGATGTTCCTGCCATTCCAGCTGCGCGGCATGACGCTCGAAAACCGCATCGTCGTCTCGCCGATGGCGCAGTATTCGGCCGACGAAGGCATGCCCGGCGACTGGCACCTCGTGCATCTCGGCGCCCGCGCGACCGGCGGAGCCGGCCTCGTATACACCGAGATGACCTGCACGTCGCCCGACGCGCGCATCTCGCCCGGATGCACCGGCATCTGGAACGAGACGCAGCGCGACGCCTGGCAGCGCATCGTCGGGTTCGTGCACCAGCACAGCCCCACGAAATTCTGCATGCAGCTCGGACATTCCGGCCGCAAAGGATCCACGCAGCTGGGCTGGGAGGACGACGATCATCCGCTGCGATCCGGCAACTGGGAAACGATCGCGCCGTCGCCGCTGCCGTATCTCGAGGGCATCAGCGCGCCGCCGCGCGAGATGACACGCGCCGACATGGATCGCGTGCTCGCGGATTTCGTGCGGAGCGCGCGATTCGCCGCCGTGGCGGGCTTCGACATGCTCGAACTGCACATGGCGCACGGCTACCTGCTTGCGAGCTTCCTGTCGCCGCTGACCAACCTGCGCCAGGACGCCTATGGCGGGCCGATCGAGAACCGCCTGCGGTTTCCGCTGGAAGTCGCGGTCGCGGTGCGCGCGGCCTGGCCGGCAGAGCGGCCTCTGTCCGTGCGTCTGTCGTCGACCGACTGGGCCGAGGGCGGTCTCGACGAGGACGATCTGATCGCGATCGCGCAGGCGATGAAGGCCGGCGGCGTCGATATTCTCGACCTGTCGAGCGGACAGACCGTGCCCTGGCAGAATCCGGTGTACGGGCGCATGTGGCAGACACCGTACTCGGATCTCGTGCGAAACGTCGTCGGCATCCCGACCATTGCGGTCGGCAACATCTTCGATGCCGATCACGCCAACTCGATCATAGCGGCCGGCCGCGCGGACCTCTGCGCGCTCGCACGGCCGCACCTGGCCGATCCGGCCTGGACGCTGCGCGCCGCGGCGGAGCAGCATTGGCAGGAGCAATGGTGGCCGCCGCAGTACGCAACCGCCAGGCGCCAGCTCGAACGCAATCTCGAGCGCGCGGCGCAGATGGCAGGCCCGGTATGAGGAGCGAAGCATGAGCGAAACACTGGCGGGACGGCATGCGCTGGTGACGGGGGGCGGTCGCGGCATCGGCGCCGCGATCGCGCAGTCGCTGGCGACGGCCGGCGCGCGCGTGACGATTCTCGGTCGCACGGCGGCAGAGCTCGACGAGACCGCAACCGGCATGCCCGGGACCACGGTCACGGTCACCGCCGACGTCACCGATGCAAGACAGGTGGAACGCGCATTCGCCGAGGCGCGCGAAGCCGCCGGCGAGATTTCGATCCTCGTCAACAATGCCGGGCGGCCGGCGAGCCGGGCGCTCTCGAAAAGCGACGAGGCGTTCTGGCGCGAGATGCTCGACGTCAACCTGACCGGCAGCTACCACTGCACGCGCGCCGCGATCGGTGCGATGCTCGCGGCGAACTGGGGCCGTATCGTCAACGTATCGAGTACGGCGGGGCTTCGCGGCTACGCGTACTGCACGGCCTATTGCGCGGCCAAGCATGGCGTCATCGGCATGACGCGCGCGCTCGCGCTCGAGGTCGCGAAGACCGGCATCACCGTCAATGCCGTCTGCCCGGGCTATACCGATACCGGGATCGTGCGCGACGCGATGACGAACATCAGCGCCAAGACCGGGCGCAGCGAGGCGGAGGCGCGGGAGACACTCGTGTCCTTCAATCCGCAGCAGCGCCTGGTCAGGCCGGAAGAAGTCGCGAATGCCGTGCTCTGGCTCTGCGAGCCCGGCAGCGAGAGCATGAACGGCCAGAGCATCGCGATCGCCGGCGGCGAGGTGACCTGATGCCGAAGCGCGCCATCGACACGGAAACCCGCGCGGTCAGCGACGATCACGGCGCGATCCGGCTGTGGCTGCGCATGCTCGCGACCAATCGCCTGGTCGAGACACGCACGCGCCGGTTGCTGCAGGAACACTATGCGACGACCCTGCCACGCTTCGACCTGATGGCCCAGCTCGAACGCTCGCCGCAGGGCCTGCGCATGAACGAGCTGTCACAGCGCATGATGGTGACCGGCGGCAACATCACCGGCATCACGGATCTGCTCGAGCAGGAAGGTCTCGTCGAGCGGGTCGCCGATCCGGCGGACCGGCGTGTCTGGCGCGTGCGGCTCACGCGCGCGGGCCGGCGCGCCTTCACGGCCATGGCGCAGCAGCACGAGCGCTGGATCGTCGAGGCCTTCTCGGAGCTGTCCGCTCGCGAAATGAACGCGATGGCGGGCCTGCTCGGCCGCCTGAAAACGCACGTCCGGTCACTGGAAGGAAGCGAAGCATGAGCCATGCGATCACGGAACCCGCGGCCTATCGCGCGCAGCATTTCCTGTGGAAGGTCGAGAACCGCATCGGCCGCATCACGCTCAATCGTCCCGAGCGGCGCAATCCGCTGACGTTCGAATCCTACGCGGAACTCCGCGATCTGTTTCGTGGGCTGACGACGGACAGCGTCGTGAGGGCGGTCGTGATAGACGGCGCCGGCGGCAACTTCTGCTCGGGCGGCGACGTGCACGAGATCATCGGGCCGCTGACGAAAATGGACAAGCCGGCGTTGCTCGAATTCACGCGCATGACCGGCGACCTGGTGCGCGCGATGCGCGCCTGCCCGCAGCCCGTGATCTCCGCCATCGACGGCAGCTGCGCGGGCGCGGGCGCGATGATCGCGCTCGCATCCGATTTCCGCTACGCGACGCCGGCGGCGCGCACCGCCTTCCTGTTCGTGCGCGTTGGGCTCGCCGGCTGCGACATGGGCGCCTGTGCGCTCCTGCCGCGCGTGATCGGGCAGGGACGCGCGGCGGAGCTGCTCTATACCGGCCGGCCATTCAGCGCCGAGGAAGGCGAGCGCTGGGGATTCTTCAATGCCGTCGTCCCGGCGGATGTGCTGATGGTTCGGGCGCTGCAGCTGGCCGCCGAGATCGCCGATGGCCCGACCTTCGCGCATGCGATGACCAAGCGGATGCTGCACCGCGAATGGAACATGGGCCTCGACGACGCGATTGACGCCGAGTCGAAAGCGCAGGCGGTCTGCATGCAGAGCAACGATTTCCGGCGCGCGTTCGAGGCCTTCGCCGCCAAGCGCAAACCCGTATTCGAGGGCAATTGATGGCCACGCACCACGACCGCCTGCAATGGCCTTTCTTCGACGAGTCGCACCGGCGGCTCGCAACGGAAGCCGAGAAATGGGCGGCCGGACTCGCCGACGGCGACCATCCCTCCGAGCGGGCCGCGGTCGATGCGCGCTGCCGCGAGCTGGTCGGGAGACTCGGCAAGACGGGATTGCTGCGCCACTGCCTGCGCGCGGCGGACGGCGGCGCCGCGGAGGATTTCGACGCGCGATCGATCTGCGTATTGCGGCAGATCCTGGCACATCAGGATGGCCTCGCCGACTTCGCATTCGCGATGCAGGGACTCGGCAGCGCCCCGCTGTCGCTCGCGGGCAGCGAGCGCCTGCGCGCGCACTACCTGCCGCGGGTCGCCGCGGGCGCGGCCATCGCCGCATTCGCGTTGTCCGAACCGGAGGCGGGTTCGGACGTCGCCGCGATGAAGACCGCTGCGCGTCGGGACGGCGCGTCCTACGTGGTGGACGGCTCGAAGACCTGGATTTCGAACGGCGGCATAGCCGATTTCTACTGCGTATTTGCGCGCACGGCGCCGGGACAGCGCCGCAATGACGGCAGCGTTTCGGCCGACGGCATCAGCGCTTTCGTCGTCGAGCCGGGCGATCGCGGGTTCTCGGTCGCCGAGCGGATCGATGCGATGGCGCCGCATCCGCTGGCACGCATCGCCTTCGAGGAGTGCCGCATTCCGGCGGAGCGGCTGATCGGCGAGGAAGGCGAGGGATTCCGCATTGCAATGCGCACCCTCGACGTGTTCCGCACATCGGTTGCCGCCGCCGCCTGCGGGTTCGCGCGGCGCGCCATGGACGAAGCGCTGCTGCACACGCGTTCGCGCGGCATGTTCGGGCGCATGCTCGCGGACTTCCAGCTCACGCAGACGGCGCTCGCTGAAATGGCAACGGCACTGGACGCGGCGGAACTGCTGACCTATCGCGCCGCGTGGCTGCGTGACAGCGGGCATCCGTTCACGTCGGCCGCGGCGATGGCGAAGCTGACCGCGACGGAGAGCGCGCAGACCATCATCGATCGCGCGCTGCAGATGTTCGGCGGTCGCGGGCTGGTGCGCGGCGAGATCATCGAGCGGCTGTATCGCGAGGTCCGGGCGCTGCGGATCTACGAGGGGGCGAGCGAAGTGCAGAAGCTGATCATCGGCCGGGAGCTCATGAAATGAGCCACGACATCCTGCAGCCGGAGGGCTGGGCGCGCCCGCGCGGCTATGCGAACGGCATCGCGGCCGAGGGCCGGCTGGTCTTCGTGTCCGGGCAGATCGGCTGGGATGCCGAACAGCGCATCGTCAGCGACGATTTCGCGATGCAGACGCGCCAGGCGCTCTCGAACATCATCGACGTGCTCGCCTGTGCCGACGCCGGGCCCGGGCACCTGGTGCGGCTCACCTGGTACGTGACCAGCCGCGACGAGTACAACGCCTCGCTTGCGGAAATCGGCACGAGCTACCGCGAACTGATGGGCCGCAACTTCCCCGCGATGTCCGTCGTCGTCGTCTCCGCGCTGCTCGAATCCGCGCGCCAAAGTCGAAATCGAAGCCACCGCTGTCATCTGACAAAGGGGACGCAGTCATTCAAAGGGGTCGCATCCCCTTCCAATCCAGGACAGTTCCGATACGAATGCGCCGCAGAAGGGGATGCGACCCCTTTGAATGACTGCACCCCTCGTCAGGACAGCTGCAGTATCACCGCGGCGAGCGGCGGGAGCGTCAGCGCAAAGGAATGCGGGTAGCCGTGCAGCGGCCCGCCCGAGGCATTCACCAGGCCTGCGTTGCCGATATTGCTGCCGCCATAGGATGAAGAGTCGGAGTTCAGCAGCTCGCGATAGCTGCCGGCCACCGGAACGCCAATGCGGTATCCCTCGCGAACGACCGGCGTGAAGTTCAGCACGACCACGACGAAGTCGTCACCCGCGCGGCGCAGGAACGAAAGCGTCGACTGGTCGCGATCGTTGCAGTCGATCCAGGCGAAGCCCTCTGCGTCGAAATCGTGGCGATGCAGGGCAGGCCACTCGCGATAGAGCCGGTTCAGGTCCTGCACGAGGCGGTGCACGCCGGCATTGGGCGGATGGCCGATCGCATTCCAGTCGGGACCTGCTTCGTGGCTCCATTCGCTTGCCTGCGCGAACTCCTGCCCCATGAACAGGAGCTTCTTTCCCGGGTGCGTCCACTGATAGCAGTAGAGGAGACGCAAGTTCGCAAATTGCTGCCACGAGTCCCCAGGCATCTTCGCGAGCAGCGAGCCTTTTTCGTGCACGACCTCGTCATGCGACAGCGGCAGCACGAAATTCTCGTTGTAGGCGTAAAGCTGGCTGAATGTGAGCCGGTCGTGATGATGACGCCTGTGCACCGGATCGAGCCGGAAGTAGTCGAGCGTGTCGTGCATCCAGCCAAGATTCCATTTCATCGAGAAACCGAGCCCACCGGCATGGGTCGGCCGCGTGACAAGCGGCCAGGCGGTGGATTCCTCGGCAATCATGAGCGCGCCCGCATGGCGATCGTGAACCACGTGGTTGAGTTCGCGCAGGAAGTCGATCGCTTCGAGATTCTCGCGGCCGCCGTGGCGATTTGGCAGCCACTCGCCAGGCTTCCGCGAATAATCGAGGTACAGCATCGAGGCCACCGCGTCGACGCGGAGCGCATCGACGTGGAATTCCTCGAGCCAGTGCAGCGCGCTCGCGAGCAGGTAATTGCGCACCTCCGGCCGGCCGTAGTCGTATATCAGCGTGTCCCAGTCCGGATGCGCGCCGCGCCGCGGATCGCCATATTCGTAGAGCGGGCCGCCATCGAACCACACGAGGCCGTGCTCGTCGCGCGGGAAGTGGGCCGGCACCCAGTCGAGAATGACGCCGAGCCCGTGCCGATGGCAGTGATCGACGAACCAGCGAAAGTCGTCGGGCGTGCCGTGCCGGCTCACAGGCGCGAAGTTGCCGAGCGTCTGGTAACCCCAGGACGCTTCGTAAGGATGCTCGCTGATCGGCAGGAGCTCGACATGCGTGAACCCGAGCTCGAGCGCGTACGGCACCAGCGCGGTCGCGATCTCCCGGTAGTTGGCAGGCCGGTCAGGTCCGCGCCGCCACGAGCCGAGATGCACCTCGTAGACGGACATTGGCGCATGCAGCCAGTCCCTCTCGCGGCGCGCGCGCAGCCAGTCCTCGTCCGTCCAGGCGTGAGCAGAGATGCCCTCGACGATCGAAGCCGTCTCCGGGGGCGACTGGAACTTTCGCCCGTAAGGATCGGCTTTCAGCCGAAGCTCGCCGTCGCGGCCGACGATCTCGAACTTGTACAGCGCGCCCGCACCGGTGCCGGGAATGAACAACTCCCAGATCCCGCCGGGGTGACGCCGCAGCGGATGGCAGCGCCCATCCCAGCGATTGAAGTCGGCCACGACGCTGATTCGCTGCGCTCCCGGTGCCCAGGTCGCGAACAGCGTTCCGTCGATGCCGTCGACTCGGCGCGGATTGGCGCCGAGAAAACGGTAAGCGTGCCAGTGGTGTCCTTCGCCGAAGACCTGCCGTTCGAAATCGCTGATCTGCGGCGGGAATGCGAATGGATCGTGGTTCATGGAATCCGGCCGGCGCGATCCAGGTTCGCGCGCAGCGCCTTCCCGAATTCGCCCGGCAGCTGATCCCAGCGAAAGGACCAGCGCCAATTACCTTCCTTGATGCCCGGCCGGTTCATTCGGGCCTCGCTGCCGAGCCCCAGCAGGTCTTGCAACGGCACGATCGCGAGCGGCGCGGGTGAAGCCCAGGCGAGCTCGACCAGTGCGGCCGGCATTGCGGGAATCCCGGTACCCAATTCCGCCGCGACGGCCGTCTGCTGCTCCGTCGGCAGCGAGCGCCACCAGCCGAGCGTCGTGTCGTTGTCATGGGTGCCGGTATAACAGACTGAATCGGGCCCGTGATGCCGCGGCAGGTGCGGATTCTCCGGGTTGTCGTCGAATGCGAATTGCAGCACGCGCATGCCCGGCAGGCCGAGCGCATGCCGCAGCGCGATCACGTCGTCGGTGATGACGCCGAGATCTTCCGCGATGAGCTGCACGTCCCCAAGCACCGGCGCGAGCGCATCGATCGGCGCGCGCCCGGGTCCCGGCACCCAGGCGCCCGCCGCGGCGGTCGGCGCATCCGGCGGTATGCACCACCAGGCGGCGAATGCGCGAAAGTGATCGAGCCGCAGCAGATCGTGACGTGCGGCCTGCACCTCGAAACGCCGTTTCCACCAGGCATATCCGCTCGCCGCCATCGCGTCCCAGCGGTACGGTGGCAGGCCCCACAACTGGCCCGTTTCGGAAAATGCATCGGGCGGTACGCCGACGACGGACTCGAGCGCGCCGTCCGCGTCCGCCATGAACAGCTCGCGGTGTGCCCAGACATCCGCCGAATCGCGCGACACGAAGAGCGGCACGTCGCCAAAAAGGCGGATACCGAGCACCTGGAGGTCGCGGCGCCATGCGGTCCAGGCGGCATCGAAGCGAAACTGCGCGATTCGCGCCCTGTCGATCGTCGCACCATGCGTGCTCCGTGCCTGCGCGAGAGCCGCAGGATCACGACGGCGGAGGGCCTCGGGCCACCGCCACCACGGCTCGCCGCCGTGCATTTCCTTGAGCGCCACGAACAGCGCCCAGTCTTCGAGCCAGTCCGAATTGGCCTCGCAAAACCTGTCGTAGGCTTTTCGTTCGATCGCCCCCTGGTCATTCACGAGGGACGGATCGCCGGCGAATGTCGATGCAGACGCAAACGGATTGCGTTCGACTGCGCTCGGGCCGGCGGGCAGGATTTGCCACACGCGCAGGCCCGCGCCCGCGATACGATGCGCGAATTGGCGCGCGTCGCCGTCCAGCCGATGGCCGGGCAGCGACGTGAGATGCAGGAGCACACCCGCGCTCCGCGCGCACCACGGCTTCGCGCTCATAAACCGCGCTGCATCGTGCCGCCGGCAGCAACCTCGTAATCAACACCGGATGCAAAGGTTCGAGCGAGCTCCTGCGGCGGTGGCAGGTCGAGCGCACGGTAGAGCGCAGACAATTGCGCGCGGAAGAGCTCGTCGAACTGCGCCACGGCCGGTGTCGGATTGTGCACCCCAGGCCACCAGAACCAGTCCGAGCCTTCACACGCGCCGAGCCGGTGCTCGAGCGCCGGATCCGTGCGGGCGCGCTCGTCGTAGCGGCGCTTGGCTGCGATCAGCATCTCCCAGGCGCGGTTCTTTTCCGGATGGCCGATCCAGGTCAGCAGCTCGCCGTGCACCCAGCTGCCGGCGCGGATTGGAGGAAGTGAGGTGGCGGTGCCGCTGAGATCCCGCACGCAGTCGCGAAGCGTCGCGGGCCGGAGCGCGGCATGCGCGCTCAGCGCCTGGTAAAGCCCGCCGAGGAATCCGCTGCCTTCGTCCGGGAAGTATTCCCAGGGATTCTCGCCATCGAGAGCGATCAACACCAGGTCGCGATCCGGTTCGCGCGAGATCGTTTCGAGGTGCAGGATCAGGTCGCGCACCGCATCCGCCGGCTGCCAATGCTGATACTCGAATCCGATGCGATCGGAAAGACCGTCGTCGCGGAACGCGCAGAAGATCCCCGCATCATCGTTGCGGAACAGACGGTACGGACCGGGGCCCTGTGACCCGTGATGACGGAAGGTCGCATCGAGCACCGAGCGGCTGCTCGCGGTCCATTCAAAACCGGACTGCGCCAGGAACGGAAAAACCGCCTCGGACAGCGCGGCCTCGGGCGGCCAGCAACCGGTCGGGCGACACCCGACGAGCGACGTGCATCGCTCGAGCCCCTGGTCGAGATGCCAGCGCAGACGCGCCTCGCCGCCGGGATACGGTGCGGCAGGCAGGGTGATCGAAGGCGCGCGGTCAAGGGCGCTGCCGAAATCGAGCAGCAGCGGGCACAGCGGATGATGGAAGGGCGAGGTCGCGATCTCGATGCGATCGTCACGAGCGAGTGCCCGCCAGCGTGGCAGCAAGCGGGCGACGGCTCCCGCGATCAGCTCGAAGAGCGCATGGCGCGCGTCCCGATCGAAGTCCTGCGCGCGTTCGAGGAGCGGCTTTGCCCGAGCATCGTCGTTGCGAACCGATTCGCAGATCCACGGCAGGTGAAACCAGACCAGCAGATCGTTGAATAGCCCGTCGGGCAATGTTGCAGCATCGTGACGCGCCGCGGCCTCGGCCAGCGCGCGGTATGCCGGATGCCGGTTCGCGCGCGGACTCGTGAGTGCAGACAGGCAGGTGCGCACGACCTCAGCGCGCGCGGGACCCGGCGCTGGTGCCGTCACGAGCGCGTCGAGCATCGCATCGCCGACCGGCGTTCCCTGGCGGCGCGACTGCCGAAGCCGCCGGTCGTAGTCATCGATCTGATCGAGCAGCACCGGCGTGAAATTGACGACGGCGCGCATGGTACCGGCGGATTCGAGTTTCGCGGCCATGTCGGTGTAGCCCGCGAGCGCGTGCAGGTAGACCCAGGGGCGCATGAATCGCCCGTCGACGCGGTATTCCGGTTGATGCATGTGCCACAGCAGAACGATGCGCATGCCGGCATCCTGCCATGACCACGTGCCCAAGGCTGTTACAGTAGCGGCCGTGAAGGTGACCGAAGCCCGATTCGTCAGCCGCCTGACGCGCGACACGCTTGCGCTCGTGCTCGCTGGCGGCCGCGGCTCGCGGCTCAGCTCGTTGACCGACTGGCGCGCGAAGCCCGCAGTGCCGTTCGGCGGCAAGTTCCGCATCATCGACTTTCCGCTGTCGAATTGCCTGAACTCCGGCATACGGCGCATCGCCGTATTGACGCAGTACAAGTCGCATTCGCTGATCCTGCACATCCAGAAGGGATGGGGCTTCCTGCGCGGCGAGTTCAACGAGTTCATCGAATTGCTGCCGGCGCAGCAGCGCGTCAGCGAGACCGCGTGGTACGCGGGCACGGCGGATGCCGTGTATCAGAACATCGACATCATCCGTCACCACGACCCGTCGCATGTGTTGATCCTGGCCGGCGATCACGTTTACAAGATGGACTATGGGCCGATGGTCGCGGCACACGTGGAAACCGGTGCCGACATCACCGTCGGCTGCATCGAGGTACCGGTTGAGCAGGCGCGCAGCTTCGGCGTGATGGCCGTTGACAAGCAATGGCGCGTCATCCGGTTCGCGGAGAAGCCGCGCGATCCGGAAACCCTGCCGGGCAAGGCCGGCACGGCGCTTGCTTCGATGGGCATCTACGTATTCGGCACGGGCTTCCTGATCGAGGAACTGGTGCGCGACGCCACCGACACGGACTCGAATCACGATTTCGGCCGCAACATCATTCCGGCCGCGATCGAGCGCTGCAAGGTATTCGCCTACTCATTCAGGGACGCAAGCGGTGACGCCCAGGGTTACTGGCGCGACGTCGGGACGGTGGACTCCTACTGGCAGGCGAACATGGAGCTGATCGAGGTCAAGCCGGAGCTCAATCTCTATGACCAGGACTGGCCGATCTGGACCTACCAGGAGCAATTGCCGCCGGCCAAGTTTGTATTCGACGATCCGGAACGTCGCGGCATGGCGCTCAACGCGATGGTGGCTGGCGGCTGCATCGTCGCGGGCGCCACTGTCCGGCGCTCGGTGCTGTTCCCGAACGTGCATGTCGAGGCCCAGTCTGACGTGGACGAATCGGTCGTGCTCCCCAATGTGCGCATCGGGAAATCCTGTCGTATCCGCCGCACGATCCTCGACAAGGCCTGCGTCGTTCCCGACAATTTCGTGATCGGTTATGACAAGGACAAGGACTCGCGACGCTTTTACATGTCTCCGGCCGGCATCACGCTGGTCACGCCGGACATGCTGGGCCAGGCCCTGCACACGAGCGAATGAGCCGCGCGCGGGCCGAGCCGGAGCACCGGAGCGAGCTGGTCGCGTATTTCTGCGCGGAATATGCGGTCGACGAGCGCCTGCCGATTTACGCGGGCGGGCTCGGCGTGCTGGCGGGAGATCATCTGAAAACCGCGGGCGATCTCGAG
This sequence comes from uncultured Gammaproteobacteria bacterium, assembly GCA_963839885.1. Classification (GTDB taxonomy): domain Bacteria; phylum Pseudomonadota; class Gammaproteobacteria; order Steroidobacterales; family Steroidobacteraceae; genus SCUD01. The sequence goes on from CAWIWZ010000009.1 coordinate 681,489, forward strand.
GTTCCGCTGGTCGCAGTCGGCCTGCTTTACAATCACGGCTATTTCACGCAGCAGATCGACGGCGAGGGCCGCCAGCGGGCAATCCCCGCCGAGTTCGAACCGGAGGCGGCGGGAGTCGCGCCGGTGCTTGACGCGATGCGGCACGAGTTGCGCATCCCGATACCGATGGCGGGCGGTATCGTGCAGGCGCGGCTTTGGCGCATGGAGGTCGGACCGATCCCGCTCTTCCTGCTCGATACGGACATCGAGGAGAACCCGGAACCGGACCGCGACATCACCGCCCGACTGTACGACTCCGGGCACGACATGCGCCTGCGCCAGGAGATCGTGCTCGGCATCGGCGGCGTGCGCGCGATCCGGATGCTCGGACTGCAGCCGAGCGTCTGGCACGTCAACGAGGGCCACGCGGCCTTCATGGTTCTCGAGCGCATGCGCGAGCGCATCGCCTGGGGCCACTCCTTCGGCGCGGCGCTCGAAACCGTCGCTGCCGCTACGGTTTTCACGACGCACACGCCGGTCGCGGCGGGTCACGACGTTTTCAACTACGACCAGATGCGGCACTTTCTCGGCACGTATCTCGGTGCACTGCACGTGCCGGAACGGCGGATATTCGCGCTCGGAGCGAACTCGGGCGACCGTTTCAACATGACTGCGCTTGCGATCCGGACGTCGTGCCACCGGAATGCCGTGTCGCGTGTGCACCGCGACGTGGCCGCCCGGATGGAGAGCCACATCTGGCCCCAGGTCCCGCCGGCGGAAAATCCGATCGGCTACGTCACGAATGGCGTGCACTTGCCGACATTCGTGGCGCCGTCATGGCGCGAGCTGCTCGATGCGAGCGTGCCCGGCTGGCGGCGCCGCCCCCTGTCGGACACGGACACGCGCTGCGTCGAGGAGCTTCCCGACGCGGAGCTGGCGACGCTGCGCGCGGGACTTCGCGCCACCATGATCCGGGCGCTCCGCACCCGGCTCGACGCGCAACATCGGCGGAACGGGCTCGATACCGAGCGGATCGAAGCGATACTCGCGGGGCTCGATGCCGCCGATCGCGGCGCGCCCGTGATCGGATTCGCGCGCCGCTTCGCCGCTTACAAGCGCGCGAACCTGCTGCTCGAGGACGCGCCGAGACTTGCGCGCCTGCTCGGCCATCCCGAACGGCCCGCGCTGCTCGTATTCGCCGGCAAGGCGCACCCGCACGACCAGGGAGCGCAGGAGCTGATCCGCCAGTTACACGAGCATTCGCTCCGCCCCGAGTTTATCGGAAAGCTGTTCGTCGTCGAAGGCTACGATCTCACGCTCGCGCGACAGCTCGTGCAGGGCTGCGACATCTGGCTCAACACGCCGGAGTACCCGCTGGAGGCGAGCGGCACCTCGGGCATGAAGGCCGCCGCCAACGGCGGCGTCAATGTTTCGGTCCTGGACGGTTGGTGGGCCGAGGGCTTCGACGGCATGAACGGCTACGGGCTGGAGCCCGCGCTCGACGTGCCGACGGAGGAGCGCAGGCATCGCGAAGCGCTGCGATTGTTCGAGATGCTCGAACAACAGGTGCTGCCGGAATACTACGGCCCCGATGGACGGCCGCCGGCCGCCGCGTGGCTGCGCCGCGTGCGAAGCTCGGTGCGCACGGCCTTGGCGCGCTTCAGTTCGGCGCGGATGCTGGACGAATATCGCGTCCAGCTGTATACGCCGGCCGCGTTGCTGGCCGAGCGGATCCGGGGCCGCCGCGGAAAGATGGCGGTCAACCTCGCGCGCTGGAAAAAGCTCGTGCAAACACGCTGGTCCGGCGTGCGCCTCGAGCCGCAGGCCGGCGGGAGTCTCCGCGCAGCGGTCGCCACGAATGGCATTCCCGCGGAATCGATCGCGGTCGAGGCCGAGCGCGCAGACGGCACGAAGAAACGCCTGCGGCTCGTCACGGGCAACCACGAGCGAGCCGAGTTCGCGCTCGAGAACGAGGTGAACGGCGGCATCCGCGCTTTGCGTGCCTATCCTCAGCACGACTTGCTGGCCCATCCATACGAGCTCGGTCTTCTGATCCGCGTCGAGCTGCCGGCGTACTGATCATGCGCGTGCTGTTTGCCGCGAGCGAAGTCGCGCCGCTCTCGAAAACGGGCGGACTCGCCGATGTAGCGCACGCGCTGCCGAAGGCATTGGCGCGTCTCGGTCACGAGGTCCGCGTGGTGACGCCCGCATATCGCGGTTTGCGCGCGCGCATCAAGGGAATCCGGCGGGTCGGCGGCATCGAGCTGCGCGGATTCTCGTTTTCAATCTGGGAAGGCCGGATCGAGCCCGACGGCGCGACGCTGTGGCTGGTGGACTGCGAGGAGCTCTTCCTGCGCGGCGGTTCGCTCTACACGGATTCGTCGGGCCAGGAGTACTCGGATAACCCGTTGCGCTTCGGCCTCTTCTCGGAGCTCGTCGCGTTGCTCGCGCTGGGGCAGAGTGGCGTCGACTGGAAGCCGGATGTCGTTCACCTCAACGACTGGCATACCGGGCTTGCCGCGGCATGGCTGCGCGGCGCCCCGTCCGCGCCAGGCAGCGTGTTCACGATCCACAATCTCGCGTACCAGGGGAACTACCCGCCGGCCGCGGTCGCCGCGCTCGGACTACCGGCTGCATGGCTCGCGCCCGCCGGTCTCGAATTCCACGGCCAGGCCTCCTTCATGAAAGCGGGACTGGTCTATGCGGACGCGCTGACGACGGTGAGCCCGACCTATGCGCGCGAGATCCAGACGCTCGAGTTCGGCGCCGGCATGGACGGGGTATTGCGCGGCCGCGCCGCTGCGCTGACCGGCATCCTGAATGGCATCGACGAGGACACCTGGAATCCTGCGACCGACCCGTACCTCGAGCGGCGCTACAAGCTCGCCGATGTCGGTATGGGCAAGCGCTTCAACCGCCGCGCGCTGCGCAAGCGCCTGCGGCTCGCGGACGACGACAGCCTCCTTGCGATCTACATCGGCCGCCTCGCGCACCAGAAGGGCGTGGACTTCTTCCTGGAGACTGCGGCGGGACTCGATCGTGCCGGACTGCAGTTCGCCCTGCTCGGCGCCGGCGATCCTGGCGTCGAGCAGACATTCGCCGGGTTTGCCGCCAGCCGCGCGGGACGCGTCGCCATGACTTTCGGCTACGACGAGCCACTTGCGCACCTGATGGAAGCGGCGGCCGACGTGCTGCTGATGCCGTCACGCTATGAGCCCTGCGGACTCAACCAGATGTACAGCCAGCGTTATGGGACCGTTCCAATCGTCCGCCGCACCGGCGGCCTCGCTGACACCGTCGTCGACGCGGCGCCTGCTGCACTCGCCAACGGCACAGCGACGGGCATTTGTTTCGATCATGCCGACGCGGGCGCGATTGCCTGGGGCATCGAGAGGGCTTTCGAATTTCGGCGGCATCCCGAAACCTGGCGGGCCATCCAGCGCAACGGCATGCAGCGGGAGTTCGGCTGGTCGCAGACTGCGGGCCAGTACGTCGAGCTGTACCAGTCACTCGGCCGCAAAGCCATCGTCTAGCTCGTTCAAGCTCGCCAGGCGTCGCTCGTGTACTCCATGTAGGTTGCCGTCGCCGCGGCGGTTTCGACGCCGTAATAACGCGACACGATGTGCAGCGCGAGGTCGATGCCGGAGGTGAGGCCGCCGGCGGTCGCGATGCGGCCGCTGTCGATGAAGCGCAACCCGCGCCGCAGCTCGATGTCCGGAAACTCCTTGGCAAAGCTGTCGAAGAAGTCATGGTGCGTCGTCGCGGGAATTCCCTTCAGCAGGCCGGCGCGCGCGAGCTGGAAGGCGCCCGTGCAGACAGACATCGTGACGTCGGTGCCGGCGCTCGCCCGCTTGAGCCACTCGCGCGACTCGGCGGTCGACTTGTGGGCCGGCACGACGATGACGTTCGGCTGCGGCGCATTCCGGATCGAGAAGGTCGGCAGGACGCGCAGGCCGCCCGTCATTTCCAGAGGCCCATCCTCGGGAGCGACGGTGAAGAGCTCGAAAGGCGCGTCGTCGCCGCCGGGCGTCGAGAGCATCTTGAAACACTTCCCAAGGCCCGCAGGTGTCGATGACATTGGCGTGCTCGCCGAGCATGAATGCGACGCGCACGCGGCTTCGCTTGGGCAGCGGCGCGGCAGGCGCCTTTGACGGTTCCGCGGCGGCGCCCGCACCGAGCCCGAATACCGCGACCGAGGCGGCGAGAGACGTACCCAGGAATTCGCGTCTGTACATGATGGCTCCTCCGCAATTCGTTGCGCCGGAGGGAATGTTGCGCCGGCCGGGCATGGCAGACAGGACCAGCTGGCGTCATTTCCTGCCATACTGCGCCGCAGCAGCCGCGCATCCGTTAGGGTCCAGCCCTGATGAAACAGCCGCCGAAACCGCGCCCACGTGCGCACCGCGTCGTCATGCTGGGTTATCCGCAGGCGCAGGTGCTGGACATCACCGGCCCGCTCGAAGTGTTCGCGCGCACCGCGCGCTGGCTCACCGAGCATCGCGGCGAACGCCGCCCCGTGTATGAGACGGAGCTGGTTTCGGCGCGTGCGGGGCCGTTTGAGACCTCCGGCGGACTGCAACTCGTCGCGACACACCGTTATGACCAGGCGCGGCCGGCGGACACGCTCCTGATCGCGGGCGGAATCGGCTGGGAGTCGGTCGCGAAGGATCCGGCGCAGCTGCGCTGGATCGCCGCGCAGTCACGGCGCGTGCAGCGGCTCGGTTCCATCTGCAACGGCGCCATGCTGCTCGCGGCCGCGCGGCTGCTCGACGGCAAACCGGCGACCACGCACTGGGCATATCTCGACCGGCTCGAGAAGCTCGCGCCGCAGGCGAAGGTCGATCGCGACGCGCTCTACGTGCGGGCCGGCAACATCTATACTTCGGCCGGCGTCACCGCGGGCATGGACCTCGCGCTGGCGCTCGTCGAGCAGGATCACGGCAAGGCCGTCGCGCTCGCGGTCGCGCAGGAACTCGTGCTGTTCCTGAAGCGTCCCGGCGGGCAGTCGCAGTTCAGTCGCCACTTGCAGGCACAGCGCCGCGACGATCTGTTCGGAGAACTGGAGCTCTGGATGCTCGATCATCCGGGCGCGGACCTGACGGTCGAGAACCTGGCGCGGCGCATGAGCATGAGTGCGCGGCATTTCGCGCGGCTCTTCGCCGCGCGACTCGGCACGAGCCCCGGCGCCTACGTGCGGCGGCTGCGCGTCGAGCAGGCGCGGCGGCGCATCGAGGAGGGCGCGTCACGGCTGAAGCAGGTCGCCCGCGATTGCGGTTTTGCCGACGAGCAGGCACTGCGCCGCGGCTTCCAGGAGCTCGTCGGCATCACGCCCGCGGAATACCGGTCGCGCTTCTAAGAGGGGACGCACCCCTTAAAAAGGGGTCGCATCCCTTTACGCGTTTTCCGCAGAAAGGTTGCTCCTGCAAAGAGTAAAGGGATGCGACCCCTTTTCTAAGGGGTGCGTCCCCTTTATAGCTTGATTACTGCGCGGTCCAGCCGCCGTCGAGCGCGAGCGCCTGAGCCGTGACGTTTTTCGCCGCGTCGCTCAGGAAGTATTCGACCGCAGCGGCGATTTCCGCGATCGTGATGAAGGCTTTCTTCGGCATGGGCCACAGCAGGATATCGTTGATCACGCGTTCCTCCGGCAGGCCGTGCTCGGCAGCCTGGCGCGCGATCTGCTGATCAATGAGCGGCGTGCGCACGTAGGCGGGGCAGATCGTGTTGATCGTGATGTCCACGTCGCCGTTCTCGAGCGCAACCGTTTTCGACAGACCGATCAGTCCGTGCTTCGCGGCGATGTAGGCGCTCTTGTACGGCGACGCGACCAGCGAGTGAATCGACCCGATATTGACGATGCGACCGTGGCCGCGCGCGCGCATGGCCGGCAGCGCGGCCCGCATCATGTTGGCGGCGCCGACCAGCATGACGTTCACCAGCAGCTGCCAGCGCGCGGAATCGAAATCCTCCAGCCGGCTCACGTACTGCAGTCCCGCGTTATTGATCACGACGTCGACGGGACCGGTGTTCGGATCGGCGAAGAGCGCCGCGACCGCGTCGGAATTGGCGACATCGAGCGCCGTCGCGTATGAGCGACCGCCGGCGGCCTCGATGCCGTGTGCGACGCGAGCGGCGGCCGCGCCATCCAGATCGGTCACGACGATGCGATGACCGGATTCCGCGAGGTGGACCGCGATTCCCGCGCCGATGCCGCTGCCAGCCCCGGTGATCAGAATATTGCGCTTGTGCAAGCAGCCTCCCGCGCGACAGTATCGCCCGATGCTGCATCGGCTGACAAAACACTTTTGTCAGCGCGAGCCGAGAGCGACGAGCATCCGGTGAACGCTGGTGAGCTGGGCGCCGTTCCGGGTGGCGTGGTCCTGACCCGAGTAGCCCCACCAGTCCCAGCAGCCTTGCGGATTGAAAGGATAAAAGTAGCTGCGTGCGACCTGCGGGTACAGGACGACGATGCGGTTGGCATCGGCCCAGCGGTTGTAACCGGCATTGCGGACGAAATCCTGGCCGACGAACCCGCTGCCCTGACGGCAACCGTGGAAGGCCACGTGCAGGCGACAGGGCTTGGCGGCGCTGCAGTCCTTCGGAACGAAGAGATAACCCTCGTCGGCCAGCGACGCGAGCATGCCACCCTTTGCGTGACGCTCCTGGCCAAAGGTCATGATCTTTCCCGTGATCGCACCGGAGGGCTTGCGGAGTCCGTCATACAGGTGCTGCAGCATCTGGCCGGCGGCATCGTAGGAACAATCGTTGATCCACGGCGACTGCGCGATGTCGCAGGCACCGCCGCGGCCATCGGTCGGGAAGCCATGAGCCGCCGCGACCTGCGTTTCATAATGTATGCGCTCCGGCGGCACGAACTCGCGATAGAAGCGCAGCAGCGAGTCGGACACAGCGGCGCCGACGATCCTGTCGCGCAGGCCGTGAAAGAGCCAGACGCGATCCGGCGCGATCCACGACGGGTCGTCGATCGCGTCGGTCTTTGCGTAATTGCGCACAGCGGTGATCGATGGCCCGATCTCGGGCCCGCCGGGGCTGCCCTCCATGCATTCGTTCAGCGCACGCACGAGCGATCCCCGTGCGCAGAACCAGGGGCCCGCGCCGATGATGGCGGCGCCGATCACGTCCTTCGAGTAGGCGATCTGGTACTGAGTCGCCATGTAACCGCCGGACGAGAAGCCGGACACGGTCAGGCTGCCCGGGAGGATGTTGAGGTGCGGAAGCTCCTCGGCGGCCTTCGCCGCCGAAGCGGCGAAGGTCAGTGCAAACGCGAGGACCGCGAGGCCGGCACGCTTCATGGCGCCGACGATAGCATCGGGCGAAGCGTCCGCGCCTACACGGCCCGCCGGATCACGTCGCAGACCGCGTCGATAGCCGCTTTGCGCGAGGTCGTGGACCGCCATGCGGCGCCGATCACGCGCGACGGCGCCGGCGGCGAGAACGGCCGTACGACGAGGCCGCGCGCAGAGGCAAATGGTCCTTCGGCCGCGAGCCGTGGCAATAGCGTGATGCCGAGTCCGGCCGCCACCATCTGACGCAGCGTCTCGAGACTGGTGGCGCGGAAATCCTGCTCCTCGGTGCCGGCGAGTTCACAGACTTCGAGCGCCTGGTCGCGCAGGCAATGTCCTTCTTCGAGCAGCAACAGCTTTTCGCCCGCGAGCTCAGCGGGCTTCACGCGCCGGCGCGTCGCAAGGCGATGGCGTTCCGGCATCGCGACCAGGAAGGCCTCGCCGAACAGCGAGCGCGTCTTCAGTCCCTTCGTTTCTGCCGGCAGCGCGAGGATCGCCAGATCGAGCTCGCCTCCCGCCACGCGCTCGACCAGCGGCGCCGTCTGGTACTCGTGCAGCATCAGCTGCAGCTTCGGCAGCGCGCGGGCGAGCCGCGGCGCGATGCGCGGCAGCAGGTACGGACCGAGCGTCGGTATCAGGCCGACCTTGAGCTGACCGGAGAGGGGATCCTGGCTGGCCCGCGCCAGCGAACGGATGTCCTCGGCGTCGCGCAGCATCCGGCGCGCGCGCTCGATGACGGCCTCGCCCGCGGCGGTCAGCGCGAGTCTTCGCGGCCGGCGCTCGATCAGGGCCACGCCGAGGAATTCCTCGAGCTTGCGGACCTGGGTCGAGAGGGTGGGCTGGCTGACATGGCAGCGCTCGGCCGCACGGCCGAAATGCCGGGTTTCGGCGAGGGCGACCAGGTACTGAAGGTCCCGGAGATTCATAGGCACAGCCTATCACAGACATGTCTACAATCGATTGTACAAATGGAACCGCAGACCGCATCCTGCGACTCATTCAACGAGGGCGCACCGCCCGCGAGTTTCCCAAGGAGTGACGACATGCTGAGCATTGGAAGCCAATTTCCCTCATTCAAGCTGACCGGCGTCGTCGGCAACGACATCAATCACGCATTCAGGGACTTTGACCAGAAGACCCACGCCGGCAAATGGCTGGTCGTGTTCTTCTGGCCGAAGGATTTCACCTTCGTCTGCCCGACCGAGATCGCCGGTTTCGGCAAGCTGAACCGCGCCTTCCAGGACCGCGATGCGCAGGTGCTGGGCGTCAGCACGGATTCCGAATTCGTGCACCTCGCCTGGCGCAAATCGCACGAGGATCTGCGTGAGCTTCCGTTCCCGATGTTGTCCGACATCAAGCGCGAGCTCACGACCGCGCTCGGCGTGCTCGATCCCGAGGCGGGCGTTGCGCAGCGCGCGACCTTCATCGTGGATCCGCAGGGCGTGATCCGCTTCGTCTACGTGACCGACCTCAATGTCGGCCGCAGCCCCGAGGAAGTGCTGCGCGTGCTCGACGGCCTGCAGACGGACGAGCTCTGCCCCTGCAACTGGCAGAAGGGTGAAGACACCCTGAAGGCGGCCTGACGTGGACGCACTGAGGGACCGGATTCCCGACTATGCGCGCGACCTGCGGCTCAACCTCTCGACGGTGTTGACGCCGCAGGGCGCACCGGGACTGAATGCCTCGCAGCTGTGGATGACGGCGCTCGCATCGGCCATCGCCTCCCGCAATGCGGAACTCGCGCGCGTCGTGGAGGCCGAGGCGGCGGCGAAGCTGGCGCCTGCCGAGATCGAGGCGGCGCGCTCCGCCGCCGCGATCATGGGCATGAACAACGTGTACTACCGCTTCCTGCACCTGGTCGAGGATGAGGAGTACGCGAAGCTGCCGGCGCGGCTGCGCATGAACGTGATCGGCAATCCTGGCATCGCAAAGGCGGATTTCGAACTGATCTCGCTCGCGGTCTCGGCGGTCAACGGCTGCGGCAAGTGCGTGACCGCGCACGAACGCATCCTGCGTCAGCACGAGGTCAGCCGCGAGGCCGTGCAGTCGGCTGTCCGCATCGCCTCCGTCATCCACGCCGTCGCCGGCGTGCTCGACTATGAGGACGCTCGCGCTGCCTGACCTGGCACCCTAAGATAGTCCCCCGGTTTTGCAGGGTGCGGGGGACAACATGAACTGGAAAATCGTCTTCATCGGCGGCGTCGTCTTTTACGTCGCCATGTTCGCGGTGTCGATGATCACCGGGCACTTCATCCATTCGCAGGAGGCCGGCGTGCTGGCAGAGGCCTATCGCGCCACGGCTGCGTTCTGGCGGCCGGAACTGAACATGGATCCGCCCGACATGGGCGCGATGTTCAAGATGTGGATTCCCTCCGGCCTGCTCGGAGCCATCCTGGCGGCCGGCGTGTATTCAGTGGTGCGCTCGTCGCTGACCGGCCCGGGCTGGCGGCGCGGCCTCAAGTTCGGCGTCATCGCCGCGATCTTCGGCATCATCAACGCGCTCGGCTATCGCGGCGTGCTCAACCTGCCGGACCAGATCTGGATCTGGTGGATCGTGGGCGCAATCATCGTGTACCTGATCGCCGGCATGGTGCTCGGCTGGGTGGCACAGAAACTCGCGCCGGCCGGCGGCTGACCATCAGCCTCGCGACGCTCGATTTCCGTTTTCCGCAAAAGCGCGCCGTCATCACCGGCGGCGCGAGCGGCCTCGGTCTCGCGACCGCGGAACTCCTGGCTCGGCGCGGCTGGCGGCTCGCGCTCCTGGATCGCGACGCGGAACGCCTCGCGGCGGCAGTACAGGCGCTGCGCGCAAAAGGCAGTCCCGACTGCGAAATCCGCGTCGTCGACACGAGCGACGAGGCCTCGGTCACCGCAGCCATCGATGCGTTCGCAACCCGCCTGGGCGGGCTCGATTTCGCGATGAATTCCGCGGGTGTCGCGGTCGCGGGCGACCTGCTCGAAACCGCGGCCGCCGACTGGCAGTGGATTCTCGGGATCAACGTGATGGGCGTCGTGCACAGCTGTCGCGCCGAAGTGCCGCACATGATCGCCGGCAAGGGCGGTCTCATCATCAACGTCGCGAGCGCCGCAAGCTTTGCCTGCAGCAGCCGCATGAGCGCCTACAATGCATCGAAGGCGGCCGTCGTCGCGCTGTCGGAGACGCTGTACCAGGAAATGGCGGAGCACGGCGTGCACGTCGCGGTCGCCATGCCGGGCTTCTTCCGCACGCGGCTGATGGAACACGCGCGGGCGCCGGCCGATGCGCGCGGGTTCGCGCAGATGATGATGAACCGATCGAATCTTGAAGCCGACGTCGTTGCGGCCGAGATCGTCGCGCGCGCCGCGGCCGGGGCGACCCACATCGTGCTGCCGGCGAGCTACCGCTGGTTGTGGCGATTCAAGCGCCTCGCGCCGCGATCCTTCCTGCGCTGGCTGGCGGGCATGCGGCAGCGCACATTTCGCAGGAGCTGAAATCATGTATCTCTGGATGAAGGCATTGCACATCTTCGCCGTCGTGATCTTCCTCGGGAACATCATCACCGGCGCGTTCTGGCACCGGCACGCGGCGCGCACGCGCGACCCGCGCCTGCTCGCCCACACGGTCGACGGCGTCATCCGGAGCGATCGGCTGTTCACGATGCCGAGCATTCTCGTCATCATCGGCAGCGGCGTGTTCGCGGCACTGCAGGCCGGCTTGCCGCTGCTGGGCACCGGCTGGATCCTGTGGACGCTGGTGCTCTTCGGCGTCTCGGGCCTGATGTTCATGTTCTTCGTCGCGCCGCTGCAGAAGCGGCTGCGCACGCTCGCCCAGCAAGGCGCCGCGAAAGGCTCATTCGATTACGACGCGTATCACAGGCTCGCGACGCGCTGGGAGATCACCGGCACGATAGCGACGCTGACGCCCACGATCGGACTCGTGCTGATGGTGCTGAAGCCCGCGCTCTGAGCGCGTCAGGCGGCAGGCGCCGAGCTCCAGACGAGCGTCTGGTTGTTCGCGGGCATGCGGTGATCGGCGATCAGCCGGAAGCCCGCGCCGCGCGCGAGCGCGTCCACTGCCTCGAAATCCCGTATGCCGCTGGCCGGATCCCGCGCCCGCAGCAGCTCGTCGAATTCGGCGTTGCTGTCCGACGTGTACGCATCGCCGTAGCGGAACGGGCCGTAAATCGCGAGCACGGTTTCCGGTCTGATCACGGCGGGCAGGCCGGCGAAGAACGCCTCGACCTGAGGCCAGTGCATGATGTGCAGCGTGTTCGCCGTGAAGACGCCGTCCACGCGGCGCGCGTCCCAGGGCGTTTCGGTCACGTCGAGCAGGACCGGCGCGCGCAGGTTGGACGGGCCCTCGGCGAAAATGCGCTTGCGCAGCGCCGGCATCGCCTCCGTCGTTTCGGACGGCTGCCACACGAGCCAGTTCATCGCGAGCGCGAAATGCACCGCGTGCTGGCCCGTGCCGCTGCCGATCTCGAGCACGTGCTTGCACCCGGCGAAAGCCTCGCGAAGGACCTCCAGGATCGGTCCCTTGTTGCGTTCGCAGGCTTCGGAGCAGGGCAACATGCCGGCAGTATCGCGCGTTCGTCAGGCGAGGGCGAAGGCCCAGGCGATGGCGATCAGGGCCACCGCGACAAGTCCTGCCGACCACTGCAGCGCATTGCGCCCGGCGCCGGCATCGGCAAGCGCGCGCAGAGCGCACCGATGCCGCTGCCGACCCCGAAGCCGATGAAATGCGCGAGCACGTCCGTGTTCTCGCCGCCGGTGCCCGTGAAGGCAAGGAGTGCGATGCCGCCGATCAACGGGGCGCTTCGGCGCATCCACGGCGACCAGTTCTGCATGTGACGCCGCCAGCCGTAGGCCGCTACCAGCCCGAGCGCCGTGAAAACGGCGGTCGATGCGCCGAGCAGGTGATGCGTCGGGGGATGCAGCAGGGCGTCGATGCCGTAGGCCAGCGCGCCGCCCACGAGAATCAGGAGCCACGCCACGCCCGGCCCGAACAGGCGCGCGGCGGGATAGCCGAAGAGCGCGCCGAAGCCGAGATTCGACAGGAGATGCAGTACGTCGCCGTGCAGCGTCAGCGCCGTCAGCACGCGCCACCATTCGCCGCGCTCGAGAAATCCGGCATCGAGCACGCCGCGATGACTTCCAGTTCTGCTGGCCCATGCGCGCGAGTGCTGCGAGCGTGACGGTGACGAGAACCGCCGCGTAGCCAATCACACCATAGAGAGCATGCGGGTGATTCGGCCAGACGACCGGCGGTGCGGGCGGACGCCGGTTCTCGCGCAGGTACTGCTGGACTTCGCGCACGGCGCGAGGGTGGTCCTCCGGCTGGACCCAGAGACTGGTGCCGGTCGCGGTCGTGCGTCGTTCGTACGGAATCCCGACCGCGTCGAGCACGATCGCGAGATCGGCGCATTCGGCTCTCGGCAATTCGGGCGTCAGGGGAATGGGATTCAAGGGAACTGCCTGTCGGGTCGCAAAGGTCCCTATACAATGATGCCGTAGAGGCGGGTATCAACCAGAGTAATGCCCATGTACGCACCAGAACGCGAACCAATCCGGGATCCGGACGAGCAACTGGGCCGCTGGATACTCGTCGGGGTCGTGGTGGTCGCCATCATCGTCGGCATCTGGCTGTGGCAGCGGCAAAAGAATGCCGAGCCGGTCGAAGCCGTCACCGAGCAACCGGTCGCGGCGGCCGGACCGCGCATCAAGAACCCGATCGAGACGCCGGCCGGCACGGACGCTGCGCTTTCCGTGACCGACGAAGCGGCAAAGCTCGTCGGACCGGAAAAATTCCAGACGATGTTCGTGCCGGAAGATTTCGTGCGCAACGTCGTCGCGACGGTCGACAACCTGGCGCGCCCAAAGATCGCCATGCGCATGAATCCCGCCAAACCGCCGGCGGGAAATTTCGTCACCGCGGGCGGCGAAGGCGAGGTCGTGCTCGGCGCCGCGAACTACGAGCGCTATGCGCTATGGGTGGATCTCGTCGATGCGCTCGATCCGGAAGCGACCGTGGAACTGTACCGGCGGCTGTATCCGCAGCTGCAAGCTGCGTATGAAAACCAGGGCAATCCAGAAGGCTATTTCAACGACCGCGTGATCGAAATCCTCGATCACCTGATCGCGACGCCGGTCCCGCCCGACACGATCGTGCTGAAGCAGCCGAACGTGCTCTACGAGTTCGCGGATCCCGCGCTCGAGGCGGAGTCCGCCGGGCGGAAGCTGCTGTTTCGCATGGGCCCCGGCAACGCCACGCGCGTCAAGATGAAACTCCGCGACATCCGCGACCGCATCGCCTCCTAGAGGGGACGCACCCCTTTAAAGGGGTCGCATCCCTTTCGCCTGAGCTTGCTCCGGTCGCAGGTGCATACCGACAAAGGGATGCGACCCCTTTTAAAGGGGTGCGTCCCCTCTGGAAAGCATCTTCGGTTCCATCACGGCGACGAGCTTGACCGCGTCGCGGCCTTTGTGCCGCGGGCTGCGGAACCAGAGCACCGCGCCTTTTTTCACGCGGAGCTCGCGGCCGTCGGCGCCGAGAAGCGCCACTGCGGTCTCGCCGAGCGTCGGCTGATGGCCGACGATCAACACCGCGCGCTCCGCATCCGGCCAGCCGGCGGCCGCGATCAGCGCGACGGGCGCCGCATCGGGAGCCAGTTGGTCCAGTACTTCGATCGGCAGGCCGAGCGCCTGCGCCGTTTCCTGAGCCCGGCGCGCGGGCGACGAGAGCACGCGCATGCCAGCCGGCAGGCGCTTGTGCAGCCATTGCGCCATGGCGCGCGCCTGCGCGTGGCCGTGTTCAGTCAGCGGGCGCGCGAGATCGGGCCGGCCGTCGGCCGCCTGGGCATGACGCCAGAGCAGGAGATCCATCGGCGCTCAGGACATCCGGCGCACGGCGAATTGCCGTCCGACCGTTTCCCATTGCCGCGCTTCGGAATCCAGCGCCGCGGCCGTCAGCGCGTTTCGCGCGAGCCACGCCCGCGGCAATTCGAGGGAGAATCGCGAGTCGCCGGCCAGCGCCTTGAATGCGGGCAACCGCACCCGAGTGCGGCGGCGAAGCAGCGTGGAGGCGAGGCGCAGCGCGAAAACCAGGGTCCAGTCGCCGTCCTCGATGCCGGCGTCACGGAGCTTGTCGAGCTTGCCGCGGTGCGCGAGCACCACGCGCGCAAGCCGTTGCTGTTCGACGCGCGAGAAGCCGGGCATGTCGGCATTCGACAGCACATAGGCGGAATGCTTGTGATACTGGGCGTGGGCGATCGAGAGTCCCACTTCGGCGAGCCGCGCGGCCCAGTCGAGCAGCAGGCGGTCCGGATCGTCGGCGCCGCGTTCGACGCCTGCGAGCTGCTCGTGGATACGAAGCGCGAGTTCGCGCACGCGGGCCGCCTGTGCCGCGTCCACCTGGTAACGGCGCATGAACTGCGTCACCGTCGCCTCGCGCATGTCGCGGTGCTCGACGCGCCCGAGCAGATCATAGAGCACGCCATGGCGAAGTGCGGCCTCCGAAACCGTCATCCGTTCGATGTCGAGTTCCTCGAACACGGCGTACAACACCGCAAACCCCCCCGGCAGCACGGCGGCGCGTCCTGGCTTGAGGCCTGCGATGCGATCGGGATCGGCCCGCCCCGCTTTCAGCAGCAGATCGCGCATCTGCCGGAGACCGTCTCGGGTGATGCCGTCCTCGGCATAGCCATTCGCGATGAGGATGGTCTCGATACTGCGCACCGTGCCGGAGGAGCCGACCGCTTCCTGCCAGCCGTAGCGGCGGTAATTGCGCGTGATGGCGGCGAGTTCCTGCCTCGCTTCCAGCACCGCGGATTTCATTGCAGACTTGTCGATGCGCCCGTCGGGAAAATAGCGCAGGCTCGAGCTGACGCAGCCCATGTAGAGACTTTCCATCAGGCGCGGCCGCAGCCCCTGGCCGACGATCAGTTCGGTCGAGCCGCCGCCGACGTCGACGACCAGGCGTCGATTCTCCGCGGGCGGCATCGCCTGCGCGACACCCAGGTAGATGAGACGCGCCTCTTCGCGGCCGGCGATGACCTCGATCGGGAAGCCGAGCGTCTCGCGCGCCTCGCGCAGGAACTGCGGCGCGTTCCTGGCGACGCGCAGCGCATTCGTGCCGACGGCGCGCACGGCGTCGCGCGGCAATCCGCGCAGCCGTTCGCGAAAACGCGCGAGCGCCTCCAGCGCGCGCGACTGGCTGGCGCGGTCGAGGCGCTTGTCCTGCGTCAATCCCGCGCCGAGCTGGACCTGCTCGCGCAGCGTGTCGAGCGGATAGATCTGGCCGTCGACGATGCGGCCGACCAGGAGATGAAAACTGTTGGAACCCAGATCGACCGCGGCGAGGATTTCATGGCGGGCCATGTGCCGGGCACGGTAGCACCCGCCCGGCGTAGCCGTAAACCCGGTCCGTCATCCTGGTGTAACCTTGCAGAGATGCTAGCGAGCCCTATGACCACGAAGAACTGCGGCCAGGCGCCGCTCCTGAACCGCGAGCTGGGTATCCTGGCATTCAACAGCCGCGTGCTGGCGCAAGCCGCGGATGAGACCGTGCCGCTGCTCGAACGGCTGCGCTTCCTGACGATCGTCTCGTCGAATCTCGACGAACTCTTCGAGATTCGCATTGCAGGCCTCAAAGAGCAGGTGCGACTCGGCATTAGCGACACCGGGCGCGACGGCATGACGCCGAAGGAGACGCTGGCGGTCGTGACGCAGGCTGCGCGCGAGTTAAGCGCGAGCCAGTACGATCTTCTGAACGATGTGCTGCTGCCGGCGCTCGCCAACGCCGGGATCCGCTTCCTGCGCCGTGGCACCTGGACCGAAGCGCAGCGAGCGTGGGTGCACGACTATTTCGTGCGCGAGGCGCTGCCGGTCCTGACGCCGATCGGACTCGACCCCGCGCACCCGTTTCCGCGCGTCTTCAACAAGAGCCTCAATTTCATCGTCGAGCTCGAAGGCCGCGACGCCTTCGGCCGCGGCTCACGGGTCGCGATCGTACAGGCGCCGCGCGTGCTGCCGCGCGCCATCCGGCTGCCGCCCTCGATTACCGAGGGCGACTACTCATTCGTCTTCCTGACCTCCGTGCTGCATGCCCATGTCGACGAGCTGTTTGCGGGCATGACCGTCAAGGGCTGCTACCAGTTCCGGGTCACGCGCAATTCCGACCTGTTCGTCGACGAGGAAGAAATCAAGAACCTGCGCATCGCGCTGCAGGGCGAATTGCTTCATCGCCATTTCGGGGACGCCGTGCGCCTCGAGGTCGTCGAGGAATGCACGCCCGCGATGATCGACTACCTGATGCAGCAGTTCGCGCTCGACGAGCAGAACCTGTATCACGTGGATGGGCCGGTGAACCTGTATCGCCTGCGCGAGGTGCTGACCCAGATCGACCGGCCGGATCTCAAGTATCCGACGCTGGTGCCGTCCGTGCCGGCCGCGCTCGAGGCCGGCGACGAAGACCTGTTCGAGACCATCAAGCGGCAGGACGTGCTGCTGCACCATCCGTATCAGTCCTTCGCGCCGGTGCTCGATTTCATCCGTGCGAGCGCGACCGATCCCCGCGTTGTCGCGATCAAGCAGACCGTTTACCGCACCGACGCGGAATCGGAGCTGATGCAGATTCTGATCGACGCCGCCCGCGCCGGTAAGGAGGTGACCGTCGTCGTCGAACTGCTCGCGCGCTTCGACGAGGAGGCGAACCTGAAATGGGCGGCGCGGCTCGAAGAGGTCGGCGCGCACGTCGTTTACGGCGTGGTCGGCCACAAGACGCATGCGAAGATGGCGCTCATCGTGCGCCGCGAACCGGCAGCCGAGGGCTCGGTGCTGCGCCGCTATGCGCATCTCGGCACCGGCAACTACCACTCGGCGACCGCGCGCCAGTACACGGACTTCGGGCTGCTGACGGCGAACGAGGAGATCTGCAGCGACATCAACGAGGTCTTCAAGCAGCTGACCGGCCTCGGCCGCGCGAGCCGGCTGAAGCACCTCCTGCAGGCGCCCTTCACGCTGCACAAGCGGCTGGTCGAGGCGATCCGGAACGAGGCGCGCATCGCGCGCGAAGGACGGCCGGCCAGGATCGTCGCGAAGATGAACGCGCTGCTCGAGCCCGCGATCATCGACGAGCTCTGCGCCGCGTCCCAGGCAGGCGTACAGATCGAACTCATCGTGCGCGCGGTCTGCGCGCTGAAACCGGGCGTGCCGGGGCATTCCGAGAACATCCGCGTGCGCTCGATCGTCGGGCGTTTCCTCGAGCACACGCGCATATTCTGGTTCCGGAACGACGACGCCGACGACGTCTGGCTCTCGAGCGCGGACTGGATGGATCGCAATTTCTTCCGCCGCATCGAGATCTGCTTTCCGGTGCTGGATCGGCGCCTGAAGCGCCGCGTGATCCGCGAAGGACTCAAGCACTACCTGGAAGACAACTGCCAGGCATGGATCATGGGCGGTGACGGCGACTACCGGCGGCAGAAGCCGAAAGGCGGCAAGCGCAATTCGGCGCAGGAAGAATTGCTGGCCCTACTCTCGACCCCGACCTGAGAGGGGTCGCATCCCTTTGAAAAGGGGTGCGTCCCCTTTTCAAAGGGATGCGACCCCTTTCAAGGCAAGGCGGTACCCCACGCACCTTCGCGCCGCGGATCGGCGGCACCTTCGCTGCTGCCGTCGTCGCGCAGCACAACGCCGTGCAATCCGGATTCCTCTCCGCGGCCGGACTTGACCGTGATGCCGCGCTCGGCGAGTTCTGCCAGTATCTGCGGCGAGAACTTTGGCGCTTCGCCGAAATACTCTTCGCCGCGCGCGATCAGGTTCGGCAGATCGATCGCCTGCTGCAGCGGCAGCTCCCAGGCGAGCAGGCCGACGAGCGCTTTCGCGATGTAGGCGAGGATGGCGGTGCCGCCGGGCGAGCCGAGTGCGGCGACGAGCTGTCCCTCGCGATCGAGCACGATGACGGGCGCCATCGACGAGCGCGGCCGCTTGCCGGCCGTGACCGCATTCGCGACCGGCTTGCCATCGATTTCCGGGCGGAACGAAAAATCAGTGAGCTGGTTGTTCAAAATGAACCCGTCGACCGCACGGCCGGAGCCAAATAATGACTCGACCGTAGTCGTAACAGACACCACATTGCCCGCTGAGTCGACGATGACATAGCTGGAGGTTCCACTTGCTTCGCTCGTCGCATCAGTGCCGCGTTGGATCGGCGCGGGAACGCCGGCAGCCGGAGCAGGCCCGGCGACCGCGCCGATCAACGCCGCTCGGCGCACGATGTAATCCCGCGATAGCAGCCCTTCAATTGGCACTTCGACGAATGCTGGATCGGCAATATACTGGTCGCGATCCGCGTACATGAGGCGGCTCGCCTCGGCAAAGAGATACCAGGCCCGGGGATCGGTGGGCTCGAGGAGATCGATCTCCTTCGCTTCCAGGATCGCGAGCAGCTGCAGCAACATGACGCCCGACGAAGGCGGCGGCGGCACGCAGACCATGTACACCAGGAACGGACCGCAGACGGGATCGCCGATCTTCGGCTGGTAGAGGTCGAAATCGCGCGCCGTCAGCAGGCCGCCGCGCGGCTCGGCGTGCGTGCGCGCGACGATCGCATCGCGCAGCGGCGGCTCCAGCAGCGCGCGCGGGCCCTGGTCGGCGATGCGCTGCATCGTCGCCGCATAGGCGGGATTGCGAAACAGGTCGCCGGCCTGCACCGGGCTGCCGTCCGCGCTCGAAAACAGCGTGCGGACGTCAGGCTCGGCGGCCTGTGGCGTCGTGCTGTTCGCGAAGCGCGCGAGCCGCTGCGGCACCGGGAATCCCGCGTCGGCGGCGCGGAGCGCAGGTTTCAGCAGCTGCTGCCACGGCAGCATGCCGTGACGTGCGTGCAGTGCGCCAAGCATGGCGAGCGCGCCCGGCACGCCGGTCGAGCGGCCGGACAGCACCGCATCGCGATACGACAGCGGTTCGCCCTTGTCGTCGAGAAATAGCGTGGCGGTCGCCGCGGCCGGCGCGGTCTCGCGCCCGTCGTAAGCCGTGACGCGTTTCGTCGCTGCATCGAAATACAGCAGGAAGGCGCCGCCGCCGATGCCTGAGCTCTGCGGTTCGACGAGGCCGAGCATCGCCTGCACGGCGACCGCGGCATCGGCTGCGCTGCCGCCGGCCCGCAGCACTTCGAGTCCGGCTTCCACCGCGAGCGGATTCGCAGCGGCGACACCCGCGCTGCGGACGACCGGCGGCGCTTCGGTCGCGGGCTGCCGTGCGGAGATCGGCGTGCAGGCGACGAGCCCGGCGAAAAGCAGCGCTAGGAGATGTCGCATGCGGCTATTCGGCCACTTTCGGCGGCGCCTGCCAACCCGCGTCGCGCGCGGCGGTCTCGGCGGCAGCGTCCAGCGGCTCGCCGTCGATAGCGGCATCGACCGCGTGCAGCACGGTCATCGGCAATGCCGCGGCCGGCTGCAATTCGCCTTCCTGTCTCGTCGCCGCCGCGAGCACCTGCAGCCGCCATTCGGCGCCGGCGCGGCAGGCAAATCCTGCGAGCGGCGCTTCGTGCTGCAGATGAAAGGCGCGGCAGTACGCGCCGTCGCGGTCGCGGAAGCTGATGCCGACGCGCACGTGTTCGACGCCGGTGCCGCCCGCGAGCTGCGTCGTCAGCGCGTAGTCGAGGTCGTCCTTCGCCACGAGACCGGCGCCGGATTCCTCCCAGGGCGGCGCGGGCTCGCGCATCACGAAGAGACCCACCACGAGGCCGATCGCGAGCGATGCGGCCATCGCCGCCCACTGCGGCAGGCGCGACCTCGGTGCGGCGGCGGGCGTTACTCCCGCGGCGCGGTACTCGGCCAGCGTGACAACCGGCGCCGCCGCGGGCGCCGTCACGAGCGCCGCGAGTTTCGCAGGCACGGGCTCCTGAAGGACGCCCTCATATGCGCCATGGACGTGCGCGGCCAGGCCGCGGTGCCGCTCGATCGCGCGCGCGACCTCGGGATCGGAAGCCATCGCGGCCTCGATCTCGGCACGGGCGACGAGATCGAGCTCGCCGTCGGCATAGGCCATCAATGTTTCGTCGGAAAACTTCATCCCGCCTCTCCGGAATCCCCGAGCAAAGCCTGGAGCGCCTCACGCCCGCGCGCGAGCCGGCTCGTCAGCGTGCCGACCGGAATGCCGAGCACATCGGATGCCTCCTTGTAGGAAAGCCCTTCGACCAGCACGAGACCCACTGCGAGCCGCTGCTCCTCGGGCAGGCGCGACATCGCCGCCTGTACCGACAATGCGATGTCGCGTGCGTTCGCCGAGGTATCGCCGACCGCGAGGCCCGCTTCCTCCGGCGCGTGCACGCGTTCGCGTCGGCGGCGCGAGCGGATCTCGTCGATCCAGGCGTTTTTCATGATGCCGAACATCCAGCTGTCGAGCCGCGATTCCGGCCGCCATTGCGCGGCGCGGGCCAATGCTTTTTCCACCGACACCTGCACCAGGTCGTCCGCGTCCTGGACGTTTCGCGTGATCACCCGCGCGAAGCGCCGCAGCCGCGGCAGCAATTCGCCGAGCTGCCCGCGGACCTGGTCGAACGGCGTTGGCGTACTCATGAAGCTGTACGTCCGGAAGAGCCGGTTTATTCCCCCGCGGATGAAACCCCTGAACTGGAACGTATTCGAAACAGGAGTCGCGCGTCGGGATGCTAGCATTTCCCCGTCGCGGCTCCGCTCTGCGTCGTGACACAACCTGGGAGCGGGTGCATGAAACGGCTGCGCAACGCCATCGCCTCGATGCTGTCGTCGCCGTCGCGGCAGCCACGGCGTCGGCGCAAGTCGGCGTGCCCGGCCTGCCGCCGTTGCCGCTGCCGGTGCCGGAACTTCCGGATCCGGTAACGGGAACGCTGCGCACGGCGCAGTCCCTGCCGCGCGCGGAACTGCGCCGGCTTCGCGTGCGTGAACTGCTGCGAACCGAGCGCGACACGGTCGAGGCCGATCCCGAGGGCCAGCCGATCCTGCGGCGCCAGATCGGCGCGCTGTCGCCGACGCCCGAGGCGCTCGAACGCGCGCGCGCGGCGGGCTTCACGATCCTGAAAGAGCAGACGCTCGAAGGCCTCGGCCTGCGCCTCGTCGTGCTGCAGGCGCCCGATGGGTTGTCGACTCGTCGCGCACTGCGGCGTCTGCGCGAACTGGATCCCGGCGGCAGCTACGACTACAACCATCTGTATCTCGACAGCGGCGCGGCAACGCCTGCCGAGGAGACGCCGGCCGCTCCCTCGAGTGCCGCGATTCCCGGAACGCCCGCGGGCGATCCGAATCGGGCTGATCGACACGGGCGTCGATGTCGGTCATGCCGCGCTCGCGGGCGCGCACGTTGCAATGCACGGCTGCGACGGCCGGCCGACGCCCGCCTTTCATGGCACGGCAGTCGCATCGCTATTGGTGGGGCGGAACGGCGAGTTCGAAGGGATGTTGCCCGGTGCGACGCTCTATGCCGCGGATATATTCTGCGGTCACGGCGGCGGTTCGCTGTCGTTGCTCGCGGTCGAGCTCGACTGGATGGCGCGCGAGGGCGTGCCGGTCGTCAACATCAGCCTGGTCGGCGCGAAGAGCGTGTTGCTGACGACACTCGTGCGCGTGATGGGCGAGCGCGGGCATCTGCTGGTCGCGGCGGTCGGCAACGACGGGCCCGCGTCGCCGCCGCTTTTTCCCGCGGCGTATCCGGAAGTCGTCGGCGTGACCGGCGTCGATGCGAAGCAGCGCGTTCTGCCGGAGGCCTGTCGCGGCGAGCAGGTCGACTTCGCCGCGCGCGGGCGCGGACTTTCGCGCGGCGCAGATTGGGGCCGGATTCAACGAGGTGCGCGGCACGTCGTTCGCCACGCCGATCGTCGCCGGGCTGCTCGCTTCCGGGCATGCCACGGTCGACCGCGCGAGCGCGGCGCGCGCACTCGAGGCGCTGGCCGCGGGCGCAACCGACCTGGGCCGCGAGGGCGTCGACACGACTTATGGCCGTGGGCTGGTCGGCGCGGACCTGAAAGCGGGCTGGGTTCATAAAAGGGGACGCACCCCTTTAAGAGGGGTCGCATCCCCTTTGACCGCAGTACCTGCGCCGGGCGCAGGTACATGCAGCAAAGGGGATGCGACCCCTCTTAAAGGGGTGCGTCCCCTTTGGAAGAAACTGGCCCCCGGGGACGTACTTGCTGGTGAGAACCGCGGATTGGCCGCGGGACCACGGGAGCAAGTCCATGAAATATCTTAACTTTTTGACCCCCATCGCGGTCGCGGCCTGCCTTGCCACGGGCATGGGCGCCGAGGCCCAGGTGCTGGGCGGCACTGTCGGCGGTGGCCTCGGCGGCTCCGTGACGGGCGGCCTCGGGACCCTCGGCGCGACCGGCGGCGGCACGCTGAATGGCACCCTCGGCGCCGGGACGGACGCATTCGGCCGGGTGCGGGACACGGGCTCGCGCGTGAAAGATCAGGCGCATGAGCGTGTCGATGGCGCCCGCGAAACCGTCGGCGGCGTGCGAGGCCAGGCGGAATCGGCGGTCACCGGCGTCGAAGCGACGGCTGGCGGGACGCTGGATGCGGCATCGGACGTCGGCGCAACGACCGGCGGCACGCTGGACGCGGCCGCGGATGCGGCTTCGAGCGCCGATTTCGCGGCCGGCAAGCCGGCCATGAACGGCGGCGAACCGACGATCAGCGACGCCGAACCGGCCCCGCCCAAGCGTTCGAAGCGCGCGAAGCGCGAACGCCCGGCGGCGGAACCGGCGCCGGCGCCGGCCCAGGCGCCGGAGCGCAAGGCCAAGGCGAATGGCAATGCCGGGGCGGCCGGCGGCCTTCAGGCCACGGGCGACGGCCAGGCCTCGGCAAACGCGAGCGCCTCGGCGGATGCGGACGCCTCCATCGAGAAGTGATCTCAGGGCGGTGCGACGGCGGCGGGAGAGCGATCTCCCGCCGCCTTTTCTTTTGGGCTTGCCAGCCAGGCCGGCCAGGCGTAAATCTGGACACGTGCACCAGCCGTAGGAGGATCCTGCCAATGCACGACGAGCTGACCACGTTGCCCGGTGTCGGGCCGGCCATCGCCGCCGATCTCCGACACCTCGGCATTCACTCGATACGCGAACTCGCCGAATCCAATCCCGAACAACTCTTCCAGCGACTACGGAAAATCACCGGACACGAACAGGAGCCCTGCCTGCTCTACACGTTCCGCTGCGCGACGTATGCGGCGCGCACGCCGGAACCGCAGCCGGATCTCCTGAAATGGTGGAACTGGAAAGACCGCCGGCTCGAAGACTGACGAATGAATGATTCCCCGGGGGCGTCTGCCCCCGGATTCATTTCGTCATTCCGCCTCGCAAGCACGTGAGATCCGCAACAGGATCGCATCGAAACGCGGATGTGGACGCGCTTCAAGACAGGCAGCTGAGCCGCCGTCGCGCAGCCTGCATGAACACCGCCTGTTTCTCGTAACATTCCCATCACGATGCGGAAAGTATTGTTCATCTATCTTGGCGGCGCTCACCAGGTTTTTCACACCGCGGCCGTCGCCGCCGAGCTTTCGCTGCTCGACGATTTCCAGGTTCATTGTCTTGCTTTTTGCCGGGAGAGCCATGCCACTCTCCGCCGAATCCTGCAGCATTATCCGCACAAAGCGTTGACGCACAGTCTTGCCGATTGCTCCACCGGGCTTGCCCGCCTCCTGGCCCGCTTATCCGGAAAAGTGAAGAGGAAGAAGCATTGCCTGCTTTTTCATCTGAATGAAATACGCGGCCACGATGCCATCCTGACGTCCGAACGGACCAGCACGATCTTGAAGACAAATCGCCTTGATCCGGCATTGTTCATCCATATTCCTCATGGCGCGGGCGACAGAAGCATGGGCTTCGACGAACGAATCGCATTATTCGATTTCGTGATTGCGTCGGGTCAGAAGGACGCCGATCGAATGATCAGGGAAGGTCTCGTCACGCGTGCAAACGTCGCTGTCTCGGGTTCGGTCAAGCTGGCGACGGTGACGAAGCTGGCCGCCGAAAAACGCCGTCTGTTCGCCAACGATCGGCCGATCGTGCTCTACAACCCGCACTTCGACTGCGAACTCGGCAGCTGGCGGCGCTGGGGCGAGGCCGTGGTCGCCGCCTTTGCCGAAATGAATGACTTCAACCTCATCGTTGCGCCTCATGTGCGGCTGTTTGAAAACGCCCGCAGATCGGAACGGGAGCGGTTCGAGCGATTGTCCATACCGGGGAAGATACTGGTTGACGCGGGTTCGGACTGCTCCATCGACATGACCTATACGACGGCCGCCGACATCTATCTCGGCGACATCAGCAGCCAGGTGTATGAGTTCATTGCCAGTCCACGGCCGTGCGTCTTTCTGAATGCGTATGGCGTCGACTGGAAAGGCGATCAGAACTACGCCTTCTGGCAGTTTGGCGACGTGGTCGAGGATCCCTCACGGATCGGCGCGGCCATTCGAGTGGCTGCGTCAAGGCACCCCCAATACATCGCTCTCCAGAAGCGTGCCGCGGACGCCGCCCTGGGCAAGGACTGGAATTCGGCGCCGGCCATTGCGGCGCGGCTGGTCGCGGATTTCATACGCCAGAAAAAAAGGGCCGGGGATTAGCCCGGCCCCCGGACGCACTTCGCGTCCGCGTCAATCGTCGACTTCCGGCGGCTCGGCATTCGAGAAGATCGCGACCAGTTCCAGATCGCCGTCGACGACCATGCCGACATTCGGGCAATAGAACTTGATCGATTCGCCGTTTTCGAGCGGCGTGGTTTCCGTCACCTCGACGCAATTGCGGAATACGCCCGCTGGGACTTCGATCTCGAGCCCGAGCGCCGTGTGCTCCGCGCGGTCCTTCGCATTGACCGCAATCTCCTGGAAATACCGCGAGCCGAGCAGGAATGCCTGGTCCGGCATCAGGATGCCAGGGCGCGCGCCGTCCCGGCCCGCGAGCCAGGCGTCGGGCAGGGGATTGCCATCGCCGTCCTCCACATCCTCGCCGAAGTAATAAACGTCTTGCGTCGGTTCGCAGGACGCGACGTAATTGCGCGAAATCTCCTCGACTTCGCCGTCGACGGTTTCAAACTCCTGCATGACGCGCGTGCGTGCGGAGAGCTGCTTGCCGCGGTCGAAGTAATTGATCAGCGCGCGTTTCGGGCAGCATCGTGATCCAGAGCTCTTCCAGCTCGTCGCAGTCGCCCGCGTCGACGCAGCGCACGTTGCTGTAATAAAGCTGGCGGCCGACGGTGAGCTTCAAAAACGGGTTGCCGCCGAAAGGCTTGAAATCACATGACCTGATGGGAAACCGGTCGGTGAAGCTGACGGGCGCGGCCATGGCTCGCGAGCGGCGCCAGCGCCGCGAGCAAAAAGGCGGCGGGTCGATTCAGCGTTGTCATGAGAAACTCCTTGCTTGTGAGATTTATTTGGCCCCTGTCATTAGATGTCTGCGGCGGAGAAATCCTTCGCGGAGAAGGATTCGGGGCCGGCCGGCGTCCAAGTAAATGATGGCTGACAGCGTGCATGTCGACCGGGCCGTGGCGCGCCGCATCCTGCGGGGGGACGAGGCAGCTTTCCGCGAGCTGTTCGACCGCTTCTTCCCGCGCCTGTATCGATTCGCGCTGGTTCGGCTGGAGCGGGACCCCGAGTCCGCGCGCGACGTGGTGCAGCAGACTTTCTGCAACGCGATCGAACAGCTGGACGGTTATCGCGGCGAGGCGGCCCTTTACACCTGGTTCTGCCAGATCTGCCGCAATGCCATCGCGGATCACTATCGCAGGCGTCAGCGCGGCGCCGCGAGGGTGGTGTTGATCGAGGACCAGCCGGATGCGCGCGCGATTCTCGAGGCGCTGGCGGGTCCCGCTTCGGACGAGCCCGAAACCGGCGTCTGGCGCGAGCAGGTGCACCGGCTGGTCGAGGCGACGCTCGATGCGCTGCCGGGACATTACGGCGAGGTGCTGGAATGGAAGTACATCGACGGGCAATCGGTCGTGGAGATCGCGGAGAGGCTTCATGTGGGACCGAAAGCGGCCGAATCGCTGCTGACGCGGGCGCGCGACGCATTTCGCCAGGCGATCTCGGAACTCGGCAATGCGTCGGATGAAATGATGGGATCAGCTGGATCAGAGGCCGGGGTAGACAAATGCCACATCAATGGAACGGACTTCAGGACGAATCCGATCTGGTCGCCTCGCTGATCCGCGCGGCGGGCCGTCGTACGGCGCCACCGGAGGACGCGTACCGCCAGGTGCTCGCCGCGGCGACCACCGCGTTTCGCGAGAAGAAAGCGCGGCGATTCGAGCGTCGTGGACTCTTCGCCGCCGCCGCGGTGATCTTCGTCGCGATCGGGATCACGCTCGTGCTGCAGTGGCGCCCGGCGTCCATGCAGCCGCGCGTCGCGACCGTGGTTCGCCTCGTCGGCAGTGTCGAGCTCGGTACCGGCGACGGCTGGCAGGCGTTGGTCGAGGCAAACGGCGTGCTGGCACCGGGCGCGCGGATTCGTACGCTCGCGGGCGGCAGCGCGGCGCTTTCGCTCGATGGCGGCGCGTCGCTGCGGCTCGCCGCGGCGACGGAAGTTACGCTGAGCGGAGCGCGCGACGTGATGCTTCGGTCCGGCACGCTCTATCTCGACCATGGCGGGCGTTCGGGCGCGGGTTACCGGATCGAAACGCCGGCCGGCACGGCGCGGGACGTCGGCACGCAGTTCGAACTGCAGGTCCAGGACGGTTCGCTGCGCCTGCGCGTGCGCGAAGGACGCGTGGAGATCGACCGGGCCGGCCAGATTATGACCGGATCGGCGGGCGAACAGCTCGACTTCAATGTGCTGGGCGGCGTCGTCCGCTCGCCGATCCTGGCCAATGACCGGGCCTGGCAGTGGGCGGAGAGCATCGCCCCGACGCCGGACATGGACGGCCAGTCCGCGGCGGCGTTGATCGCCTGGGTCGCGCGCGAAACCGGCCACCGGCTGCTGTACGAATCGCCGACCGTCGAGCAGCGCGCGACGACCGTGATCCTGCACGGCAACATCCGGCACCTGACGCCACTCGCGGCTCTCGACGCGATGCTCGCAACGACCGACCTAGAATACGTGCTGGAGGGGGATAGAATGGAAATTCGTGCCAGGAACGAATGACCCCCTGAATTGTGAACAAACTGCCGCTGCTCCTCGCCTGCCTCGTAGGCACCGCCGAGGCCGCCACTTACCGCGGCGCATCGATCGAGACCGTTCTCGAGCAATTCCGGGCCAATGGGCTCGAGCTCCTCTATAGCAGCGACCTGGTCAAGCCCTGGATGCGCGTCGAGCACGAACCGGCCGCAATCGAGCCGAAGGCGCTCCTCGCCGAGATCCTCGCGCCGCACGGAATCACGGTTGTCGACGGGCCGGACGGCGCGCTGATGCTGGTGCGGCAGCAACCGCGCGCGCCGCGCGCGGCGGTGCCAGGTTCGGCGCATCGCCCGGCACCGGTGCCACTCGAATTGGTCATCGTCAGTGCGAGTCATTACCTGTTCGGCGACGAAGCGCCGGTGTCGCCCGCGATCCTGACCGGTGCGCAGCTGGAGGCGCTCCCCGAGATCGGCGAGGATCCGTTGCTGGCCGTGTCCCGCTTGCCCGGTGTCGCGCGTCAGGATTTCTCGGCGCGCGTGCATCTGCGCGGCGGCGCCGACACCGAGACGCTGGTGCGCTTCGACGACCTGCGCCTCTACAACCCGTATCACCTGAAGGATTTCTTCGGCGCCTTCAGCACGATCGACCCCGGGATCATCAGCGACATCCGTATCTACACCGGCGGTTTCCCTGTGAACTTCGGCGACCGCAGCAGCGGCGTCGTGGATATCGCACCGCGCCTACCGGAAGAGAAACTGCGCGGCGAGGTGACGCTGTCACTGTTCACGGCCGGTGTCGTCGCCGGCGGCACCTACGACGAGGGCGCCGGCGACTGGGCGATCGCCGCGCGTCGCGGCAACATGGACTATTACGTCGACCTGGTCAACGCGGACATCGGCGAACCGAAATACAAGGATTTCTACGCGCACACGGGCCGGCGCTTCAATGACTGGCTCGCGATCTCGGCGAATTCGCTTTTGTTCGACGACCGCATCGTCGCGACCGACAACGACCAGGAGGAGGAAGCCGTTGCGGACTATCGCGACCAATACCACTGGCTGCGCTTCGATCTCGGCGCGCCGGACGGGCTGGGCGGTCGCGTGCTGGCGGCATACACGCTGCTCGAGAGCGAGCGCAGCGGCACCGCCGGGCTGCCGGGCGTCGGCGATGGCGAGCTCCACGACGAGCGCGATTTCACGATCTGGTCGTTGCAGGCCGAAGGCTGGCGGCGAATCGGCGCGCACTCGCTGTTGCAGGCAGGTGCCGAATGGCGAGCCCAGGACGGCTCGTACCGCTACGAGGACACGGCCGAGTTCGCATTGCTGTTCCTGACGCCGGGAGCGCAAACCGACCCGACACGCACGCGCTCGATCACCGTGCGGCCATCCGGCCATCAGGCCGGCGCCTACGTGAACTGGCGCTTTGAACCTTCGACCGTCTTCGCGAGCGATCTCGGCCTGCGCTGGGACACCGAATCGCTGGCAACCGACGGGTCGCATTGGAGCCCGCGCGCGGTGCTGATGTGGCGACCGACCGAACGCAGCCGGGTACGGCTGGGCTGGGGCCGTTATTACCAGGCCCAGGCGATCAACGAACTGCAGGTGCCGGACGGCGAGCGGCAGTACCAGCCGTCGCAACGCGCCACGCACGAAGTGTTGAGCTTCGAGCACGACCTGACGCCGGCGCTGACGCTGCGGGCCGAACTGTACCGCAAGGAGTACGACGATCCGTTCATCCGCCACGAAAACCTGCTGAACACGCTGGTCGTGCTTCCGGAGCTGAAGCCGGACCGGATCGTGATCGAGCCGGACGAGGCGGTCTCGGAGGGCACGGAGGTCTCGCTGAATTACGAAGCCGGCGGCTACTCAGGCTGGCTCAG
Organism: uncultured Gammaproteobacteria bacterium; assembly: GCA_963839885.1. Classification (GTDB taxonomy): domain Bacteria; phylum Pseudomonadota; class Gammaproteobacteria; order Steroidobacterales; family Steroidobacteraceae; genus SCUD01. Next base: position 710,704 of record CAWIWZ010000009.1, read on the forward strand.
CTACACGCATTCGCGGGTGCGCGACAAGGAGGACGGCGAATGGCTGCATCGCAGCTGGGACCAGCGTGATTATGCGAGCGCGGGTGTCAGCTGGCGCGGTGCGCGTTGGGAAGCGTCGCTCGCCGCGACCTGGCACCGCGGCTGGCCGACGACGGCGGTCGAACTCGCGACACTGGAACCATTTCCGCTGGTCACGGTGGAAAAACGCAATGCCGAGCGGATCCCGAACTATGCGCGGGTCGATGCGCGCGTCGCCCGCCGGTTCGATCTTGAATCGGCGGGCGAGTTGACCGCATTCGTCGAAGTCAACAACCTGCTGATGCACACCAACGAATGCTGTGTCGAGTACCAGCTCGAGGAAGAATTCGACCCGCCACCTTTCGACGTCGAAACGGTCAACCCGCTGGAGCTGGTCCCGTCGGTGGGCGTCGTCTGGAAATTCTAAAAAGGTAAGGTCTAAAAGGGGACGCACCCCTTTAAAGGGGTGCGTCCCCTTTATCGGCTCAGGCGGGCGGCGGGGTTGCCGCTGCTTCGCCTTCCGCAGGCGCGGCTTCCGCCGGTGGCGCCTTCGGACGATCCGAGTTCCAGATATCCCGGATGATCAGCCACTTGCCGTCGAAGTTCTGCTGGACTTCCATGTAATTGCCGCTGTCGACCGCCGTGCCCGTGGCGTCGTTGATCGTGTACGAGCCGGAATGCCAGGCGAGGTCGCCCGAAGCGCCGACCGTATCGTTGTCGACGGCGGCGAGCGTGAGGCCCGCAGCCTTCGCCGCGGCGCTGTCGGTCGCGATCAGTTCACGGATCGCGTCGCGGCCGCTGGCCGCCGGATAGCCGGGCGCCATCACGACCGCGTCGTCGGCGTACATCGCCACGATCGTTTCGACGTCGCCGGAATTGTAGGCGGCGAGCCAGGTGCGCAGATCGGCCTTGGCCTTGGTCTCGACCGCCGCCACGTCGACGGTCGGTGCCTTCTGGCAACCAGCGAACGCGAGCAGTCCCACCGCAACGATGGCGGCTGATTTCAGGATGTTCATGAGTCTCCCCGATATAGTTTGATGTTCGGGCGCTGACTGCCCTTGTGTAACATGCTACTCCTTCCCCGGAGAAATCATGCGCGACCTGACCCAAGGGCCGATTTCCGGGCATCTGTTCGCCATGGCGACGCCGATCGCGATCGGCATGCTGGGCCAGACCCTCTATTTCCTGATCGATCTCTACTTCGTCGCGCGCCTGGGCGATGCGGCGCTGGCGGGCGTCGGCGCGGCCGGCATCGCGATGTTCGTCGTGATGGCCCTGACGCAGACGCTGGGCGTCGGCGCGATGTCGCTGATCGCACAGGCGGTCGGGCGCAAGGACCCGGACGAGGCGAATCTGGTCTTCAACCAGTCACTCGTGCTCGCAGCGATCTGCACCACCGCAACCCTGGCCGGCGGCTATGCGCTGGCAGGCTGGTACATGCGCGCCATCGCGGCGGATGCAGAGACGGCAATCGCCGGCGTCAGTTACCTGCATTGGTTCCTGCCGGGTCTCGCACTGCAGTACCTGACGGTCGTCATGATGTCGGCGCTGCGCGGCACGGGCGTCGTGAAGCCGACGATGATCGTGCAGATGGCAACCGTGCTCCTGAACGCGGCGCTCGCGCCGGTGCTGATCGCGGGCGTCGGCACCGGCCGTCCCATGGGCGTCGCGGGCGCGGGATTCGCAAGTACGATCTCAATCGTCGCGGGCGTCCTGATGCTCGTCTGGTATTTCCGCAAGCTGGAAAAATACGTGCACGTGCATGGCGACCTGTGGCGACCGCGGCTTGCCGTCTGGAAACGCATGATCAACATCGGGCTGCCGGCGGGTGGCGAGTTCGGGCTGATGTTCGTGTACATGGCGGTGATCTACTGGGTGATCCGCGACTTCGGCCCCGCGGCGCAGGCGGGCTTCGGTCTCGGCACGCGGTTGATGCAGTCGATCTTCCTGCCCGCGATGGCGATCGCATTCGCGACCGCGCCGATCGCAGGCCAGAATTTCGGTGCGAAGCAATACGAGCGCGTACGGGAAACTTTCCGTTCGGCCGCGACGATCAGCGTTGCGCTGATGCTCGGGTTGACGCTGCTCTGTCAGTTCTGGCCGGAATGGCTGGTGGGATTCTTCACGCAGGAAGCCGACGTCGTCGAAGTCGCCACGCATTTCCTGCGGCTGATCTCGTTCAACTTCGCCGCATCCGGATTGATTTTCAGCTGCTCCGGTATCTTCCAGGGACTCGGTCACACCTGGCCTGCGCTCGGGAGCACCGCGTCGCGGGTCTTCACCTTCATACTGCCCGCGATCTGGCTGTCGACGCAGCCCTGGCTCGCGCTCGATCATGTCTGGTACCTGTCGGTCGCGAGCGTGTGGCTGCAGGCGGCGATCAGCGTCGCGCTGCTGACGTACACGATGCGCTCGCGACTGCCGCGCATGTAGAGGGGACGCACCCCTTTGGCAAAGGGATGCGTCCCCTTTTACACGCCCTTTACGCGAGTGCGATCTCCACGCGCTTGTTGCGCTTGCCTTCATTGCGGATGCGGATCACGCGGATGCCGCCGATCTCGCCGATGTTCGCGACATGCGTGCCGCCGCAGGGCTGAAGGTCGATGCCGGGAATTTTCAGCAGTCGCACACGGCCCGCGCCGCGCGGCGGCTGCACGCTCATCGTCTTGACGAGTTCGGGTCGTGCGTCGAGTTCTTCGTCGGTGATCCAGACGGTCTCGGTCGCGACCGCGCGCGCGATCAACGCATTGGTTTCTTTCTCGATGTGCGCTGCATCGAGCAGCTGGATGTCGATGTCGAAGTCGAGCCGCGCCTTGTCGGGCGCGATGTTGCCGCCGGTGACCGGCGCGGTGACGACGCAGGACATCACGTGCAGCGCCGTGTGCAGGCGCATCAGCGCGTGGCGGCGCGTCCAGTCGAGCTCGAGCGTCAGGTTCTCGCCCGGCTGCGGCGCGTCGTCGCCGGGCGCGATGAAAATGCGGACCGTGTCCGGGCGTTTCGCCCTTGCGCGTGTCGGCGATCGCGATGCGCTCGCCGTTTTCGCGGATCACGAAGCCCGTGTCGCCGGGCTGGCCGCCGCCCAGCGGGTAGAAGATCGTGCGATCGAGCTCGATCCAGCCGTCGCCGGCGGCCGTGACGCGCGCGGTCGCGGTTTTCAGGTAGGCGTCTTCGCGAAACAGCAGTTCGGTGGTCATCATCTAAAAGGGGACGCACCCCTTTATCGGTTTCCGGCGCGTCGGGACGCGTGAACTGATCGCATTATTGCCGGAAAAGGGTGCGTCCCCTTAGCCCTAGGGATCCGGGACGAAGCCGGCGGGAAAGGGGTCAGGGGCCTGCTGTTGGGCGTAGCGATAGCGGGGCTTCGGAATGACGCCCTGGGCCACCAGGTTGCGATACGAGTCGTAGTAGATCCGGATCACGGCCTCCGGCGACTCGCTCGCTCGCTCGAAATGCGTGTAGACCGCCCCGGAATCGAGGCGCTGGCCATGGCCGGTGCCCAGGCGGCCGTCTTTCTCCAGCCGGCCGAATGCCGCGTTCCCGGAATCGCGTTCCCGGGACGGGGCGGGCGGTGCCGATGCGGCCTGGTCGGCCGAGGCCCTGCGTTCCGAGTCGGGTCAATGGGCTCCGCGGCCGGCTGCGGAAGCTGAACCAACGGGTAGGCCACACTGCTCCCGGAAAAGCGCCACGCCGATGACGCCGACGTTGTCCGGCCGGCCGGTCCGGGCGGCATAAGAATCGGGCAGGGAAGTGAAATAGAAGGCCGCGACCTCGTCCATGTTCTTGCGCCAGCCGTCGACCTCCAGCCCGCCGTAGGAGTCGATCACATAGCCGCCCTGGTCATGGGAAGCCGTCCGGCCGGAGAGCACATTCACCCCGTCCACCGAGGTGACGGCCAGCACCCGGCCATGGGTCCGGTTGCACAGCCGGATCTCGTATTCGTGGCCAGGTTCGCCGGCGACATGGCGCTCGCCGCCATGCCAGTAGACGGGCAGCATCCGCCCCGCCGTCCGATCGAAAATGTCGATGTCCACCGGCTCTCCGGCGACGGTGGCAAGAGGCGTCAACAGAGCCATCAGGGCGACGGCCCGGAGCGCGTTCGGATTCATGTTCGACTCCAGTGAGAAAGGACCTGTCAGCTCAAACGCCGGTCGTTTCGTGTTCGGGTTGGCGGCGCACAACAGGCCGGTTCGAGCCGCGCGACCGAATTTCCGCTCCGCCAGGTATTTACCTAAGCATCGGATGTTTATAGTCATCTGAAAAATACCGGATTTCAGACTCGATGAAGCGGGCGCCGGATGCGACCGGGCGCGCGCCGGCATCGCCATGACTACCTAAGATTGGCCGATGAAAAAACTCATTGGTTGTGTCCTGTTTCTACCCCTCACCGCGGCTGCGGCGAGTTACGTCGAGGCGACCGGAACCGCCCAGATCACGGGCCTGGAGAACACCTATCCGGCCTGGTCGCCCGATGGATCCCGGATCCTTTTCGAGTCCACCCGCGATGGTCCGGATGCCGACATTTTCATCATGCAGGCGGACGGAACCGCGGTCGTCCAGCTCACGCGGAACGACGCCTACGACGGCACGCCGGCCTGGTCTCCGGACGGCCAGTTCGTCGTCTTCGCATCGGAGCGCGACGGCAACGAAGAGGTCTACCGGATGCGGGCGGACGGGTCGGAACCGGTCAACCTCACGCGCCATCCGGGTGCGGATGGACACCCGCGCGTGAGCCCCGACGGGCGGCTCGTCTACTTCAACAGCAACCGTTCGAGCGACCCCGCAACCTTCGCGCTCGGGACCATGGACCGGCAGCACAACCACGAGATCTACACGATGACCCCGGACGGCGGCGACGTCCGGCGCGTCACCGACCTGCCCGACTGGGACACCTATCCGGTCGTGTCTCCGGACGGGTCGCAACTGCTCTGGCGGCGCATCGCGCCGACCGGCGGCAAGTCCGAATCGGGGCGGAACTCGGAAGTGTTCTGGATGAACCTGGCGAGCGGCGAGCAGCGGAACGTGACCAGCCACCAGGCTTACGACGGCTGGCCGGCCTGGTCGCCGGACGGGCGGCGGATCGCCTTCGCGAGCAACCGGGCGAATGCCGAATTCGAGGCCTTCGACATCTATGTCGCGAACGTCGACGGCAGCAATCCGGTCCGCGTGACCTTCGGCGATGGCCAGGAGCGCAGCGGCTCCTGGACCAAGCCCAGCTTCTCCGCGGACGGGCAGCGCATCCTCTGCACCCGCTCGCATCGGCACGAGCGTGGATATCTTCGTCATCACGCTGCGTCCTTAGGCGGATCACCGGCTTGCATCCGTATCGGATGTCTATACCTATCGACAAAATCCCGATTCAGAGACTCTGCAGGCGCGCGATCGCCTGGGACTAGAGAATCCGTATCGGCCGCTCGGGCTGTCAGCAGGCAGCGGTGCCCTGGACGCGGTTGGGCGCGTCACCGCCGGACGTGAGCTCCGGGATTCCGCCCTTGATGCCGGAGAGTTCGTCGAGGAGCGAGTTGAGTTGCATCTCGTGCCGAAACGCGTCGGAACTCCGGATCGCTCCGATGTCATCGGCGAGATTGAACACGACGCCCGGCTTCGCGACGAACGATTCGAGCGCGAGCAGTTCGGTTGGCGCGCGCTCGTCGGTGGACGCGACACCTGGGTGCACGATCGTCACGACGGCGACGATGCGAGCGGAAAAAATTTTCACGTCAGTACGGCTCACCATTCTTGCGAGAGTAACCGCCGGGTGCCGGCGACGCACTCCAGCGGAGATCGACATCCGGATAGTGC
>CAWIWZ010000010.1:0-38546 GCA_963839885.1 uncultured Gammaproteobacteria bacterium
TCGTCGTCCGTGAAGAGCAGCGAGCCGTCCGGCGCGACCGCGATTCCCGCCGGGCCGCCCGAATTCCGCGGCTCCGTCCTCGATCAAGAAGCCGGTCACGAAATCCTCGATCGCGACGGGCTCGCCGCCGTCGAAGCGGATCCGCACCACTTTGTAGCCCGTCGGCGGAAAACGATTCCACGACCCGTGCAGCGCGATGAAGGCGTCGCCGGCGTACTCGGCGGGAAACGCCGTGCCGTCGTAGAACACCATGCCGATCGGCGCCTCGTGCGCCTGGTTCTCGAGAACGCTCGGCAGCGTCGCGGCGCAGTACGCTTCCTTCGTGGTTGCCGGGCGGCTCTGGCGTGATGGGGTCGACGTTTCGCTTGGCGAAGCAGTAGGGCCAGCCGTAATTTCCGCCCGCGTCGATGCGATTGAGCTCCTCGGGCGGCGTGTCGTCGCCGCGCCAGTCCGAACCGTGGTCCATGCCCCAGATGGCCGCCGTGTCGGGATGCCAGTCAAAGCCGATCGTGTTTCGGAGACCGCTCGCGAACACGCTGCGTGTCGAGCCGTCGAGCGCAGCGCGGAGAATCGTCGCATGCTCGGGGTTCGTTTCCTGACAGGCGTCGCAATCCGAGCCGACCGAAATGTAGAGCATCGAGTCGCGTTCCGACGCCGAGCGTTCGGAGCGGGTGCTGTCCGCCGTCCGGAAGATCGTCGATGATTTCGGCGAGACCCGTGAAGTCGCCGTTCGCGTCGAACGCTGCCGCGGATCACCTGCTTGACCGTCGCAAGGTACACCGTGTTCCCATCGAACGCGATGCCGTGCACGTTGGGATAGTTCATGGCGACCGTCACGGTCGACTCGACGACGCCGTCATCGTCGGCATCGACCAGACGCAGCACGTCTCCCTGCATCGGTCGCGTGAGGTACACGTGGTCACCGTTCACGCCGAGCATGCGCGCGTGCATGAGGTTCCTCGCGTACACGGAGATGGTAAATCCGGCGGGAACTTCGAGCCCGGCGAAACGCTCTTCGGTGAACGGTCGAAGCACGGGGCGAAACACGTGCGATCGCCCGCAGCGCCGCCCTCCTCGCCGCTGCCTCCCTCGCCCCCGAGCCGCGACGCCGCCTTCTCCGCCCGGCGCGGTTCCCGAGCTGCCCGCGCTCGAGCCGCCCGAGCCTCCACGACCCGATCCGCCCACCGTCCCCGACGCGCCGCCGCGCGCGCTCGTCGCCCCCGGTGTTCTCACCGGCAGCGCCGCATCGTCGCACCGTCGTCGCCGTCGTCGTCACAGGCGCTCGCCAGAGCGATGCCGAGCGACGCGATGAGAAGTCCGGGAGCCGTCCAAGATCGTCAGTTTCGAACCAAAGTGAGCCATGCTGCCGCACGCCTTTCCGAATTTCGCGACCCGATCGGTCGCGTATGCACGCGTCGCTGAGCAAGGCGCATGCCGAAGCGCCGCGCACGAGAGCGGGCAGCTCCACGAAGGCGCCCCGGCGCGCGTCGAGCGCAACGATCACACGGAGGCGGAATGCTTCGGCACGAGTAAGACTACGGCAAATCCCTCGTTCGGCCGGAGCCCTCATGAAAAAGCGCACCAACGTTTTCGAGAACTTTTCGCACCGCGTCACCGTCGCGACGGGCAGCACGCCGCGTTCATCGTCGCGTTCGGTATCATCCTCGTGTGGGGCGCGACGGGGCCGGTCTTCGGCTATTCCGACACCTGGCAACTCGTCATCAACACGGGCACGACCATCGTCACGTTCTTGATGGTGTTCTTGATCCAGCGCGCGCAAAACAAGGACGCGCAAGGCGGTCGCGCTCAAGCTGAACGAAATCGTCGCGGCCATCGAAGGGGCGAGCAACCGCCTCATCGACGTCGAGGATCTCTCCGAGAAGGAGCTCGACACCCTCCACGCGCACTACCGGAAAGCTCGTCACCATGGCGAAGCGCGACGATCGCGTCACCCAGTCGCACTCGATCGAAGAAGCCGAAGTGCGCCACGAGCGCAAGCTGAAGGCGAAGCATTCGCTCGCACGCGAGCGGCCCGTCAGACAGAAGCGAAAGCGACCTGATCCGCGCATCGCGAACGCGACCCGCGCTACGTGAGCAACGCGTTCGTCGTGCTGGCGGAGGAGGTAGGATTCGAACCCACGGTACCCTTGCGAGTACGGCTGATTTCAAATCAGCTGCCTTAGACCACTCGGCCACTCCTCCGGAGTTCTTGTTGGTAGGGGCGACCTTCGTAGCACGTGGAAGACGGCGCTATGCACCCCCGGCGCACACCTGACCTCGACCTGACCCTGACCCCACGTGTCGCTGATTCGCGCAGCCCGGGGCTCCGCGATTTGCCACCTCCGCGGCAGCTGGGGCCGGGGCGCCGACGGACAAACAAAAACCGCCGGCCATCCGGTGACGACTCGACGTAGCGCGCCGATGCGTGTAATAGCGCGGGCGCCATGTACCTCGTCACCCGCAAGCGAAAGCCGCGAAAAACCAACCGAAAGCGCTCCGTCCGCACCGCGCCAAGGTGAAAGCCAAAAACCGCCGCCGCCGCGAAGGCCTGAAGAATAGCCAGGCAAACGGCCCGGCTGCCCTAACACAGTTGGCGCGCCGAAGGCCAACGCCGAGCGTGTAGCGCACGAAAGCGGTCGTCGGAGGGTGCTTGCTCGGCGCTCACCCCGTTCGTCGCCGCCCTCGGGCTCGGGGGTGTCGCGCTCGCACAGCCGACCGGGGTGATCGAATCCGTGGGGACGCGTGTCGAAGGATGCCGACTCCTGGTTCGACGCGGAAGTGAAGGACTCGAGACGTCCTCGTTGACCCCGTGTCGAAGATCCGTGGGTGCCGCTCGCTGCGACGCCGGAAGCCGACACCGGTCGCGACGAAGCGCATCGACGTGTTCCCCGTCGCGCCCGCGAGGCACCCGTGGTCACGCGGCTCGGTCCCGCCGGAGCGCCGTGGTCCGTCGCTCTGAACGCCGACGTGAGCGTCGTCGATCCGTGGGCGCCGCCGTCATCGCTTCGGAGACTCCGTCCCTACGAAGGGCGCACGCCGTAACCGTCGCAGATCGTCGCCGCCGCGCCCTGGTCCGAGCGCGTCGTCGAAATCGTCGATCCATGGCAGCGCATGCCCGAGTTCGCTCAGACCGATCGCGTCCGCCTGATCTTCGATCCCTGGGCACGCTGAGGCCGCGGGGCGTGGAACGGCGGGTTATACCGACCGCCTCCAACACTCTATTCTCTGATTCACATCTTCCCCGAAGCGTGGCACACGGGCGCGCATGTGACGCGATCGCTTGGGTTCGCCGCGTACGTGCCGGTAAGTCAGGTTTCCGCCATTTTCACCGCATGTGGGGCAGAGCACGACATGGAACGAACTCTGCACTCACGAGGTGCCGAGATCGCAAATCCACGATCGCATCGACTCTCCAGCACAAGGAAGCACTCCATGAAACGACTTCTTTTACTCGTTGTTTGCTGCATCCGTGCCGCTCGCCGGCATTCTCGCGTGCCGTCGCCCGCGCTCGCCACCGAAGAGGTGGAGAGTGCGGTCATATTTTTCTCGAGGGCAACACCACCTGCGAATTCCGAGCGCGATCAGGAATGCACGGAGCCCTGCGAGGTCGTGTCCGTCGAGGAATCGTGCGCGGCGGAGTCTGTACACGTCGTGCGAAACCGAATGCACCGCAGACGGCGAGCGCGGAGTGCACCGAAACGTGCAGCCCGGTTTGCGTCGAAGAGTGCACCGTCGCTCCCGAAGCCCCGAGCTCCAGGAAATCTGCGCGGCGACTGCATGGCCGACTGCGACGCGCGTGCGCAAACGCCGCAAAATCCCGCGTGCTGCGCCAAGGCCTGTCCCTACACCTGCAACAAGAAGTGCAAGGAGCGCTGCAGCGACGACGACCAGGCCGTCGAGTGCGAGCCGAAGTGCGTCACGGCGTGCGACGGAACGTGCACGAGCGAAGCGACCACCGAGGTGTCAGGTCGGAATGCCAGACGACCCAGTGGGAAAGCTGTCAGACCACGATTCGCGAACGCTGCACGACGAGCTGCGAGGACAAGGGCGGCGCCATCTTCTGCGACGGCGCAGTTCTTGAACGCCTCGAACCTCGAGGACTGCGCGGCCGAGCTTCGCGCCGAGCTCTCGATCACGCGTCGACATCGACATCGACATCGACACCCACGTCGATACCGACGGCGACGGCGACAGCGAATCGGTAAGCTGTAGCTTCGCTCCCACCCTCGTCGAGCGGCGCCGCGCTCTGGGGCGTCGCCGGGCTCGCGGCGCTCGGCTTGATGCGACGCCGCCGCCAGGCGTAGGCGTTGAGCCTCGCGCGGGGGAGCTGAGCCTGCCCTCACGTTTTCTCCGGGCCCTTTTCATGGCCCGCGCGGGGGCTCACGGGCCACAGAGACCGAACGTGAAAGGTCGGGCTCAGGGAGCGAGCATGGGCCGAACACCGCGGACACCGGCGTTTCGGTGGATCCCGAAAACGGCCTCGTTCTGCGCATTGCTGGACCTGTCGTTGCTGAATTGCAAGACCTACCCTGACGCGCATGACCTCCACGAAAAGGCTTCCAGCCGCAACTGCACGTCATCGTCGGGGCGGCAGAGATCGGCCCGAAGCTCGCCGCGCGGCTGCTGAAGCGCGGACTGCGCGTCCGCCTCGTTCAACGCCGAACCCCCGCCACGGCGGGATTACCTGGTGTCGAAACCGCGCGTGCCAACATGGGCGCGATTCCGATTCCGCACACGGAGCGTTCGAAGGCGCGAGCGTCGTCTACCACACGGCGAATCCCATCTACACGGAGTGGGTCTCGGCTGCTCTTGCCGCTGACGCGCGGCATCGTCAACGGCGCGAGGCGTGCCGGGGCGGAGCTCGTCGCTCTCGACAACCTCTACATGTACGGACGCGCTCCCGCCGGAGTCATGCGCGAGGACACGCCCATTGCTCCGTGTTCCGCGAAAGGCGAGCTCCGTGCCGAGGCCGCGCAGGTCATGCTCGCGGCGCGCGACCGCGGCGACCTCGCCGTGACCATCGAACGCGCCCAGCGATTTTTTCGGTATGCGCCTGGAAACCAGGGGAACCGTTCTGCCACGCGAAAATCGTGGGTGCCAGGCAATCGGCGCCGCCTTGCGCACACTCCTGGATGGCTGCGAGGCGACTTCGTCTGCCTTCTGACAGTGCCGGCTCGTAACTCAGTTCATACCGGCGGAGAACGGAGCCGTTGTACCGGACGTCGATGCGGTCCAATCGAAGCACCTCGCGAATGGGCGTGCCCGCGACATACGAAATATCGACCTCGTTGTTCGGGCGATTTTCGTAGTTGAACGCGACATCGTGCGAGGGCGCGACGCCGGCGCCTGGATTCGAGTTGTAGCCAATGGTCGCAATGCGAAATGCGGCACCGGGGCCCTCCTGATACGTGAAATCGATGACGTTGCCGGAGCGATCGCGAATGCGATTGAGAGCCCAGATGATTGCCGGGACCTGCGGATGCGCGGCGGCAGTACTTCCGTCAATACGCGAGTCTGGTGTCGCGCCGTACTCGAAAATCCGACCATCCGGGGACTCGACGGTGAAATACTGGGGCCCGACTCCTATTCCCGAAAACGACCGAATGCGTGCAAAGGACTCGATTTCAGTGCGGTACTCCGCCGTTGCCGAGCCATACGCAGCGCCATTTGTGACGACCAGCCGTTGCCCGTCCAGGCAGAACCGATCGGCTGATGTGCGTGTCACCGGGGACAGGATCCCGTCCTGTTCCAGTGTTCGAGGACAACGCGCAATTTGCGAGAGTCCGTTGATGCTCCAGCCAACACCGAGCAGTCCACTCTGCGTGCGATGACGATATTCGAGGGACAGAGCAGGCGTCATTCCATTAGTGCCTGGGGGCACTGCGATCGGGATCGAATAGGCTGCTTCTCCGTCGCTCGACACGGAGGCCATTCCCGGCGTCCTTCCTATCGCGGCATCCGCGCCTGGAGCGACGATCAGCAGCAGGGCGAACAACGCGCCATGGGCGCGCGGAGTGGACGGCAATTCCATTGCGGATCTCCGGCACGATTCCGGCTTCCTGCCGGTTGATGTCAAGCTATCGCTGTCGGAGTGAGGCGGCTTCGCGGTTTTCTGCGGTAAACCGCGCCTTTTCTTTGCGGAATGAGCGGAGGGTGGGCACCAGGATGGCGCGGTCGACGATAGCTGCCGCTCTACACAGGTGCGATTGCATGCAAGAGCCCGCACCAAGTGACTGATTCACGCAGTCCCGCCGTCTCGGCATAGAATCTGCATCTGATACGCGGATAGCCCTACTACCCGCAGGAGCCGCCGATGAAGCTCGTCACCGCCATCATCAAGCCCTTCAAACTCGACGACGTGCGCGCGGCGCTGTCGGATATCGGCATCTCCGGCATGACCGTCACGGAGGTCAAGGGCTTCGGCCGCCAGCGCGGCCACACGGAGCTCTACCGCGGCGCGGAATACGTCGTGGACTTCGTGCCGAAGACCCGCGTCGAGGTCGCGATCCGCGATGATCTGGTAGACCAGGTGACGGAGGCGATCATCGGCGCCGCCAAGACCGGCAAGGTCGGCGACGGCAAGATCTTCGTCACGACCATCGAGCGGGTGGTGCGCATCCGCACCAGCGAAACGGACGAGGCGGCGCTTTGAGCGGATCGGGCGAGAACCCGAATACCGTCACGCTCGCCGCCGCGGTCGCGAAGATCGCGCTCGGCGGCGCGCGCCGCCATGTTTTCTTCTGCACGCATGGCGACTGCGCGCCGAAGGAAGTCAGCGAAGCCTCGTGGAATTACCTGAAGCGCCGGCTGCGCGAAGTCGGGCTTGCGGACGCGGAGGGCGGGGTGCTGCGCACGCGGGCGGATTGCCTGCGCATCTGCCGCGAGGGTCCCATCATGCTGGTCTATCCCGAAGGCACCTGGTATCGGAACGCCACGCCCGAGAACATCGAACGCATCATCCAGGAACACCTGTTGGGCGGCCGGCCCGTGGCCGAGCTCAGTTTCGCCGCGCATCCGCTTTAGCGGAGGACAAGCATGAAAAGAAGGACATTCTGCGCCTCCGCGGTGACGACACTGGCCGCGGCGGCGCTGCCTTTCGGGCGTGCATTCGCGGTGGCGACATCCGTCACGACCGACATCGAGGCCGTCACGGGCGACGGCCGGCGCATCGTCCTTCCGCGTGCCGACGTTGAAGATTTCCGCGTCGGGCTACGGGGGCAGCTCCTGTTGCCGGATGCGGCCGGATACGACGATGCCCGCAAGATCTTCAACGGCATGTTCGACAAGCGGCCGGCCCTTATTGCGCGGTGCGCCGGAGCCGCGGATGTCGTGCGATCGGTGGACTTCGCGCGGACAAATCAGTTGCTGGTCGCCGTGCGTGGCGGTGGTCACAGCCTGTCGGGCCAATCGGTCTGCGACGACGGACTCATGATCGACCTGGCGCCGATGCGGAGTGTCCGCGTGGACGCGGCCCATAAGTTGGCGCGCGCCGCCGGCGGCGCGCTGCTCGGCGATCTCGATCGCGAGACGCTGGCGTTCGGTCTCGTCACGCCGACCGGTACGGTCTCGCACACCGGTGCGGGCGGCCTGACGCTGGGCGGCGGCTTCGGCCGCCTGAGCAGGCGCTTCGGCTTGACCTGCGATCAGGTCGTCGTCCGCGGACATCGTTACTGCCGACGGGCGGCTCCTGCAAGTTGAGTGCGGACGAGCACCCGGATCTTCATTGGGCGATCCGGGGCGGCGGCGGCAATTTCGGCGTCGTCACGTCCTTCGAGTACAGGTTGCATCCCTTCGACGGCCAGGCGGTCGGCGGTCATATCGCCTATCCGCTCGACCAGGCGCGCGATGCGTTGCGCGCCTACGCGGATCTCTTCCCGAATGCGCCCGACGACCTCTGGATCGAGCCGTTCCTGACGCGGACGCCGACTGGCGAGGGCGTGCTGAACTTCGATGTGTGCTACACCGGACCAATGGACCAGTCCGAGGCAGCGCTCGCGCCTTACCGGCGTCTTGGCAAGCCGCTCAGCGACGACGTCAAGCAGGTGCCATTCACGCAGTTGCAGACCCAGGACGACGAGCGCGCGCGAATCGGTGGCCACTACTACACCAAGTCGGGGTTGGTGCGGACGATCGAGCGCGACCTGATCGATCTCGCGCTCGAGACGGTCGCGGGTGCAACGGTTCCGCGACCGCGCCTCGCCCTGCCGCCATGGAATGGCGCAGTCGCGCGCGTGCCACGCGATGCCGCGGCCTTCTGGCACCGGGATGTCTTGTGCAGCGTGATTCTGCAGACGAGCAACGATGACCGGGCCGACGACGCGGCCAATATCGCCTGGGTGAAGGCGAAGTGGCCGGCGCTCGAGAAGTTCACCGCGGGCTTTTACTCCAACACCAACCTGAGCGAGCTGCCGGCCGATCGCACGCGCGAGGCCTACGGCGGCAACTACGAGCGGCTGGTTGTGCTCAAGAACAAGTACGACCCGACCAACCTGTTCCGGTTGAATGCCAATATCAGGCCACAAACATGACGCGCGTAATCCAGATCCATGAGTACGGTGGCCCGGAGGTGCTCCGGTACGAGGAGGTGCCGGCCGGCAAGCTCGGCGCGCGGCAGCTTCGCATCCGGCACACGGCGATCGGCGTCAATTTCATCGATGTCTACGAACGTACGGGTCTATACGCGGTGAAACTGCCGGCTGTGCTTGGGCGCGAGGCCGCTGGCGTCGTCGTGGAAGTCGGCCGCAGCGTCACGAAGTTCAAGGAAGGCGATCGCGTCGCCTACTCAGGCGACAAGGCGGGCGCCTATTCGGAGGAGCGCGTCGTGGATGCGGCGCGCCTCGTGGCGCTGCCGGTGTCGATCTCGGACCATCAGGCCGCGGCGATGATGCTGAAGGGCCTGACCGCCTGGTTCCTGCTGCGCCGCTGCTATCGCGTCCGGCGTAACGAATACATTCTTATGCATGCCGCGGCGGGCGGGGTCGGGCTGATCGCGACGCAGTGGGCGTCTGCCTTGGGCGCGAAAGTGATCGCGGTCGTCAGCACCGACGAGAAGGCGGGTCTCGCCCGGGAGAACGGCGCCGCCGAGGCGATCATCAGTTCGCGCGAGGACGTCGTCGCGCGTGTGCGCGCGATTACGAGGAAGAAGGGCGTGTCGGTCGTCTATGACGGCGTCGGCAAGGACACGTTCTTCACCTCGCTCGACTGTCTCCGGCCGCGCGGCCTGATGGTGAGTTACGGCAATGCGTCGGGCCCCGTACCGCCGATTCCGCCGCTGGAACTGACGCGCCGCGGCTCATTGTTCCTGACGCGGCCGACGCTCTTTCATTACACGGGCAAGTCGTCGGAACTCGCGCGCGGTGCGCGTGAATTATTCGAGGTCGTCACGAGCGGCAAGGTCCGGATCCACATCGGCCAGACGTATCGTCTTTCCGAAGCGTCGCACGCGCATCACGATCTGGAAGCCCGCCGAACGACGGGCAGCACGCTCCTCATTCCTTAATGGGCGTCGGCTTTAAAGGGGACGCAACCCTTTAAGTTTTGAGGCCGGGCAGCTCGTATTCGTGGCGTTGGTGCTGGCGGTCATTGCCGCTGCCCATCGGGTGCGGATTAGCGTTCCGGAATGGGTCAAGACGGTCCCGCCCTATGCGATCGGCAGCGTCGCGATGTTCTGGGTCATCCAGCGGATTGCGTCCTTCTGACAAGGCGATGACCGCAGGCATTCGCGCCGGATTATGATGCGGCCAGCCAAAGCCGTGTTCCGGCGGGCCCGGGGGAGCAAGTCGCAATCATGAAAATCTCGGATCGCGCTCGCCTTGCTGCGGGCGTCATCGGAACATTGGCCAGCCTGTTGCTCGCCGGGACGGCCGCCGCCCAGGCAGAAGCAGAATCGGAATCGGCGTTCGAGCTCGCACCCGTCACGCTCGACAGCCGGGTGCTGTTCCACGTGAGAGGCGTTTCGAGCCTGCCGGCGCGCGAGCGCGCAGCGACGATCAGCGAGCGAATCCGGGAAGCGGCCCGCAACCCCGGTTTCGATCCGGCGGAGATTGAGGTCATCGAAACGGCGGAGATGGATCAGATCTCGGCCGGGCCCGTGACGTTCATGCGCGTGTTCAATGCGGATTCTGATGTCGAGCAGATCGACCGGAAGGCGCTCGCTATGGTGCATGCGCAAGCGGTGCGCAAGGCAATCACTGAATACCGGGAACAGCGCCGGCCGGAACTGCTGAGGCGCGGCCTGGTGACGGCCCTCATTGCGACTGGCGTTCTTGCTCTCTTTCTCGGATTGCTGATCTGGCTCACGCGCCGGTTGGCCAATCTGATTGAGCGGCGCATCAAGGCGAAAGTTGTCGCGCTCCGTATCCATTCGTTTCAGTTGATTTCGGGCGAGCAGATCTGGGTCACGTTGACGATGATGGCGCGCGGCCTGCGTCTGCTCGCGATCTTGCTGGCCCTGTTCATCTATGCGCAGATCGTGCTGCGGCAATTTCCGCAGACGCGCGCCATCGGGGAGCAGCTGAGCGCCTACCTGATCGATCCACTGAAGACGATGGGTCGCGGCTTCGTCGACGAGCTGCCGTCGCTGATGTTCCTGCTGGTCCTGTTCCTGATCGTTCGCTTTCTACTGCGCTTGTTGCGCCTGTATTTCGCCGCCATTGGCAGCGGTGCGGTCAAGCTCGCGAATTTTCAGCCGGAATGGTCGGTGCCGACCTACCGGCTGGTCCGAATCGGCGTGATCGCGTTCGCGCTGGTCGTGGCCTACCCGTATGTGCCGGGATCGGACAGCGAGGCCTTCAAGGGCCTCTCGATATTCTTCGGCGTACTGCTGTCGATTGGATCGTCTTCGATCATCTCCAACACTGTCGCGGGCTACGCGCTGATCTATCGCCGCCTGTTCGCGGTCGGCGATCGGGTTCGCATCGATGACATGGTCGGGGAAGTGCTCGACATGCGCCTGCAGGTGACGCGCCTGCGGACCGTCAAGAACGAAGAAATCATCGTCCCGAATTCGACGATCATGAACAGCGTCGTCATGAACTACAGCACGCTGGCCGCTACCCGGGGTCTCATCCTGCACACGACCGTCGGCATTGGCTACGAAACGCCGTGGCGCCAGGTCGAAGGAATGTTGTTGATGGCCGCTGCGCGCACGTCCGGCATCGAGCAGGAGCCGCCGCCATTCGTGCTGCAGAAAGCGCTCGGGGATTTCTGCGTGACGTATGAACTCAATGCTTACACCTCGAGCGCCGCCGGCATGGCCGAGAAGTACCATACCTTGCATGCCAACATTCTCGACGTCTTCAATGAATACGGCGTGCAGATCATGACGCCGGCTTACGAAGCCGACCCGCGGGAGGCGAAGGTCGTGCCAAAGGAGCGCTGGTACCAGGAGCCGAGCCTGCCTCCTCGTTGAAACGCTGTCCGCAACCGCGGCGCGTGCTCAGCCTTGCGGCAATTCGACGACTGGCTGCCAGCTCGAATCCGTGTCAAACGCAGTGATAGCTTCGACGGCTTTTGCCGTGTCTTCGCCCAGGTCCTTCTGAAACACCGTGCCATCCTGATTGACCATGAACGTCATCACGCCGTTCACTTCGTAGGCCGCGGGCCAGGCGATGAGCGCAAACCCCTGCGTCAGGACTCCATCCTTGAAGTATTCGCGTGCGCCGCCGCTCGCGCCGGGTCCCTGTCGATACAGCATGCGATACAGATAGCCGTGATAGGGAGCGCGCGCGCCGCGGTAACCCTCCGCAGCCGCATCGGCAATGAATGAACCTGAAGGGCTCGGCGGCTCGCCTTCCCCGGTGGGCCAGTAGAGGCCATTGTGCAGGTCCGTATCACTGACAAGCTTGAGCGCGTAGATGCCCGCCGGATCGCCATCACGGCTCTCGGCGGCGTACTCGCGTTGCGCTTGCACGAAGCCGCGCATCACGGCAATGGCGCCGAGCTCATTGGCGCCGATGCGCCGGTAGACCAGCTCGTCGGCACCCTCGGCGCCATCCAGATACCAGACTACTCCGCGCTTTACGGCGGGAATCGGAAATGGCCATTTCTCCGCGCCGAGCACGAGTACACGCCGATCCGCAGCGTCCGCCTCAAGCGCATGGCCGCTCTGGTAAGCCTCGACAAAACGTGCTCGGCCCGCACGATCCGCAGCGGGATCGCCTGATTCGAGCAAGTCCTCGACACCGGGACCCAGTAACTCGTGCATTGCCGGCACGTCGTCCTTTTTGGCTGCTGCGACCAGGGCCTCGAATGCCGGCTTCGGGCGTCTTGAAGGATTGTTGGCCGTCGTCGTGTGACCCGCAGGCCTGTAGCGTCAACGCCAACACGAGCAGCGCGCACCGGCCGACAGTGTTCTTGATTCCGGATGTTCCGTTCATGTCATGGCTCCTCAGCGACGCCGCGACGGTCGCTGGCCGCCGGATCGTTTGGCTCCGCCGCCCGACGACATGCTTGATCGACCGCGCGAGCTCGCCGCTCGATCGGCTTGTCCTGCTCCGGCGCCCATGCCGGCGTTCGAGAACGCATTGCTGGTCTCCACGCGTGCGTCGGCCGCGCCGACATATCGCTGGCGCGCGGCGCGGACTGACGATTCCATCCCGGATCCGTACCCACGATCGACTCCGCTCCGGTCCAGGGCCTGTGCCGGCATTGCAGGCTCGCGTGTAGCGCGATCTATCGAAGCCCGATCTGGCGAAGCGCGATCTGGCGAAGCGCGATCTGGCGAAGCGCGCTCAGGCGATGTCGGGCGGGTGATGTCGCGCGCCGGTTGCGCGCCGGCGTAGCTTCCCTGCACCTTGGGCATGACAGGCCCCGCGCCGCTTCGACCCTGTTGCGCCGAGCGATCACTGGCAGCCGGGCGCGTACTTGGATTCGCGCCGGCGTAGGTCTGCTTGCCCTTCCAGGCATCCGACGTTGACGGCTTCGGACGGGCCCGGTTTTCCCTGGTACTCGCGCTGGGTCCCGACAGGTCCGATCGTTTCGGACGCGCCGCGGTAATCGGGCTGCGGGGCCGGTCGCGCGTCGCGGCCGAGTTGCCGCCTTTGTACCGGTTGTAGTTCCTACTATTATCGACGTTGATCGTGTTGCCGCTGCGGTTGTACTGGGTCGGCCGCTTATAGCCGTTTTCGGGATAGAAACCGTTGCCGTAAGCAGGACGATACGGATAGGGCGGGTAGTACGGCATTGGGGCGTAGTACATGCCGCCGTAGTGGCCGTGGTGGTAGTAGTCGTCCTCGTCATCGTCGAAGACTTCGTTGACGACCATGCCGGCGCCGAATGCCAGCAGTAGCGACCCCGCGCCAAAGCCCTCCTTCTCTTCGGTCGTCGTGGTCGTGGTGGCGGCGGGGGCTGCGGGCGCCGCTGCCGCCGGCGGCGCATACACGACCTGCGGATTGTACTGCGGCACGTAGATCACGTTCGGATTCGGCGATGAGACGATGATGGCCTTCTCGCCGCCTTCCTCGGTTGTCTCGACCTTGAGCTGCTTCGAATCCTTCAGCGTACCGACGTCCACGGCCTGTGCACGCAGCCGCTGGACCGCGTCCATCACGCCGGCCTGGTCGTTGACGTATGCCTGCCCGAGTTCCTCGGTCCAGCCCATGTTCAGGCACATCTGGTCGACGACTTCCGGAAACTGCATCATCGAGCGCATCGGCATCGTGAAGCCCACCTTGGCGGCGGCATCGTCGAGCTTGTTGCCGGACAGATCGGGATTCGCGACCAGCCAGTTCCCGGCATCGAGAACTTCCTGCGGATTCGTCACGGCGACCAGCAGCTGGGACAGGATCGGGTCCGGATAGAGCGCGACCGGTGCGAGCAATTCCTCGAGCGCTTCCGGCGTCCAGGTCGTGGCGCTCGCTTTCAGCGCGCGTCTCGGATGGGGCAGCCGGCGGTTGGCCGCCGCATCCTTCCCGGCTCGGATTTGTCGCCGCAGGCGATCAAACTGAGTAGCGCGGTTCCCGTCATCAGCGCGATGGCTCGCGCCGCGATTCCCGTCCTGTTCATCGCTCGCCCCTCTGCCGGCTCATGGCCGACAACACGATTCGATTTGTCGGTCGGCGAACTAGCGGCGGCCCGGAAACTCCCCAAACATCTGCGCGACCGCTCCATCGATTGCGGCTTGCGGCTCTTTGAGCATCGACTCGGTGATGCGGGCGACGGCCACGCTTTGCCAAAGCAGTTTTTTCGCCGCGATGTCGACGACGTCGATGATCAGCGTGCCTTCGCGGTAATTCTGGACGTCAGTCATGACGGCCGTTCCGCCGCCCCAGCCGTAGAAACCGCTCCGATATCCGTAGTAACCGGTCGAGACGGGAGTTTGCGTCACCTTGACCTTGTCCTTGGACTGGCGGTGAAAGTTGATCAGCAATTGCCCGTTCACTTCCTTGCGATACCCGCGAGCCTCCATTTCCCTGGTGATGGCGTTCTTGATGTGCTGGTCTACGAAAGAGTCATAGGGCACTTGCTGGCCCGGGAGCTCATCGAAGTAACCGAACGTCTGATAGCGCGCCGAGATTCGCGCCCGGATCCGTCTGCGAGCGGATCGTGGGTGTCGGAGCCGCACAGGCGGCGATCAACGCCGCCATGAGCGGAACCAGGAAGCGCGACGCGGATAGAATCGGATTCATCGTCCGTCTTCAATTATTCACCGCGTGGCCTTTATCACTACGCGCCGGTTCTTGGCACGCCCTTCCGGCGTGTCGTTGCTGTCGGTCGGGCTCGCTTCGCCCATGGCCCCGCGCCGTGATGATCGACGCCGGCAGGCCCTGCTGCACCAGGTAGTCCCGGGCCGCATCGGCGCGGCGCTGCGACAGGCCCTGGTTGTAGGCATCGGAGCCGGTGCTGTCGGTGTGGCCTTCAACGACCACCGACACGCCGGCTGCGACGTCCGGCGGCAGCGCCTTGAAGTTCCGCGCCGCCGTATCGAGCTGGGTACGCGCTTCCGCATTCAGTTCGGCCGGAGTCAGTCTCGAACAGCAGGCCGCGCAGTGTCACCTCGCGGAAGCAGCCGATCTGGTCGACCTGGATGCCGACGGTCGTGTTCGGGCAGCGGTCCTTGTCGTCCGTCACGCCGTCCTTGTCGGCGTCGCCCGGGGGCGTGGCGGCGGGGGAGGCGGCGGGGCAGCCTTTGCGACTGGCGGCGGGGGCGGCGGCTGCGGCCACTGGCTCCGGAGAGCCGCCAAATACCCAGCCAACGCCGATAAAGGGCCCCTGGAAAGATCCGTCGAACGAGTTTCCGGTCTCGTCATTGTCGATGTCGTAGAAAAGCTTGCGATAACCGAAGCGGAACGCCGTGCGCTCGCTCATCTGGAACTGCAATTGAGGCTGCAGCTCATAGGTGCGACTCGGAATCGCCGCCCGTCCCGTACGAAAATGTCGGGTTCAGCCGCCACCTTTCGGAAATCTGGAAGCTGGGCCGCACGATGATCAGCGGATCGGTGTAATCTTGACTGCGCTTGAAAGTGCCGAGCGTGTCAAATTGCAGCTTGGTTTCGATATCCAGGTAGCGCACACCGAGCAGCACATCCACCGAACGGCGTCCGTTCGAGCTTTCGAAGTTGCGACCGAAACCGGCGGTCAATATCGTCGACGTCGATGTCGAGTACTGCCGCGTTCCGGCGGATCGTCCAACTCGTCCGTGCTGGTGGCAAGGTAGTCGACCTGAGTCCACAACACCCAATGCGCGCGTTCGCCCCGCAACAGGAGGCCGCCACCAATTTCCATGGCATCGATAATGTCGCTGAAGCTGCTATCCACTTTCACCGGCTGGCCATTGACGATCGCGTCGCCGTCAATTCCCATGCCCCATAGATAGGGTGTGAACTCGAATTCCCAGTTCTTCTCGGCGGCGAGAGCGGGCGTAGCTGTTGCGGCCGTCAGAATGGCGGTGACTGCGTGCCCCTGCAACGCTTGCGGTGCGTATTCATTTGAACCCTTATGGATATCCATGCGCGCCCAGCATGCCGCGACTGGGCGGAGCTGGGGCCCTGATATACTGCTCGCGTTTCCTCGTCGATGCAAAAGGGACCCTGAAATGAACACCTCCACACGCATGCTATGTCTGCTCGCCATCCTGTGTTCGCCGATCGTCGGCCAGGCGCAATCGGCCTCGTCCGAGGCGGAGTTCGCGAAAGCAGTGGAAGAGGCGCGGACCATCCTGCAGACGGAGCGCAAGCTCATCGTCACGCGGAATCTCGAACTCACTGCCGAAGAGGCCGAGGCGTTCTGGCCGATCTATGACAGTTATGCGACGGACATGAGGGCCGCCGGCGATCTCCGCCTCAAGCTGATCGGCAGACTTCGCGGACAACTACATGACCATGACGGACGCAAAGGCCGAACAGTTGCTGGAGGACGCGCAGAAGTACGAGCAGAAGGTGCTCGACATCCGCAAGGAGTACGTCAAGACGATGCGCAAGGCCCTGCCCGCGACCAAGCTGGCACGCTTCTACCAGATCGAATCCAAGCTCAATGCGATCGGCAATCTCATTCTGGCGAGCGAGATCCCGCTGGTACAGTAGCCGCTTCACGACGACAGCGTGAAAATCACGCTGTTGCCGGCTGGCCGGGTGTTCCAGGCACGGGACGACGAGCCCGTGCTCACCGCTGCGCTGCGCGAGCATCTCAATCTCCCGCATAGCTGCAAAAGCGGTTCCTGCGGCACCTGCCGCGTGCGCGTCATCCGGGGCACATTCGCTTATCCGCACGGTCGCCCGATCGGCATCAGCGCCGACGAAGTGGCCGCGGGCCATGCGCTGATCTGCCAGGCGCAGGCGCTCGATGACCTCGTCGTCGAGATTCGCGAGATCCGCCACGTCACGGACGTCGAGATCCGCGAGTTGCCTTGCCGCATCGAGCGGATGAAGCAGCTTTCGCCGGACGTGATGGGCCTGTGGCTCCGGCTGCCTGCGATCGAGAAGTTCACCTGGCAGTGCGGCCAGTACGTGGACGTCATGTTGCCCGGCGAGCGGCGCCGCAGCTTCTCGCTGGCGAATCCGCCGCATGACTCGGCGCTGCTCGAACTGCACGTGCGCCGCGCGCCGGGCGGCATCTTCAGCGAACAGGTGTTCACGACGCTCCGTGAAGGTGCGCTGTTGCGCATCGAGGGCCCGCTCGGCCAGTTCATCTATCGCCCGGGCGAGCGACCGCTATTGCTGATCGGCGGCGGAACGGGCTATGCGCCGCTGAAGGCGATGATCCGCCACGTGCTGGATACCGAGCCCCGGCGCGATGTGACGCTTTTCTGGGGGGCGCGTACGCATGCAGATCTCTATGAGGACGCGTGGCTGCGCGACCTCGCCGGCCGGTTCCCCCGTTTTCGCTATACGTCCGTACTGTCAGAACAGTCGGCGGCGGGACCGCACGAATCCGGCCTGGTGCACGAGGCGGTGATCCGGCACGTCGCCGGGCTCGCCGGGTTCGACATCTATGCGGCCGGCCCGCCGGCCATGATCGATGCGGTGCGCACCGCTCTGCCGCTTCAGGGCGCCGATCCGGCGCGCATCTACATCGACTCGTTCGACTACGCGCCGGCCTGAGCACCGGGGGTCCCGCTGCCTAACGGAACAGGCCCTCGTCGAGAATCGATCCCTTGCCAACCGGCCGGCCGAGCGACAGCCAGAAGCTGAATTCGTCGGATGTTGTTCCCGCAATTCCCAGCGTGAATGTGCCGATTGGAGTCGGGCCGGCGAGGTAGGCGGACAGACCGTACACCTCATCGTCTTCTACTGGGTCCACACGGTCGTAAAGCCCGGCGGCCTGCAGCCCGAAGCCACCGTAAATCGCCTGGTTCTTGATCGGCGCGAGCTCTTTCAGGCGCCACAGATAGCTTGTTTCCGCGAGCCAGTACTCGCCCACCCGCAATTCGTCGAGTTGAAACGCCGGCAGCGTGCGTGGTCCGCCCAGCGAGAACGCGCGGTCACCCGGCAGGTCTTCGCCCAGGTCCTTTCCGCCCGCGAGGCTGAGCCATACGAGATTCTTGCCGACCGGAATCGCCGTGCGGAATCCCGCCTCGATGCGTTCCCAGTCACGGTCGGAGCCGAACGACTCATCCATGCGCTTGTATTCGACGGCGGCACTGATGCCGCTCGTCGCGAAGGTCGCGGCATTCCGGGAGTCGTATCGGGCCGTCGCTGTCAGGCCGGCGTCGAGCAAATCTTCCTCGGGTAGCTGCATTTCACCGGTCGTCAGCTTCGCCTCGCGCTGAGTGGCCAAATAGCCCACTCGCAGTTGCGCGGCGCTCGACAGGTTCCAACCCAGATCCACGCGCCCGCCGTAATCTATGAAACGATACGTGGCGATCCGATCGCCGTCATCGTAGAGATCCTCTGCGGTACGGGAGACCAACAGCCCGGGTTCGACAAAAAATCGCTGCGCCACATCGAGCGGCTGGTAGAAGCTCGTCGACAGGATCGATTCGTAACCGATCTGCAAATTGTTGCGCCATTGACCGCCGCGATCGTTCAGCCAGCGATGGACGTGCTGGACGCCCAGCAGGAACTTGAGGTCGCCGCCGCCATCCGCGTAGAAGCCGAGACTCGGCCGCAAGACGCTGGCGCCGATCGATGTTTCCTTTGGCAGCCAGACGAGCGTGTTTTCTCCGGGCTTGCGCTCAATTCGATAGGCCACGGTATCGATGTCCTCGAGCGCCGACATTCTCTTGGCGTCCGCACTGACCGCGTCGATATCGACCGTATCCCCCGGGCGAATCTTCGTGAACGACTGGACGTATTCCGGATTCATGCGTTCGAGCCCTTCGATCCTCACGTTGGCGACCCGGCCTTCCATTTTCTGGTGCATGGTGACCTGCTGGCGCCACGCCATGTACTCAGCCTCGGGTACCGCGAGCGTCACCAGGCGGTCCGCCGCCGCCCGCGCGGCCGCCTCGCCGAGTGGAATCGTCTCGGGCACACGCTCGAAATCGGCGGTGCCGATGTCTCCCATGGGCACGTCGATGCGGATATCCCGTTCGGTGAGGGAGTCGAGCTGGATCTTCTCGTTGGCCTCCAGCATCACGTCCATGCTGCGCGCCAGCAGCTGCGTCGCCTGCACCAGTCTCTCCGGCGGCGTCGGCGGCTCGACGAGGTTGACGACGATGACGACGTCGGCACAGGTCTCGCGTGCTACGTCCACCGGGATGTTACGGACCATGCCGCCGTCTGCGAGGATGTAACCCTCGCCGAGTACCGGCGAAAATGCCCCGGGGATCGCCATGCTGGCACGCATCGCGGTCGCGAGGTCGCCGTGATCGAGCACGACCATGTTGCCGGTTACCATGTCCGTCGCGATGGCGCGAAAAGGGATCGGCAGATCGTTGAAATCCGGCACCATGCGCGCACGCGCGACGTAGGTGCGCAGCAAGTCGTCGATGGCGCTGGAGTCGGTCAGGCCGGCGGGCGTCACGATCTGACGATCGCGGAATCCGAGCTCGACAGGCGTGCTGGCCTCGGTCGCGAAGCGCTTCTGTTCGACGGGTTCTAGCACGCGCCGACCCTGGCCGCCGATCACGATCGACCAGTCGATGCCGGTCAGGAAGTCCTCGAGTTCCGCGGCCGGTTGTCCCGACGCGTAACCCGCACCGATCAGGGCGCCCATGCTGGTGCCGGCAATGCAATCGATAGGTATCCGCAATTCCTCGATGACTTTCAGCACGCCGACGTGGGCCCCGCCCTTGGCCCCGCCGCCGGCCAGCACCAGGCCGATGCGCGGGCGCGCATGTGGCTCGGTTGCGGCGCTGGTCTCTGCCGGATCGGCCGAGGATTCGAATGGCAGTGCGACGAGAGCACACAGCGCGGGCGCGACGATGCTCAGAACGCCGCGCTGATGAATTCGGGGCATTAACATGTCTCCTGGTGAACGATCGGCCTGCTGTTCGCGCGACGCCGATTCAGGACCTTACGCTGGCGGGGGCACCGGCATGTAGATCGGTCCAGAGCTGCCGTAGGCCTGCGTGTAATACGTATCACCGCACTGGTAGTACGTAACCCCGTTCTTGTTGGTGACGTTCGGGTTACAGGGCAGCGACGCACTCGTCGGCGCAGGGGCAGCCGTCGTGGTCGTTGTGGTCGTCGTCTCACTCTCGCTCTGACCGGCTGATGCGACGGCTGCGCCGATCACGACACCGGCAACCAGCGCTGCGGCTTCATCGTCATCGTCGTCATAGTAATAACCGCCGTACGGGGGAGGCGGCGCATAGTAGCCGCCGCCATGGTAGGCATCCGAGTAATTCTCTGAACGTTTCGTGGCTTCCGACTGGCGGGTTTCGACGTTCTGATTCGAGGCTTCCTGGCGCTGTGCCTGGTTGGCGGACGACGCTTCCTGGCGCTGTGCTTGGTTGGCGGACGAATTCGATGAGGCCGACTGCTGGCGGCTGCCCTGGTTGGCTGAGGCGTTGCCAGAAGAACGACTTTGCCCGGAGGCGCTGCGCGACTGGCCACCACTGCGGCTCGAGAAGCTACCGCTCGATGCCGAGCCCTGACGCGAAAAGTTGCCTTTCGATGCAGACGATCCGCCCCCCCGGGATCCGCCGCCACGGGGCTGGGCCAGGCTCGCATCCGCGATCAGCAGCGCCAATGCGCTGATGGCAATCGTCGCAACGGTCAATGCCGTCGATCGGGTACGGATCTTCATGGCTGCGCTCCTGTCGGCTCCGCTGTAACGGGCGCCTGCACCGCAAAAATGATCTGTTGAGCGTCGGCTGGCGGTACGAAGCGGAACGCGTCGGCTCGCCGCCGGCGATTTCTCATCCCAGTTCAGAAACATCGCGCGAAACTGGGGCTGCCCCGGATCATTCTTGTAGGTCAGCACGATTCTTAGCGGCAACGGCCGCTCGCCATCCGCAATCCAGACCTGGAAGTCCACCGTGTTCGTGCGCGCCGCAATGTGATGCGCCGGCGGGCCGAGGATGTTTGTGAGCTCCACATAATCAATCGATTTCACTCGCTTCGAAAGCTCTTCAGGCAGCCGGCTGGTAAATATCGGCGCGAGCGGCAACCGCATGCCCAGGTCGCGGACGAAATAGACGATCGCGTCGTCGATCGATCCTGGCTGCGGCGCCTTGGCATAGACGCCGAGGTCGCTGTTGTAAATGCTGATTTCCTTGCCATCGAACACGAGCAGATCCTGCGCGCCGTCGCTCATCTGTTCTTCGACACGAAGCAGATTTGGGCGGGAGAGGGTCACCTGCCGTGATTCGTTGAACTCGATCTTCTGGCCGGATTCCTGAACGGTGTCGTAGCTTCCGACGACGCTCACCTTGAATCCCGGCAATTTGGCCAGGTAGTTGGCCATGCCAGACAACAATTCGCTGGCCCGTTGTTGCGATTCCGTGCGGGCATCCTGCTCCGCGGCGGCTGCAGTTCCGTTACACCAGACCGATGCCATTGCCAGCAGTGCGATGGCCGCTGGCCGGCCTAACATCGTGATCGTCATCGGATGTGCCTCCCGATCCGGACTCTCTTGCGTTCCGTCAGAACTCTACGCGCTTTAATTCGAGTCCGAAACACGAATTTCCGGGTCACGGGATCGTTCACTACGATCACAGTCATGCCTTTGGATTTCTGCCGCCGCCTGATTACTTGACGTTGGTCTCGCGCCAGCGGATGAGCGCGCCGGTCATTGCGGCGTCGTCCGGCGAGTCGGCTAGCAGGATCGGTGAGCCGAGGCCGAGGCGGGCAGCGGCATCTGCGACCCGCCGCGAGCCGGTGACGAGTGCGGTCGAATCCATCAGCTCGCGGCTGCGCAGCGTGACGATGCCGACCAGCGCCTCGAGCAATTCGACGCTCGTCGCCGCGTAGGCCCGGATTCCGCCCTGGCGCCAGAGCTGTTCGATCTCCGTTTGCAGTTCGGCCGAAGGGCGGGCGGGCTCACGCGTGTAAACCTCGGCGTACTGGACCGTTGCACCGCGCGCCGTCAATGTCTCCGCGATGAGTTCGCGACCGCCCGACCCGCGGAAGATCAGCACGCGCTGGCCGCTCATGTGCGCGAGTTGCGGCATCGCGAGCAACGCCTCGCTGCTCGCGCCTTCGGCCGGCATCACGGCGACGCGGTAGCCGGCAGCATTGAGCGCGGCCGCCGTCGGCTGTCCGACGGCCGCGATCGGCACTTCGCGGCGCTGGTCGAGGAAGTCCGCGCCGAAGCGCACCGAGTTTGCGCTGATGAAGATGATCAGGTCGTAGCGGTCGGCCGGCCCGATCGCGGCACGCACCGCCGCGCGGTCGGGGCGCGCCTTGATGACGAGTGCGGGATAGCGCACCGGCGCGCCGCCTTCCGCTTCGATGAGATGACACAGGTGATGCGCCTGGTGTTCGGGGCGCGTCACCAGCACGCCGATGCCCGTCAGCCGGCCCACTCAGTGACCTGCGCCGGCGGTGAGCTCGCGCAGCAGCGCGTCCGCACCTGCGGCGAGTACGCGGTCGCCGAGCATCGTGCCCAGTGAAATGGCATCCGCAGCAGACCCATCGATGGTATCGGCGAAGATCGTCGAGCCGTCCGGCGAGCCGACGAGTCCGCGCAGTCGCAGGCGGTCGCCGGTGAGTTCGGCATAGGCCGCGATCGGCGACTGACAGCTTCCGCCGAGCCGCGCCGAGAACGCGCGTTCCGCATCGAGACATGTGCGGGTCGGTGCGTGCTCGAGCGGCCGCAGCAGCGAGCGCGACTCGTTATCGTCCCGGCATTCGACGCCGATAACGCCCTGGCTGACGGCCGGCAGCATCTGCTCCGCGCTCAGCCGTTCGCGGATGCGGATGCGAGACCGAGCCGTTCGAGCCCCGCGCAGGCGAGCACAGTCGCGTCGAATTCGCCGGTGTCGAGCTTTCGGAGGCGCGTCTCGACGTTGCCACGAAGCATCGCGATCTCGAGGTCGGGCCGCAGGTGCCGCAACTGGCTCTGCCGTCGCGGGCTCGAAGTGCCGACGCGCGCGCCGCGCGGCAACGCGGCGAGCGCCGCATGGCGCAGCGAGATGAATGCATCGCGCGGATCGGCACGCTCGAGCGCGGCGCCGATGATCATTCCCGGCGGCAATTCCGCCGGCATGTCCTTCATCGAATGCACGGCGATGTCGGCCCTGCCGTCCGTCAAGCGCGGCTTCGAGTTCCTTGATGAAGAGACCCTTGCCTCCGGCCGCGGCAAGCGAGCCCTGGATCCGGTCGCCCTGCGTGACCATCGGCAACAGGCGCACGACCAGTCCCGGGTGGGCGGCCGCCAGACGCTGGGCAACATGCTCGGCCTGCCACAAGGCGAGCGGGCTTTTCCGCGTCGCGATGCGGACCTCCCGGTTCATGCCTCATTCTGACATGCTGGCAATGGCAATCGACGGGGTGCGTCATGGGCAGGAAAGTGGCGGCGTTCTGGCTGGCATTGCTGGCGTGCGCCGGCACGGCGGCGGCCGACGACGATGCGCGAGCATCGATCGGCGACACGCGCCTCACCGCGGGCGACGACGTGCAGATCGACTTTCCGGTGAAAGGCAACGCGTTTGCCGCCGGCGGGCGCGTCGATGTCACGGCACGCATCGATGGCAGCGCCTATCTCTCCGGTGGCGACGTGACGGTCTCGGCGCCGGTCGGGCGCAATCTGTACCTGGCGGGCGGCGACCTGCGCGTCGAAAACGTGGTCCACGGCAAGCTGCGTGCCGGGGGCGGCAACGTCCGTGTCGCACGCGAAGCGATCGTGGAGGGCAGTGCCGCGCTCGCCGGCGGATCGGTCGAAATGGAAGGCGGAGTCGGCGGAGAACCTGCGCGCCTATGGCGAATCGATCGTCATCAACGGCGTGATCGGCGGCGACGTCGAACTCGCCGGCGAACGCATCCGCATCGGCCCGGACGCACGCATCGCGGGCAAGGTCGAGTATCGCAGCGGCCATCCCATCGAGATCGATCCGCAGGCCGTCATCGCGCAGGGCATCACGGAGGTGCAGAAGGACCAGCGGTGGCTGCAACAGATCGGTCGCGGTACGCCGATCATGGGCATGACATTCTCATTCGGCCTACTGCTGATCGGGGCGCTGATGATCCTGGCCCTGCCGCGCTTCACGCGCGAGGCGGCGGGAAAATTGCGCAGCAGCCCGGCGGTGGCCGCAGGCATCGGCTGCCTGATGCTGATCGGCGTGCCGTTCATGACTCTGCTGCTGGTGCTGACGATCATCGGCATACCGCTCGCCCTGCTGTTCGCATTCGGTTACGTCGTGCTGCTGCTGCTTGGCTACCTCGTGGCGGCGATCTTCCTCGGCGACACGGTGCTCGAACGCGTCGGCGCCGCGAAACTGCAGTCGTCCGGCTGGCGCATCGCTGTTCATGCTGCTGGCGCTCGTCGTGATGGCGATCGTCCGGCAGATGCCGTTCGTCGGCGGTGTCGTCGTCGCGCTGCTGTTCATCGCGGGCATCGGCGCGTTCACGATGCGCGTGTGGCAGGGTTTCCGCAGGGACGCGGAGGCGGTACCGCGCCCGCGTGAGTGGCACGAAACCAGCGACCGGGACGCCTCAGCCGCGCAGGCGGCGCGCGACTTCGGTGGCGAGCCGCCGGCTGACGGCAAGACTGCCGCCATTCCGCAGCCGCACGGTATGGTGGCCTTCGGCGTCGCGTTCGAGGCATTCGACGTGCTCGATCGCGACCAGGGAATTGCGGTGCACGCGGACGAAGCGCGCGGCAAACTCATCCTCGAGTTCCTTGAGCGATTCCTCGATCAGTTCCTCGCCCCCGACGTGTCGCAGCGTCGTGTATTTCTGTTCGGCGATGAAGCACAGCACGCTTTCGATCGGGATCAGGCGCAACTCGTCGCGTACGCGCACGGCGATGCGCCGCCGCGGTCCGCCGGCGCCCTCGGCGATGCGCGACAGTTGCGCGCGCGTCGGCCGGCGGGCGCGGGCGAGTGCTTCCTGGAGTTTCTCGGGGCGCACCGGCTTCAACAGGTAGCCCGCAGCCTGCGCGTCGAATGCTTCGAGCGCGTGCTGTTCGTATGCGGTCGTGAATATCACTGCCGGCGGCTCGGGCATGCGGGCCAGATGGTGCGCCGCCTCGAGACCGTCCATGCCGGGCATGCGGATGTCGAGCAGCACGACCTCCGGGCGCAGGCTGCCGGCGAGCAGGAGGGCTTCCTCGCCGGTCGAGGCGACGCCGGCAAGTTCCGCATCCGGCAATTCCTCCACGAGACGCGACAGACGCTCGCGCGCCGGCGGTTCGTCGTCGACGACGAGCACGCGCAGTTTCATGACGAAGCACCGCTTGCCGGAAAGCGCAGCGTGACGATGAACGTTGCCGGCCCCTCGATGACCTCGAGATCCGCCTCGCCGGGGAACATCAGCTCGAGCCGCTGACGCACGTTGTCGAGCCCGATCTGGTGCCCGGGACGGCGGCCGACCAGCCGCGGCGCCACCGGGTTGTCGATGGTCAGCACAACACGCTTGCCGTCGCGCCTGCCCTTGACGTGGATCGTGCCGCCTTTGTCCAGTGGTTCGATGCCGTGATAAACGGCGTTTTCGAGCAGCGGCTGCAGGATCAGTGCGGGCACGAGCGCGTCCATTGGCAAATCATCGAGACGCCAGTCGACGGTCAGCCGGTCGCCGAGCCGCAGCCGCTCGACCCGTTCATAGGCGCGCGCAATCTCGATTTCGTGAGCCAACGGTATGCGTTCGCGATGTTCGCGCAGCGATGCGCGAAACAGGTCCGACATGTCCGCAATCGCCATCTCGGCGGCGCGCGGATTGCTGCGCGTGAGCGCGGCGATCGTGTTCATGCTGTTGAACAGGAAATGCGGCCGGATGCGGGCCTGCAGTGCCCGCACACGGCTCTGCGCCTCCGCCTCGACGTTGCTGCGCCACTGGTGCGTGACATAGAAATAGCGCAGCGCCAGTCCGCCGGCAATCGCGCAGACCGCGAGATTGCGCAGCAGGAACTCGACGTGCTCCGCATCCGGATGCGGCACCTCGATGCCGAGCAGCCGGTTCGAGTACATGGACATCCACCAGGCGCCCTCGGTGACGAGCGCCGTGACGGCGAGCATCAGCGCGAGCGAGAAGAGCGAGCCTCTGAGGACGTCGAGTCTCGACAGCAACCCGCGCGTCGCGCAGAGCGAAGCGGCGGTGCCGAGCGCGGCCCACAGCAGGAACAACGATGTCTGCGCCAGATCGGGCCAGAACTGGCCGGAAAAACCCACGCGGGCGAGGGTCAGCAGCATCGCGACGAGTTCCGCGATCAGGATCACCGCGAGCACGCTTTGCGCCCGGCAGAAATCCGGCAGATAGAACACTGCGCGTTCGCGCACGATCGTCGTGGTGGCGTCGTCAGACACGGAATCAGTCACGGGCCGGCGTCTTGACGGAAAAGAGCGGCGTCTTCAGGCGGAAGATCGTCGAGATGTCCTCCTCGCCGTGGCCGGCGGCGAGCAGGCGTGCGTAATCGGCGAGTGTCGTCTCGACGACCGGCAGCACCGCGCCGTGACGCGCCGCCATGTCGCGGCAGATGCGCAGGTCCTTGTCGTGCAGACGCACGCGAAAGCCGGCGGGATACTCGCCGCGCGCCATGAACGGCGCGCGGTGCACGAAGTACCACGACGCGCCCGCGCCCTGGCCCAGAATCTCGATCACACGGTCGAGCGGCAGCCCTTCGGCCTGCGCGAAGGCCATCGCCTCGGCGGCGACCTGGATCGCGCCTGCGCAGAGAATCTGGTTGGTCGCCTTGGTGGCCTGGCCCGCACCGCTCGGGCCCATGCGAACGATCGTCCTGCCGAGGGCGGCCAGCACCGGCTGGGCGCGCTCGAATGCAGCGGCATCGCCGCCGCACATGATCGCGAGCGTCGCCTGCCTCGCACCCTCGACGCCGCCGCTGACCGGGCAATCGAGCAGAGTCCCGCCGGCGGCTTCGAGCCGCCTGGCGGCCTCGCGCGCGGTGTCGGCCGCGACGGTCGAGCAGTCGATGACGATACAGGACTCGCGCAGCCGCGGCCGCAGCGCGTCGACGACCTCGAGCAGATCGGCGTCGGCGGAGACGCAGGTGACGATGAAATCGCAGACCGCGGCCAGTTCGCCGGGCGTGCCAAATACCCGGCAGCCCGTTTCAGTTTCGAAGGCGTGTGCGCGCAGAGGCGGTCCTGTTCCAGACGCCCGTGAGGATGCCGGCGCGATGCAGGTTGCGGGCCATGTGCTGGCCCATCGCTCCGAGTCCAATGAATCCGACGTTCATGGCGGGCCTCATTCTGCCCGCTTTGGCAGATCAGCTGCAGTAATCGTCCACCGTCTGCTTGGCCTTGGCGCGGGCGTCGGTGAGTTCCTTGTCGGTCAGGTAGACGCGCTGGCCGTTCGTTTCCCGGAACAGGCGGCGCGCTTCGCTGTATTGCTTGTAGCGTTCCTGCGCCTGCTTGCAATGCTCGACCCGGAGCTTTTCGGCGTCTGCCTTCGAAGCGGCGATTGCCTCGTTCGAGGGCGGAGGATCCGGAAATTCTTCGGGACTCGAAATCGTGGTCGTGTCGTTGCCCTGATCAGCGTCGGTGTAATCGTCGCCGCCTTCTTCGCCGCTGCTTTCGCCTTCGAGGTCACCCACCTGCTGTTCGAACACGCCAAGAATCTTTGCATCGGCCTGCTTTGGCGGCAGGTCGGTGTAGTGGATCTGGCCGGTCGAATCGGTCCATTTGTAGACGACTTCCGCGCCCGCGACCGCTGTCAGGCCGGCCAACAGGAGCGTCATCAGGATTCTCGGAAGCATCTTGACCTCCACGCCAAGGCGAAGTGTGGCTCGTCCCAGGGCCGAAACCTTTGACCCCCGTCACAGTGGGGACCCCCATCCTGAGCCGGCAGTGTAGCCGACACTGGCAGGGGTCTGAAAAGGGGGCAAAACGCCCGATGGCGGGCCAATTCCCGGGCCGCGGAGGGGGTCGTTGCGCCGGGAATGGCCGCCTGCGGAAACCGCGATCAGTGGTTGTAGGCGCGCTCGTCGTGCAGGGCGAGGTCGAGTCCCTCGATTTCCTGTTCCCTGGTGACGCGGAGCCCAATCGTGGCCTGCCCCGCACTCGCCGCACTTCAGGGGGCCGGATAACAGATGCGAGGCGGGCCGGCTTACAGAGACCGGCGATTCAGCGCTTGACCGTACCGGCGACCTCCAGCGTTTCGCCACCTCGCAGCAGCGTGACGTGCACCGTACCGGTCGCGGCCCGCAGCTCGATCATTCGCTGTCGAATACTTTCATAAGCTTCGGGTCCGCCTATGGCGATTCCTTCGACGGCGAGGATCACATCGCCGCCGAGAAGCAACTCTTCATTGCCGAAAGCCGCCGCAAATCTTCCGCCGCGCACGCCCAGCTGATCGGCCAGCGACCCCGACGCGACGCGCTGGACGAGCAGGCCCGCCTTGAAGGCGGCCGGAAGGTTGATGGCGCGCGCCGCGTCGCCGGCGAGGAGGTAACCATACAGACCGCTCCACACAGAGGGCTCCTCCAACAGCGCCCGCCGCGCTACGTTCGAGGTCGCTGCGAATCCTAGGCCATCGGATCCGCCGCTTTGCGACAGGATATGACTCACAATCCCGATCACTTCGCCATTCAGATTGAACATCGGCCCACCGGAGTTGCCGCGGTTGATTGCAGCATCGGTCTGGAAAAATTCCGCCGTGACCATGCCGCTGAACGCGCTGTTCGATTTGCGCCTCGCACTTAGATGGCCGACCGTGAGCGTGTGCGTGATGCCGAGGGGCGCGCCGACCACGAGCACTTGTTCACCTATCTGCACCTTGTCGGAGTCACCGAGCTTTACGGGCTTTACGCCGTTTGGGACGCTCTTCAGCTGCAGCAGCGCGACGTCGGCCGCGGGTTCCGAAGCGATGACCTCCGCCGCGACACGGCCGTGATCCGAAAACTCGACGACTACGGTGTCGGCGGTTTGCACGACGTGTGCGGCAGTCACCACCTTCCCGTCGGCGCTGACGAGCACGCCCGAGCCGAGTCCGTCGATGCTGACCTGCCTGCCGATCGACTGGCCCGATACGGTGCGCTCCGTCGTACGCACGACCACGACGGCGTCGCTGACCTGCCTGAAAACCTGCGCCAGATCTTCCGCCGACGAGGCCGACCTGGCCACGACACACGTGGAGCCGACGAGCAGCACGAATCCTGCGATCATTGACTTTGACTTTCTGATCGTCGCTGCTCCCCCGTACGCCGAGCGCGCGTGGGCTCTGGTCGCCGGGCCACACGATCTGCAGGTGAGCAGAGTTCATTGGAAATACCAGGACACGCTCAATGTGCCGAACTCGGCGCTCTTCTCCTGCGTCTCGAACGCTTTGGTGGAGAAGGTCGTCGCGAGGCTCATGACAAGCTTGTCATGTCGCACGCACAAGCCGATCGTGGCGTTGCCGACGAAGGGCTTGGTGTCCACCGACCGGCTGTCCTCGAACACCGTGCCGTCGAGCGGCAGATAATGCGCAATCGCGTGACCGCCGAAGCCGCCGAAGAACGATACGGACCAGCCCTCAACCGGGCCGACACCGACGGTCGATGCAGCATTCAGTCCTTCACGCAAACCAGTGCCGCCGAGCGCATCCACCAGATTCCACCCGAGTTCGCCGTACATGCCGAGTCCGATGCCTGTGAAGTAAGTCCCGAGACCCACATGCCCCACAGGGATGAGGCGCCACTCGGACGATTCGCCTGCATTGCCTTCGGCCAGCAGGTGTGCGGTCGTGAATCCCACGTTGATGACGGGCTCGTCGGGGAGCTGAGTGTCCCAACCCATCGGCTCGTCGCCACCGATGAGCTCGTGGAAGTCCTTCTGTACATTGTCAGCCTGGGAGGAGGGTCCGACTACCCCCAGTTTGAGCTCCCATGCATGTGCCCAACCCTCCGACCGCGCATAGAGGACACTATCTATATACAAGATGCCAGCGTAGGGTTGGTCGTCCACGGGCGGATTGGGAATCTTGATGTCGTCGGGTGTGTGCATCTCCTGCGCGACGCTCCAGGACGCGTAGGTCGTATAACCTTTATCTCCCACAAACGGCAGGAAATTCCAGAATTCGCTCCATCTGCTCACGAGTTTGTCGTCGTCGTAGCTTTCGACATCGTTCGATACCCAAGACACACCTATTCCGTTTGTGTAGTTGTTGTCCGATCCGGTGAAGAGTATCGTTCTCTACAGTGATCGTCAGTGCCTCACCTTCGGCGGCGCTCGCTGGCGTCACGTAACCGACGGCGCAGATTGGCACCAGAGCCAGCGACGCGAGTTTTGTAAACAGTGTCATGGTCGTTTTCCCATTCCTTGTAAATCTTCTGCCGTCATGCGGGCAGCGGGTCGGCCGTCAGACCGTGCGCCTCGGGCACACTCTGCCGCGCGACGCGGAACCAGGCCGCGTAAAGTGCCGGCACGAAGAAAATCGTGAGCAGGGTGGCTACCGTGAGACCGCCCATGATGGCAATCGCCATCGGACCCCAGAACACGCTGCGGGTCAGCGGAATCATCGCGAGCACCGTGGCGAGCGCCGTGAGCACGACGGGGCGCGTCCGATGCACGGCCGCGTCCAGCACGGCATTCCAAGGGTCGCTGCCCGCAGCGATCTCGGTTTGCACCTGATCGACCAGGATCACCGAGTTGCGCATGATCATGCCGCTCAAGGCAGTGATGCCGAGGATCGCGACGAAGCCGAGCGGCGCGTTGCACAGAAGCAGCGCGGGGACTACCCCGATGAGCCCGAGCGGCGCGGTCAGGAACACCATGAACATCCGCGAAAAGCTCTGGAGCTGCAGCATCAGCAACGTCAGGATCGTGATCAGCATCACCGGGAAGACCGCCATCAGCGCGCGGTTGGCCTTGTCGCTTTCCTCGACGGCACCGCCGACGTCGATGCGATAACCGGCAGGCAGTTTCGCTTCGATGTCCTTCAGCAGCGGCCGAATCGATTGCGTCACCGTTACGCCTTGCTCGCCGTCCCTGACGTCGGCGGACACGGTGATGGCCATGTCGCGGTTGCGGCGCCACAATACCGGCTCTTCGAGCTCGTAGCGGACGCGTGCGATCTGCGAGAGCGGTACGACAGTTCCCTGGCGCGTGTAAAGATTGATGTCCTTCACCGTGTCCAGATCGAGGCGCTCGGACGGCACGGCCCGGGCGACGATGTCGATCAGGTCTTCGTGCTCGCGCAGCTGAGATAACGTCACGCCGTTCATCACCGCATGGGTGACGAAGCTGATGTCGGCCGGGGCGAGGCCCAGCGCACGCGACTTGTCCTGGTCGACGTCGACTTTCAGGGTGCGCACCGGGTCGTTCCAGTCGAACTGGACGTCGCGCACCTTCGGGCTCGACGCCACCACGGCTTCGACCTCACGCGCGATCGCACGCACCTGTTGCGTGTCCGGACCCACGACACGGAACTGGACCGGGAAGCCGACCGGCGGACCGAGCTCCAGGCGCGTGACGCGGACCCACACCGCCGGGAACTGCTCGTCGACGCTCGCCATCAGCCGCGAGCGCACGCGTTCACGCGCCTCCATGTCGCGCGTCATGACGATGAACACGGCGTAGCCTGGGTTCGGCAGCTCCGGATGAGCGAGAGATAGAAGCGCGGCTGGCCGGCGCCCGTGTACGCGGTGAAGAAACGGACGTCCTTGTCCTTCGCAAGGACCGACTCCATTTTCTTGACCTGCTCGGTCGTCGCGGCGAACGATGCGCCTTCCTTCAGTCGCAGCTCCACGACCAGTTCGGGCCGCGTGCTGTTGGGGAAGAACTGCTGCGGCACCAACCTGCTTCCCACGATCGCGACGGCCAGTGCAGCCACGGTCGCGCCGATCACCCACCAGCGCCGCTCGACGGCGAGATCGATCCAGCGGCGGAGCTTGCGGTAGAACGGCGTGTCGTACGGGTCGCCGCCGTGGTGATGCTTGCCGAAGTCCTTCGGCAGCATCTTCACCGCGAGGTAGGGCGTGAACAGACCCGACACCACCCACGAGAACAGCACAGCCGTGCCGACTATCCAGAAGATCCCGCCCGCATACTCGCCTGTGGTCGACTTGGAGAATCCGATTGGCATGAAGGCGGCGACGGTGATGAGCGCGCCCGTCAGCCGCGGCATCGCGGTCGCGGTGTAGGAGTAGGCGGCCGCCTTGAGGCGATCCCATCCTTCCTCCATCTTCACGATCATCATCTCGACCGCGATGATGCCGTCGTCCACCAGCAGGCCGAGCGCGATGATCAGCGACCCGAGCGAGACGCGCTCGAGGTTCCAGCCCATCGCGAGCATCGCCAGGGCGACGACGCCGAGCACGAGCGGCACCGAGAGCCCGACCACGATCCCCGTGCGCCAGCCGAGACTGATCAGGCAGACCGCGAGCACGATGGCGAGCGCTTCCAGCAGTGAGCGTTCGAATTCCCAGATGGATTCGCTGACGACGGTCGGCTGGTCGGCCACACGCTCGAGCTCGACGCCATAGGGCAGCTCGGTCTGGACCTCGGTGACCGCGCTCTCTATCGCCTTGCCGAGGTCGACGATGTTGCCGTCGTCGGTCATCGTGATGCCGAGCATCAGCACCTGCTGCCCGTTGTGGCGCACGGTGTACCTCGGCGGATCTTCGTATCCGCGCGTGATCGTGGTGATGTCACCGAGCTTGATCATGCGGCCGCCGGCGGCGATCGGGACGTTGCGGATATCGTCCAGGCTCGGTGAACTGGCCGGTCACCCGCACCAGCACACGGTCGCTGCTTGTGTCGATCGAGCCGCGACGCCTGAAGGCTGTTCTGGTTCTTGAGGCTCTCGGCAATCGCCAGCGGCGTGATGCCGAGCGCGGCCAGCCGCTCGTGGGAGAACTCGACGTAGATCTTCTTGGCCTGTTTGCCGTAGATGTCAACCTTCTTCACCATCGCGACTTTGAGCAGGCGACGCTTGATGTCTTCGGCTGTGTCGGAAAGCTCCGCGAGACTGATGCCGTCGCCTTTGACGGCATACAGCAGCCCGGTCACGTCGCCGTATTCGTCGTTGAAGATCGGACCGATGACGCCCTCGGGAAGCTCGAGCTCGATGTCGCTCGAACTTCTTGCGCGCCTGGTACCACGCTTCGAGCTGGTCCGCCTTGGAGGTGCCGCCGACACGGTGATCGTCATGGCGCCATAACCCTGGCGCGCATAGGTTTTCGACCTTCTCGAAGTGGTCGAGCTGCTCGAACTTCTTCTCCATGCGGTTGAGCACCTCGTCCTGGATCTGTTGCGCCGTGGCGCCGGGCCAGGTCACGAGCGCCGTCATCGACGGCACGGAGAAGTTCGGGTCTTCGAGCTGACCGAGCCTGGTGAAGCCGAGCACGCCGCCCACGCCGATCACGAGGATCAGGAACAGCACGATGGCGCGGTGGTTCAGCGCCCATTCGGTGAGGTTGAAGGATTTCATCGGGAGGCTTGCCGGGGTCTTCAGAGCGCGCTGACGAGAGCAGCGCGACTTTCAATCCGGGAGCCATCTTCTGCACGCCCGCGGTGACGATGAGCACGCCCGCCGGCGGCCCGGAGACGAGAACCTCGTCGTTGCGGTATCCGTGCACCGTGACCTGAATCAGCTCCACCGTGCCGATCGGCTCGGCGCCGGCGCGCCGCACGGCCCACAACGCCGGCTGCCCCTGGCTCTGCGTAATCGCGGCGGCCGGGATCACTGCCACCCGCGGGCCTGCCGAGACGTGCTCGGCGATCAGCGTCGCCGACGCGCCGAGAGGCAGCTTGCGCGGCGCCGCCGGCGTAGCCGTGCACGATACGTGCGGGTCTGCGCCGCGGCCTGAGCGGACAGCTCCCGCAGTACGACCTCGAACGTGTCGTCCGGCGCGCTCGCGAGCCACGCGCGGTAGCTGGCGGTCTTGAAGACCGTCGAGGTGGTCCTCCGGCACGTCCATGACGATCTCGGGCTCGCCCTCGTTGGCGATCGCGACGACCGGCTGCCCGGCCGCGACGACCTGCCCGACCTCGAACCGCACGCTGGTCACGACGCCGCTGCCCGATGCGCGCAGGACCGTGTACTTCACCTGGTTGCGAGCGAGATCAGCTTGCGCGTCTCGGCCTCGGCCGCTGCGCGCGCGGTGAGCGACTCGCTGTGCGCGTGCTCCTCGTCGGAGTCGCTTACCGAGCCGTCGAGCTTCAGAGCCTGCAGGCGCCGCCAGTCCGACTCGGCCTGGCGCGCGCGCGTCATGGCAGCCTCGAGCTGCTGGCGCGCGGCTTCCTCCGTGAGCTGGTAGTCGACGTCATCGAGTACGGCGAGCACGTCGCCCTCGCGCACCGTCTGGCCGACGTCGACCTGCCGCTCCATGACCTTGCCGCCGACGCGAAACGCCTGATCGACTTCGTGTCGCGCCTGCACCGAGCCGAAGTAGCGATTCGCGTCGCGCGCGTCGTCGTAGCGCAGTTCGACCGTGCGAACGGGCCGAGGCGCCTCCGCCGCCGGTGCGCGCGATCCGCACGCGGCAGAGCAGCGATGGCGGCGGACATCGGCGACGGCGGTCGCGGCTGAGAGGTGCTTTCAAGACGGTTCTCCCTTGGGTGGCGGCGGGCTCGAACGCCTCCCAGCCGCCGCCCGAGCGCCTTGAAGAGCTGCACGCTGTCGAGCAGCAGCTCGCGTGCTGCTGTCGTTTGCGCCGATCCGGACGGTGAGGCGCGCGCGCTGCGCATCGAGCAGCGGCAGAAGGTCGATCTGACCGCGGTCGTAGAGGACTGTGCATGCGCCGAGCGCCGCGTCCGCGGAGTCGGCGGCGATCTGCAGGGCTTCGGCGCGCTGGCGTTCGTCGCGCAGCGCGACCAGCGCGTTCTCGACGTCTTCGAGCGCGCGCACGATCGCGTCCTCGTAGCGCAGCAATGCCTCGCGCTGGCCGGCTCTCGGCCACCTCGTTGATGGCGCGCGTCCGTCCCCAGTTGAAGATCGGCATCGTCAGCAGGGCCGACACGTTGGTGAAGCGCGCCGCTCCGAGGTCGATCGTGTTCGTCTCCACGTCCTGGCGGCCGAACAAGCGCGCTCGCGAAGAGGCGCGGGAACCACTCCGCCGCGGCCTCCCGGCGCCGCCAGTTGGCCGCCTCGAGCTGCGCGCGGGAGGCGAGCAGGTCCGGCCGACGCTGGAGCAGCGTCGCCGGCTGTCCGGGCTGCACGTCCGGAACGACCGCGGTGCCGCTCCACGGCGACGACGGCCGCCGTTGCATTCGATGCCTGATCGCCGATCAGCACGGCGATCCGATGCCGCGAGACCGCGACGAGCGTTTCGAGCGGCGGGATCGCCGCCCGCGCGCTCGAGGCGTCGGTCCGGGCGCGCTCGACGTCGAACTGGACGCAAGGCCCACGCGCCGGCGCGCGGTGACGAGACGCAGCGTCTCGTCCTGCGCCGCGGAGATCGCACGCACGGTCTCGAGCTGGCGCAGCGCGCCGACGAGCGTGAAGTAGTTGGTCGCGACGTCGGTCAGCACGAGCAGCCGGACGGCCGCGCGCGCCGTCTTCGGTCGCGATCGTGTCGGCAGGTCGCGGCGGACGCGCCGGCGCGAAGCCGGCCGGCGACGTCGATCTCCCATGAAACGCCGAGCCCGCGGCCGTTGCCGAGCTCCGGACGGCGAGGCGCGCCCATTCGTATCGTTGTCGCGCCTGGAGGCCGTCGAGGCCGATGCTCGGCAGCAGCGACGAACGGCTGATTTTCTCGCCGGCTCGCGCCGCGCGCACGCGCTCGGCCGCGATGCTAACGTCGCGGTTCTCGCGAGCCGCGTGCTCGATGAGGTCCGAGAGCACGGGGTCGCCGTAGCGCTCCCACCAGGCGACTTCCGGGGCAGCCTCGGCCGCCGGGGCAGCGGCTGCGAAGCGGTCCGGCACTTCGACTTCGGACTGCAGGACCGGCGTCGTACAGGCCCCGAGCGCAAGTACGAGGACTCCCGACAGGATCGCCGCCAGGGCGCGCGCGAATACGGGTGCTGTTGCCATTCAAGTACTCGCTTGCTGAGACATTCTCTCGGGAAACAGCGTACGAAGCGGCGAACGGCGAGTGGTCAGGGAAGGGTCGCGCTCTGGTCGCCATTTCGTGATCCTGGCCACGGGCGCGCCGCGAGAGCTGCCCCCAGCCAGCGCAGCCATGACGGGCAAAGACCTGCTGGAGGGTGATGACGCGCTCGGCGCGGCCGGGGCGGCAATCAACCCCCTTGGCGCGGACTTACAGCCCGTCGGGCGATGTGGATTCGACGATATCGCCGATGATCATGCGGAGCAGCTCGTGAGCAGTCATGAACTCGCCCCGCCTGCCGGTGACGAGGTTCTCCAGGCGCCCGATCAGGGCGTCGGGGGTCGCGTCGCTGCGCACCTTGACGACGTAGGCGCGGCGGGTGGGATACTTGGTTTCGGAGTTAGGACCATTGCATTCGCTTCCACTTCGGCAATTGCGGCCAGAGTAAGGGCCACGGTCTGCCGAGTGGTCAGGGAACGGTCGCTGTTCGGTCACAAAGGCTCGGCCGTGCCCGGGCCGCTATCCGCCCGGCGCCCGACGACCCGAGCAGTCCACGGCAGCGTCAGTAGATCGCGCGCGCGAAGGTGCGCCCGCGCATGAGTTGCAGCGCCTCGAAATTCTATTCGGCAAGATAGACGAGCGAGTGCATTACTGATTCATATAAGCGCCGGCCAGCACAGCAAGCCGGCCAAGTAAAGAACGAGATGTCGGCGTCGAGGTTGGACCGCAGCCATCGCGCTGATGA
The DNA here is from genome assembly GCA_963839885.1 of uncultured Gammaproteobacteria bacterium. Lineage (GTDB taxonomy): Bacteria > Pseudomonadota > Gammaproteobacteria > Steroidobacterales > Steroidobacteraceae > SCUD01. Next base: position 36,653 of record CAWIWZ010000010.1, read on the forward strand.
AAATCAGGCGCAGTTTCGATCTTGGACGCAGCAGCCCAACTCGGCAAGTTCAGCCCTGCAGCATCCCCCATCAAGGGGAGTTACTTCGCATGTCTCATGCGCCAACCTTCGCATCACACGCGTCTCACTCCGTCCGTTGCGAGGCTCATATGAAAGTGTTGTTCGAAGGTACTCACTCTCCGTGAGAGGAGATGCTGGCGAGATCAGTTGCCGAGCTGGTGTGTATGGCTGATCGGCTCGGTGTGCCGGGCAACGCTAGGGCGTCATATTAAGGTGTAAGGGCGGCACGCTCGGGTGCAATAGGCCGGTGGCGCACGGGGGACTAGGCTGGTTTCGCTCAATAAGGAGAGGCGAAATGCGTGAAAGGCCACTCGTCGCGATCGTAGACGACGACAAGTCAATCCGCAACGCGACACAAGATCTGTGAAAGTCGGGCGGGGTTCTGCACCGCCACGTTTGAAGACGCCGAGAGTTTCCTCGGCTCGGCGATTCGCACGAGTGCGACCAGCTTGGTTGCCGAGATGCGAATGCCCGGTATGACGGGGCTCGAGCTGTATCAGTAGCAAGGGAGACCGCGCATGCAAATCGATACGGGAAATACGGGCTTCATGCTGCTCTGTTGCAGCCTGGTGATGCTCATGACACCGGGCCTGGCCTTCTTCTACGGGGGCCTCGTGGGCTCGAAGAACGTCATAACGATCATGATCCAGAGCTTCGTCTCCCTGGCCTGGACCGCGGTGCTCTGGTGGGCTTTCGGCTTTTCCTTGTGCTTCTCAGGTGACTTGCGAAGCGGGACCGATGTGGCGGGGATCATCGGCAACCTTGATTGGGCATTCCTGCGGGGCATCGGGCTCGATACCCCTTCGCCCGGCAACGACACGGTCCCGATGTTTGTCTTCTGCGCCTATCAGATGATGTTCGCGATCATCACCCCGGCCTTGATCACGGGAGCCTTCGCCAATCGCGTCACGTTCAAGGCCTACCTGCTCTTCCTTACGGCCTGGCTTGTCCTCGTCTATTTCCCCTTCGTGCACATGGTTTGGGGCGGCGGGCTTCTGGCGCGGTGGGGCGTGCTCGATTTCGCCGGCGGAATCGTGGTGCACACCACCGCAGGAATCGCGGCACTCGCCTCGGTCCTCTACGTGGGCAAGCGCAAGGTTCTTGACCGCGGTGCCCACAACATCCCCATGGTCGCGCTGGGCGCGGGGCTGCTCGGGTTCGGGTGGTACGGATTCAACGCAGGCTCCGAGTTCCGCGTCGACTCGGTGACGACCGTCGCGTTCCTGAACACGCACCTCGCCGCCTCGTTCGCCGCCATCGCCTGGGCCTCTGCATAGATTGGATGACCTCGAAGAAGCCCAAGTTCATCGGCCTGCTCACGGGCGGCGTGGCGGGCTTGGCCACGATCACGCCCGCCGCCGGCTTCGTCTCGCCCGCCTCCGCGTGTCTCATCGGCGTCGTCGCCGGCTTAGTCTGTTTTTATGCCGTAGAGGTCGTAACCCCTGGGACGACGCCCTCGACGTTTGGGGCGTCCACGGTGTAGGCGGCATACTCGGGACTTTAATGTTGGGCATTCTCGCCACGACGGCGTTCAATCCGGCCGGGACGGACGGCCTTCTGCATGGAAACATGCACTTCTTCCTCGTGCAGTGCGCTGCCATCCTCGTCGCTTCCATTTCGGCCTTTGCCTTCACCCTCGGGATGCTGCGGGTCATCGATCGCATTACCCCGGTGAGGGTGAGCGCGGTGACCGAGCAGATAGGTCGGGACCAGGGCCTCGGTGGCGAGACTGCCTACCTCTGAAACGGGATCTTTGAAAATGATAGGAGATTCTGAACCGCCCCGGGATCTCCGGAGAGCTCCGCGGCCATGAATATTTTCCCTGCGCAGCACC
>CAWIWZ010000011.1:0-503675 GCA_963839885.1 uncultured Gammaproteobacteria bacterium
GGAAGAAGCCCGGCGACGAGGTCCATCGCGGATTCCTGGACTCGGGGGCCGAGGCGGCCAGCGAGGAACCGGCAGCGGCGGAGGCCGTGGCGGAGTAAGTTGCGGAAGCCGGGCCCGGCGTGTGCCGAGCCCGGTTTCAACCGGCCGCGAGCACCTGCGCGATGGTCTCGCACGCCCAGTCGACCTGATCGCTCGTGATCACGAGCGGCGGCGCGATCCGGATCGTATTCTCGTGCGTATCCTTGGCAAGCAGCCCGCGTTCGCGCAGCGCTTCGCAATAGCGGCGCGCGCCGCCCGCATGCGCGTGCAGCTCGATGGCGAGCATGAGTCCGCGCCCGCGCACTTCGCGCACGGCATCGCTGCGAATGCCTTCGAACTGCGCCTTGAAGTGAGCGCCCTGCCGCTCGGCATTCGCGATCATGCCTTCCTCTATGAGCACTTTCAGCGCCATGCGTGCCACCGCGCAGGCGAGCGGATTGCCGCCGAAGGTGCTTCCGTGCTGTCCGGGCTTCAGAACGCCGAGCACCTCGGAGTTTGAAAGCACTGCCGAGACCGGATAAAAGCCGCCCGACAGCGCCTTGCCGATCAGCGTCACGTCCGCTTCAATGCCTTCGTGCTCCTCCGCCAGGAGCTTGCCGGTGCGCCCAAGACCGGTCTGGATTTCGTCGAGGATCAGCGTCACATTGCGTTCGCTGCAAAGTTTCCGTACGCGGGCGAAGTAGCCTTTCGGCGGAATGATGACACCGGCCTCGCCCTGAATCGGCTCGACCAGGAACGCAACGGTGTGCTCATTGATCGCCGCCGCAAAAGCCTCGAAGTCACCGAAGGGAACGACCCGAAAGCCAGGCGCGAACGGACCGAAACCGCCGCGTGCGTCCGGATCGGTGCTGAATCCGACGATGCCGAGCGTGCGCCCATGAAAATTGTTCGAGCACACGATGATCTCGGCCCGGTCGGTCGGCACACCTTTTACTTCGTAACCCCATTTGCGCACGGCCTTGACGGCCGATTCGACCGCTTCCGCGCCGCTGTTCATCGGCAGGATTTTGTGGGCCCCCGTGAGTTTCGCGAGATCCTCGTAGAGCAGTGCGAGTTGATCGTTGCGAAACGCGCGCGAGGTGAGAGTCAGGCGCCTCGCCTGATTTTGCATCGCAGCGAGAATCTTCGGATGGCAATGCCCCTGGTTCAGGGCAGAGTACGCCGACAGACAGTCCAGATAACGTTTACCGCTGGCATCCCAGACCCAGACGCCTTCACCGCGGACCAGCACTACATCGAGCGGCTTGTAGTTGTGCGCGCCGAGACTCGCTTCGATGGCGATCAGATCGCTTGCTGCGAGTTTCGGGTCGATCGTTGCCGTGTTCATGGCCGCTCTCGGATCGGCCGTCGCAGTCTATCACGGCCGAAAAACCCTGAGCTTGCAGGCGGGGCTGTCGCCGCACACAGTAGCGGGGATCACGAGGAGGGATACAGCGATGGTGACGGCGATCCGGGATTCAGCTAAGAGAGTTTCGTTGATCGGCGCACCAACCGACATCGGCGCGGGAACGCGCGGCGCATCGATGGGGCCGGAGGCCCTCCGCGTCGCAAATCTGCAGACGGCGCTGGAATCGCAGGGTGTCGAGGTCGTCGATCGAGGCAATTTGACCGGACCCGGCAATCCTGGCCTGCCCCCGGTCAACGGCTATCGGCATCTGACGGAAGTTGCCGCATGGAGTCGAGCGGTTCACGACGCATGCTATCGGGAGTTAACGGCTTCCCGGCTGCCCATCCTCCTCGGCGGCGATCACTGCCTTGCCATCGGTTCGATCAGCGCGGCGGCGCGCCATTGCCGAGAACGCGGTCGCACACTTCACGTGCTGTGGTTCGATGCGCATGCGGATTGCAACACCAACGAACTTACGCCGAGCGGCAATCTGCACGGCATGCCGACCGCCGTGTTGTGCGGCTATGGGCCTGGGGAGTTGATCGAGATCGGAGGCACGACGCCAATCATCACTCCGGGTGTCATCAGACAGATTGGCATACGCAGCGTCGATCAGGGCGAGAAGCGCTTCGTGCACGAGATCGGGCTCGAGGTGTTCGACATGCGCTATGTCGATGAAATGGGCATGCGCCAGACGATGCAGACCGCGCTCGCCGGTCTCGATCGCGACACGCATCTGCACGTGAGCTTCGATGTGGACTTCCTTGATCCCGACATCGCGCCGGGCGTGGGGACGACCGTCGCGGGTGGACCGTCGTACCGGGAGGCCCAGCTGTGCATGGAAATGGTCGCAGACACGGGCCTGCTTGCCTCGCTCGATATCGTGGAAGTCAATCCCGCTTTCGATGTCCGGAACCGTACGGCCGAGATTGCGGTGGACCTGCTGGCCTCGCTGTTTGGCAAGAGCACGCTGATGCGGCGCGCGCAGGAGTAGCCCGCCCCGCCGCTGAATCCGCGCCGGGAGACACGGCCGCTGGCCGTCAGGTCCGCGGCACGCGGCGGCCCATGCCAGTCGGTCCCCTCGCAGCACTCGCCAGGGGCCCGAAAATCCCAGGAATGATCCCGCGAGATATCGTAAAAGTCAGCAAAATCAATGAGTAAGAGTGCGCGTGGCTTGGGGGCCAAAACCGGAGCGCCAAACGAAATAGGGTTCGGGGCGAAGTTCCCGGTGCGTGCGCCGGACAGCGTCTGCCGGGTTTGAAAGACGGCGTTTTGCCTTCCTTGACAGGCCGGAGGCCCGGTTTCTACAATCGCCGTCCTTTTCGACCGCCCGCCCCGGTATACGGGCGATGGTCGAATGGTAAAGATGTATCCGGGCCGCCACTGGGCGGCCCGGCGTTTCATGCGTCCGGCAATACCGCCGGCGCGACGGCTGAAGGGACTTATGTCGACGACCAACCAGTTGATCCGTGGCGGCCGCATCGCGGCTATCTACAAGTCAAAGGTGCCGGCGCTGCAGCGATCGCCGCAGCGGCGCGGCGTCTGCACGCGCGTCTACACGACCACCCCGAAGAAGCCGAACTCGGCGCTTCGCAAGGTGTGCCGCGTGCGGCTCACCAATGGCTATGAAGTCACGAGCTACATTGGCGGCGAAGGGCACAACCTTCAGGAGCACTCGGTGGTCATGATCCGCGGCGGCCGCGTCAAGGATCTGCCGGGCGTCCGCTATCACACCGTTCGCGGCACGCTCGACTGCGCCGGCGTCACCGATCGCAAGCAGAGCCGTTCGAAGTACGGCGCCAAGCGCCCGAAGAAATAAAGCAGGGGTAGTCAGAAATGTCCCGTCGCACATCCGCACCGACCCGCGTCGTGCTCCCGGATCCGAAATTCGGAAGCGAGATGCTGGCCAAGTTCATGAACATGGTCATGACGAGCGGCAAGAAGTCCGCCGCCGAGCATATCGTCTACGGCGCGATCGACCGCATCGGCGAGAAGACCGATCGCCGCGGCGACGCCGCGCTCGAATTGCTGTCCGCGGCGCTCGAGAATGTGAAACCGGCGGTCGAAGTGAAGTCGCGGCGTGTCGGCGGCGCGACCTACCAGGTGCCGGTTGAAGTCCGCCCATCGCGCCGGCAGACGCTCGCGATGCGCTGGCTGATCGAGGCCGCGCGCGCGCGCAGCGAAAAATCGATGGCGCATCGACTGGCGCACGAGCTGATGGACGCGGCGGAAAACCGCGGCACGGCCGTGCGCAAGCGCGAAGACACGCACCGCATGGCGGAGGCCAACAAAGCCTTCGCGCACTACCGCTGGTAAGCAATCAGGTCCGAGAGAAGATCATGCCTCGCCACACGCCCATCGAGCACTATCGGAACATCGGCATTTCCGCGCACATCGACGCCGGAAAGACGACGACGACCGAGCGCGTGCTGTTTTACACGGGCGTATCGCACAAGATCGGCGAAGTGCACGACGGCGCGGCCGTCATGGACTACATGGAGCAGGAACAGGAGCGCGGCATCACGATCACGGCCGCGGCGACGACCTGCTTCTGGAAGGGGATGGACAACCATTACCCCGAGCACCGCATCAACATCATCGACACGCCGGGTCATGTGGACTTCACGATCGAGGTCGAGCGTTCGCTGCGCGTGCTCGACTCGGCGGTCGCGGTCTACTGCGCCGTGTCAGGCGTGCAGCCGCAGTCGGAAACCGTCTGGCGGCAGATGAACAAGTACAAGGTGCCCCGCGTCGCGTTCGTCAACAAGATGGACCGCGCCGGCGCGAACTTCCTGCGCTGCGTGGACCAGATCCGCACGCGCCTGAAGGGCAACCCGGTCGTTATCCAGCTGCCGATTGGCGCCGAGGAGAATTTCACCGGCATCGTCGACCTGATCCGCATGAAGGCGATCTGGTGGGACGACGAGACCCAGGGCATGCGCTTCGAGTACCGGGAGATCCCGGAGGACATGAAGGCGCAGTGCGACGAATACCGCGTCAAGCTGGTCGAGGCGGCGGCCGAGGGCAACGAGGAACTGCTGAACAGGTACCTCGAGGAAAACACGCTCTCCACCGAGGATATCCGCAAGGGTCTGCGCGAGCGCGCGATCCGGAACGAGATCTGCCTCGTCACCTGCGGCTCGGCGTTCAAGAACAAGGGCGTGCAGGCCGTGCTCGACGCGGTCATCGACTACATGCCGTCGCCGGCCGAGGTGTCCGACGTCAAGGGCCAGACCGAAGAGAGCGAGGAGATCACGCGTCCGCCCACGGATGACGCGCCGTTCTCCGCGCTCGCATTCAAGATCCTGAACGACCCGTTCGTCGGCAACCTGACGTTCTTCCGTGTCTATTCCGGCACGCTGAATTCGGGCGACCAGGTCTACGTGCCGAACCGTTCGCGCAAGGAGCGCATCGGCCGCCTGCTGCAGATGCACGCGAGCGACCGCGAGGAAATCAAGGAGGTCCGCGCCGGCGACATCGCGGCGGCCGTGGGCCTCAAGGACGTCACGACCGGCGACACGCTGAGCGACCCGGACGACGTCATCGTGCTCGAGAAGATGGAATTCCCGGATCCGGTGATTTCGGTCGCCGTCGAGCCGAAGACCAAGGCCGACCAGGAAAAGATGGGCATCGCGCTGCAGCGCCTGGCGAAGGAGGATCCTTCGTTCCGCGTGTCGAGCGACGCCGAGTCCGGCCAGACCATCATCTCCGGCATGGGCGAGCTGCACCTCGAGATCATCGTCGACCGCATGAAGCGCGAGTTCAAGGTCGAGGCCAGCGTCGGCAAGCCGCAGGTCGCGTACCGCGAGACGATCCGCAAGCCGGTCGAGCAGGAAGGAAAATTCGTGCGCCAGTCGGGCGGGCGCGGACAGTACGGCCACGTCTGGATCCGCCTCGAGCCGCTACCAGAAGGCAAGGGCTACGAGTTCGTCAACGAGGTCGTCGGCGGGGTGATCCCGCGCGAGTACATCCCGGCAGTGGACAAGGGCATCAAGGAAGTGCTGCTGAACGGCGTGATCGCGGGGTTCCCGATCGTCGACGTGAAGGTTGCGCTGACGGATGGCTCGTACCACGACGTCGACTCCAGCGAAATGGCGTTCAAGATCGCCGGCTCGATGGCCTTCAAGGAAGGTTTCGTGAAGGCGAAGCCAGTGCTGCTCGAGCCGATCATGAACGTCGAGGTCGTGACTCCGGAGGAATACTCGGGCGACGTGATCGGCGACTTGAATCGCCGCCGCGGCCAGATCACCGGCATGGACGAATCGCCGTCCGGCAAGATCGTGACCGCGGACGTCCCGCTCGCGGAGATGTTCGGCTACGCGACGACCGTGCGCTCGATGAGCCAGGGTCGCGCGACGTTCACGATGGAATTCAAAAAGTACGTCGAGGTGCCGAACAACGTCGCCGAGACGGTCCTGAAAAAAGCGTCCTGAGGAATATCGAGTCATGGCCAAGGAAAAATTCGTTCGCTCCAAGCCGCACGTGAACGTGGGGACGATTGGGCACGTGGATCACGGGAAGACGACGCTGACGGCGGCGTTGACCAAGGTGATGGCGGAGAAGAACGGGGGCGAGTTCACGGCGTACGACCAGATTGACAAGGCGCCGGAGGAGAAGGCGCGGGGTATCACGATTGCGACTGCGCACGTGGAGTACCAGTCGGCGCAGCGTCATTACGCGCATGTGGACTGTCCGGGGCATGCGGACTATGTGAAGAACATGATCACCGGGGCGGCGCAGATGGACGGCGCGATTCTGGTGGTGTCGGCGGCGGACGGGCCGATGCCGCAGACGCGCGAGCACATTCTGCTGGCGCGCCAGGTGGGGGTGCCGTTCATCGTGGTGTATTTGAACAAGTGCGACATGGTGGACGACGCCGAGCTGATCGAGCTGGTGGAGATGGAGGTGCGCGAGCTGTTGTCGAAGTACCAGTTTCCGGGCGACGACACGCCGATCGTGCGCGGTTCCGCCTTGAAGGCGCTGGAAGGCGCGGCGGGCGAGCTGGGTACCGATTCGGTGGTGCAGCTGGTGGCGGAGATGGATCGTTACATTCCGACCCCGGTGCGGGTGATCGACAAGCCGTTTTTGATGCCGATCGAGGACGTGTTCTCGATCTCGGGCCGCGGCACGGTGGTGACCGGGCGTATTGAGCGCGGCATCGTCAAGGTCAACGACGAGATCGAGATCGTGGGCCTGAAGCCGACGCTGAAGACCACCTGCACGGGTGTCGAGATGTTTCGCAAGCTGCTGGACGAGGGCCAGGCCGGGGACAACGTGGGGGTCTTGCTGCGTGGCACCAAGCGCGAGGAAGTGGAGCGCGGCCAGGTGCTGGCGAAGCCGGGCAGCATCAACCCGCACACCCAGTTCGAGTGCGAGGTGTACGTGCTGACCAAGGAAGAGGGCGGGCGGCACACGCCGTTTTTCAAGGGCTACCGGCCGCAGTTTTATTTCCGCACCACCGACGTGACCGGCAACATCGAGCTGCCGGCCGGGGTGGAGATGGTCATGCCGGGCGACAACATCAAGATGGTGGTGGAGCTGATTGCGCCGATCGCGATGGAGGAGGGGCTGCGCTTCGCGATCCGCGAGGGCGGCCGCACCGTCGGTGCCGGCGTCGTCTCCAAGGTACTCAAATAAGGAACGACGATGGCCACGAGTCAGAACATCCGCATCCGCCTGAAGGCGTTCGATCACAAGCTGATCGACACCTCCGCGCGCGAAATCGTCGAAACGGCGCGCCGGACCGGCGCGACCGTGCGCGGCCCGGTGCCGCTGCCGACCAAGATCGAGCGCTTCACGGTGCTCGTCTCCCCGCACGGCGACAAAGACGCGCGCGACCAGTACGAGATCCGGACGCACAAGCGCCTGATGGACATCGTCAACCCCACCGACAAGACCGTGGACGCCTTGATGCGCCTGGAATTGCCGGCCGGCGTGGAAGTGAAGATCAAGTTGAACTGAGCTAAGACGCCGCTATACTGGGCGGCTTTTCGCGGGGCGAGAAAAAGGGGTCGCATCCCCTTTTCGATTTGGCGGAGCGGGGCTTCGCCGCCAAGGACTTAGGAAAAGGGGATGCGACCCCTCTTCCTGTTAGGACAGCACCAGCCAATTGCAGCCGGTGCAGTGAAAAAAGGATATAAATCATGACCATAGGTCTGATCGGCCGCAAGGCCGGCATGACTCGGGTATTCACCGAAGCAGGCGATTCCCTGCCGGTGACGGTCATCGAGGCCCTGCCGAATCGCATCGTGCAGGTCAAGGACTCGAAGGCCGACGGCTATCGCGCCGTCCAGGTCACATTCGGCACCCGTCGCGCGTCCCGGCTCACCAAGCCGGTCGCCGCTCATTACGCCAAGCCGGGCGTGCTGCCGGGCGAGAAGCTCGTCGAATTCCGCCTCGCCGACGGCGAGGGCGAGGACCTCAAGACCGGCGCCGAGCTCAAGGTCGACATGTTCCAGGCGGGCCAGATCGTCGACGTCGCGGGCACGACCATCGGCAAGGGCTATGCGGGCGTCATGAAGCGCCACGGTTTTGCCGGCGGCATGGCGAGCCACGGTGCCTCGGTCGTGCACCGCTCGCCGGGCTCGATCGGCCAGCGCCAGACGCCGGGCCGCGTGTTCCCGGGCAAACGCATGGCGGGCCGCATGGGCAATGCGAACCGCACCGAAGAGAACCTGAAGGTCGTCCAGGTGGATGTCGAACGCAACCTGCTGCTGGTCAGCGGTTCCGTTCCGGGCGCGCCGGGTGGCCGGGTGGTCATTCGTCCGTCGGTCAAGGCCGCGGCACGCGCACGACGCAAGTCCGTCGTCGCGGTGAAGAAGTGATTCAGGGGCGCTGGCAATGAAGCTGAAGCTGGTGAATGGCGGGCCCAAGGGCTCCGAGATCGATGTCAGCGACGCGACCTTCGGCCGTGAATTCAACGAGCCGCTGGTGCACCAGGTGCTGACGGCCTATGCGGCCGCGGGCCGCTCGGGCACGAAGGCGCAGCTGACCAAGGCGGAAGTGCGGGGCGGCGGCAAGAAGCCGTGGCGCCAGAAGGGCACGGGCAGCGCGCGCGCCGGTTCGATCAGAAGCCCGATCTGGGTCGGCGGCGGCCGCGCCTTCGCGGCGAAGCCGCGCAGCTACGCGCAGAAGGTCAACCGCAAGATGTATCGCGGCGCGATCCGCTCGATGCTGTCGGAGCTCGCGCGCCAGGAGCGCCTGCTCGTGACCGCCGAACTCGAGCTCGAGGCGCCGAAGACGAAGATGCTGGTTGGCAAGCTGGCCGAGCTCGGGCTCGACCAGGTGCTGATCCTGATCGAGGCCTACGACGAGAAGCTGCACCTGGCGGCGCGCAACCTCGAAGGCGTGGACGTGCTGCCGGTCGGCAGCCTCGATCCCGTCTCGCTCGCGCGCTACCCGAAGGTGCTCGCGACCGTCGGCGCGCTCCGGCTGCTCGAAGCGAGGCTCGCATGAAGACCGCTGCGAATAACGTGCACAAGACCCTGTCGAAGGAACGCCTGTCGACCGTCGTGATCGCGCCGCACGTCTCGGAGAAGAGCGCGCGCATCGGCATGCAGGGCAACCAGTACGTGTTCCGCGTGCGCACGGATGCGACCAAGCCGCAGATCCGCGCGGCGGTCGAATTGATGTTCGAAGTCAAGGTCGACAAGGTCCACGTCGTCAACCAGATCGGCAAGGCGAAGCGCTTCGGGCGCACGCCGGGCCGCCGGCAGGACTGGAAGAAGGCCTACGTCCGGCTCGTCGAGGGCCAGCAGATCGACATGTCCGGCGCCGAGCGCGCCTGACCGCGTTGGGACGGAAATAGCACATGGCACTGAAGAAACTGAAGCCAACCTCTCCTGGAACCCGGTTCCAGCTGCGTCCGGACCGCTCGCACCTTCACAAGGGTGGCCCGCTGCGCAGCCTCGTGGCCGGCCACAAGTCGACCGGCGGCCGCAACAACGTCGGCCGGCTGACGACGCGCCACAAGGGCTCGGGCCACAAGCACAACTACCGCATGATCGATTTCCGTCGCGACAAGGACGGAATCGTCGCGAAGGTCGAGCACCTCGAATACGATCCGAACCGTTCGGCGTACATCGCGCTGCTGCTCTACAAGGACGGCGAGCGCCGCTACATCCTGGCGCCGCGCGGCGTGGACACGGGCGACGAACTGCAGTCCGGCGCCGATTCGCCGATTCGTGCAGGCAATGCGATGCCGCTCAGGCATATCCCGGTCGGCTCGATCGTGCACAACATCGAATTGAAGCCCGGCAAGGGCGGCCAGATCGCGCGCGCCGCGGGCACCTCCGCGTCGTACTCGGGCCGTGAGGGCGGCAACGCGATCCTGCGACTGAAGTCCGGCGAGACCCGCAAGGTCAGCGTGGAATGCCGCGCGACGATCGGCGAGATCGGCAACGACGAGCACAACCTGCGCGTGTTCGGCAAGGCCGGCGCCAAGCGCTGGCGCGGCATCCGCCCGACGGTGCGCGGCGTCGTGATGAACCCGGTCGATCACCCGCATGGCGGCGGCGAAGGCCGCTCCGGACAGGGCAACCCGCACCCGGTTTCGCCGTGGGGCTGGCATACCAAGGGCAAGAAGACGCGCAAGAACAAGCGCACCGACGCATTCATCGTGCGCCGTCGGAAGAAAGGAGCGTAAGCGAGATGTCACGTTCCCTGAAAAAGGGTCCCTTCGTGGACCTGCACCTGGCGAAGAAGGTGCAGACGGCCCGCGACAAGAACGACCGCCGTCCGATCAAGACCTGGTCGCGCCGCTCGATGGTCCTGCCGGACATGGTCGGTCTGACGATCGCGGTGCACAACGGGCGCCAGCATGTGCCGGTGCTCGTCACCGAGAACATGGTCGGACACAAGCTCGGCGAATTCGCGCCGACGCGCATATTCAAGAGTCATTCTTCGGCCAGGAAGGTCGAGGCGACCGCGGAGTAAGCGATGCAGGTTTCAGCCATTTTGCGCCACGCGCGCATCTCGCCGCAGAAATGCCGCCTGGTCGCGGACATGGTCCGCGGCCAGCCCGTCGGGCAGGCGCTCGCGATGCTCGCGTACACGCCGAAGAAAGGCGCGGCGATCGTGCGGAAGGTGCTGGAGTCCGCGATCGCGAACGCCGAACACAATCTCGAGGCGGACATCGACACGCTGTCGATCTCGCGCATCGAGATCGACGCCGCGCCGGTGGCGAAGCGGTTCCACGCGCGCGCCAAGGGCCGCGGCAATCGCATCGTCAAGCGCCTTTCGCACATCAGGGTGACCGTGGCCGACAAGGCACGGTAAGACGGGAAACGGAGCAGCACATGGGGCAGAAGGTCAATCCGATCGGCATCCGGCTCGGCATCACGCGCGACTGGACGTCACGCTGGTATGCGGATACCAAGACTTTTCCGTCGAACATCCTGTCCGACTGGAAGGTGCGCGAATTCCTGCGCAAGAAGCTGATCGAGGCGTCGGTCAGCCGCATCCACATCGAGCGGGCCGCGCGCAAGGCGAACATCACGATACACACCGCGCGTCCGGGCGTCGTGATCGGCCGCAAGGGCGAGGACATCGAGAAGCTGCGCATCGAAGTTGCGAAGCTGATGAAGATGGCGGTCGCCGACATCCGGCTCAACATCGCGGAGATCCGCAAGCCCGAGCTCGACGCGACGCTGGTCGCCGAGAGCATCGCGCAGCAGATCGAGAAGCGCGTGATGTTCCGCCGCGCGATGAAGCGCGCCGTCACGAACACGATGCGCAGCGGCGCCCTGGGCGTGAAGGTGCGGATCGCCGGCCGCCTGAACGGCGCGGAAATCTCGCGCTCGGAATGGACCCGCGAGGGCCGCATCCCGCTGCACACCTTCCGCGCGGACATCGATTACGGCACCGCCGAGGCGCAGACGACCTACGGCGTGATCGGCATCAAGGTCTGGGTGTTCAAGGGCGAAGTGTTCGACCGCGAGGAAGCGGAAGCCGAAGTGGCGGCCGTCGCCGAGACCGCGGTGAAGGAAGCGGACAAGCCGCAGGAAGTCGCGGCCGTGACCGAGCCGGCGGCCGGCTGAGCGCGAAGGAACGACTGACATGATGCAGCCCAAGCGGACCAAGTACCGCAAGCAGTTCAAGGGAAACCTTTCCGGCAGCGCGCATCGCGGCAGCTCGGTCGCGTTCGGCGACTTCGGCCTGAAGGCGATGGACCGTTCGCGCATGACCGCGCGCGAGATCGAGGCGGCGCGGCGCGCGATGACCCGCTACGTCAAGCGCGGCGGGCAGATCTGGATCCGCGTTTTCCCCGACGTGCCGATCACGCAGAAGCCGCTCGAAGTGCGCATGGGCAGCGGCAAGGGCAACGTCGAGTACTGGGTCGCGAAGGTGACACCGGGCAAGGTGCTGTTCGAGATCGAGGGCGTGCCCGAAGCGACGGCGCGCGAGGCATTCAGGCTGGCCGCGGCGAAGTTGTCGGTCGCGACCGCGTTCGTGAAGCGGCAGGTGCGCTGATGAGCAAGAAGAACATCAAGGAGCGCGGCAGGTTCATGAAGGACCTGCGCGGCAAGGACCGGGCGGCGCTGACCGACGAACTGGTGGCGCTGCGCCGCGAGCAGTTCAACCTGCGCATGGCTTCCGCCTCCGGGCAGCCGGCGCGGCCGGACCAGCACGCGAAGGTGCGCGGAAAGATTGCGCGGCTCAAGACCGTGCTGAACGAATCGAGGAGCTCGAAATGAGCGAAGTTGCGCGCACGCTGACGGGAACCGTCGTCAGCAACAAGATGGACAAGACGATCTCGGTTTCGGTCGAGCGACTCATCAAGCACCCGACCTACGGCAAGTACGTCCGGCGCACGACGAAGCTGCTCGCGCACGACGAGAAGAACGAATGCCGCGAGGGCGACACCGTCGCCATCTCGGAATGCAGGCCGTTGTCGCGGAACAAGGCGTGGACCCTGGTGCGCGTCATCGAACGCGCGCCGGCGGAATGAGCCCGGGGAGGACAGCGCAATGATCCAGCTCAGGACTCGCCTCGTGGCCGCCGACAATTCCGGCGCCCGCGAACTGATGTGCATCAAGGTCATGGGCGGGACCCGGCGCCGCTATGCGGGCGTGGGCGACGTGATCAAGGTCAGCGTCAAGGACGCGATCCCGCGCGGCAAGGTCAAGAAGGGCGAGGTCTACGACGCCGTCGTCGTGCGGACCCGCCGCGGCGTGCGCCGCGGCGACGGTTCGCTGATCCGCTTCGATGGCAACGCCGCAGTGCTGCTGACCCCGAAGCTCGAGCCGATCGGCACCCGCATCTTCGGGCCGGTGACGCGCGAGCTCCGGAACGTGCAGTTCATGAAGATTATTTCGCTGGCGCCGGAAGTGTTATGAGAAAGATCCGCAAGGGCGACACCGTCGTGGTGACGGCGGGACGGGACAAGGGCAGGACCGGCACGGTCGTCGGCGTGCTGCCGAACGGCCGCGTGCTCGTCGAGAACGTCAACATGGTCAAGAAGCACCAGCGCCCGAACCCGGGCAAGGGCGTGCAGGGTGCGATCGTGCAGAAGGAAGCGTCGTTGCACGCGTCGAACGTGGCGCTGCTGAATCCGGCGACGAAGAAAGCCGGCCGCATCGGCGTGCGCACGCTCGGCGACGGTCGCAAGGTCCGCTTCTTCAAGTCGAATGGCGAGCTGGTGGACGCGTGAACACGGAGACGGGTCAGATGACCGCTACCGCAAGGCTGCAGAAGCACTATCGCGAAGTCGTGAAGCCGAAGCTCCGCACGGACCTCGGGCTGAAGAGCGACATGCAGGTGCCGCGCATCACGAAGATCACGGTCAACATGGGCGTGGGCGAGGCCGTGGCCGACAAGAAGGTCATGGATGCGGCGACCGCCGAGCTCGCGCGCATCACCGGCCAGAAGCCGGCGGTGCGCAAGTCGCGCAAGGCCATCGCGTCGTTCAAGATCCGCGAGGGCCTGCCGGTCGGCTGCATGGTGACGCTGCGCGGCGCACGCATGTACGAGTTCCTGGACCGTCTGATCAATGTCGCGATGCCCCGCATCCGCGACTTCCGCGGCGTGAACCCGCGCTCGTTCGACGGTCAGGGCAATTACAGCTTCGGGGTCAAGGAGCAGATCATCTTCCCCGAGATCGCATACGACCAGATCGACCAGTTGCGCGGCATGGACATCACGATCACGACGTCCGCGGGCGACGACAAGTCGGGCAAGGCATTGCTCGAGGCGTTCAATTTTCCGTTCAGGAAGTAACCGATGGCGAAGACCAGCATGATCGAGCGCGAGAAGCGCCGGACCAAGACGGTGAAGAAATACGCGGCCAAGCGCGCGCGCATCAAGGAGCAGATCCGCGATCCGAAGGCCTCCCAGGAGGACCGGATGGCGGCGATCGAGGCGCTGCAGAAGCTGCCGCGCGATTCGAGTCCTGCCCGGCAGCGCAGCCGCTGCGCGATCACCGGCCGTTCGCGCGGCAACTACAGCAAGTTCGGCCTCGGGCGGGTGAAGCTGCGCGAGGCGACGATGCGGGGCGACGTGCCGGGTCTGCGCAAGGCGAGCTGGTGAGGAGCATATACAAATGAGCATGACCGACCCGATCGCCGACCTGCTGACGCGGATCCGCAACGGCCAGAGCGCCGGCAAGCCGGAAGTCTCCGTGCAGTCGTCGCGCGTCAAGCAGGCGATCGTCCGCGTGCTGAAGGACGAGGGCTATGTCGCCGATTTCGTCGTCAGCAAGGACGGCGGCCGTTCGACACTGACCATCGCGCTCAAGTATCACGCGGGCAAGCCCGTGATCGAGCGCATCGAGCGCGTGTCGCGCCCGGGGCTGCGCCTGTACCGCGCCAAGGACGAGCTGCCGAAGGTGCTGGGCGGACTCGGCATCGCGATCGTCTCGACGCCCGCGGGCGTCATGACCGACCGCGAAGCGCGCCGCGTCGGCCAGGGTGGCGAAGTGCTCTGCGTCGTGGCCTGAGGAAGAAAGGATCATGTCCAGAATCGCGAAAATGCCGGTCGATCTTCCGAAGGGCGTCAATGCGACGGTCGCCGCGGACGAGGTGACCGTGAAGGGCGCCAAGGGCGCGCTGACGCTGAAGCTCGGCCGTGGCGTCACGGTCGCTCAGAAGGACCAGACGCTGCTGGTGGCGGTCGCCGACGGCAAGGCGACGCATGAGCGTATCGCCGTGGCGGGCGCGACGCGCGCCAACCTCGCGAACATGGTCGCGGGCGTCACCAGGGGCTTCGAGCGCAAGCTCGAGCTGGTCGGCGTTGGCTATCGCGCGGCGGTGCAGGGCAAGAACCTGAACCTGACGCTCGGCTTCTCGCACCCGGTCAGCTACCCGGTGCCGGAAGGCATCTCGATCGAGACGCCGTCGCAGACGGAGATCCTGATCAAGGGCGTCGACCGCCAGAAGGTCGGCCAGGTCGCCGCCGAGATCCGCGGCTACCGGCCGCCCGAACCCTACAAGGGCAAGGGCGTGCGCTACTCCGGCGAGAAGATCGTCATGAAGGAAGGCAAGAAGAAGTAGGGCCATGGCACAGCTGACCAAGAAAGACCGGCGCCTGCGCCGCGCAACGCGCGGCCGCGCCAAAATCCGCGAACTGGGCGCGGCACGGTTGACCGTGCACCGCACGCCGCAGCACATCTACGCCCAGGTCACGACGGCCGATGGCGCGCGCGTGCTTGCCGCCGCCTCGACGCTGCAGGAAGCGGTCGCGAAGGAACTGAAGGGCACCGGCAATGCCGCGGCCGCCGCCGCGGTCGGCCGCGCGATCGCCGAGCGCGCCAAGGCGGCCGGCATCGAGTCGGTCGCGTTCGACCGTTCAGGTTTCCGTTACCACGGGCGCGTGAAGGCGCTCGCCGAGGCCGCGCGCGAGGCCGGCCTCAAGTTCTGATTCCGAGGTTCAAGCGATGGCACGAGTCGAAAGATCCCAATCCGGCGACGACCTGATCGAGAAGCTGGTCGCCGTCAACCGCACCGCGAAAGTGGTGAAGGGCGGCCGCCAGTTCGGCTTTACCGCGCTGACCGTCGTCGGCGACGGCGCCGGCCGCGTCGGATTCGGCTACGGCAAGGCGCGCGAGGTGCCGACCGCGATCGCGAAGGCGATGCAACAGGCGCGCAAGAACATGACGAATGTGCCGATCACGCACGCGACGCTGCACTACGCGATCCAGGGCCGCCATGGGACGACGCGCGTGTACATGCAGCCGGCCTCGGACGGCACCGGCGTGATCGCCGGCGGCGGCATGCGCGCCGTGTTCGAATGCGCGGGCGTCAGGAACGTGCTGGCGAAGAGCTACGGCTCGCGCAATCCGATCAACGTCGTGCGCGCGACATTCGACGCGTTCGAACGGATGGTTTCGCCGGACCGCATTGCGGCGAAGCGCGGCAAGACACTGGACGAGATCACGAGCTGATGCCGATGAGCAACAAGGGCAAGATCAAGGTCACGCTGAATCGCAGCGTGCACGGGCAATTGCACAACATCCGCGCCTCCGTCTACGGGCTGGGGCTCAGGCGCATCCGCGATACGCGGGTCGTCGAGGACACGCGGGCGGTGCGCGGCATGATCAACGCTGCGCAGCACCTGCTCGGCGTCGAGAAGGCCTGAAGGAGCGATCGAGATGCGACTGAACACACTGAAGCCGGGTCCGGGCAGCAAGCGCTCGCGCCTGCGCGTCGGGCGCGGCGCTTCCGCCGGCCAGGGCAAGACCTGCGGCAAGGGCGGCAAGGGCCAGAAAGCGCGCAAGGGCGGCTATCACAAGGTGGGCTTCGAAGGCGGCCAGGTGCCGCTGCAGCGGCGGCTGCCGAAAGTGGGCTTCCGGTCGGCGATGCACGCGACGCGCGCCGAAGTAACGCTGACGGATCTGCTCAAGGTGAAAGCCGACCTGATCGACCTCGCCGCGCTGATCGAAGCCTCGGTCGTGCCGGCCAAGACCGAGCGCGCCAAAGTGATCCTGTCGGGCGAAATCTCGCGCGCGGTTACGCTGAAGGGGCCCTCGGTGGTCCCGACCAAGGGCGCGCGGGCGGCCATCGAGAAGGCCGGCGGCAAGATCGAAGAGGGCACGGCGGCCTGAGGGCCGCGCAGCGATCATGGCGACCACGGCAGGCAATGCGGCGCTCGCGCTCGGTGAAGTCACGCGCTACACCGAGATGCGCCATCGCCTGTTGTTCCTGCTCGGGCGCCCTGATCGTCTACCGGATCGGCACTTTCGTGCCGGTGCCCGGCATCAACCCGGTCGCCCTCGCGCGGCTGTTCGACAGCCAGGAAGGCACGATCCTCGGGCTCTTCAACATGTTCTCCGGCGGCGCGCTCGAGCGGCTCTCGATCTTCGCGATGGGCGTGATGCCCTACATTTCCGCGTCCATCATCCTGCAGATGATGGCGGTGGTCGTGCCGTCGATGGCGGCCATCAAGAAGGAAGGCGAATCGGGCCGGCGCAAGATCACGCAGTGGACGCGCTACTTCACGGTCGTGCTCGCCTCATTCCAGGGCTTCGCCGCCGCGATCGCATTTCAGAACCAGGGCGTCGTCATCAATCCGGGCACGCTGTCGTTCGTCGTGCCGGCCGTGATGACGCTGGCCGCCGGCACGATGTTCCTGATGTGGCTCGGCGAACAGATCACCGAGCGCGGTATCGGCAACGGCATCTCGATGATCATCCTCGCGGGCATCATCTCGGGCCTGCCGGCCGCGATCGGCGGCACGTTTCAGCAGGTCAGCAGCGGCGAAATGAATCCCGCGTTCGCGATCATCCTGCTGATCCTGATCGGCGCGGTCACCGCCTTCTGCGTGTTCGTCGAGAGCGGCCAGCGCCGCATCCCGGTCAACTACGCGAAACGCCAGGTCGGACGGCGCATGTACGCGGGCCAGACCAGCCACCTGCCGTTCAAGCTCAACATGTCGGGCGTGATCCCGCCGATCTTCGCCTCATCGCTGCTGCTGTTCCCGGCGACGCTCGCCAGCTTCTTCGGCACCGGCGAAACCGGCACCTGGCTGCAGACGGTCGCGGCGGCGCTCGGCTGGGGCCAGCCGCTGCATCTCCTGATCTACGGCGGACTGATCATTTTCTTCTGCTTCTTCTATACGGCGCTCGTTTTCAACTCGCGCGAGACCGCCGAAAACCTGAAGAAGGGCGGGGCATTCATTCCCGGCATCCGCCCCGGCCAGCAGACCGGCGAATACATCGACAAGGTGCTGACGCGCCTGACCGTCTGGGGCGCGCTGTACGTGACGCTCGTGTGCCTGCTGCCCGAGATCCTGATGTCCTATGGTCGCGTGCCGTTCTACTTCGGCGGCACGTCGCTCCTGATCATGGTCGTGGTCGTGATGGATTTCGTGGCCCAGCTGAACGCGCACATGATGTCGCACCAGTACGAGGGCCTCATGAAGAAAGCGAACCTTCGCGGGTTCGGCGGCAAGAGAGGTCCTTGAGATGAAGGTTCGTCCATCGGTACGGAAGATCTGCAAGAACTGCAAGATCGTGCGGCGCAAGGGCGTCGTGCGGGTGATCTGTTCCTCCGACGCCCGCCACAAGCAGCGTCAAGGTTGAGGAAAATGCATTTTTCACGTAAACTGCCGTGTTTTTCGCGGCTCGGGGATCAGTAGCCATGGCGCGTATTGCCGGCATCAATATTCCGGTCAACAAGCACATCTCGGTGGGGCTGATGCACATCTACGGTATCGGCCGTTCGCGTGCCTTGTCGGTGTGCAAGGCCGCCAACATCGATCCGTCGACGCGCGTGCGCGACCTGACGGAGGTCGAGGTCGCTGCGCTTCGGACCCACGTCACGCGCTTCATGGTGGAGGGCGACCTGCGACGCGAGAACGCGATGAGCCTGAAGCGCCTGATGGACCTCGGTTGCTACCGGGGCATCCGTCATCGCAAGGGACTGCCGGCTCGCGGGCAGCGCACGCGCACCAATGCGCGCACGCGCAAGGGTCCGCGTCGTGCGGCGATCAAGACCAACGTACAGGCGGGCAAGGTTTGATGAGCGAACAGAAAGCCGACACGGCTGCCGAAGCGAAGACGGAACCGAAGGCCGACGCCAAAGCGGATGCCAAGGGCGCGCCCGCTGCCGCCACGAAGGCGCGCAAGAAGGCGAAGCGCCAGGTTTCCGACGGCGTCGCGCACATCCACGCCTCGTTCAACAATACGATCGTCACGATCACCGACCGGCAGGGCAACACGCTCGCGTGGGCGACGTCGGGAGGTTCGGGTTTCCGTGGCTCGCGCAAGAGCACGCCGTTCGCCGCCCAGGTCGCGGCCGAAAAGGCCGGCGTCGCGGCGCAGGAACACGGCCTGCGCACCGTCGAGGTGCGCGTGCGCGGTCCGGGCCCCGGACGCGAATCCGCGGTGCGCGCGCTGAACGCCTGCGGCCTGAAGGTCACGAGCATCGAAGACGTGACGCCGATTCCGCATAACGGTTGCCGCCCGCCCAAGAAGCGGCGCGTCTGAGTTCGAGAGGACAATGGCAAGATATCTCGGTCCCAAGTGCAAGCTCTCGCGTCGCGAGGGCACTGACCTCTTCCTCAAGAGCGGCGTCAAGCCGCTCGAGAGCAAGTGCAAGCTCGAAGTGCCGCCGGGCGGCATCAAGGGCGACCGCCGCACGCGGCTGTCCGGCTACGGCGTGCAGCTGCGTGAGAAGCAGAAGCTGCGCCGCATGTACGGCGTGCTCGAGCGCCAGTTCCGCAATTACTACACGAAGGCCGCGGGACGCCCGGGTTCGACCGGCGAAAACCTGCTGCGCTTCCTCGAAGGCCGCCTGGACAACGTCGTCTACCGCATGGGTTTCGCCGCGACGCGCGCCGAAGCCCGCCAGCTCGTGTCGCACAAGGCAATCGAGGTGAACGGCGACGCGGTCAATGTGCCTTCGTACCAGTGCTCGGCAGGCGACACGATCGCCGTGCGCGAGAAGTCCCGCGTCCAGGCCCGCATCGCCGCCGCGCTCGCGATCGCGACGCAGGTCGGACTGCCCGACTGGGTCGACGTGGACGACAAGAAATTCACCGGCACGCTGAAGGCGTTGCCGGACCGTGACCAGATCCTCCCGGACATCAACGAGAATCTGGTCGTCGAGCTCTATTCGAAGTAAGGGTGACGGTAATGCAAGGATCCGCCACGGAATTCCTCAAGCCCCGCTCCGTCAAGGTCACCGAGACCGCGGCGCGGCAGGCTCGTATCGTGATCGAGCCGTTCGAGCGCGGCTTCGGCCACACGCTCGGCAACGCGCTCAGGCGCGTGCTGCTCTCCTCGATGCCCGGCTGTGCCGTGACCGAGGTCGAGATCGAGGGCGTTCTCCACGAGTACACGAGCATCGAGGGCGTCCAGGAGGACGTCGTCGAAATCCTGCTCAACCTGAAATCGGTTGCGATCGAGATGCACACGCGTGACTCGGTCGAGCTGCGGCTGCAGAAGAAGGGCCCGGGTCCGGTGACCGCAGGCGACATCCAGATCGACCACGACGTCATCGTCGTCAATCCGGAACTCGTGATCGCGAACCTGAACAAGCCGGTCGAACTGGCGATGAACCTGAAGATCGAGCGCGGTCGCGGCTATCGCCCGGCAGTGCAGCGGCTCGAGTTCGAGGAGCAGAGCCGGCCGATCGGACGCCTGCAGCTCGACGCATCGTTTTCGCCGGTGCGCCGCGTGACCTACGGCATCGAGTCCGCGCGCGTCGAACAGCGCACCGACCTCGACAAGCTGATCATCGACATCGAGACGAATGGCACGATCAATCCGGACGAGGCGATCCGCCGCGCCGGGGGAATCCTGAAGGAACAGCTCACCGTGTTCGTCGACCTCGAAGGCCAGGGCGAGTCCCCGAGCCGTGAAGCGGGTCCGCTGCCGGATCCGATCCTGCTCCGCCCGGTCGACGAGCTCGAGCTGACAGTCCGAAGCGCGAACTGCCTGAAGGCCGAGAACATCCATTACATCGGGGACCTGGTGCAGCGCACCGAGGTCGAACTGCTGCGCACGCCGAATCTCGGCAAGAAGTCGCTGACCGAGATCAAGGAAGTCCTGGAGAGCCATGGATTGACGCTCGGCATGCGCATCGACGGCTGGCCGCCGGCGTCGCTGCGCCGCGAAGACGAGTTGCGCTCGGCCTGAACGCGCCCACGGGATAAAGACTCATGCGACACCAACTGTCGGGACGCCAGCTTTCGCGCAACAGCTCCCATCGCAAGGCGCTGATGCGGAACATGGCAACGGCGCTCCTGCGCGAGGAGAAGATCCGCACCACGCTGCCGAAGGCCAAGGAACTGCGCCGCGTCGTGGAGCCGCTGATCACGCTGGGCAAGAGCGGTTCGGAATCCGACCGACGCCGCGCCTGGGCTCAGTTGCGCGACAGGGCCGTGGTCGAGAAGCTATTCGGCGACATCGGGCCGCGTTTTCGCACCCGCGCCGGCGGCTACACGCGCATCCTGAAGATGGAGCCGCGCCCGGGCGATTCCGCGCCGATGGCTTTCATGCAGCTGGTCGAGGGCGTAATCGCCCCGGCGCCCGAGGAAAAGCCGGCGAAGAAGAAGGCCAAGGCTGCCGCGCCGAAGAAGGAGAAGGCGCCGAAGAAGGTCGCCGCGAAGTCCGAAGCTGCGCCCAAGCGCCGCAAGAAAGCCGCCGCATAAGATTTCCAAACGAGAGGGGTCGCATCCCTTTGCCGGCTTGCGGCAGGGACTGGGCAAAGGGATGCGACCCCTTTGGTCGCCATGGAGAAGCCGGGGACATCCCCGGCTTTTTTTTCGTGCGATGATTGCGCCCGGCGCCAACACAAGGAGAACGCCATGAGCTTCATTCAGGAATTCAAGGAATTCGCGATGAAGGGCAATGTCGTCGACATGGCCGTGGGTATCATCATCGGCGCGGCGTTCGGCAAGATCGTGTCGGCGCTCGTGAATTCGATCGTGATGCCGCCGCTTGGCTGGGCCATCGGCGGAGTCAATTTCTCAGACCTCAGCCTGGTGCTCGGCACCAATGAGGCGACCGGAGAACCGGTCGCCGTCACCTACGGATTGTTCCTCCAGGCGCTGCTCGACTTCCTGATCATCGCGCTCGCGATCTTCTTGGCGCTGAAAGTCATCAACAAAATGAATAGGCCGCCGGAGCAGCCCGTGGTCGCGACGACACCGCCCGAGCAAGTGCTGCTGACGGAAATCCGCGACCTGCTGCGCCAGCAGCAGCGCTGACTTTCGCTTTCAACCCGCCGCCGCGAACGCCTCGCGCGTGAGGTTTCGCGGCGGACCGGCCGGCTGTGCGAGCACATTGTCCTCGATCCGGATGCCGCCCCAGGGCCTGAGCGCATCGACTTTCGTCCAGTTGATCGCGCGCCCGCGCGCGCCGCTCTTCGCCTGCGCGAGCAGCGAATCGATGAAATAGATACCGGGCTCGATCGTCACGACGAAGCCGGCCTCGAGCGGCCGCGTCAGGCGCAGGTACGGATGCCCGTCGGGCTTCGCGAGCGTGCCGCCTTCCGCGCTCGCCATGAAGCCGCCGGCATCGTGCACCATCAGGCCGAGCAGGTGCCCGATGCCGTGCGGGAAAAAAACCGACGTCACGCCCGTTTTCGCTGCGGCATCGGGCGAACCTGTCACCAGACCCTGGTCGACCAGAATGGCCGCGATCGCGCGATGCGCCGCGAGATGGATGTCGCGATAGTCGGTGCCGGGCCGCACGAGATCGGCGAGCTTTAACTGCGCCGCATCGAGCGCCTCGATCAGGTCGTGAAACTCGCCAGGCGCGGAGGCATACGTGCGCGTGATGTCGCAGGCATAACCCGCGTGCTGCGCACCGGCGTCGATCAGGAACGATTTGACTCCCGCCGGCCGGCTGCGGTCCAGCACCTGGTAGTGCAGCACGGCGGCGTGGGTATCGAATGCGATGATGTTGTTGTAAGGCAGTTCTTCCTCGCGCGCCCCGGCCGCCCGGCAGTAGGCAAGGTGAATCTCGTATTCCGAGGCGCCGGCCCGGAAGCCGGCTTCGGCCGCGCGGTGGGCGCGCACGCCCGCGGCTGTCGCTGATGTCATGCAGGCGATTTCGTAAGGCGTCTTGACGGCCCGGGCGTAGTCCAGCCTGGCAACGACGGCCGGCGGGTCATAATCCCCCAGCCCGTCGGTCGCCGGCGCAGGCTCGGCCAGCACCGCCCACCGCGCTTTGCCGCCAAGGTGGTTTTTCAGCTCGTTCGGCGATCGGACCACCTGCAGATCGAAGGAATCCACCCAATAGCCATCCGGCAGCGCCGGCGGCAGGTACCAATAGTCATCCGGCTGATGGAAAACGAGTTTTGGACGGTTTCCAGGCCGGTAAACGACGAAAGAATCGGGGCTCGCATCGGGCAGCCAGGCCCGGTAGCGCGGATTCGGCCGGAACGGATAGGTGCTGTCGTCGAGGTAGAAATAACGCTGGCTGCCGGAGCCGACGATCAGGCCGTCATACCCGCCGCCCGCCAGCGCATGATCTGCACGAACCATAATCTGGCGCGAGTGGTCTCGATACAACTCTCCAAGCTCGGATATTGTCATTCCGCCTCCCGCGCCAAAGCCTTGCAGAAGCGTAGCCGCTGGCGTCGCCATTGGCCATGCAGCGCACGAACGTTGCAAAGTGTCTCCATTTTGCGACCTTTGCTAATGCGGGCAATAGCGGTAAAATCCGCGAGCGCGCCGAAGCACTGATGCGAAAATTGAGGTGTTTGCGTCGCGGAATTCACCGTATCTTTTCTCACTAAACGAAACGAACTGGGGTAACTGACGATGAATGCAAAGATCTGGGGCGCCATTGCGGTTGCCCTCGTGTTGGGTGCCTGCGGCGCCAAGGAAGAAGCCGCTCCGGTCGTCGAAGAAACTCCGCCGCCGGCGCCTGAAGTAGCGCCTGCTCCGGAAGCGACCGATCCGGCTGCGACGGGCGAAGTCCCGGCTGATCCTGCCGCGACGACCGAGCCGACTACGGAAGAAGTTCCGCCGTCGCAGTAAGCAATTACTGTACTTGGTCTGATCGGCCGGGTGGATGGCGCGGCAAACACCGCGACCTCCTCCCGGCCGTTTTCATTCTGGTGAGCCGCGATGCCGATCACCATCCGTGAAGCGAAAACCTCCCAGTCGGACCGGGACTGGATCGAAGAGATCTACGGCGAGTATCTCGCCGACCTGACCGCCGACACGACCGGCGTGTTTCCGTCGCTGACCGTCACCGGCCAGAGCGTTTCCGAGATCATCCAGGGCTGGTTCCACGACGAGCGCCAGACGGCGTTCGTGATCCTGCGCGAGAACGAGCCGACCGGATTCGCGGTCGTGCAGCGTTCACCGTCGGCGCCGGACGACAAGAGCCGGCATTACCGGCTGAGCGAATTTTTCATCCGCCGCCCGTTTCGCGGCAAGGGCGTCGGCCGCGGCGCCGCCATGATCCTGTTCGCACGGTACGCGGGCGAGTGGACCATCGCCGAGCAGTCGCGCAATGCCGATGCGATCCGCTTCTGGCGCCGCGTCGTCTCCGAGTTCACGAATGGCAAATACCGTGAGAAGCGCGATCAGGGCGAGGTCGCGCATCTGTTCACGAGTGCGGGACGGGTGGGCGCGGTGGCGCGCTAGTCTCCATTCAAGGTTTCTTGATCGGGACCCTGACGGTCTTCGGTCCCCCCGCCTCGAACAGCAGTTCCAGCTCGACTGTCTGACCCTCGACCAGCGGCTCCTTGAGCCCGATCAGCATCACGTGATACCCGGCGGGCTTGAACTCGATGCGTTCGCCGGCGGCCAGGTGCAGCATGGTGACCTCACGCATGCGCGCGATGCCATCCTGCACTTCGGTGCGGTGCACTTCAGCGCTCGATGCGACCGATGTCTTCAGCTTCAGCAGCCGATCCGATTTCTTGCTGCCGTTGTCGATCGTGAAATAGATCACGCCCATGGTGGCGCCGGGTGGCGTCGAGCGCGCCCAGGCGCCGGTCACCGCGAGTTCGCCGGCTAGCGCCGGCCAGGCGGCGAGCAGGCTGAGCACGAAGCCAATTGCCATCGCGTGATGACGGTTCATGCCGCCTTCTTCCCTCGCGCGAGCACGCGCTTCAGATACCGTCCCGTAAATGAGCCGCTCGCCCGCGCGAGCTGCTCGGGCGTGCCTTCGGCGACGATCTCGCCGCCACCGTCGCCACCCTCCGGACCGAGGTCGATAACCCAGTCCGCGGTCTTGATGACATCGAGGTTGTGCTCGATGACGATCACCGTGTTGCCTTCGTCGCGCAGCCGATGCAGGACCGCGAGCAGGTGCTTGACGTCCTCGAAGTGCAGTCCGGTCGTCGGCTCGTCCAGGATATAGAGCGTGCGCCCGGTTGCGCGCTTGGAGAGTTCCTTGGCGAGCTTGACGCGCTGCGCCTCGCCACCGGAAAGCGTCGTCGCATTCTGGCCGAGCCGCACGTACGACAGGCCGACATCGAGTAAGGTCTGGAGCTTCGTCGCGACGACCGGCACCGCCTGGAAAAACACGGCCGCGTCTTCCACCGTCATGTCGAGCACTTCGTGGACGTTCTTGCCCTTGTAGCGTACGTCCAGCGTTTCGCGGTTGTAGCGCCGGCCCTTGCAGACGTCGCAGGCGACATAGACGTCCGGCAGGAAATGCATCTCGACCTTGATGACGCCGTCGCCCTCACAGGCCTCGCAACGCCCGCCCTTGACGTTGAAGCTGAACCGCCCCGGTTTGTATCCGCGCGAACGCGCCTCCGGCGTGCCGGCGAAGAGTTCGCGGATTGGCGTGAAGAGGCCGGTGTAGGTCGCCGGGTTCGAGCGCGGCGTGCGGCCGATCGGACTCTGGTCGATGTCGATGACGCGATCAATCGAGCCCAGTCCTTCCATGCCGGCAGACGCCGCCGGCTGTTCGGCGACCAGATCGAGCGAGCGCGCGACAAGGCGATAAAGCGTGTCGTTTACGAGCGTGGACTTGCCGGATCCGGAGACGCCGGTCACGCAGGTGAATAACCCGACCGGAAACGCGACGTCGATGCCTTTCAGGTTGTTGCCGCTCGCCCGGCGCAGGCGCAGCTGCTGCCGGGCATCGCGCGAGCGGCGTTTGTCCGGAACTTCAATGCGCTTGCGGCCCGACAGATACTGGCCGGTCAGTGAGGCGGGGCTCGCCTCGATTTCCGCGGGCGTGCCCTGCGCGACGATCTGACCGCCGTGCACGCCGGCGCCGGGGCCGAGGTCCACCACGTGATCCGCCTGGCGGATCGCGTCCTCGTCGTGCTCGACGACGATCACCGTGTTGCCGAGATCCCGCAACCGGTGCAGGGTGTCGAGCAGGCGCTGGTTGTCACGCTGGTGCAGGCCGATCGACGGTTCGTCCAGGATGTACATGACGCCGACGAGTCCGGAGCCGATCTGGCTCGCGAGCCGGATGCGTTGCGCCTCTCCGCCCGAAAGTGTCTCCGCGCTGCGGTCGAGTGTCAGGTAGTCGAGCCCGACGTCGACGAGAAACCCGAGCCGGTCGGTGATCTCCTTGACGATCTTGGCCGCGATCTTCGCGCGCCAGCCGTCGAGCTGGAGTTCGCCGAAAAATTCCAGCGCGCCGCGCACGGGCAGCGCCGAGATCGACGGCAATGCCGTGCCGCCGACGAACACATGGCGTGCCGGGCGGGCGAGACGGGCGCCGTCGCATTCCGGGCAGCGGCGCGTGCCGAGGTAGCGCGCGAGTTCCTCGCGCACCGACATGGAATCGGTCTCCTGGTAACGGCGTTCGAGATTCGGGAGGATTCCCTCGAATTTGTGCCTGCGTCTCGTCGTGCGTCCGCGCGAATCGAAATAGCGGAACTCGATTTCCTCGCCGCCGCTGCCTTCCATCAGCACTTCGCGCGCGCGCGGCGGCAGGTTCGCATAGGGCGCCTCGGGATCGAAGCGGTAGTGATCCGCGAGCGCCTGGATCATCTGGTAGTAATAGGCGTTCCGCCGGTCCCAGCCGCGCACCGCGCCGGTTGCGAGCGAGAGCTGTGGATGCGTGACCACGCGGTCCGGATCGAAGAACTGCTTGATGCCGAGTCCGTCGCAGCCCGGGCAGGCGCCGTGGGGGTTGTTGAACGAAAAGAGCCGCGGTTCCAGTTCCGGCAGCGAGTAGCCGCAGACCGTGCAGGCGAACTTGTCCGAGAACAGCAATTCCTCGCGCTTCGGGTCGTCGAGGAAGGCGATGCGAGCCACCCCTTCGCCGAGGCGTAGCGCCGTTTCGAAGGACTCCGCCAGCCGCTGTTGCAGGTCCGGGCGTACTTTCAGGCGATCGACGACCGCTTCGATTGTCTGCTTGCGCTTGGGGTCGAGCTTCGGCGTGGCGTCGAGTTCGACGTAGCGCCCGTTGATGCGCGCGCGCACGAAACCCTTGCCGCGCAATTCCTCGAGCACCTGCAGGTGCTCGCCCTTGCGTCCCGCGATCACGGGGGCGAGCAAGGCGAGCGCCGTGCCCTCCGGCAGCGTCAGCACCTGGTCGACCATCTGGCTCACGGTCTGGGCCGTCAGATCCAGCCCGTGGTCCGGGCAGCGCGGAATGCCCGCCCGCGCATAGAGCAGGCGCAGGTAATCGTAGATCTCGGTGACCGTGCCGACGGTCGACCGCGGATTGTGCGAAGTCGATTTCTGCTCGATCGAGATCGCGGGCGACAGGCCTTCGATCGAATCGACGTCCGGTTTTTCCATCATCGACAGGAATTGCCGCGCGTAGGCGGACAGCGATTCAACGTAGCGGCGCTGCCCTTCGGCATAGATCGTGTCGAAGGCGAGCGATGACTTGCCGGAGCCAGAGAGTCCGGTGAACACGATCAGGCGGTCGCGTGGAAGCTCCAGGTCGAGTCCCCGCAGATTGTGCGTGCGCGCGCCGCGAATGAGGATGTTCTTGCTCATGCCGTGATCCCGCCGCACGGGTGGCGCGCGGCGAGCCTGATAGAATAGCCCGCCCGTTCCGGGCACCGCAAAGGGATTTCCAGTGGCCCTGCCGTCTGGCGCGGCACTCCTGCCCGCCGAGCGTCGTGTCGTTGCATCCCTTGCTGCGGTTTACGCAACACGGCTCCTGGGCCTGTTCCTGCTGTTGCCGGTCCTCGCCCTGCACGCGGGGTCATTGCCAGGCGGAACGCCGCTGCTTGCGGGGCTCGCCGTTGGTGCCTACGGCCTCGCCCAGGCCATCATGCAAATTCCCTTTGGCGCCTGGTCCGATCGCATCGGGCGCCGGCCGCTGATCGTGGTCGGACTCGTCCTGCATATCGCCGGTTCCGCACTCGGCGCTGTTGCAGGCAGCGCCTGGTCGATCATCGTGGCGCGTGTCGTGCAGGGGCTCGGTGCGGTTTCCGGCCCGGTCATGGCGCTGCTCGCGGACCTGACGCGCGCCGCCTCGCGCACGCGCGCGATGTTCGTCATCGGCACGAGCATCGGCGCGTCTTTCGTGCTGTCGCTGGTCGCGGGACCGCTGCTCGCGGGCGCGATCGGCGTGTCGGGTGTTTTCGTGCTGATCGGCGTGCTGGGAGCGATTGCGCTCGCGATCGTGCTGTTTGCATTGCCGGCCAAAGCTGCGCGGATACCGCGGAGGGCCGTGTCGCATTCCTGGCGGAGCGCGCTGACCCGCACCCTTGCACCCTATTATGGCGGCATCTTCACGCTGCATCTGACGTTGACCGCGACCTTCATCGCCGTACCGCATGCGCTTCGGGACCTGCACGGCATCGAGGCCGCGCGGCACTGGCTCGTCTATCTCGCGGTATTCGCAGCGTCGATCGCGCTCACGGTTCCGCTCATGCTCTGGTCGGAGCGCAGCCGGAACGCGGGCCGCGTGGCATTCGCCGGCGGATGTCTGCTTGCGGCGGCGTTGCTCGCCCTCATCTGGGCCGAGAACGACCTGCGCGGGCTGGTCGCCGCGCTCGCGCTCTATTTCGGCGCATTCAATTTTCTCGAAGCGCGACTGCCGGCAGCCTTGACCGAGGCAGCCGGCGAAACATCGCGGGGCGCCGCGCTCGGCGTGTTTGCGACCTGCCAGTTCGCCGGCGCCTTTGCGGGTGGCCTCATTGGTGGCGCGCTGCTCGGGACCACGGCAGGCGGTCCCGCGATCTTCATCGCGGCTGCCGTCACGGTGCTGGCCTGGCTGCCACTGGCGCGCCGAACCGGCGTTTCCGACGCGATTTTTGACGCAGGCACCCGATAACCGATGCGCCGGCGGGCGGCGGGCGACTACAATTGCGGGACCGGACAATAAGAGGGGATCGTCATGGCGCGCGGCATCAACAAAGTCATCCTGATCGGCCACCTCGGACAGGACCCCCAGCAGCGCGCCATGCCCTCCGGCAAAGCCGTCGTGAACCTGCGCATGGCGACCACCGAGCAGTGGCGCGACAAGCAGACGGGCGAAAACAAGGAAGCGACGGAGTGGCACAACGTCGTGATGTTCGACCGGCTGGCCGAGATCGCGGCCGAGTACCTGCGCAAGGGTTCGCAGCTCTACATTGAGGGCCGCCTGCGCACGCGCAAATGGCAGGACAAGGAAGGCCAGGACCGCTACACCACCGAGATCGTCGCAAACGAGATGCAGATGCTGGGTGGTCGCGGCGCCGCCGGGGGCGGGACGGGTGGTGGCGGCGGGGAGCGCAGCGCGCCTCGCGGCGAAGCCGCCAGTCCGCGCGCGGAGCCGGCCGGCGTCGCCGAATCCTTCGACGACGATATCCCTTTCTAGCCCGGAAACACCTCTTTATGTGACCGGTTTGGCGTCCCGCCAGGCCACATTAAGTCACCATCGGGCTGATTTACCGTAGGGAGATCGTGCCCGATGGCGCTGGACCGGCACCAGCCATCCGAGAGCCCGTTGCGCGCGGCTTTGGCGCCGTGGTTTCGCCACGCGTCGGGCTGGCTCGTGCTCGCTTGTATTGGCATTGCGGCTTTCGGCGCGCTGCGCGGATACGAAGCGCTGGCCGCGGATGGCATGCTCGTTTCGCTCGCGCTGATCGCGGCAGCGTCGATCGCCGCCGGCATCGTCGTCTGGCGCGCTTCGCAGCTGCGGGACCTGACGCCGTCGCGTCGCGCCGCCTGGCGCTGGCTCGTGATTGCGATCGGCCTGGAATTGGCCGGACTACTGACGGCCGCAATGGTCTCCGTCTTCCCGGTATCCGCGCTGCCCGCGTTGGCCGGCTGGCTGCACGCCGCATTCATTCCCTGCGCCGTGATCGCGGCCGCGGCGTTCCTGTGGTCGACACGCGGTGCCGCATTTGGCGCTCAATTCTGGCTCGAGACACCGATCGTCGTGCTTTGCGTCGGCGCGCTGCTCTGGCTCGTGGTGCCGCATGATTTCATCGAGTTGCCAATGCTGACCGGCATCGCGCCGCCGGCCGAATCGTGGATCGCGGCACTTGACGGCGGAACTGTCGTGCTCGCCGCGATCCTGCTGCTGCGCCGCTCCGACTGGCAGGGATGGCCCGGCCTCGTGACCTTTGCGTTCGCGCTCGCCGCGCTCGGCGGCGCGCGGCTGCTGGAACCCATCGGCGCTGGGGCCGTCACGGCAGCCACGCCACTGCGCCTTTTCTCGTGCGCAGCGTTTGCGCTTGCCGCGCAATTCGATTACCTGCGCAACGAACACCATGCGCCGCCGATGAACGTTTCGGAGCGCGGTTCGCCGCTCGCGCCACTCGCGCCGTATCTGGCGCTGATGCTTGCGGGGTTTGCGCTCCTGGTCCAGCATTCGGGCAGGCTCGACGAACCGGCCGTCCTGATCGCCTCCGTCGTCTGCCTGTCGGCAGTGCTTCTGTTCGCCCGCCAGGCGATCGCGACCGGCCTGGCCGTCGCAATGCAGACCGGGCTTGCCACGCGTTCGGCCGAGACGCGCTTCGCCGCGTTGATACGCAATACCGCGGACGTCATTGCAATCGTCGGCGCCGATGGCTCGATCCGCTACGTCACGGCCACAGCGGAGAAGATTTTCGGCCATTCCGCCGAAGCCCTGATCGGCAGGTCGCTCGCGGAACTGATCGCGCTCGATGACCAGCCGCGGTTCCAGAATTTTCTCGGTCATGAGCTGGGCCAGCCCGGCGCGAGCGCCAGCTTCGAAGCGCGCATCCCGCGCGGCGACGAGAAGCAGCGCATCGTCGAAATCTACGGCACGAACATGAATGAGGAACCGGCGATCGGGGGCCGCCTGCTGAACCTTCGCGACATCACTGACCGCAAGGGTCTGGAGGAACAACTCCGGCGTCTGGCTTTCCACGATCCGCTGACATTGCTGGCGAACCGCTCGTTGTTCCGCGACCGCGTCGAGCATGCGGTGGCCGTCAGCAGGCGCAACAGTCGCGGCGTCGCGATCATGTTTGTCGACCTGGACAACTTCAAGAAGATCAACGATTCCCTGGGGCATGCTCAGGGCGACCGGGTGCTGCACAAGAGTGCGCAGCGGATCGTCCAGGCCACCCGCACGGGCGACACCGTCGCGCGCCTGGGCGGCGACGAGTTCGCGGTGCTGCTGGAAAACCTGACCGGCATGGAACAGGTGGTCGAGATCGCGGCGCGGATCGTGGCGACGCTGCAGGAATCGCTGGATCTGCCGGGCCTCGACATGCGGGTCGCGGCGAGCGTCGGGGTCGCGTTCGCGACGCCGGAGGACGGCGTCGAGGAACTGATGCGAAACGCCGACGTCGCGATGTATTCGTCGAAGGCCCAGGGCAAGGGTCGCTATACGATCTACGAGCCGGCGATGAATCGGGCGGCGAGCAAGCGCCAGGAAATGGAGGCCGAAATCGCGAGGGCACTGGTCGAGAGCCAGTTCCTGCTGCATTACCAGCCGATCATCGAGCTGCAATCCGGTTATCTGCTGGGTGTCGAGGCGCTGGTGCGCTGGTGCCATCCGAAGCGCGGCCTGCTCGGACCGGCCGAGTTCATCGGCGTATCCGAGGCAACCGGTCAGATTGTCATGCTCGGTCGTTGGGTGCTTGCGCAGGCCTGCCGCGAGGTACGCATCTGGCAGGGGCGCCTGCCGGAGGGCCGCCAGGTGCGCGTCGGCGTCAATGTCTCGGCCGTGCAGCTCGCCCAGTCGGACATCTGCGCCGATGTCGAGACGGCGCTGCGCCTGTCCGAAATCGATCCCGGCTGTCTCGTGATAGAGCTGACCGAGAGTGTGCTGATGCAGAATTCGGACGAGGTGCTCGCAAAGCTGAAGCAGCTGAAAAAGCTTGGCGTGCGCATTGCGATCGATGATTTCGGCACCGGCTACTCGTCGCTGGCCTACGTGCACCGTTTCCCGATCGATATCCTGAAGATCGATCGCTCGTTCGTCGACCAGCTCGGGCATATCGAGGATGGCGCCGGCCTCGCGCGCGCGATCATCGCACTCGGCGACACGCTCGGCCTCGAGGTAGTCGCGGAGGGCATCGAGCTCGAGCAGCAGCAGCGCGAGCTGATCGGCCTAGGCTGCGTCGCGGGCCAGGGCTATCTCTTTTCGAAACCCGCGCTGCTGCATGAACTGGAATACTCCGTGCACATGATGCGCCGCCGAACGATGGCCGATACGCTCCCGCCCCAGGGCGCGCGCATCACGGCCACCGGGCGCTTCGTGGTCAGCGACTTGCGGCCGGCCGATCTGGGCTGGGTGGCGACCGGCACCTTTGGCCGCGAGATGAATCGGAAAAGCAAGTAAAAACAAAGAGTTGAGGCGGAGACGCCAAAACCGGTACGCTTATGCCGGACATGAGCGGCCGCCTCTATATTTCGACCTTCGGCTGCCAGATGAACGAATACGACTCGGCCCGCATGGCCGACGTGCTGCGAGCATCCGATGGCCTGGAGCTGACCGACGATCCGGAGCAAGCCGACGTCGTGCTGCTGAACACCTGCTCAGTGCGCGAGAAGGCGCAGGAGAAGGTCTTCTCGCATCTCGGCCGGTTTCGCCAGCTGAAGGAGCGCAAGCCCGCGCTCGTGATCGGTGTCGGCGGCTGCGTCGCGAGCCAGGAGGGCGAGGGCATCCTCGAGCGCGCAGGATTCGTCGATCTCGTGTTCGGTCCGCAGACCATCCACCGGCTGCCCGCGATGATCGCGCAGCTGCGCGCAACGCGCGCCCCGCAGGTGGATGTCTCCTTCCCGGAGATAGAAAAGTTCGACCGGCTGCCGGAGCCGCGCGCCGAGGGTGCGACGGCATTCGTCTCGATCATGGAAGGCTGCAGCAAGTACTGCACCTTCTGCGTCGTGCCGTACACGCGCGGCGAGGAGATGAGCCGGCGCTTCGAGCAGGTCGTGGATGAAGTGTCCTCGCTGGTCGCGCAGGGCGTCAGCGAAATCACGTTGCTCGGTCAGAACGTCAATGCCTACCGCGGGCCGATGCGAAATGGCGCGGACTGCGATCTCGCGACCCTGATTCGCCACATCGCGCGATTCGACGGCCTCGAGCGTATCCGCTTCACCACGTCGCATCCGGTCGAATTCACGGATGCACTGGTCGAGGCCTATGCAGACGTGCCCAAGCTCGCGAATTACCTGCATCTGCCGGTGCAGAGCGGCTCCGACCGGATCCTGTCGCTGATGAAGCGGGGCTATACGCGGCTCGAATACAAGCAGAAGATCCGCAAACTTCGCGCCGTACGCCCGGACATTAGTCTGTCCTCGGATTTCATCGTCGGCTTCCCGGGCGAGACCGAGGCGGATTTCCAGCAGACCCTCGACCTGATTACCGACGTCGGCTTCGACCAGTCGTTCAGCTTCCTCTATAGTCGCCGGCCCGGTACGCCGGCCGCGGCGCTGCCGGACGAGGTGACGCGCGAGCAGAAGCAGGAACGGCTCGAGCGCCTGCAGGCGCAGCTCGATCTGCAGTCGCGGCGCATCAGCGAGCGCATGGTCGGCAGCATGCAACGCGTGCTGGTCGAGCGCCCGTCGCGCCGGGACGCGCGCGAGCTCGCCGGCCGGACTGAAAACATGCGCTGGGTCAATTTTGACGGCCCCGCGGGTCTCGTCAATCGCTTCGCGCAGGTGCAGATCACCGAGGCGCGGCCGAATTCGCTGCGCGGCCGGCTCGTCGCTTGAACGCGGTTCCCGAATCCAGCGTCGACTTCGGCGGCGACGACAATTCCCGCCTCGCGGCGCTGTGCGGACCGCTGGATGCCAACCTGCGCCAGCTCGAGGACCGTCTCGGCGTGGAGATCCGCCGCCGCTCCGGGCAGTTCTCGCTGAGCGGCGCAAATGCCGCGGTCGCGGCGAGTGTGCTGCGCGCGCTGCACGAACGCGCGGCCGCCGAGCCGGTGTCGCCCGAGGACGTGCATCTCGCGATCCAGGAGGCCGCGATGGGCGGCGTGCCGTCGGACGACGAACTCGGCGTCGAGACCGTGCGCGGGCGGATCCGCGGCCGCGGGCCGGCGCAGCAGGAATACCTGCAGAATATCCGCAGTCACGACCTGACTTTCGGCATCGGCCCGGCGGGCACCGGCAAGACCTATCTGGCAGTCGCCTGCGCGGTTGAGGCGCTGCAGCGCGAGAGCGTGCGGCGTCTGGTGCTGGTGCGCCCGGCCGTCGAGGCCGGCGAACGGCTGGGGTTCCTTCCGGGCGACATGTCGCAGAAGATCGATCCGTATCTTCGGCCGATGTACGACGCGCTGTACGAAATGGTCGGCTTCGACCGCGTGGCCCGGCTGATCGAACGCAACGTGATAGAAGTCGCACCGCTCGCGTTCATGCGTGGCCGCACGTTGAACGAGGCCTTCATCATCCTCGACGAGGCGCAGAACACGACGGTCGAGCAGATCAAGATGTTCCTGACGCGCATCGGATTCGGATCGCGCGCGGTCGTGACGGGCGACATCACGCAGACCGACCTGCCGGCGCACCGGCAGTCTGGCCTGCGCCATGCGCTCGACGTGCTGGATGGCGTCAAGGGCATCGCGATGACGCGCTTCAGTTCGCGCGACGTCGTGCGCCACCCGCTCGTGCAGCGAATCGTCGAGGCCTACGAGCGCGACCCTGACGGGGAGAACAAGTGACGCTGTCGGTCGTGTTGCGGTACCGCACGCGCCGGCCCTGGGCACCGGGTCCCGGGAGCCTGCGCGCGTGGGCGTCGCTCGCGGCGGGCGAGCGCCATGGCGAGCTCGGCATCCGCGTCGTCGGCAGCGGCGAAAGCCGCGCACTGAACCGGCGGTGGCGCGGCCGCGCGGGCGCGACCAATGTGCTGTCGTTTCCCGCGGCGCGCACGCCAGGACGCGGGCAGCTCGGCGACCTCGTCGTCTGCGCGCCGCTGGTTGCACGCGAGGCGCGCGAGCAAGGCAAGTCGCTCCGTTCGCACTGGGCGCACATGATCATTCACGGCACGCTGCACCTGCTCGGCTTCGACCATGTGCGCGCCGCCGACGCGCGCCGCATGGAGGGCCGGGAACGGGCGCTGCTCGCGCGGCTCGGCATCGGCGATCCGTATGCCAACTGAGAAGGCTTCGACGAAGAAAGCAGGCGCCTGGCTCCGGCGGCTGACGAGCGACGGCCCGCGCGATCGCGCGGATCTGGTCGAAGCGCTGCGCTCCGCGACGCGCGGCGGCATCATCGACGCCGATGCGCTCGCGATGATCCAAGGCGTGCTGCGCGTCACGGACCTGCAGGTGCGCGACATCATGGTCCCGCGTTCGCAGATGGTCGTGTTGGAGCGGGATTCGGAGCCGCAGAGCCTGCTGCCGGCGGTCATCGAGTCCGGGCATTCACGGTTTCCGGTGATCGGCGACGACCGCGACCAGATCGTCGGGATCCTGCTCGCAAAGGACCTGCTGCGTTACTACGCCGAGGGCGGCGCCGCCAGCTTTGACATCCGGGAGGTGTTGCGGCCCGCGGCCTTCGTGCCCGAGAGCAAGCGATTGAACGTGCTGCTGAAGGAGTTCCGGGCGAGCCGCAATCACATGGCGATCGTGGTCGACGAGTACGGCGGCGTGTCAGGTCTCGTCACGATCGAGGACGTCATCGAGGAGATCGTCGGCGAAATCGCCGACGAGTTCGACACCGAAGAGGATCAGACGATCCGCCGCGAGGGCGACCGCCAGTTCGCGGTTCAGGCCCTGACCCGCGTGCAGGAATTCAACCAGTACTTCGGGACGAAGTTCAGCGACGAGGAATATGACACGATCGGCGGCGTCGTGATGCAGCAGTTCGGCCGGCTGCCGCGGCGCGGAGAAGCAGTGAGCATGGACGGGCTCGAATTCAAGGTGCTGCGCGCCGACCGGCGGCGCATCGACCAGCTCCGCGTGACGACGGCCGAGCCCGTGCCGGCGCGCCCGGACGAGCCACACGGGTCCTGAGTGACGGCTGTCTCGGGCGTTCTCTCATTCAATTCGCGCTGGCGCATGGCAATCGCCGCGGCGGCGGGCGCTGCCACGGCATTTGCGTTCGCGCCTTATGGCATTTTCGCGCTCGCGATCGCGGGCCCCGCGATCCTGTTCCTGCTGTGGGAAAACTCGACGCCCCGCCAGGCGGCTCGCGCCGGTTTCGCATTTGGCGCGGCGCTCTTCGGCGCCGGAACCTGGTGGATCTACACCGCCGTCCATGACTTCGGCCAGGCGCCCGCCTGGCTCGCGATATTCATCATGACGGCGTTGCTCGCCATCAAGGGCGCGTATTACGCGCTGCTAGGCTGGCTGGTCGCGCGCGCATCGCGCGCGCGGGCCGCCGTCAGGCTGCTGCTGCTGATCCCGGCTGCCTGGCTGCTGCTGGAATGGTTGCGCGGCTGGCTGTTCACGGGATTTCCGTGGCTGCAGCTCGGCTACGCGCACAGCGACGACTGGCTGCTTGCGCTGTCGCCGGTCGGCGGCATCCACCTCGTCACGCTCGTGAACGCGATGTCGGCCGGCGCGCTCGTGCTGCTGTTGCGCGGCACAGGGCGGGAGCGCGCGCTCGCGGTCGCGGTTGTCGCCGCGATCTGGGGCGCTGCCTTTGCGCTGCAGAGCGAGGACTGGACCGCGCCCGCGGGCGAGCCGATGCCGATCGCACTGGTGCAGGGCTCGATCCCGCAGGACGAGAAATGGCTGGTCGATCATCGCCAGGCGTCGCTCGATCGCTATCGAGCGCTCAACCGCGAGGCGCTCGGCGCGCGCATCATCGTCTGGCCGGAGTCCTCGGTCCCGGTGCTGGCGCACGAGGCACAGGTATTCCTCGAGGGGATACGGAGCGAATCGCGCGCACGGAATTCGGACGTGATGATCGGCCTGCTGCGCTTCGATTTCGACAGCGGCGAAATCCGCAACGGTCTCTATTCGATGAGCGCCGATGGCGATGGCTGGTATTACAAGCGCCGGCTCGTACCGTTCGGCGAGTTCTTCCCGGTGCCGGCTTTCGTGCGCAGATGGATGCGCCTGATGAGCCTGCCTTATTACGACATGACGCCCGGAGCGGAACACCAGCCGCCATTGGCCGCCGGCGGACAGCGACTTGCCGCAACGATCTGTTACGAGGACGCCTATGGCGCCGACGAGCTCGAGACGCTCGTCGAGGCGACCCTGCTCGTCAACGTCACCAACAACGCCTGGTTCGGCGATTCCTCGGCGCCGCACCAGCAGTTGCAGATGGCTCGCTTCCGTGCCCGCGAAGCGGGCCGCTGGCTGATGCGCGCGACCAGCAACGGCATCACGGCGGTGATCGCGCCCGACGGCAGCGTGGCCGCCCGCGTGCCGCAGTTCGTACCAACCGTCCTGAAGGCGACCGTCCAACCCCGCATCGGCCTCACGCCGTATGCACGCACCGGCAACTGGCCGGTTCTGTCGTTGTCGCTGGTGATGATCGTGCTTGCGCTGCTGCCCGTATCGCGGCGTTCCTAGGGTATCCTTCAAAGTTCGATGCAGGAACGATACGAACCCGCCGGAATCGAATCCGCGGCCCAGCACGAGTGGGACGAGAGCGGCGCGTTCGCCGTGCACGAAGACCCCGCGCGACCGAAGTATTACTGCCTGTGCATGTTTCCGTATCCGAGCGGCCGGCTGCACATGGGTCACGTGCGCAATTACACGATCGGCGACGTGCTGACGCGCTACATGCGGATGCAGGGCCGCAACGTGCTGCAGCCGATGGGCTGGGATGCCTTCGGCCTGCCGGCCGAGAACGCGGCGATGGAGAACAACGTCGCGCCAGCGCGCTGGACGCGCGACAACATCGCGCACATGAAGGGGCAGCTCAAGTCGCTCGGTTTCGGCATCGACTGGTCGCGCGAGCTCGCGACCTGCGATGCGGACTACTACCGCTGGAACCAGTGGTTATTCCTGCGGATGCTCGAGCTCGGCATCGCCTACAAGAAGACGGGTGTCGTGAATTGGGATCCGGTCGACCAGACCGTGCTCGCGAACGAGCAGGTCATCGACGGCCGCGGCTGGCGCACGGGCGCGCTGATCGAGAAGCGCGAGATCCCGATGTACTACCTGCGCATCACGCGGATACGCGGACGAGCTGCTGGGCGCGCTCGACGCGCTGCCGGACTGGCCGGAACGCGTGCGCACGATGCAGGCGAACTGGATCGGCCGCAGCGAAGGCGTGAACCTGTCCTTTCCGTACGACATCGATGGCAGGCGCGGCGAACTCAAGGTGTTCACGACGCGGGCCGACACGATCATGGGCGTCAGCTTTGTCGCGGTCGCGGCCGAGCACCCGCTCGCGGAACTGGCGGCGTCGCGCGACACGAGGGTCCGCGCCTTCGTCGACGCCTGCCGCCGCGGCAGCGTCATGGAAGCCGATATCGCAACGATGGAGAAGCAGGGCATGGCGACCGGCCTGTTCGTGCAGCATCCGCTGACCGGCGCCGCCGTCGAAGTCTGGGTCGGCAACTATGTATTGATGGCCTATGGCGAAGGCGCGGTGATGGGCGTGCCGGGCCATGACGAGCGCGACTTCGCCTTCGCGAAGAAATACGGTCTGCCGATCCTGCCGGTCATCGACGTCGAGGGCCGGCCGTATTCGACCGATGCCTGGCAGGACTGGTATGCGGAGCACGGTCGCTGCGTGAATTCCGGCGCGTATGACGGGCTCGATTACGCCGCCGCCACGGACGCGATCGCGCGCGATCTAGAGGCAAAGGCCCTCGGGCGCAAGCAGGTGGTCTGGCGGCTGCGCGACTGGGGCATTTCGCGCCAGCGCTACTGGGGCTGCCCGATCCCGATCATTCATTGTCCGGCCTGCGGCGACGTGCCGGTGCCGGACGACCAGTTGCCGGTGCGGCTGCCGGAAGACCTCGTGCCGGACGGATCGGGCAACCCGCTCGCGAAGACGCCGGCGTTTTACGAGTGCCGCTGCCCGAAGTGCGGTGCTGCGGCGCGCCGAGAAACCGACACGATGGACACCTTCGTGGATTCCTCCTGGTATTTCTTCCGCTTTGCGAGCGCCGGCAACGATCGTGCGATGGCCGACGAACGCGCGGCCTACTGGCTGCCGGTCGACCAGTACATTGGCGGCATCGAGCACGCGATCCTGCATCTGCTCTATTCGCGGTTCTGGACGCGCGTCATGCGCGACTGCGGGCTGACGACGATCTCCGAACCGTTCCAGCGGTTGCTGACGCAGGGCATGGTGCTGAACGACATCTGGTTCCGGAAACCCGCGTCCGGACGCATCGTCTACTACAACCCGGCGGAAGTCGCCGCGGCGGCCGAGGGCGAACGCAAAACCGGTATGCTCAAGTCGGACGGCCAGCCGGTCGAGTACGGCGGCATCGGCACGATGTCGAAGTCGCGCCGCAACGGCGTCGATCCGCAGGACCTGATCGACCGCTACGGCGCGGACACCGCGCGGCTATTCACGATGTTCGCGGCGCCACCGGAGCACACGCTCGAATGGTCGGACGAAGGCGTCGAGGGTGCGTTCCGCTTCATGAAGCGACTGTGGAAAATCGTGCATGCCCACGTGAAGGACGGGCCCGCCGACAAACCCGATCCGGATTCGCTCGATTCCCTGCAGCGCTTGCTGCGCCGCCAGGTGCACCAGACGCTCATGAAGGTCGGCGACGACATCGGACGGCGCCGCACGTTCAACACGGCGATCGCCGCCGTGATGGAACTGCTGAACGCGCTCGTGCGCTTCGACGACCGGTCGGCCCAGGGACGCGCCGTGTTGCAGGAGGCGCTTGATCTCGTCGTATTGATGCTGTCGCCGTTCGTGCCGCATGCCGCCCATGCCCTGTGGCAGGCGCTCGGGCACATGACGCCGGTCGTCGACGAGCGCTGGCCCAGTGTGGATGCGGCCGCGCTCGCGCAGGACACGGTCGAGATCGTCGTCCAGGTGAACGGCAAGCTTCGCGCACGCGTCCAGGTCACGGCCGGTGCGGACGAGGCCGCGGCGCGCGAAGCGGCGCTCGCGGATCCCGGCGTCGCGAAATACGTTGCCGGCCAGACAGTGCGCAAGCTCGTGTACGTCCCGGGCAAGCTCGTCAACGTGGTGATCTGATGCGACCCACGAGCCGATTCGCCGTGCTCTTCGTCGTCGCGCTTGCCGCCGGCTGCGGATACCAGCTGCGCGGCTCGGCGCCGCTGCCGCCCTCGCTCGCAAAGCCCTGGCTCGACGCGCCCGATCGCTACACGCCGCTCTTTGCGGCGCTGACATCGCAGTTGCGGGCGGCCGGCGTCACGCTGGCGGCGAACCCGACCGAGGCGAGCGCGGTGATCCGGCTGCACGTGGACGAGACCGGCCGCGAGCTCCTGTCGGTGTCGGCGCAGAACCGGCCTGGTGAGTACGAGGTTTTTTACCGCGCAGAATTTTCCGTGAGCGCGGGCGAGCGCGAGCTGCTGGCGCCGCAACAGGTCTCGCTGAAACGCGATTATGGTTACGACGAGACCGCCGTGCTCGCCAAGGAACACGAGGAGCAGTCGCTGCGCGCCGCACTGGCCGACGAGATCGCGTCGCTGATTGTGCGCCGGCTGACGGCGCTCGGGCCATGAATCAGTCGGTATTCGACGTCTTCAAAATCGGCGTCGGCCCGTCCTCGTCACACACGATGGGTCCGATGCTCGCAGCGCGGCTGTTCGTGCTCGACCTCGAATCGCGCGGCTTGCTGGGACAGACGACGGAATTGTTCGCGCAACTCTACGGCTCGCTCGCGCTGACCGGGCTCGGCCACTGCACTGACCGCGCCATTCTGCTCGGACTCGAAGGAAACGATCCTTCCGGCTTCGATCCGGCCGTGATGGAACCGACGTTGAAGCGCATCCGGGAAAGCAGCCGCCTGCGCCTGCTCGGCCGCCACGAGATCGCCTTCGACGAGCCGATGAATCTGCTGTTTCATCGCGACCAGATGCTGCCGGGGCATTCGAACGGCATGCGCTTCACGGCGCGTGACGCCCAGGGCGCGACGCTGCTGACTGAGGAAATGTATTCCATCGGCGGCGGCGCGGTGCAGCGCGAAGGCGAAATGGAACCGGCGACCGGCGCAGGATCCGCAGCGGAACCGCCGCTGCCGTTCGGCAGCGGCGACGAATTGCTGGTGCAGTGCGAGCGTGCGGGCCTCGCTATCGACGGGCTGATGCGGGTCAATGAGCGGGTATTTCGCAGCGATGCCGAGATCGACGCGAAACTCGCGCGCATCTGGAGCGTCATGCAGGCCTGCGTCCAGCGCGGCTTCGCTGCGGAAGGGGTGCTGCCGGGCGTGCTGCGCTTGTCCCGGCGCGCGCCGCGCCTGAAGCGCGAGCTCGACAGCGAGGCCCCGCTGGGCCCGGTCGATCCGATGGAATGGGTCAATGCCTGGGCGCTCGCGGTCAACGAAGAGAATGCCGCGGGCGGACAGGTCGTTACGGCACCGACCAATGGCGCGGCCGGCATCGTGCCCGCGGTGCTGCATTACTACGCGAAGCTGACGCCGGGCGCCGGCGAGGCAGGGGTGCATCGCTTCCTGCTCGCAGCCGGCGCGATGGGCCTGCTATACAAGCGCAACGCCTCGATTTCGGGGGCGGAAATGGGCTGCCAGGGCGAGGTCGGCGTCGCCTGCTCGATGGCTGCGGCGGGGCTCGCGGCCGCGCTCGGCGGGTCGAATGGCCAGGTCGAGAATGCCGCCGAGATCGGCATGGAGCACAATCTTGGCCTCACCTGCGATCCGATCGCGGGCCTGGTGCAGATTCCCTGCATCGAGCGGAACGCGATGGGCGCGGTCAAGGCGATCAATGCGGCGCGCCTTGCATTGCGCGGTGACGGCACGCACAAGGTGTCACTCGACCAGGTGATCGCGACTATGCGGCAGACCGGGTACGACATGAAGTCGATCTACAAGGAAACCTCGCAGGGCGGCCTCGCCGTCAACGTCCCTGAGTGTTGAAAAGGGGACAGACCCCTTTTTCCATTTCGGACCCGGTGTCATTGCGAAGCGCGGGGTTCCGGCGGGTCCGTTGCGCTAGCCTAGCGGCCACCCGTTTGAAGGACTCCCGTCATGTCTCGGTCAGCGATTCCGGTCTTTCTGGTGCTCGCCGGCCTGGCGCTGCCGGCTGTCGCAGCGGCGCGGGCGACTGAACTGAGTGCGCGCGAAAAGGCGGTCGCGATCGCGCGCGCGAATCCCGTCCAGGGTGCCGCGGCGATTGAGCATTTCGTCGGCGGCCTGCGCCACCCCTGGTGCCTCGCGTTCACGCCCGATGGCGACATCCTCGTTACCGAGAAGCATCACGGTCTGCGCGTGATCCGTGACGGCCG
The DNA here is from genome assembly GCA_963839885.1 of uncultured Gammaproteobacteria bacterium. Taxonomy (GTDB): domain Bacteria; phylum Pseudomonadota; class Gammaproteobacteria; order Steroidobacterales; family Steroidobacteraceae; genus SCUD01. The sequence continues at coordinate 41,966 of CAWIWZ010000011.1, forward strand.
GATGCTGCCCGAGCCGCTCACAGATACGCCGCCCCAGGTCTTCGCGCAGGCAGACAGCGGGCTTCTCGACATTGCGCTTGACCCGGACTTCGCCGCCAATCGCCTCGTGTACCTGTCGTTCGTCGAGGGCGATGAGGCCGCCGACCGCGCCGCAATCTGGCGCGCGCGCTACGAGAACGGCCGCCTCGCCGACGGCCGCGTGATCTTTCGCGTCGCGCCCGACAAGGCGGGCCCGGGGCATCCGGGCGGGCGATTGCTGTTCCTGCCGGACCATACGCTGCTTCTCACTGTCGGCGACGGCTTCGAGTACAAGACGGCGGCGCAGGATCTCGGTTCGCACCTCGGCAAGATCCTGCGACTCACGCGCGACGGAAAAGCCGCGACGGACAATCCCTTCATCACGCGCGAAGGCGCCCGGCCCGAAATCTGGACGTATGGGCACCGCAACCCGCAGGGTCTCGCGCGCGACGCGGAGACGGGCGAGCTGTGGGCGCACGAGCACGGACCGCGCGGCGGCGACGAGATCAATCGCCTCCGCGCCGGCGCGAACTGCGGCTGGCCGGTGGTCACGCACGGCATCGACTACGATGGCACCGTGATCTCCGAGCGCGCTTTCGCGCCGGACATCGCGCGCTCCTCCTTCTTCTGGGCGCCGTCGATCGCCCCGTCGGGGCTCGCGGTGTATCGCGGAGAAGCGTTCGCCGACTGGAAGGGTCAGCTGCTCGTCGGCGGACTCGCGTCGCGTAGCCTGAGCCGACTCAGCTGGCGCGAGAAGCCGTCGTTCTTTGTCGAAGAGGAACGCCTGTTCGGCGCGCTCGGCCAGCGCATCCGCGACGTGCGCGTCGGGCCGGACGGTTACGTCTACCTGCTGACCGACGAGGACGACGCCGCGATCTGGCGCCTGCGCCCCGCGGCAGCGAATAAGGAGTCTGTCCCCGATTAAATGGGGACAGACCCCTTTATTACGTCAGCCGGCGTAGCGGTCGGTCGCGCGGACGAGTTGGTCGGTGATGCCGGCCTCCAAAGCGGAATGGCCGGCGTCGCCGACCACACGGAATTCCGCTTCCGGCCACGCCCGATGCAGATCCCAGGCCGTGAACATCGGGCAGACAACATCGTGCCGGCCCTGCACGATGACGCCGGGAATGTGGCGAATTCGGCCGATGTCGTCGAGGAGCTGCGATTCGCTCTTCAGGAATCCACGATTCACGAAGTAGTGGCATTCGATTCGCGCCACCGCGAGCGCGAATTCGTCCTCGCCCCATTTGCGCACGTTGTCGTCGTCGGTCAGCAGGTAACTGGTCGATCCTTCCCAGACCGCCCAGGCGCGCGCGGCGGCGAGCGCGGTGGCGCGGTCGCTGCCGGTCAGACGGCGATGGAAAGCCCGCATCAGGTCGCCGCGTTCTTCCGGTGGGATCGGCGCAACGTAATTCTCCCAGCGGTCCGGATACATCCGGCTCGCGCCCTCCTGATAGAACCAGTCGAGTTCCGCCTTGCGCAGCATGAAGATGCCGCGCAACACGAGTTCGGTGACGCGCTCGGGATGGGCCTCGGCGTAGGCGAGTCCGAGCGTCGAGCCCCAGGAGCCGCCGAACACCTGCCAACGTTCGATGCCCTGCAGTTCGCGCAGCCGTTCCATGTCGGCAACCAGGTCCCAGGTGGTGTTGTGGTCGAGGCTGGCATGCGGACGGCTGCGCCCGCAGCCGCGCTGGTCGAACAGCAGGATTCGGTAGCGCGTCGGATCGAAGAAACGCCGTGCGCGCGTATCGCAGCCCGCGCCCGGGCCGCCGTGCACGAACACGACCGGCTTGCCCGACGCGTTGCCGCATTCCTCCCAGTAGATATCGTGCCCATCGCCGACCGCGAGATGGCCGTGACGATGCGGTTCGATCGGCGGATAGAGTCCACGACGCCGGGTCATGTCAACTCAGAAACGCACCGCGATGCCGATGAGTGCTTCGGCCTGGAATACGCTCGAACCGCTCGCGACGATTCGGCACAGCCCCTCGCCGCCGTCGGAACGGCAGAAGAATGCACTGTCGGAATCGACCGCGGTCAGGTAACCGCGCGCTTCGAACCGCAAGGCCGCATGTTCCGCGACCGACACGGCGAAGCCGAGGGCCGCCGAGCCGGAAAATTTCGTCCGGTCCTGCGAATCGGGTCCGGATGCGGAGAATCGGGTTGCGCCGAGGCCGGCGGCAAAATACGGCTGAAAGGAACCACGGCTGCCGAACGGCACGGTGCCGCCCAGATGCAGGTACTCGATGTCGACGTCGTGCGGGACGTCGAACTCGTCGTCGACCTCGGATGCCTGGCGCGAATACCAGAGCTGGAAGAAACGATCGTCGCCCGGCTTGTAACGCAGCTCGAGCGCGATCGCGAAGCTTTCGCCCTCGTCCAGATCGCGATCGGCGCCGGTGTCCGTATCTTCCAGGCTGCCGCCGGCCCGGTAACCGCCATGCGCGGCGACCTGGAACTGCGGCGCTTCAACCGCACGGGCGAGCGGCGATGCGACAGCGACGAACGCGGCAATGAAGACAATGCGGCGCATGGTGCGATGACTATCGCACATTCGAATCTTTCGCACTACGATCGTGCCTGACATGCGTATCGACACCGATCAGCTGCCGCGCGCCCTGGACAAGACGCTCGCGGATGCGTGGCTGATCGCGGGCGACGAACCGCTGCTGGTCGGCGAAGCAGCGGACTCGATCCGCGCGCGCGCGCGTGCCGCCGGATTCAGCGGACGCGAGCTGTTCAGCACCGACCGTTCTTTCGACTGGTTTGACCTGGTCGCATCCTGTCAGTCGTTGTCGCTATTTTCGGAGCGGCGCATCATCGAGGTGCGGATGCCGAGTCCGAGGCCGGGCAAGGAGGGCGGCGCGGTGCTCGCGAAACTCGCGGCCGATCCGCCGCCCGATACGCTGCTGCTCGTCATGACCACGCGTCCGCAGGGCGAAACCTACTCGACCGCCTGGTTCAAGGCCTTCGAGAAGCACGGCGTTGTTGTGCTGGCCTGGCCGGTCGAGATCGGGCGCTTGCCGCGCTGGATCGCGGAGCGTGCGGCGCGCTACGGACTCGAGATCGAACCGGACGGCGCTGCGCTGCTTGCCGAGCGTGTCGAGGGCAATCTGCTGGCGGCACACCAGGAGATCGAAATGCTGGCGCTGCTGCACGCGCACGGCAAGGTCTCGCTGGAGGACGTGCAGGCCGCGGTCGCGAACAGCGCGCGCTACGACGTGTTCCAGCTCGGCGAAGCCGCGCTCGAAGGCGACGCCTCGCGAAGCCTGCGCATCCTCGACGGATTGCGCGCGGAAGGTGCCGAGGCGCCGCTCGTCCTCTGGGTCATCTGCCGCGAACTGCGCGGGCTCGCCGAAGCGCGCATGAATCCCGGCGCCTCGCCCGGCTATGGCCGCCAGGCGGAGCGGCGCGGCGCGCTGCTGCGCCGCGCGGTTGCCCGCACCGCGGGCCAGCGGCTCGAGCCGCTGTTCGTGTCGGCCGCGCTCGCCGACCGGCAGATCAAGGGGCTCGGCCGCGGCGATCCATGGACGTCGCTGACCGGTATCGTCGCGGCGCTCGCTGGCGCGTTGTCGGTCGCCTGATCCCGCATGCGTCCGTTCGGCGTGTTCGGCGGGATGTTCGATCCGATCCATTTTGGTCACCTGCGCACCGCGCACGAATTGCACGAACTGCTCGGGCTGGAGCGGATCGCATTTATTCCGGCGGGCGACCCGCCGCATCGAGCGGCGCCACTGGCGGATGCCGCGACACGGCTCGCGATGGTGCGCGCAGCGGTCGCGGATGACGACCGTTTCCTGGTCGATGACCGCGAACTCAAGCGCTCGGGACCTTCCTACACGGTCGTGACGCTCGAGGAACTTCGCGCCGAGCATGGAGCGCAGTCGCTCGTGCTGATCCTCGGTATGGACGCCTTTGCCGGACTCGAACGCTGGCATCGCGCGGCCGAGCTGATCGGGCTCGCGCATGTCGTCGTGGCATTGCGGCCACGGTCGGAGCTGCCCATTGCCGGCCTGCCCGCTGCGCTTCTGGAACGGAATCGCTGCGACGACCCGGCCGAGCTCGCGGACCGTCCCGCGGGACGGGTGCATATATGCCGGAACACCCAGCTCGACCTGTCCTCGAGCTCGGTGCGGGACGTGATCGCGGCAGGACGCGATCCGCGCTACTTGATGCCCGAGGCTGCGCGTAGGATCATCCTTGCCAGGGGCAGTTACGCCCGGCCAGGTGCAAGGCAGGAATGATCGACAAGAGAACGAGGAAGAAACGCAGTTCCCCCGTGACCACCACCCCGCGCACCCGTGCCGCCAGACCGAAAAAACCACTCAAACCGACGCCTGGGACCCTGACTGATATAGCCGTTGCCGCCCTTGCCGACATGAAGGCCATCAATGTCAAAGTCCTCGACGTGCGCAAGCTGACCGATGTGACCGACACGATGATCGTCGCAACCGGCACGTCGGACCGCCACGTCAAATCGATCGCGGACCGCGTTGTCGAGCGCTGCCGTCAGGCGGGTCACCGTCCTTATGGCATCGAAGGCGACCGCGAAGGCGAATGGGTGCTGGTGGACCTTCAGGACCTGATCGTGCACGTGATGCTACCCCGCATCCGCGAGTTTTACGGCCTCGAAAAGCTCTGGGACCTGCGCCCGGCGCAGCGCGGCCCGAGCGCCGCCTGAGCGCCTCGGGTGCGTGTTCGGCTGATTGCGGCCGGCACCCGGCTGCCGGCATGGATCAACGATGGCGTCACCGACTACGCGAAGCGCTTCGCGCACGGACTCAAGTTCGAGTTGGTCGAAATTGCGCTCGCGAAGCAGGCCGAGCGCATGCAGGCGGCCATCGGTGCGCGCGACTATGTCGTTGCGCTCGAAGTCACGGGCCGCGCGATGACGACGCCCGAGCTCGCGAAATGGCTCGCGCTGCGCCGCGCCGGCGGCCGCGATCTCGCATTGCTGATCGGCGGTCCTGATGGGCTCGACCCTGCGCTCGCGGCGCGGGCGGATTGGCGCTGGTCGCTGTCGCCGCTGACTTTCCCGCACGGGCTCGTGCGCGTGATCGTCGCGGAACAACTCTATCGGGCACAAAGCCTGCTCCAGGGACACCCGTACCATCGGGCCTGATCCTCGTCGCCACCAGGGGCGCCGCGGGCTATCCTTGTGGGTCAATGACTTATGCATCCATCGTTCTGGCGTCGGCATCGCCGCGGCGCAGTCAGCTGCTGGCGCAGATCGGTGTCAGGCACGAACCTTTTCCGGTGGACTGCAACGAGCGGGCGCTGACGGGAGAAGTCCCGCCCGACTACGTGATGCGTGTCGCGCGCGACAAGGCCGGAGCCGCCGCCCAGGCGCTCGGCGCTCGCGCCAACCGGCCGGTGCTCGCGGCGGATACCGCGGTCGTCCTCGGAGACCGGATCTTCGGCAAGCCCGCGGACGAGGCGCATGCCGTCGCGATGCTGATGGCGCTCGGCGGCCGGACGCACGACGTGCTGACCGCGGTCGCGCTTCAACTGGATGGCCGCGTACAGGGCGTGCTCCACTGCAGCCGGGTCACGTTCCGCACACTGGCGGCGGACGAATGCAGGATTTACTGGGCGACCGGTGAGCCGGCCGGCAAGGCCGGCGCCTACGCGATCCAGGGACTTGGCGCCGTTTTCATCGAACGCCTGGAAGGCAGCTTTTCGGGCGTCATGGGACTGCCACTCTTCGAAACGGCGTCGCTGCTCGACGCTGCCGGCGTACTGCGCTGGCAGGCTGACGCATGAGCTTCGAGATCCTGGTCAATGTCACGCCGCGGGAAAGCCGCGCCGCGGTCGTCGAGCAGGGCGTGACCCAGGAACTCTATCTGGAGCGCGCGAATCGCCGCGGTTTTGCCGGCAATATCTACCAGGGCCGCGCGACCCGCGTGCTGCCGGGCATGCAGGCCGCCTTCGTGGACATCGGACTCGAGCGCGCGGCCTTCCTGCATGCCTCTGACATCTCGTCGCCGGCCGCGGATGCCGATTCGGCGCCGGCTGATATTCGTTCGCTCGTCAACGAAGGCGACCTGCTGCTCGTTCAGGTCCTGAAGGACCCGATCGGCACGAAAGGCGCGCGCCTGTCGACGTATGTGTCGCTGCCATCGCGTTTCCTCGTCTACATGCCGCAAGGCAAAGGCATCGGCGTGTCGTCGCGTATCGAGGAAGGCGAGGAGCGCACGCGACTGCGCAATGCCGTGGAAGCCGGCGCCGGCGGCAGCGGGGGATGGATTGTGCGCACCGCGGCCGATGGTGCGGGCGCAGAGGCACTGCGCGCCGATCGCGTTTTCCTCGAGCTGCTCTGGGACGTGATCCGCGAGCGCAGCGCACAGGCGTCCGCCGGAACGCTGGTGCATGAGGACCTGGCGCTGCCGTTGCGCGTGCTGCGCGACCTGATGGGCGAGCAAGTCGCGCGCGTGCTGGTCGACGCGCCCACCACGCATGCCGCGATGATCTCGTTCACGCGCACGTTCATGCCGGTGCTCGCGGATCGCATCGAACTGTTCGATGGCAAGCGCCCCATTTTCGACCTCTATGGCGTGGAAGAAGAGATCGAGCGCGCGCTCGACCGCAAGGTGCCGCTGAAGTCCGGCGGTTACCTGATGTTCGACCAGACCGAGGCGATGACGACGATCGACGTGAATACCGGCGCCTTCGTCGGCCACCGCAATCTCGAAGACACCATTTACCGGACCAATCTCGAAGCGGCGGTCGCGATTGCGCGGCAGCTGCGGCTTCGCAATCTCGGCGGCATCATCATTGCCGATTTCATCGACATGGAAGATCCGGAGCACCGCCGCGGCGTCCTGCAGGCGCTCGAGCAGACGCTGGCGGGCGACCGGATCCGCACCCACCTGTCGGCCGTCTCGGCGCTCGGGCTCGTCGAAATGACGCGCAAACGGACCCGAGACAGCCTGGAACACCAGCTCTGCCGGCCTTGTCCAAATTGCGATTCCCGGGGGTTCGTCAAGACGGCGGAAACGGTCGCCTACCAGATCTTTCGGGAGGTACTGCGGCAGGCGCAGCAGTTCGACTTCCAGGAACTGGTCCTGCTGGCGCATCAGGACGTCATCGAGCTGCTGCTCGACGAGGAAGCCCCGGCGCTCGCGGACCTGGAACTCGCGACCGGCAAGCCGATCCGCCTGCAGGCGGAAGCGCGGTACGCGGAGGAGCAGTTCGACGTGGTGCTGGTATGACTCCCGTGACCCGGTGGGTGAAGCAGTTCGGGCGCTGGGCGGCTGCGTTGGTCGCCGCGGCGGCGCTGGTGCTCGCGTTTGCGATCGGCGCGTTCCGGCTCGCCATTGACCTGCTGCCCGGCTACCAGCAGCGGGTGGTCGACAGCGTGCGCGCGACGACCGGGCTCAGGCTCGAATTCGAATCGGTGCACGCCCGCATCGGCCGTTATGGACCGGAGGTCGTGTTCCACGGTGCGCGCGTGCTGCCGGCCTCGGGTGACGACGCTATAGTCAGCGCCGAGTCCGGACGCGTCGGCCTGTCCCTCCTGCGCTCGCTCTGGCACCGGCGCATCGAGGTCGGCCGCGTGGTACTGATCCGGCCGCGGCTCAACTTTGTGATCCATACGGATGGGAGCATCCAGCTCGTCGGGCAGAGCGCGTTCGAGACCCCAGAGTCGGAGCGTGAGCCCATGTCGCTCGAACGTCTGCCGCGTGGCAGCTTCGAGGTGCACAACGCCACGCTCGCCGTACTCGATCTGCGCGCGCGCCAGGGACGCTTCGAGCTGACCGGTGCCGACGTCGAAGTGGAGCGCAAGGGTGATCACGTCACTGTGCGCGGCCAGGTCGAACTGCCGGAACATCTCGGATCGTCGATCGAATTCGATGGGGACGCCGAGGGTGAACTCGACGACTTCGCGACGGTCGCGTGGCGCCTGCGCGCCGATGGATCCGACCTCGACTTCGGGCAGTGGGCGGCGCTGCTCCCGGACAGCTTCATCGTGCCTGCCGCAGGCTATGGCGCGCTCTGGCTCTCGTTGCGAGGCACGGGGCGCGAATTGGCGACGCTGCGCCTGCAGCCGCGACTCGAAAACCTGCGCCTGTCCGGCGATCGCGGCGAGTTCAGCCGCGTCGCCGGCGACATTCGCATTCGCCGCTCGGCCGATTCGATCTCGGTGACGGCGACAGGCCTCGATCTGTCGCGTGCGGGCGCACCCTGGCGCCCGACGAGCCTCGCTGCGGAAGTGCGGCGCAAGGAGGGCCGCATCGCGACCCTGTCAGCGCGCGCGGACTACCTGCGCATCGAGAATCTGGTGCCATTTGCGCTGTTGCTGCCGCCCGGCGAGCTCCGCGAACGCATGATCGCACTGGATGCGCGCGGCGAGCTGTTCGGTCTCGACGTCCTGCTCGAGGACGCCGGCGCGAAGCGGTTGCCGGACATTGTCGGTCGCGTCCGCTTCGCGGATGTCGGATTCGAGCCGTTCCGGCGCGCACCCGGTTTCAGCGGGCTTGACGGGGCGATAGAAGGTCGCGGCGCGGGCGGCGTCGTCCACGTTGCAACCCGCGATGCGACGATCAATTGGCCGCTGCAGTGGCGTGCGATCGCCGCGCTGCCAAAGGCGGACGGGCGCGTCGAATGGAGCCGTTTCTCGGAAGGAGTCCGATTCTGGCTGGACAATGGCAGCATCGAGACCGGCCATGGCAGCGCCCGCGGCAAGCTGCGCGTCGTACTGCGTCCCGACGCGTTGGCGCTGTTGGTGCTGGATGCGACGGCGAGGGACGTCGACATGACGCAGGCCTGGCGCTACCTGCCGATCGAGAAGCTGTCGGAGAAGTCGCTTGCCTGGCTGGACGCGGCATTTCGCGGCGGGCGCGTCGTCGAAGGCCGTGTCTCGATCACCGGTCCCGTGCGCGGATTTCCGTATCGCGAGGGACAGGGCGAATTCCATGCCGAAGGACGCGTAACCGGCCTCGACCTGTTCTATGCGCCCGGCTGGCCCGAGATCCGCGATCTCGCCGCCAAATTCGCATTCAACGGGCCGGCCATGCAGTTGCATGCGACCGGCGGCACCCTGGGTGGCGTCGCGATCGCGCGCTCCGAGGCGAGCAGCGCGGACCTGCGCGACGCGATCATCGCCGTGCGCGGGAATGCGAGCGGCGATGCCGGCCGCGTCATCCGATTGCTGCAGGCGACGCCGCTCGCGCCGTCGTTCGGCGCCGTGTTCGCGGACCTCGCGGGCGCCGGACCGGTGGCGGGCGAGATCGCGATGTACCTGCCGATCAAGGACTTCGAAAAGCGCGTCGTGACCGTGATGGCGACACTGGCCGGCGTGAGCCTTCGTCACAAGACCCAGCCCTTCGAAGCGACGGCGATCAACGGCGAACTGTGGGTGCGCAATCGCGAGATCCATGCGCCGGCGCTCACAGGCCGGTTGTTCGGCGGTCCCATACGGGCGTCGATTGCGACCACGGCCCATGCGGACGGGAGCCTCAACACCGAGGTCAGTGCACAGGGCAGCCTGCAGGGCGCGGAGTTGCGCCCGGTCGCGCGCCTGCCGGCGAATGCGGGAATCGAGGGCACCGCGGACTGGCGCGGCTTCCTGACATTGCTGCGCGATGCCGACCGAACGCGCCCAACGCGCGGCAGCCTGCGGCTCAGCAGCGACCTGCGCGGCCTCACGTCTCGCCTGCCGGAACCCTTTGCAAAGACGGCCGGCATGGCGCGTCCCTTGATGGTCAATGCAAGCTTCGACGGCGTCTCCGGGCCACGCATCCAGGCGCAGCTCGGCCGCGACATCCAAGCGACAGTGCAATGGCGCAGCCGCCCGGAGGGTCCGCCGGTCGAACGCGGCATCGTGGCCTTTGGCGGCAACACACCCATCCTGCCGAACAGTGCCGGCCTCTGGCTCACCGGCCGGCTCGACTCGGTCAGCCTGTCGGACCTGCTCGAACTGAAATGGGACCAGCCGCGCGGGCGGCCGTTGTCCGACTCGCTGGCTGGCGCAGACCTGGCGATCCGCAGTTTCGAAGTGCTCGGCTACCGCTTCGCCGAGGTCGGCGGTCGCCTGCGGCCCGGCGATCACGCCTGGGAAGTGGACGTAACCGGTCCGGCCGCCAGCGGCCACCTGGTCGTGCCTTACACATTCCCGGGCGAAGTGCCGATGCTGCTGGACCTCGACCGGCTGTATTTCGGCGAACGCGTGCCACGTGCCGGCGACGGGACCGATCCGGATCCGCGCAAGCTGCCGGCGATCCACGTGAATTTGCGCGACTTCGTCTTCGATGGTCGGCGCTTTGGGCACGTGCAGGCGGAGTTGTCGCGGGGCACGGCCGGCATGACGCTGAACCAGTTCACGATGACGCACCCGGCCTTCAAGGCGGAAGGCCGCGGCAGTTGGCTGGTGCGCGACCAGCGAGCCGAATGCCGTTTCGATTTCGAGGTGGATACCGGCGACGTGCGCGGTTTCATGGATGCAATGCAGCTCGGCACGCTAATCGAAGCCAAGCACGGGCGCGTGTCGGCGACGCTGCTCTGGCCCGGGCCGCCGGAAGTGAAAGCGCTCGAACGCCTTTCCGGCCGCCTCGAAATCGCGGCCGAGAATGGGAGCCTGACGTCGGTCGAGCCCGGCGCGGGGCGCGTATTCGGGCTCATGAGCATTGCGCACTTGCCGCGGCGCCTGGCGCTCGATTTCGGCGACCTGACCGGCAAGGGCCTCGCATTCGACACGATGCGCGGCACATTCCAGCTCGCCGATGGCGAGGCTTTTACGGATAACCTGACGCTGCGCGGCTCTGCCGCGGAAATCGGCGTCGCAGGCCGCACCAGCCTGCGCCATCGCACCTACGACCAGACGGCAGTGGTCACGGGACAGCTCGGCGCCTCGCTCGGCGTCGCGGGCGCGCTCGCCGGCGGCCCGGCGGTCGGCGCAGCGCTGCTGCTGTTCTCGCAGATCTTCAAGGAGCCGCTCAAGGGCGTCACCCGCGGTTACTATCGCATCACGGGATCCTGGGATGACCCGCAGGTCAAGCGCATCGAGGCCCGTGAATTGAAGGACAACCGCCAAGCCGGACCGGCGCCCGCCGCGAGCCCGGCCGCGGAAGCGGAGAGCTCTCAGAAATGATGGCGCAGCCGGTCGTCGCTGCCGTTCAGATGACTTCGGTCGCGGATGTCGCGCGCAATCTCGCGACCGTCCGTCGCCTGCTGGCGCTCGCCCGTGACGGCGGGGCCTGCCTGGCCGTTCTGCCCGAGAACTTCAGCTTCATGGGCCGCACCGAGACCGAACGCCGCGCCATCGTGGAGCGGGACGGGGATGGGCCCGCGCAGCAGGCGGTGGCCGGAATGGCGCGCGAATTCGGGCTCTGGATCGTGGCGGGTACGCAGCCGATCGCGGTCGACGGCGAGGCGCGCCCCGCCAATGCCTGCATCGTCTACGACGCGAAGGGCGATCGCGCCGCGCGCTACGACAAGATCCATCTGTTCGACGTCGACCTGCCGGGCGGCCGCGAGGGATATCGCGAATCCGCGAATGCCGCGCCCGGCGCGATACCCGTCACCGTGGATACGCCCGCCGGCAGGCTCGGATTGACCGTATGTTACGATTTGCGCTTCCCCGAGCTGTTTCGCCGGCTGGTCTCCGAGGGAGCCGAAATCTTCAGCGTGCCGTCCGCATTCACCGGTCCGACCGGGCGAGCCCATTGGGAAGTGCTGTTGCGGGCGCGCGCGACGGAAAACCTGACGTTCGTCGTTGCCGCCGCACAGACCGGCTTCCATGACAGCGACCGGGAAACATATGGGGACAGCCTGATCGCCGACTACTGGGGACGTGTGCTCGCCCGGCAGCCGCGCGGCAGCGGCGTCGTGCTCGCGGCGCTCGATCGGGAGGGCCAGCAGGCGACGCGCGTCAGTTTTCCCGTGCTCCGTCACCGGGTGCTCGGCTGAACATGGACGCCCTGCAACTCGCACGCGACCGGATCCTGACGCCTTCCGGTCTGGACGAGGGGCGGCTCGAGCAGGCGCTCGGCTCGCTGCTCGGCGCCAGCGTCGATGCAGGCGATCTCTATTTCCAGCTGGCGCGCGAAGAGCACTGGGCGCTCGAGGATGGCATCGTCAAGGAAGGCAGCCACGGCATCGAACAGGGTGTCGGCGTGCGCGCGATGGCCGGCGAGCGCACCGGCTTCGCCTATTCCGATGAGGTCGTCCCCGGCGCGCTCCTCGAGGCCGTGCGCGCAGCGCGCGCGATCGCGCGGGAAGGCGGCAAGGGACAGGTACAGGCGTGGCGTGCGGCCGCTTCGCACCGACTGTATCTACCCGACGATCCGATCGCGTCGCTCGCCGACGCCGACAAGGTCGCGCTGCTGTCGGAACTCGACCGCAGTGCGCGCTCACTGGATCCGCGGGTCAAGCAGGTCGTCGCGACGCTCGCCGCCGTGCACGAGGTCGTGCTGATCGCGGCAAGCGACGGGACGCTCGCCGCCGACGTGCGGCCGCTGGTGCGCATGAATGTTTCGGTGATCATCGAGCAGGACGGGCGCCGCGAGCAGGGTTATGCCGGCACCGGTGGACGCTATTCACTCGAGGAATTCGTCGCCGACGGTCGGCCGCTGCGCCTGGCGCGCGAAGCGGTGCGCCAGGCGACGGTGAATCTCGATGCGGTACCCGCGCCTGCAGGCACCATGACCGTCGTGCTCGGTCCTGGTTGGCCGGGCGTGCTGCTGCACGAAGCGATCGGTCACGGGCTCGAGGGCGACTTCAACCGCCGCGGCACGTCCGCATTTTCGGGACGCATCGGCGAGCGCGTCGCGTCGCCGCTCTGCACGGTCGTCGACGACGGCACGCTGCCCGGCCGCCGCGGCTCGCTGAACGTGGACGACGAAGGCACGCCGACTTCCTGCACCACGCTGATCGAGAACGGCGTGCTGAAGGGCTATCTGCAGGACAAGCTCAATGCGCGGCTTATGGGCATGAAACCGACCGGCAACGGCCGGCGCGAGTCGTTCGCGCACAGCACACTGCCGCGCATGACAAACACCTACATGCTGCCCGGCCCCCATGATCCGCAGGAGATCATCCGCTCGGTCAAGCGCGGGCTCTACGCGGTCAATTTCGGCGGCGGCCAGGTCGACATCACATCGGGCAAGTTCGTGTTCTCGGCGAGCGAGGCCTACCTGATCGAGGACGGTCGCATCACCGCGCCGGTCAAGGGCGCGACGCTCGTCGGCAACGGTCCGGACGTGCTGACGCGCGTCAGCATGGTCGGCAACGACCTGATGCTCGACGAGGGCATCGGCAGCTGCGGCAAGGACGGGCAGACGGTGCCGGTCGGCGTCGGACAACCGACCCTGCGTGTGGACGCGCTGACCGTCGGCGGCACGGCCTGAGGAGGCACCATGCGCATCGCAAGAGGCGTCTACGAAAGCCTGCCGTACGCCTACATGCTGGTCGGCATTGCCGCAATCGTGGCTTCGTTCAACTGGCGCGTGCCCGGATGGTCCGACGTGATGGGTTTGTTCGGCCTGGTCGCGGTCGTCTCGGGTCTGGTGCTGGTGCTGCGCCGGCGCGATTACCGGATCCAGAAGCGCCACTACGGCGCCGAATTCGAAGACGACGAATAACCGGCTCGACGCCGGTCAGGCCGAACCTGCGCCTGCAGCCGGCGCCGCGTCGTTTTCGTCGCCTTCCTCCGGTTCTTCTGCTTCATCCCGATCTTCGGGAGCCTGGTGATCGCCGGTGGCTTCCAGCGTCTGCTGCGCGCGCGTCCGCGCCGCGCGCTCGTCGAGATACATGATCTCGTGCTTGCCGAGCACGATGACGTCGCCGTCGTTCAGGTGATGCTTGCGGACGCGTTTCGACTTCACGTAAACGCCATTGGTGCTGTTCAGGTCCTCGAGCACGCTGCCGTCCGCGGTCGTCACGATCTGGCAATGATGGCGGCTGATGAACTTGCTCTCGATCTGCACGTCGTTGTCGACGGTGCGTCCGATCACCAGCCGGCCGAGCCTGAGCGGGCGCTCTTCGACGCGCTCGCCGGCATGCGCGACGATCACGCGCGCGAGCACCTCGTCGGGGCCGACCGGCTGCAGCGTCGGAGCCGGCGGTTCACCCGCGCGCATTCGGTTGGTGCGGGCCGCAAATTCGACCCACTGAAGCTCATCGATCGCGGCTTTGAGTTCGGCGACACCGACCTTGTCGCTCCCGAGCGCATAGGCGCCCATCAGCGCGGTGTCGCAGATCGTGTTGATCAGGCGCGGCACGCCACCCGTGTAGCGGTACACGACCGGGTAGGTGTCCTCGTCAAAAAGCTGCCGTCCATGCGAGCCAGCCACTTCCAGGCGGTGCAGGATGTAGGCGTGCGTGTCCTCGGGCGTCAGTGCCGTCAGATGGAAGCGCAGGCGCACGCGCTGTACGAGCTGGATCAGTTCGTCGGTATCGAGCTTTTCATTCAGCTCCGGCTGTCCGCACAGGATGATGCGGAGCACCTTCTCCTTGGTCGTCTCAACCCCCGACAGCAGCCTTACCTCCTCGAGTACGCGGTTCGACAGGTTCTGCGCTTCGTCGACGATCAGCAGCACCTTGCGGCCCGCGGCGTATTGCTCGACCAGGAACTGGTTGAGCGTCGCAAGCAGCTCGGCCTTGCGCATCTTGAAGGGCGAGAATCCGAACTGGACCAGCACGGCCTGCAGGAACTCGATCGGCGACACCTGCGTCTGCGCGACTTGTGCGACGACAACGTCTTTCTCGAGTTCGCGCAGGAAGGTCTCGATCAGCGTCGTCTTGCCGGAACCGATCTCGCCGGTGATAACCACGAAGCCGTCGGTAAACCAGATCGTCGATTCCATGTACGCCTTGGCGCGCGCGTGGTGTTTCGACAGGTAAAGGAACGCCGGGTCCGGACTCAGCCGGAACGGCAGCTCGGTCAGTTCGAAATGCTCCAGGTACATGGCGTTTACAAGGCTAGCACAAGGTCATTGGTGGACTGGGTCAAAGGCGCGAACCGGCTGATCCCCGTGACTAATACCCGAGCGTACGCCGCAGCGCACGCGCCGCGCGGGCGCATTCGCCCCGCGTGGCGCAGACACGGGTCACGTGGCCGAGTTTCCGGCCCGGGCGCGGCGCCTTGCCGTAGTCGTGCAGATGCGCGTCCGGCAGTCCCAGCAGGCGGCGCGCCGGCGGCATACGGCCGATCAGGTTGCACATGACCGCGTGACCGCGCGGTCGCGTGCTGCCGAGCGGCAGGCCGGCGACGGCGCGCACGTGGTTCTCGAACTGGCTGGTTTCTGCCCCCTCGATGGTCCAGTGCCCGGAGTTGTGCACGCGCGGCGCCATCTCGTTCGCGACCAGATGTCCGCGCAGCACGAAATATTCGACGCAGAGCACACCGACGTAACCGAGCGCCTGCATCAGCCGGCGGTGATGGCGTTCGGCCGCGCGTTGCAGGCCGGCATCCCGAAACGGCGCGCGCGATTCCGCCAGGATGCCGTGCTCGTGGCGATTTTCCGAGAGTGGATAGAATGCGACCCTTCCGGCGCGATCGCGCACGCCGATCAACGACACCTCGCGCGTGAACGGCACGAACCGTTCGTAAACGAGCGCCTCGCCCTGCAGGCGCTGCCAGGCGCGGTTCGCGTCGGAAGGTCGGCGCAGCAGCGCCTGTCCCTTCCCGTCGTAGCCGAGTCGCCGCGTCTTCAGGATTCCCGGCGTGCCGAGCGCCGCGACGGCGCGCTCGAGATCGCGGCGCTTATCAACCGTGACCGTCGGCGCATGTGGAATTCCGAGTCGCCGGAACAGGCGCTTCTCGGACCAGCGGTCCTGGCTGACCTCGAGCGCCCGCGGCGGCGGCCAGACCGGGACGCGTTTCGCAATCGCACGCACCGATGCCACCGGCACATTCTCCCAGTCGAACGTCACGACGTCGACGCCTTGCGCGAATCGCGCGAGGCGGCGCAGATCGTCGAAGCGGCCCGCCACGACCGGCGCGACCGCGGCGCCCGGCACGTCGCGGCTGCGGTCGTACATCGTGAACTGCAGACCGAGCGGGATGCCGGATAGCGCCATCATCCGTCCGAGCTGGCCGGCGCCGACGATACCGATGTGCATGGGTCAGCTTCCGGAGGGATCGGGCTTCGCCAGGACCGCCGCGGTCTGTCGCTCACGAAAGGCGCGCAGCGCATCTTTCAGCGGCGGGTGCCGAGCGGCCAGAATCGCGGTGGCGAGCAGCGCCGCGTTCTTCGCGCCCGGCTCGCCGATCGCGACGGTCGCCACCGGCACGCCGGCCGGCATCTGGGCGATCGACAGCAGCGAATCGAGGCCGTTCAGCGCTTTCGACTGGATCGGCACGCCGATGACCGGCAGCAGCGTCTTGGACGCCGTCATGCCCGGCAGGTGGGCGGCGCCGCCGGCGCCCGCGATCAGAACCTCGAGTCCGCGGTCTTCAGCGCCGGTCGCGTATTCGAACAATAGATCCGGCGTGCGGTGCGCCGAGACGATGCGGGTTTCGAAAGGCACCGAGAGCGATTTCAGCGTTTCCGCGGCGTGGCGCATCGTCTCCCAGTCGGATGACGAGCCCATGATGATGCCGACCAGCGGTTTCATCGCGGGATTCTAGCATGCGGGGCAGTCGGCCCCCGGGCGTGGCTGAGGTCAAGCTATTGTCCGGTAACGATTTTCCGGGAGCCGAAGGTCCTGAAATAGCCCCCGCGCCGACAGGGAGTAGTGCGGCGCAGGGGGATGCCCGAAGATCAGGGGATGCTTGATACGGTGGGCAACTGCGTCAGGCTAGCGCGCTCTGGATTTCCGACAAGCCCATCGCCGTCTCCGGAAAGAGACAGCGTCCTACAAAGGCGGTATCCCAATGTATTTCGTTGAAGCATCGACCGCGATCCGCAGGGCTTTTGCAATCCTGGCCATCCTCGCGGGGATGGGATGCGGGCCGGAGGCGCGGGCCGACGATGCCGTCCTGGCCCATGCGCGCGAATTTCTGCGCAGGTATCCGCTCATCGACGGCCACAACGACCTGCCGGCCGTGATCCGCGAAAGCGGGCAGCCGCCCCGCGACGTCGCCGCGTTTGACCTCAAGCGGCGCGCCGCGGGCGACACCGATATCGGCCGCCTGCGCGAAGGCGGGGTGGGCGGGCAGTTCTGGTCGGTGTGGATTCGAGCCAGCCGGAGGACGGCGCGGGCCGCATCGCGTCCCTGCTCGGCATCGAGGGAGGCCACGCGATCGAGAATTCGCTGGGCGCGCTGCGCGATTACCACCGGCTCGGCATGCTGGTCGATCTGTCGCACGTATCGCCCGACGCGATGAACGACGCGCTCGACATCGCGGAAGCGCCAGTCATCTTCTCGCATTCGGGCGCGCTCGCGGTGACGCCGAGCGTGCGCAACGTGCCGGATGCCGTGCTCGCGCGGCTCACCGGCAACGGCGGCGTCGTCATGGTCGACTTTATTACGAAGTTCAGGCGTCCGCGAAATATTCGGCCATCCACCCGGAGCCGAGGGCAACCATCGGTGACGTCGCCGCACACATCGAACACGTGCGCGACGTCGCGGGGATCGATCACGTCGGCATCGGCGTAGATTTCTTCGGCGACCCCGCGTCCATGGCGGCGGGTCTCGAGGATACGTCGCGTTATCCCTTCCTGTTCGCGGAGCTGATACGCCGGGGCTGGAACGACGAGTCGCTCGAGAAGTTGGCGCGCGGCAACCTGCTGCGGGTGCTGCGCGAAGCCGAGCGCGCGGCGGCGCGGCTGCAGCGTGCCCGGCCGGCCTCGTTCCTGACGATCGAGCAGCTCGATGGCGGGCGCGAGCAGCCGGACAAGTACTGAGCCTAGGCGTCGGGCGCGATCATTGCCTGTATCAGCCGGAACAGCCGGCGACCCGCGCTGCCCGGCCTGCCGTCCCGGCGTTCGGCGATCGCGTCCGCGACCCGTGTTTTCAGTTCGGCCGGGTCGGCCGCCGGAAATTCGGCTAGAAAGCTCGCGATCGCGGCGTCGTGCTCGGCGACCAGCCGGTCGCGCCAGCGTTCGGCACGGCGAAAGCGCGCCGCTTCCTGGCGCGAGGATTCCGCATCGGCTTCGAGCGCGAGACGGATCGGTTCCGGATCGACGCCGCGCATCAGCTTGCCGACGAACTGGCGCTGGCGCAGCGCGGCGCCATGACTCGTGATCCTGCGCGCGAGCGCGAGCGCATCGGCGAGTTTTTCGGGCAGCACGAGGGCGGCGATCGTTTCCGCCGGTGCGTCGATCAGCCGGTCGGCCAACTCCTGCGTGGAGCGGGCCCGGCGCTTCAACTCGCCCTTGGTCGGTGGCGGCGGCTCCCCGGGAAGCTGGCGTCGGCGCATCGCGGCGATGCTAGCATGCGGCCCATTGCCCGCCCGGCGCCGACCCGTACAATCCACGCCTGATGCGGGACACCTCCCACCCGGACCCCCGAGCGCTGGAACGCGTCGTCGAGCAGGCGCTGGCGGAGGCGCGCGCGCGGGGCGCGAGCGCCGCTGAGGCCGGGGTCGGCGTTTCGACCGGCCTGTCGGTCACCGTGCGCCTCGGCGAAGTTGAGACGCTCGAATACCAGCGTGACCGTAGCCTCGGCGTCACGATCTATGCCGGACAGCGCAAAGGATCGGCGAGCACCGCGAACCTGTCGCCGGCCGCGGTCCAGGAAACGGTCGCCAAGGCGCTGTCGATCGCGAGCTTCACGACCGACGACGAATTCGCCGGGCTGCCCGATGCGTCGATGATGGCGGGCGACGTGCCGGACCTCGATCTCTGCCATCCGTGGGAGCTCGAGGCGCCGGCCGCGATCGAACTCGCGAAACGCTGCGAAGCCGCGGCGCTCGCGGAAGACGCGCGCATCCGCAATTCCGAGGGCGCCTCGGTCTCGACGCACCGGAAACTGCGCGTCTTCGGCAACAGCCACGGATTCGTCGGGGGCTATCCGTCGACTTCGCACAGCGTGAGCTGCGTCGTTCTCGGCCAGAGCAACGGCGAGATGCAGCGCGACTACTGGTATACGGCGGCGCGCGACTGGCGCACGCTGGAAGATGTCGAAGACGTCGGTCGGGAAGCCGCACGCAGGGCCGTACGGCGGCTCGGCGCGGGGAAAATGGCGACTCGCAAGGCGGCGGTGCTGTTCGCGCCGGAACTCGCACGCGGCCTCATCGGACATTTCGTCGGCGCGATCGGCGGCGCCGCGCAGTACCGCCGCACCAGTTTCCTGCTCGATGCCGTCGGGCAGCGGGTATTTCCCGAGTCGGTTTCGCTGATCGAACGGCCGCACCTGCCGGGTGCGCTCGGCTCGGCGCCATTCGACGCCGAGGGCGTCGCTACACGGGACCGCGATCTCGTGACCGGCGGCGTGCTGAACGGCTACCTGCTGGACGCCTACTCGGCGCGCAAGCTCGGCCTCGCGACCACGGGCAACGCCGGCGGCGTGCACAACCTCGTGGTGCAGGGCGACATGCTCGATCCGAAGTCCTTACTGCGCATGCTCGGCAGCGGCCTGCTCGTGACCGAGATGATGGGCCAGGGCGTCAATCCCGTGACTGGAGATTATTCGCGCGGCGCCGCGGGATTCTGGATCGAGAACGGCGAGATCGCGCGCCCGGTGCACGAGATCACGGTCGCGGGCAACCTGCGGGACATGTATCGCGCCATCGCCGCCCAGGGCGACGACGTGGATCGCCGCGGCGCGATCCACTGCGGATCGCTGTTGATCGAACAGATGACGATCGCCGGCGATTAGCCGGCCGGCGGAGTCGCGAGCTCGCGCAGGGTCTTGCCCGCGACGCGTTCCCGGATGGCGGACTCGACCGTGACGGCGACCGCGTCGGCGTCCGGATCGGTGCGCGCGCGCCACAGCAGCCACGTTTCGTACTGACGCTCGTCGCGTACCGCGCTCAGGATATCGCTGAGACTGATGCTCTCGAGGTCGCGCGCGGGCAGCACATCCTCCTCCTCGTTCACGGTCAGAAGACCGGCGTTCTCGAGCGAATCGATCACGGTCGACAGCGCCGAACCCGGGATCTCGAGATGCTCCGCCAGCAGTCGTTGCCGCCATGGCGGATCGCCGGCGACGAACTTGCGCGCCACCAGCAGCATGACGCTGAGCGCGAGCCGCTCGCGCAGGCTGCTCGTCAGGCGCACGTGCACCTGGCCGACGCGCAGATAGCGCGGATTCTGCACGTAGAAGGAAAGCTGCGCGCCGATCAGCAGGATCAGCCAGCTCAGGTAGATCCAGATCAACGCCGCGAGAAAGATCGCGAATCCCGCGTAAATCGCGACCATCTGCGTGGAGGCCGCGACGATCCTGGCGAACACGACGCCACTCGCCACCCAGAGCATGCCGGCGGTCAAGCCGCCGGCGAGCGCCGCCTTCGGCTGAACCCGCGTATTCGGCACGAACACGTACAGGAACGTGAACACGCCGGTGACGAACAGGAATGGTCCGACCACGCCCAGCGCGCGGATCACCGTGCCGCCGGGCTCGTGCGCCGCGAGCCAGCGCATCACGTCGTTGCTGGCGGCCGCGCTGAACAGGCCGAAGACGATCACCAGAAACAGCGGGCCGATCACCATCAGGCTCAGGTATTCGCTGATACGGCGCATCAGCGAGCGCGGCCGTTCGACGTGCCATGCGAAATTGAAGGCTCCCTCGAGTTTCTGGATCGTCGTGACCACGGTATAGAGCAGAAATGCGAGGCCGACCGAGCCGAGCACGTCGCCCCTGACATTGTCGACGAAGCGCATCATCTGCGCTGTCAGCTCCCCGGCGCGATCGCCGATCGGCCGCAGGAACTCGAATATCAGCGGTTCGAGTTCGCGATGCACGCCGAGGCCCTTCAGGATCGCGAATGCGAAGGCGACCAACGGAACGAGCGACAGCAGCGTCGTGTACACGAGGCCCATCGCACGCAGGTTCAGCTGGCCGGTCAGCAGATCGCGGATCAGCGCGAACGGATAGCGCAGCAGGTCGAACAGCCAGTTGGCCGGCTTCACTGGCAGATCGTGCCGGTCGAACAGCAGCTGCTCGATGCGCCGGCCGAAATTCAGATCCACGCTCATCACGGCAGCGTGGCACAGGGCCGATGCGCCCGCAATCGGGCCCCTGCTACAGTGACGCGATGCACGGCGCATATCCCGAACGCATCGTCTGCCTGACGGAAGAGACGACCGAGACGCTGTATCTGCTTGGCGAGGATGCGCGCATCGTCGGCATATCCGGCTTCACGGTGCGGCCGCCGCGCGCGCGCCGCGAGAAGCCGAAGGTGTCGGCCTTCATCAGCGCGAAGATCGATCGCATCGTCGCACTGCGACCGGATCTCGTGCTCGGATTCTCGGACCTGCAGGCGGACATCGCGGCGCGAGCTCGCACGCGCCGGCATCGAAGTGCATCTCTTCAACCACCGCAGCGTCGCGGAGATCCTGCGCACGATCCGCATGCTCGGCGGCATGATCGGCTGCGAGGCGAAGGCGTCCTCGCTCGCGGAGGATCTCGCTGCCGGCGTCGAACGGGTGCGTCAAGCCGCGTCGTCGCTGCCGCGGCGGCCGCGGATCTATTTCGAGGAATGGGACGACCCGTTGATAGCCGGCATCCGCTGGGTCGGCGAAATCGTCGAGATCGCGGGCGGCATCAACTGCTTTCCGGAGCTTTCGGCGATGCCGCTCGGCCGCGACCGAATCATCGCCGATCCGATGGAGGTCGTACGCCGCGCCCCGGACATGATTCTCGGATCATGGTGCGGCAAGAAGTTCCGCGCGGCGCAGGTCGTCGCGCGGCCCGGCTGGTCGGCGATACCCGCGGTGCGAGACGGCGAGCTGCACGAGATCAAGTCGGCGATCATCCTGCAGCCGGGTCCGGCCGCGCTGACCGATGGGCTCGCCGAAATTCACGCGCACGTCCGTCGCTGGGCCGAGCACCGCCCGCTGCGTAGGCCGTCAGGCGGCGCTCGGCTTCGCGGTATTTCTCGACTGTGCCAGCGATCACGGCGGCCGGCAGTTTCGGCCCGGGCGGGCGCTTGTCCCAGTCGAGCGTCTCGAGGTAATCGCGCACGAACTGCTTGTCGAACGAGGGCGGGCTCGTGCCTTCTCGGTAGCTGTCGGCCGGCCAGAATCGCGAGGAATCGGGCGTCAGCGCTTCGTCCATCAGCACCACGCCGCCGCCGGCATCGAGGCCGAATTCGAACTTGGTGTCGGCTATCAGGATGCCACGCGATCGCGCGTACTCCGCGGCATGCGCATACAGCGCGATGGCGAGCGAGCGGACGCGCTCCGCGACCTCGGCGCCGATTTCCGCGGCCATCCGTTCGAACGGGATGTTCTCGTCGTGCTGGCCGGCCGCCGCCTTGGTCGCCGGCGTGAATACTGGCTCCGGCAATCGGGCGGCTTGCGCTAGCCCGGCCGGCAGCGCGATGCCGCAAACCGCGCCGTCGCGCTGGTAATCCTTCCAGCCGGATCCGATCAGGTAGCCGCGCACGACCGCCTCGATGGGCAGCGGCTTCAGCCGGCGCACGACGACGGCCCGGCCTTCGAGCGTCGCGCGTTCGCCGGCATCCGTCACGTATTGCGACAGCGGCTCGCCGGTCAGATGATTCGCGACGATCGGTCGACGTGCGCGCGAACCAGAAATTGGATATCGCCGTCAGCACCCGGCCCTTGCCGGGAATGGGGTCCGGCAACACGACATCGAACGCCGACAGCCGATCGGTTGCGACGATCAGCAGACGGTCGTCGCCGATCGCATAGTTGTCGCGCACCTTGCCGCGGTGAACGAGTGCAAGGCCCGACAGACGCGACTCGAACATCGGATCCTGGTTCATGCGGTCCGGGCTCTTGCTACCATTCGTGCGCCGTGGTGGGAGCGCGGATTCTTGCAGCGGCATTCACGGGCGGTCAAGGACGAAACGATGGGCTGGATTGGCAAGCTGATCGGCGCATTGCTGGGCTTCATCCTGACGCGCCGGGCGACGGGGGTGCTGCTCGGACTGGTGATCGGCCACCTGTTCGACCAGTATTCGACGCGCGGGCGGCGCGTGCCGCGCGCGGAACTCGCCGCCGTCCGTGCGACGTTCTTTCGCACGGCATTCGCCGTCATGGGCCACGTCGCGAAATCCGATGGCCACGTCTCCGAAAGGGACATTGCCGCGGCGCGCGGCATTTTCCGCCAGTTCAACCTGGGCGATGCGGATACCCGCGCGGCGATGCAGTTCTACACCGAAGGCAAAGTACCGGAGTACGACGTGGCGGCAGCGCTTCGGGAACTGGCCGATGTCTGCCGCGGCCGCGAGGAAGTACTCCGGATGTTCCTCGAGATCCAGATGCGCGCAGCGCTGATGGGCGACGGCCTTGGCGGCGCGAGCCGTTCGACGCTGATGCGCGTGGCGGGTGTGCTCGGCATCGGCGCGCTCGAGTTCGCGCACCTGGAAACCCTGCTACGCCTGCAGGCTTATGCCGGTGCCGGCAGGCCAGGTCAAGCAGGTGGCGCGCGAACCGGCGCGCAGGGAAGCGTCGATATGCTCGCGGACGCGTATGAGATCCTCGGCGTGCCGAAGACGGCGACCGATGTCGAGGTCAAGCGTGCGTATCGCAAGCTGATGAGTGAGAACCACCCGGACAAGCTGGTGGCGCGCGGACTGCCCGAATCGATGCTCGAAGTGGCGAAGCAGAAGACGCAGGCGATCCAGGCGGCCTGGGAACGCGTCCGCGAAGCGCGCGGCTTGCGCTAGAGTAGGCGCTTCATGCAGACGCCCGTCATCGCGCCATCGATCCTGTCTGCGGATTTTGCGCGCCTCGGCGCCGAAGTTGACGCTGTGCTCGCCGCCGGCGCCGACTGGGTGCATTTCGACGTGATGGACAACCATTACGTTCCGAACCTGACAATCGGGCCGCTGGTCTGCAAGGCGCTGCGCAAGCACGGCGTGAAAGCGCCGATCGACGTTCATCTCATGGTCGATCCGGTCGACCGGCTGGTGCCGGAATTCGCAGAGGCCGGCGCGACCTGGATCAGCTTCCACCCGGAGGCGACCCGCCACGTCGACCGCACGATCCAGCTCATCCGCGACTCGGGCTGCAGGCCCGGCATCGTGCTGAATCCGGCGACGCCGCTCAGCTGGCTCGATCACACGATCGGATCGATCGATCTGTTGCTGCTGATGTCCGTGAATCCCGGTTTTGCCGGGCAGCAGTTCATCGAGCCGGTGCTGTCGAAGCTGGCCGAAGCGCGCCGGCGCATCGACGCGGGCGGACGCCGGGTGCGGCTCGAAATCGACGGCGGCGTCAAGCTGGATAACGTCGGCGCAATCGCGCGCGCCGGCGCCGACACGTTCGTCGCGGGTAGCGCGATCTTCGGCTCGAAGGATTACGCCGCCACGGTGCGCGCGATGCGCAGCGACAATAAAAGGGGAAATAAAAGGGGACGCACCCCTTTAACGGCCGCCCGCGTGCTCAGACGCCGATCGCCTGACGTTAAAGGGGTGCGTCCCCTTTATTCTATTTCGCTGCGGAAGCGGTGGCTTTCGCGAACTCCGGCGCGGGCCGCGCCTTCACCTTCGGACGCGCGCCGAATACGACGATCGTCTTGCCGCGCGCGGTCAGCAGGCCTTGTTCCTCGAGCACCTTCAGCACGCGGCCGGCCATTTCGCGCGAGCAGCCGACGAGACGCGAGAGTTCCTGGCGGCTGACCTTGATCTGCATGCCCTGCGGATGCGTCATCGCATCGGGCTCGCCGCAGAGGTCCATGATCGCGTGCGCGATGCGGCCGGTGACGTCGACGAACGCGAGGTCGCCGAGCTTGCGGTTCGTGCGGTCGAGCCGGGTGGCGAGCTGGGTCGCGAGTTCGAATACGAGTCCCGGGCTTTCGGAAGCGACCTGCCGGAAGCGGGGATACGTCATCTCGGCGAGTTCGCACTGCGTGCGCGTGCGCACCCAGGCGCTGCGCTGCTGGCTGTCCGAGAACAATCCCATCTCGCCGAAGAATTGTCCCTTGTTCAGGTAGGCAAGGACCATTTCATTGCCGTCCTCGTCTTCGATCATGACTTCGACCGATCCGCGGATGATGTAGTACAGGACGTCCGGCAGATCGCCGGCGTGGATCAGCGCGGTCTTCGACGGCACCGTGCGCACGCGGCAATAGCTCAGGAATCGATTGATCGCCGGGATATCGGTCAGTTGCTTGACGACTTCTTCCATTGTGCTCCCCTGGGACGGTCGCCGAGCGGCTTGTCGGCCCTGTGAGTCCCCGCCCGTCGTTGTATTACAGGCTCGTTCGCACCGCAAGACATTATCGGACAACGGTCAGATCCAGTAGGCCATGCCGGTCATGAACCGGGCGGTCAGGCGCATCAGGCCCGGCACGGGTTCCGGCGGCGGTTCGCCGCCCGCGGCGAGTGCGGCGCTGCCATGTCCCGCTTCGTCGGCCTGCATCTGCTCGATGATCGCGCGGCTGCGCGCATCTTCCGGCGGCAACCGTTCCAGATGCCTGGCGAGATGGCCCTCGACCTGGCGCTCGGTTTCGGCCATGAATCCCAGACTCCTGCGATCCCCGAAGAGCCCTGCTGCTGCGCCGATCACGACCGAACCCGCGTACCAGAGCGGATCGAGCAGGCTCGGCCGCGATTTCAGCTCATCGAGCCGGTCCCGGCACCAGGCGAGATGGTCGCCTTCCTCGTCCGCCGCGCGGCGGAGCGCATCGCGGGTCGCGGCGGAGCGCGCGGTCAGCGCCTGACCGTAATAAAGCCCCTGGGCTGCGATTTCGCCCGCATGATTGACCCGCATCAGCCCGGCCACGTGCCGCCGGCGGCTTTCATCGAGTTCGGGAGACCGGGCCGAACCGGGGGTCGGGCGGCGGCTGTCGGGTCGGGCGAAGCTCGCCCGCAGGCCGGCATCGGCCACTTCCAGCAGCCTGTCGAGGGGGGTCAGCGGCGCGCGTCCCATGGGATGCACATTATATAGCCATGCGAAGGTGGCTTCCCCAATGGCGACAATGACTTGCGTCAGGGGTCAGGCGGCTTTGCATTGGCGGGGTATCTTATTTAAACTTGCCGGCCTTTCACGAACCCGACCCTTTCCAGGGGCCCATGATGAAGACGGTATTTGCGAAGCCAGAGCGCGTGCGTCGCGACTGGTATGTGGTTGACGCGTCCGGCAAGACCCTGGGTCGGCTGGCTTCCCAGATTGCGTTTCGCCTGCGCGGCAAGCACAAGCCGGAATACACGCCGCACGTCGATTGCGGCGATTACATCATCGTCGTCAACGCGGAGAAAGTGGCGGTGACCGGCAACAAGCTGCGCGACAAGGTGTACCAGCAGCACACGGGCTATCTCGGCAACCTGAAGACGGTCGCGCTCGGAAAACTCCTGCAGGAACATCCGGAGCGCGCGATCGAATACGCGGTCAAGGGCATGCTGCCGAAGACGATCCTCGGCCGCCAGATGTACCGCAAGCTGCACGTGTTCGCCGGCACCGCGCATCCGCACTCGGCGCAGCAGCCGAAGAACCTCGAGATTTAAGGACGATTCATGGCCTCGAACGCACAACTCGGCACCGGCCGCCGCAAGACTTCAACGGCCCGCGTGACGCTGAAGCCCGGCAAGGGAACTATCACCGTCAACGGACGGCCGCTCGATGAATTCTTCGGCCGCAAGACGGGCGTCATGATCGTGCGCCAGCCGCTCGAGCTCGTGCAGATGACTTCGCGCTTCGACATCAACGTGCTGGTTCAGGGCGGCGGCATTACCGGCCAGGCGGGCGCGATCCGTCACGGCATCACGCGCGCGCTGCTCGAATACGACGAAGAACTGCGCAAGCCCTTGCGCGCCGCGGGCTTTGTGACGCGCGATGCGCGCGAGGTCGAGCGCAAGAAAGTCGGCCGGCGCAAGGCACGCCGCGGGACGCAGTTCAGCAAGCGCTGAGTCTCTGCCCTGCGGACGAACCGCAATTGGGGGATCGTCTAGCGGTAGGACTGCGGACTCTGACTCCGCCAACCTAGGTTCGAATCCTAGTCCCCCAGCCAATGCGAAACCGGAAGGCCGGCCCAGTGGGCCGGCCTTTTGCTTTCAGCGTTTCAAGGTTTGCACGCCGGTGGCGCCCGCGACCAGCAGCACGTCCGCCCCGCGTCGGGCAAACAAGCCGACTGCCACTACTCCCGCCAGCAGGCCGATCTCGGCCTCGAGCGCCGCCGGATCGGTGATTTTCAGGTTGTGCACGTCGAGGATTTCATTGCCATTGTCGGTCGTGAAGCCCTGGCGCAGCACCGGCCGGCCACCGAGACCGACCAGCCGGCGCGCGACCAGCGACCGGGCCATCGGGATCACCTCGACCGGCAGCGGGAACCGCCCGAGCACGGCCACGAGCTTGCTGTCGTCGACGATGCAGACGAAACGCCGGCTGGCGGCGGCGACGATTTTCTCCCGGGTCAGCGCACCACCGCCGCCCTTGATCAGGTCAAGGTGCTGCGTCGCCTCGTCTGCGCCGTCGACATAAACCGGCAGGTCCCCGGCGTCGTTCAACGAAACGACATCGATCCCGTGGTTCCGCAGGAGCTTCGTGCTTGCCTCGGACGACGATACGGCACCCCGGATGCGATGGCGCCGCGCCGCCAACGCCGTGATGAAATGATTGACCGTAGAACCGGTCCCGACGCCGATCACCATGTCGTCGTCGATGTATTCGAGAGCGGCTTGTGCCGCGGCCTGCTTGCGTGCGTTGGCGTCCATCGTCCACCTCCACAAAAAACTGTGCCCGCTTTCGCGGGCACAGTTTCAGCTCTCGGTGAACCGGCGGAAGGTTGTCTATCGATCAGCCAACCGCCGATTCATCAGGCAAAGGGCTTACTTCTTCTTCGAAGCCTTTTTCTTTGCCTTCTTCTTGGTCGCCATGATGGATCTCCATGTCGGGTTAATCCGGGGTCCGAGTATATACACGGTTGACGGGATTGCAAGCAAGAGGTAGGCACATCGCGAGCGTCGACGTCGTCGTCGAGAGAGAGCGCGGAAGATTTTTTCGCGCGAACTCGTCGTCACGCGCGCATCTCGCGCTCACAAAACGGAACACGCTGCAAAATTTACACATCGCATGAAGCGGCTTGTTTTCCCGTGCGGCATATATCTCAGGTCGGGCGCTCGCGCGCGAGTCGATGAATGAATTTCCATTCGCCGGCGGATACCGGCATGACCGAGAGACGGTTGCCACGGCGCAATACGATCAGATCCCGTAACGGACCCTCCGCATGCTCTCGCAACGCCGTCAGGGTGACCGGTTGCGCGAACTTGCGCAGCAATCGCACCTCGACCTGGTACCAGCGAGGGTCCGCCGCTTCGGGATGACCACCGCGCACGACCTCCATCGTTCCGTAGATACCGGGCTCGTCGCAGCTCGAGTGATGAAAGAAGGCGCGATCGCCCGCGGCGAAGCGGTCGCGCAGGAAATTTCGCGCCTGGTAATTGCGCACGCCGTCCCAGGCCGCGGTCTGCTGCGGCGCGCGGGCTAGGTGATCGATGCCGAAGGCATCGGGCTCCGATTTCATCAGCCAGTAGCTCATTCGCGCTCTCCGGTGCGCCCATAGACTCCGCGCTCGGTGACGATGCGCCAGAGCGGCACGTCGTGCGGCATTGGCGGCAGCCGGTCGAGGCGCTGGACTTCGAATGCGAGCCCGACCAGCAGCGGCCGGCGCCAGCATTTCCGGTGCCGCAGGAAGCCGAAATGCCGGTCGTAGAAGCCAGCACCCATGCCGAGACGGTTGCCGTCGCAGTCAAAGCCGACGAGCGGCACCAGCACGAGGTCGAGCCAGCGCACGCCGGCCGCATCGCCTGCCGCCGCAGGTTCGCCGGCCTCGGACAGTGCCGCGAAACGCATGCGCCGGCCGCGTACGCTCGTAATGACGGGAAAGTGAACGTCGCAACCGAGCGCCAGCGCGCGATGCAGCACGATCGACGGGTCGATCTCGCCGTCCACCGCCTGGTAGGCAGCGACACGCGAGTGCGGACGGGGCAAGCCGAGGCGGGCGAGTGCAGGCGGCGACGGCTTTCGCCGCCGCGAGGCGCTCGCCGGCGCCGATGGCACGGCGCGCGGCGCGCAGGCGTGCGCGCAGTGCAGGCCGCGCGCCTTCAGCCATGCGCGGAAAGGAGAGGCGCCACCCGCCTGTGCCGGTTTGGACCGCTGCTCTCGACACGGAGCAACAGGTGGAGCAAGCCGTGGCACTTAAGGCTTTCCGCTACGAGGCGGACTTGCACAATGTTGCCGCTAAGCCAGGCTCCTGGGTCTTTCACATTAGGGTCGAGAGGTACCCAGGCCCGCATCGAACACCGCAGGTGACGCCAAACTTCGGGCGTTCGCGCGAAACGCGCGAGCCGCCGCTGATTCAATTGCCCTGCTGGCCGCGCACCAGCGCCGATTCGACGCGTTCGCGCATGGCCTTCACGCGCAGGGCGAGGTCCGATTCGACCCCATCGTCGCGCCCGCGCGACTGCAGCAGCTCGTTGACGATGTTCAACGCGGCCATGACCGCGATGCGGTCGAGACCGACGACCTTACCGCTGTCACGGATCTCGCGCATCTTGCGGTTCAGATACTCCGCCGATTCGAGCAGCGCCGCGCGCTCCTCGAGCGGGCAGGACACGTGATACTCCTTTTCGAGTATTCGCACGCTGACCCGGCTGACGTCCGCGGTCATGCGCCGCTCTCCATCGCCTTGAGCCGGCCGATCATCGCCTCGACGCGCGCGCGGACCTGCTCGTTCTTCTGCATCAGCGTCGCGCGCTCGGCGGAAAGCGTGTCCTGGCGCTGGCGCAATGCGCGGTTCTCTTCCTTGAGCTGAGCGACGACGCCGACCAGTTCATCGAGGCGCCGCTCGAGCCGCTTGAACTCGCGTTCCAGGCCGGGTTTGCTGGACTCGTCCATGTGGCCATTATGCTGCCATGGACAGCCGTTTGCTGCTACCGTTCGGAAAATGACCTATCGGGAACTGCAGGCAGTCCTGCACCGGATGCAATCCGCCGTCGGTGCGGCCGAAGCGCACGGCTGGCTCTGCGGCGCGCTCTGCGTCCGCGCGGGTTTTGACACCGCCGAATGGCTCGCCGAACTGGCCGACGCCGCCGCCGCGTCGGATGCCGCCGGCGAATTGCCGGCACTGCGCGAGCTGCATGCCGAATCGCGGGACTCGCTGAGTTCGCCGGAATTCGCATTCGGCCTGCTGCTGCCCGAGGACGACGCGCCGCTGGACGAACGGGTTGCGGCGCTCGCGCAATGGTGCGGCGGATTCCTGTACGGCATCGGTGCCGCCGGCGCGAACGAAGCGGCCGCGACGACCGGCGACGTCGGAGAAATCCTGCAGGACCTGGCCGATATCTCCCGCGCCGAGCTCGAGCCGGGCCGCGGCGCCGACGCCGGCGAAGCGGATTATGCGGAATTGCAGGAATTCGTGCGGGCCGGAGCCCAGCTCGCCTGGGAGGAACTGTCGGCGGTCCGCGCCGCGCCTGCGCACAGGCAGGCGATCCATTGAGTGCAACCGGGAAAAAGGACGAATTCGCGAAACGCCGGCGCCAGCTCATGCGCATCATGGCCAAGGATGCGATCGCGATCCTGCCGGCGGCGCCGGTGCGCCTGCGCAATGGCGACGTCGAGTACCACTACCGGCCCGACAGCGATTTCTACTATCTGTCCGGGTTCGCGGAGCCCGAGGCCGTCGCGGTGCTGTTGCCCGGCCGGCCGCAGGGCGAATACGTGCTGTTCGTACGCGATCGCGATCCGGCGCGCGAAGCCTGGGACGGCGCGCGTGCCGGGACCGAGGGCGCGGTCGCCGACTTCGGCGCGGACGATGCGTTCCCCATCCAGGACATCGACGAAATCCTGCCGGGACTGCTCGAGCGCTGCGCACGGGTCTATTACACGATGGGCGCGCACCCGGAGTTCGACAAGCGCGTGATCGGCTGGGTCAACCGGCTGCGCTCGCAGGCGAAGCAGGGTTCGCACACACCGCACGAGTTCGTCGCGCTCGATCATCCGCTGCACGAGATGCGTCTTTTCAAGAGTCGCGTCGAACTTTCCACGATGCGCCGCTCCGCGCAGATCGCCTGCGCGGCGCACCGTCGCGCGTTGGCGGTGGCAGCGCCCGGGCGCATGGAATACGAGGTGATGGCCGAACTGCTGCACGAGTTCCACCGCCGGCGCGCCGATATTTCCTACCACCCGATCGTCGGCAGCGGCCCGAATTCCTGCGTGCTGCATTATCGCGACAACGCCCGGCAGATGAAGGACGGTGAACTCCTGTTGATCGACGCCGGCTGCGAGTACCAGTACTACGCCTCCGACATCACGCGCACGTTGCCGGTCAACGGGCGCTACAGTCCACGGCAGCGGGCGGTTTACGAGGTCGTGCTCGAGGCGCAGAAAGCGGCGATCGCAAAGGTCCGCGCCGGTGGCGTGTGGAACGACCCGCACGAGGCAGCGGTGCGCGCGATCACTCGGGGGCTCGTGCGCATCGGCCTGCTGAAGGGCCGCGTGGCGAAACTCATCAAGGACGGCGCCTACCGCAAGTTCTTTATGCACCGGACCGGGCACTGGCTCGGCATGGACGTGCACGACGTCGGTGAATACAAGGTCGGCGATCAATGGCGGCTGCTCGAGCCCGGCATGGTGATGACCGTCGAGCCGGGCATCTACATTGCGCCCGGCACCAGCGGCGTGCGGCGCGAATGGTGGGGCATCGGCGTGCGCATCGAGGACGACGTGGCAGTGACCGCAGGCGATCCCGAGGTGCTGACTGGGGCCATGCCGAACGACCCGGACGACATCGAACGCCTGATGGCGGCGGCATGAGCGGTGCCGGCAGTTCGAAGTGCGACATCGCCATCGCCGGCGGCGGCATGGTCGGTCTGTCGCTCGCCGCCGCGCTCGACGGACTTCCGCTCAAGGTTGTCGTGTTCGAGCCGGTTGCACCCGAGTCGGATCGGCAGCCGAGCTTCGATGCGCGCACGACCGCGCTCTCGGGCGGCAGCCGGCGCGTGTTCGAGGGCATTGGAGTCTGGCCCACGGTTGCAGCGGCTGCGACGCCGATCCGCCGCATCCACATCTCCGAGCGCGGCAGTCTCGGCATGGCAAGGATCACGGCCGAGGAACAGGGCGTCGCGGCGCTCGGCTACACCGTGGAGAACCGGCGGCTCGGCACGGCGCTCCGTGAGCGTTGCGCAGCGATGTCGTCGCTGAGGATCTGCGCCGCCGGCGTGCGCCAGGCGGTGGCCGACGAGACAGGCATTAGGCTCGTTACTGACCAGGACGAAGTCGTCACAGCGCGGCTCGTCGTCGCGGCCGATGGCGCGCAGTCCCAGGTGCGCACCGCGCTCGGCATCGAGGCGAGCGTTTCCGAATACGGCCAGCATGCCGTGATCGCCCACGTCGACACCGGCCGGTTCCACGATCACACGGCCTTTGAGCGGTTTACGCCGGAGGGGCCGATAGCATTGCTGCCGATCGCCGAAGGCCGCTCGGCGGTGATCTGGACGCTGGCGCCGGCCGCCGCGGCGCGCGCGCTCGCACTTGATGACTCGCAATTCATCGCCGAGTTGCAGCTCGCCTTCGGCCTGCGGCTCGGCCGCTTCACGCGCGTGGGACGCCGCCAGGCGTATCCGCTCGCGCTGACGCGCTCGGAGCGCGTGACGGCGACACGGGCTGCAATTCTCGGCAACGCGGCGCAAGGCCTGCATCCGGTCGCCGGCCAGGGATTCAACCTCGCGCTGCGCGACGTCGCGGCACTCGCAGAACTGCTCGCCGGCGAAGTGGCGGAGACGGGCGCCGCCGCCGATCCCGGCGCGCAGCGCCTGCTCGATCGCTATGCCGCCTGGCGCAAGCCCGATCGCGACGCGGTCGTGCGCTTCACCGATGCGTTGGTGCGCGGATTCGGCCTGCCATTCGCGCCCGCGAGGGCGCTGCGAGCCTCGGGACTCCTGCTGTTCGACCTGCTGCGTCCGGTCAAGCACGAGTTCGCCCGTCGCACCATGGGACTCGCCGGGCGTCAGCCGCGGCTGGTCCGCGGGTTGCCGCTGGTCGCGGGTCAGCCGGTTTCGGAACGCGCATGAAGCGCGACTTCGACGTCATCGTGATCGGGGGCGCAATGGCCGGCGCGGCCGCGGCCGCACTGCTTGCGACCGACCCGAACACCAGCTCGCTGCGCGTCGCGCTCGTCGAACCGCGCCCGGCCCCGTCGCCTGGCGCCGCCGATTCATTCGATCTACGCGTCTCGGCATTGTCGCGCGCCTCGCAGCAATTGCTGGAACGCACCGGCGCCTGGCCCGCGGTACAGGCACGCGGCGTCGCGCCCTATGAGCGGATGGTCGTCTGGGAACAGCGCTCCGATCCCGCCGGTCCCGCGACGCTCACTTTCGACGCGGCGGAGCTCGGCGAGCCGGACCTTGGGCACGTCGTCGAGAACCGTGCCGTGCAGGCGGCGCTGCTCGCGTGCGCGCGACAGGCGGGCGTCGTGCTGCTGCAGGCAGAATTCGCGAATCTCGATGCCGCCGATGCGGCGATTGCCGTAGCGCTCGCCGATGGCCGCGAATACCGCGCCGCGCTCGTCATCGGCGCTGACGGTTCGGAATCGGCGGTGCGGAGGCAGGCGGCTATCGGCGTGCGCGGTTGGGGTTACGAGCAGCACGCGGTGGTCACGCATCTGCGCCCCTCGAAGCCGCACGCGGCGACCGCCTGGCAACGCTTCCTCGACACCGGGCCGCTTGCGCTGCTGCCGCTCGCGGACGGGCGCGTGTCGCTCGTCTGGACCACGACGCCCGCGCTTGCCGGAGAACTCCTCGGCTGCACAGATCAGGAATTCGCCGCGCGGGTGACCGACGCATCCGCCGGCATCCTCGGTCGGCTCGAATGCACGGCGCCGCGCGCGTCGTTTCCGCTCAGGCTCCTGCATGCGAAGCAATACGCCGCGCATCGCGTCGCGCTCGTCGGCGATGCCGCGCACACGGTCCATCCGCTCGCAGGCCAGGGCATCAATCTCGCGTTCCTGGACGTCGCGGCGCTCGTCGACGTGGCAGGCGACGCGGTGGCGGCGGGCGACGATCCGGGCGAGCGCCGCGCGCTCAGGCGCTACGAACGCTGGCGCAAGGCCGAGTCGCTGCCGGCGATCGCCCTGCTGGACGGCATCCAGCGGCTGTTCCAGGGTGACGGCGAAATGCGTTCGCGGCTGCGCCGCTCCGGGCTCGAACTGGTGCAGGCCGCGCGGCCGCTCAAGCGAGTCTTCATGCAGCGCGCGCTCGGTCTCGCGGGCGAGGTACCGGCGTCCGTGCGCCGCCCGCCGTCATGATCGCAGGTCGACGTCTTTTGTTTCCCTGAGGCCGATCAGGCCGACGATGCCGCTCATCGCGGCGATCGCGATCGGGTACCACAGGCCGTAATAGACGTTGCCGGTCAGCACGACGAGTGCCGCGGCCAGGAACGGCAGGAATCCGCCGAACCAGCCGTTGCCGATGTGATACGGCAGGCTCATCGACGAGTAGCGGATCCGGCTCGGGAACAGTTCGACGAGGTACGCTGCGATCGGTCCGTACACCATCGTCACGTAGATCATCAGGATGGTCAGCAGCAAGAGCGTCACCGGCAGGTTCACGCGTTCCGGATCCGCAGCCGACGGATAACCCGAAGCCGCCAGCGCCTCGCGGTGACCGGCCTCATCGAAGCCGGCCAGACGCTGGTCGGCGATTGTCGTGACGACCGCGTGCCCCGGCTCCGGCGCGACGCTCTCGTAGCTGACGCCGGCTTTGGTCAGGAAATCCCGCGCCCGGTCGCAGTCGGTCGCGGGCTTCGCGAAGATGTGGAAGCGGCAGTCGTCGCCTGCGACCGTGATCGCGGCGCGTTGCTCGAATTCGGCGAGCGCGGGGTTCACCGACAGCGTCAGCCCCTTGAAGATCGGGATGAAAGTCAGCGCCGCGAGCAGGCAGCCCGCGACCATGATGCCCTTGCGACCGATGCGGTCCGAGAGGCGGCCGAAGAACACGAAGAACGGCGTGCCGATCAGCAGCGCGCCCGCGATCAGCAGGTAAGAGGTCTGGAATTCGAGCTTCAGCGTGTTCTGCAGGAAGAAGAGCGCATAGAACTGGCCCGTGTACCAGACGACGCCCTGGCCCGCGGTCGCCCCGAAAAGCGCCAGCAGCACGATACGGGCATTCCGCCACTGGCCGAAGCTTTCGGTCAGCGGCGCCCGCGACAACCGGCCCTCGGCTTTCATCTCGACGAAAATCGGAGACTCCTGCAGCTTCAGCCGGATGTAGACCGAGACACCGAGCAGCACGACCGAGATCAGGAACGGCACGCGCCAGCCCCATTCGCGGAAATCCTCCTCGCCGAACCCGAGACGGCAGGCGAGGATCACCGCGAGCGACAGGAAGAAGCCCAGCGTTGCCGTCGTCTGGATCCAGCTCGTGTAATAGCCGCGCCGTCCCCGCGGCGCGTGCTCGGCGACGTAGGTCGCGGCGCCGCCGTATTCGCCGCCGAGCGCGAGGCCTTGCGCGAGACGGAGCGTGACCAGCAGGATCGGCGCCCAGATGCCGATCTGCGCGTAAGTCGGCAGCACGCCCACGAGTGCCGTCGAGAGGCCCATCACGACGATCGTGATCAGGAAAGTGTACTTGCGGCCGATCAGGTCGCCGATGCGCCCGAATACGAGCGCGCCCAGCGGCCTGACCGCGAAACCGGCGCCGAAGGTCGCGAGACTCGCAAGAAACGCTGCGGTGTCGTTGCCCGGCGGGAAGAAGAGCGCCGAGAAGAACACGGCGAGCGTGCCGTACAGGTAGAAGTCGTACCACTCGAACACGGTGCCGAGCGACGAGGCGAAGATCACCCGCCGATGCGCCGCAGTGACCAAAAGGGGTCGCATCCCTTTGGATGCAACGGATTCACTGGGCGAAATGACGGCTTCTCCCCAAAGGGATGCGACCCCTTTTAGTCCCTTTTTGTCACAGCAGCGCGTCCGCCTTGGCGGCACAGATGAAATCGTTGTCGGACAGGCCGCCGATCGCGTGCGTCGAATAACGGATGCGGCAGTAGTTGTATCCGAGCTCGAGGTCCGGATGATGATCTTCGACATTCGCGACATGAGCGAGCGCGTTGACGAAGCTCATCGTGCGCCAGAAGTCCGGGAACCTGAGTTCGCGGCGGATCGCCTTGCCGTCCTCGACCAGACGCCAGTCGGCATGCAGCAGCTTCATCATGCCGGCGGCGGACTTCGCGTCGTGCGGGCGCACGCCGCCTTCGCAGGGGGCGCATTTGCGTTCTTTCAGCGTTTCCATCAGGCCTCCCTGCGCGCGAAATGGCGCGCGACGTAGCGTTCGACCAGTTCCTGGAATTCCTCGGCGATGCGTTCGCCTTTCAGCGTCACGGTCTTTGCACCGTCCTCATAGACCGGCGCCACCGGCCGTTCGCCCGTGCCCGGCAGGCTGATGCCGATGTTCGCATGCTTGCTCTCGCCCGGCCCGTTGACGACGCAGCCCATCACCGCGACCGTCATGTTTTCGGCGCCGACGAAGTCGCGCTTCCAGTCCGGCATGCGCTCGCGCACGTGATCCTGGATGCGCTGCGCGAGCTCCTGGAAATAGCTGCTGGTCGTGCGGCCACAGCCGGGGCAGGCGACAACCCGCGGCAGGAAGGCGCGCAGCCCGAGGCTCTGCAGGATTTCCTGCGCGACGCGCACTTCCTGACGTCGGTCGCCGCCGGGTTCCGGCGTCAGCGACACGCGGATCGTGTCGCCGATGCCCTCCTGCAGCAACACCGCGATGGCCGCCGTCGAGGACACGATGCCTTTGGCGCCCATGCCGGCCTCGGTCAGACCGAGATGCAGCGGGTAGTCGCAGCGCGCGGCGAGCGCGCGGTAGATCGCGATCAGGTCCTGCACGCCGCTGACCTTGCTGCTGATGACGATCGCATCGTGCGGCAGCCCGAGTTCCTCGGCGCGCGCCGCCGAGGCGAGGGCCGAGACGACGGTCGCCTCGCGCAGCACCTCGAGCGCGTCGCGCGGCGTGGGCAGCTTGGAGTTCTCGTCCATCATCCGTGTCAGCAGGTCCTGGTCGAGGCTGCCCCAATTGACGCCGATGCGCACCGGCTTCGCATACCGGCAAGCGGTCTCGATCATCGCGGCGAACTGCGGGTCACGCTTGCTGCCGCGGCCGACATTGCCCGGGTTGATGCGGTACTTGGCGAGCGCCTCGGCGCAGGCGGGGTACGCCGCGAGCAGCTTATGGCCGTTGAAGTGGAAGTCGCCGACGATCGGCACGTCGCAGGCCTGTGCGACCAACTGCTCGTGGATTAGCGGCACGGCCGCCGCGGCTTCGTCGGTGTTGACGGTCACGCGTACGAGTTCGGAGCCCGCGTCCGCCAGCTCCCGGATCTGGCGTACCGTCGCCGCGACGTCCGCCGTGTCCGTGTTGGTCATCGATTGCACGACGACCGGGGCGCCGCCGCCGACCGTGACGCCGCCGATGCGTACCGCGACCGAGGCGCGGCGCGAGCCGATCACGGTTGCCGCTGGGCTCCGATCCAGGCGTCCACCGTCTGCTCGAGGATATCGAGCGGCACGGAACCGGTCGCGAGGATCGTGTCGTGGAAGGCGCGGATGTCGAAGCGCTCGCCGAGCGCCGCTTCGGCCCGTTCGCGCAGCTCGATGATCTTGAGCTGGCCGATCTTGTAGCCGAGTGCCTGTCCCGGCCAGGCGATGTAGCGATCGATCTCGTTGACGATGTCGGTTTCGGTCTTGGCCGCGTTCGCCATGAAGTAGTCGATCGCCTTCTGGCGCGTCCAGCCCATGTGGTGCATGCCCGTGTCCACGACGAGGCGCACCGCGCGCCACTGGTCGTAGGTGAGCTGGCCGAAGCGCGAGTATGGATCCTTGTAGAGGCCGAGGTCGTATCCGAGCCGCTCGGAATAGAGTGCCCAGCCCTCGGTGTAGGCCGTCTGGCCGCCGAATCGCGCGGAACTTCGCAAGGTCGGTCTGCTCCTGGGCGAGCGCGATCTGGAGGTGGTGACCCGGCGCGGCTTCGTGCACGGTCAGCACTTCCATCTCGTACTTCGGCCGTACTTCTGGCCGGTAGAGGTTGACGTAGTAATAGCCCGGGCGCGTGCCGTCGATCGAGGGGCCCTGGTAATACGCCGTCGTGGTGGTCGGCGCGCTGTTCTCCGGGATCGCTCGCAGGCCGAAGGGCGTGCGGTAGAGCTTGCCGAAGTGCTTTGGCAGCTCCGGGTCGATCACTTTCGTGATGAAGGCGTAGGCGCGGAACAATTCGTCCGGCGTCTTGTAGTAGAACTGCGGA
The DNA here is from genome assembly GCA_963839885.1 of uncultured Gammaproteobacteria bacterium. GTDB lineage: Bacteria > Pseudomonadota > Gammaproteobacteria > Steroidobacterales > Steroidobacteraceae > SCUD01. Next base: position 80,235 of record CAWIWZ010000011.1, read on the forward strand.
TCGGTGCGCAGGTGCTCGAAGAATTTCACGAGATCGCCCTTGAAGCCGACTTCGTCCATCACCTTCTGCATCTCGGCGCGATTGCGCGCCACTTCCGCGAGTCCGATCTCGTGGATCTGCTCGGGCGTCAGCGAAGTCGTCGTGTGATAGCGCACGCGGTTCGCATAGAAGGCACGCCCGTCCGGCGTGTCCCAGATGCCGACCGACTCGCGGCAGGCGGGCAGGTAGGTCTCCTGGAATATCTTTGTGAACCGGCGGTAGGCCGGAATGACGGATTCGCGCGATCGACTTGCGCGCGGCGGCGGCGAGCCGTTCGCGCTCGGCCGCTGGAATCGCGTCCGGATAGCGCGTGAACCGTTCGAAAAACGGACTCTTCTCCGGGTCGTCCGGGATCTGCACCTGGAGCTGCGGCAGCACGCGATCCATGATCACGCGCGGCTGGGTGTGCTTCGCTGCCGCGGCGCGCTTCAGCTGTTCGCCGTACTGTTCGAGGTACGCGGGCAACGAGGACAGCCGCCTGAGCCAGGTCTCGTAGTTCGCAACGGTCTCGAACGGCATCAGCTCGGCGGTTTCGTTGAGCGCCTGCGGGCCGTCGCGCGCGCGGATCTCGTAATACTCGGGATGGAAGGCGGCGGCGGCCTTGCGGTCCTCGTACTCGTACTTGAACAGGTCGTAGTCGAGCTGTTCGGCGGCCGGGAGCCGGTCGCGCGGAATCTTCGCGAGGTCGTCCAGCACCTTCGCGTCGGCCGCATTGCGCGCGTCCTGCGCGGCGGGCGTGATGTCGGGCCACAGCTCGTCGTAGCGCGTGTCGCCGCGGTAGGTCGCGAGCAGCGGGTTGTCGCGCAGGTCGCGCTCCCATTCGCGCTCGAACAGGGCCTTCAAGTCGGCGGACGCGTCGGCCGCCGCGGGCGCGGGTGCGAAAGCCGCGGCGCTGATCAGCGTCAACAATGCCAGCCACGATCGGGGCATGGGCCAATCTCCGGTCAGGACGGGTTGGAGCGCGATGATACCCTGTGCACCCCGGCGCTTTCCGCTAGAATCCCGCAGTCGCGAATGGAACCTGCCGGAGAGACCGCGCACGCGCGGCGCCGAAGGCGCAACCCGCCCGGAAACGCTCAGGCACCCGAACGGCAGGTTCAGGCGAACTCTGGAGAGCGGCCCTGGCGGGCCCACCGAAGGGGAGCGGAACCGGGATTGCCCGGTACCCAATCTCTCAGGTATCAGGACAGAGGGGCGGCGGGTCCAGCGGGCCCGCCGCCTTTTTTTTGCGGACGTGCCGGGGAGCAGCCGGATGGGACGACGAACAGCGCTCTACGACCAGCATCTCGCGGACGGCGCGCGCCTCGTCGATTTTGGCGGATGGGACATGCCGGTCGGTTACGGCTCGCAGATCGAGGAGCATCACGCCGTGCGTCGCGATGCCGGCATGTTCGATGTGTCCCACATGTGCACCGTCGACCTGCGCGGCGCCGGGGTGCGGCCGCTGCTGCTGCGCCTGCTCGCGAACGACGTCGATCGGCTGACCGAGCCCGGCAAAGCGCTCTATAGCTGCATGCTGCGCGTCGATGGCGGCGTGATCGACGATCTGATCGTCTGTTTCATCGGATGAGCGCTGGTTCCGGCTCGTCGTCAACGCGGGCACGGCCGACAAAGACCTCGCCTGGATCAAGGATCATGCGAAGCCGGTCGGTGTCGCGGTCGTGCCGCGTCGCGATCTCGCAATGATTGCGGTGCAGGGCCCGAACGCGCGCGCCATCGCGGCGGCCGTATTCCCGGACGCCCACCGGGCAAAGGCTTCGGAGCTCGGCAGTTTCTTCGGCGTGGCTTTCGACGAATGGTTCGTCTCGCGCACCGGTTACACCGGCGAAGACGGCTACGAGATCATGATGCCGGCGGAGGAGGCGGTCGCTACGTGGCAGGCGCTGAAAGTCGCGGGCGTCCAGCCCTGCGGCCTCGGCGCTCGCGACACGCTCCGGCTCGAAGCGGGCATGAATCTTTACGGCAACGACATGGATGAGACCGTGTCACCGCTGGTGTCTGGCCTCGCCTGGACCGTCGCGCTCGACGGCAACCGCGAATTCATCGGCAAGGCGGCGCTCGTCGCCGAACGCGCCGCGGGACTACAGCGCAAGCTCGTCGGGCTCGTGCTCGAGGAGCGCGGCGTGCTGCGCTCGCACCAGGTGGTTCATTCCGCGGCCGGCAACGGCGAAGTGACGAGCGGCACGTTCTCGCCGACCCTCGAGCGTTCGGTCGGACTCGCGCGCGTGCCCGCGGCGGCGGATGGCCGGGTCGAAGTCGACATCCGCGGCAAGCGCCTCGCCGCGCGCATCGTGAAGCCGCCGTTCGTGCGGAACGGCAAAAGCCTGATCGAAACCTGATTGGAGAATCGCATGAGCGACATTCCCGCCGACCTGCGCTACACGAAGAGCCATGAATGGGTGCGCGCGCTGCCGGATGGCAGCGTCGAAATCGGCATCACCGATCATGCGCAGGAATCGCTCGGCGACCTGGTGTTCGTCGAGGTACCCGAAGCGGGGCGCGTGCTCGCGACCGGCGACGCCTGCGCGGTCGTGGAATCGGTGAAGGCCGCATCCGACGTCTACAGTCCGCTCGGCGGCGAAGTGATCGCCGGCAACGCGCTGCTCGCGACGCAGCCGGAACTGATCAACCAGGATCCCTACGGCCAGGGCTGGATCCTGCGGCTGAAGCCCTCCGGCCGTGTGGCCGACGTGCCGCTCGATGCGGGCGGTTACGCCGCCGAGATCGCGACCGGAGCCTGACGTGCCCTACATTCCGCATACCGCCGAAGACGTACGTGCGATGCTGGACCGCATCGGCGTCGGAGCGATCGATGCACTGTTCGACGAGATTCCGCCGGACCTTCGCGTCGACGAACTGGCGGGCGTGCCCGGCGCGCTTTCCGAGATGGAAGTTTCGCGGCTCGCGGCCGGACGAGCGGATGGCGATGGCCGGCGCCTCAACTTCATCGGCGCCGGCGCCTACGAGCATCACATCCCGGCGCCGGTCTGGGCGCTGGCGACGCGCGGCGAAATCTACAGTGCGTACACGCCGTACCAGGCCGAGGCGAGCCAGGGCACGCTGCAGATCATGTACGAATTCCAGTCGATGATCGCGGGGTTGACCGCGATGGACGTGTCGAATGCATCGCTGTACGACGGCGCCTCGGCGCTCGCGGAAGCCTGCCTGATGGCGGTGCGTGCGCACCGCCGCTCGAAGTCCGCGCGCATCCTCGTGCCGTCCACGGTGAACCCGGTGTGGCGGCGCGTCGCCGGCGTGATCACGGAAGGGCAGAGGCTCACGCTCGAAACCGTGCCATACGATCCGGCGCGCGGCACGATCGATCCGAATGCGGTCGAGCGCTTCGCCGGGCAGGACCTCACCGCGGTCGTGATCCAGCAGCCCAATTTTTTTGGCCAGCTCGAAGACGTCGAGGCGCTGACCCGATTCGCGCGCGCGAATGGCGCGCTCGTGATCGCCGCGGTCAATCCCGTTTCGCTTGCGCTGCTCACGCCGCCCGGCGAATGGGGAGAGGGCGGCGCGGACATCGCCTGCGGCGATGCACAGCCATTCGGCGTGCCGCTGTCGTCGGGCGGGCCATACGTCGGTTTCATGGCCTGTCGGTCCGAGCATGTCCGGCAGATGCCGGGACGCATCGCGGGACGCACCGTGGATGCCGACGGACGGACTGGCTATACGCTGACCCTGCAGGCGCGCGAACAGCACATCCGGCGCGGAAAGGCGACGTCGAACATATGCACCAACCAGGGCCTGCTGATGACCGCGGCGACGATTCACCTCGCGCTGCTCGGGCCGGTCGGCCTCGAGCGCGTCGCCAGCGCCTGCGCCGCGCGCACGCGTGAACTCGTCGCGAGCCTGACCGCGTTGCCCGGCGTACGCGCGGCATTCGCGGGCCCGCGGTTTCACGAGGCGGTGCTGCAGTTCGACCGGGAAGTTGCGCCGCTGCTCGAAGCGCTGGCCGCGGAAGGCATCGTCGGCGGCCATGACCTGTCGCGGGATTATCCGGAACTGGGGCAGTCGCTGCTCGTCTGCGCCACCGAAACCCGCACGCAGGCCGATATCGAACTCTATGCCCGCACACTCGGACGCCTGATCGGCCGCGCGGCGGCGGCCTGAGGAAGCGCACGATGCGCAAGACCGAGCCGCTCATATTCGAACTGTCGCAGTCCGGGCGCGGCGCGACCGCGCAATACCCGGCGCCGGCCGAATCCGGCATCCCGGAGTCGCTGCGTCGCCGGCGCCCGCCGCCATTGCCGGCCGTGTCCGAGCTGCAGGCCATTCGTCACTACACACGGCTGTCGCAACTCAACTTCGGAATCGACACGCATTTTTACCCGCTGGGCTCCTGCACGATGAAGTACAACCCGCGGGTGTGCAATTCGCTTGCGATGCTTCCGGGCTTCCTCGGCCGTCATCCGCTCGCGCCCGTGGCGACCGGCCAGGGCATGCTCGGCTGCCTCTTCGAACTGCAGGAGATGCTGCGCCACGTCACCGGCATGGCCGGCGTTTCGCTGACGCCGATGGCCGGCGCCCAGGGCGAATTCGCGGGCGTCGCGATGATCCGAGCCTATCACCGCGCGCGCAGCGACACGGCGCGCAACGAGATCATCGTGCCGGACGCCGCGCACGGCACGAATCCGGCAACCGCGACGATGTGCGGCATGAAGGTTCGCGAAATCGCGTCGCTCGCGAATGGCGACGTGGACCTGGCCGCGCTCGACGCCGCGCTGTCGCCGGCGACCGCCGGCATCATGCTGACCAATCCGAGCACGCTCGGCGTGTTCGAGCGACGCATCGTCGAGATCGCGCGCAAGGTGCACGCCGCCGGCGGCCTGCTGTACTACGACGGCGCGAACCTCAATGCGATTCTCGGCAAGGTGCGGCCGGGCGATATGGGCTTCGACGTCATCCACATGAACCTGCACAAGACGTTCTCGACGCCGCACGGTGGTGGCGGCCCGGGCTCGGGTGCGGTCGGCGTGGGCAAGCGGCTGCTGCCATACCTGCCGGTGCCCGTCGTCGGGCGCGAAGGCGACCGTTATCGGTGGATCGACGAGCGCGACCTGCCGGATTCGATCGGCCGGCTGTCGGGTTTCATGGGCAACACGGGCGTGCTGCTGCGCGCATGGGTGTACATGCGCATCCTCGGCGCCGCCGGAATGCGCCGCGTTGCCGAGTACTCGACGCTGAATGCGAACTACCTGCTCGCGCGCCTGACCGAAGCCGGTTTCGACACGGCGTATCCGGGACGCCGCGCGAGCCACGAGTTCATCATCACGCTGAAACGCCTGGCGCGGGAAACCGGGGTCACGGCGATGGACTTCGCCAAGCGCCTGCTCGACCATGGCTACCATGCGCCGACCACGTACTTTCCGCTGCTGGTGCCCGAATGCCTGCTGATCGAACCGACCGAGACCGAGACTCGCGAGGAGCTCGATGGCTTCGTTGAGGCGCTCGCCGCGATCCGCCGCGAGGCGGAATGCGACGCGGCGACCGTGAAGGCGGCGCCGCACACGATGCCGGTGCGGCGCCTGGACGATGTCCGCGCGGCGCGCCAGCTCGACGTAGCATGGAAGCCGGCTGCGGCGTGAACGAACGCCCCGACAAGCGACCCGGCGCGGCGCGGTTCGTGCGTGCTTTCGGCAGCACGTGGCGCGGGCTGCGCGCTGCCTGGCGGGACGAAGCGGCATTCCGCCAGGAATGCGCGCTCGCGGCGGCCGTCGTGCCGCTCGGCCTCTGGCTCGGCGCGAGCGGCGTCGAACGCGCGCTGCTGGTGGGTCCGATGTTCCTGGTGCTGGTGATCGAGCTGCTGAACAGCGCGCTGGAGGCGACGGTGGATCGCATTGGTCTCGAGCGCCATCCGCTTTCCGGCATCGCCAAGGAACTCGGGTCGGCGGCCGTGTTCCTCGCATTCGTCCTGCTCGCCGTCAACTGGCTGCTGGTGCTCGCATGGCCGCGCTGATCTGCGGCTCGCTCGCGTACGACACGGTCATGGTCTATCCGGGCCGCTTCCGCGACCAGATACTGCCCGACAAGATCCACCTGCTGAACGTATCGTTCATGGTGCCGACGCTCAGGCGCAATTTCGGCGGCTGCGCCGGCAACATCGCATTCAACCTGACATTGCTCGAATGCGACGGCCACGCGATGGGCTCGGTCGGCCATGACTTCGGTCCGTATCGCGAATGGATGGTCGCGAATGGCATGTCGCTCCGGCACGTGCGCGTGATCGAAGACGAGTACACCGCGCAGGCCTATATCACGACCGACCTCGATGCCAACCAGATCACAGCATTCCATCCGGGCGCGATGAACCACTCCTGGCGGCTCGATGTGCCGCGGGACAGCAGCATCACGATCGGCGTGCTCGCACCGGATGGCCGCGAGGGCATGATTGCGCACGCGGCGCAGCTTGCGGATGCCGGCATCCCGTTCGTGTTCGACCCCGGCCAGGCGATGACGCTGTTCGACGGACCCGAACTCGCGGCTTTCGTTGAACGCGCGACCTGGATCACGGTCAATGATTACGAGGCGGAGCTCCTGCAGGAACGCACGGGGTTGTCGTTCGGCGCGCTCGCGGAACGCGTGAAGGGTTATATCGTGACGCGCGGCGCGCTCGGGTCCATCGTCCACGCGGGCGGCCGGCGGTACGATATCCCCGCTGTGCCAGCGGCGCAGGTGGTCGATCCGACGGGCTGCGGCGACGCCTACCGCGCGGGCCTGCTGTACGGCCTGATGAATGACATCGACTGGCAGACCACGGGACGCATTGCCTCGCTGATAGGCGCGATCAAGATCGCGACCGTCGGCACTCAATATCACCGTTTCACGCTCGACGAGTTCAGGGAACGATTTCATGAAGCATTCCAATACCGGCTGGATTGAGCACATCGCCGGCGCGCTGCCGGCCGCCCTGCTGGCAGCGCTGTTGCCGCTCGCGGCCGCAGCCCAGGTCGTCGAGGCCGAGCAGACGCCTGCCTGGTCCCGCACCCTCGAACGCATAGCGACCGGCGTCGTCGCGATTCAGATCGACCAGACTCGCGCATTCGACACCGAGTGGAACACGTCGTCGCAGGCGACCGGCTTCGTCGTCGACGCCAAGCGCGGGCTGATCCTGACGAACCGCCACGTGGTGACGCCGGGCCCGGTGACCGCGATCGCGACTTTCATCAACCGCGAGGAAGTGGAACTGCAGCCGGTCTACCGCGACCCGGTGCACGACTTCGGCTTTTATCATTACGACCCGTCGAAGCTCCGCTTCATCACGCCGGCCGAACTCCCGCTGCATCCCGCAGGCGCGCAAGTCGGCGTCGAGATCCGCGTGATCGGCAACGACGCTGGCGAACAGCTCTCGATCCTGGCCGGCACGCTCGCACGGCTCGATCGCCAGGCACCGGAATACGGCATCGGCAAATACAACGACTTCAACACGTTTTATTACCAGGCCGCCTCCGGCACGTCGGGCGGATCCTCCGGCTCCCCGGTCGTCGACATCCAGGGCCGCGTGCTCGCGCTGAATGCGGGCGGCTCCACCGGCGCGGCATCGAGCTTCTACCTGCCGCTGCCGCGCGTCGTGCGCGCCCTCAAGCTGTTGCAGAACGGCGAACCCGTCAGTCGCGGAACCTTGCAGACCGTGTTCAGCTACACGCCCTATGACGAATTGCGCCGGCTCGGCCTGCCGGCGGGCGCCGAAGCGGCGGCGCGTCGCTCCGCGCCATCGCGCACCGGCATGCTGGTCGTGGTTGAAGTACAGCCTGGGTCGGCGGCTCACGGCCAACTGGCGGTCGGCGACATCCTGGTGTCGCTCGATGAGCAGCCGATCGCGGACTTCGACACGCTCGACGCGCGGCTCGACGACAAGATCGGCGGCAAGGTGGAACTGGGGGTCGTGCGTGGCGGCGAGTCCCAACGGATCACGCTGCCGGTGCAGGACCTGCGGGACATCACGCCGTCCGATTACCTCGAGATCGGCGACGGCGTGCTGCACACGCTGTCCTGGCAGATGGCGCGTCACATGAACGTGCCTGTGGCCGGTGTCTATGTCGCGAATCCCGGCTACACTTTCGGCACCGCCGACATTCCGCGCGGCGCCGTGCTGACCGAACTCAACGGTCAACCGCTTGCGAATCTCGATGATGTGCGCAAGCTGATCGCGACGCTCGGCCATCGCCAGCGCGTCACGGTGCGTTTCTTTACGCCCGAGGAGACGCGGGCGCCGCAGCTCAAGACGCTGCGGATCGACCGCGCATGGTTCCCGGTGAGCCATTGCGTGCGCGACGATACGGTCGGCCGCTGGCCCTGCGATCCCGTTCCCGCCGGGCCGGATGCGCCGCCGCCAAAACCCGGCACCACGCGATTCGCGCGGACCGGCGATCGGCTCGTCGACGCCATCGCCCCGTCGCTTGTGCTGGTGGAATTCAACATGCCGTACGCGGTCTCCGGCGTGACCGAGCGCAACTATCACGGCACCGGCATCGTGCTCGACGCCGTGCGCGGGCTCGTCGCGGTCGACCGCAACACGGTGCCGGTCGCGATCGGCGACGTTCGCCTGACTTTTGCAGGCACCATCGAATTGGACGGCACGGTTGAATACGTCCACCCGCTGCACAACCTCGCGATCGTGCGCTATGACCCGAAGCAGCTCGGGGAGACGCCGGTGCAGGCCGTGCGCTTCGCCGGACGCGTGCCGCTCACCGGCGAGCAGGTGCAGGTCGTCGGGCTGCAGTCCGATAACCGCGTCGTCTCGCAGCAGGCGACCGTCGGCTCGATAGGGCCGGTGACTTTTCCGCTGTCGCGGACGCTGCAATTCCGCGATGCGAACCTGGAGGCGATACGGCTTGTCGGCGGACCGACCGACTTCGACGGCGTGATCGTCGACCGCCACGGCGAAGCGCTCGCTCTGTGGTCGAGTTTCGCCCTCGAGAACGGGCGGCAGCGCGAGCAGACGAACCTGGGTGTGCCGGGCGACATCGTCCAGGAAATGCTCGATTACGCGCGCGACGGCCGCATCCTGTACTCCGCCGAGGCGGAGTTCGAGCTGCTCTCGCTGGCGCAGGCGCGCCGCCTCGGGCTCGACGAGCAGTGGATCGAGCGCCTGTCGGCGCACAATCCGCAGCGCCGCCAGGTGTTGACGGTCGAACGGCTGGTCGCGGGCACACCGGCCGCAACGGTGCTCGCGCCGGGCGACCTGTTGCTCGCGGTCGACGGGCAAGTGGTCAACAGCTTCGCCGATCTCGGCGCGGCGGTACGGGCGGCGCAGGTCACGCTGACACTGTGGCGCTCCGGCAAGGAGCTGACACTGCCGCTGGAAACCGTCGCGTTGTCCGGCCGCGACATCGAGCGCGTGCTGATCTGGGCGGGTGCGACCCTGCAGGCGCCACATCGCGCGATGGCCGCGCAGCGCGGCATCCAGCCCGACGGCGTGTTCATTGCATTTTTCATGTATGGCTCACCGGCTTCGCGCCACAAGTTGTGGGCGGGCCGGCGCATCACCGAGGTCGACGGGGTTCCGGTGCCTGATCTCGACGCATTCATCCGTGCGGTGTCGGGACGCACGGACCGTTCGTCGATCCGGTTGAAGACGGTCAGCTGGAACGACGCGGTCGAGGTCATCACCATGCGTCTCGACCGGCACTACTGGCCGGCCTACGAACTGCGCCGGAGCGAGACCGGCTGGCACCGCATACCACTGGAGTGATGCCGCGGCGCTTATCATCGCGCATGCTGCCGCAGGCCGACCAGATCGAAAAAGCCGCTGCGCTGCTGAATGCGGGCGAACTCGTCGCGTTTCCGACCGAGACCGTCTACGGGCTCGGCGGCGACGCGGCGGATTCCGCCGCCGTTGCACGCATCTTCGCGGCGAAAGGCCGCCCCGCCTGCCACCCGCTGATCGTGCACGTAAGCAATCTCGCGGCCGCGCGACGCTGGGCCACCGCGATGCCGGACACCGCCGTGCGCCTGGGCGAGGCTTTCTGGCCGGGACCGCTGACGCTCGTGGTGCCGAAAGCGGATCACGTGCTGCCCGCGGTCACGGGCGGCCAGTCGACCGTCGCATTGCGGGCGCCCGCGCATCCCGTCGCGCGCGCGCTGCTCGCGGCATTCGGCCGCGGCATTGCGGCGCCTTCCGCGAATCGCTATGGGCGCATCAGCCCGACGCGCGCGGACCATGTGCGCGAGGAACTCGGCGCCCGGGTCGCGATGGTGCTCGACGGCGGTGACTGCGACGTCGGGCTCGAATCGACGATCGTCGCGTGCCTCGGCGGACGCGTGACGCTGCTGCGACCCGGTGCGGTGTCGCGGCTGCAGATTGCGGACGTGGTCGGCATCGTGACGGACGCCGATGCGGCGGCGCCGCGCGCGCCAGGCAGCGGGCGCTCGCATTACGCACCGCAGACGCCGCTCGTGGTCATCGATGGCGCGGATCTGAATGGCGAGATCGGGCGCACGCTCCGGCGCGGTGAACGCCTCGCCGTGCTGACCCATGCGGTCGCGCCGGTGGCGCCCGACCGGATCGTCTGGCGGCCGCTGCCGGCGGAGCCGTCGCGTTACGGCCGGGCACTGTATGCGACGCTGCGCGAACTCGATCGTGCGGGCGCGGCACGGATTCTCGTCGAGGCCGTGCCCGCGACCGAGGCCTGGGCGGCCGTCGCCGACCGGCTCGCGCGAGCGGCGGGCGCCGGCGCCGATGCCGGCGTGCCGGACGCGACCTGATCAGCGGACGCGGACGCTTTCGGTCAGCAGCGAGTTGATGTCGTCAAGGCCTTTCTGGTCGAGCGTGCCTGCCGCGAGCTGCAGGCGCAGCACGTTCAGCAGGTAGTCGTAACGGCTGCGCGCATAGTTTGTCTGTGACTCGAACAGCCGGCGCCGCGCTTCCAGCACGTCGACGGACGTGCGCGTGCCGACCTCGTAGCCGGCCTCGCTCGCCTGCAGGGCCGTCATGGCGGACTCGACCGCCTGGCGCAGCGACTGCACGCGTGCCACTTCGGAGTTCACGCCGAGATAGGCGTCTCTGGTCTCGCGCTCGGTCTCGCGGGCGGTGCGTTCCAGGCGCTCGCGCGCCGCGACATGGCGAAACCCGGCTTGGCGCACGCGCGACCGCGTCGCGCCGCCGGTGAATATCGGCACCGTCACCTGCAGCGAGACCGTCGTGTCGTCGCTGTCCGAGGTGGCGAGGGTATCGACCGGAGCGCTGTCGTTGACCGTGGTGGTGACGTCGAAATCCGATTCGAACTCGCCACGCGAAACGACGAGGTCGAGGCTCGGGAGATGTCCGCCGCGTTCGAAGCTGACGTCCTGGCGCGTGATGTCGGCGGCCAGCCGGCTCGAGATCAGCCGCGCGTTCTGCTCCATCGCGAGCTTGACCCAGTCCTCGGGGCTCGCCGGATTGGGAGCCGCGAGCGGCATGTCTGCGCCCGGCCTTTCCAGTTCGTCGTAGGTGTCGCCGGTCAGTTCGCGCAGCCGTTCCTGCGTCGTTGCGAGATTGCGCTTGGCCTGGATCAGCGCGGCGGTCGCCGAATCAAACGCCGCCTTCGCTTCCTGCACGTCGGTGACCGCGATGAGGCCGACTTCGAAGCGCTTGTCGGACTGTTCGAGCTGGCGGCCGATCGCGTCGTGCGCGGCGACCGCCGCCTCCAGGGTGTCCTGCGCGGCCAGAACGTTGAAATACGCCTCCGCGGTGCGCAGGATCAGGTCCTGCTGCGCCGCGTCGTAATCGGCTTCCGCCTGCGCAGTTTCCACGCTTGCGCGGCGCAGGGTCGCCCAGTTCTGCCAGCTGAACACGCTCTGTCGCAACGTCACGTTCCAGTCGTCGCTGTCGCCGTCACGGTCCTGGTCCACTTCGTCGGCCGGGTCCGGCGGATCCACGTCGATGCCGAAACTGTTGGTCTCGGTTTCGTTGTGGCGTCCCGTCGCGGCCACCTGCGGCAGCAGCGCGCCGATCGCTTGCGGACGCGACTCCCGCGCCGCAAGCCGGAGCGCGTCCGCTTCGCGAATCACGGGGTCACTCGTGAGCGCGCGCTCGTAAACATCCTTCAGATCGGTCGCCGACGCGTTGAAGCTCGCCACGCTCGCGGCCGCGAGAATCGTGTGGACCAGGAATCGGGTATTCATGCAGAGACATTCCTTCGCACGGGAGGGCAGGGAGGACAACTACTGTATTAGTAGTGTATATCACCAACTGACCATCGACAATAGGGGCTGAACTGGTCGATCAAGTGGGAACGAACGATGCAATAGCCATACAAAACAAGTCTGCAGTGGAGCGCGCAACGATGATCGGCTGCTAATCAAAAGCGAAAACGAGGTGCGGCGGCTGCGTGCAGCAGGGGTTCGATGGCGGTTTCGAACAGCGTTTCACGCAACCAGGCGTTTTCGGCGGTGCGGGTGACGAGGCGCGCTTCCATGACCGGCGGCGTGCCGATGGTGATGAACAACCGCCCGCCAACCGAGAGTGCGCGTTCGAAGCGCGGATCGTCGACTGGTAGCGAGCCGGTGACGGCGATGGCGGAGTAACCGCTGCCGATATCATGCGCAAACGCATCCGCGACGGTCACCTTTACGCGCGACAGGCCGAGACCTGCGAGCGCAGCCTGCGCGCCCGCAGCCAGATCGTCGAAGATTTCGATGCTTTCGACGTCGCCCGCGAGTTCCGACAGGCAGGCGGCGAAGAATCCGGTGCCGGTGCCGATTTCAAGCACGCGCTCGCCGCGCATCGGCGCGAGCGCCTGCAGCACGCGCCCTTCGACCGCGGGTTTCAGCATGGTCTGGCCATGTCCGATCGGAATCGCTGCATCCGCGAACGCGACGCCGCGATAGGCTGCCGGCACAAAATGCTCGCGCGGCACGACAGCGAGCGCGTCGAGCACGCGTGCTTCGAGCACGTCCCAGGCGCGTACCTGCTGTTCGATCATCTGGCGCCGGGCGGCTTCAATCCTGGTGTTCATCGCCATTATGGTGAATCGCGGAGAGCCGCAGTACAAGCGTGGGATATGCTGCCAAAAGCCGCACAGCGGAATGAATTAAACGGCACCGCGGGTACACGACGGAGCCGACGAAGGGGATGGCCGGGCGCATGACGGTCCCAGTGATCGCCGCAGTCGCGTTCGCGATTGTCGCTGCCTTGTTCGCCGTATTCGTCCTGATACAGCGGCAGCGGCTGCGCCGTCTCGTGGGCGAAGCCGAATCCGCACACCAGGCCGGAGGCGGAACGACTGCGTCCGGCAACGGTACGCGCGCGATGCTTTCGGCAATGCGTGAAGCGGCGCTGCTGCATGGCGAGCGCATCGAAGCCGTCAATGACGCATTCGCCAGGATGATCGGCATCCCGGCGCCGGAACTCGTCGGGCGCAGCCTGTCGGACCTCGTTTCGTCCGAGTACGCCGGCCTCACTTCGATCGCGGTCTCGCGGGCGCTGGCGGGCGAAGCGGGCCCCGCCCTGGTGGAAGTCGAAATTGCGGACGCGCACGGCCAGGTCACGCGGCTCGAACTCACGGCGAGCGCGCTCGAATCGGGCGGAGCCAGGCGCGTGCTGTTCACCGCCGAGGAAATGCTGCCGCACCGCGAATCCGAGGATGCCATCGCGGCGCCGGAGCGTTCCCAGCTCGCGCTCGATTCGCTCGGCGAAGGATTGTTGACGACGGATGCTCATGGGGTCGTCGACTACCTTAACCGTTCGGCGGAATTGCTGACCGGCATTCGCCGCGAGGATGCGATCGGACGGCCGTTTGGTGCGCTGATCGGATTCGTGGACGAGCACGACCGTCGCCCGCTGCCCGACCCCGTGGACCAGTGCCTCGGGTCCGGCAGCCGCGTCAATCTCGGCCGGCGCGCGCTCCTGATCGCGCGCACCAGCGGCAACGAACTGGGCATCGAGGCGACTGCATCGCCGATCCGCGACGCGCAGGGCAACATTGCCGGCACTGCGGTGATGCTGCATGACGTCAGCGAATTACGCGGGTTGACGCAGCAGATGTCGTATCAGGCGAGCCACGACGCACTGACCGGGCTCGTTAATCGCCGCGAATTCGAGCGCCGGCTGCAGGAAGCGCTCGAAGTCGCGCGCGGCGGGCGCCAGGGACACGTCATGTGCTATCTCGACCTCGATCGCTTCAAGGCGGTGAACGACACGAGCGGACACCTCGCCGGCGACAACATGCTGCGCGAGGTCGCGGCGCTGATCCGCGAAGCCGTGCGCGATTCGGACACCGTGGCGCGGCTCGGCGGCGACGAATTCGGCGTGCTGCTGGTCGGCTGTCCGCTCGAGAAAGCGCGGCAGATCGCGGACGACGTCTGGCGCGCGATCGGCGATTACCGCTTCGTCTGGAAAGACCGCATTTTCAACGTCGGCGTCAGCATCGGACTCGTCGAGCTGACTGGCGAGAGCAACTCGCTCGAAGAGATCATGAACGCGGCCGACTCCGCCTGTTACGTCGCGAAGAAACAGAGCGACAGTCACGTGCACGTGTATTCCTCGCACGACGAGGTGGTCGCGCGCAGCCGCGGCGAGATTCAGTGGCTGCAGCGCCTGCAGGCGGCGCTGCGCGACGGTTTCTTCGAGCTGTACGTGCAGCCGATCGAGCACACGCAGCCGGGCGGGCAGGGCGGACCGGCGATGGAAGTGTTCGTGCGCCTGCACGACGACGGGCAGCCGGTCTCACCGGCCGAATTCTTCCCGGCCGCCGAGCGCTACCGGCTGATGTCGCTGATCGACCGCTGGGTACTCGGATCGGCGCTTGCCGCATTCGCGGCGGGGGCGATCCGGATTCCGGCCGGGCGCAGCCTGTCGATCAACGTGTCCGGCCAGACGCTCGCGGATCCGACCTTCCTCGAGTTCGTCGTCGACGAGCTGGACCGCACCGGCGTGCAGCCGCAGCAGATCTGTTTCGAGGTCGCCGAGACCTCGGTCATCGGCAATCTCGAACAGGCGCGGCGTTTCATCGACGTGCTGCACGGCATGGGTTGCCACTTTGCGCTCGACGATTTCGGAACCGACCTCGGCGGCTTCGCGAACCTCAAGAACTTGCCGATGGATTACCTGAAGATCGGGGGCGCGTTCATGCGCGACCTCGGCCGCGACTCGGTGAACCAGGCGATGGTGAGCGCGGTCGTCGGCATGGCGCGCACGTTGAACTTCCGCCTCGTCGCGGAACAGATCGAGGACCTCGCCGGCCTCGAAGCCGCGCGCGCAATGGGCATCGACTTCGTGCAGGGACATGCGATCGGCCGTCCGCGGCCACTGGCGCCGGCCGCCTGATGCGCATGCCGGGAGCCCTTCGCTGGCGCGTGTCGATGGTCGGTGACAGAATTCGCCGGTCCCGCCGCAGAGCGGGCATTCCGTTCAGGGGAGGATCGAGGTCATGAACGAAACCGTAACCACTGCGCCCGCGCCATCATCGGCACCTGGATCATCTGGTGCATCGGACTGATGATCTTCGATGCTTCGGCGCTTCGGCGCTTCGGTGATCGGAGCCCTCAGCGCCGTCAACTGATCTTCCCTCGCAGCCTGGCGGCTAGCGGCTGCCAGGTTGCGTGACTTGCGGCGGTTCGGCGAATCGCCGCACGCCGAAGGCTTCGTAGAGCTCCGCAGGGACGTAACCGATACCCTCCTTCAATACGTAGCTGATCCGGCGGATATCGGAGATTTCCTTCGTCGGATCGCCGTCCACCAGAATGAGGTCCGCGCGCTTGCCGCGCTCGATCGTGCCGGTCTCAGGCAGGACGCCGGCATAGCGCGCACCGTTCTCGGTCGCGATGCGGATGGCCTCGCCGGGAGAGACGCCCGCCTGAACGTAGAGCTCCAGCTCCCGGTGCAGCATGAATCCCGCGATCGAATCGGTGCCGGCGACGAGCGGTACGCCTGCGGCATGGAGCCTGCCGAGGAACTGCATCATGCGCTGCCACGATTTTCGGTAGGTTTCGAGCTTGCCGCCGCTCACGTCCGTCGAATTGTTGCGCCAGGCGCGCTGCGTGGCGAAGGGCACGTGATCGGCGATGGCAGCGACTGACGGGTCCATGTCGCCCGGCCGCTGCGTGTACGGGCCCTCGAATGTCGCCATCGTCGCGTCGATGACGGTGCCGCGCTCGGCCAGCAGCGCGATGAAGTCGCGCACCGCCTTCGAGTCGAGGTCGAGCGTGTGCGATTTCGCACCGACCAGGTTGAAACGCACGATCGTGCGCGAGTCGGTATCGGGTTCCGAGACGAAATTCAGCATCAGCTGGTTGATGTGTTGCAGCTCGTCGTAGCCTTCTCGGACCACGCGTTCCGAGCGCGAGAAAGCGGGCACGTGGCCGCTGACGCGCAGCTCCCTCGAATGCGCATAGTCGGCGATCGGTTTGGCCCATTCCGGCTTGATTGAATTGTAGAGCTTGATCTGCCGATAGCCGCGCTGGGCATACCAGTCGATCGCGGCCTTGGCCTCGTCGACGCTGTTGACCACGAATCCGCCGCGCGACGAAAACGGGCTCTCGCCCTCGATGTAGCCGGCCGGCACGATGTGCGGACCCACGACGTCGCCGCGGGCGATGTCGGCCATCAGGTCCGCGAGATAGGCGTTGTCGTTGGCCATGTCGCGAGAGGTCGTGACGCCGCCGGCGATCTGCAACGCGGAGTTCCAGGCGTCTTCGTGCGCATGCATGTCGAAGAGCCCCGGCAACAGCGCGCGGCCGGCGCCCTCGATGACGGTCGCCGCATCCCGCGCGGTCGAGCCGGCCGGATAGATCGCGGCAATGCGTCCGTCCTGGACGTAGACGTCGGACGCGGCGCCAAGCGACGCGCTCTTCGAATCGAATACGCGCACGTCGCGGATCACGATCGGCCCCGGCAGGCGCCGCGCCTGCTTCTGCGCGATGGCGCGGAGGTATTCGGCGTCCGCCTCTTTCTGCAGGCGCTCGAGTTCGGCGGTGTGGCCGTCGAAACCGCGCCGTACCATGTGCCTGCCGCCGATGTTGATCTTGGCGAACAGCCGCTGGTCCGCGTCGTCGTCGAGCCAGATGTAATCCGGTTGCAGGCCGGCGCCGTAGATCGCATACAGCGCGACCGCGCGTTCCTGGCCGGCCTCGCCGATGCGCATGTCTTTCAAGCGCTGGCTCTTCAGTTCGCCGTCCGGCAGCGACGCCAGCCGGCCGCCTGCCCGCTGCGTCGCCCTCACGATCATGGCGCTCGTTTCGGGGCTGCCGTAGTTCGGCAGGTACATTGCGGGCGCATCGATCTTCCGAGATCCGCGTTCAGCGACTGAATGCCAGCTCGCACGTCCGCGTGCCGCCGTGAACTCTTCGTCGAGCACGGCGCCATAGGTCGTCTTTCCCCGCAGCCGGTATCTCTGGAACGTCCCGTCGGCGGCGATCGTGATTTCCTCTGCGAGATCCGGCCCGCGGCCGTTGTTGCGGTGCGAGTAGCTGACCCGGATGCGGCCGTCATCCGCGACGACGGTCGTTTGCGCGCCGCCCTTCTTGCCCTCGAACAGCACGTCGTATTCGAGGGTGGTATCCGCGTGGGCGGCAGCCGCGAAGCCAACGCAGCAGGCGAGGGCGATGAACTTCATGGAACAGCCTTTCATTGCTCGGATTGGCCGTGCAATGCACGGATCTGGTCCTCGTTGCCTGTCAGCTGCCAGCGGATCAACGACACCGGGATCATGCCGGCGCCGTTGACATCGTCGAAGTAACGCTTGAGCGTGAAGTCGCGATCTTGGCGGTGCGCGAGTTCGCGCATCAGGTCCTCGAGCAGGTACTTGCCGGTGACGTAACTGGTACCGTAGCCGGGCTGCCGCAGGTAGAGCTGCTGCTCGAAACCGAGCAGGTCGAGGTCGGGCCGCATCCACCCGCGCGGCGTCCACTCGACCTGGAAGGCCTTCGCCTGCTTGAGATCGAACAGGTTGGCGTGGGCGTAGAGCGACGCGAGACCGCGGGCCGCGCGCTGCGCGAGCATGATCCAGACGATCTCGCGGCTGCGCGGCGCATCGTCGAACAGGCCCGCGTGGAGCATGAATTCCTCCATTGCGGTGGCCATGCCCTCGGCGCGGGTGTCCCAGATGTTGTACAGCAGCGCCCCGCGCCTGACCGGGCTCGCATGCGGTTCGTCGCGCATGCGCGCGAGGTCCCACCAGTGGTAGAAATGCGTGTAGAGCGTCAGCGGTTCGTAGTGCGTCGCGACCGCGAAAAAATTGCGCGTCTCTAGCGGCACGTAGGCGCCCTTCTGCGCGCGCAGCGCCGGATCCATGTTGGCGCGCATCGGGTAGAGATTGCGTTTCTCCAGGAACGCGATGAATCGCGTGACCGCGTCGTTCGCCCGACGCTCGTATTCCTGCGGCGTCGCGATCACCGGCAGTTCCGGCAGGCCATGATTCCGCGCCTCCTCGAGCTTGAGCGCCGAATGGCTGCGAGCCAGTTCGCGCTTCAGGAGATCGACTTCCTCCTCCCAGGTCATCGGCACGAGATGGACGTTCCTGAGATTCCAGGTGTAATGCTCCTTGCCGATGCCGGAGGGCCCCGTTTTCGACGGCGCCTGCCGGTCGAGCCAGGCGACGAAGCGCTCGGTCGCCGCGCGCGCCGCCTGGATCGCGTTCTGCAGCGCCTGGCCCGAGCCCGCCGTCTTTTTCGCGAGCGCGTCGAGCGAGGCGATCTGGCCGCGCATCGTCCCCGCGCCGGTGATCCAGAGGTCGCGCGCATTGCCGGTCAGGTTGCTTTCGGCCTGCGCGAGCAGCGGCGGGACCACCGCTAGTTCGCCCGTGAGCTTCGTTTCGGCGGCCTTCGACAGCGGAAATTCGTAGGTCCAGACCTCCACGATGCCATGGTGCTCGGTACCTTCGTGCGCCGGCGTATCGCTCTGGTCGTTCCGGATGGACTGGTAGAAGGCCGGGTCGCGCGCCCAGGGTTGCAGCACGCGGATGTAGAAGTCGAGCCCGTTCATCTCGGCGCGGATCAGTTCGTGATCGATGCGCTGTTCGACGGTCCAGCCGGCCGTGTCGATCGCGTTCAGTCGGTCACGGTAGGTCGCGAGTTCGCGGTGGCGGCGCGCCAATGTCGCGCCCGTGTAGTCCGGGGCGCCATTCACGAGCGGCGGCCGTTCGAATGCGCGCCAGTCCCGGAACAGCTGCAGGAGCTGGTCGTAGCGCTTTGTTTCCGGCGCGTCTCCCGCATGGACCGGACCTGCAATGACCGTCAGGGCGGCCAGGGCGATCGCAAACCGACGGAATACCGGGGAATTGTTCATGGCGTGCCCCAGGAAGATGAGGCACGGATTCTAGTGTCGCATTTCGGACTGCGTCCAGCCGGCTCGCCCGGGGCGGCTGGAATTGAATTTTGCCTCGAATCGGAGTATTTCGGGTGCCTTCGCAAATCTGGATTGCTGGAGGCTGCATGAACCGGAATCTCATGCTGGCGATCATTGTCATCGCCGTGGCGGCCGTTGGTTACCTTGCCTACAGCCGCATGAAGCCGCCGCCATCGGCCGTGCCCGATCTCGCGCCTGTCGGCGCGAACCTGCTCGAGGGGCTCGGCGACTACAGCATGCCGGTGACCGTGAAGAACCCGGAAGTCCAGCGTTGGTTCGATCAGGGCCTGGCGCTTACCTACGGTTTCAACCACGACGCCGCCGAGCGCTCGTACCTGAAAGCCGCCGCACTCGACCCGGATTGCGCGATGTGCTGGTGGGGCGCCGCGCTCGTGCTCGGGCCGCACGTGAATTCGAAGATGGATCCGAAAAACAATGGCAAGGCCTGGGATCGGCTGCAGCGCGCCCTCGATGCGGCGGACGATGTCAGCGACAAGGAACAGGCTTTCATTGAGGCGCTGTCGGCACGCTATGCGGCCAACCCGCCCGAGGATCGCCGCCCGCTCGACGAGGCGTATGCCGACGCGATGGGCCGGCTCGCCGCGGAATTCCCCGACGACCTCGACGCGGTCACGCTGCGCGCGGAGTCGCTGATGGACCTGCAGCCCTGGGACTACTGGAATGCCGCCGGCAAGCCGAAGGGTCATACGGCCGCCGTCGTTGCGGAACTCGAATCCGTCATCGGGCGCGACCCGGACCATGCCGGCGCGCTGCACTTGTATGTGCACGCAGTCGAAGCGTCGCCCGATCCGTCGAAGGGTGTCGTTGCCGCGGACCGTCTGCGCGACCTGCAGCCGGGCTCGGGTCATCTCGTGCACATGCCGGCGCACATTTATGCGCGCGTCGGGCGCTATCACGACGCGGTGATCGCGAACCAGAAGGCGATCGGGGCGGACGACGCGTATCTCGCCACCTGCAAGCCGGGGCCCGGCGTATATCCGCTCGGCTACGTACCGCACAACCATCACTTCCTGTGGTTCGCCGCGACAATGGAAGGCGCAAGCGCGGTGGCCACCTCGGCCGCAGCGGCAACCGGCGAGCGTACGAGCGACCCGGAGCTGATGCGCACGCCGGGATTCGGCGCGATGCAGAACTTCGCGCTGACGCCGCTCTACGCTGACGTTCGCTTCGGCCGCTGGGATCAGGTCAAAGCGATGCCGAAGCCCGCGGACGACCTGCCCTACATGCAGGCGATGTGGAACTATGCGCAGGCGATGGCCGCCGCCCGTCAGGGCCGCCTCGACGACGCGAAGACGCACCACGCCGCGCTCGCGAAGGCGACCAGCGATCCCGCGATCGAGGCAATGATGGCCTGGGACCGCTACTCGCTGATCGGCGGCGTCCGGATCGCGGAGCGTTTCGTGACGGCTGAGATCGCGCGCGCCGGCAAGGACTACGACGGCGCAATCGCCGCGCTTCATGAAGCGGTCTCGATCGAGGACACGCTGCCTTACGACGAGCCCCCGGCCTGGCACTGGCCGACGCGGCAGGCGCTCGGGGCGACGCTGCTCGCCGCCGGCAAGGCCAAGGAGGCGGAGGTGGCATATCGCGAGGAACTCGCGCGGAATCCGGAGAACGGCTGGTCGCTGAACGGGCTAGAGAAAGCGCTGCGTGCGCAGAAGCAGGCCGCGGAGGCGGACGCGGTCAAAGCGCGATTCGAGAACGCTTGGGCGAATGCGGACATCGACCTGAGCGCGATTTAGCCGTCGTCCGAGAGCGCGGCGAGATCCGCCGCGAGCGCATCGACGTCGTGCGGCGGCTGGAAATAGCCGGCGACGCGGACCTGCGGATCGAGCAGGACGAGCGCCGCGGAGTGATCCACGGTGTATTCGGCGCCGACACCCGGAATCTTCACCTGCGCGAGTCCCAGTTCGCGCGTGAAGGCCTCGATCGCCGCGGGCGTGCCGGTCGCGCCGACGAGATGGGGGTCGAAGTGCCGAAGATAAGCGGCGAGCCGTTCCGGTGTGTCGCGTTCCGGGTCGACGCTGACGAATACGATCCGCGGCCCCGCGTCACCCAGCCGATTGTCGAGCTCGGCGAGCATTGCGAGGGTCGTCGGGCAGATGTCCGGACAATGCGTGAATCCCGCGAACACGAGGTTCCAGCGTCCGGCGAGCGCGCCATGGTCCAGGGCGCGGCCCTGGTGGTCGACGAGCTCGAAGGGCGCGACCGGGTTCGGTTCGGCGAGCACCGTTCCCGCGCGAAGCACGAGCGGGTCTTCGCGTAGCCACAGCGCGGCGCCGAAGCCGGCGGCAATCGCGACCGCGACGCCGATTGCCATGAATTTGCGGTTGCCCATGCTTTTCCCGTCCGCCGCGTCAGGCACGCGAACCGCCGTTCCAGTCGAGCAGGTTCAGGAACTGTCTGCGGGTCTTCGGTCCGCGCGTGCGGAAATGCGGTTCCGGTTGTTCGCGATAGGCGAGGCGCTCGCCGGCGATCGTGTCGCGGCGCGCGCGGAGCGTCACTTCTTCGGCCGCGATGCCGTAGGGCCGCGTCGCATTGAGCCCGAAGATTTTCGTTCGCAGCGCCGGCGTGATCTCGGGATAGCCGTATTTGTCGCGGAACTCCGGCGCGATCTGGAATGTGCGGAACGCCTGGATCTGGTCCTGGGGCGAGCCATACCAGATGGAATCCGTTCCCCACAGCACGTTGTCCGGACCGCAATATTTGAGGAGCTTGCCGAGGCCGTGTGCCGCCTGGACGGGATCGCGCATCAGGAAGCGCCAGGTGCTGCCGAGCTCGGCGTAGACATTGGAGCCCGGCCGGATACCGTTCTCTTCGAGTGAGCGGATCAGCGTATCAATGCCGTCGCCGCCGGCATTCTGTCCGTACGGATTTTTCCTCGACCTCCGCCACGAAGCCCGAGTGATAGATGAGGAAGCTCACGTCGGGAAACCGCTTCGCGATCGGTCCGATGTCACGGCACTGGCTGTGCTCGTAGGATTGCCTGCCGAAAGGCAGGCCCTTGTGAACGCAGATGACCTTGACGCCGAGCCTGCGCGCCTCCTCGACGAAGCGGATGCCGGTCTCGTCGTCGAGGAAGAAGCCCTTCCCGTCCGGTCCCCACTGCGTGTAGGTTTTCCAGGCGCACACGCCAAACTTTTCCTTGAGCCTTGGCATGTCCTCGACGTCGCCCGGCTGGTTGGGATTTACGCGGCCGTGGATCATCAGTCGATGATTGCCTTCCATTCGGTCGACGATCCGGCGCACATTGTCTGCCGAATCGATCTCGAGCGGCGATGCATCGCGCCGCGCAGGCACGAATGAGAGCACCATCATGTCGGTGTCGCTGTCGAGAAAGACGTCCTTCACGAATTCTTCCGACGTGAGGCAGGCGAGGTGGCTGCGCGGCGTCTTGCCGTCGGCGAGCGCGCAGCCCGCTTTCGGCGACCACTTGAATGCGGACTCCGGCGCGGTCTTGAGCCAGGCCCCGGTCGGATCGACGTAATGGCCCTGCACGTCGAAGATGAACTCGCCGCCTTCGAGCGACGATTTGGCAAGCGCCGGTTCGAGCGCCGCTTCCGCGTGCAGGTCGAAGTAGCCGCCGGTTCTGCCGACGGCCGCGTTCGCCGCATTGAACGACAGGAGCGTGCTCGCCGCGCCGCAAGCTGAGACCAGGAAATCGCGCCGCCCGAGCGCGAGGCGTTTTGCATTCCGCGTCGCCGCCTCCTGCGCGAGCCGGTTCGCCATATGATTCGCCGGAGACAGCGGGACCGGGACAAATTCGCCGTTGCTGGTCGAGTCGAGCTTGATCGGCAGGCGCCGCCCTTCGGGGTCGATCGGGTGTTTCATGCGACCTCCTCTGATCCGATGTTGGTCAAAGCGCGTTCAGATCTCCGTGCACGGGCTTGCCTTCAAACAGGGTCACGAGCACTTTCGCGTCCGAAAGTTCAGAGGCCGGGATTTCAAAGAGGTTCCGATCGAGCACGGCCAGATTGGCACGCTTGCCGACCTCCAGCGAGCCTGAATTCTTTTCATCCCGGTTGGTATAGGCGGCATTGATCGTGAATGCCGCCAGCGCCTCCGGCAGCGAGATGCTTTCTTGCGGCAGCAAAGGCACCACCGTGTCGCCGAGCGCTCCCAAGCGCGTGATCGACGTCTCCATCTCCTCGAACGGGTTCGCGGAAGAAACTGACCAGTCGCTGCCGAAAGCGACCACCGCGCCGGCTTTTTCCAAGCTTGCGATCGGGTACAGGTAAGTCGCCGCCTGCTTGCTGATGAAGGGCAGCGTCAGATCCGTGATGTAGTCGTCCGCGTAAGCCCACAGCGGCTGGAAATTCGCGACGACACTGAGCTTGCGGAAGCGCGGCTGATCGTCGGGATGAATCAGCTGAATATGCGATATGTGGTGACGATGGCCCAGGTTGCCGTTCTGCTTTTGCGCCGCTTCGACTGCGTCGAGTGCCTGGCGGACTGCGCCGTCGCCGATCGCATGGAAGTGCACCTGGAAGCCGTCCGCGTCGAGTAGCGTCACGGCCTTTTTCAGCTTTTCCGGTTCAACCATCGGGATGCCGCGCACGTCCTTCTTGCCCGGCAACCGGTACGGCTCGAGCACGACGCCCGTGAAATTCTCCAGCACGCCGTCCTGCATGATCTTGACGGTGCCGGCGTCCACGCGCCCTTTCGTGTATTCGCTGCGCAGGCGCTTGATTTCCTCGATCTGCTCGAGACCCAGGTCGCGCTCCCACCAGATCGAGCCGACGACGCGCAATGGCAGTTCGCCGGCATCGTCGAGCTTGCGGTACGTCTTCAACGAGTCTTCGTCGACATTGGCATCCTGAATGCCCGTGATGCCGAATCCATTCATCATCTTGATGGCATAGCGCAGGCCCGCCTCGCGATCGGCATCGGTCTCCGGCGGCATCTTGGCGGATACGAGGCTGCTCGCGCCTTCCTGGAGGCTGCCGACGGCGGCGCCGGTCTTCGGATCGCGGTCGATGCGCCCGTCCGGCGGATCCGGGGTGTCGTTGGTGATCCCGGCGATTTCCAGTGCTTTGGTATTCGCCCAGGCGGTGTGTCCGTCGCGGCTCCAGAGAATCACCGGGCGATCCGGTACGACGGCGTCGATCAGTTCGCGGCGCGCGAGCGCACCGGGCCCGAATGCGGACATTGCCCAGCCGCCGCCGGTGATCCAGGGTTCGTCCGGATGGGCATCCGCATACTTCTTGATCGCAGCGACATATTCATCGACGGTCGTCAATGCGTTCAGGTCGCAGGCGCTGGCCTCGATCCCGCCTGAGATCGGATGGATGTGCACGTCCTGGAAACCGGGCACGACCATGCGTCCCTCGAGGTCCACGACCTTTGTCTTCTCATCGACATAGGGTGTGAGACCGGCATCGGTGCCGACGAAAACGATACGGCCATCCTTGATCGCAACCGCTTCGGCCCAGCTCCGTGCGCCGTCGACGGTGTAGATCGCGCCGTTCTTCAACACGAGTTCGGCAATGGCCGGTCCGGTGTCCTTGGCCGCTTCCTTGCCGCAGCCCGTCATCATCGACGCCGCCAGCAGCGCCCCGATCGTCACGCAGAGTTGCCGATTCATGATGGTCCTCACTGGAAATCCCTCGGAATGGTCTCGTTCCAGACTTTCTCGCGCAGTACCGCGCCATTTTCGGTCAATCGGCGGCGGTAAGTGTAAAAGAAGTTTGCAATATCACTGCGGAACGAGAGCTCGGCGTCCCAGACCAGCTTGCGGCCGGGCAGCTCCACTTCCATGCGATGGGTGCCGGTGACCTTCGCATCGGCCGGCGCAGCGTCGCTGATTTCGTAGCGGATGGTTTCGAAGCTGCGTTCCGTGCCCCAGGGATAGCGCGTGCCGGAGCCGTTCGTGGCTTTCGCGACCACGGTTCCCGTCTGCGGATTGCGATCCACCGAGGAGATCTCGCCATAGCCGGATGTCGTGCCGCTCTCGAGCGACTCCACACCCGGCGAACACCGGATCCTTGGCGGGCGGCAGGAAATCCGGCACGGCGCGCTTTTCGAATGGCACGACCGGCAGCACCAGACGCGAAGCGCCGAGCCGCAGCTCCGTCGTCATCGGCTCCGGCGTCGGCCAGAGCATCGGCCATTGCGCATTGTTGACGGCGAGCCGGATGCGATGGCCTTTGGGAAACACCCAGGACGTGAAATGCATTTCGATGTCGAGCGCGAAAGGCTCGCCGGGCACGATCGCCTTCGGCTCTCGCGCGGATTCCCGGTGCGTGCCGTTCATGCCTGCGCCCGCCACCTGGGTCACCGTGCCGTCGGGCGCGACATCGGATAGGCGCGCGAACCAGTTTGCGCGCGTGGCACTCGCCGCGACCGTGAGCATCGCGTGCGGAAAGCCGAGGATTTCGAGGTCGGCTTCGAGTGGCGCGCCGTCATAGACGAGGCTGAAGGCATCCGTGCCGCGCTGATCGTGGGCGACGTCGCCCCACCACATGACGGGCCCGCCGGCTTCGAAACCGACCGAAGGAATGTAACGAAGCTGATGCGTCGCCGCTGCGGGTGTCGTATGCGGCGAGCCTGTGGTCGGGCTGCGGATAGAGAACCTGTTCGCGGATGCGAGCGATCGGCCAGCCGTCCTCGTAACGCCAATGGCCCGGCGCATCGTCGAGATGCGGTCCCGGCGCGTGCCAGTCGCGCACGAAGACCGCGAAGCGCGGCTCCTCGAGGATGCCGGTGTCTTCGCCTTTCAGCCAGTGATCGAACCAGCGCACGGCCTCGTGTCGCCACTCCATGCCGGGGCCCGGGTAGGGCTCATTCGGCCAGGTGTGATGCCAGGCGCCGATGATCGCTTTGACCGGCGCGTTCTTCACGTGCTCGAGCATGCGCGGCACGCTGTCGCGATAGCCGTCGTACCAGCCGCCGATGTGGAAAGTCGGGATGCGGATGTCGTCGTAGCGGTTTCGTACGGACGCGCGGTCCCAGAACGGGCCGTCGCGTTGCTGCTTCTTGTACGTCAGCATCCAGGGCTCGGTATCGAAGCGATTCCTGAAGTTGTCGTCGTCGATGACGTAGTCCGGCGCGCCAGGGCGCGCGTTGTCGAGATCCATGCTCATTTCCCAGGAGTCGAGATGCATGATCCCGTCCATGAAATGCACGTCGTCCTGGAACAGGTCCTCGGTCGCATCGATCGCGACGATCGCCTTGAGCGCCGGCACCTTCCGCGCCGCCATCTGGATCGAATTGAAGCCACCCCAGGAGATGCCGAACATGCCGACGTTGCCGTTCGACCAGCGCTGCTTCGCCAGCCAGTCGATCACGGCCTCGCCGTCTGCGTGCTCGATCTCGGAATACTCGTAAGGAATCAGCCGACCCTCGCTGTTGCCCGTGCCGCGGATGTCGACCGCCGCGACCACATAGCCGCGTTGCACGAAATAAGAGTAGAGCGGCCAGTTGCGGCTCCTCGCTTCGTGCTTGCGGTAGGGCAGGTACTCGAGCAGCACCGGGAATTTCTCCGCGGCCGGGTTGGCACCTTGCGGCATGTAGAGATCCGCCGACAGCCGGACGCCGTCGGGCAGCGTGATCCAGGCTTCCTGGATCCGGATGTCGTAGACGGGCGGCGTGGGTGCGATCGCTGCCGCCGCCAAACCGGGAATCAGGAGCAGGGCGGCAGCGATGAAATGCAGGAATGGCGGCACAGTCGGAGCCTAAACGGAAAGCAGGCTTCCCGACAAATCGTCAGAATAAATCTATCAAAAACATCAAGTTAATCGGTATTGAATATTCATTCAGATTACTAAATGATCATTGAGTTAACGATATACGCAGCGCTAAATAGACGCCCAGGCAGCGCGAACGGAGCAGGCCATGGCAGCGAACCCCGAAAACTCGAGCGAACTGCGGCCCAGCGGCTCGAAGCTCGACCTGATCCAGGCGACCGTCGCCGCGATCTCGCAGCACGGCCTGTCGGAAGTGACTTCCGCGAAGATCGCCGGCGCTGCGGGACACACGGCGGCGTCCATCAATTTCCACTTCGGCAGCAAGGAAGCGCTGCTGCTCGCGACGCTTCGCGAGGTGTCGGAAGAGTTCGCCGGCGTCATGTCGCGCGTGCTGGAGGAGGCGGGTGATGATGCCCTGCGGGCCCTGCTCGCCATCGTGGACGCGAGCCTCGGCCGCGGACTGTCCGATTCGCACAAGATCGCGGTCTGGTACGCCTTTCTGTCCGAAAGCAAGGCGCGCGGCGACTACCAGCGCATCTGCGGGGACCGCGATGCGGCCTGGAGTCGGATGGTTATAGACCTCTGCAAGCGCCTCATCTCCGCGCGCGGCAACGGTATGTGGCCCGATGCCGAGGCCGTCGCCCAGGGCCTCATGGGACTCATCGACCAGCAATGGCAGGGCATCCTATTCGAGGGCGACGAATTCGACCGCGAAGCCGCGCGCCGGCAGTGTCGCGCGTATCTCTGCAGTGTCTTTCCGTGGCTGGCCCCGCGGATCGAGGCGCAGGCGCCTGCGCGCCAGATCCCGCCCGATCCCGTGCCCGCGGCTGAGCGAGGGGTCCGGCTGACGCTTCCTGCCTGGGCCTACCACAGCGAAGAATTCCACGCACTCGAGCGCGAGCATCTGTTCGAACCCTCGTGGCAGGTCGCCTGCCACGCCAGCGAAGTCCCGGAATCGGGCGATTTCGTGTCGTTCGAGTTCTTTGGCCGGCGCGGTTTCGTGGTGCGAGACGGCGAGGGCGTGCTCCGCGCCTTCCATAATGTCTGCGCGCACCGGGCACACGCGGTCGTTTCGGGCGAGCGGGGACGATGCGGCAAGTTCCTGACCTGCATGTACCACGGCTGGACCTATCACCTGGACGGCCGCAATCGCAGCGTCAGCGCGCCCGACACGTTTCCGAAGTTCGACCGCTCGAAGTACGGCCTGAAGCCGATCGAGCTCGAAGTGTTCATGGGGATGGTGTTCGTGCGCTTCCGTGCCGGCGGTCCCTCGGTCGCGGAACGCATGGCGCCGCATGCCGCCGAACTCGCGCACTACAAGATGGACCAGATGGTGCCGCTCGACGACCTGTGGACGCACGAGCTCGAAATCGACTGGAAGAACGTCGTCGAGAACTACGTCGAGGACTATCACTTCCCGATGGGCCACCCGGGCTTGTCGGCGCTGATGGAGCCGCAGTACGACCGCGAGATACTGCCCGGCGGCACGATGCGACTCTCACACCGCATGCGCGAAAAGCCGCTCAAGTCCTGGAGCGCGGAGCGCTATGCGAAGTTCCTGCCGGTGATCGAGCATCTGCCCGAGGACATGCGCCGGCGCTGGACCTACTTCGGCCTGTTCCCGAACGTGTTCTTCGACATCTATCCGGAGTGGCTCGACTACTTCCAGGTGCTGCCGCTCGGGCCCGGCCGCACGCTGATCCGCGCGCGTTCCTTCGGCTTTCCCGACGACCGCCGCGAGATGAAAGCCGCGCGCTTCCTGTGTTCACGCCTGAATGCACGCGTGCAGATGGAAGACGAGGTGCTGACGCGCTCGGTGCAGCGCGGTCTCGAGTCAGGCGCCTACACGCAAGGCATCCTGTCGGACAAGGAGATCGTGCTCGCGGGCTTTCAGGACTGGATCCGCGATCGCCTGCCGGTGACGCGCCTGGTGCAGGCGCCGGCGCGCGGCACGATGGTGGCTGAAAATGCGACGCTCGCCCATTGAGACGCGCCGGTCAGACCGCGCGCAGGTACCACTCGTAATCCCGATCCGGGATCTCGGCGTGGAAACGATCGCATTCCTCCCGTCGGCAGGCCGCGTACAGTTTGTGATAGCGCTCGCCGAGGTATTTCGGCAGCACGCGGCCCGCGTCGAACGCAGCGAGCGCCGCTTCCCAGCGCACGGGTAATTCGAACTTCTCGTCGATTACCGTGCCGGGCTCGACCATCGGGCCTGGGTCGATCTTGTTCGTGATGCCGTGGTGGATGCCGGCGAGTATCGCGGCCATTACGAGGTAGGGATTGCCGTCGGAACCGCCCGTGCGATGCTCGACGCGCGTGTCCGCGAGATCGGACAGCGGCACGCGAAGCGCCACACCGCGGTGATTGCGGCCCCAGTTCGGCGCGACCGGCACGAATAGCCCGGGCCGGTAGCGTCGATAGGAATTTGCGGTCGGCGCGAAGATCGCCATCGACTCGGCCATCGTTGCGGCGAGCCCGCCGATCGCGTTGCGAAGCGTATTCGAGATCGGCTGCGCGGGATCCTTGCTGGCGAACACGTTTCGTCCGGAATCGTCCACCAGGCTCACGTGCACGTGCAGGCTGCAACCGGCGCCATCGGAGAACGGCTTTGCCATGAAGCTCGCGCTCATGCCGTGCCTCTTCGCGATCGCCTTGACCGCGCGCTTCAGCAGCACCGCGTGGTCGGCCGCGAGTTCGGCGCTCGCAACGTGATGCAGGTTGATCTCGAGCTGGCCAGGCGAGAATTCCTTGAGCGTCGCGCCGACCGGGATGTTCTGCGCCTGGCAGGTCGCGTAGAGCTCGGCGAGAAACGGATCGACGTCTTCGATGTCTTCCATGACGCCGTATTGCGGACCGCTTTGCGGGCGGCGCGTTCCGGGTATCCGACCGACCTTGGGCGATGGGCGGTCGCCGTCGGACTCGAGCAGGTAGAACTCGAGTTCGGTCGCCGCCACCGCGGTCAGGCCCATCTTCTGCAACGGCCGCGCGGCATGGCGCAGCACCTGGCGCGGATCGGCGAAGTACGGATCGCCGTCCGCGTTTGCCATCGCGAGCAGCAGCTGCGCGGTCGGCACCTCCGCCCACGGAACCGGCGCGAGCGAGCCGGGCACCGCGGTCGAGATCGCATCCGGATCGCCGTCGCGGCCGCCATTGACGATGCGGTCGAAGGTCGCGCCCTTGGCGTCCAGCACCACCGTCGCGCCGCAGAAATTGAGTCCCTTGCCGAAGGGCTTGGCGAACTCGTCGCGCACCACGCGCTTGCCGCGCAGGATGCCGAGCATGTCCGGCTGCAGCAGTTCGAGCAGTTGCGTGTCCGGATGCCGCTCGAGAAATTTCTGCAGTTCGTCCGGCGCGCGTTTCTTCTGCTTGCTCATGATCACTTCCCCGATGCGGACTGTGCTGCGCGGGCGCTGCGCCAGGCGACGGCGGCCTTTGCGCCGTCTTTCCGCAGGATCGCGTTGAATTCGCGCGACTCGGCGCTCTCCGATGTCTCGATGACGACGTCGGTCTCGAGCGCCTGTGCGAGCGCGCCGCGGATTCCCGCGGCGTCGAGGCTGCGATTGATCGCCTGCTTCGTCAGCCGGACTGCCAGCGTGTCGTTGGCCGCGATGCGACGTCCGAGATCCATCGCCGCGTCGACGAGATCCGCGGCCGGCACGACGCGGTTGACAAGGCCCATTCCGTGCACTTCTGCGGCACTGACGCGGTCGTCGCCGGACAGCAGCAGATAGCGCGCCTGTTTCGGGCCGGCGAGCCAGGGCAGCAGCATCGTGACGATGCCGCTGCCGAATTTCACTTCCGGCATGCCGAAGCGGCAGTCGTCTGCGGAGAGCGTCAGGTCGCAGGCGACGGCGAGTTCCATGGCGCTGCCGAGGCAGTATCCGTGCACGGCGGCGATCGTGACCTTCGGGCAGTCCCAGAACCGCATGATGATCCGGAAGTCGTTTTCGAGCGCCCGGCGCACATCCGCCGGATCGGGCCGGCTGTCGCCGACGCCCATGTCGAGATCGAAGCCGGCCGAGAAAGCGCGGCCAGCGCCGGTCACGACGATCGCACGCACCGATGCGTCTGCCTCCGCCGCATCGAGCGCGGCATCCAGCGCCGCGATCATCGGACGGTTGATCGCATTCAGTTTGTCGGGCCGGTTGAGCGTCAGCACCGCGAGGCCGTCGCGGTGCGCGCTCAGCACCAGCTCGTCCGCCACGCTCAGCCTTCCTGCAGCCGGAACCACGCGGACTTCGTCTGCGTGTAGGCCTTGTAGCTGTCGAGGCACTTGTCGCGCGAATTGCCCGATTGCTTGTAGCCGCCGAACGGCTGCGTCATGTCGCCCTCGTCGAAGCAATTGATCCAGATGATGCCGGCCTCGATGCCCTTGACCAGGCGGAACGCCTTGTCGAGGTCGCTGGTCCAGACGCCAGCCGCCAGGCCGTAGATCGTGTCGTTCGCGATCCGGATCGCGTCGTCGACGCCGTTGAACGGGATCACCGAGGCCACCGGCCCGAAGATCTCCTGGCGCGCGATCGTCATGTCGTTCTTGACGCCGGTGAAGAGCGTCGGGCAGACATAAGCGCCTTCACCGAGGTCTTTCGGCGCGCCGCCGCCGAAGCGAAGCTTCGCGCCTTCCTTGCGGCCTTTCTCGATCAGGCCGAGCACGCGTTTCTGGTCCGCGTGCGTGACGAGCGGGCCCATGTTGGTCTTCGGATCGAGCGGGTCGCCGGGTGCGAAGGCGTCCTTGCCGAGCTCGATGAAGCGCTCGACGAACCGGTCGTGGATCTTGCGGTCCACGAGCAGGCGCGAGCCCGCGTTGCAGACCTCGCCCATGTTCGTATAGATGCCGCGATACGCCGCGGTGACCGCCCGATCGAGATCGGCGACGTCGGCCAGGAACACCTGCGGCGACTTGCCGCCGCATTCGAGCGCGACGTGCTTCATGTTGGACTGGCCGGCGTACTGCAGGAATAACTTGCCGACATCGGTCGAGCCGGTGAACGTGATCTTGTTGACGTCCGGATGCAATCCGAGCGCCTTGCCCGCGACCTCACCGGCACCGTTGACGACGTTCAGCACGCCCGCGGGTCCGCCGGCCTCGACGAAGAGTTCGGCGAGACGCAGGCAGCTCATCGGCGACTGCTCAGCGGGTTTCAGCACGACCGTGTTGCCGGCCGCGAGCGCGGGCGCGATCTTCCAGGTCGCCATGAGGAGGGGATAGTTCCAGGGCGAGACGGCGCCGACGACGCCGAGCGGCTCGCGCAGCACCAGGTGCATGACT
The DNA here is from genome assembly GCA_963839885.1 of uncultured Gammaproteobacteria bacterium. Classification (GTDB taxonomy): domain Bacteria; phylum Pseudomonadota; class Gammaproteobacteria; order Steroidobacterales; family Steroidobacteraceae; genus SCUD01. The sequence continues at coordinate 112,519 of CAWIWZ010000011.1, forward strand.
CCGGCTTCGGTGTTGGTGACGCTGCCGTCGACCTTGTCGATGCATTCGGCCATGAACTTGATCGTTTCCACGACGGCCGGCAGGTCGATCGAGATCACGTCCGCGATCGGCTTGCCCATGTCGAGGGTTTCGAGCACCGAGAGTTCCTCCGCGTGTTCATCGATGAGCGCCGCGAAGCGGTACAGGATGTCCATGCGGGCGCGTGGCGCGAGCTTCGACCAGCTGCCAGACTTGAAAGCGCGCCTCGCAGCCGCGACCGCGCGGTCGATGTCATCGGCCGTGCCGGCGGACATCTCGGCGAGCGTCTCGCCGGTCGCGGGGTTGATCGTCTCGAAGCGGCCCTTCTTCGCCGCGTCCTTGAACTTGCCGTCGATGAAAAGACGGGTCTCGATGCGTTTCTGTGCCTTGCCGGCGGCGGTCTGCCAGCGGCGGCGGTCGAATGTGGCGACTGTCTGGAGACTCATGAGGCTTGCCTCGCTTCAGATTCGAATGGATGCCCCGACGGACGGGCGACGACGAGCGCATCGACGATCGCGCAGCCGTCCGCGTGCACGATCACCGGGTTGAGATCCATTTCGGCGAGTTGCTCGCCGAGCGCCGCGGCGAGCGCAGAGAAATGCGCCGCGATCTGACAGAACTCATCCACCGCGAGCGGCCGGCGGTGACGCCGGCTCGCGAGCAGGGGCGCGATGGAGAGGCGTCCGAGCAGGCGACGCGCCTCGTCCGCGTCGAATGGCGGCAGCGCATGGACCGCATCGGCCTGGGCCTCGACGTGCACGCCGCCGGCGCCGATCACGACCACCGGACCGAACTGCGGGTCGTGGATCATGCCGAGCAGCAATTCGACGCCCTGGGCATCGATCATCGGCGCGACGAGCGCGCGCGGGCCGATGCGCGAGGCGAGGTCGCGCCAGGCGGCGACGAGCGCTGCGTCATCCGCGATGCCGAGTCGCACGCCGCCGCGATCCGACTTGTGTTCGATGCCGCGCACCGCGGTCTTGATGCGCGACCGGATAGCCGATCTCCTGCGCCGCGGCCAGCGCGGCCGCTTCGCTTTCGGCGACGCGGCCAGGATTCGCCGGCAGGCCAAAATCGGCGAGTAGCTCCTGCGCCTCGTGCTCGTCGAGGCCCCGCCGATCGGCCAGCCGCGCGCGCCATTTCGCGAGCGCACCGGCCGGCGCGACCGGTGGCGCGCCGCGTCCGCGGGCCAGGTGATCGCGGTAATCGAACAGCGCGCGCACGCCGCGCAGGAAAGTGGCGACGCCGTCGAGCACGGGAAACCCTTCACGGGTCGCGGCGACGATCTGTGGGTCGGTTCCCGTGCCCTGTCGATTCGACACCAGCACGGCGGCCTTGCCGGAAGCGCGATGGCCCGCCCGCAGATAGTCGACGTAGCTGTCCTGGATGCCTCCGCCGGCGATCCGGTCGTGGACCACCGCCCCGAGCGCGGCTCCCGGATCCGACATCAGCGCGGCAAAACATTGCGCCATGGAGACATGATAGTCGGGGCCGCCCGTGCTCCACGCATCCAGCGGATTGACGGCCGGCAGGCCCGGATCGAGCAGGCCCTCGAGCGTCCGGGTCGTCGCAGCGGTGAGCTCCGTGAGCGCCACGTTGGCATCCGCCGCGAGATCGATCAGGAGTTGCCGTTCTCCGCCGGAATCGTGGATCGAAACGAGGGACCCGGCGCCGACCGGGTGCGGCTGCGCGAACAGGATCAGTACGGTCGCGAGTTCGTCCATGTCGTGGACCCGCTGTACGCCGTAGCGGTCGAAGAGGGCGTCGTAGACGGAATCCGCGCCTGCGATCGCGCCGGAATGCGAGACGGTGAGCCGTGCCGAGAGATCGGTCCGGCCGACTTTCAGTGCGACGACCGGAATGCGTCGTGCCTCGGCTTTCGCGAGCGCATGCGCGAGCCCGGCCGGATTTCGCGCGGTTTCCATGAACAGGCCGACGACACGGGTCGAGGGCTGCTCCAGTGCGAAATCCAGGTACTCGTCCATGCTGACTGCAAGTTCCTGACCCGTTGACACGACCAAATTGAAGTCGATCCGCTCCTCGCTGTCGACAATGCCGCACATGCCGGAGCCCGAGTGGCTGATGTAGGCGACGTTGCCGCCGCGCACGTGCATGCGCGTGCGAAAGCCGCAACCCCAGATGCCCTCGGCGAAATTGTAGAACCCCATGCCGTTCGCGCCGCAGACGACGAGCCCCGCGGCGCGGATCTTCGCGAGCACCCGCTCGCGCAGCACCGGCTCGCGGTCGCCGGCGATCACAAGCGACGACATGATCGTCGCTGCACGGGCGCCGTGAGCGATGGTTTCGTCGAGTGCGGTCTCGAGTCGTTCGTCGGAGATGGCGAAAATCACATGCTCGACCGGCTCCGGCAGCTTCGCGAGCGACGCGAAGCAGGGGACACCGAGCACCGACGCGCGCGCCGGATTGACGGCGTACAGCCGGCCCTGGAAGCCGCCTTTGAGCAGGTTCTCGACGGTGTTCCGCCCGACCGTGCCTACACGCTCGGTCGCGCCGACGACGGCGATCGATCGGGGTCGGAGCAGCGGATCCAGACGGTGTGCCATGGGCACCGCGCCGGGCGCTCAGAAATCCTGGGCGGGCGTCGCGCGGCGGCGCGGCGGATCGTAGAACGCGCCCTCGACCACGCGGCAGCGCGCCATGACGCGCGACCATTTCAGTTCACGCTGGTAATAGATTTCCGTCCAGAGTTCATCGTCCGGCAGGCCCCAGGGCATGTGCATCGAGGCGAGCGCAATGTTCGCCTTGGCCGACGGCGACCATTCGGCTGACGTGACGGTGCCGACGACCTCGCCATTCTTCGGCTTGTTGTAGATGTAGGCGGAGCGCGCGGGCTTGTTGCCTTCGACGTCGAGGCGCACGAAGCGGAAGCGCGAGCCGCGCCTCTTCTCTTCGAGCAGGGCGCGACGCCCGTTGAAGTTCGGCTTGCTGAAGTCGACCAGGCGGCCGAGGTCGAGCTCGAACGGCGAGCGCGAGCGGTCGAGGCGTATCGCCTGGTCGGCCGGCAGGAAGTCGACCTGCGCCTGGATGAAACCGGCCTCGATGCGCGCGACTTCCAGCGCATGCGTGCCCATCGGCCGGATCCCGTGTTTCGCGCCCTTGTCGAACAGCGCATCCCAGAGTTCGAGCGCGCGCGGCGGGTCGATCCAGAGTTCGTAGCCGAGGTCGCCCGTGAAGCCGGTGCGCGAGACCATCAGCTCGCCGCCGGCAAACGGGTAGTAGGCGATGTCGAATGGTTTCTGCTTCTCGGCGCCGGTGCAGCCGATCGCCTTCAGCACGGCGCAGCTCGTCGGTCCCTGCAGCGCGAGCGCCGCGACTTCGTGCGTGTCTTCGATGATCGACACGTCGAAGCCGTGCGCCGAGCGCATCAGCCAGTCGAGCTGGCGCTCCTGCGAGCACAGCCGGTAATCGCCCTCGCGCAGATGAAAAATGGTTCCGTCGTCGATGACCTGGCCGTTGTCGTCGCACCAGACGCAGTAACCGACCTTGCCGGGCTTGATCTTGGCGACGTCGCGCGTGATCAGGCGATTCAGGAACGCGAGCGCTTCCGGGCCGGTGATGCGGTGCTTGGTCATCGGCGTCAGGTCGAAAACGGCGCAGGCGTTCCGGATCGCGGCGTACTCGAGCGCCTCGTCGAAGAAAGCGTCCGCGGTCGTGTAGTCCTTCCAGCGGTGCCATTCGTTGAGCGTGTTGAGCGCGGACGTGCGCGGATGGAAGGGCGTCTGCCAGACGGCGGTGCGGAAATGTTCCTTGCGATTCATGTCATCGACGATGCTCATGCCGCACGCTCCGTGGCGAGCACCGCGTGCGCCGCATTGCGCCCCGCGGAGCCCATGACCCCGCCGCCCGGATGGCAGCCGGCGCCGCAAAGGTAAAGACCGTTGACCGGCATCGCATACTGCGCCGCTCCGGGCACCGGACGCAGCATCAGGAGCTGGTCGAGCGCGAGCTCGCCGTGATGCCAGTGGCCGCCGGTGATGCGGAACTCGCGTTCGATGTCGGCCGGCAGCAGGAGCTCCGAGGCGACGACCTGGCGTCGCAGTCCGGGCGCCGCGCGCTCGAGCACCGCGAGCGTCCGATCGAGCAGTTCCTTGCGCGCGGCGTCGCCGCTCGCGCGCGGATCGAATGGCGCGTACTGCACGATCGCCGACAGCACATGCTTGCCCGCCGGCGCGAGCGTCTTGTCGTTGACGCTCGGGAATGTGATCTCGAGCGCGGGCTCCGGCGAGCACTGACCGTATTTCGCATGATCGAAGGCATGCTCGAGATAGGCGAGATCCGGCGCGATCACGAGCCGCTCGCCGGCGAGGTCCGCCGGCAGCCGCGCGATCGAGGGCAGTGCCTCGAGCGCCAGGTGCAGCTTGGCGGCCATGCCTTTCGAGCGGATGTGCCGCACTCGGTGCACGAAGCCGGTTTCGAGGTGGCGGGGACCCAACAGGTCAAGTAGCGTTTGTGCGGGATCCGCATTCGAAACGACGGTGCCGGCGGGGAGCATTTCGCCGTCTGTCAGTTCGACGCCGGAAACACGGTCGCTTTCCATCAAGATGCGCGCGACCGGACTGTTGACACGGATGGTCGCGCCCGCGGCGCGCGCGGCGGCCGCCAGCGCCTCGCTGATGGCGCCCATGCCGCCTGCCGGCTGCGACAGGCCGGCGCCGCCGGCCGCTTGTCCGCTGAGACGGTGCAGCAGCGCGAGCACGGAGTTGTTGGAGCGTGGACCGAGATTCGTGCCGAGCACTGCGTCGAGCGCGAGCGCGCCTTTCAGGAGCGGGGACTCGAAAGTCTCCTCGAGCACATCGAAGATGTTGATGCCGGCGATGCGCAGGAACTCGCGCATCGAGTCGCGTCCAAGCCGACGGATATCGAGGCCGAGCTTTGCTGCCGTCATGAGATCCGAGCGGTCGCCGCCACCGATGCGGGGCGGACGCCGGTTGTGCTGCTTGGCCAGCACGCGCGCGAACTTCAGCATGCGAGCGTGGTACTTCGGGTACGCCTCGCGATCGGCGTCGGACAGTGCGCCGGATTCGGCCCGACCGCCGTCCAGCACCAGGTGCTCGCCGGCGCCGGACAATGCGACCGTCTTCAGGCGCTCACGCGACCACTTGAGGCCGTGCGATGCGAGCTGCAGCTCGCTCGCGATGCCGGCATCCAGCAGGTAGGACAGGTGGGAACAGGCCGAGACGCGAAAACCCTTCGCGATCTCGCGCGTGACGGCGGCGCCGCCGACCTGCCCGGCCGCCTCCAATACGACGACCTGGCGTCCGGCCCGTGCGAGATAGGCGGCGCACACGAGACCGTTGTGTCCTGCACCGACGATGATGATCCGTTCGCGATCAATCATCTTCCCAGCCCTCGGGGACGATGCCCGGACGTTTGAGATCGATCAGGATCTCGCGCGCCGCGTTTGCGCCGGGCGCGGCCATGACGCCGCCGCCAGGGTGCGTGCCCGATCCGCACATGTAAAATCCCTTCACCGGACCGCGGTACTGCGCGTAGCCGGGAAATGGCCGGTTGAACAGCAGCTGGTCCATTGTCAGCTCGCCCTGGAAGATGTTGCCCTCGGTGAGGCCGACCTCGGCCTCGAGCTCGCGCGGCGTGCGGCACTCGACGTGACGCACCAGCGACTTGAAGTTCGGGCTGTAGCGGCCGATCTGGTCGAGCACCGTGTTCTTGAATCCCTCGCGGTCCGCGTCGGTCCAGTCGCGGCCGTGGATCTTCGGCGGTACGTACTGCACGAACACCGACATGAAGTGCTTGCCGGGCGGCGCCATGGTCGGGTCGGTCATCGACGGGATCAACAGGTCAAGGTAGGGCTCCTTCGACCAGGTGCCGTTCTTCCAGTCGTCGTAGGCGCGCTCCATCTTTTCGAGCGAGTCGAGGAAGTGCATGTCGCCGTGGGCGAGGGGGTTATTCTTCCCGAGCGCCGGGAACTCCGGCAGGCCGTCGAGCGCGATGTTGAGCTTGCCGGACGAACCGCGGATCTTCCAGTTGCGGGCCTTCTCGACGATCGCGGGCGGCAGGTCCTTCGGGTCGAAGATCTTCGTGTAGGTGCGGCGCGGGTCGAGATTCGACACGACGATCTTCGCGCGGTATTCGTTGCCGTTCGCGGTAGCGACACCCGTGACGCGGCCGCCCTTGACGAGGACGCGCGCGACCGGCGCGTCGGTCTGAATCTCGCCGCCGAAGGACTTGAGCGCGTTCGCGATCGAATTCGACACCGCGCCCATCCCTCCGCGTGCGAAGCCCCAGGCGCCGATCGAGCCGTCCACGTCGCCCATGTAATGGTGCAGCAGCACGTACGCCGTGCCGGGCGAGTACACGCCCATGGCCGAGCCGATGATGCCGCTGCCCGACAGGTGGCACTTGATCAGGTCGGACTCGAAGTACTCGCCAAGGAAGTCGGCGATGCTCATCGAGTAGAAGCGCATCGTGTCGCAGATGAACTGCTCGCCGAACTTCGCGAACTCGCGGCCAAGGAACATCATCTCGCGAATGTCGCGCGGCTTGAACGAGGTCGGGTCGGGCGGCGTGCGGAGCAGCAGCGGCCGGATGAATTTGCACTGGCGCATCACGTCGGTGGAGTAGCGGTGATAGGCGTCGGCGTCGCGCGGGTTGTGGCGCGCGAACTCGCGGCGCTGCACGTGTTCGTCGGTGTAGTTGCCGAGGATGTCGCCGGTCGACGTGATCGTCACGCCGCCGCCGTAGGGAACGACCTGGAGGCCATGGCGCGCGAGCTCGAGATCGCGGAACAGCTCCGGCCGCAGCAGACTGCAGACGTAGGAGCAGTTCGAATACATCCAGCCCTTTTCGATTTCTCGGCTGACTGCCGCGCCGCCGATCCAGGGATTGCTCTCGAGCACCAGCACCTTCAGCCCGGAGCGCGCCAGATAGGCCGCGTTCGTCAGGCCGTTGTGCCCGGCGCCAACGACGATCGCATCGTATTCGGTCAAGATCGGATTCCGCCTATTGCGTGCTGCGCGCGCTTCCAGGGCCTGCCGCCGAACGGACCACGCGGTCCACCGCGGTCTCGAAGCGCTGCAACGTCTCCGTCATGCAGCGCTCATCGTGGGCCTCGCAGACGAACCACGGCTCGCGCGAGTCCGGCTCGCAGAGCACGCCGAGGTCGTGGAGATGCGGGGCCAGTGCCTCGTAGAAAGTGTAATCGCTCGAGGCCCAGTCCCGGTAGTCGCGCGGCGGTTTCTCGCTGAAGAAGAGGCCGCTCATCGACGGATGGCCGCTGAACGAATGCTTGATGCCGCGCTGCGAGAGGACCTGGCTCATGCCGGCGCGGAGCCGCGTGCCGTACTCGGCGATGGTCTGCAACGCCGGCGTCTCGGCGAGGATCTCGAGCGTCTTTTCGGCCGCGGCGAGCGCGACGGAGTGGCAGGTAAAAGTGCCGCCGTGCACGACGCCGTCGCCGAATTTGCGCATGATGTCTTCGCGTCCGCAGCACACGGAGATCGGGTAGCCGTTGCCCATCGCCTTGGCAAAGGTGCATATGTCGGCCTTGACGCCGAACAGTTCCTGCACGCCGCCCCTGGCGACGCGAAAGCCGGTCTTGACCTCGTCGATGATCAGCAGGATTTCATACTTGTCGCAAAGCGCACGCGCGTCGCGCAGGAATTCGCGCGTCGCCGAGATCGAGCAGCAATTGCCCATGATCGGTTCGATCATGAAAGCGGCAATCTGGTCGCCATAGGCCTTGAACACGCTCTCGAGGCGGTCGGCGTCGTTCATCGGCACGGCATGTATGAGTGCCCGCAGCATGTGCGGCACGCCCGCGCTGTACGGGACGAGCTGCGGGTCGCCGTGGCCGGGATGCCATTGCTCGATGTCGGTGGTCCAGAGCGCGGCGTCGAAGACGCCGTGATAACCGCCCTCGATCACGACATAGGAATCCTTGCCGGTGAAAGCGCGGGCGACGCGAAGCGCCGCCATCACCGCCTCGGTGCCCGAGTTGGAGAACCGGACCAGCTCAGCCGCGGGCACCATGCTCGCGATTCGCTCGGCGACGGCACACTCGCGCTCGGTCGAGAGGGCGAAGACGCCGCCCACCTCGATTCCGGCGCGGGCCGCGGCATCCACGCGGTCGTCCGCGTAGCCCAGGATGCAGGGGCCGTAGGCCAATCGGTAGTCGATGTACTCGTTGCCGTCGATGTCGGTCAGGCGGGCGCCCTTGGCCGACTTCACGTAGATGGTTTTGTCTTCGCCCCAGAACCTGAAATTCGAGGAAACCCCGAGCGGGAGGCGGCGGATCGCCTTCTGGAACTGGGCATTGGACTTCGCGAGGCTGCGGGTCATTCGGGCGGACCTCCTGCCGGTCGGAAGAGTCGTTTTTCGGTTGCCAAGGGTCCCATAAACAGGCCCGATGCGTCCACGCAAATGAATAGACGTTCATTCATTGGAACCGATCCGGAAACCGGGTAAGATGGTGCCCCAACGTCGGCCCATGAACCTATAAGACTTTGATTTACATGGGATTCCACTGAACGCCAAACGGCAACTCGCCGCCCTGTCCCGGCGGCGCACGGCGCCTCCGGAAGAGCGGCGCGAGCAGCTCATCCAGGCGACGATCCGTTGCGTGGCGAACCATGGGCTCGCCGACACGACCATCGCGACCGTGGCCCAGGTGGCTGGCCTCAGCCAGGGCATCATCAACCTGCATTTCCAGAGCAAGGAAGGCCTGCTGACGGAGACGCTGCGCTACCTCGCCGACGAGTACCGCAATGCCTGCCACGAAGCGGCGGCCGTCGCGGACGTCTCGCCGACGGCGGGGCTCGAGGCCATGGTCGAACTCGATTTCCGCCGCAGCATCTGCGCACGCGACAAGCTCGCCGTCTGGTTCGCGTTCTGGGGCGAGCGCAAGTTCCGGCCGACTTACCGGCGCATCTGCGCCGACCGCGACAAGTCCTACGACGACATGGTGCGGGTGATGTGCCGGCGCCTATGCGAGGAGGGCGGCTACGCCGACGTGGAGCCGGACCTGGTCGCGGACGGCCTTTCCGCGTTGACCGACGGGCTCTGGCTCGACCTGCTGGTCCGTCCGGAGTCGATGAGCCGCGAGCTCGCGAAGCGGATTACGCTGTCCTATCTGGCCGACGCTTTCCCGAAACATTTCCGGCAGCCGCCGGCCGCGGTCAGGGAGTAGCTCGATGCGACTCGCCCTCGACGAACAAGCGGAATCCTGGCGCGCGAAAGCGTTCCGCTTCGCGACCGGGGAACTGATTCCGCACGAGGTCGAGGCCGAGCTGCACGAGGGCCGCCTGCCGCCCGAGATCGAGAAGCGGCATAAGCAGCTCGCGGTCGAGCTCGGGTTCAGCGCGATGGACGTGCCGAAGGCGCACGGTGGTCTCGGGCTGCGCATCGTCGACCAGGTCGCGGTCTGGGAGCAGCTCGGCCGCGTGACCAACGCGCTTTGCTGGTGCTTCTCCGAGGCCCAGGGCTGGATGTTCGAGGCCTGCTCCGCGGAGCAGATCCGGCGCTTCATCCTGCCGCTCATGAGCGGCGCGCGGAAGGAGTGCTACGCGATTACCGAGAGCGGCTCGGGCTCGGACGTCGCGGTCGAGACGACCGCCCGGCGCGTGCCGGGCGGCTACGCGGTTTCCGGCGAGAAGTGGTACGTGACGAGCGCGAACCATGCCGATTTTTTCATCCTGCAAGCGCGGCTCGCGGATGGACCCCATGCCGGTTCCGATTCGCTGTTCTTCATCGACAAGGACACCGCCGGCATCGAGGTGCTGCGCTCGCCGCTTTTCAGCCACACGTTCAGCGCTCACCACCCGACCTACCGGTTCCGTGACGTCGTCGTGCCGGAAGCCAACCGTCTCGGCCCCGAGGGCGACGGCATGCGCTTTTCGCATGCCTGGTTCCGCCGCGAACGATTGATGATCGCCGCGCGCTGCTGCGGCGCAGCCGCCCGCCTGATCGAGGAGGCGACCGCGTTCGCGTCCACCCGCGTGATCGGCGGCGAGCCCCTTGCCGAGAAGCAGATGGTGCAGGCGATGCTAGCCGACAGCGTCACCGAGCTCTGGGCCGCTCGGCTCGTGACCTTCGAATCCGCCGAAGCCCACGACCGCGGCGACGAACTGAAATCACTGCACGCGCGCTGCTCGGTCGCGAAGCTCTACGCCTCCGAAATGGCCAATCGCGTCGCCGACCGGGCGCTGCAGATCTTCGGCGGCCGCGGCTACATGCGCGAAAACTGCGCCGAGCGGTTCTTCCGCGAGCTGCGAGTCGACCGGATCTGGGAAGGCGCGAGCGAAATCCAGCGGCTGATCATCGCGCGTGCGCTCCTGAAGCGCGGGCTCGAGGCGATGTAGGCCGTGAAGCCTCCGCCATGGCTGTTCGTCGCGATGGCGCTCGCGGCATCGATGACGGCGGGCGCCGCGGAAGAAAAAGTCCTGAACGTGTTCTCGTGGCCGGACTATATGGCGCCGGACACGATCTCGAATTTCGAGCGCGAATACGGCATCAAGGTCAACTTCGACACTTATGACCTGACCGAGATGGCCGAAGCGCGGCTGCTCGCGGGTCGCACCGGCTACGACGTGGTCGTGCACGCCGAGCGCTATTCGGCGCGGCTGATTCCGATCGGCGTTTACCGGCCGCTTGATATGTCGAAGTTGCCGAACTGGCGGAATCTCGATCCCTGGGTGTTGAAGACGCTCGACTCGACCGATCCCGGCAACCGCTATGGCGTACCTTACCTGTGGGGCACGACCGGCTTCACCTACAACGTCCGGATGATCCGCGAGCGGATGCCGGACGCGCCGGTCCATAGCGGCGACATGATCTTCAAGCCGGAAATCGTCCGGCGATTCGCCGACTGCGGCATCAGCTTCATCGACGAGCCGACCGACGTGATTCCGCTCGCGATGCTCTATCTCGGACACGATCCGAACAGCATGAATCCCGTGCACCTGGCCGAGGTCGAGAAATTGCTGAAGGGCGTGCGCCCGTACATCCGCTATTTCAGCTCCGCGAAGATGCTGATCGACCTGCCCAATGAGGAGGTCTGCATCGCGATGAGCTGGTCCGGCGACTACGCCCAGGCGATGTGGCGGGCGAAACAGGCCGGCCGGCCGGTCGACCTCGCCTACACGGTGCAAAAGGAAGGCGCGCTCGCCTGGTTCGACCTCTGGTTCATACCGGCCGACGCGCCACACCCCGACAATGCGCACCTGTTCCTGAATTACCTGCTGCGCCCCGACGTGATCGCGGCGATCAGCAACGAGACGCGCTACGCCTCCGCGAACACGCGGGCGACGCCACTCCTTCTGCCCGAAGTCCGCAACGACCCCGCGGTTTACCCGCCGGACGCGATCCGGCTCAGCCTGCACAAGGGTGTGCTGTTCGATCCGAAGTCGGAGCGCATGCGCTCCCGGCTCTGGTCGCGCGTGAAAACCGGATTGTGAACACCCGATGACTGCCACGCCGCAAAGCGCGCCGAAGCCCGTTCTGGTGCAGATCCGCGAGGTGTCGAAGCAGTTCGCCGGCGTCACCGCCGTCGATCGCGTGTCGCTCGACATACTGAAAGGCGAACTGTTCGCGATCCTCGGCAGTTCCGGCTGCGGCAAAACGACGCTCCTGCGCATGCTCGCGGGCTTCGAGCAGCCGACGGCCGGGCAGATCCTGATCGACGGTGTCGACATGACGAGCGTGCCGCCCTACGAGCGGCCCGTGAACCTGATGTTCCAGTCCTATGCGCTGTTTCCGCACATGACGGTCGAGCAAAACATCGCCTACGGGCTGAAAAAGGAAGGAGCCGCCGTTGCTCGCGATCCGCGAGCGCGTCGCCGAGATGCTCGCGCTCGTCAAGCTCGAGGCGCTCGCGGGCCGCAAGCCCGACAAGCTCTCGGGGGGCGAGAAGCAGCGGGTCGCGCTCGCGCGCGCGCTCGTGAAGCGGCCGAAACTGCTCCTGCTCGACGAGCCGCTCGCGGCGCTCGACCGGAAGCTGCGCGAGCATACGCAGTTCGAGCTCGCGAACCTGCAGTACCAGCTCGGCACTACGTTCGTCGTCGTGACGCACGACCAGGACGAGGCCATGACGCTCGCGTCGCGCATCGCGGTGATGGCGGAGGGCCGCATCGCCCAGGTCGGCACGCCGGGCGAGGTCTACGAATACCCGGCGAATCGCTACGTCGCCAGCTTCGTCGGCAACATCAACCTGGTCGAGGGCCGGGTGACGGGCGTCGTCGACGGCCGGTTGTCGTTGCGCTCGGATGCGCTCGGCGCGGACATCGCAGTCGCGAGCGACGAGAAGATCGGGACCGGCGACGCCGTCTGCGTCGCGGTGCGGCCCGAGAAGATCACGATCAGCCGGCAGGCGCCGGAGGCGAAGGACCGCAACATACTGAAGGGCACGGTCTGGGACCTGGCCTACTTCGGCGACCAGTCGCTCTACCGCGTACGTCTGCAGAGCGGTGCGGTGCTCCAGGTCAGCGCGCAAAACCTGAAGCGCTCGGCGAAGCTGACCGTCGAGTGGGACGACGAGGTGTTCCTGTCCTGGGACGTTGCGAGCACGGTGCTGCTGAAATCATGAGCGGAAGGCCGGCATTGGAAGTGCGGCATGCGGAGCGCTGGCTGCGGCGCGCGACGGCCGTGCCGTATCTGTGGCTGCTGCTGTTTTTCCTCGCGCCGTTCCTGATCATCCTCAAGATCAGCATCGCCGATCCGGTCATTGCGCAGCCGCCATTCACGGCGCTCCTGGAATGGAGCGAGCGCGGCTTCGATGGCGTCAGGGCGACCTTCGAGAACTACGCCTTCCTGTTCCAGGACGGCTATTACGGCATCATCTATCTCTCCTCGCTCAAGATGGCGGCCATCGGCACCGTCCTGTGCCTGCTGCTCGGCTACCCCATGGCGTACTACATCGCGCGCCAGCCGCCCGGCCGCCGGAACATTCTGCTGCTCGCGGTCATCCTGCCGTTCTGGATCTCGTTCCTGCTGCGCGTCTATGCGTGGATCGGCCTGCTGAACAACCGCGGCGTGATCAACGAGGCGCTGATCTGGCTCGGCGTAATCGACCAGCCGGTCCAGCTGCTCTACAACGATTTCGCCGTCTATCTGGGAATCGTTTATTCCTACCTGCCGTTCATGATCCTGCCGTTGTACGCGAACCTCGAGCGCCACGACCGCAATCTGCTGGATGCCGCGGCCGATCTCGGCGCGCGACGTGGCCGCGCGTTCGTCGACGTGACGCTGCCGCTGTCGGTGCCGGGGATCATCGGCGGTTGCCTGCTGGTCTTCATCCCGGCGGTCGGCGAGTTCACGATCCCGGCGCTGCTCGGCGGCGCGGACACGCTGATGATCGGGCGCGTGCTTTGGGACGAGTTTTTCGTCAGCCGCGACTGGCCGGTCGCATCCGCCGTTTCGGTCGTGCTGCTCCTGCTGCTGATCGCACCGATCCTGTGGTTCCAGCGCATCCAGGCGCGCGAGCAGGAGGCCGTGCGATGAACCGCCGCCCGGTCTGGTTGATCACGGTCGTCGCGTTCGGTTATGCGCTGCTGTACGTGCCGATCGTGTCGGTCGTCATTTATTCGTTCAACGACTCGCGCCTCGTCACGCTCTGGGGCGGCTTCTCGCTGCGGTGGTATGCGAGCCTGTTCTCGAACGCCGCGCTGCTGGAGGCCGCGCTGCTCAGCCTGCGCATCGCGTTTGTCAGCGCGACCTTTGCAACCGCGTTCGGCGCGATCGTCGCGCTCGCTCTGCAGCGCCTGTCGCGGCTGCGTGGGCGCGTGCTGCTTTCGGGGATGGTCGCCGCGCCGCTCGTGATGCCGGAGATCATCACCGGACTCTCGTTGCTATTCCTGTTCATCTCGATGGCGGACCTGATCGGCTGGCCGGCGTCGCGCGGGGCGACCACGATCACGATTGCGCACATCACCTTTTCGATGGCCTTCGTCGTGGTCGTCGTGCGTTCCCGCCTTTCCGCGATGGACGAGTCGCTCGAGGAGGCGGCGATGGACCTGGGCGGCCGCCCGGTGGCTGTGTTCTTCGACATCACGGTGCCGATGCTGCTGCCGGCGCTGATTTCCGGCTGGCTGCTCGCCTTCACGCTGTCGCTCGACGACCTCGTGATCTCGAGCTTCGTGTCGGGCCCGGGGGCGACCACGCTGCCGATGTACATCTTCGCGAAGGTGCGCCTCGGCGTGACCCCCGACATCAATGCCATTACGACGATTATCATCTTGCTGGTGGCGGTCGCGGTCGCGACTGCTGCGCTAGTATCGAACCGGCGGGCAACCGCCTCCGTACGCCGCACGGCGTCCGCGGGATAGACAGAGTGAGCCGACCATGGAACTGAAGAAAATCCTCGACAGCTGGCAGCCCGGACACGCGCTGCCGCGGGCCCTGTACCAGGACCCGGATATCTACGAAGCCGAGATCCGCCGGATCTTCCTTAAATCCTGGCATTACGTCGGGCACGCCAGCCAGGTCCCGGAGCGCGGCGACTATTTCCTGTTCGAAATCGCCGGTGAATCCGTGATTCTCGTGCGGGACGGGGAAGGCCGCGTGAACGCGCTCCTGAACGTCTGCCGGCACCGTGGATCGCGCATCTGCGACGCGGTGGAAGGGCATGAATCGCGCTTCACCTGCAAGTACCACGGCTGGACCTACGCGCTCGACGGTTCCTTGCGCGCGCTTGGGTTCGCGCCGGAAGGCATCGACAAGTCGCGCTATGGCCTCAAGCGATTGAATTCCCGGGTGTTCCAGGGGCTCATCTTCATCAATTTCGATCCGGACGCCGTGCCGTTCGATGTGATCGAAAACGATCTTGGCCCGCTGCTGGCGCCCTGGGGCCTCGACCGGGCCAGGATCGCGCACCGGCAGAACTACCCGATCGCCGCCAACTGGAAGCTGACGATCGAGAACTACTGCGAGTGCTATCACTGCCTGCCCGCGCACCCGGAATATTCGGTGGGCCACGGGCGCGCGATTCCGCGCAAGGATTGCGAGGTGAAACTCGAAGAAGTGCTCGCCCGTTCGGAGGAAGTCGGTCTGTCGCGCGCGACGACGCGCCATTCGTGGCTCGACGCCGGCGCGCTCGGAACCGACCGCGATTTCGAGCGCTATCCGCTCCTGCGCGGACACCTGACGGGCAGCCGCGACGGCAAGCCCGTTGCGCCCCTGATGGGATCGATCACGGGCTACGACGGCGGGACTACCGATCTGCACATCGGTCCGATGACCTTCGGGCTCGCCTACTGCGACCACGTGGTGCTGTACCGCTTCACGCCGCGTGGATTGCGCAATACCGATTGCGAGATCACCTGGCTGGTCAACGAAACGGCGGTCGAGGGCCGGGATTACGAACGCGCGGCCCTGACCTGGTTATGGGACATCACGACGTTGGCGGACAAGACCATCATCGAGCGCAATCAGGCAGGCGTCGACTCGCGCTTCTACGAGCCCGGCCCGATGTCGCCGATGGAGGAGTTCACTCAGCGGTTCATGGAATGGTATGTCGCGACGATGCGCGGTCCCACCGACAGCGCGCAGCGGCGTGCAGGGTAGTTGTAGGCAGCCGCCGGATTGCCGTTCCGGAGCCTATATGGTTAGTATCGGCCGGCTGGTGAGGGGAAAGTGACATGACGCAAACGCATCGTCGTTCCGGTCACGCAGGTTCACCGGCGTTGCACGCCGCGATATCCGCCGTGCTTGCTACCGCGACCGGCGCCGCATCAGCGCAGGAGGCCACGAGCCTGGACGAGGTCATCGTCACCGCGACCCGGCGCGCGGAACGGCTCCAGGATGTCTCGGAATCCATCAGCGCTTTCGACGCCAGCGCCATTTCGATGCGCGGCCTGCAGCAGATGGACGATCATCGTCAAATACGTCCCGGGCATGTCGATCGCTCAGCGCGAGCCCGGCGGCACGACGCTCATCTTCCGCGGGGTTGCGAGCTCGGGCATCCAGTTCGGCGCTGTGTCTTCCTCCGCGCTCTACCTCGACGAGCAGCCGATCACCCAGAGCGGACGCAGCCCCGACCCGCGGCTCATCGACATCGAGCGCGTCGAGGCACTGCGTGGCCCGCAGGGAACGCTCTACGGCGCCAGTTCGCAGTCGGGCACGCTTCGCGTCATCACCGCGAAGCCCGACCCGACCGGCTTCGACGCCTGGACCGAGGCGCAGGTCAATAGCGTATCCGAAGGTGACACCGGCTACGACGTGAGCGCGATGGTCAACATCCCGCTCGCTGCGGACCGCCTGGCGCTCCGCCTCGTCGGCTTCACGGCAGAGGATGCCGGCTACATCGACAACGTGCTGTCGGACAGCCAGGGCAGTAACGTTGTTCAATGTCCCAGGTGTGCATTCGATAATGCCGATGTAGTCGACAAGGACATCAACAAGATTGAGACGACCGGCGCGCGCGCGGCGCTCCGGTTCGATTTCACGGAAAGCGTGAATGCGACGCTCGGCGCGATCTACCAGGACGTGAAAGCGGACGGCCACAGCGACGTTAACCCGGACCGGGGCGACCTCGAGCAGGTGCGTTTCGAGGAGGAGAGTCTTGACGACAGCTGGTACCAGGTCGGGCTGACCGTCAATGCCGGGACGCCGATCGGCGATCTCGTGATCTCGGCATCCTACTTCGACCGCGATTTCCACTATGAGGCCGACGCGACCGATTACGAGTTCAACTTCAATTGCCCGAAATACGACGTCGATTACAATCCGAACCCGCCGCCGCCGTTCTGCCAACCGAACTTCGAACTCTACAATTTCGGCGGCGACCCCCAAGGCTTCGCCCAAAACGATGAGCAGACCGAGATCACGACCTTCGAGGCGCGCCTGCAGTCGCCCGCGGATTCCGACAGCCGCTGGTCCTGGCTCGTGGGCGCCTTCTACAGCAAGGAGGAAGGTCATACCCAGTTCGATAGCTTCGTCCGCGGCTACCCGGGCACGCCATCCTTCTCGTATATGTCCTACCTCGAGTACTACTACAACGGCGAATTCCTCGACTCGACCGGCCAGTGGTTTCTCGGGGTCTATGACACCGAGTTGAAGCAAGTAGCCGGATTCGGGGAAGTCGGCTTCGACGTCACTGAGAATTTCACGATCACGGCGGGCGCGCGCTGGTTCGAATACGACCGTTTCTTCGCACTGCACCAGGAATCGCCGGTCGGATTCGATGGAGGCCCATTCACCACGAGAACCGATGCGGTCGCCGACACGGTCGAGGATGGCTCGGTCGCAAAGGTCAACCTGACCTACCGTTTCGACGCGGATCGCCTGATCTATGCGACCTATTCGGAGGGATTTCGCAACGGTGGCACCAATCCGGTGCGGCCGGCCTCGATCCTCCCGAGGAGCTTCGATTCGGACGAGCTCG
The DNA here is from genome assembly GCA_963839885.1 of uncultured Gammaproteobacteria bacterium. GTDB lineage: Bacteria > Pseudomonadota > Gammaproteobacteria > Steroidobacterales > Steroidobacteraceae > SCUD01. Next base: position 129,890 of record CAWIWZ010000011.1, read on the forward strand.
CCAACATCGAAATCGGTGCGAAGTCGGAATGGCTCGGCAATCGGCTGCGATTCAACATCGCGGTTTATTCAATGGAGTGGGATGACTTCGCGGTCCAGATCGAGGACCCGCAGCCTGCCGTGTTCCAGCTGGGTTACGTCAACCTGCCGAGCGCCGAAATCCAGGGCATCGAGTCGGAGTTCTCGTTTGCCATCAGCGAGGCCTGGCAGATCGACGCAACGCTCGGGTACAACGAGGCGGAGGTCTCCGAGGACACGGTGCTTACGCTCATCAAGCCCCCGGAGAACCCGGGCGACGACCCGGAAGTCTTCGAGAGAGGATAGACAAGGGGGCCCGGCTTCCGCTCACGCCGGACTGGACCGCCTCGCTCGGCATCGAATATCGCTCGCCCGGTCGGCTGTTGAACGCTCAGCCCTTCGCGCGGCTCGACCTTGCCTACGTCGGCGAGTCGGTCAACAACCTGGAAGGCATCGAATCGGTTGTCGCTGCCGGTGGGGTGCAGGTCCAGGAATCCTACGACACTGGCGATTTCCGCATCGGCCTCGAGGCCGAGAACTGGAGCGGATCGCTCTTCGTAGACAACGTCTGGGACGAACGGGCCAACCTGTTCCTGAGCAACCGCTGGGCGGTGCAGCGACAGTCGATCAACCGGCCGCGGACGATTGGACTTCAGTTCCGGTACGACTTCTAGGGTCGATCGCATGGACATTGGCGTCCCGATCCGCAGTTTCGGCAAGGTGGACATGGAGGCGCTCGGCGCCGCGATCCTTGCGCAGGACGAGGCTGCCTGGAACGAGAATGTCCAGCGCCAGAAGGACTATGAGGTCCACGAGCAGACGCGGTCGATCGTCCTGCTGTTCGCGAACGTCGAGGACTGGCCGGCTGTCGAGGTGAGCAAGCAACCGGGCTGGGACCGCCTGTCGGACGTCGCCGTTCCGGTCATGCACGAGATCATTCGCAACTGGTATCCGCCGGGCGGCACCATCATTCGCGCGATGGCGGCGAAGCTTCTCGCAGGCGGGCGCATCATTCCTCACCGCGATTCACACCCGTCGTTCGGGGCAGGTCATCGCATTCACGTCCCGATCATCACGAACCCGCGCGTGCGGTTCATGATCGATGGGCGCCCATTCCAGCTCGAAATCGGCCAGGCCTATGAGATCAACAACCAGAAAATCCACAGCGTGATGAACAAGGGCGCTGCGGACCGGATCAATTTTATCTTCGACTACGTGCCGCCCGGAGCGCTGCCGGCGCGGACCGCATCTGCGCGCGGGGATGCGCGGCGCGCGGGCTCGTAGCGCCGGTAACGGTTTCGGATCGGTGCGATCACGTCGACGAGCTCGCCGAGGTGGTGCTCGTAATTTAGCCAGTGGCCCACCGAGCGGTCGTAGATCGGCTGGCGCACCTGCTCCGCGGACGGCGTGCGGATCGGCCGCTCGCTCTCGTAGAATTTCAGGCAGGCGTCTTCCCAGGTCAGCCCGCAGAACTCCACCAGCCGCCGCACTTGGGTCTCGAAGTCCGACACCACTTCTTCGTACTGGACTGTCAGGACGCGGCCGGGCAAGACCGCTGCCCAGTGATCCATCATGCGTTGGTACTGCAAGTAGTACTCGCCGATCTCGGTCAAGTCGTAGGTGAAGGCCTGGCCTTTGGCGAAGAGCTGCCGGTAGCAGGAGAGGCAGGCATCGAGCGGATGACGGCGCGCGTCGATGATCCTCGCGTTCGGGAGGATGAGCGAGATGAAGCCGACGTTAGGGAAATTGTTCGGCATCTTGTCGATGAAGCGCGCGGCGCCGCTGCGCCGGTGCATTTTCGCCCACGCGAGATACTCCTCGCCGTGGGTGTGCAGGTTTTCGGGCGTGAGCTCGCGCATGGCTTCGGGATAATTGATGCCGCGCTCCTGATTGCGATTCAGCGAGTTGGCGATGCGCCCGATGTACGGGAGCTCGCTCGTGCCCTCTACCTGACTGTGGCTCGCGAGGATCTGCTCGAGCAGCGTCGAGCCGGAACGCGGCAGGCCAAGAATGAATATGGGCGCTGGGTCGGGGTGTCCGGCGCCATTTCTTTCCGCGAGGAACTCCGCCGTATAGACGTCGACGATCCGGTCGTTCACCACCTCGGTCTGCACCGGATCGTAGGTGACCAGGGCGCGCTGCTTCTGGTTGCCGCTCCGGTAGAAGTGCCAGGCGCGTTCGAAGTCTCCACGGTCCTCGTACGCCTTTCCGAGGGCGAATAAAAAGTTCACCTCCGATTGCGGCCCGCCGCTTGCACTCGCGGCGCGCCGCTCCATTTCCGCCACCGTCGCGTCATCGAACCGGTAGGTCTTGAGATTGGCGAGGCTCCAGTGTGTCTCGCCGGAGTCCGGCGCATTATTGATGCACGCGTGGTAGGACTCCACTGCGCCTTCGTAGTCGCCGATCGCTTTGAGGACGTGACCGAGACCCACGAGTGCGCCGCTGTGGGATGGCCGCAGCACCAGGCACTGGCGGTAGGCATCGATCGCATCGTAGGTAAAGGAGGCGCGCGCGAGCGTCGCGGCGCGCAGGTAGTGTGCCTGCGGCGAACCGGGATCGAGCGCGATGGCACGGTCGAAGCGCTCGAGCGCTTCGGCGAAGCGCTCCTGGTCCTTGTAGACGCGCCCAAGGTCGATGATGGCCGAGTGGAAGTCGGGTGCGAGCGCGATGGCGCGCTCGAGCAGCGTTTCGGCCTCGTCGGCATGATCGGTCTTTGCCGCAATCTGCGCGAGCAGGCGCAGCGCGTCGACATTTTTCGGGTTGTTGCGCAGGACGCGGCGGTAGAGCCGCTCGGCCTCCTCGATGCGCCCTTCGCGCTGGTGCTCGGCGGCGAGCGCCAGGAGACGCCGCTCCGGCGAGAGCGCGAACGACTTCTCGAAGGCCGCATCCGCTTCTTTGCCGCGGCCGAGCAGGGCGAGCGCTTTGCCAAGGTTGAACCAGGCGCGATCGAGGCTCGGGTCGAGGTGCGTTGCGCGCTCGAGGATCGGCAGCGCGTCCGCCGGACGCTTGGCCTGCATGAGCAAGTGGCCCAGATCTTCGTGCGGCTTCGCGAAGGTCGGCGCGGCCGTGATGACTTCGCGGAGCAGATCCTCAGCTTCCTCCGGGCGGTCCAGCTTGATGAGCAGCGCGCCGAGGAGTGCCTGCATGTTGACGTCGCGCGGATAGCGTTCCAGAGCGCCGCGGCAACGCGCTTCTGCAGCGCCGAAATCGCCAGTCTGAATCAGCGCAATGGCCTGATTGAAGATGGCCTTGGGGGCGGCGCGTGGCTGCATCCTGGTCACGCTGTCGGTTTCGAAGCTTCGAAGAGGACTGTGAGCCGGCGGATCAGCGCCGCGTGGGCAGCGACGCGGCGCGACAGCGGCAACGCCGCAGCCGGCGTCTCGAACACGAGGACGGTGCGCGCCGCGGGTCCGTGTCGAGCGCAACCACCGGCAAGCACGCGGTTCGCGCTCATCAATTCGTCGATGGAACTGTCGACGACGGGACCGATGATTCCGCCGACGATCGGCTCATCGAATCGCGTCCGGCCCTCGATCTTGATGGGGACGCCAGCTTCCTCCAACACGCTGACTGCGTCGATCGCGACCGGGTCCTTTTCGCCCAGCGCGCCCTGCGAATAGACATAGCCTTCGTCGATCAGGTTGTCCTCGTGCAAATCGACGCTGTAGAGCGGCGGATATTCGTTGCGCAGCCGCAGGATGAAAGCGGTTATCGCGTCCGCCTCCGGGCTCGAGGCGGCCGCCGCGCGTGCAAGCGCCTGGTCTTCCGCGGAGGGCAGGAGATGCGAGGAATCGCCGACGCTTTGACCTTCCACGGTTTCCGAATAGACGGCGACATTCAAGTAGCGCCAGTTCCGCGCATAGCCGTGGGGATTCAGCAGGGGCAGGAGCACGACCGGCCGCTCGGCTCCGAGCCTGGCGATGTCGTCGATCGCTGCCGCGACGGCGTTCGGCCCGGCCGGCTCCTCGCCATGTATGCCGGCGAGTATCCACAACGCCGGACCACTTTTCGGCGAGCGCAGCGCGATGATCGGCAGCGCGGCTGTCGTCCCGGCGGGCTGCGACCGTGCAATGACTTCCACGGTCCAGCCTTGTGCGGTCAGCCCCACGTAGGTGCGATAAAGCGATTCGATTGGCGCGCGGCCGTCAGCGTGCGTGACGACGTTCGGCGGTATGTCAAGCGCGGCATCGGCGGCGAGCCCTGCCGATGGCAGTGCCGTCCACAGCAGGACCGCCGTGGCGAATGCGCGAGACGCGAGCATTCGCGAATGGTGGCATCGATCCGGCAGGCTGTCACTCGTGCGGCCTGCTCCGGGGCGATGCACGGCCTGCCGACGCGGCCCAACGGACCGGCGCATCGGCGTTGAGGCGGCCGCCCGCCCGTCCTAGCATCCTGGCAAACCACCCTGGAGGCACGCCATGTCGCGATTCGCCATCCTCGCCTGTCTCGCTGTTTCAGCGGCAGCGCTTGCCGCCAGTGTCGACAATCCCGAAACGCTCGCCGAGCAATCGCAGGCGCGGGCGCGCGCCGTGCTCGATCGCGCGGTCGAAGCCAATGGCGGCGCCGAGGCGCTGCGCGCGGTCGACACGGTGCGGCTCCGGCTCCAGGGCGAAAACTTCCCGCGGCTGCAGATGACGACGCCAGCCCCGCCGTTCGAAGGCGGCGCATTCGAAGAGACCCTGCTGGTCGATCTCAAGAACAACCGCCTGCGGCTCGAGCAGAAAGCCGGCGGATTCGGCTTCGAAGTCGACAACACCATTGCCATCGTCTCCGGGACGGGCAACAACTACGACCACCGCGCCCGTACCGTGACGCCGATCCCGGCGGAGCAGGCGACGCAGCAGCAATTCATCCAGTACCACCGGCGTCTGCCGAACCTGATCCTGCGCCAGGCGCTCGATCGGACGAACTCGCTTCGCCATCTCGGCGAGGATCAGTTCGAAGGCCGCCGCCACGAAGTCGTGACTTTCGTGATGCCGGACACGCAACAGGTCGCGCTTTACATCGACGCGACATCCGGCCTCCTGTCCAAGTACGAACTGATCTTCGTCGACGCGCTGACCGGCGAGGAAGCCTCCGAGATCATCTTCGGCGACTACCAAAAGGTCGGGAAGTACCAGTTGCCGCGCCGCTGGCAGAACCGGCAGGCCGGTCACGTCAATGCGAACTATACGGCGCAGGCGGAGATCAATCCCGCCGTCACCGACGATTCGTTCCGCGTGGCCGCGAGCGGCTACACCGAGGTCAAGCCGGTGCCGACAAATCTCGAAGAGCATGTCGACAAGCTCGCCGACGGCGTCTTTGTGATCCAGAACGTCGCCGGGCAGAACCAGAACACGCTCGCGGTCGAATTCAGCGACCACGTCGCCGCGGTCGAGGCGCCCGGCTCCAGCGATGGCGCCGACGCCGTGATCAAGCGTATCAAGGAACTCATCCCGGGCAAGCCCATCCGCTACGTCGCGATGACGCACCATCATGGCGACCATATCGGCGGCATGCGCAGCTTCATCGCGGAAGGGGCGACCGTCATCACGACCGCCGCCAACCGGCCGGTGATCGAGGACATGGCCGCCGCCGAGCAGAATGACCGCCTGGCGCGCAATCCGCGCAAACCGGCGTTCCTGCTGCTCGAAAACGGCAGGCGGGTGCTGGAGGACAAGACGCGCCGGATCGAACTGATTGACATCGGCCCGAATCCGCACACGCGCGAGATGGTCATCGCGTGGCTGCCGGCGGAGGAAGTCTTGTTCCAGGGCGACCTGTTCTTCGTGCCGAACAACGACGCGCCATTCGGCCCTCCGCAGCCGACGACCGTGGCATTCGTGAAGAAATTGAAGGAACTCGCATTGCCGGTGTCGCGCATCGCGAGCGTCCACGGGACGACCGCGACGATCGAGCAGTTCCGGCGCGCGACGGCCGCATCGCAATAACGGCGGGAGTCGAAGAGGTACGACTCGCGGCGGGCGGGGGCAGTCGCCGACGCGGCCGGCGAGGCCGCCGGGCCGCTCCTTGTCGGTCGCCGGCTACAAACAGTATCCTTAGCGGTCGGATCTCCCGATTCTTCCGGGGTCCCAATCACCGCCGTGAACGCCAGGCTTGCACCGGATTTCAGCGTCGAACGCATGACCAGCGGCGAAGCGCCGTGGCTGCTGGCCGCACGCGAACTCGTCGGCGATCTCTACGAGCGTTCGCCGGTCATCTACTGGACCGACTTCCTGCTGAGCATCGGCGGCGCCTGGGGCATGGCCGCTGTCGATTTCCTCGCGCCGCCATGGAGCTTGATCCAGATGGTGGCCTTCGTGCTGTCCGCTGTGCTGTTTTTCCGGGCCGGGACCTTTATTCACGAACTCGTTCACCTGCCGCGTCAGCAGACGGTCTGGTTCGGTCGCGTCTGGAACCTCTTGCAAGGCATCCCGCTGTTGATGCCCTGGATCCTGTACCGAAACCACGTGAACCATCACAGCACAAAGCTCTTCGGCACGCCGGCCGATGGGGAATACCTGCCGCTCGCATCGTCGCCGGAGCGCGAAACGCTCAAATTCCTGGCGCAGGCTCCCTTGCTGCCGCTATTCATGGTGGCACGATTCGGCATCCTGGGACCGCTGTCCGCCTTTCATCGCGGCTTGCGGGAATGGGTGCTGACAACCGCTTCAGCCGCGGTTTCGAATCCCTACTACCGGAAGCGCTTCCCGAAACAGGACGAACGCCACCTGGTCATCGTCGAGGCATGCTGCTTCGCTTACCTGTGCCTGATCGTTGCGCTGCTCGTTGCCGGCGTCATCACCGGCACGCATCTGCTGAAGGCCTATCTGCTGCTGTCGTTCACGCTGGCCCTGAACTGGGTGCGAACCCTGGCGGCCCATGGCTACGCCAATCGCGGCGACCGGATGACCTATGTGGAACAGATGAGCGATTCCATCAATATTACCGGCCAGACCTGGCTGACCGTGTTCCTGTTCCCGGTGGGATTGCGCTATCACGCGCTGCATCACCTGTTCCCGGCGCTGCCGTACCACAATCTGGGAAAAGCCCATCGACGCCTGACCGAGCGCCTGCCACCGGACGCGCCATACCACGCGACCGGCCGGGCGAACTATTTTGCTGCCGTTGCCGAATTGTGGCGCGGCGCAAAGCAGACCGCGCGCGAGGACTCCGCCATGCCTCGATGGCATTCGGAACCCCGCCGTACTTGAACGCACACGAACTAGCGACATCACCGGCACGCGCGACGCCTGCGAGGGCAGTCTCGCCAGTGTGCCTGCTGGTCAATCCCCGCAGCTTTTCGGTCGCGAACCGCCGGCTGGCCGCACCGGCGTTCGCACTCGCGAAACGGCACGGGGCCGACGTCATCGAAGCAGACACGCCCGCACAGATTGCCGCCGGCCTGGACGGCGCGCTGGCGCGCGGTGCGCGACGCCTGTTCGTGCTGGCCGGCGACGGCACCGTGCAGGCAATCGCCGATTGCCTGGCCCGCCGACCCGCCGGAATCCCGATTCCGCAGTTGCTGCTGCTGGCAGGGGGCCGGACGAATCTGACGGCAGTAGACTTCGGCGGCGGCGGCGCCGTACTGAAAAAACTCGAATCCGCGCTGATCCGCTCGGCCGGCGACCCGGTCGGGGGATTCCCGGTGCAGCGGCGTCACACACTGATGATCGAACAGCCTCCGACACCGCCGCGGCACGGGTTTTTCGTGGCCGCCGCGCTCGTGGATATGCTGATCCGTCATTGTAATCGCCAGCGCGAGACGAGCGGCGGCACGCTGCGTTCCGGCGGACTCGGCACCGCCTGGAGCCTGGCGAAAGTGGCGGTTCCCGCCATGCAAGGCCGTGCGCCCTTTGTCAGTCCCGATCTGGACATCCACTCACCGGGCCGCGGCCGCCTTCGCGGCCCCACGCGGTTGCTGATCGCGACGACTCTCGTCCACGACCGGCAGTGGTTCAACCCATACGCCGATCGTGGCGAAGGCCGGCTGCGTTTGACCGCGGTAACCGCCGGCGCGCGCGGTTTCTGGCGGTCGTTGCCGCGTCTGGTCACTGGACGGCTGTCGCAGACAATGGACATCGACCGCGGGTACCTGAGCGGACGATTCGATCACTTCGTGGTGCGAGGCCTCGATGCCTACACACTCGACGGGCAGAGTTTCCGCGCCGATCCGTCGCGCCCGATCGCGATCCGTATCGGCCCGAGCTTCGACTTCCTGATGCCATGAGCGCGACTTCGGCACGATCCCTGACGGTGGCGAAGGGCCGCGGTTCCCTGCCGATACTGGGCGGCTATGTTCGTGCGTATCCGGGACGCAGCAGCGTGGCGCTGGTCGCGGTATTCGTGGCAGGTCTGCTCGACGGCCTGGGCCTGTCGATGCTGTTGTCGATGCTGACTCTGGCTGGCGGCGGCAAGGGCGAGCCGTCGCTGCCGGAACGGATCGCCCTCGACGTGTCGGACCGGCTGGGCGTGGCGGCGACGGCACCGAATCTGCTGTTCCTCGCCATCGCGCTCATCTCGCTCAAGGCGGTGCTGGCGCTGCTGGCCAATCGGCAAGTCGGTTACACGGTGGCGCATATCGCGACCGATCTGCGGCTCACGCTGATCCGGTCGGTCATGAGGGCGCGCTGGCTGCACTACTTGCGGCAATCGGTCGGGCGACTGTCCAATGCCGTCGCGACCGAGGCGCAGCGTGCGTCGGAGATCTTTCAGTACGGCGCCGAAATGTCGGTCATGATCCTCAATTCGCTCGTTTACATGAGTATTGCGCTGTCGCTCTCGGTCGAGGCCGGCATCGCCGCGGCCGTCGCTGGCGGCCTGCTGCTGGCGCTGCTGCACGTGCTGATCCGCATTTCGCGCCGCGCCGGACTGCAGCAGACGGAAATCCTCCAGTCGCTGCTGGCCATGATGAGCGGGCAGCTGTCTGCCGCCAAGCCTCTCAAGGCAATGGCCCGCGAGGATCACGTCGACGCGCTGCTTTCCGATCAGACGCGCCAGCTGAAGCGTGCCCTGCGCCGCCAGGTCATCAGCAAAGAGGCGCTGACGGCATTGCAGGAGCCGTTGCTGGCCATTCTGGTCGGCATCGGATTCTTCCTGAGCCTCGTCTACCTGAAGATGCCGCTGGCGGCGGTGCTGGTGATGCTGTTCCTGCTGGCGCGCGTAGTCAGCTACCTGTCCAAGGCCCAGCGTGCGTTTCAGCAAATCGCGACGCGCGAAAGCGCCTACTGGTCGATCGTGCAGTCGATCGAGGCGGCACGCGCGCAGAGTGAGCGCAGCGGCGGGGATTCGACCGTGCAGTTGACGCGCGACATCCGGTTTGAGGACGTCAGTTTCAGCCATGAGGGCCGCCGCCCCGTCATCGACCGCCAGTCGTTCACCGTGCCCGTCAACCAGTTGACGGTCATCATCGGCCCTTCGGGAACCGGCAAGACCACGCTGCTCGATCTGCTGGTCGGTCTGCTGGAACCGGATGCCGGACGCATCCTGATCGACGGCTTGCCGCTCACCGGAATCAATTTGCGTCACTGGCGCCGCCAGATCGGTTACGTGCCACAGGAATCCGTCATGGTGGACGAGTCGGTCGCGCACAATCTGACGCTCGGCGAATCGATTCCGGAAGACGTGATCCGTCAGGCGCTGAAGGCGGCCGATGCGCTCGAGTTCGTCGAGGCCATGCCGGAGGGGCTGCAATCACGCGTCGGCGAGGCGGGTTCGCGGCTCTCCGGCGGGCAACGCCAGCGGCTCGCCATTGCCCGCGCGCTGATCCACCAGCCGCGCCTGCTGATCCTCGATGAAGCCACCAGCAATCTCGATCTCGACGCGCAGTCCGCGGTCGTCGATACCGTGAGTCACCTGAAGGGCCGGCTGACGATCATCGCCGTGGCGCACCAGGACCGGTTGGTGCACGCGGCCGACAGCATCTACCGGATGGCCGACGGCCAGCTGCGGCGGATTCCGAAAGCGCCAGACGGCAACATTACAGCGCATGCGTGAGATCCGGCGCTGGCTGCGCCGCCGGAAGCGGCGGTTCATTTTCCTGTTGATGCGCCAGCTGACGCGCTTCAACGGCTATTCCGGCGCGCGCCGCATCGGCAAGCGGGTCGCGGATTTTCATTTTCGCTTCGCCTGGCGCGAGCGGCGGCGCTGCGCAAATGACATTGCGCTGCTCTTTGGCCGGCCCGCGGGTGATGCGTCGGTGCGCGAGCTATTGCATCAGGCCTATCGCGTGACGACGGTAGCGGTGCTGGAAACGCTCGCCATGTTCGACCACCGACTGGATGACGACGTCCTGAATGCGCAATGCGAAGTGCACGGGATTGAGCATCTGCGGACGGCGCTTGGAGCAGGGCGCGGCGCGATCCTGCTGGCAGCGCACATGGGCAATGGCGCGATCCTTGCGGCGCGGCTGGCCCGTGCAGGTTTTCCGGTCAGCGTCGTCTACCGCCAGGCGCGCATGATGTCCGCGGGCTTCTTCGAACGCGGCTTGCCGCTCTATGGCATCGAGGGCATTCTCGCCAACGCGGGCATTCGGGCCTATTCGTGGATGCTCGACGCGCTGCGGCGCGGGCGGATCGTGTTCATGATGATGGATCAGGGCACGAAAACCACGGAGGACGGGATCGTGATGCGTTTTCTCGGCAAGGACATGCCGATGCCCGCCGGGCCCGTGCAGCTGGCGCGGCACTCAGGCGCTCCGATGCTGCCGCTTTGGACCACCGCGGCAGAACCCGTCTGGACGTTCACGATCGGCACGCCAGTGCGCCGCGAGCCCGGATCGACACTTGAAACTGAAGTCGAACATCTGGTCCGCCTGACGGAGCAGCACATCCTGAAGTATCCGCACCTCTGGAGCTGGCACCATCGGCGCTGGAAAAAATTTCCGATGGCGCCGATGCCGCGATGACCGCGTGGCAATCGGCCGGCGCGCAGCAACCCGTGCCGTCAGCTGCGGAAACACCGCTCGTCGCGATCACCGGCGCGAATGGGTTCATCGGCCGGCACCTGGTTCCGGAACTCGCCCTGCGCGGCTGGCGCGTGCGCCTGCTGCTGCGCCGCGATCCAATCGTGCCCGAGTGGCAGCATCTGCGACCTGAGGTCGTCGCGGGCGGACTGGACGACCCGGCGGCGCTCGTGAATCTGGTCGAGGGCGCCACAGCCATCGTCCACGTGGCGGGACTCATCAAGGCGGCGAAGCGGCGGCAATACTTCGCCGTCAACCGCGACGGCGCAGCCGCGCTCGCGAGCGCGGCGCGCATGATCGCGCCCGCTGCCCACTTCGTACATGTTTCCAGTCTCGCGGCGCGCGAGCCGGCGCTGTCGGACTACGCGGCCAGCAAGCGCGCCGGCGAGATCGCGGTGCGCGACACATTCGGATCCCCGATGACGATCCTGCGTCCGTCCGTCGTCTATGGCCCCGGTGACCGCGAAACGCTCCGCTTCTTTCAGCTGGCACGACTCCGCTGCGTGCCGGTGCCGGGTCCGGCCGACGGCCGGGTGGCGATGATCCACGTGCGTGACCTGGCGCGCCTCGTCGCGATGCTTGTCACAACGCCGCCCGCGGACGGGTGCTGGCGGCCGCGGACGCGCGTCCGCAAGGCTATCGTCTTGCCGAAGTGCTTTGCGCCGCTGCGCGCGCGGTCGGTAACGATACCCCGCGACTGGTGCGCGCACCGGGTGCGCTGCTGCGCGTCGTGGCTACGGTGGGCGATGTTGCACGACTTTTCGGATCGGCCGCGATGCTGAGTTCCCAGAAACTGCGGGAACTCCGGCATCCGGACTGGTCCGTTTCACCTCGGGAACTGGCGCGCATTCCCGGTTGGACGCCGGAGTTCGACCTGCAATCCGGATTTGCGGACTCAGTGGCCTGGTATCGGGCCGCCGGCTGGCTCCCGGCCTGAATGGGGGAGTTCTTTCAGCGCAGGAGGCCAAGCCTGTGCAGCCGCCAGTAGACTCCCGGCGCGGCGAGCAGCGGATGACGCCGCTGCCAGGGCCGCACATCGAGCCGCACGCCGGAATGCCGTTCGACTTTCCAGACGACGTAGTCCATCGCGCCTTCGAATGTGAAGGCGGACTTCGCCAGCCGCAGCACGTTCAGCAGCTTGCCGAACCGTCGCCGCAGCGCCCAGCGCCGCGCAGCGCTCTGGCGTTCGCGTCGGGTCAAGCGCGGCTGCAGCTTGCCGTTTGCAATCGGCTCGAATGCGATGCCGCCCGCCGTCCATGCCACCGGCAGCAGACGCGCGTAGCGCCCCGACCCGCTGTCGATCAGTTCCGGGCCGCGCCCGGCTGGCTCGACGCGCAATTCCGCGTCATAGGTGCGCGCGTACAAGGTGCGCCAGTAATCCTGGGCGTCGCCCGATTCCGGACCCAGCCATGCGGCCCAGCGAGCAGCCGTCACCGTCGCCATGCACAGGGCGTCGGCAATTGCCGCCCGGTCTTCGGCCGAGCGCGCGAAGGCGCAGGCGCAGGGTTGCGAGAATCGTGCCCACAGCGTCGTGTCGATGGAACCCGCGGACATGGCGTCGGAGAAGCGCGCAAGACTGAGCACCGCGTACTTGGCGCGAAGCATCCGGCCCTCGATGCGCGTTTCAACGTAACCGACGTTCGGCGGCAATACGCGATTCGCGAGCGTGGCAAGGCGCGAGGCCGGCCACGCGCGGACGTCGTCAAGCAGGATGTAGTAATCGAGGATGCCGTCCTCTGAACCGGTACGGAGCGCCGAACCATAGAACAGCACGGCGACGACATGACCGCGGGCCCGCTCCGCCAGCTGTGCGGAGAGCCGGACGACCGCCGGCGACACCGCTCGCCGTAGCTCGCTTTCGATCTGGTGCAGGAGAGCGTTGTCGCTCATGCGCCGACCACAGGCGGCACCATCAGATTCAGGACGCGAGCCATGAGCGAAGTGGTCCACGGCACCGCAGGATTCCTGCCTGGATCATGCGCACCGTGTGGACGAGGATCGATACGACCGTCCATACAGCGACGGCAATGATGCCGAGATCCGGCCGACCGACCAGCACGGAGGCCGTCAGCAGCAGCAGGTTCGGATTGCGACGGGAGGTAATCAACCGGAATCGGCTGTCGAAGGGCTGCCAGACGTACATGCCGATGCCGAAGATGACATTGAACAGCCCTTCTTCGAGACGTTGAACGAGGTAGCCCGCGACGATCACGGTCAGCACGAGGGTTGCATCCGCAAGCGGCAGGCCGACGGCCGGCAAGCCCACGATCCATGCCCACCACCAGAAAGGCGGGTGGATCAGGTCAATCGAATGATCGAAGAAGTTGCCGAACTTCGTGGAGCGAAGCGAAACGCGTGCCAGCTTGCCGTCGACGGTGTCGAGGAAGGTCATCAGCCACGCGGCGAGGAGTCCCGTGGCGTAGTGTCCGGTCCAGAACAGGTACTGCGCGACGAGCACCAGCAACAGGCTCGCGCTTGTGACCTGGTTCGGCGTGATGCCGGCGCGTGCGCACCAGCGCGTGACGACCAGCGCCGGCACCGGCCAGAAATACAGCGTCACCAGGTCGGTCACGCCCTTATAAACCGCGCCGAAAACGCGCCGCTCGATTGCCGGCAGGCTGGCGGCGTCGAGCGGCAGGAGATACGGCGGCTCGCGCTTGCGCAGCGTCCGATTGTAGCCGTCGGTGAGGTCCGCCGTACCGACCACCTGCACTCCGGAAGGGGCGCGCCGGTCGAGGAGCGCAGCGCGGGCCTCGTCCGCGCGCGTTGCCGCGACGCGCAGAGCGACGCAATCGCCGCCGTCGGCGAGCAGTGCGACGTCTTCGCCCGGATTCGCAAGCGCGCGCACCAGCGCGTCGTCGAAAACCCAGTCCGCGCGCAGCAGCACGACTTGCGCTGCCGACTGCGGATCCGCGCCCACGCCGGCGCGAGCCATCTGCCGGCGCAGTCGCTCCTCGGACGGCAGGCCGAAGATGCGCAATGACGAACTGCCGACCACACCGCCGGCGATCGCAGCGGTGGCGGCGCGAACCGCGCTCACGCGTGCTCCCTGCCGCGCGATGGCGGTAAAGGTTGTGGCATGATCGGATTATCGATGAGTACGATCACGTTGGCGCATGTCTCCGATCTGCATCTGCCGTTCGAACCCGTTCTTTCGCCATTGCAGAGACTGTCGAAGCGTCAACTCAGCAGCTGGGCCTGGCGCCGCCGTCATGCACTGCACCGGACAGAAATTCTCGAAGCGTTGACGGCGGACCTGCGGGTTCAGGGCGCCGATCATATCGTCGTCACCGGCGACATCGCCAATTTTTCGTTGCCCGAGGAATTCAGGCGCGCGGCGATCTGGCTCGATGCGCTCGCGCCGGTCGATCGGATCACCGTCGTGCCGGGCAACCACGACGCGCTCGTGCGGGTCGCAGATGGCGAAGGTCTCGGGCGTCTCGTGGCCTGGACGCGTGCGGAACGCGGCTGGCCGTCCGTCCATCGCGTCCAATGGCTGGTGCTCATCGGCCTGAATTCGGCGCGACCGACGGCCCCGCTTCTGGCGCGCGGCCGTATCGGACGCGACCAGTTGTCGGGGCTCGAAAAAATCCTTGCAACGGAACGTGAAGCGGGACGCACGCGCGTCGTGCTGCTGCATCACCCGGTCGCGGAGGGCGCCGTCGGCTGGCGCAAGGCGCTGGCTGATCGGTCGCTGCTGCAGGACGTCCTGCGACAGGAAGGCGCCGAGCTCGTGCTGCACGGCCACGCGCGCGATGCGCGCTTCGACGCGCTCGCAGGCCCGCAGGGACCGATACCCTGCCTGTGCGTGCCGTCCTCATCGGCGCTGCCGAATCCGTCGGACGAAGGCGCTCGCTGGCATCGCCTGACGCTGTCGCATACCGGCGGTTCGCTTCGGGCGCAGGTCGAAGTGCGTCGCTGGTCGGTGGCCGGACAGTCGTTCGTGCCCGGCGGCGGTTACTGCCTGCGCTTCACGAGCCGGCCGGTGACGGCGAATGCATCGCAACACCCGGTGCATGGCTAGAATATCGCCGTGGCCAATCCCACCGAGATCAAGTTTGGCGATCCGGCGACGCGTATCGCACAGACGACACATTGGACCGTATTGTTGCGGCCGAAGCAGCCGACGCTCGGTTCGCTCGTGCTGGTATGCCGGGAGCCCGTGCACGCCTTTTCGGAGTTGAGCGCTGCGGCATACGCGGATCTGCGTGACGTACTTCGCAGCGTCGAGCCCGCCCTGCGCAAAGTAAGCAACTACGAACGCATCAATTATCTGATGCTGATGATGGTGGATCCGGACGTGCATTTTCACGTGATCCCGCGCTATGCAGGCACGCGGAGTTTTCTGGGAGCCGATTATCGCGACGCCGGCTGGCCGGGTCCGCCGAACCTCGATGCCGCGCTGACGCCGGAGGCGGGCGCCCGCGACGCGCTGCTCGAACAGCTTCGCGGCGCCTGGGTGCGCACGCGGGACTGACGATCCGTGTCCCGATTCCGCACGTTCGCCGCGGATCGACTCGATCGCTACACGCTGCGCCAGTTGGCGGGGCCGCTCGCATTGTCGCTGGGCGTGCTGCTGCTCGCCCAGTTGCTCGAAAGGCTTCTGCGGCTCTTCGATCTCGCGGCGGCGACCGGTGCCGCGATCTCGGTGGTGCTGATGATGGCGGCCAACCTGGTGCCGCATTATCTTGGGCTCGCGCTTCCGACGGCCTTGACCGCCGCGATCTTCATGGCGGTCGCGCGTCTCGGCGACGACAACGAAGTCGACATCATGCTGGGCGCCGGCCGATCGATCGCGCGTCTGGCGATGCCATTCGTCGCGGTGGCCTTCATCCTCTCCCTGTTCAACGTGTACCTGTTCGGCTACCTGCAGCCGCTCAGCCGCTACGGCTACCACGTCGCAGTCCATGTAGCGCTGAATACGGGCTGGAATGCGCGGCTGGAGGAGCGGCGTTTCGTGACGGCCGCGCACGGCATCATCCTGAGCGCCGATACCGTCGCCGCCGACGGCCGCGAACTGCAGGGGGTATTCATCGAACGGCGGAGCGAACAGGGCGAGGAGATCACGACTGCGCCGCGCGGCCGGCTGGTTCCCTCGGCCAACGGCCGGAGGCTGCTGCTAGAGCTCGAAGAAGGACTCATCGTCCGCCTGAACGACGACCGGAGCCTGTCGTCGATCCGCTTCACGCGCGGCATGATCAATGACGACTTCACGCCGGTACCGCCGCCATTTCGCGCGCGCGGTGAATCGGTGCGCGAACTCACACTGCCAGAGCTTTGGCGCGGGCTCCGCGGCGCGGACCTGGCGCAGCCCGAACGGAAGATTGCCGCCGAGCTGCATGGCCGCCTGGCGAGGATTCTGGTCGTGCTGTTCCTGCCGCTGCTCGCCGTGCCGCTCGGTATGGCGTCGAAGCGCGGACAGCGCGCGCCTGGCGTCGTGTTCGCGGTCCTGGCGCTCCTGATCCTGAATCACTCGCTGCAGTTCGGCGAAAGCCTGGCCGAGAGCGGGCGTGCCCCGGCACTGCCTGCCCTGTGGGTCCCGTGGACCGTGTTCGGCGCCGTGTGCCTTTGGATCTTTCGCCAGAGCCTCGCTTGGCCGGGCGACAACCCGGTCACGCGGGCTGTGCGCACGATCGAATCGGCATTCGAGGGTCTGGGTCGGCAGAGCCGCGCCGCGGTGAAGAAATGAGCGGCGTGCTGGCCCGTTACCTTCTACGGCGCGTCAGCCTCCAGGTACTGGCGCTCCTCATCGTGCTGACGGCATTGATGCAACTCCTCGAACTGCTCGACGTGACCACCGATATCCTCGACCGCAACCTGGGCATAGCGGGACTGCTGTATTACGCGATGCTGCGGACGCCGAGCGAAATCGTGCTGGCACTTCCTTTGTCGGTGCTGCTCGGTGCGATGTCCACGTTCTGGTCGATGGCGCGCACTCATGAGATCACGGCTATCCGCACCGCGGGCATCAGCCTGAAGCGGTTCGTGCTGTACCTGCTGCCGCTGCCCGTACTGCTCGCGGTTCTCCAGTTCGCGCTATCGGAGCACGTCGTGCCGCGCTTGGAAACTGAATTGAAGCGCTGGTGGGACGCTACTGCGCTGCCTGAAAACGATCCCGTGCCGCGCTGGGTCCAAACGAGCACGGGCCCGCTGTCCTTCGAGAGAACGAGCCCCGACGGGAGACGCCTGGACGGCGTACGTATTTATCTGCGCGGCGCCGACAGCCTGTTCTACCAGCGCATTGCGGCGCGCGTCGCGCATTGGGATGTTGATCATTGGCGGCTCGAACAGATCGAGGAGCTCGGCCTGGCCGCGGGCCAGTACGGCCGCAGCATCGAAGCGGGCCGGGTGTGGCGGACCAATCTCCGGCCCGATGACGTGCAGCGCCTCGACGTTGCGCAGCCGCACTTGTCGAGCATGGCGCTGGTCGACGTCATCGCCGGCGAGCGCATCGCCGCCAGGCCGCTCAGCTACTACCAGACGTCGCTCTATCGTTCTTTCACGGCGCCGCTCGCGGCGTTCATCATGCTGCTGCTCGCGGTGCCGCCGCTGCGCATGCTGTCCCGCGGCGGCGGAGGAGGCGCGCTGCTGCTGGCGCTGGGACTGGGGCTCAGCTTCCTGCTGCTCGACGGCCTGATGGCTGCATTCGCAACGAGCGGCCGGTTGCCGGCCGCGCTCGCGGTGGCGGCGGCGCCGTCGGCGTTCATCGTCATCGGTATAATGCTGCTGCAAAAATGCGACCGCACCTGACGCTCTCCGGTCGCGCATCGCCGAGGTCCTGATGTCAGCCGTCGAAATCGTACCGGTGCGCGGGCGCGCTGACCTGGATCACTTCATCCGCCTGCCGGCGGAAATCGCCGTTCGCGTCCGGCGCATCATCGAATCGCTGGGCGCCGTCGCATACAAGACCCATCGCGTTTACGAAAAGACGCTGACGTGAAAACCCTGACCGCACTGGTGCTGGCCGGCACACGCTCCGGCGGCGACCCGCTTGCGGCTGGCGCCGGCCTCACGCACAAGGCGCTGATCGACATCGGTGGCAGCGCGATGATCGAGCACGTCGTGCGGGCGCTGGACGCGGTGCCGGAGACCGACCGCATCGTGATCGCCAGCGAGCGGCCGGAAGCGTTCGCCTCGCTTCCGGGCTTGCGTCCGCAGGCCTGCCGCTGTGCGGTTGAATTCCTGCCGGCGGCCGCGGGTCCGAGTGCGACCGTCGCTGCGGCGCTCGACTCCCTGGGCGCGCCGCTTCTCGTGACGACCTCAGACCATGCACTGCTCCGCCCGGAATGGATACGCAGCTTTCTCGACGCCGTTCCGGCGGATGCCGATGTGGTTGCCGCGCTTGCCCGGCGCGAACATGTGCTTGCGGCGGCTCCCGGCACGCGACGCACGTACCTGCGATTCGCGGATGGCGACTATTCGGGCTGTAACCTGTTTCTGTTGCAGCGGCCCGACGCGGCTGGCGTGATCGATCTTTGGCGCCGGATGGAAACCGAACGCAGGCGGCCGCTCCGGATGATGCTGCGGCTCGGGATCGGCATCGCACTGCGCTATCAGTCCGGGCGATTGCGCCTGGGCGACGCGCTGGCGCGGCTCGGTCAATTGTCCGGAACGCGCGTTGCCGTCGTTGAACTCGCCGACGGGCGCGCCGCCATTGATGTCGACAAGCCGGAGGATCTGGAACTGGTGCGCCGGCTTATGACCGGAGCCGCAAGTAGCTGATTTACCCGGCGGCGTCTGCCATGGACGACGAGGAATCCGCCTGTCCCCTGACGCTCCAGCCCGCAGCCATCGCCTGGCCGCGGACCAGGTCGGCTGGATAATCGATCTCGACCCACTGCATACCTTCGATCGATACGACGCGCACATCCAGTCCGGCGCGGGCCAGTTCGTGGATGGCGGACAGGTACCACAGGCGGGTTCCGGCGGGCGTGTGCATCACGCGCTCGATCTCGGCCACGAATCGCTCGCATCCGGTGGCGTCGAAACGCAGGAAGCCAATGGACTCGCCGCTCACTTCGCCGGCCGGCAGTTTCTTGCCGATACCCGTCAGCCGATCACTCGACGTGGAAACCTTCATGTCATCCTCGTCGTAGTCCCGCTTGCGATCGATCGTTACGGCGATCGGTGCAGGCGCGGCCGCCAGCAGGCGGCGGACGATCTTCGCTTCCAGAACCGTGTCGCCATTAAGGATCAAGGACGGTCCCGACAATTCGGCGCGCGCCATCCAGCAGGTCGCGAGATTGTCCGCGACCTGGAAGAACGGATTGAACAACGTCCGCACCCGCATGTCCGGCGGAGCGTGTCGCTCGACTTCGAGTTCCACCAGTTCAGATCCGAAGCCCGTGACCACCACGGCCTCACGGACGCCGGCTTCAGCAAGTGCGCGTAATTGCCACGCGAGCAGGCTGCGTCCGGCAAGGTCGAGCAGGCACTTCGGCATGCGTTCCGTCAGCGGCAACAATCGGCCGCCCCTGCCGGCACTCAGAATGATCGCGCGGTATGAAGGAACGTCGGATTTCACGGCGGGCGCATTCTACACGACTTCACCGCAACGCCAACCGCAGTCAGCCGGCAGTCAGCTCGTCGAGCGTGAACCGGCGGGAGTCGGGCGCGTACAGGAACGGGCCAGACTGCGCGATATGGGCCGCGAACCCGCGATCGACCGCTATCGGCGCGGTGTGCCAGCGCGTCCCTGCATAGGTCGCCAGATCCTGATCGATCCGGACATCGCGCAGTTCTGCGAGGCCCCGCGAGCCGGCGGCCTTGATCACCGCTTCCTTGCGCGTCCAGAGTGCGCAGAAACGTTGCGGATCGTCCCCGGCCCACGCGCGCTCGTCCGGCGCGAGAAAGTACCTGAATTCCGTGGCAGTCAGCGCGCTGATCGGTTCGACATCCACGCCGACCGGTCCGATGGTCGACAACGCACAGAGTATCCGGCCTGCGCAGTGCGAGAGGCTGAAGTCGATCGGCAAATCGAGCGTCGGTTTGCCGTGCCGGGAATAGCGCAGATCCGCAAGGGATCCGGCCGGGAAGCCGAAGTGCTTGAGCCCTTCCCGCAGCAGCCGGCTGCCGAGCAACGAGCGCTGCCGTGCGCGGGCTTCCGGCCAGTCCATGAGTTCCGCGCTTCGCGAGGCCGGCAGATCGTGGAGCCATTCGGACTCCAGCGCTGCCGAAAGGGCGGTTTCTTCGACGACCTGTACGATGTGTGTCATGGGTGCAGGCGGACTCTGCAATGATAAAATCATGCACGCCAGGAAATCCAAGCAAAGATGACGTATCCCGCCGCTGCAGACATGCCGGCGCCCGGGCCGGAATGGCCTTTCGATCTGGACGCCAATGAAGAGAGCTTTCCGGTCATTCAGGACCTGCAGCGCCGCACCGCCGGACGCCGAATTCCAGATCAATCTGCGTACCCGCCGCGACCTGCAGATGCACGTTGTTGCGCGCTGAGAGACTGCGCATGCCGAGATTCGACACCCTGAAAGCGGCCCTCGACGCCCGGCTTCGCGATGACCGCAGCGTCATCCTGATCGACGGCGATGACAATCAGCACTCGCTGAGCTTTGCGATGCTCCGCCGGCACGCCGTGTCCCTGCTCGGTGCGCTGCAGCGCCGCGGGGTGGCGGTCGGCGACGCGGTGATATTGTTCGCCGACGACAACCAGTCCTTTCTGGAAGCGTTCTGGGCCTGCGTACTCGGCGGGTTTGTGCCGGTACCCGTCGCCGTCGGCATCAGCGACGAAAGTCGCCGCAAGTTGCTGCGAATCTTCGCGCAGTTCGACAGCGCCTGGGTCTACAGCACCACCCGGACGATGGAGCGCATCGATGCGTTCGCGGCGTCCGAGGGACTGCACGATATCCATGGCCGCCTGATGTCGCGCCTGCTGCTGATCGGCGCACTGGACGTTTCAGGCGGGATCGGGAACGTGGTCGAGCCCGCCGCCGACGACGTCGCCCTGATCCAGTACTCGTCAGGATCGACCAGCGAACCCAAGGGCGTGGTGCTGACCCACCGCAATGTGACAGCGAACATCGCCTCGATCATCGAGGCGACCGAATTCACGGAACGCGACATGGCGCTGAGCTGGATGCCCCTGAGCCACGACATGGGCCTGATCGGCTTCCATCTGACCGCCCTGGCCAGCGGCGCGACGCATGCCGTCATGCGCACGGACCTGTTCGCACGCCGGCCCCTGCTGTGGCTGAAGAAGGCCGCGGAGCTTCGGGCGACCGTGTTGTATTCGCCGAATTTTGGCTACCAGCATTACCTGAAACAGTACGAGCTCAAGGGATCGCCCGGACTCGACCTGTCGGCCGTGCGCATGATCATCAACGGCGCCGAGCCAATTTCGGCCGCCCTGTGCGATAGATTTCTGCGTGCGATGACGTCTCACCGTCTGCGCGCCGGCGTGATGTACCCAGTCTACGGTCTGGCGGAGGCCAGCGTGGCGGTCACTTGCCCGAAACCCGGGGCGCCAATGGAGGTTATGCATCTGGACCGACATGGTTTTCGGGTCGGTCAGGCGATCCGGCCGGTGGCGCCGGAGGATGCGCAGTCTGCCGCATTCGTGAAGCTGGGGCGACCGATCGCGGGGACGCGGGTTCGCGTCACGGACGACAGCGGCGTTCCGCAGGGCGACGCGGTGCTGGGCCACGTGCAGATCCAGGGGGAAAACGTCACCCGCGGGTACTATCGCGATGACGCGGCAACCGCCCAGGCCGTGACCCCGGATGGGTGGCTCGATACGGGCGACCTCGGATTCCTGACCGCGGGTCAGCTGGTCATTACGGGCCGGTCGAAGGACATCATCTTTGTCAATGGGCAGAATTACTATCCGCATGACCTGGAGCGCATCGCCGAACGCCTGCCCGGACTCGAGGTCAACAAGGTCGTGGCGGTGGGCGCGCGGAATGCGCGGACCGGGACCGAGGATCTCGTGATCTTCCTGCTGCACCGCGGTGAACTGTCCGATTTCGCCCCCAAGGCGCGCGAACTGCGCCGGATCATCAATCAGCAGACGGGTCTGGATGTCGCACAGTTGCTGCCGGTAAAACAGATCCCCAAGACGACGAGCGGTAAGCTGCAGCGTCACGTGCTGGCCCGCGAGTACGAGCAGGGCGTTTTCGACGAGACCATTGCGGCGCTACGGGCGTTGCTCGACGAGGCGGGCGAGGATCCGGCGGCGGATCCCGGGACTCTCCATGGCACGGCCCGAAGGCTGAAGGAGATTTTTGATCGGCTGATTCCGGACAAGCACGTCACGGCCCAGACCGACTTTTTCAAGATCAACCTC
This sequence comes from uncultured Gammaproteobacteria bacterium, assembly GCA_963839885.1. Classification (GTDB taxonomy): domain Bacteria; phylum Pseudomonadota; class Gammaproteobacteria; order Steroidobacterales; family Steroidobacteraceae; genus SCUD01. Next base: position 152,145 of record CAWIWZ010000011.1, read on the forward strand.
AATTCCCTGACCCTGGCGCGCCTCCATGAAGCGATCGATCGCGAGTTCCCGGGCCGGCTGGAAGTGACCGATCTGTTCGACTATCCGACGCTTGCGCAACTCGCGGATTTCATCGATACACGGCCTACGTGAACGGCCGCCCTAGCACCGCCGAATGACCGGAAGTTTGCAATGTCGTTAACCAGTCATTACATTTGCGCCAGCGTCAAGGCGTGCGCCCGACGGGTTGAGTCGCGCACGGCGCTTTTGCATGTTCTCAGGGAGTGCAGCTGAGTGGACGGCAGCAGATCTCCAGGCGGACCGGGTCTCCCGGACAAGGCGCCAACCCCGACTGCCAGCGGGATACCGCTTCGCAGCGCGGACTTCGTCACGCTGACGGAAGCGCTCGATTATGCCGCTACCGGACGGACCGGCGGCAATTTCTACGACGGTCGCGGCGAACTGATGACCGTGCTCCCGTATTCCGAATTGCGCAGCCGCGCGCGCGACCTGGCGCGCCGCCTGTGCCAATTCGAACGCGGCAGCCGGATCGCGCTGGTCGCGCATACGCATGCCGATTTTGCCGTGATGTTCTGCGCCTGCCAGTACGCGGCGCTCGTTCCGGTGCCGCTGCCGGCCGCGATGCATCTCGGCGGGCGGGACGCTTTCATTCGCTATCTGCACCAGCTGCTCGGCGATTGCAAGGCCGTGGCGGCATTCGCGCCGGCGGAGTTCATCGAGTTCCTGCATGAAGCAGCGTTCGGCCTCGCGCTGCAGACGACGGGAACGATGGACGACTTTATGGCGCTCGAGGCGGCGGACGAGCTGCCGGCGCCGCCGGCGCCGCACGAGCTCGCCTACCTGCAATACACATCCGGCAGCACGCGCTTTCCGCGCGGCACGATGATCACGCAGGCCGCGGCGCTCGCCAATCTGGAAGACATTTTCAATAACGGCTTCCTGCTGACGCAGGATGACCGGTTCTGCTCGTGGCTGCCGTTCTACCACGACATGGGTCTCGTCGGGATCGTGCTGGGCTGCATCGCGACGCAGCGATCGGTCGATTACCTGGCCAGCCGCGATTTCGCGATGCGTCCGCGCCTCTGGCTGAAGCTGATGTCACGCAACCGCGGCACCGTGTCGTTCAGCCCGCCATTCGGATATGCATTGTGCGCCCGTCGCATCAGGCCGTCGGATGCGGAAGGCCTGGATTTGTCGGCCTGGCGCATCGCCGGTGTCGGCGCAGAGATGATCCATCCGATGTGGCTGGAAAAATTCGCCGATGCACTCGCGCCAGCCGGATTCGACGCGCGCTCGTTCCTGCCGTGCTATGGCATGGCCGAATGCTGCCTGGCCGTCAGTTTCTCGACCGTCGGTGCAGGAGCCGTCATCGATCGCGTGGATAGCGAGTCGCTGGCATTGCGTGGGATTGCCCAGGCCGCGTCTTCGTCCGATCCCACGCGCAAGGTCAACGCGTTCATCAATTGCGGAGTGCCGCTTCCCGGATTCGAAGTCGAAATCCGCGATGCGGAAGGCCGGCCATTGCCGGACCGCCATTGCGGGCGCATTCATCTGCGCGGCGCCAGCACCATGTCCGGCTATTTCAACAATCCGGAGGCGACCCGCGAGACCCTTTCGGCGGACGGCTGGCTGGACACCGGCGACCTGGGTTACCGCGTGGATGGTGCGCTTCACATCACGGGCCGGGTCAAGGACCTGCTGATCATCAATGGTCGCAACATCTGGCCCCAGGACATCGAACACCTTGCCGAGCAGCAGCCGGAGCTTAGGCCAACCGATACCTCGGCATTCTCGGTCGTCGGCGAAGACGGCAGCGAGGTCGCCGTGCTCGTGGTTCAGTCCCGTGAAGTCGATCCGGCGAAGCTCACCGCGTTGTCCGACAGGCTTCAGCAGGCGATCTACGCCGAATTCGGGATTCGCTGCCTGATCCAGCTGGTGCCGCCGCATACATTGCCGCACACGTCGTCCGGGAAACTGTCCCGCAGCACGGCGCGCAACGAATTCCTCAGGCGACACCACGGAGAAGACCTGTTTGATCCGCAGGGTCAGCGGGCCGGCGATGGACAGGGCGCGAGGGTGCGGGCACTGCTGGCCACCGGCTGATGACTGTCAAGACCGCAACGGTCGAGCAGGCGGTTCGCGATGCGCTGAATGCCGTCCGGCCCGGCAGCGGTCCGATCGACGGCGGCGCCGACCTGGTGCGCGAGGTCGGTCTGGATTCCATGCTGGTGATGAACCTCATCATGGAAATCGAGGATCGTCTCGATATTTCCGTCCCGCTGGAGCTGCTCGCGGACGCCCGCACGCTGGATCAACTCTGCGCGGGCATCGTCCGGCTCGGCGAGGGCGCACACCGTGAGCCTGTTTGACAAGTTCCATACGCTGCGCGCGCTGCAGGCTGCATTGCACGGCGTCGGGCAGGTGCCTCCGGTCGCGACGCCGATGGATGAAGTGCACTCGGCGACCGCAGCGACAGTCCGGGGCCGGCGTGTCGTCCTCGCGGGCACCAACAATTATCTCGGATTGACGTTCGACGCGCGATGCCGCGCGGCGGCAATCAAGGCAATCGAGACGCTCGGCACCGGTACGACCGGCTCACGAATGGCCAGCGGCAATTACCGCGGCCACCGCGAGCTGGAAACGGCCATTGCCGGAGCATTCGGATGGCCGTCCGCGATCGTCTTCTCGACCGGATACCAGGCGAATCTCGGCACGTTGTCGGCGCTTGCGGGCCCGGATGACTATCTGCTGGTGGACGCGGACAGCCACGCCAGCATTTACGATGGCTGCGCCCTGAGCACTGCGACAACGATCCGCTTCCGTCACAATGATCCCGAAAACCTGGACCGACGGCTCGCCCGGCTCGGCGCCGACGCGAAGCGCGCGCTCGTGGTCGTGGAAGGCCTGTACAGCACGCTCGGCGACCGCGCCCCGCTTGCCGAGTTTGCGGACGTGAAGCGCCGCCATGGCGCCTGGCTGCTGGTCGACGAAGCGCATTCCTTCGGCGTTTTCGGTGCGCGCGGGCTCGGGTTGGCCGAGGAGCTGGGAATCCTCGACCAGGTGGACTTCGTTGTCGGCACGTTTTCGAAGAGCCTGGGCAGTGTCGGCGGTTTCTGCGTCAGCCCCCATCAGGAACTCGAACTCATGCGCATGGCCAGCCGGCCATACATCTTTACCGCGGCATCAGCGCCTGCCGTGATCGCCGCGACTCGCGAGGCGCTTGCGCGCGTACTCGAGGGCAACGATCTGCGGGAACGGCTATGGCGGCATGCCAATCGACTGCATGCGGAGTTGCGACGCCTCGGATACACGGTCGGTTCTGCGACAGCGGGGCCGGTTGCCGCGCTGATCTTCGATGACCGCGAAACGGCGATCGGGCATTGGCAGGGCCTGCTCGACGCGGGAATCTACACGAACTTGATGATTCCGCCGGCTGCGCCCAGCGGCAAGTACATCGTCCGCATCAGCCTGAGTGCTGCGCACAGCGACGAAGACATCGACTGCATCCTCGATGCTCTCAAAGTCCTCGCGGGTCGAACGTGGCAGGCCGTCACGGCCGCGCCGCACAATGGCCGTGCTGCTGCGGCGTCGGCTGGTTCATGATTCGGAACGAAATGCGCTGATATAGGTCTGGAACTGCCGCTTGCCGTCGCGGCGCTGTTCGGCCTGGACGATGGCATATCCGAGTTGCGGCGCCAGCCAGAAGAAGTTCTCGCGCGTCGAGCCATCGCGCGCACTCCGGTACACCACCGTGTCCAGGACGCCAATCGCCGTTTCGAGCCGCTCGCGCCGCAACAGCGTGTAGTGGTAGTACTTGATGTGATCCTTCTCGATGATTGGCACGATGCCTGGCTCGCCACCGTCGCGCAGCCGGAGCTGCACGAACGCCTGGGCCGACGCGGAGTCCTGCAGGCCGGACTCCACCGGGACGTCGACGGGCAAGTCTTCCGCGAGTCCGGTAACGCGGCCGGCGCGCCAGTCGAATTGCAGCGAGACATCGCGTTCCGAGTGCCGCGTGCCGTCGTCGAATCGATAACGCAGCGGTCGCAAGCCGGACTCGTCGAACTGGAATGAAGAATGCTGCACGATGCTTCCGCCGGCGAAGAGTCGGCCAATTGTGTTCGCGGTCAACCGCGTCTCGATGACCCACTGGTCCGTAGTCTGGAAATAGCTGAGTTCGGTGCGGCTCGTCCCGACGCTCAGGCTGCCGTACTTGACTTTGTAATCCGCGACATAGCTCGTCAGGCGTCCCTCGACCGGTGCCGCATTGGCTGGATCGCCGGTCAGCAGGATCGTCAGCGACAGCGCCATGGCGACTTTCATGAATGCGCGCCTTCGACGAACGGGCATGCGGGTGCGGCACCATTGTAGATGATCTACAGTCCGTTCCAGTCGGGACGGGACGGCAATCATGCAAGGCGTGCGACTCATCAGGGGGATCACGGCCGCCATTGGCCTCGGCCATGCGGCCGACCGCTTTATTGGCGAAGGACGGTCTGATTTTGCACCGATCGTGCTCGGCGGCTGCGGTCGCTCGGGCACGACGATATTGCGGATGATGCTCGATTCGCATCCCGCGATCTGTTGCGGGCCTGAATCCAACGTCTTCCGCCGCGGCGCGATCGACGCGGACGAGCTCGCGCGAAAATTCGACCTGGATCCGGCACAGATTCGCGCGGCCCACGCCGCTGCGACGTCGAGGCCGGCTTTCATCGAAGCATTCGCGACGCTCTGCATGGAGCGCGCCGGCAAGCGCCGCTGGGCCGAGAAGACCCCGCGCAACATCCGCCGGGTCGATGCGATCTTCCGGCATTTTCCGCGGGTGCGTTTCGTGCACGTGCTGCGTGACGGGCGCGATGTCGCGTGTTCGCTGCGCACGCATCCGCGGCACAAGGTCGTGGATGGCAAGCTCGTGCCCGTCCAAACCTGGAAGCCCATCGCGGGCTGCGCACGGCGCTGGCGCAATGACATCGAGCGATCGCGCCCGTATTGGTCCGATCCGCGGTTCGTGACGCTGCGTTACGAGGACCTGGTCCGCGATCCGCGCCCGGCGCTCGAGCGGCTGATGACCTTCATCGACGAATCCTGGGATGACCGGCTGCTCGCGCATGCGGGCACGGGTTCGCCGTTCCGGAACGTCACGACCTTCGCGCAGAATCCGGAGGCCCTCGAGCCGGTGAACACGAAAGCGATTTCGCGCTGGCAGCGCGATCTCGACGTGAAGGACCGGCGCATCTTCAAGCGCATCGCGGGAGCACTGCTGATCGAGCTCGGCTACGCGAACGACGATGACTGGTAAGGCAGTACGACATAAGGCGTTGGCAACGTGCCGCTGCGGCCGAAGAAACCGCCGCCGTTATGCCAATTCGTCCATGTGCGTTTGCGAACAGACCGCGGGTTTGTCCCGGCGATATCTTGTCCAGTCGCCGGACCGTCATTTGCGCCCGGCATTTTAGGAGCAGAACGATGAACAATTCAGTGCTGGCCGGGCTTATCCTCGGCGGCGTCGTACTCACGGCGGTCGCCGCCTATGCCGGCACACGGGGCGGACTTCCGTGGGACGACTATGCCGACGTCGTGTCGATCGAGCCGGCTTATGACACAAAGCAGACCGCGCAGCAGGTCTGCAACGATGAAACAATCACGGAGCAGGTGCCCGTCAAGGACGAGAAGCGGATCGCGGGCGCCGCGATCGGTGCTGTCGTCGGTGGTGTGCTCGGTCACCAGGTCGGCAGCGGCAGTGGTAACACGGCAGCGACGGTCGCCGGCGCCGCGGCAGGCGGCTACGCCGGCAGCAAGATCCAGAAGGGCATGCAGGAAGGCAATACCGAAACCACCACGGAACAGCGTTGCGGCACGGTTTACGATAACGAGAAAACGCCGGCCGGCTTCATGGTCACCTACCTGTTCGAAGGCAAGCAGGGCGTCGTCCGCATGGACCACAATCCGGGCAAGCGCCTGCGCATGGAAAACGGCGCACCGGCCCTCGCCGCGACCTGATCGAATTCCGGTCAACACAAAGTCCCCGCCCGGGGGCTTTTCTATTTGTTCTCGTGCAGATGCCCATGGCAGCGTAACGCCGCCACTGCGATCCACGGGCGCTTCGGCTATTGTGGCCGCGTGTCGATCCCTCACCGCAAATACCTGGTCATCCTGGCACTGATTTTCGCGGTCTGGTGGCTCTTCCTTGCCATCGCGCCGCTGGATCGCCACGCCTGGCTGATGGAAAACATGCTGGTCTTTGCCATCGTGGCATTCCTGTTTGCCTTCCATCGAAAGTTGCTGTTCTCGCGCATGTCGTACACCCTGATCTTCGTTTTCATGTTCCTGCACCAGGTGGGCGCGCACTACACCTATGCGGAAGTTCCTTACGACGACTGGTTCCAGAACCTGACCGGCAGGACTTTCAACAGCCTCGTCGGCTGGGAACGCAACAACTTCGATCGCGTCATCCACTTCTTATATGGCTTGCTGCTTGCCTATCCCGTACGCGAAATATTCCTGCGCGTGGCCGACGTGCGCGGATTCTGGGGATATTTCCTGCCGCTCGACCTGACCATGTCGACTTCAATGCTGTTCGAGTTGCTGGAGTGGCTGGTGGCCGAAGTGTTCGGCGGAGACCTGGGCCAGGCCTACCTCGGTACGCAGGGCGACGTGTGGGACGCCCACAAAGACATGGCGCTCGCGAGCCTCGGCGCGCTCGTTGCCATGCTGGTCACGGTCGCCGTGAACAGGCGATATCAGCGTGACTTCAACCGGGAATGGGCTGAGAGCTTACGGGTCAAGCACAAGGCGCCGCTCGGCGAGGACGCGCTCGCCAAGATGACGCGCCAGAAAAAATAAGCTGCGTCACTTCGCGAGCCGATGGTCGTAGCTCAAGATGCGCGCGAGCCGCCAGTTGCCGTCCACTTCCTTCCAGACGTGCGTGAACTGAGCGACTTCGGTGAGCACGTCGGGCTTGCCCTCCGAGACCGCATAGAAGCGATGCAGGCCCGTCTGGATCGCGCCGAAATTGTTGATCGGATAAACCTTTACGCTCTCCACGACGAGTTCGCGCCGGGAAAGGAAGTCAATGCCGTCCGCCTGACGTTGGCATTTCGCTTCGATGCCTTTCACAAAGTCCGGACCGGAAGTGAACACGAGACCGCCCTTGTCGTGAAAGAACTCGAGATCCGCGGTGACATAGCCGCCAACCGTCGCAATGTCGCAATCGTCGAATACCGCCTTGAAGAATGCGGCGTCGGCTTGCAACAACTCGTCGAACATCCCGGGTCGCATTTCCGGCCCGGCGGTCAGATTAATTTCGGCACCGAGTGCGAGCACGGGGAGACATAGAAAGGCGCAGAGAACGATTCTGCGTACGCCATGACGGGAGGTCGGATCGGTCATGTCGCGGATTTCCTGATGTGGATCGGGGCTGCGGCACGCCAATTGTAGGCCTTGGCCGACATACCCGCGGCGAACTGCGGCGTAGATAGTCGAAAACACGCCTTCGAGGAGACAAACCGACATGAACACTTCTTTGCGGTGGACCTCCCACGTCGGCGCGCTCTGCGGCCTGCTGATCGCAACGCCGATGGCAGTGGCGGAGACAGTGGCCGTTGACCTCATTAGTTATCAGGAAGTGCCCGCCGTCTCTTCGGCGGCCTCCGGCAGATTCCGCGCCTTCATCAATGACAAGGCCGGCACGATCACCTATGAACTGTCATACACGGGCCTGACGGGCGATGTTCAACAGGCGCACATCCATTTTGGACAGGCGTCCGTCAATGGGTCGGTCAGCGTTTTCCTGTGCCAGACGGCTGCCAGCCCCGATCCGACGGGACTCGCACCGCAATGCCCGCAATCAGGAACGGTTTCGGGCATCGTGCAGTCGGCGAACATGATCGAGGGCGGGATCGTCACTCAGGGCATCGCACCCGGGGAATTTGCGGAACTGGTTGCCGCCATCCGCGCGGGCATTGCCTACGCCAATGTGCATTCGTCGACGTTTCAAGGCGGCGAACTGCGCGGTCAGCTGCACTAGCGCCGATCGGTCCAGCCGCAAGACGGCTGACAATCCCTACCCGGCATCCATGGCGCCATGCAGGCATCAGGTGCCGGGCATTCCCTTGAGCGCCTGAACACCGCGGTTGCGGCGCGACGCACGGGTCCATAGCATCCGGGCTCGGTGCGGCGGAGTCAACGCAGGCGCGGAGATGCGGATGCAGAGCGACAAGCAGTGGTGGGAACGCGAGGATCTCTGCTATCGCAATGACAGGCTGCATCTTGGCGGCCGTGATCTGGAGACATTCGCCGAAGCCGCGGGCACGCCGACCTTCGTCTATCGTGCCGAGCGGGTGCGCGACAACCTGCTGCGGGTTCGCGCGGCGCTCGATTCACAGGGCGTCGAACACGATGCTTTCTACGCGATCAAGGCAAACCGCCATGCGCCGCTCGTCAGCTACCTGAAGCGGCTTGGCCGTTGCGGAATCGATGCCTGTTCCCCGGCCGAATTGCTTTATGCGCGGCAACTCGGCTTCGAGGAGGCTGAGATCTCCTACACCGGCACATCCGTATCCGACAGCGATCTCGACTGCCTGCAGCGCCATCCCGGCGTGCACGTCAATTGCGACGCGCTTTCCACGATCCGCCGGCTCGGCGAGCGCTGTCCCGGACGACGCATTGGCATCCGCATCAATCCGGAGCAGGGAGCCGGCTACAACGACAAGCTGCGCTACGGCGGCGCGAAGGCGACCAAGTTTGGCATCTACCGCGATCGCTTCGACGAAGCGCTCGCTCTGGCGCGCGGGCACGAGCTGCGTGTGGGGACACTGCACTTCCACGTCGGAAGCGGTTACCTCGGCGATTCGCTCGACGTGCTCGACCAGGTGCTGGAGCAGACCGGCACGCTTCTGGACGCCCATCCCGCTATCCGCACACTGAACATCGGCGGCGGTCTGGGCGTGCGCCTCACCGAGTCGGACATCGCCATCGACCTCGATCGCTGGGCTGGGATTGTCGCGCGTCATGCCGTCCCACGCGGCCTGCGCATCCAGGTGGAACCTGGCGATTATCTCGTCAGGGACTCGGGCGCATTGCTCGTGCGCGCCAACACGGTCGAAGAGAAGGGCGGCACGCGGTTCGTCGGCGTCGACGCCGGCTTCAACATTCAGAATGTCGCCGCCTACTACCGCACGCCATTCATCGTCGCGCCGGTTTGCCGCACTGCAGGCGTGCCGCTCGAGCGGGTGACGATCGCTGGCAACATCAACGAGGCGATCGACTTGCTCGCCGAGGACGTGGAACTGCCGACGCTGGCGGAAGGCGACTTGCTGGCGCTGCTGAACGTCGGTGGCTACGGTTCGTCCGCGGCGTCGAATCACTGCATGCGTGGCGATTTTCACGAGCATCTGCTCTTCGACGACGGTTCACATTCTTGAAAGCGCGACGGCATGTACCGCCGAGTGCCGCGCCAGATCTCGCACGCGGGTTCTTCGGCGTCTTCGGCTACAGCCGGCGCGCGCTGCAGCTCGTCTGGACCACCAGCCCGCGGTTGAGCATCGCGCTGGGGCTCCTGACCGTGCTGGCCGGTACACTGCCGGCGGCCGTGGCGTATGTCGGCGCGCTCATCGTGGATGCAGTGGTTGCCGCGATCCAGGCCGGCCCCGATCGCGCCGCGCTGACAACACGCGTGCTGCTGCTGGTGGCTGTCGAAGGGGTACTGGTTGCCGCCATCGCGGGCATGCAGCGTGGAATCTCGCTCTGCCAGTCGTTGCTGCGGGCCCAGCTCGGCCAGCGCGTCAACGCGATGATCCTGGAAAAAGCGCTGACCCTCGAACTGTCGCATTTTGAAGACTCCGAGTTCTACGACAAGCTGACGCGCGCGCGGCGCGAGGCCTCGAGCCGGCCGCTGTCGCTGGTCATGCGCACCTTCGGCCTGGTGCAGAACGGCATCTCGCTCGTGAGCTACGGCACGCTGCTCGCGCAGTTCTCGCCCTGGGCCGTCGTCATCCTGGTCGCGGCGGGCCTGCCCGCGTTCCTGGCCGAGGCGAAGTTCTCCGGCACGGCGTTCCGCCTGTTCCTCTGGCGTTCGCCGGAAACGCGCATGCAGCTGTATCTGGAGACCGTGCTGGCACGGGAGGACCACGCCAAGGAGGTCAAGCTGTTCGGTCTCGGGCCGTTGCTGCTGGAGCGTTATCGCGGCATTTTCCGCAAGCTCTACCGGGAGGATCGCGACCTCACGATCCGCCGCGACACCTGGGGCTTTTTGCTCGGCCTGATCGCGACTGCGACCCTGTACGGCGCCTACGCCTGGGTGGCGCTGGCGACCATCGCGGCGCGCATTACGCTCGGCCAGATGACGATGTACGTCATGCTCTTTCGCCAGGGACAGGCGGCGGTATCCGCGAGCCTGGCCGCGATCGGCGGGATGTACGAGGACAATCTCTACCTCGCGACCTTGTACGAGTATCTGGAAACGCCGGTCGAGGGAACGAAGGGCAGCGTCGTCCGCGGGCCGCAGCCGCAGGACGGCATACGCTTCGAAAGCGTCAGTTTCTCGTACCCGGGTTCTGAACAGCCTGCGCTCGTCGACGTGAACCTGCACATCAAGCCGGGCGAATCGCTCGCGCTGGTCGGTGAGAACGGCTCGGGCAAGACCACGCTGATCAAGCTGCTGACGAGACTGTACCTGCCGACCAATGGCCGCATCCTGCTCGACGGGCAGGATCTGCGCGAGTGGGACGAAGCCGCGCTGCGCCAGCGGATCGGCGTCATCTTCCAGGACTTCACGCGCTACCAGCTGATGCTGGGCGAAAACATCGGCGCTGGCGACGTGCGCTATTTTGAAGACGAGGCGCGCTGGCGCGAGGCCGCCGAGAAAGGCATGGCCGCGGCAACGGTCGCGGAATTGCCGTCAGGCTATCGCACGCCCCTCGGCAAGTGGTTCAACGACGGCCGTGAGCTCTCGGGTGGCCAATGGCAGAAGATCGCGCTATCGCGCGCGTTCATGCGCTCGCAGGCCGACATCCTGGTGCTGGATGAGCCGACCGCCGCCATGGATGCGGCCGCGGAAGCCACCGTCTACGAGCATTTTCGTTCCCTGACCGAAGGCCGGATCGCCATCCTGATCTCGCACCGGTTCTCCACGGTCCGGATGGCGGACCAGATCGTCGTGCTGCAGAACGGCCGCATCATCGAGCGCGGCAGTCATGACGAACTCATGCAGTCGAACGGGCTCTACGCCCACCTGTTCTCATTGCAGGCCAGGGGTTACCGATAGGCGGCATGACGAGGCCACCGTGCGTGCGATGGGCATAAGGGTATAACGACCAGGCCTTTCCGTAGCGCCATGCCCTGCTCGTAGGATGACCCTGGGAAACAATTCCCGGGAGATCGTTCCTTGCCGAGCGCAGGCACCGCCGCCCAATTACCGGAATATCCGCTCGAAGCGACGCGGGTCGACCTGCTCGCGCGCCTAGTCGACGGACTCGACGCGCCGGCGTTGCAGTGGATCTCAGGCTATGCCGCAGGGCTCGCGGCGGCTCACGGCGGGCCGGCGCCCGCTGCGCCAGTCGCCGAAATCGACACCGCGCCGCTCGCGACCGTCGTCTATGGCTCGCAGACAGGAAATGGCCGGCGGGTGGCCGAATCGCTGACGGCCAGCCTGCTGGCCTTGGGCATCCATGCGCGCCTGCTGCGCGCGGGGGAGTATCCGCTGCGCGAACTGGCGAAGGAACGCCGGTTGTTCATCATCATGAGCACGCACGGCGACGGCGATCCGCCAGACGATGCACGTGCTTTCACGGATTTCCTGTTCGGGCGTCGCGTGCCGCGCCTGCCGTCGCTGGAGTACTCGGTGCTCGCACTGGGCGACACGAGTTATCCGCGTTACTGCGAAATCGGCCGGCGCATAGATGAACGTCTGGCGGAACTCGGCGCGACACGCCTGTACGAGCGCAGCGATTGCGACATCGATTTCGAAATCCCGGCCGCCGCCTGGAGCGCGCATGCGGTCGAAGTTCTGCAGCAGGCCCGGCCGGAGGCGGTGCCGGAGCGGGTGCCGTTGCTGCGGCCGGTCGCCACGCTGCCCGCCTGGAGCCGCGAACGGCCTTTCGCGGCGGAGTTGCTCGCGAATCAGCGCATCACCGTTGGCGATGGCGTCCGGGACGTGCGCCATATCGAGTTGTCGCTCTCGGGATCCGGACTGCGCTATGAACCGGGCGATGCGATTGGCGTGCTTGCCGAGAATCCGCCGGAGACCGTTGCGGCCGTGCTGGCTGCGGCGACGCTCGATGGCACGCAGCCGCTCGAACGCAACGGCCGGAGCATGGAACTCGCCGAATGGTTGCGTTCGGGGCTCGAGATCACACGCGTGACGCGCTCTTTGGTCGCGACCGTTGCCAGTCGTAGCGGCAGCGCCGAACTCGATGCGCTGCTCCAGCCGGGCGCGGAAGTGGCGCTTCGCGAATTCATGCTGGGCAGGCAATTGCCGGACCTCCTGGAAAGCTACCCGGCAGAATGGGATGCGGTGACGCTGAACGCCGCGCTGCGGCCGCTGGTGCCGCGGCTGTATTCGATCGCATCCAGCAGCAAGGAAGTCGGCGACGAGGTGCACCTGACGGTTGCGCGACTGGATTCCGGCGGCGATGGCGGCGCGCGCCCGGGCGCGGCTTCGCATTTCCTGGCGACCCGCGGCGACGCGGACGCGGTTTCCATCTATGTCGAGCCGAATACCCGCTTCCGTTTGCCGGCCGACGGGTCGCGCGACGTCATCATGATCGGCCCCGGCACCGGTGTCGCGCCATATCGCGGTTTCCTCCAGGAGCGCGCCGCGACCGGCGCGACCGGACGCAACTGGCTGTTCTTTGGTGCGCGTCGCTTCGCACGCGACTTCCTGTACCAGCTCGAATGGCAGCGCGCGCTCAAGCGCGGCATGCTCGCGCGTCTGGATCTCGCTTTCTCTCGGGATGGCGCGGAACGGATCTACGTGCAGCGGCGGCTCGCGGAGGCGGGCCGCGAGTTGTACGACTGGATCGAGTCCGGCGCCACGATCTATGTTTGCGGCGAGGCAACGCGCATGGCACCCGACGTCCATGCAGCGCTTGCGTCGATCATCGAGCGGCAGGGCGGCGTATCGCCCGAGGCATCGCGCGAGCGGCTCGACCGGCTTGGGGCCGACGGTCGCTATCTCCGGGATGTCTACTGATGGGCACGGCCAATCTCACACCGGTCGAACGCATCAAGGCTGCGAGCCGCAACTTGCGCGGCTCCATCGTCGAAGGTCTTGCCGATCCCGTCACCGGCGGCTTGCGCGAGGACGATCAGCACCTGATCAAGTTCCACGGGACGTATCAGCAGGACGACCGCGACCAGCGCGAGGAGCGGCGGCTCGCGAAGCTCGAGCCTGCCTACAGCTTCATGATCCGCACGCGACTGCCGGGCGGCGTCTGCACGCCAGCGCAGTGGCTCGCGCTCGACGAGCTGGCCGGCCGCTATGGCAATGGCACGCTGCGTCTGACCACTCGCCAGGCGTTCCAGCTGCATGGCGTCATCAAGACTGAACTCAAGCAAGCCATCGCCGCCATGAATGCGGCGCTCATCGACTCGATCGCTGCCTGCGGCGACGTCAACCGCAACGTGCTCGCGAGTCCGAATCCGGTCGAAAGTGCACTTCATTCCGAGGTCCATCGCTGGGCCGTGCGTTTGTCCGAGCTCTTGTTGCCGCGCACCCGCGCCTATCACGAGATCTGGCTGGATGGCGAAAAAGTCGCCGGTGGCGAGGAAGTCGAGCCGATCTACGGATCGACCTACCTGCCGCGCAAGTTCAAGGCGGCGATCGTCGTGCCTCCGCAAAACGACGTGGACGTGTTCGCGCACGATCTCGGATTCATCGCCATCGTCGAGGACGGCAGGCTCGCAGGATTCAACCTGACCGTCGGCGGTGGCCTCGGCGCGACGCACGGCGATCCGGCAACCTTTCCGCGGCTCGCGGACGTGCTCGGCTTCCTGGCCCCCGAACAGCTGCTCGCCGTCGCCGAAGCGGTCGTAACCATTCAGCGCGATCACGGCGATCGCAGCGAGCGCAAGCATGCGCGGCTCAAGTACACGATCGCGGATCGCGGCATCGACTGGTTCAAGGCCGAACTCGAGCGTCGCACCGGCTTCGCGCTGGCGCCGGCACGGCCTTTCCGGTTCAGCGGCAGCGGTGACCGCTTCGGCTGGGTCGAAGGCGTCGACGGGCGCTGGCATCTGACGCTGCGGATCGAGGCGGGTCGTGTCGCCGATCGCGGCGACAGGCGATTGCGCAGCGGCCTCGCGCGCATCGCGAGCATCCACCGCGGTGACTTCCGGCTGACGCCCAACCAGAACCTGATCGTCGCCGGTGTTGCAACGGGCGAGCGTCGGCGGCTGGATGCCCTGGTCGCGGGCTACGGCATGGATATGCATCTGACGGCCCCGCCGCTCGCGCGCGACGCACTCGCCTGCGTGGCGCTGCCGACTTGCCCGCTCGCCATGGCGGAGGCCGAGCGTTATCTGCCAGCCGCGACCGCGGCGCTCGACTCCTTGATGCAGCGCCACGGCGTCGCCGGCGAACCGCTGCTGTTCCGTATCAGCGGCTGCCCGAACGGCTGCTCGCGTCCCTACCTGGCGGAGATTGCCTTGGTCGGCAAGGCGCCCGGCCGCTACAACCTCCACGTCGGCGGGGGCTGTGACGGCACAAGGCTCAACATTCTTTATCGCGAGAACGTGGACGAGCAGGGCGCGCTGGCCGCACTCGATCCGCTGATCGCGGCCTGGGCGCGCGAGCGCGAGACCGGCGAGGCGTTCGGCGATTTTCTGCATCGGAGCGGGCGGCTGGCAGCGCCGGGGGAGATGGCCTGATGTCACCCGCGCAAGCCGCCAGGCAAGCCCAACCGGCGCCCGATCTCGACGCGCTGAACGTCGAATTGCGAGCACTGCCTGCAGAGGATCGCGTGGCGCTGGCGCTCGAACGCCTGCCCGGGCGGCACCTGCTGTCGTCGAGCTTCGGCGCCCAGGCGGCGGTGTCGCTGCATCTGGTGACGCGCCTAGCTCCGCGCATCCCGGTGATCCTGATCGACACGGGTTACCTGTTCCCGGAAACCTACCGCTTCATCGACCGGCTGACAGAGCGGCTCAACCTCAATCTCGAGGTTTATCGCAGCCCGCATTCGGCGGCCTGGCAGGAAGCGCGCCACGGCAAATTGTGGGAGCAGGGGCGCGAAGGCATCGAACAGTACAACCAGATCCACAAGGTGGAACCCATGGAGCGCGCGATGCGCGAACTGCATGCCGGCACCTGGTTCGCCGGCTTGCGGCGCGAGCAGGCTGCGAGCCGCGCCGACATCGAGCCACTGCAGTTGACCGGCGCCGGGCGATTCAAGGTGCATCCGATATTCGACTGGACCGACCGCGACATCTACCGCTATCTCAGGAAACACGATTTGCCTTATCACCCCTTATGGGATCAGGGCTATGTCTCGATCGGCGACTGGCATACGACGCGAACATTGCGCGACGCGGTCGGCCCGGAAGCGACGCGCTTCTTCGGCCTGAAGCGCGAGTGCGGGCTGCACGAAATCAACGGCTCGGATATCTGAGCCAGCGATGCGTCACTTCCCCGTTTTTTTCGACCTGCGGAACGAGCCGGCCCTGATCGTCGGCGGCGGCGAGGTCGCCGCACGCAAGCTGGCATTGCTGCGCCAGGCAGGCGCAATCGTGACCGTGGTGGCGCCGGAGGTCGTGCCGACGATCGCGGCGCAGGTGTGGGGTGGTGTGCGCTGGCTCGCGCGCCGCTTTGAGGCGGCGGATGTCCGCGACATGCGGCTGGTCATCGCCGCGACGAACGACCGCCAGGTGAATGCGGCAGTCGCCTCGGCCGCGCGCAAAGCCAACGTGCCGGTCAATGTCGTGGACGATGCGGCGCTGTCGAGTTTCATCGTGCCGGCGATCGTGGATCGCTCGCCGCTCGTCGTCGCGATCACGAGTGGCGGCGCGGCGCCTGTCCTCGCGACGCGGCTGCGTGCGCGTATCGAAGCGCTGCTGGACGAGTCCTGGGGACTGCTCGCCTTGTTCGCTGATCGCTGGCGCCGGCGCATTCGCGACGCCGTGCCGGATCTCGGGATGCGCCGGCGATTCTACGACTGGCTGCTCGACGGACCGGTCTCAGCGGCGGTACGCGCCGGGCGGGAGTCCGAAGCAGATCGACTGCTGGAGGCACGACTCGCGGGCAAGGCGGAGACCCAGGCCGGCAAGGTCATGCTGGTCGGCGCCGGCCCGGGCGATCCGGGGCTCCTGACGCTGCGCGCACTGCGTGCCTTGCAGCAGGCCGACGTAATTCTCGTGGACCGGCTGGTGTCAGCAGAAATTCTTGCTCTGGCGCGCCGCGAGGCGCAGGTCATCGACGTGGGCAAGCAGCCGGGTGGCCATGGCGCGCGCCAGGGGCGCATCAACCGTCTGCTCGTCGTACATGCACGGCGCGGCCGCGCGGTCGTGCGCCTGAAGGGCGGAGATCCGTTCATCTTTGGGCGCGGCGGCGAGGAACTCGAATACCTGAAGCGTCATGGTGTCCCCTACGAAGTAGTTCCCGGCATCACGGCGGCGCTCGCCTGTGCGGCCTACGCCGGGATTCCGCTGACCCATCGCGATCATGCCCACGGCCTGCAATTGATCACCGCGCATTGCCGCGAATCGCTCGATCGCGTGGACTGGCGCGGACTGGCACGACCGGGACAGTCGCTCGCTTTCTATATGGGCGTCGCAGAACTGGATGGCGTGCGCGAGCGGTTGATCGAAGCCGGTCTGTCGCCCGCGACGCCGGCGGCGCTCGTCGAGAACGGCAGCCGGCCGGAGCAGCGTGTCATCGTGACCGAACTTGCGGCGCTGGCCGACGCTGCGCGCCGACACGCGATCGCCACGCCCGCCATGTTGTTCATCGGCGAAGTAGCGGGATTGGCTCGGCAACTCGGATGGTTTGGCGGTGAACCGGTTGTCGACGCTTGCCGCGCTGCACAGGTCTCTGTATATGGCATGTCATGAAACTGCATCAGCTTCGCTACCTCGTTGCGGTCGTACAGCAGGAGCTCAACATCACCGCGGCGGCGCGGGTGCTGCATACCTCGCAGCCCGGTGTCAGCAAGCAGATCAAGATGCTGGAGGACGAGCTCGGCTTCCAGGTATTCGAGCGCCAGGGCCGCAACATCACCCGCGTGACGGCGGCGGGCAAGGACGTCATCGAGCACGCGGTGCGGGTGGTCGAGGAGGTCGACAACATCCGGCGCCTGTCGGCGGATTTCCAGAACGAGCAGCGTGGCTCGCTGTCGATCGCGACGACTCACACCCAGGCGCGCTACGTCCTCCCGGATATCATCAAGCGATTTCGTAAAACCTATCCCGAGGTCGAGCTGCATCTGCACCAGGGCACCTCGGAGCAGATCGCGGATCTCGCGGCCAAGAATCGCATCGATTTTTCGATTGCGACCGGTTCGCATGAGCTTTTCCCCGAGTCTCGCGCTGATGCCCTGCTATCGATGGCATCTGGACATCGTGGTGCCAAAGGCTCATCCACTCACCGGGATCCGGCAACCGACACTGGATGACATCAGCAATTATCCGATCGTGACCTATGTGTTCAGCGTCACCGGGCGCTCATCGCTGTCCGAGCACTTCGAGCGCGCCGGTCGCAAGATGAACGTGGTCCTCACAGCCCGCGATTCGGACGTGATCAAGACATACGTGAGGCTCGGTCTGGGCGTCGGCATCGTGGCCTGCATGGCGCGCACCGAAGAGGAGGATCGCGACCTCGTCGCGATCGACGGCAGCAAGCTGCTTCCGGAGTACATTACCTGGATCGGCGTGCGCCGCGGCCGACTGTTGCGGCGTTATATGTACGAGTTCATGCGGTTGTTCGCTCCCCATCTGAATCGCAAGGTCGTGGACCAGGCGCTGCGCGCGCGTAATGGGGCGGCGGTGGAGGCCATTTTCGAGGACGTGGAGTTGCCTCGATTCTAGGTTGCATTTCGGGAGACTAGGGCGCCATTCCTTTCGTACGCAGTTCCGCCAGCGCCTCTTCCGACTTCGACAGGTGACCGAGACCCATGCCGCGCAATATGTGGTCGGCCTTCGTGTACTGGATGGCCGTGTAGGTCGTGAGCTCCACGCGATTGCCCCAGGGATCCAGGAAGTCCAGGAACCGGCTGTCCAGCAATTGAACACCCATGGCTTCGAGTGTGCGCCGCGCCAGGGGCTTGTCGTCGACGGCGATGCCGAAGTGGCGCATCTGGTCCGGCCTGCGATCGGTGTTCCGGATGAAGTTGATGAACTGGTCGCCGAAATAGACGATGGCCATTTCGTCGTTCTGTTCCTCGACCTGGAATTCGAGGAACCGTCCGTAGAAGTCGATCGCACCGGCAACATCGCCTACTTCGATCGCCACGTGGTTGATTCCAATGGCTCGTGCTTTCTGTGGCTGGGAATGCATCATGGGTGAGATTCCTTTTCAGGCATGAAGCCAGTTTACGCTTCCTGCAGTGCGCGAATATCGAGCCCCAGGTCAAGTGCCTGCGCCGAATGCGTGAGCCACCCCAACGAGATGGCCTCGACGCCGGTCGCGGCCACGTCCCGCACATTTGCCAACGTGATTCCACCCGAGGCTTCCGTGTGGCAGCGGCCCTCCACGAGCCGGACGGCCGCGCGCAATTGCGGGAGCGTCAGGTTGTCGAGAAGCACGGCGTTCACCTGGCAGCGGAGGGCTTCCTCGAGCTGATCCATCGTCTCGACCTCCACCTGAATTCGAGCGGATGCGCCGAGCTGCGAACGAATGCGGTCGACCGCCGCGGTGATGGAACCTGCGATGCCGATGTGGTTGTCCTTGACGAGCACTGCATCGTGGAGGCCAAAGCGGTGATTGACGCCGCCGCCGACCGTAACCGCATACTTTTCGAGTGCCCTCAAGCCCGGCGTGGTCTTGCGTGTGTCTTTGATGACGGCCCGCGTGCCTTCAACCAGGCGCACGGCGGCGGCGGTCGCGGTCGCGATGCCGGACAGCCGGCACAGGAGATTCAGGATTGTGCGCTCGGCGGTCAGCACGGTGCGCGCCGCTCCTGAGAGCCGGGCCACAGCCTCGCCCGGTCCGACATCCGTTCCGTCACCCGCGAGGACCGCCAGCTCCACCGGTGCGGGAAACTTCGCCAGGGCAATGCCGATGCAGTCGATGCCCGCGATTCGGCCGGGGTGGCGGCTGCGGATTTCGGCTTCGATCGTTGACCCGGCCGGCACGACGGCATCGGTCGTGATATCTCCGGTTGTGCCCAGATCTTCGGCCAGCGCGAGCGTTACCGCCTGGTCGAGCGCGGCCAGGGGTGAATTCAAGCGACGCGGCTCCGGACGAGTTCCAGCTTCTCGACAGTCACCGGTTGTGGCCGCTGAAAGCTGCGCGACGCCATACTCGCGACAGTTTCAGGGTAATCCGCGCGCTGATGCGCACCGCGGGACTCGCGGCGCGCGAGCGCCGCCGACAGTATCTGGCGCGCGACGACGATCCGATTGTCCTCGGCGCGCGTTTCGGGTCGCCAGGTTTCGAGCCGCCGGAGGGCGGTGGCCATGGCAGGGCCCGCGCGCAGCGGTCCGAGACTGTTTCCGACCAGATTCCGTAGCGACGTGATGCGATCGTCTGCTCGCTGCTGCGCCGGCCGGTGCGCGACTTCGAGCAGGCCGCGGGGCGCTGGAAATTGCACGCGCCGGATCTCATCGGCGATCCGTTGACCGAACACCAGCCCTTCGAGCAATGAATTGCTGGCCAGGCGGTTTGCACCGTGCAAGCCGGTCGAGGCCACTTCACCGCAGGCCCACAGGCCAGGCAGCGAGCTCGCGCCCTGTGCATCGGTCGCGATGCCGCCCATATGGAAATGCGCCGCGGTTACGATTGGCAGCGGTTGGGTATGCGGGTCCAGTCCTGCTGCCCGTGCGATCTGGCACGTGCCGGGAAAGCGCGTTTCCAGTTCGGCCACGCCGGTTGCGTCGAGAAACACGTCTCTTCCGGCTGCGCGCAGCGCATGGACACTGCGCGCCACGACGTCGCGCGGCGCGAGCTCGGCATCGGGGTGAATCGCCACCATGAACCGCTCGCCGGCATCGTCCAAGAGCCTCGCACCCGCACCGCGCAGCGCCTCGGTCAGCAAGGGAACGGGATCCATGTCGATCGCGAGCGCGGTCGGGTGAAACTGCATGAATTCCAGGTCCGCCAGCAGGACACCGCGTCGCGCCGCGGCAGCGAGTCCCGCAGCGCCGGACGTCGCCGGATTCGTGGTCCGATCGAAACAGGCCCCGATACCACCGGTGGCCAATACGACATGCGGTGCGAGCACGGCGAGATGCAGTCCTTCGGGGCCAGCGAGCAGCACGCCGGCCGCACGATCGCCCGTGGTCACGAGATCGACGAATTCGAATCGTTCCAGTACGCGAATGTCGGAACGCGCAAGAACCGAGGCGCGCAGACTTTTCATCACCGCAGCCCCGGTGCGGTCACCGCCCGCGTGGACCACCCGATGACGGCTGTGCCCGGCTTCGCGGCCGAGCGCCAGCGCTCCGGACGGCATCCGGTCGAATGCAATGCCGGCCGCGGCGAGCCAGTCGATGCGATCGGCAGCCGATTCGGCAACCAGGGCCGCGATCTCGGGCACAGCAAGCCCGGCGGCGACCGCCAGCGTATCCGCCGCATGCAGCTTCGGCGAGTCGGCGGGAGCAATCGCTGCGGCCACGCCGCCCTGCGCACGAGCGGACGATCCGCCGCCGATCGATTCGTTGGCAACGACGACACAGGCGTCGAGCGCGAGCGCCGTCGCAAGACCGGCGATGCCGCCGCCGACAACGACGGCGGGCGCAGTGACGAAGTCGTGGACGATCATGGCCGGATCGCGAGCATCCGTGTCACGGCGAGCCGTGCGCGTTCCGCGACCGACGGATGGATTTTGACTTCATGGCGCAAATGACGCAGGGATTCGGCGATGCCAGCGAGGGTGATGCGCTTCATGTGCGGACAGAGGTTGCAGGGCCGTACGAACTCGACGTCGGGCAATTCCGCCGCGACGTTGTCGGACATCGAGCATTCAGTGATCATGACGACCCGGCGCGGTCGATTGCGCTCGACCCAGGAAATCATCCCCGTCGTGGAGCCGACGAAGTCGGCTTCCGCCAGCACGTCCGGCGGGCATTCGGGATGCGCAATGATCCGGATGCCGGGGTGGTCGGCGCGGTAGGCGCGCAGTTCGTCGCCGGTGAAGCGCTCGTGCACCATGCAACTGCCCTCCCAGAGAATCATCTCGACGCCGGTCTGCGACGCCACCCAGCGGCCGAGGTATTGGTCCGGAAGAAAGATCACCCGCTCGCTGCCGAGCGATTCGACGACCGCGACCGCATTGGACGAGGTGCAGCAGATGTCGGATTCGGCCTTCACTTCGGCCGAAGTGTTGACATAGGTGACGACCGGCACGCCCGGGTAACGCTGGCGCAGCAGCCGCACGTCGGCGCCGGTGATCGATTCCGCCAGCGAACAGCCGGCGCGGAGGTCCGGGATCAGGACGGTCTTCGACGGATTCAGCAGCTTGGCGGTTTCCGCCATGAAGTGGACGCCCGCCATGACGATCACGTCCGCCTCAGTCTCCGCGGCCATGCGGGCGAGGGCGAGC
Organism: uncultured Gammaproteobacteria bacterium; assembly: GCA_963839885.1. Lineage (GTDB taxonomy): Bacteria > Pseudomonadota > Gammaproteobacteria > Steroidobacterales > Steroidobacteraceae > SCUD01. The sequence continues at coordinate 173,831 of CAWIWZ010000011.1, forward strand.
GAATCGCCGCGCAGATCCGCGACGCCATGGTAGATGTCGGGAGTCATGTAGTTGTGGGCGAGGATCACCGCCCGCCGGGAGGCCTTCAGCGTCTCGATCTCCGACAGCAGCGGTTCGAGCGCTGCGATCTCGATGTCCGGCAACACACCCGCGAGTCCGCGCATGGCGTCCTCCATTTATGCTCTGACTGAGTATTAATGGGTATTATAGATCAGTAGAGCCGGGCACGCACGATTTCGCGCCGGAAACGGAAAAGTTCGGCCGGACGTCCCCTGGGCGTGCGATCCAGCGTGCCGGTCGCCTCCAGCAGCTCGCCCTGGGCAATCAGCCGCCGGAAGTTCTGCTTGTGCAGACGCATGCCCGTCAGCGCCTCGACCGTGCGCTGCAGGCGGATCAAGGTAAATGTCTCGGGCAGGAGCTCGAATACGACCGGGCGGTACTTCAGTTTGCCGCGCAGGCGGCCGAGCGCCGTCGCCACGATGCGGCGATGGTCGTGGGCGAGTTCGACACCGGACTGGTTTCCGGCAGCGGGCGTGCTATCGCGATCGCGCTGATACTCGGGAACCAGTTGCGCTTCGTACAGCAGTTCATAGCGCTCGAGCACGCGGATCGGATCCCAGGGACGCCGGATTCCGAAATTGGCGTCCACACGGTGGCGCCGTGTGGCATTTCCGTCGGCCCAGCGGTCAAGGCCTGGCAGCAGCACGTTCGTGACGGGTTGCGGGACACCGCCGCGGCGATCTTCCCAGGGGAGGACCTCGTAACAGTCGAACCAGGCGGCGCCGGGCGCGGGTTGCGCCTCCTTGACGAGGCCCAGATACGCGACTGACAGCAGCCGCGTCCCGCTCGCACCGCGTCGGCGATCGCGATCGCCAAACGTGTAGAGCTGTTCGACGTAACCGAGATCGTGGCCGGTTTGCGTGGTGACCCAACGCCGCAGGCCGAGTTCGAGCGTCGAGTCATCGTCAGTGTCGAGTGGACCGAAAGGCAGCGCGGGAAAGTCGCTACCGCGCGCCTGCGTCGTCAGGACGCGCGGCTGTTCCGCGGTAACCGCGATGATGACAGCATCGAGACTGAGGGTTAGGCGCCGCGGCATTGACCGAAGCTTGCCACGCCGCGCGCGGATGCGCTCTCGAAAGCGAATGGCTCGATAGTCGCCTCGAATCATTGCACACGCGGAGAATTCCGGGAGATCATGCTGCCATGACTACGACCACCCGTTGCCTGATGCTCGGCGGATCAATCCTCGCACTTGCCGCCGCCGCTGCGGCCCATGCCGAACTCGATCGCAGCGAGCGCGCCATCGCGGACCACGCGAGGAAAGGCCAGGCCGCCGCCGAGGCCCTGTTGGAAAAGACGGTGAACATCGAGAGCCCGACGGAGAACCTCGCGGGCGTGCGCGCGGTGGGCGACGTCTTCGCCGGCGAACTGCGGGCCATCGGCTTCGAGACCCGCTGGATCGAGATGGCCGGTGACATGAAGCGCGCCGGGCACCTGGTGGCGCAAACGAAGGGCGCGCGCGGCAAGCGCCTGTTGCTGCTCGGACACCTTGACACGGTGCTCGCCGGCGAGCCGTTCCGGCGCGACGGCACGCGTGCCTACGGCACCGGTACGGCCGACATGAAAGGCGGTGCCGTCGTGCTGATCCAGGCGCTCAAGGCGCTGCATGCCGCGGGCGCGCTGGCGGACCGGCGCGTCACGGTGATGCTGACCGGAGACGAGGAAGACGCCGGACTGCCGCTCGCCGCGGCGCGCGCACCGATGCTGGAGCTCGCCGGCCGGAGCGATGCGGCGCTCAGCTTCGAGGCCGCCATCGACGGTACCGCCACGGTCGGACGCCGCGGCGTCAACTCCTGGACGCTGGAAGTCCGTGGCGAGACCGGCCACTCGAGCGCGATATTCGGCGAGGAGCGGGGCAGTGGCGCCGTGTATGAAGCCGCGCGGATCCTCGCCGCCTTTCACGAGGAGCTTGGCGACGAGCCGTACCTGACGCTCAATCCCAGCGTCATCGTCGGCGGCACGACGGCGGAGCTTATCGATTATCGCGGCGCCGCTGCCGGCAAGACTAACGTCATCGCGCCGATGTCCTATGTCCGCGGCGACATCCGCTTCATCAGCCTCGAGCAGGAGCGCTCCGCGATGGAGCGCATGCAGGCGATCGCGGCGCGTCACTGGCCGCGCACGCAGGCGACGCTCCGATTCGACGACGCGTCCTATCCGCCGATGACGCCGACGGCGGGCAATGAGTCGCTGTTGCGTGAACTCGATCGTGCCAGCCGCGACCTCGGGCTCGGGGCGGTCGAAGCGCTCGATCCCGCAAAGCGCGGCGCCGGCGATATCGGCTTCATCGCGCACCTGCTGCCCAGTCTTGACGGGCTCGGCAGCGGAGGCGGGGAGAATTCGCATGCGCCGGGCGAATTCATGGCGCTTGATACGCTGACGCCGATGGCGCAGCGCGCCGCCGTGCTGATCTACCGACTGACCCGCTGATCCGAAGTGAACGCAAGCCTGCTCGTCTGGCTGGTGCCAACGCTCGCCGCGATGTTTGCCTGGGGTATCGCACAGGGGCTCGTCAAGAAATACATCGGCGAAGTGCCGCCGGCGCGCTTCTGCCTCTACTTCGCCGTGGCGAGCGCCGCGGTGAACATCCTGTTCTGGGCAACGCAAGACGCGCCGCCGATCTTTGCGCCCGAGGGCCGGGTATTCCTGGTGGTGGGCCTGCTCGCCTATATGCTCGAAGGCATCGCGTGGATTTTCTATTACCAGTCGATCGTGTACGGACCTATCTCGATCGTTGGCACGCTGTCGGCCGCGTACCCTGCCCTGACGGTGATCTTCGCCAACCGTTTTCTGGGCGAGACTCTGTCGGCGTTCCAGGTCGTCGGCGTGGTCGCTGTTATCGTCGGTTGTCTGAGCCTCGCGTATTCGCCGCCGGATCCCGACGGAAAGAAGACCTCGAAGCGCTGGATGCCGCTCGCCGGTGCGGCGCTCCTGCTCTGGGGCGTGACCGGCGTGCTCGTGCGGTATGCGTACGCGTATTACGGCGACAACGAGGCCAATGTCGCGAGCGAAGCGAACCTGGCGCTCCTGATCGCCGTGGGCGGCTTGCTGACGCTCGGTGTCTATGGATTCATTTTTGGGCGCAAGGGTGCGACGTCGGGCCGCGAATGGTCGCGATCGTTTCTGCCGATGGCAACCATGGCGCTCGGTGGCCTGCTGGCCGCCATCGCCTACAAGACCGGGCCGGCGTCGATCGTCTCGCCGCTGTCGGGCGCGTACCCCGTGGTCACGCTCGGTTTCGCCTGGGCGGTCCTGAAGGAACGCCCGACCGCGCTGCAATGGACCGGGATCGTGGCGATCCTGGCCGGCTTCGTCTTCACGACGATGGGCGTGGGTTGAAAAACCTGGCGCGGGGGTGGGTCAATTCAGTTCAGTTCAGTAGATCTCGCCACGCGAGGACGTGAGCACTCCGGCCTCGGCCGTCAGCGTGTAGCGGATGCCGCCGGTTCCGCGCCAGCGGCCGATATCGAAGCCGCCGCCGGGACCGATCCGGTAGACGGCGACATTACGGTAGGTGAGCGCCGTGCCGGGCAGGCAGACCTCCGGTGGCCCGGGCGTGCTGAGGAAGTAAACGAACGGCGTGGGATGATCGGGCGTACTGAACACCTCGGCCGCACCGGTCGCCGGATCCACGTGCAGCGCGGTTTCGCGGTCCGCGGCAATCGCCCGACCGTCGGTGGTCCAACCGTCCTTGACCAGCCGCGCCAGGAAGGCCACGGTCCGGCCCATACGGTCGCGTTCCTGCAGGTGCTGATCGGTGATCAAGCCGCCGAGCCGAGGCAGCGCCACGAAATCCCGGTCCAGCGTGAGATCGCGGTGAAACGGGTCTGCCAGGCCTTCTTCGGAAGTCAGGCTGCTGTTGCTCATGGCCGAGTACACAAATTCGCTCATGATCGCCATGCCCGCGCTGGTGCCGCCTACGGGCGCCGGCTTGGCGGCCACGTGGTTGATGGCGACTTCCACCGGCGTGTTCTTCCAGAAATGCACGTACTCCGACTGATCGCCGCCGGCGATGAACAGCGCTTCTGCGTTCCGGATGGTCTCGATCACGAACGCATCGAACGCCGCATTCCGGTTCTTGAAGACGATGGTCGCTACGGAGTCGCAGGAGCACAAGTCGTAGATGTAGGGGTTGTAAGCGTCGGTGCCCGAGGCCCGGATCACGACGAAATCGCCGCCGCCGGCGCGGGCGCCCATGCGCACGAAGTTCTCGTCGACGTCGGTACCGCCTCCCTGGAGCACGAGCAGTGCGCTGGTCGACGTCACCACATCTGCGGGATTGCCGACGATGAAATGCTGGTAGCCGGGCGCGGCGACCGCCATCGTCGTCCAGCCCCAGAGGCAGAGCCCAATGATGCCGCCGAACTTTCGCGGGCCGTGATTTCATGTTTCCCCCTCGGTTCTTCCCGAACCAGCGGAGATGGAACCCGAGCCTAGGACGAGGTTTCCGTGCGGTCAAGCGAGCCGCGCGTTCCTACAGCAGCGGGCCCAGCCGCCTTGTGCGTCTCAAAGTCCTTGCCGCCGAACGCGCCGCAGCAGGCATGAGCGGCAATGGTAGACTGCAAAGCGATCCCGCGGGCAAGCCATGTACGGAAGATCACGCACTTGCCGAGGTCCAGCGCAGTCTATGACGCGATAGTCATTGGCGGCGGCCACAATGGCCTCACCTGCGGTGCCTATTTGTCGCGGGCGAGCAAGAAAGTCCTCGTCCTTGAACGCCGGTCGCTGATCGGCGGCGCCGCCGTCACTGAGGAGTTCTCGCCCGGCTTCAGGACATCCACGTTTTCCTACGTGATGAGCTTGCTGCATCCCAAGGTCATTCGCGACCTCGAGTTGCGGGAACTCGGATTGACGGTACTGCCGGCCACCGACCTGTTCTGCCCGATCGGCACGGACGACTTCATCGTGTTCAGCGGCGACGTCCGCAAGACGGCTGCCCAGTTCGCGCGCTTCTCGCGGCGTGACGGCGAGATCTACCCGCAATTCGACGCCTGGCTCAATGAAGCGGCTGGCATCGTGCGTCGGCTGTTGCTCGATACGCCGGTCGATCCATCTCGAAGCGACTTCAAGGGGCGTCGCGAGTTATTCAAGTTCGCGTGGAAATATCGCAAGATCGGCAAGAAGTTCTACCGCCTCATGGATCTCATGACCATGAGCGCAGACGACTTCCTGGCGCGTTGGTTCGAGCACAGCGTGACGCGAGCGGTGCTCGGCTATTACTGCTCGATCGGCACATTCTCGGGACCGAAGACCCCGGGATCGGCCTATGTCGTGCTGCATCACATCATGGGCGAGCACGAAGGCGCCGGCGGCTGGGGATTCGTCCGCGGCGGCATGGGCGCCATCAGCGAGGCGATTGCCGAAAGTGGCCGGCGTCACGGCATGAAGATTCAAACCGATGCGGAGGTCGTCCGGGTTGAAGTCACCGCAGGCCGGGCGTCGAAAGTGATCACCGCGAAAGGCGACGAGTTCAGCGCCCGCGCCGTCATCAGCAACGCGAGCTGCAAGGTGCTGTTTGACCGGCTGGTCGCGCCCGAGTACCTGCCGGCAGAGTTCCTCAAGCACATCCGCGGCTACCGGACCTTTTCGACAGCATTCAAGATCAACGTCGCTGCGGAAGCGCCGCCGCGATTCGCAGCTTTCGACGCGGCGCGCTGCGGATTCGAGGCGCCCAACTACGTCCACATCGGCCCGACCGTTGAATACCTGCAGGCCGCCTACGAAGACGCCTGCCAGGGCCGCTATTCGAGCCGTCCCTTCATCACCGCCGTCGTGCCGACCACTGTCGATAACACGCTGGCGCCGCCTGGCAAGCACGTCATCAACCTGTTCGGCGGCCATGCCCCGTACACGCTGAACGGTCGCGACTGGAGCGACGCGCGGCCGGGCTTCGTAAAGAACGTCTTCGATACGATCGACGAGCTGGCGCCGGGCTTCAGCGATGGCATCATCGACAGCCAGGTGCTGCTACCGCCCGATATCGAGCGCATCATCAATTCGCCGCAGGGGCACATCTTCCACGGCGAACTGACGCTCGAACAGCTCTTCTTTCAGCGGCCCGCGCCGCACTATGCCGACTACCGCTCACCGGTTCGCGGCTTGTACCAGTGCGGTTCTTCCACGCATCCCGGCGGTGGAGTTTCCGGCATTCCGGGGCACAATGCGGCACGCGAGATCCTCAGGGACTGGAACTCCCTGTCCCGGTAGACATCCCATGCACGCCAGCCACGACCAAGTCCTTGACCAGCTGATCGAATCGCAGCGCCCCGGCTATTCGCTCGACCGGGCGTTTTACGCGGATGAGGCGATCTTCGAGCGTGACCGTGAGCGGGTCGTCCGCAATCACTGGATCCTGGCCGCGCATGCATCGCAATTCGCGAAGAGCGGCGATTTCCGGCTGATCGACGTGGCCGGTGAGAGCATCATCCTGATGCGTGACCGAGATGGTGTCATTCGTGCGCACTACAACGTCTGCCGCCATCGCGGTAGCCGCGTGGTGCTCGAGTCCTGCGGCAATGCATCGGCTTTGACCTGCCGGTATCACGGCTGGAGCTATGCGCTCGATGGTTCGCTCCGGGCCGCGACGCACATGCCGGAAGACTTCGATCGCTCCCGGTTCGGCCTGAAGTCTTGCCATGTCAGGATCCTCGAAGGCCTGGTCTTCGTCTGCCTGGCTGGGGAAACGGCTCCGGACTTCGATGCCATTGCGACCCGCCTGACGCCCTACCTGTCGCTGCACGGCCTCGCCACGGCACGCATCGCCGAGCAGCGGATTTTCCCCGTGCACGCAAACTGGAAACTCGTAATCGAGAACTACCTAGAGTGCTATCACTGCAAGCCCGCACACCGCGAGTACTGCCTCGTCGAGATCAAGGCGGACAGCATCGGCGACGGGTCGCCCGCGGCGCTCGAGCGCTACCAGGCGCGCGAACGTGAGTGGCGCGCGCAAGCCAGTCAGCAAGGAACCCTGCTCGCGGAAGTCGGCACAAATTTGCCGCTCGATGAGCGGTTGTCACGGACACCGATTGCCGCTGCTTATCGGGCGCCGCTGCGCGCCTCGTACGTCACGGCGACCGAAGACGGGCTGCCGGCTGCGCCACTGATGGGCGGATTTCGGGATTACGACGGCGGGGAGACCGCGCTCGCCGCGGACCCGTTCACCTACATGCTCGCGTACAATGACCATGCGGTCTTCTTCGCTTTCGTGCCGCGCGATGCGGCTCACAGCGACATCGTCTGCACCTGGTTCGTGCACGGCAAAGCCCGGGAACGCGAAGACTACGATCTCGCGCGCCTGACCTGGCTGTGGACGGTCACGACCGAGCAGGACAAGGCGATCATCGAGGCCAATGCCACAGGAATCCGCTCCCCGAGTTACCAGCCGGGCCCAGTCTCGTTGCTGGAGACAGACGTCGCGGCGTTTCGCGAGTGGTACCTCTCGTCCATCGGCCCCTCGAGCCGGCCTTCGCGCCTGAACGACGTCCGGGGTGGCCGCTATTTCACGACCTGAACTGCGCACGGACTGGACCATTTTCCTGACAACGGTCACGACGATCGCGCTCGCCTGCGTGCCGGTCTTCGCATTTCACGACAGCGCGGCCGCGACAATCACCAGACTTTTCGACGGCGTGACGCGGAATTTCGGCGTCGCGTACCTCTGGTATGGGACCGGCGTCGTGGCTTTCCTGGTCTGGCTCGCCGCCAGCCGCTTCGGCCGCGTGCGGCTCGGAGCTGCCGACGAGCGGCCCGAATTCTCGACGTTCAGCTGGCTGGCGATGATCTTCTGCGCCGGGGTCGGCGCGACGCTCCTGTACTGGTCCATCGTCGAATGGGGCTACTACATCGTGAAGCCGCCTTACGGACTCGCGCCCCGCAGCCCGGAGGCGCTCGAGTGGGCCGCGACCTATGGCATGTTCCATTGGGGCATCACCGGCTGGGCGATCTTCTGCCTGCCGGCGATCGCCATTGCGTACCCGTATTACGTGCGCAAGATTCCGTACCTCCGGCTCAGCACCGGCTGCAGTGCCTTCCTGCCGCAAGGCGTGACCAGTCCGCGCGCCCGCGCGCTCGATTTCCTGTACATGATCAACCTCGTCGGCGGCGCCGGCACTTCGCTCGGCCTCTCGACGCCGATGATCTCGGCAGCGGTGGCCGAACTCTTCGGACTTGATCGGCGCTTCGTGCTGGACGTCGCGGTCGTCGTCGGATGCATTGCCGTGTTCGGCACCAGCGCTTTTCTCGGCCTGCAACGCGGTTTCAAGCGGATGTCCGATGCGACGATGCTGCTGGCGCTGGTGTTGCTGCTGTTCGTGCTCGTCGTCGGTCCCACGCTATTCATCCTGAAGATGGGAACCAACAGCATCGGCCTCGTTCTGCAAAACCTGTTCCGAATGAACACCTGGACCGATCCGATTCGCAACAGCGGGTTCGTCGAGAGCTGGACGGTTTTTTACTGGGCGTGGTGGATGGCGTACGCACCATTCGTGGGCATCTTCGTGACACGCATTTCCCGAGGCAGGACGCTGCGCGAAGTCATCGGCGGGATGCTGACTTTCGGCAGCCTCGGCGCTGCGGTGTTCTACATCGTGCTCGGCAACTACGCCATGCACCTGGATATGCAGGGCTTGCTCGACGTGTCCGGCATGATCGGGAGCGGCAACGAACCCGCCGCCATCACCGCCGTGATCCAGAGCCTTCCTTTCGGGCAGGCCGCGCTCGCGGTCTTCCTGCTGGTCGCGATCGTGCTGCTCGCGACAACCTACGACTCGGCGTCCCACACGCTAGCCTCCGTTTCCACGCAGCGGCTCGAGGCGGGGCGCGACCCGGCCCGGTGGAACCGCGTGTTCTGGGCCTGCGCACTCGGATTCCTGCCGATCACCCTGCTGTTTGCCGAAGGCGGCCTGAAGGTCATTCAATCGGCGACGATCGTGGTGTCGCTGCCGCTCATTGCGGTCGGCGTGCTGATGGCGCTGTCTCTGACGCGCATGCTGCGCGAGGACGTCGATGCCCGATGAGGGACAGTCCCCTGCGGGGGCAGTCTCTACAAGCGGCACCAGCAGCAACATGGCGTTGATGCGCTCGAGCTGCCGCCTTTTGCCGGCGGCGGGCCGCTCCGGTCCCGATTGAGTCGAGCCCTCAATTCCGCGGAGCGGTGCACGTATTCCTGGGGCTCACAGAAGGAAGGAGTCCGCTCTCGACGAGAGCCCAATCCGAGTAAGCAGCCGAAGCCAAACCGGATTGCTGACGGCGCATGTACAGCCGTCCATCCAGGCCAAAGCCAGCAAGCACCGTACGGCCGGTCGAATCAATCGCCGCGCTTGGGTAGTGCACGAGGTTCCCACTCAGGTCCTGCCATTGGAATGGATAAAAGCTGCCGTTCGGACCGGCTTCGCTGATTCCGCTCACGCCGCCGTAGTAATTCAGCTCGAACAACTGCAGAGGGCCGCTCGGATGCTTTACGACGGCCAATGGACCGTGACCGTGATCACCGAACAGGTCGGTCTCAATACTCCATGCACCACCCACGGACTGCTCGCGCACGCTGAAAACCTGTGAGTTGCAGCCGAAGCCACCGCACGCGGGATCTGCGGCGCGCCCAGAGCCACGAAAGAACACCTCCAGGCGGCCATCGGCGTTCTTGATCGCGGCCAGTCCGTGCGTGGAAAAAACCGGCGTGTTGGCTGGAAACGTCGGAACGAAGACCCAAGGCCCATTGACCGTTTGCTGATGCCACTGGTGAATGACGCCGAACCGCGTCTGTGCAAACACGTGCACGCGCTTGAGTGCGTCCACCGCGGTGACGAGGCTTTCGATGACGTCGGGTCCGCCGCCGCTCGCTTCGCCGCTTGCCGGATCACCGGGAAGATCCGTCCAATCGCTCCAGACGCCGACGTCCAACTCGTGGTTGGCGCTCACGCCTCCTTGGTCGTTCTTGACGAAAACCCAGAAGAAGCCGTTGGCGTCGGCCGCCACGGCCGGCGAGCTGGTGAATTGGGCCGTGGCCGCGCTCGGATTCCCCAGGCACGTTTCAGTTCCGAAGACGTTCTGCGACGCCTTCTGGGCGACCGTACAGATCTGCGGTGACCCCTGCATCGGTGGCTGCGGCGTTCGGAAAAAGAACAGCTCTAGGCGGCCGCTCTTCCGTTTGCCGACGGCAATCCCAGGAACGACTGGACCGAAAGTCGACGAGTCCCTACCGAGCAGAATCGGACCGTACCAGGTCCCGCCGCCCGCACAGGTCTCGTACCACATCGCGGGACGGTCGGCCTTCAAGCCGAACGCTACGAGCCGTCCGTCGCTGAACCGCTCCAGCCAGGTCGTGTTCGAGGGATTGCGCTCGTACATTGCTCCGAACCAAGCCCCATAACCACCGTAGTTGCCGACCAGATCGGGGAAAGCCTCTCGGGCCTCCGCAGCACCTTGAAGGGCACCCAGGTAGTTGCCTTCGTACTGCCCGTAAACATCGACAATCGCCTTCTTCGCGACGTACTCGAGATCGCTCAGATTGCCGGTGCGGTCCGCGATCGAGTACCCGATGTAATTGATCGTCGCCCGATGTCCGGAATACCGGCTCAGCACTTCGCGAACGAAGAGCGCGGCCATCGTGTGGTCGCTGTTGTCGAAAGTCACCGCGTACCCGCTGAAGTAGGGATTGACGGTGTTGCCGCCTCCGGCTGGTTCAACCGGGTAGCAGCTCAGCTCGAAATCGTCGGGTCCGCAAGCGCGCTGATAAGGAGACGTATCGAGCGTGCGTACGACCGCGGGCTGCACCTTGCGCACGATGTCGAGTAGCACGCCGGCCAATTTGTCGTGGTCGTAAATCTCGGGGAGCGTGTTGATCGCTATGAAATGGTCAGGTGGCGGATCACTCACCGCCAGGTAGAAAGTCTCCGGTGCCGGCGGCTCCGAAACCGCATACTCGGGCCAGACACAGGTTTCCGTCGGCCAGTTCTCCGGCACGATCGTGGGAACCAGCGTTCCGCCATGGTCGGAAAACAGATGCACCGTCGGATACAACCCATCGAACAGCATTCCACTGCCCGCATCCGGGACATTTAGGAACACTAGCTGCACCGCAGGGTTCGCCCTGAGCTGATCGACCTCGACATAGGCGCCACGAATTTGACAGAGGCTGCGAACCCAGACACTGTCGACGCCCTTTGGAAATACGTTGATGTCGGAGAATCCCGTCGGGAAGCTGACACCTGCCATCGTCGCATAGGCTGCCCGCGCTCCTTCCTGCCGGTTCGCGGCAAATTGTTCCCGAGTCTGGTTCGGTAGCGCATTGGCGATGCAGCATCCTCCTGCCTCGCCAGAGGTGACAAACACCGTTGTCGAAGGCGAGCCGGCCTGCAAGCTGTTTCTCACGTCGGGATTCATGAACAGCGTGTCGTCATCCTGGTGTGCAACGATCTGCAGACTCTGCGCGAACGCAGTGGTGCCGCCGGCCAGAAAACCAAGGATCACGAGGCCACCGAGAAGCGCGGCCCGAAACCCGAACCCGTGCGCACGCGTCTTCCGTGCGATCGGTTCGTGCCCCCTGCTAGTGTCAACTACCACTGTACACAACGAAGGCAGTCGGAGCGGCTGGTCCATAACTCCCCCTGTCTTTTCCGACGTTCGGGCGTTCGCCAGATTGACTCATACACCCGGCAGCATCCGGGTTCAATCCTCGTTCACGGGAGAACGCGCATGGCCCCGTCAGCTGCGAGCCCGTTGTGCCGGGCAGAATTAGCCCTGGAAATCGAGCTGGATTACCCACAATAGGAAAGGCCCCCTGAATGGGGGCCTTTAGATATCGAACATCAACGGCCTTGCGGCCGCATGACGCTCACAGCAGCGGCACCAGCAGCAGTGCCACGATGTTGATGATCTTGATCAACGGGTTGATCGCCGGGCCAGCGGTGTCCTTGTACGGATCGCCGACGGTGTCGCCGGTCACGGCCGCCTTGTGCGCGTCCGAACCCTTGCCGCCGAAATTGCCTTCCTCGATGTACTTTTTAGCGTTGTCCCAGGCGCCGCCGCCCGTGCACATCGAGATGGCCACGAAGAGGCCGGTGACGATCGTGCCGATCAGCACGCCGCCGAGCGCGCGGATGCCGGCGCCGGGGCCGAGCAGGAAATTCATGCCGAAGCCGACGACGACCGGAATCAGGATCGGCAGCAAGGACGGCACGATCATCTCGCGGATCGCCGCGCGGGTCAGCATATCCACCGCGCGCGAGTAATCGGGCTTCGCCTTGCCTTCCATGATGCCCTTGATCTCCTTGAACTGCCGACGCACCTCGATGACGACCGAGCCCGCCGCGCGGCCGACCGCTTCCATCGCCATCGCGCCGAAAAGGTAAGGCACCAGGCCGCCGATGAAGAGGCCGATGATGACGGCCGGGTCGGACAGGCTGAACAGTTCGAGCTTGCCCGCGATCTCGAGGTTGTGCGTGTAGTCGGCGAACAGCACGAGCGCTGCAAGACCCGCCGAGCCGATCGCATAGCCCTTGGTCACCGCCTTGGTGGTGTTGCCGACCGCGTCGAGCGCGTCGGTGATCTTGCGCACTTCCTTTGGCAGGCCGCTCATCTCGGCGATGCCGCCGCCGTTGTCGGTGATCGGGCCATAGGCGTCGAGCGCCACGATCATGCCGGTCATCGAGAGCATCGCCGTCGCGGCAATCGCAATTCCGTAGAGGCCCTGCAGCGAGTGGGCACCCCAGATGGCGGCGCAAATCGCGAGCACGGGCAGCGCAGTCGACTTCATCGAGATCGCGAGTCCCGCGATCACGTTGGTGCCGTGGCCGGTCCGCGAGGCTTCTGCCACATAACGAACCGGCTTGAATTCGGTCGCCGTGTAGTACTCGGTGATCCAGATCATCGCGGCCGTCAGGCCGAGCCCGATCAGCGCGCAATAGTAGAGGGGCATCGCCGCGTCGCCCAGCATGTAGCGCGTGATCGGGTAGTAGGCGATCGCCGCGATGACGCCGGAGACGATCACGCCGCGATACAGCGCGCCCATGATTTTGCCGCCTTCCTTCACTTTCACGAAGAACGTGCCGATGATCGACGCAACGATTGACACTGCGCCCAGCACGAGCGGGTAGAGCACCGCCGCATCGCCGAGATCCTTCATCATCAGGCCCGCGAGCAGCATAGTCGCGACGACGGTGACCGCGTAGGTCTCGAAGAGATCCGCCGCCATGCCGGCACAGTCGCCGACGTTGTCTCCGACGTTGTCCGCGATCACGGCAGGATTGCGCGGGTCGTCCTCGGGAATTCCCGCCTCGACCTTTCCCACCAGATCGGCTCCCACATCCGCACCCTTCGTGAAGATGCCGCCGCCGAGACGCGCGAAGATCGAAATCAGCGAACCGCCGAAGGCGAGGCCGACGAGCGCATGCAGCGCCTGGTCGCTGTCGCCGGTCAGTCGCATCATGATTCCGTAGTAGGCCGCGACGCCCAGCAGACCGAGTCCGACCACCAGCATGCCGGTGATGGCGCCGCCGCGGAAGGCGACCTGCAGCGCGGGATTGAGTCCTACGCTCGCCGCATGGGCCGTGCGCACGTTCGCGCGTACCGAGACGTTCATGCCGATGTAGCCCGCGAGGCCTGACAGGATCGCCCCAAACGCGAAGCCGATGGCCGTGTACCAGTCGAGCGCGAATCCGAGCACGACGAACAGCACAACGCCGACGATGGCGATGGTCGAGTACTGGCGGTTGAGGTATGCCTTGGCACCCGCCTGGATCGCCGCCGCAATCTCCTGCATCCGCGCATTGCCCGCGGGCTGCGCGAGGATCCAGCGTGCCATGAATATTCCGTAAACGATGGCGATCACGCCGGCCAGCATCGCGAGCCAGAGTGCGTTCTGCATGGACATGAAACTACTCCCTGGAAACAAAAATCATATCACGAAGGTCGTCTTCAGCCGCCGCCGCACGCGCGCGCCTTTCAACGCTGCGTACACCGGAATGCCGTTTTTATAGGGCGGATACGCTTCGCCGCCGATCAGCGGCGCGAGGTAGTTGCGGCAGGCGGCGGTGATGCCAAAGCCGTCTTCGGTGATGTAATTGCGCGGCACCATCTTTTCGCGGTTCGCAACCTGGTCGAGCGAAACCGAGCCGATGTCCCAGCGATACGGCTTCGTCGACTTGCGGCGTATGACGGGCATCACGGCGTTCTTTCCCGCGACCGCGAGTTCGACCGCCGCGCGGCCGACCGCATGGGCCTGCTCGACGTCGACGCGCGAGGCTATGTGGCGCGCGGAGCGCTGCAGATAGTCCGCGAGCGCCCAGTGATACTTGTAACCATGCGCCTGTTTGACCATCGAGGCGAGCGTCGGCGCGACGCCGCCGAGCTGCACATGGCCGAAGGCGTCGCGCGTGCCCATGTCGGACAGGAATTTCCCGTCCGCGTCGCGCGTCCCTTCGGAGGCGACGATGACGCAATAGCCTTTCTGCTCGACGGTTTCCTTGACGCGCGCGAGGTACCGCTCGCGGTCGAAGGCGATCTCTGGAAATAGAATGATATGCGGCGGATCGCCGGGCTTGCGAGCGGCGAGTCCACCGGCGGCGGCGATCCAGCCGGCGTGGCGGCCCATCACCTCGAGGATGAATACGCGGGTCGAGGTGCGCGCCATCGAGGCAACGTCCATCGATGCTTCCAGCGTGGACACGGCGACATATTTCGCAACCGAGCCGAAACCCGGACAGCAGTCGGTGACCGGCAGGTCGTTGTCCACGGTCTTCGGGATGCCGATGCAGGCGACGGGATAGCCGAGCTGCGCGCCGAGCTGCGACAGCTTGAGCGCGGTGTCCATCGAATCGTTGCCGCCGTTGTAGAAGAAATAGCCGATGTCGTGCGCGCGGAATACCTCGATCAGCCGCTCGTATTTCGCGCGATCGCGCTCCAGGTCCTTCAGCTTGTAGCGTGCCGAACCGAATGCGCCGGACGGCGTGTGCCGGAGTGCGCGGATGGTTGCCGGACTTTCCCGCCCGATGTCGATCAGATCCTCGGTCAGCGCGCCGACGATGCCGTCACGGCCGGCATACAGGTGCCCGATGCGATCGCGGTGCTTGCGGCAGGCCTCGATGACGCCGAGTGCACTCGCATTGATCACCGCGGTGACGCCGCCGGACTGCGCATACAGCGCATTGCGCCGCCCGGGCCCTGTCTTTCTGGTCCTGGCCATCGTCTGAATCCGTATTCCGGACGGTGACACCGCCCCGTGGGGGGCGAAGCATAGCCGATTCGCCCCGGTTTGACGCGATCAGAGGCCGCGGGCAGGATGGGCGCCCCGCGACGGGCAC
Organism: uncultured Gammaproteobacteria bacterium; assembly: GCA_963839885.1. Classification (GTDB taxonomy): domain Bacteria; phylum Pseudomonadota; class Gammaproteobacteria; order Steroidobacterales; family Steroidobacteraceae; genus SCUD01. The sequence goes on from CAWIWZ010000011.1 coordinate 189,187, forward strand.
CGGCCCGTGGAGATTGACGGAATGAGGCTGGTTCTGCTGGGCGCGCCCGGATCGGGCAAGGGCACGCAGGCGCAACGGTTGCAGGCGCGTCACGGTGTGCCGCAGGTGTCCACGGGCGACCTGCTGCGCGAAGCCGTGGCCGCGGGCACGCCGCTCGGCCGTGCCGCGAAAGTCGTCATGGACGCCGGCCAGCTCGTAGCGGACGACATCATGCTCGGCATCATCCGCGAGCGCCTGGCGCGGCCCGATGCCGCGCGCGGATTCATCCTGGACGGCTTCCCGCGCACCATCCCGCAGGCCGACGGCCTGGCCGCCATCCTGTCGGAGCTCGGCAGGCCTATCGACGCGGTCGTGCTCCTCGAAATCGATGCGGACGTGCTGCAGCAGCGCATGGCGGGACGCCGCAGCTGCCGCCGCTGTGGACGTGTTTTCCACATCGTGACAAACCCGCCGGCGCCGGGCGATCGCTGCACCGATGGCGCGCCGCACGACCTGTTCCAGCGACCTGACGACAACGAGGAGACCGTGCGCGAGCGCCTCGCGGTCTATCGCGAACGCACCCAGCCGCTGATCGATTACTACGCGCGCAAGGGCCTGCTGCATCGGATCGACGCCGATGGCAGCCTCGACGACGTGGATTCGCGGCTGGAAGCAGTGCTGAGGAAGTAAGAGGGGACAGTCCCTTTTGAAGGAGGACCTTCAAAAGTGACAGTCTCCTACAGCGCCGCGAGCAGCGGCTCGCCGATGACGGACCGGCGCCAGCCGGTCATGACGGGCAGCTGCCGCGCGCCGCGCACGAGCGCCGCGAGTTCACGGCGCGTCGCGAGCACCTCCGGCTGGATGCCGAGATCCCGCGCGATCGTCTGCAGCCGCTCCTGCAGTGACTTCACTCGCCTGAGATCATCCGGCCCTGGACGTCCCGGATCTTCATCCGTGCGCTTGCCGGCATCGGCTGCCACCACGGCGTCGCGGATAGTGGCGAGAATCGCATCGCCCGCGCGCGACACCGTGCCCGGCGGCAGGCTCGCGATCCGCGACAGCTCTTCGCGTGTGCGCGGAAGCGCTTGCGCCAGTTCGTAGATGGCGATGTCCGGCAGCACCCAGCCTCGCGGCAGATCGCGGTCGATCGCGCGCTCCTCGCGCCAGGTCGCGAGCGCACCCGCCGCGCGGAATGCCTCGTCGCTCATGCGATCGAGTCCCTTGAGCCGGCGCCACGCTTCGGCCGGCTCGACGCGATAGAGCGCGATGTCGTCGAGCGCCGCCGCATCCTCGGCCATCCAGTCGCTGCGGCCTGCCGCGTCAAGACGCTGCGCCAGCGCCTCAGCGAGCGCCGGCAGGTAGCGCACGTCGTCCGCCGCATAGGCGAGCTGTTCCGACGACAGCGGCCGGCGCGACCAGTCGGTGCGCGCATGGCCTTTCGCCAGTTCGACGCCCAGGAGCTTCTGCACGAGGTCGGCGTAACCGATCTGCGCGGAGAAACCGAGCAATGCCGCGGCCTGCTGCGTATCGAAAACCGGCCCGAGCGGCACGTCCGTGAGGGGCAGCAGCGCTTCGATATCCTGGCGCGCGGCGTGCAGCAGCTTCGTGCGGCTGCGGTCGACGAGCGGCGCGGTCAGCGCGCCGCCATCCGGAATCGCGAGAATGTCAACGAGCGCCAGGTCGTTCGCCGTCGCCGCCTGCACGAGGCAGAGCCTGGGGAAATAGGTCCGTTCCCGCACGAATTCCGTGTCGAGCGCGAGCGGGCTGCCGGCGGGCCACGACGCGACGCGCGCACTGAGCGCTGCAGTGTCGGCAATGGGTGTTTCGTCTCGGGTCATTGCCACCTTATTATGCGTATGCCGCCACCGCGGCCCAAGGCAGCATGCGCTATTTGTTGAGTTCGCTGGTCCAGATCGCCCTGCTGCGCAAGGATCCGAGTGTCCTGCCGGCTTCGGTCGTGCTGCTGGTGCTGACGGGTGCCGCGTTTGCAGCCGGCAGCGCCCTGCAATCGTGGCTCCTGTACGGCACCGACCGCCTGTTTGGCCGGACGGCTTTTGATCTTGGATTTGCGGTCGCGCTCTTCTGGTTGATTCTCGCGGCAACTCGTCATGGCAACCGCTTCCGGCAGACGATGAGTGCCATCTATGGCACGACGGTATTGATGATGCCGTTTTCCGTGGGGCTTTTGATGCTGCAGGCGCCGGCGCAGACATACTACGGGCTCAAGCTCTTCGCCTGGGCAGGCTCGGTGATCGTGATCGTCTGGTACGTCCTGGTCGTCGCGCACATCCTCAGAAGCGCCATCCAGGCCGGCTTCGTCACGAGCATCGCGATCGCGTTGACCTGGCTGATCGCCGGTGATGCTCTCTTGAAGCGGCTGTTCCCGCCGGCGTCCGCCTGATGCACGTCCACATCATCGGCATCTGCGGCACGTTCATGGGCGGGATCGCGGCACTCGCACGCGCGGCCGGCCATCGCGTCACGGGTTCGGACTCGAACGTCTACCCCCCGATGAGCACCCAGCTCGAAGCCCAGGGCATCGCGCTGATCGAGGGCTATGACCCCGGCCAGCTCGAACTGAATCCGGACGTCGTGGTCGTCGGCAATGTCATGAGCCGCGGCAATGCGCTGATCGAGCGGCTGCTCGACAGCGAGCTGCCATTCACGTCTGGGCCGCAGTGGCTCGCCGAGAATTTCCTCCGCGGCCGCGAGGTGCTGGCGGTCGCCGGCACGCACGGCAAGACGACGACCTCCTGCATGCTTGCCTGGATTCTCGAACGCGCCGGGCGGGAGCCCGGGTTCCTGATCGGCGGAATTCCGTCCAATTTTGGCCTGTCTGCGCGCGCGGGCGGCGGCACCGCGTTCGTGATCGAAGCGGATGAGTACGACACGGCGTTCTTCGACAAGCGCGCGAAATTCGTGCATTACCGCCCGCGTCACCTCGTATTGACGAATCTCGAATTCGACCACGCCGACATCTATCCCGATCTCGCCGCGATCCAGAAGCAGTTTCACCACCTGTTGCGCACGGTTCCGGCGTCGGGGCGGGTGAACTGGAACGCCGCGGACGCGAATCTCGCGACGACCCTCGCGATGGGCTGCTGGACACCCGTGACCGCCTACTCGCGCGCACCGATGGACGAAGTCGAATGGCATGTTCGGTTGATCGAGACGGACGGCTCGGCCTTCGAGGTGCATCGCCGCGGCAAGCCCACGGTCACCGTGCGCTGGTCGCTGATCGGCATGCACAATGTGGAGAACGGGCTGGCCGCCATGGTCTGCGCCGCGGGTTTTGGCATCGAGCCGGATTCCGCCGCCGCGGCGCTCGGCGAATTTGCCGGCGTGCGCCGGCGCATGGAACTGCGCGGCGAAGTGGGCGGCATTCGCGTCTACGACGACTTCGCGCACCATCCGACCGCGATCTCTCTGACGGTCGATGGCCTGCGCCGCCGCGCCGGGAAAGAGCGTGTCATCGCGGTCCTCGAGCCGCGATCCAACACCATGCGCCTCGGAGTGCACAGTGCGGAACTGCCGCATGCGCTCGCGGACGCGGACCGCGTGTGGCTCTATCAGCCGGCGGGGCTCGACTGGAAACTCGACGACGTCGCGCGCGAGATTGGCGCGAAGGCTGCAGTAGCGCGAGAGCTGCCGCAACTCGTCGATGCGCTGGTGGCCGAGCTCGGCGCCGGTGATCACGTCCTGATCATGAGCAATGGCGGCTTCGGCGGTCTGCACGATCGGCTGCTGGAGGCGCTGCGGGCGCGGCCCGCGTGAACGCCGAAGTCCGCGAACTGCCTCTGTTCCCGCTGAACACGGTGCTATTTCCGGGCGGCCCGTTGCCGCTTCGAATTTTCGAACCGCGCTATCTCGACATGATCAGCCGCTGCCTGCGCGAGCAGAGTGGATTTGCCGTTGTGCTGATCGGGGAGGGCCCGGAGAATGAATCCGCGACGAGCTTTGCTGCGACCGGTACTGAGGCGCGGATCGTCGATTTTGATCCGCTCGAAGGCGGTCTGCTCGGAATCAGCTGCATCGGGCGCGAGCGCGTGCGCATCGTGGAAGCCTGGCGCGAAGCAGATGGACTCAATCGCGGCCGCGTGCTGGATATCGCCGCGGATCCCATCGTGGCGCTTCCAGCGGGGCAGGCATGGCTTGCCGATGTCGTGCGCCAGGTCATGCCGCAAGCCGGAGACACCTATCGCCATGTCGAGATGCGGGACGATGCTGCCTGGATCGGCAATCGCCTGGCCGAGATGCTGCCGCTATCGCTTGCCGACAGGCAGATCCTGCTCGAACTGAACGACCCGCTCGAACGCCTCGCGGCGCTCGAGCCGGTGGTCAATAGCGAGCAGGAGTGATGGCGGCGGGGCGCAGCCAACCGGCGGCGCGTGCGACCAGGATCATCATGAGCGCCCAGCCGGCGACCAACCAGCCTGTATAGCCGTCGAGACTGCCGACCAGGAATCCATACGGCGCGTCGTCGACGGATTTGGTCGCATGCGTCGTCGTCTTTATTACCCAGATCCAGCCCATGTGCAGGCCGACGCACGCCGCAATGGCGCCGGTTCGTGCACGTACCAACGCCAGCAGCACGCCGACCAGCGTCAGCGTGACGAAGGAATCGGCGAACGCCGCCGGTTCTGCGAAGCGCGTGAAAGCGATGCCGAGCAGCGCGATGCCGCTGTCCCAGCCGACCTCGGCGGTGGGAATGCGGACGCGGGCGAGAAAATGGATCGCGGAGTACAGGAGCGCCGTGGTCGTGACCGCGATGGCTAGGGGCGATTCTTTCGAAACCGCGCGGAACATCAGGCCGCGAAAAAAAGTCTCCTCGACAATTGCGACGAGGAGCCCGGTCGCGGCGCCTTTCGCGATGCCTTCGAGCAGAAGGGCGGCGTCGAGTTCGGGGCGGAGCGCGCGGATGCCGAGGACGAGGATCGCGAGCGACATCGGCAGCATCGTCGCAAGTCCGATCGCAATCCCTGCGCCGAATTGGCGCAGGAAACGGCTGCGCGGCAGCCCGTATCCCCAGTCCTCGCGGGTTCGCAATTGCAGGTGGCGCACGGTGAGGACCAGAGCCGCGAACAGCAAGAACTGCCAGAGGCGGCTGACGATCTTGTGAAACGGCCACTCCGGCTGTAGCGCATGCGCGAGTTGCCAGACCGGCCAGGCGGCGAGCGCGGCCACGACGAGCGTGCCGAGGATTGCCGCGAGGAACCAGAGGAGGGCGCGCATCAGCGCGTGGCGGCGATCGATTCGAACGCGTGGCGCGCCGCGTTGATCGTCGCCTCGATCTCGGCATCGCCATGGGCCGCCGAGACGAAGCCCGCCTCGAATGCCGACGGCGCGAGGTAAACGCCCGCGTCGAGCATCGCATGGAAGAATCGCTGGAAGCGGTTGACGTCGCAGGTCATGACCTGGGAGTAGCGCGTCACCGGCGCATCCGACGTGAAGAACAGGCCGAACATGCCGCAGACATGATTCGTCGTGAAGGCGACGCCCGCATTTCGCGCGACGGCTTCCAGGCCGGCGACGAGCTTTCGGGTCGCAGCCGCGAGCGCGTCGTAAAAACCGGGGCGGGAAATCGCCTCCAGCGTTGCGAGACCGGCCGCCATCGCGACTGGATTGCCGGACAGCGTGCCGGCCTGGTACACGGGCCCCTGTGGCGCGACACACTCCATGATGTCCTGCCGTCCACCAAAGGCGCCGACCGGCATGCCGCCGCCGATGATCTTGCCGAGCGTGGTCAGGTCCGGAAGCACGCCATAGAGCGCCTGTGCCCCGCCGCTGGCGACGCGAAAACCGGTCATGACTTCATCGAAGATCAACACGGCCCCGTGACGCGTGCAAAGTTTACGCAGTAATCCGAGGAATCCCGCCGCGGGCGGAACGCAGTTCATGTTGCCGGCGACCGGCTCGACGATCACGCAGGCGATCTCGTCACCGATCGCGCCGAAGCATTCCTCGAGGCCGCGCAGGTCGTTATACGTGAGCGTCGTCGTCTGCGCGGCGACCGCGGCCGGGACGCCCGCGGACGTCGGCACGCCGAACGTCAGCGCGCCGGATCCGGCCTTGACGAGCAGCGCGTCGGAATGGCCGTGATAGCAGCCCTCGAACTTCACGATGCGCTCGCGTCCCGTGAATCCGCGGGCGAGGCGGATCGCGCTCATCGTCGCCTCGGTGCCGGAACTGACCATGCGCAGCCGCTCGATCGACGGCACCATTTCAGAGACCTTGCGCGCAAGCGCGGTCTCGATCACCGTCGGCGCGCCGAACGACAGACCGTCCGCGGCACGGCCGGTCACCGCCGCGATCACGTCTGGATGGGCGTGGCCGAGGATCATCGGGCCCCACGAGCCCACGTAATCGATGAACTCGCGGCCGTCCTCAGCCACGATGCGCGCGCCGTGCGCACGACGGATGAATAGCGGTTCTCCGCCGACGCCGCGGAAGGCGCGCACCGGCGAATTGACGCCGCCGGCGATGTACCTCGACGCTTCCTCGAAATGGGACATCGCCGCGCGGGTCCGGATCAGTTCCGTCCCACTTTGAATCCGCGCTTTTCGAGCAGGGCCGGCAACCCGCGGTCGCCGACCAGGTGTCCGGCGCCGACCACGACCAGCACGTCGTCCTCGCCGTCCATCATGCCTGCGATCTGTTCCGCCCAGCGGTCGTTACGCTCGTAGACGAGTCGCTCGACGAGTTCCGGATAATCGGCAAAGTCGTCGTCGAACAGCTTGCTCATCGCGGCCACGTCGCCGGCGCGCCAGGCCATGAGCAGGCGACGCGTATCGGCTTCGATCTGGGCCGCTTCTTCGATCGACTGGAGCAGGAATTCCCGCTGCTGCTCGGGCGGCAACTCGTCGAACAGTGCGAGTTGCTCATCGGCGGTTTCGAAACCGCAAATCGACTTCTGCGCGGCGCGCGCCGAAATGTCGACGAGCCGCTCGACGCCGTTTTCGATGTCGAAGCCATGCTGCTGCAGGGCGAGCAGAGACAGCATCATGCCCGCGAACCAGGGTTCGAACTGGGCCAGCGGCTCGAGCGGCAGTCCCGCGGCCGCGGCGGCGGCCTTCGTTTTCTCCGCATCCGGTCCGAGCAGAGTGAACAGATCGCGGCCCTGCGGGTCGACTACGCGTGCGAGTGTGAGCCGCTGCATTTCCACTTCGTCGATGGCGCCGAGATCGATTTCGAGGCAGACCATTTCGGCCTCCTTCATCGCATCGGCGAGCTTGCCGTCGATCGTGAATGCGCCTTCCGGCAGCATGTGGACCGAACCAAACAGGTATACGGTGCTGTCGCCGTGGCTGACGGTCCACAGGGCGGGTTCCGCGGTGGCATTGGCGGCCAACACTACGGCAGCCAGCGCGAGCGCCGCGCGGAATCCTTTCAGCATTCCGTCACTCATCGGCTGTCACCCATTCAATGCCGGTTTCCATGCCGCCATCCTCCCCGAGCGTGAACCAGCGATACGCCGGCGGGCGGGTGTCGACCTCGAACTCGTCCGCATTCTGTGCGAACTGCATGCAGGTGGAGGGCGTTCCCATCAGTCGCAAGTCGCCCCGACGCCCGTCTAACGGCTGGTGCGTGTGACCCCAGATAAGGCCGCGCACGCGCGGATGGCGCGCAAGCACCGCAAAGAGCGACGGCGCATTGTCGAGCATCAGTTCGTCGAGCCAGCGACTGCCATGCGGCACCGGCTGGTGATGCAGGCAGACGAGCGCGTACGCGTCAGCGTGCTGCGCAAGTACACGGTCGAGGCGCGCGAGCTGCTCCTCCGGCAGGTGACCATGGTTTTCGCCGGCGACGGTACTGTCGAGCATCACGAACAGCCAGCCTTCGTGCCGGTGCGCAAAACCGTGCACGAACGGCGGGCAATCGAGGCCGCGGCGCATCGCCGCGGCCGTATCGTGGTTGCCGGGCAGGCAATGCACCGGTACGCCGACGTGCGCGAACAGCGTGCACAGCTCCGCGTAGCCGGCGACATCGTCATGCACGAGATCGCCGGTCAGCAGGATCGCCCGCGGCGCGGCATGACGCCGCTCGGCGTGCGCAATGCAGCGCGCGAGCGTTTCACCGGTTGAGACGCCACGGACAGACAACCCCGGCGTGCCGGAGAGATGCGTGTCCGTGAACTGCAGCAGGCGCACTACGCGTCGGTCAATATCGGTAGTGATCGGGTTTGAACGGCCCGGCCGCGGGGATGCCGAGATAGCGCTCCTGCTCCGCCGTCATGACGGTGAGCTTCGCGCCGATCCGGTCGAGGTGCAGCCGCGCGACCTTTTCGTCGAGCTCCTTGGGCAGCACGTAGACGCGGTTCTCGTAGCGATCGCCGTGCGCGAACAGCTCGATCTGCGCGAGCACCTGGTTGGTGAAGGAATTCGACATCACGAATGACGGGTGCCCGGTGCCGCAGCCGAGGTTTACCAGCCGGCCCTCGGCCAGCACGATGATGCGCTTGCCGTCCGGGAAGATGACGTGATCGACCTGTGGCTTGATGTTCTCCCAGCGGTACTGACGCAGCGATGCGATGTCGATCTCGCTGTCGAAGTGGCCGATGTTGCAGACGATCGCCTGGTGCTTCATGCGGCGCATGTGATCGTGGCCGATCACGTTCACGTTGCCGGTCGCGGAGACGAAGATGTCCGCCATCGCGCAGGCGTCTTCCATGGTAACCACGCGATAGCCTTCCATCGCGGCCTGCAGCGCGCAGATCGGGTCGATCTCCGTGATCCAGACAGTGGCGCCGCAGCCCGCGCAGCGACTGCGCGCAGCCCTTGCCGACGTCGCCGTAGCCGGCGACGAGCGCGATCTTGCCGGCGATCATCACATCGGTCGCGCGCTTGATGCCGTCGACCAGCGACTCGCGGCAGCCATAGAGATTGTCGAACTTCGACTTCGTGACGGAATCGTTCACATTGATCGCGGGGAAGGGCAGGCGGCCTTCGCCCGCCACGCGATACAGGCGCTTGACGCCCGTGGTCGTCTCTTCGGTGACGCCGCGGATCTCCGCGAGCCGCGACGAATACCAGCCCGGCTGACTCTCGAGCCGGCGCCGGATCGACGCGTACAGGCTCTTTTCCTCCTCGTTCGCGGGCTCGGTCGATGACCGATGCGTCGTGCTCGGCGAGCGAGCCCAGCATCAGCAGGAGCGTTGCGTCGCCGCCGTCGTCCAGGATCATGTTGGCCTGGCGGCTTCCCGGCCAGTCGAAGATGCGATGCGCAAAGTCCCAGTACTCGACCGAGCGTCTCGCCCTTGTGCGCAAAGACCGGGACGCCGGACGCCGCGATCGCGGCCGCGGCATGATCCTGCGTCGAAAAAATGTTGCACGAGGCCCAGCGGACTTCGGCGCCGAGCGTGGCAAGCGTCTCGATCAGCACCGCGGTCTGGATCGTCATATGCAGCGAGCCCGCGATGCGGGCACCGGTGAGCGGGCGGCTGCGGCCAAATTCGGCGCGCACGGACATCAGGCCCGGCATCTCCGTTTCCGCGATGGCGATTTCGCGGCGGCCCCATTCGGCCTGCGAAATGTCGGCGACGTGGAAATCCTTGAACTTCGGGTTGATCACGGCATTCATGGTCGATTCTCTCCTTTGCGAGCGAGAGCGCCGTTGTCGCTTACGGTTCCCGAGCCTGGCAGGCGGATGCCTGTTGCAACGCTCCTCGGGAATCGCGCCCCGGGGACTGTCCCCTTGGGCAAGTCCACCAACTACGAACTGTCGACTTCCAAAGGGGACTGTCCCCTCTTGCTCAAACTCCTGCGGCCTTTCTCAAGGACCTCCGCGCGGTCCGTGCGTTCCCAGCTGAACGCGGTAAAGGACGGACCCGGCTTCCGGGCTGCTCCTTTCGATCCACCCGGCGCATCGTAGTTCATCTCGACCGGCTCGCGCCCGAAATGCCCATAGGCGGCGGTCGCCCGGTACATCGGGTGAATCAGGTCGAGCATTTTCATGATGCCCCAGGGCCTCAGGTCGAAATGTGAACGAACCAGCTTTTCGAGTCGCTCATCGCTGATTCTGCCGGTGCCGAATGTCTGCACCGAGATGGATGTCGGGCGCGCCACGCCGATCGCGTAGGACAACTGGATTTCGCAACGGCTCGCGAGACCCGCGGCGACCAGGTTCTTTGCGACATATCGCGCCGCGTACGCAGCCGAACGGTCGACCTTCGATGGATCCTTGCCGGAGAACGCGCCGCCACCGTGTCGCGCCATGCCGCCGTAGGTGTCGACGATGATCTTGCGCCCGGTGAGGCCGCAGTCGCCGACCGGACCGCCGATTACGAACCGGCCGGTCGGGTTGATGTGGAACTTCGTGCGCTTGCTGATCCAGCGCTTTGGCAGCACGGGCTCGATGATTTCTTCCATCACGCCTTCGCGCAGGTCTTTCTGACGCACGTCGGGAGCATGCTGGGTCGACAGCACGACCGCCTCGATGCCGACCGGCTTGTCGTCCTCGTACACGAAGGTGAGCTGGCTCTTCGCATCGGGGCGCAGCCACGGCAGCGCGGATTGACGGCCCTTGCGCACTTTCGCCTGTCGTTCCACCAGCTTGTGCGCGTAGTGGATCGGAGCCGGCATCAGGACCGGGGTCTCGTTGGTCGCATACCCGAACATCAGTCCCTGGTCGCCTGCGCCCTGTTCCTCGGGATTGCTGCCGATCGACGCCCTGGGCGATGTCCGATGATTGCTTGCCGATGACATTGACGACGCCGCAGGTGTGGCCGTCGAAGCCAACGGTCGAGGATGTATAGCCGATATCGCAGATGACGGCGCGCACCAGTTCCTCGAGATCGATCCAGGCGGATGTCGTGATCTCGCCCGCGACCACCGCAATGCCCGTCTTGACGAGCGTTTCGCAGGCGACGCGCGCGCGCGGGTCACGGGCGAGCAGGGCGTCGAGCACCGCGTCCGAAATCTGGTCAGCCACCTTGTCAGGGTGGCCTTCGGAGACGCTCTCCGAGGTGAATAGATGGCGCCCGGGCATCGAAAAATTATACGTCATCAGGGACAATGACGGTTTGCCGCCGGAGCGCCCCGATGCCCAGTCGCCGCGAGCTCGCCAATGCCATCCGGGCCCTCAGCATGGATGCCGTACAGCGCGCCAATTCAGGCCATCCGGGCATGCCGATGGGCATGGCGGACATCGCGGAGGTGCTCTGGCGCGACTTTCTGAAGCACAATCCGGGCAATCCGCGCTGGGTCGACCGCGACCGCTTCGTGCTGTCGAACGGTCACGGCTCGATGCTCCTGTATTCGGTGTTGCACCTTGCCGGCTACCCGCTCGCGCTCGACGAATTGCGCCAGTTCCGGCAGCTTGGCTCGCGCACGGCCGGCCATCCGGAACATGAAATCGGCATCGGCATCGAGACCACGACCGGGCCGCTCGGCCAGGGCCTCGCGAACGCCGTCGGCATGGCGCTCGCCGAGAAAATGCTGGCCGCGGAATTCAATCGCCCGGGCCACGACGTCGTCGATCACCATACCTGGGTGTTCCTCGGCGACGGTTGTCTGATGGAAGGCATTTCACACGAGGCCTGTTCGCTCGCCGGCAACTGGGGCCTCGGCAAGCTGATCGCGTTCTACGACGACAACGGCATCTCGATCGACGGCGAGGTGTCGGGCTGGTTCACGGACGACACGCCGAAGCGCTTCGAGGCCTACGGCTGGCAGGTGATCCGGGCGGTCGACGGCCACGATCCGGAGGCCGTGACGAAGGCGATCCGCCGCGCGAAGCGCGAGAAATCGAAGCCGACGCTGATCTGCTGCAAAACCATCATCGGTTTCGGCGCGCCGAACAAGCAGGGCAAGGAAGAGAGTCCACGGCGCGGCGCTCGGCGCGGACGAGGTCGCGCTCGCGCGCAAGACCTTGGGCTGGCCGCACGAGGCCTTCGTCGTGCCGGACGACATCCGCGCCGCCTGGGACGCGCGCGCCGCGGGCAAGCGCGTCGGAGAACCGCTGGCGCCGGCGCTTCAAGTCGTACCAGAAGGAACATCCGGAACTCGCCGCGGAGTTCCTGCGGCGGAGCGAAGGCGCGGCTGCCGGACGATTTCGACGCGCAGATCGCGAATGGCGCCGCCGCGGCGCAGGCCGCGGGTCAGGCCGTCGCGACGCGGCAGAGTTCGCAGACGGTCCTGAACGGGCTCAGCGGGCGCTTGCCGGAACTGCTCGGCGGTTCCGCCGATCTCACCGGCTCGAACAACACGCGCATAAAGGGGACGCAACCCTTTACGCAGTCGGAGGTCAATGGACGGTATCTGCATTACGGCGTGCGCGAATTCGGCATGGGCGCGATCATGAATGGCATCGCGCTGCACGGCGGCTTCGTCCCGTTCGGCGGCACCTTCCTCGTGTTCTCCGATTATGCGCGCAGTTCGCTCCGTATGGCCGCGATCATCGAATGCGGCAGCATCTTCGTGCTGACGCACGATTCGATCGGACTCGGCGAGGACGGTCCGACACACCAGCCGATCGAGCATCTCGCGTCGCTGCGGATGATTCCGCGCATGGAAGTCTGGCGTCCCTGCGATACCGCCGAGACTTGGGTCGCCTGGGGCGCGGCGATCGCGCGCCGGCATGCCCCGACAGTACTGGCGCTGACGCGTCAGGCACTGCCGCCGCAAGCGCGCGATGCGTCGCAGCTCGATGCGATCCGCCGCGGCGGCTACGTGCTGGTCGACTGCGCGGGCCGCCCCGACTGCATCCTGATCGCGACCGGCTCCGAGGTCGTCGATTGCGGTGGATGCGGCGCGCGAGCTGACCGGCCGTGGCCGGCAGGTACGCGTCGTCTCGATACCCTGTACGAGCGTGTTCGATGCGCAGGACGCAGCCTGGCGGGCATCCGTTCTCCCCGCGGAGGTCGGTTGCCGCGTTGCCGTGGAAGCAGGTGTCGCGGAGGGCTGGTGGCGCTACGTCGGAGCCAAGGGCGCCGTGATCGGGATGTCGCGCTTCGGCGCGTCCGGCCAGGGCAAGGATCTATTCCGGCATTTCGGATTCACCGCGGAAGCCGTCGTCGCGACGGCCGAGGCGTTGCTGACCAATGGAGTGACATGACATGGCGATCAATGTAGGCATCAATGGATATGGACGCATCGGACGCAACGTGCTGCGGGCGCTGTACGAATCGAAGCGCAACAACGAATTGCGCATCGTCGCGCTCAACGATCTCGGCGACGCGAATACGAATGCGCACCTGACGCGCCATGACACGGCCCACGGTCCGTTTCCCGGCCAGGTCAGCGTCGAGGGCAATCAAATGGTGGTCAACGGCGAGCGCATCCGCGTGCTCGCGGAGCGCGATCCGTCGAAACTGCCTTGGGGCGAGCTCGGCGTCGACATCGTGCTCGAGTGCACCGGTCTATTCGCCAGCAAGGAAAAGGCCTCGAAGCATCTCGCCGGCGGCGCGAAGAAGGTCGTCATCTCGGCTCCGGCGGACGGCGTGGACGCCACCATCGTCTACGGCGTCAATCACAAGACGCTGCGCGGCGACATGACCGTGATCTCGAACGCGTCCTGCACGACGAACTGCCTTGCGCCGCTCGTCAAGCCGTTGCATGACGGCCTGGGCGTCGTCAGCCGGCATCATGACCACGATTCACTCGTACACGAACGACCAGGTGCTGACCGACGTCTATCACAGCGACCTGCGCCGCGCCCGCTCGGCGACCATGTCCATGATCCCGACCAAGACCGGCGCCGCCGCCGCGGTCGGGCTGGTGCTGCCGGAACTGAAGGGCAAGCTCGACGGCTTTGCGGTGCGCGTTCCGACGATCAACGTATCGATCGTCGACCTCACGTTCCTGGCGAAGCGCGCGACCACGGCGGAGGAGGTCAACGGCATCCTGCGCAAGGCGTCGGAAGGCGCGCTGAAAGGCATCCTCGATTACACCGCGGAGCCGCTGGTCTCGATCGACTTCAACCACAACCCGGCGTCCGGCACCGTGGATGCGCAGCTCACGAAAGTGCTCGGACGGCACGCTGGTGAAAGTCTGCGCCTGGTACGACAACGAATGGGGCTTCTCGAATCGCATGCTCGATACGACGCTCGCGTGGTCCCGCGCGTGAAACGGATGGCGGAACTGGATCTCGCCGGCAAGCGGGTCCTGATCCGCGAGGATCTGAACGTACCGGTGGACGGCGGGAAGGTCACGAGCGATGCGCGCATCCGCGCGGCGTTGCCGACCATCCGGCTCGCGCTCGAGCGCGGCGCGCGCGTGATGGTGATGTCGCATCTGGGCCGCCCGAAGGAGGGCGCGTACGATGCCGCGGCGTCGCTCGCGCCGGTCGCGGAAAGCCTGTCCGCGCTGCTGGGCCAGAAAGTGCGTCTTGCCGCGGGCTCGCTGGACGACGTCACCGCCGCGCCGGGCGAAGTCGTGCTGCTCGAAAACGTGCGCTTCAACAAGGGCGAGAAAGCGGACGACGAAGCGCTGGCGCGGCGCATGGCCGCGCTCTGTGACATTTTCGTGATGGACGCGTTCGGCACCGCACATCGCGCCGAGGCGAGCACGCACGGCAGTCGCGCTGCATGCGCCCATTGCCTGCGCCGGCCCGCTGCTTGTCGCGGAACTCGAGGCGCTCGGGCGTGTGATGCGCGATCCCGCGCGGCCGCTGGTCGCGATCGTCGGCGGCTCGAAAGTGTCCACCAAGCTGTCCGTGCTCGAGAACCTGCTCGGAAAGGTGAACCAGCTGATCGTCGGCGGCGGCATCGCCAACACGTTTCTCGCGGCGACCGGCTTATCCGTCGGCAAGTCATTGCACGAACCCGACATGATCGACGTCGCGAAACGTCTGCTCATCGAGGCCGGGCGGCGCAACGTCGAGCTGCCGCTGCCAAAGGACGTCGTGGTCGCCCGGGAATTCGCAGCGACGGCGAAGGCGGAAGTCCGTGCGGCATCCGCGGTTCGCTCGGATGAGATGATTCTCGACATCGGCCCGGCTTCGGCAGACGTCATCGGCGGCGATCGTCCAGAAGGCCGGCACGGTGATCTGGAACGGTCCGCTCGGCGTCTTCGAGTTCGATGCCTTCGGCGAAGGCACGCGCGTGCTGGCCGAAGCCATCGCTCATAGTCGGGCGTTCTCGGTCGCGGGCGGCGGCGACACCCTCGCCGCGATCGAAAAGTACGGCGTCGAGGACAAGATCTCCTATATTTCGACCGGCGGCGGCGCATTCCTCGAGTTCGTCGAGGGCAAGACGCTGCCGGCGGTGGCGGCGCTCGAACGGCGCGCGTAGCGCCGGCCGCAATCAGCGAGGGCGCAATGGCAAGACGCACCAAGATCGTCGCGACGCTCGGGCCGGCAACCGACACCGACCGGGCGCTCAACGATCTGATCGAGGCCGGGACCGACCTGGTTCGCGTCAATTTTTCCCACGGCAGCTTCGAAGAGCACGCGGGGCGGATCGAGCGCGCGCGGGCGGCGGCCACGCGGGCCGGCCGGGTGGTCGGCATCCTGGGCGATCTGCGCGGGCCGAAGGTACGCATCGAGCGCTTCGCGACCGGCAAGGCGATGCTGGTCGACGGCGAGACCTTCACGCTGGATCCCGCATTCGATCCGACGGCCGGCACCGATCGGATCGTCGGCGTCGCCTATGAATCGCTGCCGCGCGACGTGAGCCGCGGCGACACGCTGCTCCTGAATGACGGTCTGATCTCGCTCGAGGTCACCGGTATCGAAGGTACGAAGGTCCAGACGCGAGTTTTGACGGGCGGCGAGCTTTCCGATCTCAAGGGCCTGAACAAGCTCGGCGGCGGCCTCTCCGCCGGCGCGCTGACCGCGAAGGACCGCGAAGACGTGCGGATGGCGGCGGAACTCGGCGTCGATTACCTGGCCGTCTCTTTCGTGCGCGACCGCGACGACATCAGCGAGACCTGGGATCTGCTGCGCGCGGCTGGCGGCGAGGGGCGCATCGTCGCGAAGATCGAGCGGCGCGAAGCGATCGACAATCTGGAGGCGATCATCGACACGAGCGCGGCCGTGATGGTCGCGCGCGGCGACCTCGGCATCGAAGTCGGCTACGCGGAACTCACCGGCCTGCAGAAGCACATCATCGAGCGTCGCGCGTGCCCGCAGCCGCCTCGTGATCACGGCGACTCAGATGATGGAATCGATGATCCACGCGCCGGTGCCGACGCGCGCCGAAGTCTCGGACGTCGCGAATGCCGTGATGGACGACACGGATGCCGTGATGCTCTCAGCCGAGACCGCCGTCGGGCGTCATCCCGGCCGCGTCGTGCGCGCGATGGCGCAGGTCATCGAGGGTGCCGAGAAGTGGCAGACGACCAACCGTCCGGACATGCGCATGGCGGGCCAGTTCAAGCGCACGGACGAGGCGATCGCCGCGGCCGTGATGTACACGGCGAATCACCTGGTCGTGCGCGCCATCGTCGCATTGACCGAATCCGGCTCGACGGCGCTCTGGATGTCGCGCATCCGCTCGGACATCCCGATCTATGCCTTCACGCGCCACGCCGCGACGCAACGGCGCGTGACGCTTTATCGCGGGGTGTACCCGTGGACTTCGACGTCACGCACCCGCGGCCCGAACAGATGTACCCCTCGATTTTCCAGCGCTTGATCGCGGACGGTCTGGCGGCCGAGGGCGATCTCATCATCGTGACGAAGGGCGAGTTCTCGGGCGTGACCGGCGGCACGAACAGCATGAAGATCATCCAGGTGCAGCGCCCGCCGGCATGAAAAGGGGTGGAAAAAGGGGACGCACCCCTTTTCTGCTAGGAGCGCCACCCACGGAAAAGGGGTGCGTCCCCTTTTATGCGACCCCTTTATCGGTTGATCCGATGGGGGCTCGGCGTCGACGGCCGCGCTCATACTGCTTGCGGCATTGGCGGCCTGGTTCGCGCTGCGCGCGAGCCTGCCGAAACTGGAAGGCGAGACGGAACTGGCGGGCCTGACGGCGCCGGTTTCCATCGAACGCGACAGTCAGGGCGTGCCGGTGATCCGCGGCGCGACCCGCGAAGACGTGGCACGCGCCACCGGCTATGCGCACGCGCAGGACCGCTTCTTTCAGATGGACCTGCTGCGCCGCACAGGCGCGGGAGAACTGGCAGCGCTGCTCGGCGCGAGCCAGCTCGACACGGACAGGCGCCTGCGCCTGCATCAGTTCCGAAGCCGGGCGCAGCAAGCGCTTGCGTTGCTGGACGCCAGAGGGCGCGGACTGCTCGAGGCATATGCGGTCGGCGTCAACGCGGCACTCGACGATGCGATCGTTCGCCCCTTCGAATACCTGCTGCTCGGCGAATCGCCGCATGCCTGGCGTGCTGAGGATTCGCTGCTCGTCGTGTACGCCATGTGGATCGACCTTCAGGGCCTGGAAGCGCGGAGCGAGCAGCGCCGCGGTCGGCTCGCGGCCGTGCTGCCGGAAGTTCTGTATCACTTCGTGATGGATCCCGACCCGGAATGGGAGGCGCCGCTCGACGGCAGCCACCTGCCACAGGCGCCGATGCCGACGCCGGAGCAATACGACCTGCGCAAAATCGGCACGGCACCGATCGAAAAGCTTGAAACGCGGGCGGCCAAAACACGCCGCACTGCGCTCGTCGACATCGGCGAACGCGACGAGATGGTCGGCAGCAACAACTGGGCGGTGGCCGCGTCGCGCGGTGCGAGTGGCGCAGCCTGGCTCGCGAACGACATGCATCTTGGCCTGCGCGTGCCGAACATCTGGTATCGCGCACGGCTCATCGTCGAGTCGGAGGGACTGGACGTCAGCGGCGTCAGCCTGCCTGGCGTACCGGCAATCGCCGCAGGCAGCAACGGTCACGTCGCCTGGGGATTCACCAACAGCTACGGCGATTTCCAGGATCTCGTGGCGCTCGAGCCCGGACCGGAAAGCGCAACCACTTATATGACGCCGGAAGGCCCACGCAAATTCGACGAAGCGATCGAACGGATCGAAGTTGCCGGCGGCGAGCCGCAGGAACTGATCATCAAGCGGACAATCTGGGGGCCGGTGATCGGCGACGACGGCGATGGCCGGCAACTCGCGCTCGCCTGGACTGCGCATCGCGTGGAAGCGCTCGACATGGCGCTCCTCACGTTGGAGACCGCGCAGGACATCGACGAAGCGGCCGCCATTATCGGCGGTGCCGGCATGCCTGCCCAAAACGTCATGTTGGCCGATCGGTCCGGCCGCATCGGTTGGGTGCTGTCCGGGAGATTGCCGGCGCGCCGTGGATTCGAGCCGACGCGGCCCGCTGCCTGGCACGCAGCGGGCGTCGGCTGGGACGGCTGGGTCTCGGAAAGCGACACGCCGCGGCTGCTGGATCCGCCGCAGGGCTATGCGTGGAGCGCCAATGCGCGCGTCGTCGGAGGCGAGGCATATTCGCGCACCGGTGACGGCGATTACGCGCCGGCGGCGCGCGCGCGCCAGATCCGCGATCGCCTCGAGGCGAAGTCACGGATCGGCGCAAGCGACCTGCTGACGATCCAGCTCGACGATCGCGCGGATTACGTCGCGAACTGGCGGCCGATGCTGGTCGCGGCGCTTGAACGAGCAGACAAAACGGAGGCTGCGCGATTGGTCGCCGGCTGGCAAGGCCGCGCAGCGGTCGACGACGCGGCGTTTCGGTTGCTCCGCGAATTCGAACGTCGTGTCGGCGATCGCGCGTACCGGATGCTGACGGTAGAGGCGCAAGCGCGCTGGCCGGATTTCAACTGGCGCGCGCCACAGCGATTCACGGAAGTCGCGTGGCGCCTGGTTCACGAGCGGCCCGCGCACCTACTCGATCCGCGGTTTGTGGATTGGGATGCGTGGCTTGCGGACGTTGCGAACGAAACCGTAAAAGCGCTGCCTATCGGCTGCACGAATATTGCTTCCTGCAACTGGGGCCGAGTCAACACCGCGGCGATCCAGCATCCGATCAGCGAGGCCGTGCCATTCCTGTCGCGCTATCTCGACATGCCGGCAGACGAGTTGCCCGGCGACTGGTCGACGCCACGCGTGCAGTCGCCGACGTTCGGGGCGTCTGAACGTTTTGGTGTGTCCCCGGGTCGGGAAGCGGAAGGCTATCTGCACATGCCGGGAGGTCAGAGCGGTCATCCGCTTTCGCCCTTTTATCGCGCCGGCCATGAGGCATGGGTGAAAGGGGAGGCAGCGTCCTTCCTGCCGGGCGAGGCGGAAAATGTCTTGACGCTGGTGCCAGAGAAGAAATAGGCTGGCTCGCGGATCAGATCAAGGCGGCCGATACGCCAATCAAGAGCTTATGAGTGAGCAGCGTGATTAGGTGTCAGAAATGACGTAAAACATCACGTCATGTTCATACCTAATTGTAGTTAGGGCGTCGTATGACAGCAGGTACACGGGCGCAGGTTTTTTTCAAGAGGGTCGCGGAGACCGGGGATGTTTGGAGTCTCGGCGACGGACAATCAATGTTTGTCGTTCTCTCGGAAAGCGGTGCCCGCGTGTTTCCACTTTGGTCGTCGCGACGAAGGGCTCAAACAATTCTTGATACGGTCCCTCGCTTTGTCGGCTGCAAGGTACTGAAAAGTTCGTGGCGTAACTTCGCGGATAATTGGGTTGCAATCCTTGAACGTGACGGTGTTCTTGTTGGCGTTAACTGGTCGGGTATCAAGGCCAACGGGTTTGAGATGCCGGTCAAGTTGTTCGTCAGTCAAATCGAGGCCGCATGTGCTGACGACGCCTAACAATGCGTTGGAGCGTTCCGTGAATGGTTCGCGGGTGGGCGCCGCAGGCGCCCGAACAATTGCGGCGCCTGCGGCGCCTAGTCGGGCTATACCGCGGCCCGCTCAACGCGAACGTTAGAACTCACAGAGACCGAAGGAGCAGACGTGTCCTATATCGAAGACTCCTTATCTGCGGGAGAGAAGATCGAGAGCCTGTTCAAATTTCATTGGTTTGCCTGGGTGCCCATGTGGCTCTGGATCATCCTTTCCATTCCGACAATTGGACTCACTTTGTTCATTGCGCTCTATGAGTTCCTGCGACTTAGATTCATCGAACAAGGAGTTACAAATAAACGGGTGATCTTGAAGAGGGGCATCATCAGTCGCAAGTCTGAGGAGATGAAGCACACTTCAATCGAAACGGTGGAGATCAATCAGGGAGTATGGGGAAGAATTTTTGGGTTTGGCACCGTAAAGGTAACTGGTCGTGGAATCAGTGATGTTGTGTACAAAGGCGTAAATGATCCAATGTCAGTCAAGCGCCAAATTGAAAGTGTCAGCAATCCCGCACCGTGAGTTCTAACTATGCGTTGGAGCGGTCCGTGACAGCGTTAAGCGCGCGCGCCGCAGGCGTGCGGAACCATCGTGCGCCTGCGGCGCGCCAGTCGCGCTCTGCGCGGACCGCTCAACGCGGACGTTAGGCGTAGCTAAGAATGACTTGGCAGTTCGTCCTGAAGGTCGCGATCACCGTGGTCGTGGTCATCGCTGTCTCCGAAATTGCCAAGCGCAGTTCGTTCTGGGGTGCGATTCTGGCCTCGCTTCCCCTGACCTCGCTGCTTGCTTTCATCTGGCTCTATGCCGATACCGGAAGCGCGCAATCGGTTGCGGCCCTCTCGCGCGGCATTTTCTGGTTGGTCCTCGCATCGCTACCCCTATTTGCATTGCTGCCGGTGGCTGCTCGGCGCCGGTTGGTCCTTCTGGCCTAGCCTTATCGTCGCTTGCATCGTCACCGTCGGCGCATACTTTGCCTTGGTCTGGGTATTGCCGCGTGTCGGCATCCAGTTATGAGAACGCTACGCCTAACTATGCGTTGGAGCGGTCCGTGAGGGATCCATGCGAGCGCGCCGCAGGCGCGCAGACCGTTATCGCGCCTGCGGCGCGCCGGTCGGGCCTCGCGCGGCCCGCCCAACGCGGACGTTAGGCGTCTGATGACAAATCTCGCGATCATCGCTCGCTGCACGATTGTCGTGATGGCATTCGCCGCCTTCGGCTTTCTTGGGAGCGGCCCGCCATTTGGTACACCACACTTCTGGAAAGAATCACTGACGAGCGTGGTCTACCCCGGTTCCTTAGGGCTGAGCATCGCAATTTGCCTCGCGGGAGGACTGCTCTTGTTGCGCAGATTGCGTGGCGGTTTGATTACAACACCATTGGCCCTTGTGTGCATGCTCTGCTGCTCTGTAGTCGCCGCATTTGGGCCGCCATTCTTGGTTGTGGCTGGTGGCGACAATTCAAATGACGAGATCCCCGCCGCCCTCGTACTTGCCATAGCGACTTTCGGCATCAGCGTGATCGGGTTTCTAATCTTTGGTGCTGCAAGTTCGCTTGTTCGCAAACCATGACGCCTAACATTGCGTTGGAGCGGACCGTGTGGAGATCGAGCGAGCGCGCCGCAGGCGCGCGGAACGATTGTGCGCCTGCGGCGCGCCTGCTGGGCTGCGCTCGGCTCGATCAACGCGGAGGTTAGGCGACCTTGAGGTTCTTTTGTTTATGGAAACGGAGAACTGCCATGAGAAAGAAGATCACTTTAAGCAGTAGCTCGTGTTGCTTGGCTTTCCTGATTCTAGCAATCTGTCCTCAGCTTGTTCACGCTCAGCCTTTAGCGAATATTCACGAAGCCACACTGTTGGAGGCGGACCAGAGAGCGAAAGAGATCTCAACGGAAGAGCTTCGGAGCATTCTCGCGGAGAAGAGCGCTACTGTTTTTGACGCACGCCCGTCCAAAGAGTACGAGATCAGCCATATCCCAGGCGCGGTCAATGTTTCGGCCAAGGCAGACGTACCAATGTCACTCTATGTCTCGGATGTCGCCGAAATCGGACGCGTAGTAAAAGGCAATAAAGCAGCACCGATAGTTCTGTACTGCAACGGGCCCTTTTGCGGGAAGAGCAAGCGACTGGCCGCTGAACTTTTGGATGCCGGTTACACGAACGTCCGGAGGTATCAACTCGGTATCCCAGTCTGGCGGGCGCTCGGCGGGTTGACGCAGATCGAGCCCGAGGGGCTCCGGCATGTGATTGAGAACGACCGGACCGCGGTATTCATCGATGCCAGGGATGCCGCTGAGTCCAAGGCGGGCGGCATTGCGCAGGCGCGCAATATCCCGCGAAGTGGGCTTAAACTAGGCAAAGATGTTGGTGAGATTAAGGCAGCCAAGGACGATGGACGCCTGCCGATGGAAGACCATAACACACGCATCATTGTCTTTGGTAAGACCGCAGAACAGGCGAAGGCCGTGGCGGAAGCGATTGCGAAGGAGGCTTTTCACAACGTGTCTTTCTTTGACGCTGACTTCGAGCAATTCAAATCTGCCCTGCAACCTTAGAGCGGTCGCCTAACAACGGCATGCAGCGGACGCGCATCAAATGATGCCTTCTATCATCAATGGCCGGTGCGCGCCGCTGATGCCGAGCGTTGGACGGCACTAGGAGAGGAGGTGGGCAATGCTCCACGGTAGCTGCCTCTGTGGTGGAATCAGATTCGAAATCGAACGCGCGGTCGGACCCTTTGAGCTTTGTCATTGCACTCGTTGTCGAAAGGTCAGCGGATCCGCCTACCTCACCTGGCTTGGGGTGCGTCGTGAGGATTTCCGTCTACTTCAAGGCGCGGACTTGATCAAGACGTACGAACTTCCAGTAAGCGAATCGCCTCCACCATATGACACTAGTTTCTGCAGCCGCTGCGGCTCACAGGTTCCAAATCCATCAAAAATTCGGCAGTCCTGGTTCGAGATTCCAGCGGGCGCTCTCGAAGATGATCCCCTCATCAGGCCAGACAAGCACATTTACATAGAATTTAAGGCCCCTTGGGACCACATCGCGGATGACTTGCCACAGATGACAAAGCAAGACATTCAGGCAAGTCGGAACCTATCGCCATGACAAAGTGCCATCCTGTGTCGATCGGCAATGACTAGTACGAATATCTTCCCGGTCGAAGGCGGCTGCGACTGCAAGGCAGTGCGGTACCGCATGGAAAGTCCGCCGCTGTTCGTCCACTGCTGTCACTGTCGCTGGTGCCAGCGTGAGTCCGGTTCTTCGTTCGCACTCAACGCGATGATCGAAGCAGACCGGGTTACGAATCTGGGTGTCGAGCCGGAACTTGTTCTCACCCCTTCCGATAGTGGGGCCGGACAAAGGATCGCTCGCTGTCCGAAGTGTCGAATTGCGGTCTGGAGCAACTATGCTGGCGCCGGCCCGGTTGTGAAATTTGTTCGCGTCGGAACGCTCGACGCGCCCGACTCGTTCCCGCCGGACATTCACATCTATGTCCAATCCAAGCAGCCCTGGATAGTCCTTTCAGATGACGTACCGGCCGTGCCCGAGTACTACGATCGTGAAAAGCACTGGCCACCCGAAAGTCTGGCTCGTCGGCAGGCAATGCTTCCTGCCATCGAGGCCTATCAGGCAACGTTGAAAACGTGAGGTGATGGGACCGTTTCGGGGGCCGTCCCGTTGAATTTCGGTGAACTTCGATTGGGCTGCCTGTCGAAATCGGGTAGGCCCGTTCGACAAGGAAGTGAATAGTCCAACCTACGGAGAGACGATTATGCGATTCATGGTCATTGTAAAGGCAAATAAGGACTCGGAAGCCGGCAAGATGCCGAGCCACGAACTGTTGGCGGCAATGGGCGATTACAACGAGCAACTGGTCAAGGCCGGCATCATGCTGGGCGGCGAAGGGCTGCAGCCGAGCAGCAAAGGCGCGCGGGTGCGCTTCTCGGACGACCGGCGCACTGTCATCGACGGCCCATTTACCGAGACCAAGGAGCTGATCGCCGGCTACTGGTTGTGGCAGGTGAAATCGTTGGCTGAGGCCATCGAGTGGGTCAAGCGCTGTCCCAATCCGATGCCTGGCACCGAAGCGGAAATCGAAATCCGCCAGGTTTTCGAGAACGAGGACTTCGGTGCGGAGTTCACGCCGGAGCTGCGCGAGCAGGAAGACCGCTTGCGCGCCCGGATCGCAGAGCGTCCGCACAGCAACAGTTAAGCGGCGACGGCGAGCAGCGGACCAGCAAACTAACGGGGATGCGCACTTGGACCGAGCAGGATCTGGACCAGTTGTCGTGGCACGACAACCACTGCCATGGCCTCAGGATCATGGCCGGCGTCCACGGCGCCGGCCAGCTGATCCTGGATCTCGACTATATCCTCGAGTGGCGTCGGGCGACGAAAAGCACGTTTCAATTCCTCATCGCGCCCGCCACGCTCACGTTCCAACAGGTCACCAATCTGCGAATTGAACTCGATTACGCCGCGGCGTCTGCTGCTTTGTCGCCATTCTCGATGGATGGAATCAGGCGTACTCTGGAACAACGCGAACGTTATCTGGCGCAGGTGTGGCATATCGACATCAATTGGCCCGAAGGGGAGATCCGTTTTGAGGCCAGCGGTTTCGAACAGCGGACGACGGGCGAACCCGTTCTCTCGGACGCGATGTACCTTGAGGCCAAGGATCGTCCGCCATGAAAAGAATGACGCCTGCCGCAAACCCCGACGCGTTTGTTACGGAACTCGCCGGTTGGCGTCGCAAGACGGTGCAAGCCCTGCGCGCGACAGTCCGCGGCACCTCGCCGCTGGAAGAAGTCATCAAATGGGGCAATCTCGTTTACCTGGCCGGTGGGCCGGTTTTGCTCATCCGTGCCGAGGACGACCGGGTGCTGTTCGGTTTCTGGCGAGGGCAGCGCCTGAGTGCCATCGAGCCACGCCTCAAGCCAGGTCGGCAAGTACGAGATGGCGACGCTGGAACTGCGTGAAGGTATTTCCGTCGAGTCTGCAATCGTGCGTCGCTTGACAAGAGAGGCTGTGGCACTCAATCGAAAGCTCGGTGATCCAACGCTCGCGGCGAAGCGCAATACCAGGCGAAGGCGCAAGAATATCGGCTCCCGGTAAACCGATGGACGACTCCGAGCTCTGGGATGAGGTGTGCGAAACCCTGAAGTGGCACAACCGCCCCGGGCATGGTTGTGTCGAAACGATCAATCGACTGCTGGCCAAACACCCGACTGCAAGGAAACTCGTCAAGACTCTGCGCGTGCGGCGCGAGTCGCTTACTGTCTGCGCCGAAGCGAGAAATGCCGACAATCTCTGGCGCTTGATTCATCCAAAACTCGTTACCAGGGCGCCGCCGCATGCCACCGATGCGCCCATCGTGGTGCTCAGGACGGTTGACGTCGAGTATCTGCTGGACGGCAGGCGTCGCATCAACTACTGGAACCGTAACAATCTGGCCGGTCCGCATCGCGTCCTGGTCGTGCGTGTCGAATGACCCCTGGTGTTCCGGTTCGCGGCACGCAGCGGTATTCTTGGATATCGTGACAGTTCAACTCGACCACCTGCTGGTACCGTCGACGCGACCGGGTCGTATCGGCCGAGCGCCTGGCAGGGCTCCTCGGCGTGCCGTGGTCTGCATCGGGGGTCGGTCCATTTTCGCCCGTGTACGTGAATGACGGCCTCACGCTGGATTTCGACCAGGCGGATGGGGAATTTCCGATCCTCCATTTCTGCTTTCGCGTGAGCGACGTCGAATTCGACGCGATTCTCGCGCGCATCATCGCCGCGGGAGTTCCCTACCGGAGCAATCCGCACGGGCCGGCGGACTCCCGGGTCAATACGGACCATGGCGGACGCATCGTGTACTGGAGCGAGCCAGACGGCCACGTCTGGGAGATGCTGACGGAAAGCTACGCGCGCCGCGACCCGGCTACTGCAGCACGCGCATAGCCCGATCGAGACCCGCGAGCGTCAGCGGGAACATCCGGTCCTCGAACAGTTCGCGCGTCATGCGCACCGACGGCGTGTATTCCCAGCGTTCCTGCGGTTCCGGATTGAGCCAGGCGTGGTGCGGATAGGTCGCGAGCAGCCGCTTCATCCAGATCGCGCCCGATTCCTCGTTCCAGTGCTCGATGCTGCCGCCCGGTTGCACGATCTCGTAGGGACTCATGGTCGCATCGCCGACCACGACCAGGCGGTAGTCGTGACCGTAAGTGCGCATGACCTCGGTCGTGCGCGTGCGCTCGCTCTGGCGTCGGCGATTGTCCTTCCACACCGATTCGTAGACGAAGTTGTGGAAATAGAAGTACTCGAGGTGCTTGAACTCGCCACGCGCGGCGGAAAAAAGTTCCTCGCAGACGCGCACGTGATCGTCCATCGAGCCGCCGATGTCGAGGAACAGCAGCACTTTCACGGCGTTGTGCCGCTCCGGAACCATGCGGATGTCGAGGAGCCCCGCGCGCCGCGCCGTCGAATCGACGGTCGCATCCAGGTCGAGCTCTTCCGCCGCGCCCTGACGCGCGAAGCGCCGCAGGCGCCGGAGCGCGAGCTTGATATTGCGCGTGCCGAGCTCGACCGAATCGTCGAGGTTCGCGAACTCGCGCTTGTCCCAGATCTTGACGGCACGGCGGTTCCCCGAGCCTTCCTGCCCGATGCGAACGCCTTCCGGGTTATAGCCGTGGGCGCCGAACGGGGAAGTGCCGCCGGTGCCGATCCATTTGCTACCGCCCTGATGGCGCGCTTTCTGCTCCTCGAGGCGCTTGCGCAGGGTTTCCATCAGCGCTTCCCAGCCGCCGAGCGCGGCGATTCGGGCCTTTTCCTCGTCGGTCATCCTCAGTTCCGCGGCGTTGCGCAGCCAGTCGGCTGGGACGTCCGCCAGCAGCGTCTCGAACGCCTGTTCGATTCCGCGGAAATGCGCCGCGAACACGCGGTCGAAGCGGTCGTAGTGCCGCTCATCCTTGACGAGGATGGCGCGCGCGAGCCAGTAGAACTCGTCACCCCTGAAAAGGGGACGCACCCCTTTTCCTCCTCGCCCGCAAAGGGGTGCGTCCCCTTTTCAGGGGTGATGAGCCGCGCGTCGAGCGCCTCGAGCAAGGCCAGGAATTCGGTGATCGACACCGGCACGCCGGCCGCGCGCAGCATCAGGAAGAAACGGATCAGCATGGACCCGCGTTCCGCTTCAGCCGGGTCGTCCGGCGCGGCGATGCAGGAAGACGAGCTGCTCGAACAGGTGCACATCCTGTTCGTTCTTCAGCAGCGCGCCATAGAGCGGCGGGATCGTGGCCTTCGGATCGTCGGAGCGCAGTGCTTCGGGCGGGATGTCTTCGGCGAGCAGCAGCTTGATCCAGTCGAGCAGTTCCGAGGTCGACGGCTTTTTCTTGAGCCCGGGCACGTCGCGGATCCGGTAGAAGGCTCCCAGGGCTTCCGCCAGAAGCTCGCGTTTGAGTCCCGGGAAATGCACGGCGACGATCCGTTCCATCGTTTCCGTGTCCGGGAAGCGGATGTAGTGGAAGAAGCAGCGGCGCAGGAACGCGTCCGGCAGTTCCTTCTCGTTGTTGCTCGTGATGACGACGATCGGCCGGTGCCGCGCGCGCACGAGCTGCTGCGTCTCGTAGACGTAGAACTCCATGCGATCGAGCTCGCGCAGCAGGTCGTTCGGGAACTCGATGTCGGCCTTGTCGATTTCGTCGATCAGCAGCACGGCCTGCTGATCGGACTCGAATGCGCGCCACACCATGCCGGGCACGATGTAGTTCGCGATGTCCTTGACGCGCGCGTCGCCGAGCTGCGAATCCCGCAGCCGCGAGACGGCGTCGTATTCGTACAGGCCCTGCTGGGCCTTGCTGGTGGACTTGATGTGCCACTCGTAAAGCGGCTTGCCGAGCGCCTGCGCGACTTCCTGCGCGAGCTGCGTCTTGCCGGTTCCCGGCTCGCCCTTGATCAGGAGCGGCCGGCCGAGCGTGACCGCCGCATTGACGGCGAGCGTCAGGTCGCCGGTCGCGACGTAGGTGTCGGAGCCTGCGAAACGTGAAGAGGGGTCGCATCCCTTTGCCCCTTTCGGGGTAAAGGGATGCGACCCCTCTATTTCCTTGCTCAAGAGGCTTTTGCCTGTGCTGCTTTGGCCGCGAGCTGCTTCAGGTCGGCGAGCACGATCTCGGAATGGCCCTTTGGGTCGACCTTCATGTAGTGCTTCGCGATGCGGCCCTGCGGATCGATGATGAACGTGTCGCGCCGGGCGAGTTCGGCGATGCCGAGATACTTGGTCAGCGTGCCGTAAGTGGTGGCGACTTTCTTTTCGACGTCGGCGAGGATCGGGAAGGGCAGGCTGTGCTCTTCGGAGAACACTTTGTGCGATTCCACGTTGTCGACGCTGACGCCCAGGATGACGGCGCCGAGTTCGCGGTACGCGAAGATGTTGTCGCGGAACTCGCAGGCCTGCGTCGTGCAGCCCGGCGTGTTGTCTTTCGGATAGAAATAGAGCACGACCCACTTGCCTTTGTAGTCGGCCAGCGCGTGCCACTTGCCGGTCTGGTCCTGCAGCCTGAATGCGGGCGCGAGCGCGCCGACCGCGGGCGGGTCGTCGGCGAGGGCGGCGGTCGACAGCAGGAACACCGTTGCCAGGATGGCGGCGGCACTGCGCAGGAAACGCGTCATGTGGGTGCCTCCAGGTGGGCGGTCGGGCGGGGCGCTTCGGAATGTCGGCAGGTTGGCATAGTATCGCGGCCTGCTGTCTGAAGACCACGGCTGCCGGCCGAGGTTCCCGCGGAATGACTACCCACAATCCACGCATTGCCCTTGTATTGCCGGGCGGTGGCGCCCGCTCCGCCTATCAGGTCGGCGTACTGAAGGCGATTGCCGGGTGGATGCCTCCGGGCAAGCCGCTGCCGTTCTCGATTCTCTGCGGCACCTCCGCCGGCGCGATCAATGCCGCCGTGCTCGCTGCCAGGGCCGGCGATGCCCACGAGGCGACCGCCGAACTCGCAAGGGTGTGGGGCGAGTTTCATGTGCACGAGGTATTCCGCGCCGGCACGCTCGTGATGCTGCGTTCCGGCCTGCACCTGATGCTGTCGCTGGTCTCCGGCGGATGGCTGCTGCCTCTGCCGCGCGCGCTCTTCGATACGACGCCGCTCAGCGAGCTGCTGACCCGAAGCATCCACTTCGCTCAGCTGCGCGAATCGCTTGCGCGGGGCTTGCCGGATTCGATTGCCGTGACGGCGACGAACGTCGTCAACGGCGATTCGGTCAGCTTCGTCGAGACCTCCCGCCCCTTTGCGGGTTGGGATCGCGCAGCGCGCAAGGGTGTCGCGGCGCGCCTCGACGTGACCCACCTGATGGCGAGTTCGGCGATTCCGCTGTTGTTTCCCGCCGTCGTCGTTGACGGCGCGCATTACGGCGACGGCGCGATGCGCCAGTCGACGCCGCTGGCGCCCGCGATTCACCTGGGCGCGGATCGGATCCTCGTGATCGGGGCGCGCCCGCACCTGAAAAAGCCCGAGGCACCGCAGCCGGAACCGAACATGGCCGAGCAGTTCGGCTTCATGCTGGACACGCTCTTCATGGAAGGCCTGCAGTCGGACCTCGAGCGGCTGGAGCGGGTCAACACGCTGCTTGCGCATGCGCGGCCGGGGCCTCTGCCGTTCGGGCTGCGTCACGTCGAGACAATGCTCGTGCTGCCGCAGCGCGATCCCAGCACCATCGCGCTCGTGCACCGGCAGGCAATCCCTTCGAGCCTGCGCGTGCTGCTGCGGGTGCTCGGCGCGAGCGGCGAGCGGGGCGGTCGCCTGTTGTCGTTCCTGATGTTCGAATCGGTCTATACGCGCGAACTGATCCGCATGGGCGAGCGCGATGCAGAGGCGAGGCGCGCCGAGATTCGCTCGTTCCTGGGAATGGTGGCCGCCGCCTAGACCAGGAAGAGCGCGCCGAGACCGAGCAGCGCAGCGAAGCCGACGACGTCGGTGACTGTGGTCAGGATCACGCCGCCGGCGAGCGCGGGATCGATGTGCATCCGCTTGAGGGCGAGCGGGATCATGACGCCCGCGATGCCGGCCGCGACCAGATTGATCACGATCGCGACGAAAATCACGGCGGCGATATCCCAGGTGCCGAACCAGAACCAGGTTGCGATCGCGACCACGCTAGCCCAGATGAGTCCGTT
Organism: uncultured Gammaproteobacteria bacterium; assembly: GCA_963839885.1. GTDB lineage: Bacteria > Pseudomonadota > Gammaproteobacteria > Steroidobacterales > Steroidobacteraceae > SCUD01. The sequence continues at coordinate 219,007 of CAWIWZ010000011.1, forward strand.
CACCGCGCCGACCGACAGCTCCTTGAAAAACAGCCAGCGTGCATTCGAGGCATGCACCTTGCCGACTGCGATGCCGCGGATGATCAGCGTGACGGTCTGCGTGCCGGCGATGCCGCCCATACTCGCGACGACCGGCATCAGCACGGCGAGTGCGACCACTTTCTCGATCGTGGCTTCGTACAGACCGACGACCCAGGCGGCGAGGAGCGCGGTCAGCAGGTTGATGCCGAGCCACAGCGCGCGGCGGCGCGCGGTCTTGCGCACGCCGGCGAAGACGTCGTCATCGTCGTCGAGGCCGGCCGCGGCGAGCGAAGCGTGCTCCGCCTGCTCGCGGACGACGTCCACCACGTCGTCGACCGTGATGCGCCCGAGCAGCTTGCCGTCGTCGGAAACGACGGCTGCGGAGAGCAGGTCGCGCGATTCGAAGAGCTGCGCGACTTCGTCCGCCGGCATCGTTGGCGGTATCGGCGCGACCTCGGGGTCCATCTGCTGACTGACCATCGTCTCCGGGTCCGCGGTCAGGAGCCGCACGACCGGCAGGGCGCCGAGGTACCGGTCGTGGCGGTCGACGACGAACAGGCAGTCGGTCGGTTCCGGCAGTTCGCCGCGCATGCGCAGGTAGCGCAGCACGACGTCGAGGCTGACGTCCGGCCGTACGGTGACCGTGTCCGTGTTCATCAGGCCGCTCGCGCTGTCGCCCGGGTACTCGAGCACGCGCGACAGCCGGTCGCGGTCCTGCTGGTCCATCGAGCGCAGCACCTGGCGCATCAGCGCCTCGGGCAGTTCGGCCAGGAGATCCGCAAGGTCGTCGACCGGGAGTCCCTCGGTCGCGGCGACGAGTTCGTCCGGTTGCATGCTCGCGAGCAGTTCGCTCCGCACGTCTTCGGACAGCTCGACCAGGACCTCGCCTTGAACTTCGTGCGCGACCAGTTCCCAGGCGAGCGCGCGCCGGTGGGGTGGCAGCGATTCGAGCAAATGCGCAATCTCGGCCGGGTGCAGCACCGCCACCATGCGATCGGCGCCTTTCAGGCTGCCGGTGAGCGCGGCCTGGATCGCGGCGAGCCGGGAGGCCCGGTCGAAGCGGAAGGGGGCGGATTCGCTCACTCGGGCAGCGCGGTGTGGCGCACGAGCAATTGCGGATACCTGTTGCGGAAATGCGCGGCAAGCCGCTCGACGAGATACACAGAGCGGTGCTGGCCGCCCGTGCAGCCGATCGCAACCGTCAGGTAACCGCGATTCGCGGCCTCGTAGTCGGGCATGCGGCCTTCGAGAAATCGCGTCAGGTCATCGACCATGGCGTGCACGCGCGGACTCGCTTCGAGGAAATCGACGACGCGGCTGTCCTTGCCGGTGAGCTGTTGCAGGGTCGGCTCCCAGTAGGGATTCGGCAGCGTGCGCGCGTCGAACACGAAATCGGCGTCGCCCGGCGTGCCGTGCTTGAAGCCGAAGGATTCGAACAGGATCGACAGCCGGCCCGGGCCGGGTTCGACGCGCTGCCCGATCAGCGCGCGCAGCTCGTGCACGCTCATGCGCGAGGTGTCGATCACGAGATCGGCGCTGTCGATGAGCGGGTGCAGCAACCGCCGCTCCTCGGCGATCGCATCCGCGAGGCTCGTGCCGGCGCCCGCGAGCGGGTGGCGCCGGCGCGTCTCGGCATAGCGCCGGAGCAGGACCTCGTCGTCGGCATGCAGGTAGAGCACTTCGCAGCGCAGACCCGCCCGTTTAAGGTCGTCGAGCAGGTGCGGGATCGAGGCGAGGTCGTCGGGGCGGTTTCGGGCATCGAGGCCGACCGCCAGGCGGCGGTAGATCGGTTCGTCGGTGCGCACGGAGTGCGACACCAGCGCCTGCACGAGTCCGGCCGGAATGTTGTCGATGCAATACCACCCGAGATCCTCGAGCATGTTGAGCGCCACGCTCTTGCCCGAGCCCGAGAGTCCGCTGACGACGGCGAGCCGGTTCATCGTTGCTGTGCCCCCTGCCGCCGCGTGTCAGGCGGGACGACCCCGCGCCACTTCGGCCGCGTGATGATCCGACTGCTTTTCCTTGTGCTTGCGCAGGCGCCGATCGAGCTTGTCGCTCAGCGCGTCGATCGCGGCGTACATGTCGCCATCCTTCGCGTCCGCGTGGATGACCGCCCCACTGACGCCGAGCGTGGCCTCGGCCTTGTGCTCGAGCTTCTCGACGGTGAGCACGCAATGCACGTCGATGACCTGTTCGTAGTGCCGCACGACACGGTCGATTTTCTTTTCGACGTAGTCGCGCAGCGCCGGTGTGACCTCGAGATGGTGGCCGGTCAGCGTCAACTGCATGGTGTCTTCCTCCGGTTGGATCGCCGTTCGCTGGACGGCGGGATTCCGAGTGCCTCGCGATACTTCGCGACCGTGCGGCGCGCCACCTGGATGCCGTCTCCGGACAGCATCTCGGCGATCTGCTGGTCGCTCAACGGATGCGACGGCGGTTCCTGTGCGATCAGCTTCCTGATCTTGGCACGGATCGCGGTCGAAGAAACGCCGGCGCCGTCGTCGCCAGGCACCTGGCTCGAGAAAAAAAATCGGAACTCGAACACGCCCCGCGGCGTATGCATGTACTTGCCGGTGGTCACGCGCGAAATGGTCGATTCGTGCATCTCGACTGCTTCGGCGACGTCCCGCAGGATCATCGGCTGCATGGATTCCTCGCCGCTGTCGAGAAACGCAAGCTGCCGCTCGACAATCGATTGCGCCACGCGGAGCATCGTGTCGTTGCGGATTTCGAGGCTTCGGAGCAGCCAGCGCGCTTCCTGGAGCTGCGTGCGGAGGACCGCGTGGTCGGGCGCGCGCGTGATCAGGCCGGCATAGCTCTCGTTCAGGCGCACCCGCGGCAGTGCCGCCGGATTCAGTTCGACCAGCCAGCCCTGCGGCGAGCGGCGGACGTAAACGTCCGGTACGACGTATTCGGTGCGCACTGACTGCATCGCGGCGCCCGGACGCGGGTGGCAGCTCCGCACCAGGGCGAGCGCGACATCGAGTTCCTCGCTGCTGCAGTGCATCTGCCGCTGCAGCGCCGAGAACTGCTGGCTCGCGACCAGGTCGAGGTGCCTGCGCGCGAGCGCGTGCGCGGTTTCGAGTCCGGGCGTCGTGGAGTCGAGCTGATCGAGCTGCAGTTCGATGCACTCGCCGACGGAGCGGGCCGCGACGCCCGCGGGATCGAACTGCTGGACGATCGCGAGTACCGCTTCGACGGCGGGCGCGTCCGCCGGCAATTCGCTTGCAACCGTGTCCGCGATCGCCTGCGTCGTTTCGGTCAGGTAGCCGTCGTCGCTGATCGCGTCGATGATCGCGCGGCCAATGACGACCGCCTGCGCGGGCAGGTGCGCGAGTTCGAGCTGCCAGGCGAGGTGATCATGAAGCGTGCGGCCGGATTCGTCCTCGAGTTCGAGCTCGGCGTCCCCGGAGCGCGTCCAGGGCGTCTCCGATTCGACCGCATTCGGCTCGCTCCACTCCTCGCCGATTTCGACTACCGCTTCGGCCTCGGCGGGTTCGACGTCGGCGTCGTCTCGCGAATTCTGTTCGGCCTCGACCAGCTGCTCGAACGATTCCGTCGCCTCGATCTCGTCCTCGGCTTCGAGCAAGACGTTGGTTTCGAGCGCCTGCTGCACCTGCGCCTGCAGCTCGATCGTCGGCAGCTGCAGCAGCCGGATGGCCTGTTGCAGCTGCGGCGTCATCGTCAGCTGCTGGCCAATCCGTAACTGCAGGCTCGGTTTCATCATGCGGCGGCGGGAGCCTCGACTGCGGCCCCGCGGGCGGCGATTGCCGCACGGTCAGAGCCGGAAATCCTGCCCCAAGTAAACCTTGCGCACCTCGGGATTGGCAAGGATCTCGTCGGCAGATCCCGAAGCCAGGACCGTGCCCTGATTGACGATATAGGCGCGGCCGCAAATTCCCAATGTTTCCCGGACGTTATGATCGGTGATCAGTACGCCGATGCCGCGGTCCGCGAGATGACGGGCGATGCGCTGGATATCGTGCACCGAAAGCGGGTCGACCCCCGCAAAGGGCTCGTCCAGCAGGATGAAGGCGGGCTCCGCTGCGAGCGCGCGGGCGATTTCGACGCGGCGCCGTTCGCCGCCAGACAGGCTCATACCCAGGTGATCGCGCAGGTGTGCGACGTGAAGTTCCTCGAGCAGCCGTTCGAGCGATTCATTTCGCGCGGCGTCGTCGAGACCGCGGCGCGTTTCGAGAATCGCCCGGATATTGTCGGCGACTGTCATGCGCCGGAACACCGACGCTTCCTGCGGCAGATAACCCAGGCCGCGACGCGCGCGCGCGTGCATCGGCAGTTGCGTGATGTCCTCGCCATTGAGTTCGATGCGACCGCCGTCGACCGGCACGAGGCCGACGATCATGTAGAAAGCCGTGGTCTTGCCGGCGCCGTTCGGTCCCAGCAGTCCGACGACTTCGCCGCTCTCGATGGAGAGCGACAAAGACGAAACCACCTTGCGCTTGCTATAGCTCTTTTCGAGACCGGTGGCCGACAACACGCTCATGGCTTGGGCTTCGGCGATTCCGCCGGCTCGTTCGGATTGATCGTGATCACGACCTGCTTGCGCGACACGACGCGCTGGTTGACGGTGCTGTAGACGAGTGTCGCGCCGGTGATCTCGGTGCGACCGTCCGTGAGCCAGGCATCTCCGGCGAGTTCCACGGCGCCGCGCGCGAGGTCGTAGTCGATGCGGTTCGCGCGGCCCTTGGCGAGCTCATCGTCGCGGTGCTGCTCGAAGGTAGCCGGCCCGCCGGTCACGGTTGCGCTCTCGATCTCACCTTTCGCAAAGCGTACGCGCGCGGTGTCGCTCGCGAGAGCCGCCTCCGGCATCGAAATCCGCACCGAGCCGTCAAGCTCCCAGCGGCTGTCCTTGAAGTCTAGCCCGCTCGCGACCGCGCGTTCCGCCGTGATCCGGATTTCGCCCTGCGTGATCGTGATGCCGTCGAACACCAGTACACCTTTCTGATAGTCGAAATCCGACGAACGCGCCACGACCTTGATGGGGAGCTGGCTGCGTTCCGGTTCCTGCGCGGCGGCGACCGCGACCGCGCACAGCAGGGCGACGCACGTGAGCTTACGGAGTGAACAGGCCATTGACGCCGGATTCCAGTCGTAGACTCCCTTTCTTCAGGTCGGCATGCATTCCCTGGGCGTGCATGCGGTGCGCGCCGAAGGCGAGTTCGACTGTATCCTTCGTTTCCGCGGTTTCCGCGTCGGTGTCGAGCCGCAGGCGCGCGGTGCGAAGCTCGGCCCGCTGTGCGCCGTCACCCGGAGTGCCATTCAGGCGCACATCGCCCTCGAATTCGACGATCCGGCCGCCCGGCGGTACGCGCCCTTCCGCGGCGGCGAGATGCCACAGGCGACCGGTCGGAGCGTGATAATCCACGGTGACATCCGCAAGCCGCACGATGTCATTCGCGGGATCTTCGGTTGCCGATTTCGACTCGAGCCCGATGCGCAGTTTCCCATCCGTGCCGAATTCCTCGAGCACGACGCCGGTCAGGAAATACCCGGGACGCGTTACGTCTTCCCGTTCCTGCGCGGGTTCGCGATCGAGCAGGCGCCATTGCACCACGACCGCGATCAGCGCGACCAGGGCCGCGACTAGCAGGAGCCGTGTCGTCATTTGCCGGCCCGGCCAGCGATCAGCCAGTCGCAGAATTCCCGCACCGCTCCGCGGCCGCCGGCGGCGCGCGTCACGTGTTCCGCTGCGGCGATCACGTCGGGATGGGCATCGGCGACCGCTGCGGGCAATCCGACCGCAGCCATCAGGCCCAGGTCCGGGGTGTCGTCGACGAGGCAGGCGACGCGCTTCGCATCGATGGCATTCCGCTTCAGCAGTTCCCCGAGCGCGCGGGCCTTGTCGGTGACGCCCTGCGCGACGTCGCTGACGCCCAGTTCGCGCATGCGCGAGGTCACTGCCCCGGAGCGGCGGCCCGAGATCACGGCGACGCCGATGCCGGCTGCGATCAGGCTCCTGATGCCGTGTCCGTCGCGTACGTCGAATACTTTCATGCTCTCGCCGTCGGGCCCGTACCACAGGCGGCCGTCGGTCAGCACGCCGTCAACGTCGAGCACCACCAGCGAAACGTCGTCCGGCGTTGTCACACGACTCCCGCGCGCAACAGGTCGTGCACGTTCAGCGCACCAATCAGCAGACCCTTGTCGTCGAGTACGAGCAGGCCGTTGATGGAATGTTTTTCCATCATCAGCACGGCCTCGGCAGCGAGTTCCTGAGGTCCGATCGTGCGGCAACCGCGGGTCATCACTTCTCCCATCCGGCTGTTTTGAATGTCGATGCGCCGGTCGAGCGCGCGGCGCAGATCGCCGTCCGTGAATATCCCGAGGACCCGGCGGTCGCCATCTACGATCGCCGTCAGTCCGAGGCGCTTACGCGACATCTCGAGCAGGCCCTGCGTCAGTGGCGTGTCCTCCCGGACTATCGGCAGGTCGTCGCCGCGGCGCATGACGTCTGCGACGCGGAGCAGCAAGCGCCGGCCCAGCACGCCGCCCGGATGCGACAGCGCGAAATCGGCCACTGTGAAGCCGCGATAGCCGAGCAGCGCGACCGCGAGCGCATCGCCCATCGCAAGTGCCGCCGTCGTGCTGGCGGTCGGTGCGAGATTCAGCGGGCAGGCTTCCGCCGGCACGCTGACGTCGAGGTGCACGTCGGCTTCGCGCGCGAGCGTCGACTGCGCGTTGCCGGTCATCGCGATGAGCGGCGTGTCCATGCGCTTGATCAGCGGCAGGATCGTCAGGAATTCGGCAGTCTCGCCGGAATACGAGATCGCGAGCACCACGTCGCCCTTGGCGAGCATGCCGAGATCGCCGTGGCTGGCTTCGGCGGGGTGCAGGAAGAAGGAGGGCGTGCCGGTGCTCGCGAAGGTCGCGGCGATTTTGCCGCCGACGTGGCCTGACTTGCCCATGCCCGAGACGACGACCCGGCCCTTGCAGGCGAGCAACACCCGGCAGGCGGCCGCGAACTCGGCGCCCAGGCGGTCCACGAGCGCGCCAACGGCCCGCGCTTCGATCCGAAGCGCCTCGCGGCCCATCTCGACCAGGCGCGATTTGTCGGCGGCGTCATTCATCGGTTTTGATGCGGCGAAATGAGACAATCCGGCATCATACACCGCACCCCAATTGGTGCCGGGTCGCACTTTCGTAGTCTGCACCAGCAACTGCGAAAGGACGACCCGGCACCACTAGTAGAATGCCGCCATGACGCCGGATCAGATCAGACAGCAGATTGAAGCCGCCCTGCCGGGTGCGACGGTTGACGTGCGCTCCGGCGACAACGTGCACTTCGAGGCGCTCGTGATCGCGACCCAGTTCGAAGGCGCGCGCACGCTCGCCCGCCATCAGCTCGTCTACCGCGCGCTCGGCGCGGCGGTCGGCGGCGAAATCCATGCGCTGTCGCTCGACACGCCGACGCCCCGGGAATGGGCGGAGCGCAAGGCCGGCTGAAGGAGCGCGATCGTGGACAAGCTGCAGATCACCGGGGGCGCACGCCTCGACGGCGAAGTGCGTGCCTCGGGCGCGAAAAACGCGGCGCTGCCGATCCTCGCGGCCGGGCTCCTCGCCGACGCACCGGTCACGATCGGCAACGTGCCGCACCTGCATGACGTGACCACCATGCTTGGACTGCTCGGGCGCATGGGCATCAGGGTGACGATCGGCGACCGCATGCGGGTCGAAGTCGATGCGCGCGGCCTGTCGACGCCGGTTGCGCCCTACGAAATGGTCAAGACGATGCGCGCGTCGATCCTCGTACTCGGTCCGCTGGTCGCACGCCACGGCGAGGCGCGGGTCTCATTGCCCGGTGGCTGCGCGATCGGCGCGCGGCCGGTCAACCTGCACGTCGCCGGCCTCGAGGCGATGGGCGCCGAGATCACTATGGAGGGCGGCTACATCCATGCGAAGGCCGGGCGTCTCGAAGGCACGCGCATCGTGCTCGACACCGTCACGGTCACCGGCACCGAAAACCTGATGATGGCCGCGAGCCTTGCGCGCGGCCGCACCGTGCTGGAGAACGCCGCGCGCGAGCCCGAGGTCGTCGATCTCGCGGGCTTCCTGAACGCGATGGGTGCCGAAGTCCGCGGAGCCGGTACGGATACGATCGAAGTGGTCGGCCGCGACCGGCTCGGCGGCTGCGACTACGACGTACTGCCGGATCGCATCGAAACCGGTACCTTCCTGGTCGCCGGCGCTATTACCGGCGGGCGGGTGCGCGTGCAGAAAGCCCGGCCCGAGCATCTCGATGCGATGCTCTTGAAGTTGCGCGAGGCAGGTGCCGATATTGAAACCGGCGCCGACTGGGTGCAGGTGGACATGCAGGGACGCCGCCCGAAGGCCGTTGACATCCGCACCGCGCCGCATCCGGGATTTCCGACCGACATGCAGGCCCAATTCGCCGCACTCGACACGATCGCCGAGGGCGTCGCAACCATCGTCGAGACGATTTTCGAGAATCGTTACATGCACATGCTGGAACTGCGCCGGCTCGGCGCGGACATCCGCCTCGAAGGTCATACGGCAATCATCCAGGGCGTGCCGCAGCTCTCCGGAGCACCGGTGATGGCGACCGACTTGCGCGCTTCGGCAAGCCTCGTGCTCGCCGGACTGGTTGCACAAGGTACGACCGACGTGCAGCGCATCTATCACATCGACCGCGGCTACGAGCGTATTGAGGAAAAGCTGCGTCAGCTCGGCGCCGATATCCGGCGCATGCCGGGAGCGCGAACCTAAGAGGGGTCGCACCCCTTTCAAAATGGGACGCGTCCGCTTGAAAGGGGTGCGTCCCCTTTTGCTACGACGAGCGCGCGGCCGCCGCCTGCGGCGGCCGCTCAATGACCTGAATGCGCACCTTGTGCTCCTGAACCGTGTCTTCGACCGGCGGTCCGCGTAGGAGGCCGAGCCTCACGCCTTGACCGGGTTTCACCATCGCAACCCGCGCAAGCAGATCCTGCGCGCCGCGCACGGCCGTGCCGTTGACTTCGGTGATGAAATCGCCGCGGGAGACACCCTGCGCCGCGGCCGGGCTGTTCGGGTAAACCGCGCGCACCAGAACGGCGCCTTCCGGCAGACCGAATTGCGCCGCGTCGCTTGGATTCAGGTCGCCTGGCACGACGCCGATCCAGCCGCGCACGACGCGCCCGTCGCGCAAAATCGCGTCGACGACGCCCCTGACGAGATCGACCGGAATCGCGAACCCGATGCCCTCGATTCCTGCCTGGCGGCCGGCGATAACGCTGTTGAGCCCGACCAGTTTGCCGGAGCCGTCGATCAGCGCGCCGCCGGAGTTGCCGAAATTGATCGCGGCGTCCGTCTGGATGAAATTCTCGAACGTCGCGACGCCGAGCCGGCCGCGCCCGGTTGCGCTGATGATCCCCTGCGTGACCGTGTGCTGAAGCCCGAGCGGATTGCCGATTGCGAGCACCGGCTCGCCGACCCGCAGCCGGTCGGAGCGGCCGATCGGCATGACCGGCAGGTTGCCGAGCTGGATCTTGAGCACCGCGAGGTCGGTGTCGCGATCGATGCCAACCAGGGTCGCTGACGCCTCGCGCCCGTCGCGAAGCTGCACGTTGATCTGCGCGGCCCGTTCGATCACATGGAAATTCGTGACCACGTGGCCGAGCGCGTCGTAGATCACGCCCGAACCGAGGCTCCGTTCGACGCGCTCACGATAATCGGGCCAGGCCTCGCCGAAGAGCTGGCCGAGCTGCGGCGGCAACGCGGGGACATTCGATACGACTACGCGCCGTTCGGTATAGATATTGACGACCGCGGGCGCGGCGAGGTCGACCGCGTCCGCGAAACTGAGCAGTTGCGGTAACGGCGCCGGCGCCGGTTCCGGTTTTTCCGCTTCCGGCGATTCCGTGGCGACAACTGACGCGGGCGGCACATTTTCTGGAACCACGACCGCATCGTCGGCATGCGGCCACAATCGGACGATGACGAATGCCGCAATGAGACCGAGCGCAACCCAGGGCGCGAGCCAACGCAGCCATCCCGGAATCCTCGTCATACGCCGACCGGCCTCCCCGGAATTTCGATGTCCACGTGTATAATGCGGCAAATTCCCTCAGCGAACGAAACCTGACGATGGGCGAACCAATTGACCGGGGCCGGCGCCAGCTCCTGACTGCCGCAACCTCTCTGACTGGTGCGGTTGGCGTCGCGTTCGCCGCCGTGCCGTTTCTCGCATCGTGGAAACCGAGCGCACGCGCCAAAGCGATGGGCGCGCCGGTCGAAATCGACATCAGCAAGCTCGAACCGGGCGCAATGCTCAAGATCGAATGGCGCGGCAAGCCGGTCTGGGTCGTCAGGCGCACGCCCGAAATGATCGAGCGGCTCGCGGCCGACGAGGCCATGCTGGCGGACCCGAAATCCGAACACTCGAAACAGCCTGAATACGCCCAGAACGACGCGCGGGCGGTCAATGCCGAATATTTCGTGGTGCTCGGTGTCTGCACCCACCTCGGTTGCGCGCCGATGAGCCGTTTTGACCCGGGCGATGCGGAACTGACGACGTCGAGTCCGGGCGACTGGCCGGGCGGCTTCTATTGCCCCTGTCATGGCTCGAAGTTCGACCTGTCGGGTCGCGTGTTCCGCGGTGTGCCGGCGCCGACCAATCTCGAAGTGCCGCCGTACACGTTTGCCGACAGCGGGCATATCGTGATCGGACTTGACCAGTCGGGAGACGCCTGATGGCCGGCGATCCGGCGCCGGCCGGAACCGGCAAGCTCGCTGCGCTGGGCGCCTGGATCGACGAGCGCTTCCCGATGACGTCGCTCTGGAAAGAGCATGTGTCGGAGTACTACGCACCGAAGAATTTCAATTTCTGGTACTACTTCGGTTCGATCGCGCTGTTCGTGCTGGCGCTGCAGATCGTCACCGGCATTTTCCTGACGATGAGCTACAAGCCGGATGCGACCGAGGCCTTCGGCTCGGTCGAATACATCATGCGCGACGTCGAGTGGGGCTGGCTGATCCGCTACCTGCATTCGACCGGCGCTTCCGCGTTCTTCATCGTCGTCTACCTGCACATGTTCCGCGCGCTGCTGTACGGATCGCACCGCCGGCCGCGCGAACTGCTGTGGATCTTCGGCGTGCTGATCTATCTCGCGCTGATGGCCGAGGCCTTCTTCGGCTACCTGCTGCCCTGGGGCAACATGTCCTACTGGGGCGCGCAGGTGATTGTCTCGCTGTTCGGATCATTCCCGGTGATCGGCGACGCGCTGGTCGAATGGATCCGCGGCGACTATTTCATCTCCGACATCACGCTGAACCGCTTCTTTGCGCTGCACGTGGTCGCGCTGCCGCTGGTGCTTATTTTCCTGGTGGTCGCGCACATCCTCGCGTTGCACGAAGTCGGTTCCAACAATCCGGACGGCGTCGAAATCAAGAAGGCCAAGGGAGCTGATGGCCTCCCGCTGGACGGGATTCCGTTCCATCCCTATTACACGGTCAAGGATCTCTACGGCCTCGGCATGTTCCTGGTGCTGTTCGCGGCGGTCGTGTTCTTCGCGCCGGAATTGGGCGGGCTCTTCCTCGAGGCGCCGAACTTCGAGCCGGCGAATGCGCTGCTGACGCCGGAACACATCGCGCCGGTGTGGTACTTCACGCCGTATTACGCAATGCTCCGCGCCGTTCCGGCCTTCGCGGGCACGCAGGTCTGGGGCGTGCTCGTCATGTTCGGCGCGATCGTGCTGCTTTTCTTCATGCCCTGGCTCGACCGTGCGCCGGTCAAGTCGATCCGCTATCGCGGACCGATCTTCAAGACGGCGCTGATGCTGTTTGCCGCCAACTTCATCATGCTGGGCTATTGCGGGCTGAAGCCGGCTGTGCAGCCGTTCAAGATCCTGTCGGTCGTCGGCACGATCTATTACTTCGTGTTCTTTCTGCTGATGCCCTGGTACACGCGCATCGACAGCCACAAGCCGGAGCCGGCGCGGGTGACCTCGTGAGGCCGCTGCGTCTCGGACTCGCCGCGCTCGCGCTTTGCATGGCTGCGCCGACACAGGCGGCGACTGCCGGCTGGCCGCTGCAGGACGCCAGGACCGATGTCGGCAGCCTGTCCTCGCTGCAGCGCGGCGCGCGTAATTTCGTCAATTACTGCCTCGGCTGCCATGGCGCGAAGTTCATGCGCTACAGCCAGCTGGGCGACGACCTCGCTTTGACCGAAGATGACCTGCGCGCCAACCTGATGTTCACCGGCACGCGGATCTACGATCCGATGCTGTCGGCGATGCCGGCAGACAAAGCCCGCGAATGGTTCGGCAATGCGCCGCCGGACCTGTCGCTGATCGCGCGCAGCCGCGGCGTCGATTACATCTACACCTTCCTCCAGTCTTTCTACGAGGATGCGTCCCGACCGACTGGCGCGAACAATGCGGTGCTGCCGCAGACCGCGATGCCGAACGTGCTCGCGGCACTGCAGGGCCCGCAGACCCCGCAATACGAAACGCAAAAAGGTCTCGACGGCAAGGACGTCCAGCACCTGGTCGCGCTCGAGCGCGCGGCGGCCGGCAGTCTGACCTCCGCGGAATTCGACGGCTTCGTGCGCGACACGGTTGCATTCCTGGAGTACGTCGCGGAACCCGCGAAGGCCCAGCGCAAGTCGCTCGGTATCTGGGTGATCCTGTTCCTGCTGATGTTCACGACCTTTGCCTATCTCCTGAAGAAGGAATACTGGAAGGACGTGAAATGACGTGCCCGATCTGGAGTTGAGGGCGTATTCTGTGGCCGCGCAGCAGACGTCGCGTCGGCCCTATCTGGTCCGTGCGATGCACGAGTGGATGACCGCCAACAACCAGACGCCGCACCTCGTCGTCGATGCCGGCATTTCCGGCGCCGAACTCCCGAAAGCCTACGTACGCGACGGGCGCATCACGCTGAATGTGAGCTGGCAGGCGACGCAGGGCCTCAAACTCGGCAACGACTGGATCGAATTCAGCGCTCGCTTCGGCGGCGTGCCGCAGCAAGTTCGCGTGCCGGTTGCAGCCGTGCTCGGCATCTACGCGCGGGAAACCGGGCAGGGTATGCTCTTCCAGGACGACAACGAACCGCCGCCGCCGGTGCCCGGCCCCGACGACATCGGCACCCGCCCGAAGCTCCGCGTCGTCAAATAACGGCTACGTTCACTTCTTCGGGTCGTCGGTGACTTGACCGCGGCGGCGGCGCGCCGGATTGTGAGGCGCTACAGGCTGAATGCGCCGCGGATCAGGTGGCAGACGAGAGCGTCGGCGGGGCCGGTGACTTCGACGACGTCGAAGCGCGCAGGCAGGCGGGCCAGCTGTGGCTGCGTTGCGAGCAGGGCGCGGGCGGCGTTAACGATGCGTCGGCGTTTGCCGGCGGTAATGCTCGCCGCGCCTCCGCCGAACTGGTCGCTCGCGCGATAACGCACCTCGACGATCGCGAGCGCATCGCCATCCAGCGCGACGACGTCGAGCTCGCCGCCTCTCGCGCGGAAGTTGTGCTGCAGGATCCGGTAGCCAGCGCGCTCGAGCTGCCGTGCCGCTGCGATTTCGGCCGATCGCCCGATCTCCAGATGAAGAGCACCGACCATGCCAAATCCGCGATTCTGCGACCGGGCGCCGCTAGGGGAGCGGGACAGGTTTGCCGTCGACGACCTGTGCCCAGTCGAGTTCGCGGCGCACGCGCCCCTGCAAATCGACTGCGAGCCGGCCGGTCAGCCCCGGGAACGGCGTGCTGGCGTTGCCACGCAGGCGCCCGAGCTCGCCGATCACGCGGAACGCGTCGTAGCCGAAGGCGTGCAGCCGTCCGAGCGCATTCGAGCGCCCGGGCCAGGCGCGCTCCGCGGCCTCGCGCGCCGCGGCGGAAGGACCGTACGGGTCGAGCACCCAGGGCATGTCCGGGAAGATGACACCGTCGAGATCGAAATTACCCTGGCTCGCGCCGTCGAACACGTCGGAGGTCGTATACATTGGCAACGCGCTCGCGTAATTGAACCGGAGCTGCGTACGGATCAGGCGTCCGTGCACGGGCTGTGCGGCGACGAAGATGAACTGCGCGTCGGCGCGGGGAGCGCTGCCGCGCTGGCCGGTGGTGCGTAGCAGATGCCGCAGCAGTTCATTGAAATCGGCCGTGGACGGGGAAAAGTCGGCCTGGTCGACGAGCTGCCCGCCCGCTGCGGCGAACTCCTCGGCGAACGCGGCCTGCACGCGCCGGCCCCAGTCGGAGCGCGGCACCAGCGTCACACCGCTCGTGCGGCCATCCACGACGATACGCCGCGCCGCGATCCGTGCCTCGTCCTCGGGTGACAGCGCGTACTGGTAGAAACGCTCCGGCACCTGCACGCCGTCCGGCAGGAAATTGAGCGCAAGCGTCGTCGCGCGCCCATCGGCAATGGATGCGAGCGAAGCGACTTCCTCGCGCGTCAATGGGCCGACGACGAAATCGCTGCCGTCGGTGAGCGCCTGCAGGTACGCCGAAGGCGCATCGCGCGCCGCGACGTCATAGATGCGAAGCCGCGGCCGGTTGGCGCCGCCGTAGTCGTAGTAAGCCGCGAGGAAGCCGTCGCGCACTGCGACGCCGGCGGCTTCCGCCCGCCCCGACAGCGGCAACAGCAGCGCGATCTGCCGCGGCAGGGCGCCCTCGACCACCGGTCTTTCGACCAGGCCGCGCCACAACGCCTCATTGGCCGGGTGCGTCGGATAGCGATCGCGCCAGGCTTGCAGCCGACGCGGCGCGCCAAGCGCACCGGCGCCCGCGTCCGACACAATGCGGCCGAGTTCGAGCCAGCCTGCGAGCACGGCATCGGCGCCTGCCGGCGCTCGCGCATCCGCGCCGCGCGCGAGAGCGATGCCGATGCCCTCGACGATCATGCGCTGGTTGGCCTGCCGGTCGTCGGCATTGGTCAGCAGCTTCTCCCGCTCCATCAGGCTCTTTACGGCTTCCGCAATGCGCAGGCTGCTGAACTGCACGCGTGCGCGCGTCGCGAGCACATTCGCGTTGCCGTCGGCTGGAATGTCGCGCAGCATCGCGACCGCGCGCTCCGTCTCGCCGCGCGCCAGCGCCAACTCGGTCTCGAGCCTGAGCTTTTCGCGTGTTTCCGCGGCCGAAATGGGCGGCGTCAGCCGACCGATCGCGTTTTGGGCGGCGGCGAGATCGCCGCCTGCGATCCATTCGCCGGCGGCGGCGAGCCAGAACGTATTGGCGTCGGCCGGCAATGCGGCGCCGGCGGCTGTTTCATAGCTTTTGGCGGCAGCCGCATGGTCGCCCTCGCGCGATTGGCGCGCGGCCCGGTCGTTCGCGGCCTCGGCGCCGCCCGGGCGTTCGCGTCCGGGAATCTGGCAGGCGGCGACGATCGCGGCGAGCAGGCCGATGACGGCAAGGCGGCAGGCAATCCGGACATTCGCTTGCATCGGCGGCGGCCCTTGGCGAGGATCACCCGGCCGCGCGGTGCGGTCGGGGAGGAACATTATAGTGGCGCAGGCGGGCGTGCTTTACGTCGTCGCGACGCCGATTGGCAACCTGGGCGACATTTCCGCGCGAGCCCGCGAGATTCTCGCGGGTGTCGGCGTGGTCGCGGCTGAGGACACGCGCCACAGCGGCCACTTGCTGCGCGAACTGGGACTCGAGCGGCCGCTCGTCTCGCTGCATGAGCATAATGAGCGCTCCCGGACCGGCGAGCTCGTCGCGCGACTGCTGGCGGGGGAGAGCATCGCTCTCGTCAGCGACGCCGGAACGCCGCTCATCAGCGATCCTGGCTACTTGTTCATCCGCGCCGCGCTCGATGCGGGCATCGTCGTATCTCCGGTGCCGGGGCCGAGCGCCGCGATCGCCGCGCTGTCCGCGGCGGGCCTGCCGGCCGAACGCTTCTGCTTCGAAGGCTTCCTGCCGTCGCGCACGATCGCACGCCGCCGCCGGTTGGCGGAACTGGCGGCCGAAACGCGCACGCTCGTGATCTACGAAGCGCCGCACCGCATCGCGGAATGCCTGCAGGATCTCGCGAGCGCCTGCGGCGAAACCCGGCGCGCCTGCGTCGCGCGCGAAGTCACGAAGCACTTCGAGTCCTTTTACCGCGGCGGTCTCGGGGAACTCGCGCTGCGCGCCGCGGCCGATGCCGACATGCGCCGT
This sequence comes from uncultured Gammaproteobacteria bacterium, assembly GCA_963839885.1. GTDB lineage: Bacteria > Pseudomonadota > Gammaproteobacteria > Steroidobacterales > Steroidobacteraceae > SCUD01. The sequence goes on from CAWIWZ010000011.1 coordinate 235,129, forward strand.
GGCGAAAGCGTGATCATCGTGGAAGGCGCCGCGGATTCGGCGCCGGAAGCGGCGCGAATCGACGAAACGCTCGCGGTGCTCCTGAAATATCTGCCCGCATCCGCCGCCGCCGCGGCCGCGGCGAAGCTGACCGGGACCCGGCGCAACGACGCTTACGCGCGGGCACTCGCGCTGGCGAAGGATCCCCCGGAAAACACGGCTTGAGACCTGGGCCTGGACGCTCTATGTTGGTCGCGGGAGTCGGCCAGGCAATCGCCGTTTTCGCAAGAAGGCGGAGGAAAGTCCGGGCTCCGCATGGCACGGCGCCAGGTAACGCCTGGGGGGCGTGAGCCCACGGAAAGTGCAACAGAAAATACACCGCCCAAGCGTGCGCAAGCACGACGGTAAGGGTGAAAAGGTGCGGTAAGAGCGCACCGCGTCGACGGTAACGGCGACGGCACTGAAAACCCCGCCGGGAGCAAGGCCAAATAGGGAAACACGCGGCGAAAGCCGCAGCGCGCGGCCCGCGCGCGTTTCCGGGTAGGCCGCTCGAGGTGCACGGTGACGTGCATCCCAGAGGAATGGTTGCCCTCGACAGAACCCGGCTTATCGGCCGACTCCCTTTCTGTTGCGTCAAATGGCCGAAAAAGGCCGAATCCTAATAAGCCGCTGTAAGAGCGGTTCGTAAGTCGATGATTTACGAGTCCAAGGCTGCCCCAGAATGGGCTTTCGCCATCTTCTCTAAGTGATTGACGCGTCACAAATTTTTTTCGCCGGGACCGTTGACCCACCCCGAACGCCTGCCTATAGTGGCAGCCAGTGGGAGAAAGTGGGAGGAAATGGGGCAACGCCCCGTTTTAGTCGATGTTTCGCGGGGCAACCAAAGTCACCCTGGATGCAAAGGGCCGGATGGTCATGCCGACCCGGTATCGCGAGCGTCTGGCCGAGCGCGGTGCTGGCCGGGCTCGTGATCACGATCGACCGCGACCAGTGCCTGCTGATCTACCCGCTCGCCGACTGGGAAGAAATCGAACGGAAGCTGATGCGGCTGCCGACGCTCAACGAGCACGCGCGGCGCTTGCAGCGGCTGATGGTCGGTTACGCGACCGACGTCGAGCTCGACGGCCACGGCCGTCTGCTGCTGCCGCCGAAATTGCGCGAGTTCGCGCATCTCGACCGGAACGCGATGCTGATCGGCCAGGGCAATCGATTCGAATTGTGGGACGAAGCGCGTTGGGAAGAGCGCCGTGAGCAGTGGCTGAACGGCGAGGAACCGGCGGCGTCGCTGCCGGCGGAACTGGGTTCGTTGTCGTTGTGAGCGGCGCGCCGTGACCGGCGCGCCGGGTCAGGAGCCGGGCGGTGTGGAACACGCGCCGGTGCTGCTGGACGCCGCGCTCGATGCGCTCGCGATCCGGCCCGACGGCTGCTACGTGGACGCGACCTTTGGACGCGGCGGCCACGCCGGGGAAATCCTCGGCCGGCTTGGGACAGAGGGGAAATTGATTGCATTCGATCGCGATCCGGACGCGAGCGCAGCCGCGAACCGCCTTTTCGACGGTGATTCCCGAGCGCGCTTCATCCGCGCGAGGTTCTCGGGGCTTCTCGCAGCACGTGGCGCCTGCGAGCGCGGACGGCATCCTGTTCGACCTCGGCGTCTCCTCGCCGCAATTCGACAGCCGGAGCGCGGCTTCAGCTTCCTGCGCGACGGTCCGCTCGACATGCGCATGGATCCGCAAGCCGGCGAATCCGCGGCGGAATGGCTTCGCGCGCAGGCGGCGAGCGCGAGATCGCGATGGTGATCTGCGCGCTTCGGCGAGGAGCGTCACGCGCGGCGCATCGCGCGCGCGATCGTCGCGGCGCGCGAATGCGCGCCGATCGCGACCACCGGGCGGCTTGCGGCGATCGTCGCCGCGGCCGTGCCCGGCCGCGAGCCGGGCGCGCATCCGGCGACGCGCACGTTCCAGGCGATGCGCATCCACATGAACGACGAACTCGGCGAAATCGAGCGCGCGCTGCCGCAGGCGGTCGAAGCGCTGACGCCGCGCGGGCGGCTCGCCGTGATCAGCTTCCACTCGCTCGAGGACCGGATCGTCAAGCGCTACCTGCGCGCGGCGTCGCGCGAGGATCCGGCCTGGGCCGGCATGCCGCAGATTCCGCCCGAAGCGCGGCCGTCGACTGCGGCTGGTCGGTCGCGCGCACCTTTGCGAGCGAAGCCGAGATCGCTCGCAATCCGCGCGCGCGCAGCGCCGTGCTGCGCGTCGCCGAGAGGCTCGCGGCATGAGCCGCCGCTGGATGCTGCGTCGCCATGCCGGTGCTGCTGGCTTGCCGTGCTGGCATCCGCCATCGCGGTCGTGCGGGCGCGGCACGAGGCGAGGTCGCTGTTCGTGCGAGCTCGAGCAGCTTCTGCCGAGCGCGACGAACTCGAACATCGAGTGGGGCAGGCTGCAGATCGAGCAGAGCACGCTGTCGAACCACGGCTATGTCGAGCGTGTCGCCAGCAAGCAGCGACACCTCGTGATGCCGCGGCCCGATCGAGATCCTGGTCGTCGTGCCATGAGGCGGCGCAACGGCGAGGTCGAGTTCGACGCCGGACAGTTCCGCCTGCGCTGCGCGGCTGCTGACGGTCTGCTCGGCGTGTTTGCGCTCGCGCTGTTCGCGCGCTCGGTCCAGCTCCAGGTGCTCGATCGGCAGTTCCTCACGGAGCAGGCCGACATGCGCCAGCGTGCGCGAGGAGAAGATGTTCGCGAATCGCGGTTCCGAGTCTCGATCGCTTCGGTGAGCCGCTCGCCGTCAGCACGCCGGTCGACACCGTCTGGGTCAATCCGCCGGCATTGCGCGAGTCGAGCGAGGGCATCGCGCAGCTTGCCAAGGCGCTCAAGCGCAATCGCCAGTGGCTCGAGCAGCGCGTCACCAGCAATCTCGACCGCGATTTTCTCTACGTCGCGCGGCACATGGAGCCCGCCGGCGCGGCGAAGATCAAGGCGCTCGGCATTCCCGGCGTCGATCTGCTGCGCGAATACCGGCGCTACTACCCGAACGGCCGACGTAACCGGGCACCTGCTCGGCTTCACGAATCTCGACGACGTCGGCCAGGAGGGTCTCGAACTTGCCTTCAACCAGTCGCTCGCCGGGCAGCACGGCCTGAAGAAGGTCGTCAAGGATGGCAAGGGCCGCGATCATCCAGAACATCGAGATCATCCGGCAGCCGCGACCCGGCGCAGACCTGCACACGAGCATCGACCTGCGCATCCAGTATCTGGCGTACCGCGAGCTGAAGTCGGCGGTCCGCGAGCATCGTGCGCGGGCGGGTTCGGTCGCCGTGCATCGACGTGACGACCGGCGAAGTGCTGGCGATGGTCAACCAGCCGGAATTCAATCCGAACGACCGCGAGCAGTACGAAGTCGCGCGCTATACGAAACCGCGTCGCGACCGACATCTTCGAGCCGGGATCGAGCATCAAGCCATTCGTGGTTGCGGCCGCACTGTCGGCAGGTCGCTGCCGGCCCGGCGAGCTGATCGACACGTCGCCGAATCGGGTCGGGCCCACTGCTGATCAAGGACAAGCACGAACTCGGCATGATCGATTGCGGCGAGGTGCTGGCGAAATCGAGCAACGCCGGCATGTCGAGGATCGCGCTGTCACTCGATGCCGAACAGATGTATGACATCGCTTCGCGTTCTCGGCTTCGGCCAGGTGAGCGCGAGCGGTTTCCCGGCGAATCGGCGGGCCTGCTGCCGCCGGCCGCGCAGTGGCGCCGGATCGACAGCGCGACGATGTCCTACGGCTACGGCCTGTCGGTGACGCCGCTGCAGCTTGCGCAGGCCTACGCGACGGTCGGCGCCGAGGGCGTGCATCGTCCGATCACTTTCCGCCGCGTGCTGCAGCCCGTTCCGGGCGAGCGCGTGCTGGCCGAGAAAGTGTCGCGCGACCTGATCGGCCTGCTGGAGCGGCCGTGTTGCCGGAAGGCACCGGCTCGAAGGCCGCGGTGCCCGGCTATCGCGTCGCCGGCAAGACCGGCACCGCCTGGAAGGCGATCGAAGGCGGTTATTCCAGGGACCGGTACCTCGCCGTGTTCGCGGGCGTCGTGCCGGCGACGCGTCCACGGCTTGCGATCGTCGTGATGATCGACGAGCCGAGCGGCTCGCTCTATTACGGCGGCGACGTGTCAGCGCCGGTGTTCTCGGCCGTCGCGTCGGGCGCGCTGCGGCTGATGGCGGTGCGCGCCCGACGACCTTGACGCACATCGGCCAGGTCGCCGGTACGCGGAGTACGAGCAATGACCGCGCCGATGCGCTCTCGACACGCTGCTCGCGGACATCGCGGAGGCGCCGGCCATCGCCGTCGCCGGCCTCGCGCTCGATTCGCGCGAGATCGGCGACGGGCGACGCATTCGTCGCGCTGCAGGGCGGCAGCCGCCATGGGCTCGATCACGTGTCGCAGGCGGTCGCGCCGCGGCGCGCGTGCCGTGCTCTGGGATCCGGACGAAGGCCGTGCACCCGCAGCGGCCCGGATTCCGCAGGTCGCCGTGCGCCAGTTGCGCGACCGGCTCGGCGCCATCGCGGACCGGTTCTACGGCGCGCCGTCGTCCGGGCTCACCGTCGCCGGCGTGACCGGCACCAATGGCAAGACGACCTGTGCCTGGCTGCTCGCCGGCGCGGTCGAGCGGCTCGCGCGCCGCGGCGCCTATCTCGGCACGCTTGGTGCTGGCTTTCCGCCGGACGTCGGCGGCGTTTCGCTGACGACGCCGGACGTCGTGTCGCTGCACCGGCAGCTGCGCGCGCTGCTGGACGCCGGCGCGACGCACGTCGCGATGGAAGTTTCCTCACACGCGCTCGACCAGCGGCGTCTCGACGGCGTGCGCATGCGGGTCGCCGCATTCTGCAACCTGACGCGCGATCACCTCGACTACCACGGGACGATGGAGCGTTATGCCGAAGCCAAGGAGCGGCTGTTCCGGCTGCCGGGTCTCGAGCATGCCGTGATCAACACCGGCGATCCGGCCGGCGCGGATTTCGCGCGACGTCTCGACGCCGGCGTGACGCTGACCGCGGTTGCGGTCGGCGGACTGGTTCCCGCGGTCGCACGCTTCGTGCACGTATCGCGCGTGATACCCGGCAATGGCGGGCTCGAACTCGAGGTCGACGGGCATTTCGGCCGGCGCCGCCTGCGCTCGCGCCTGATCGGCGGATTCAACGCCGAGAATCTTGCCGTCACGCTCGGCGTGCTGCTCGCCTGGGACTTCGGCGATTGACGAAGCGCTGGCGGCACTCAGCACCTGCGAAGCGCCACCGGGCCGCATGGAGAGTCATCGCCTCGCGAATGGCGCGCTCGCCGTGGTCGACTACGCGCATACGCCCGACGCACTCGGCAAGGCACTGACGGCGCTTCGCGCCCACTGCGCGCGGCCGCTGTCCTGGTCGTCTTTGGCTGCGGCGGCGAACGCGATCCGGGCAAGCGCCCATTGATGGGCGAGGCGGCCGAGCGGCTCGCCGACCGCGTGTTCGTCACGGACGACAACCCGCGCGGCGAGGATGCGGATCGCATCGTCGCGATGATCCTCGAGGGCATGCGGCAGCCGGCGCGCGCGCTGGTCGAGCGCGATCGCGCGCGCGCGATCGGCGCCGCGCTCGACGAGGCGCGCGCCGGCGACGTGGTGCTGATCGCCGGCAAGGGACACGAGGATTACCAGCAAGTCGGAAACGAGCGGCGTCCGTTCAGCGATCGCGCATGCCTGCGTCGGCACGCGGCGGCACGATCGTGAAGGGGCGGCTGTCGGACATCGCGGCGGCGGCCGGTGGGCGCCTCGCGGGCACGGATCTGGATTTCGACGGTGTCTCGATCGATTCGCGCACGGTCGAACGCGGCCAGGTGTTCATTGCCCTGCGCGGCGAGCGCTTCGACGGCCATGCATTCGTCGCTGCGGCCGCGGCGCGCGGTGCCGCGGCCGCGGTCGTCGAGAGCCTCGTCGATCTTCCGATTCCGCAGGTCGTCGTGGCGGATGCCGGGGCTGCGCTGACGGCGCTCGCGCGGCGCGTGGCGCGACGCAAGCCGGGCGCTCGTGATCGGCGTCGGCGGCAGCAACGGAAAGACCACGACCAAGGAACTGCTGGCGGGGATCATGGCGGGCGAGGGACCGACGCTCGCGACCCGCGGCAACCTGAACAACCACATCGGCGTGCCGCTCACGCTGCTTCGCCTCGATCCCATGCATCGCTACGCGGTCGTCGAGATGGGCGCGAACCATCCGGGCGAGATCGCGGCACTCGCGGCGCTCGCGCGGCCATCGATCGCGCTCGTGACGAACGCGGGCGACGAGCACCTGGAAGGATTCGGCGACCTGGCGGGCGTCGCGCATGCGGAAGGCGAGATGTACGCCGCGCTGCCTGCGAATGGCACGGCGATCATCAATGCCGACGACCCGTTCCACGATCTCTGGCACGCAATGTCGCACGGCGGATCGGCGTTGCGCTTCGGCATCGAGTCGCCGGCCGATGCGCGCGCGACGGCGATCCAGAGCCGCATCGACAAGGGCGTTTTCCAGACAGTCTTCACGCTGACGCTCTCAGGCGAGCAGGCACGCGTCCGGCTCGGCCTGGCGGGGCGGCACAACGTGCTGAACGCGCTAGGCGCCGCCGCCGCCGCGCATGCGGCAGGCGTTGCGCTGGCGCGGATCGTCTCCGGACTCGAAGGGATGCAGGCGGTCGCGGGCCGCCTGCAGCTCAAGCTGGGCCCGCGCGGCTCCTGGCTGATCGACGATTCCTACAACGCGAATCCGAGTTCGGTTCGCGCCGGCATCGACGTGCTCTGCAGCCTGCCCGGTGAGCACTGGCTGGTGCTCGGCGAGATGGCGGAACTCGGGCCGCAGACGGAGTCGAGTCACATCGCGATCGGCGACTACGCGCGCCGCGGCGGCATCACGCGCCTGTTCGCGATGGGCGACGCCGCGCGCCACGCGGTCGCGGCCTACGGCACGCGCGCGCACTGGTTCGGGGATGCGACGGGTCTCGCGGAGGCTGTCATGGCGGATATCGACGCGGGCGTCACCGTGCTGATCAAGGGATCGCGCGTCAATCGTCTCGAGCGGGTCGTCGAGCGGCTGTTGCAGCCACTCGCAGCCGCCGGCAACGGCAACTGAGGGCTTCGAATGCTGCTCGATCTGTTCGACTGGCTCACGAATTACTACGGCGGCTTCCGGGTCTTCGGCTATCTGACGCTGCGCGCCATATTCGCGGCGCTGACGGCGCTTTCGATCGCGCTCCTGGTCGGGCCATGGATGATCCGCCTGCTGGCGCGCAAGCAGATCGGACAGGTCGTGCGCGACTCCGGCCCCGACACGCATCTCGGCAAGCGCGGCACGCCGACAATGGGCGGCGCATTGATCCTGGTCGCCATTGCGGCCGGGACGCTGCTCTGGGCGGATCTGTCGAACCGGTTCGTCTGGGTCGTGCTGAGCGTGACGCTCGCATTCGGCCTGATCGGTTTCTACGACGATTACCTGAAGCTGATCGTGAAAAATCCGCGTGGCCTGGCGGCGCGATGGAAATACCTGTGGCAGTCCGTGGCGGGCATCGCCGCCGCGCTCGCCTTGTGGCACACCGCCGAAGGCCCTGCCGAGACTTCGCTGTACGTGCCGTTCTTCAAGGATTTCGCGCTGCCGATGAGCGCGGGCGCATTCGTCGCGTTCACCTATTTCGTGATCGTCGGCTCGAGCAACGCGGTCAACCTGACGGACGGACTCGACGGGCTCGCGATCATGCCCTGCGTGATGGTTGCGGGTGCGCTCGGCGTATTCGCCTACGCAACCGGCAATACTAATTTCTCCGCTTACCTGCAGATTCCCTACGTGCCGGGCGCAGGCGAAATCCTGATCTTCGTCGCGACCATCGTCGGCGCGGGCCTCGGCTTCCTGTGGTTCAACACCTATCCCGCCCAGGTGTTCATGGGCGACATCGGCGCGCTCGCGCTCGGCGCGGCCCTCGGCGTCGTCGCCGTGGTCGTGCGCCAGGAAATCGTGCTCGCGATCATGGGCGGCATCTTCGTGCTCGAGACCATCTCGGTGATCCTGCAGGTGGCGTCGTTCCGCCTGCGCGGCAAGCGCATCTTCCGGATGGCGCCGATCCATCATCACTATGAGCTGAAGGGCTGGGCCGAACCGAAGGTCATCGTCCGTTTCTGGATCATCTCTTTCATGCTGGTCCTGATCGGGCTGGCCACGCTGAAGCTGCGCTGATGCACGCCAACTCCATTCCGCACAGCGTGATCGTGGGTCTCGGCCGCACCGGCGTCTCCTGCGCGCGTCACCTCGCCGCGCGCGGCCATCGCCTGGTCGTGACCGACTCGCGTGCCGCGCCGCCTGGCCTTGCGGAGCTGCGCCGACTCGTGCCGGAGGCGTTGACCGTGCTTGGCGGCTTCGATACGGCGGTGCTCGACGGCGCGGAGCAGATCGTCGTGTCGCCCGGCGTGCCGCTCACCGAGCCGTTCCTGCAGCAGGCTGCTGCGCGCGGCCTCGACCTCGTGGGCGACATCGAGCTGTTTGCGCGCGAGGCGGACGGCCGCATCGTCGGGATCACCGGCACGAATGGCAAGAGTACGGTGACGACACTGGTCGGCGAATTCGCGAAGGCCGCCGGCATCGAGGTCCGCGTCGGCGGCAACCTCGGCGAGCCCGCGCTCGACCTGCTGGAAGGCCCGCCGGCCGCGATGTACGTGCTGGAACTCTCGTCGTTTCAGCTCGAGACCACGCGTTCGCTGCAGCTCGAGGCGGCGACTGTATTGAACGTGACGCCGGATCATCTCGATCGCTATCGCGACCTTGCCGAGTACGCGACCGCGAAGGCGCGTATCTACGAGCGTTGCGCGACTGCAGTCGTGAATCTGGACGACGAGATCGTCGTGCGCATGCCGCGTCCGGCGCAGCGTCAGGTCGCCTTCAGCCTGCGCCGGCAGGAAGCGCAGTTCAGGCTGCTCGTCCGCGACGGCCAGGAATGGCTGGCGGAAGGGCCGGATCCCCTGTTGCCGCTGACGGAGCTCGCGCTGCCGGGCCGCCACAATGCGGCGAATGCGCTGGCGGCGCTCGCACTCGGAAGCGTCTGCGGCCTGCCGCGCGAGGCGATGACCGCGGTGCTCCGCCGTTTCCGGGGATTGCCGCACCGTGCGCAGCTTGTCGCGAGCTGGCGCGGCATCCGCTGGATCGACGATTCGAAGGGCACCAACGTCGGCGCGACCGGGGCGGCGATCGCGGGCCTCGACGCGCCGCTGATCCTGATCGCGGGTGGCGAGGGCAAGGGCCAGGATTTCGCGCCGCTCGCTGCCGCCTGCCGCGGCAAGGTGCGCTACGCCGTGCTGATCGGCCGCGATGCGCCGCTGATCGCCGCGGCGCTCGCCGGCAGCTGCCCAGCATCGATCGCTGACTCGATGGAGACCGCGGTCGCGGGCGCGGCCTCGATCGCGGAACCGGGCGACACCGTGCTGTTGTCACCGGCCTGCGCGAGCTTCGACATGTTCCGCGACTATGCGCACCGCGGCGAAGTGTTTGCCGAGGCCGTACGCAGGCTGCCGCAATGAATACCGGCGCCGCACTGCAGTTCTCGCGCTCGGCCGGACGCCAGCAGCGGCTCATCATCGACACGGTGATCGTGACCGCCGTGTTGTGCCTGCTGCTGGTCGGTCTCGTGATGGTGACTTCGGCCTCGCTCAATGTCGCCGAGCGGCAGACCGGCGATCCATTCTTCCATTTCGAACGTCAGGCGCTGTCGGTGCTGCTTGGCGCCACTTTCAGCGGCGCCCTGCTGTTCGTGCCGATCTCGATCTGGCAGCGGTTTGCTCCGGTGCTGCTGATCACGAGCTTCGCGCTGCTGCTCATCGTGCTGGTCCCCGGCATCGGCTACGCGGTGAATGGCAGCCGGCGCTGGATCCGCATCGGGCTGCTGAACTTCCAGCCGTCGGAAATCGCGCGCTGGTTCCTCCTGATCTACATCGCGATCTACGCGGTTCGTCACCAGACCGAACTGCGCAGCACCGCGCAGGGCTTCTTCAAGCCACTCGCAGTCCTGCTGGCCGCGGCCGTGTTGCTGCTGGCCGAACCGGATTTCGGCGCCGCGGTCGTGCTGTGCGTGACGGGCACGGCCGTGCTCTTCGTCGCCGGCGCGCAGCTGCGCGTATTTCCTGGCGATCTGCGCGGCAGGCTGCGCGGGCATCACGCTGCTTGCCGTGATGAGTCCCTATCGCCTGCAGCGCCTGATCGCCTTCCTGGACCCGTGGGCGGATCCGTATGACAGCGGCTTCCAGCTTACGCACGCGTTGATGGCGATCGGCCGCGGCGAGTGGCTAGGCGTCGGCCTGGGTTCGAGCATCCAGAAGCTCTCGTACCTGCCCGAGGCCCACACCGATTTCGTATTCGCGGTGATGGCCGAGGAGTTCGGACTGTTCGGCGTCGCGATCGTGATTGCGGTGTTCCTCGCGCTCGTGCTCAGGAGCCTCAGGCTCTCGCGCATCGCGGCTGATGCGGGCATGCCGCTGCACGCCTGCCTGGCGGCGGGCTTCGGTGTGTGGTTCGGCCTGCAGGCTTTTCTCAACATCGGCGTGAACATGGGACTGCTGCCGACCAAGGGGCTTACGCTTCCGCTGCTGTCATACGGCCGCTCCAGCCTGCTCGTCACGCTCGCCTGGATCGGCGTGCTGCTGCGCGTGCATCACGAGGTCGCGGCATCCGGCAAGAGCGCGCTGCCGTCGGAGGCGCGCCAGCCATGACGGCTCCGGTCATGATCATGGCGGGCGGCACTGGCGGGCATGTGTTCCCGGCGCTCGCGGTCGCGGGCGCGCTGCGCGGGCGGCGCGAGATCGTCTGGCTCGGCACGGAGCGCGGCATCGAGGCGCGGCTCGTGCCCGCCGCCGGCTACCCGGTCGAATGGATCAAGGTCGAGGGCTTGCGCGGCAAGGGCGTCGCGCGCTGGCTCAGGGCGCCGTTCTCGCTCGCGCGCGCGGTCGGCGAGGCGCGCGCCGCGCTCAAGCGCCGCCGGCCCGGCGTCGTGCTCGGCTGCGGCGGTTTCGTCGTCCGGCCCCGGCGGCATCGCGGCCTGGCTCACCGGCGCGCCGCTCGTCATCCACGAACAGAACGCGGTCGCCGGACTGACGAACCGCTGGCTCGCGCGCTTCGCCTCGCGCATCGCGGAAGGCTTTCCCGGCAGTTTTCCGCACACGGCGCGGCGCCATGTACGTCGGCAATCCCGTGCGTCCCGAAATCGCGGCGCTGCCGCCGCCGCGCGAGCGCCTCGGCGCGCGTACGGGACCGCTGCGGCTTTTCGTGTTCGGCGGCAGCCAGGGCGCCGCGGCGCTCAACCGGCTCGTGCCGGAAGCGGTTGCGATGCTGCCGCTGGCGCGTCGTCCCGTCGTGCTGCACCAGACTGGCGCTCGTGACCGCGATGCCACGGAGGCGAGCTATCGCGCCGCCGGCATCCAGGCGGACGTTCGCGCTTTCATCGAGGACATGGCCGCGGCTTACGCGGAGGCGGACCTGGTCGTGTCGCGTGCCGGCGCCTCGACCGTCGCGGAACTCGCGGCCGCCGGCGTCGCGGCGATCCTGGTGCCGTTCCCCTCTGCCGCCGATGATCATCAGACGAAGAACGCCGCGTGGCTCGCGCAGATGAGTGCGGCGCAGATCGTCTCGGAATCCGGCCTGACCTCCGCCGAACTGGCGAACCGGCTTGCGACGCTGTTCTCGGGCGGGCGCGCGAAGCTCCTCGCAATGGCCGAAGCGGCGCGCGCGCTCGCGGTGACCGATGCCGCCGAACGCGTGGCCGCGCTCTGCATCGAGGCGGAAGGGGCGCGCGCATGAGCGAACGCATGCGCCGCATCGGCCTCATCCACTTCGATCGGCATCGGCGGCTCCGGCATGGGCGGCATCGCCGAGGTCCTGGTCAATCTCGGCTACCAGGTGCAGGGCTCGGACCTGCGCGCAAATGCGGTCACCGCGCGACTCGCGAAGATGGGCGTGCGCGTCTTCATCGGTCATGCGGCAGGGCAGGTCGAGGGCGCCGACGTCGTCGTCGTCTCGAGCGCGGTCGCCGCCGACAATCCGGAACTGACCGCCGCGCAGGCGGTGCGCATGCCGATCGTCGCGCGCGCCGAAATGCTGGCCGAGCTGATGCGTTTCCGCCAGGGCATCGCGGTCGCCGGCACGCATGGCAAGACGACGACGACGAGCCTCGTCGCCTCGGTGCTCGCCGAGGGCGGCCTCGATCCGACATTCGTGATCGGCGGCCGGCTCAAGAGCGCCGGGAGCAACGCGAAGCTCGGCACCGGGCGATATCTCGTCGCTGAAGCCGACGAGAGCGACGCCTCGTTCCTGCACCTGCAGCCGGTCATCGCGATCGTCACCAATATCGACAACGACCACCTCGTCACGCATGGCGGGGATTTCGAGAAGCTGAAGCAGAGCTTCGTCGAGTTCCTGCACAACCTGCCGTTCTACGGGCTCGCGGTGCTGTGCAGCGATGACGCGGTCGTCACGAGCTGCTGCCGCAAGTCGGCCGGCCCACGATCCGCTACGGGCTCGGCGATGACGCGGACCTGCGCGCGACCGGACTCGAGCGCATGGCGCGGGCGGACGCGCTTCTCGGTCGCGCGCGCGGGCCGACGAGCCGCTGGCAGTCACGCTGAACCTGCCCGGACTGCACAACGTGCGAAACGCGCTGGCCGCGATCGCGGTCGCGACCGAACTCGAGGTCGACGACGCGGCGATCCAGCGCGCGCTCGCCACGTTCGAGGGCATCGGCCGGCGTCTCGAGACGCTCGGCGAAGTCACGGTCAAGTCCGGACACGTCACGGTGGTCGACGACTACGGCCATCACCCGACCGAAATCGCGGCGACGCTCGAGGCCGCGCGCCAGGCCTGGCCGGGCCGGCGCCTCGTACTCGCGTTCCAGCCGCACCGCTACACGCGCACGCGCGACCTGATCGACGACTTCGCACGCGTGCTGTCGGAAGCCGATGCGCTGTTCGTGACCGAGGTCTATGCGGCCGGCGAGGAGCCGATCGCGAATGCGGACGGCCGCGCGATCTGCCGCGCCGTCCGCGGCCGCGGCGTCGCTCGAACCGGTCTTCGTCGAAGACGTGGACGAGCTGCCGGCCGCGATCGGGAGCCTGATCACCGACGGCGACGTCGTGCTGACGATGGGCGCCGGCAGCATCGGTGCGGTCGCGCACGACCTGCCCGCCGCGCTCGGCCGACGGAGGTGCAGTCATGAGCGCCGTCGCCGTGCCCGCCGGATTCGAGGATCGCGTGCAGCGCGAACGAGCCGATGTCGCGGCACACGTCCTGGCGCGTCGGCGGGCCTGCCGACCTCTGGTTCACGCCGCAGGGACGTCGAAGACCTGTCGGCATTCCTGCGTGCGCTGCCGTCGGCAGTGCCGGTCACCTGGGTCGGTCTCGGCAGCAATCTTCTGGTGCGCGATGGCGGCATCCGCGGTGCCGTCATTTCCGTGCACGGCATCCTGAGCGACGCTCGAGCGCACCGGGTCCGACCGCGTGCGCGCCGAGGCGGGCGTCGCCTGCGCGCAGCTTGGCCGGCAATGCGCCAAGTGGCAGCTCGGCCCGGCGGAATTCTTCGCCGGCATTCCGGGCACCGTCGGCGGGGCGCTCGCGATGAATGCAGGGGCGTGGGGCGGCGAGACCTGGCCGCACGTGGTCGACGACTGAAACGATCGACCGCCAGGGCGAACGCCATCAGCGCGAGGCTGTCCGAGTATCGCTATGGCTACCGCAGCATCACGCCGCCGGTCGCCGGCGAATGGTTCCTTGCCGGCGTCTTCCGCTTCGAAGCGCGGCCCGACGCGAGCACGGCTTCGATCCGAAAGCTGCTCGAGAAGCGTCATGCCAGTCAGCCGATCGGCGCGTGGAGCTGCGGCTCGGTGTTCACGAATCCGTCCGGCGGCCATGCGGCCAGCTGATCGAGATCGGCCGGCCTCAAGGGCCACCGCATCGGTGGCGCGGCCGTGTCCGACAAGCACGCGAACTTCATCCTGAACGAGGGCCAGGCGACGGCCGCCGACCTCGAAGCGCTGGTGCGCGCACGTCCAGGCGACGGTCGAGCGCGTGCATGGCGTGCGCCTGGTGCCGGAAGTGCGCATGGTCGGGGAAGCTGCATGAGCCGCCTGCGCGCCACCGGCAAGGGTTTCCGCAGGGTCAGGGATGCGGCGGAGTTCGGGCACGTCGCCGTGCTGATGGGCGGCTCCTCCGCCGAACGCGAGATTTCGCTGCTGACCGGCGCAGGCGGTGCTCGAGGCGCTCGTTGCGCGCGGCGTGCAGGCGACGGCTTCGATCCGGCGGAGCGCGCGCTGACCGAACTCGTCGCCAGCGGCTGCGACCGCGTCTTGATTGCGCTGCACGGACCGGGCGGCGAGGACGGCGCGGTGCAGGGCGCGCTCGAGTGGCTCGGGCGTGCCGTATACCGGCAGCGGCGTGCTGGGTTCGGCGGTCGGCATGGACAAGCTGCGCACCAAGCAGCTCGCGAAGGCCGCGGGCGTCGCGACGCCGGCATGGATCCTGCTTGCGGGCGCGCCGGATTTCGAGCGCGCCGTGCGTGAACTCGGCCTGCCGCTCGCCGTGAAGCCGGCCAGCCAGGGTTCGAGCGTCGGCATGAGCCGCGTCGAGAACGCCTCTGAACTGCCGACGGCGTGGCGCGCCGCTTCCTCGCTCGATCCGGTCGTGATCGCTGAACAATGGATCACCGGCAGCGAATACACGGTCGGCGTCCTGCAAGGCGAGGCGCTGCCGGCGATCCGCATCGAGACGCCGCGGACTTTCTACGACTACCAGGCGAAATATTTCGCCGACGACACGCGCTATCTCATTCCCTGCGGGCTCTCCGCCGCGGCCGAAGCCGGCCTGCAGCAGGCGGCGCTCGCGACATTCGCCGCGACCGGCGCCGCCGGCTGGGGTCGCGTCGATTTCGTGACGGGCAAGGACGGCGTGCCGCTGCTCCTCGAGATCAACACGGTGCCCGGCATGACGAGCCACAGCCTGGTGCCGATGGCGGCCGCGCGCCAGGGGCTTCGATTTCCAGGAACTGGCGTGGCGGATCCTCGAAACCAGCTTCGCGCGGGAGAGGAACTGAACATGGGCCTCCTGCGCAGGCGCAATCGTCGCAAGCCGGCCGGCCCGCGTTTCGAGCTGCCGGAGTTCGAGTGGCAGCGCGTTGGGTCGCGCCGCGGGCGCCCTGCTTGCGGTCACCGCGATCGTGATCCTGCTGAAGTTCGGGCTTGACCAGCCGGTGCGCAGCATCGTCATCGACGGCTCCTTCCAGCGCGTTTCCACTGTCGAAGTCGAGCAGGCGGCGCGCGGCGAGCTCGACGGGCGGATTCGTCAGCGCCGATCTCGAGGCACTGCGCAAAGCGGTCGACGCGCTCGCCTGGGTCGACCGCGCGCGCGTGCAGCGGCTGTGGCCGGACCGCATCCGCATCGAGGTCGTCGAGCAGCAGGCCGGCCGCGCGCTGGGGCGAAGACGGGCTCTTGAACACGCGCGGCGAGCTGTTCGCGATCGGCGTGCGACACGTGCCGCCGGAACTGCCGCGGCTCGACGGGCCGGACGGCACCGAGTGGCAGGTCGCGCAGCGCTACCTGGCGATCGCAGCAGCGCCTGGACGAGGACGGCCTGCGTATCGCGGCGCTCCGGCTCGACGCCCGCGGCGCCTGGGAGTTCGGACTGTCGAACGGCGTCGACCGTGCGGCTCGGCCGCCGCCAGGTCGACGAACGCATCGAGCGCTTCATGCTGGTCGGCGCGAAGGTCATCACCGGCCGCGCCGCCGACATCGACTACGTCGACATGCGCTATTCCAACGGCTTCTCGGTCGGCTGGCGGAAGAACCGCAAGCCGCCGACGACCACCCCCGCCGCCCTGGCCAGACAGCTCGACGGAGATCCACAGATCGATGGCTAAACGTTCCGACCGCAATCTGATCGTGGGTCTCGACATCGGCACGTCGAAAGTCGTCGCCATGGTCGGCGAAATGCATGGCGACGGCAGCCTCGAGGTGATCGGCCTCGGCTCGCATCCATCGCGCGGCCTTAAGAAGGGCGTGGTCGTCAACATCGACTCGACCGTGCAGTCGATCCAGCGCGCGGTCGAGGAAGCGGAACTGATGGCCGGCGTCGAGATCCGCTCGGTGTTCACCGGCATCGCCGGCAGTCACGTCAGGAGCCTCAATTCCCACGGCATCGTCGCGATCAAGGACAAGGAAGTCGTCGGCGGCGACGTGTCGCGCGTGATGGATGCTGCGCAGGCCGTGCCGATTCCGGCCGACCAGAAGATCCTGCACGTGCTGCCGCAGGAATTCATCATCGACGGCCAGGAAGGCATCCGCGAGCCGATCGGCATGTCGGGCGTGCGTCTGGAGGCGCGCGTGCACATCGTGACCGGCGCCGAGAGCGCGGCCCAGAACATCGTCAAGTGCGTGCAGCGCTGCGGGCTCGAGGTCGAGGACATCGTGCTCGAGCAGCTCGCGTCGTCATTCGCGGTGCTGACCGACGACGAAAAGGATCTCGGCGTCTGCCTGGTCGACATCGGCGGCGGCACTACCGACATCGCCGTGTTTTCGCATGGCGCGATCCGCCACACGGCGGTGATTCCCGTCGCAGGCGACCAGGTGACGAACGACATCGCGGTTTCGATGCGGACACCGACGCCGTATGCGGAGGAGATCAAGATCCGCTACGCCTGCGCGCTGTCGCAGCTCGCGAACCCCGATGAGACCATCGAAGTGCCCTCCGTCGGCGACCGGCCGCCGCGCCGGCTCGCACGCCAGACGCTCGCCGAGATCGTCGAGCCGCGCTACGAGGAGCTGTTCACGCTGATCCGCGACGAGCTGCGCCGCTCCGGCTTTGAGGAAGCGATCGCAGCCGGCGTCGTGCTCACCGGCGGCAGCGCGAAGATGGAAGGCGCGGTCGAGCTCGCCGAGGAAATCTTCCACATTCCGGTCCGGCTCGGCAGCCCGCAGGGCGTGACCGGTCTCGGTGACGTCGTGCGAAACCCGATCCACGCGACCGGCGTGGGTCTGCTGCTTTACGGCCGGGCGAACCTCGGCCAGCCGACGCCGAAACTTGTCGGCGACGGAGTGAAGACGGTGGTGGAAAGGATGAAATCGTGGTTCCAGGGATACTTCTAGCGGAGGAGCGGACATGTTTGAACTGATGGATTCATACAGCCAGACGGCTGTGATCAAGGTGATCGGCGTGGGCGGCGGCGGCGGAAATGCCGTGTCCCACATGGCGAAGAGCGGCATCGAGGGCGTCGAGTTCATCTGCGTGAACACCGATGCGCAGGCGCTCAAGCATTCGGCGGTCAAATCGTCGCTGCAGATCGGCTGCAACATCACCAAGGGCCTTGGCGCGGGCGCCAACCCGGAAGTCGGCCGGCAGGCGGCGATGGAGGACCGCGATCGCGTCATCGAGTTGATCGAGGGCTGCGACATGCTGTTCATCACGGCCGGCATGGGCGGCGGCACCGGCACGGGCGCGGCGCCCGTCGTCGCGCAGGTCGCGCGCGAGCTCGGCATCCTGACGGTCGCGGTCGTGACGCGCCCGTTCACGATGGAAGGCAACAAGCGCGCGTCGATCGCGGATGCCGGCATCGCCGAACTGTCGCGGCACGTGGATTCGCTGATCACGATCCCGAACCAGAAGCTGCTCGCGGTGCTCGGCGGCCAGACCACGCTGCTCGACGCCTTCAAGAAGGCGAACGAGGTGCTGCAGGGCGCGGTGCAGGGCATCGCCGAGCTGATCACACGCCCGGGCCTCATCAACGTGGACTTCGCCGACGTGCGCACCGTGATGTCGGAGACAGGACTCGCGATGATGGGCTCCGGCGTCGGTACCGGCGAGCATCGCGCGCGCGTCGCGGCCGAGATGGCGGTTTCGTCGCCGCTGCTCGAGGACATCAATCTGGCGGGCGCGCACGGGATACTCGTGAACGTGACCGCGGGCCTCGACCTGTCGATCGGCGAGTTCGAGGAAGTCGGCAACACCGTCAAGCAGTTCGCGGCCGAAGACGCGACCGTCGTGGTCGGCACCGTCATCGAACCCGAAATGCAGGGCGAGTTGCGTGTCACGGTGGTTGCGACCGGACTCGGCCGCGGCCAGGTGAAGGCGGCGGCGCCGGTTATTGCGACGCCCGCGATCGCGGCGCGCCGCGGCCCCGACGTCAAGCTCGTGCCCGGCAGGCAGCGGGCGGCGGCGCCGGACTACAGCCATCTCGACCGGCCCGCGGTCCAACGCAACGCGCAGCGTGCGGTGGGCGACGGGTTGCGCGCCGACTTCGGCTCCGAGGACGTGCTGGACATTCCGGCCTTCCTGCGGCGCCAGGCCGACTGAGGCGTCGATGGTCCGCTACCACGCTGACCGCGACGGCCTTCGAGTGGCGAGGCTGCGCCTCAGGGCGCGGCGCAACGCCGACACGGCCGCCGCGCCGAACGCATGCGAGAATGGCGTGCGGGCGGCGCCGTGCTCGTGAATCCGGGTCGACGGCCGCTGGCCTTACTCCGCTGGCCAGCGGCCGGTCATCCCGTGGAAATGTTAAACTGCTCCGTTGATTTTCCGAGGGTCTACGAACTGATGGCCCAGCAACGGACCCTAAGAAGTCGATCACGGGCGACCGGCATCGGACTGCACACCGGCCGCAAGGTGCTGATGGTGCTCCGGCCCGCGCCGGTCAATACCGGCATCGTTTTTCGTCGCGTCGACCTCGATCCGCCGGTCGACATTCCGGCGCGCGCGACCAATGTGACCGAAACCACGCTCGGCACGACGCTTCGCTCAGGGCGGCACCGACGTCTCCACCGTTGAGCATCTGCTATCGGCATTCGCAGGCCTCGGCATCGACAACTGTTTTCGTCGAACTGACGGCGGCCGAAGTGCCGATCATGGACGGCAGCGCCGGCACCGTTCGTGTTCCTGATGCAGTCCGCTGGCATCGAGGAGCAGGCACGCGCCAAGCGCTTCGTGCGCGTCCGCAAGCGCATCGAAGTCAGCGAAGGCGACAAGTGGGCGCGATTCGATCCGTACGAAGGTTTCCGCGTCAATTTCGAGATCGAGTTCGATCACCCCGTGTTCCATCGACATGCGCAGCGCGCCACGATGGATTTCTCGACCACGACCTTCCTGCGCGAAGTCAGCCGCGCGCGCACTTTCGGTTTCATGCGCGATCTCGAGACGCTGCGCGGGCGCAACCTGGCGCTCGGCGGCACGCTCGACAATGCGATCGTGCTCGACGACTACCGGATCCTGAACGAGGACGGGCTGCGCTACGAAGACGAGTTCGTGCGCCACAAGATCCTGGATGCGATCGGCGACCTGTACCTGCTCGGCCATTCGCTGATCGGCGAGTTCACCGGCTTCAAGTCGGGCCACGGGCTCAACAACGGCCTGCTGCGCTACGCATGCTCGCCGATGCGACGGCCTGGGAAGAGGTCACTTTCCGCGGACGAAGGCGCCGCGCCGATTTCGTACACCGCAGGCCGCCGGCGCCGTCCGCCTGATCATCGGCGCCCCGCGCGCACTTTGACCTTGACCCTGTCGACTGTCGCTCCGAGGCCGGCCGCCACCTTGTCGGCGAATTCCGGCGCAAGGTAGCGCACTCGCGTACCCCAGGCGGCCGAACGCACGAGCACCGTCAGCGTCCCATCCTTGAGCACCGCGCCCCAGCACTTGGGCCGCGATCTCCGGCGGAAGCAGTTGTCTTAATACGGTGAGGGTGCGATCCGCTTGGGCCGTGCCTTCGCGCAGGCGCCGCAGCATGCCGGTCCCCTCGGCGAGCAAGTGACTGACCAGCGTCGGTTTTTTCGATTTGGATGGCAGATCGTCGTCCTTGTCGGTTGCGAAAGTACTTGAGTTTGAAGGCTTTTTTTGGCACCTTGCATTCATTAAGCAAGGCCCCGAGAGGCCCGGTACCGACGATCATTATGAGCTTGAAACGGGTCCTCCTATACGCCGCGGGTGGCATTGCCGTCGGTTCGCTGATGGCCGCGGCCTATCTGGCGGGCGGGCAATGGGGCGCGGCGAAGCACGCTTGGCGAATTCACATTGGCCCGCTGGGGCGAGGACCTGTCGACGCAGGACGAGCAGCTCTGCCCGGATCCAGCGCGACGTCGACGACCAGGTGGCGGTGCTCGCGAAGCGCGTCGGCCAGATGCAGGCGCAGCTTCTCCGGCTCGACGCGCTCGGCAAGCACCTGACCGGACGTCGCTAAGCTCAATCGAGGCGAGTTCGACTTCGACAATCCGCCGGCGGTCGGCGGACCCGAGACCGGAGAGGGCGAAGGCCCGGTCGTGCCGGCGCTCGA
Organism: uncultured Gammaproteobacteria bacterium; assembly: GCA_963839885.1. GTDB lineage: Bacteria > Pseudomonadota > Gammaproteobacteria > Steroidobacterales > Steroidobacteraceae > SCUD01. The sequence continues at coordinate 255,441 of CAWIWZ010000011.1, forward strand.
CTCGATGATCGAATCGCTGGACGCGCAGATCGACGATCGCCGGCGCCAGCTGACGGCGCTGCAGAACCTGATCCTGACGCGCGAACTGGCGCAGCAGATCGTGCCGGGCGGGCGGCCGGTCGAATCCGGCTACATCTCGTCGCTCTACGGCCAGCGCACCGATCCATTCGACGGCAATCAGGCGACGCACAGCGGCTCGATTTCGCGGGCGCGCCGGGAACGCGCGTGCTCGCGGTCGCCGACGGTATCGTGAGCCATGCGGGCCCCGACGGCGGCTACGGCCGGCTGATCGAGATCACGCACGGCAACGGCTACGTGACGCGCTATGCGCACAACGCCAAGCTTCTGGTCGTGCCCGGCCAGACCGTGAAGCGCGGCGATGCGATCGCGCTGATGGGATCGACGGGACGTTCGACCGGCACGCACCTGCATTTCGAGGTGCTGCGCGACGGGCACTCGGTCAATCCGCTGTCGTTCGTGCGCCGCTGAACGCGCCTTCGAACGAAATAGCCCCGGTCGAGTCGTAGTAAACTGCCGGTTTTTGGCCGGTCCCGCCGGTTTGAGGTCGCCTTCGCGTGTGGAACATCTTTACCCGGATTTTCGGCAGCCGTAACCAGCGGCTGCTGCGCGAGTACGCGCAGCGCGTCACGGCCGCGAACGGCTTCGCCGATGCGCTCGCCGCGATGAGCGACGAAACGCTCTCGCGCCCAGACCGATGAAGTTCCGCGCTCGCCTCGCGGCCGGCGAAAAACTCGACGATCTGTTGCCGGAGGCCTTCGCGACCGTGCGCGAGGCGGCGAAGCGCAGCGTCGGCATGCGGCCATTCGACGTCCAGCTCATCGGCGGCATGGTGCTGCACGACGGCAAGATCTCCGAGATGCGCACCGGCGAGGGCAAGACGCTCGTCGCGACGCTGCCGGTCTACCTGAATGCGCTCGCCGGCAACGGCGTGCACGTCGTGACGGTCAACGAATATCTCGCGCAGCGCGACGCCGAGTGGATGGGTCCGATCTACCGGACGCTCGGTCTGACGGTCGGCGTCATCACCAGCGGCCAGCCGCAGGCGGACAAGCGTGCCGCCTACGCCTGCGACGTCACCTACGGAACCAACAACGAATTCGGCTTCGACTATCTGCGCGACAATCTCGCTCAGCGCCTGGAAGACCGCGTGCAGCGCGGACAGCATTTCGCGATCGTCGACGAAGTGGACTCGATCCTGATCGACGAGGCGCGCACGCCGCTCATCATCTCGGGACCGGCCGAGGAGAGCACCGAGCTCTACGCGAGGATCAACGAGCTCGTGCCGCGTTTCCGGCGCCAGGACGTGGAGGACGGCGAAGGCGATTACTTCGCGGACGAGAAGATCGCGCCAGGTGCACCTGTCGGAAGCAGGCTTCGAGAAGGCCGAGGAGCTGATGCAGCAGGCCGGCCTGCTGCGCCCCGGCGAGAGCCTCTACGACCCCGGCAGCATCAGGCTGATGCACCACCTGAATGCGGCGCTGCGCGCCCACACGCTGTATCACAAGGACGTCGAGTACATCGTCCGGAACGGCGAAGTGATCATCGTCGACGAATTCACCGGCCGCACGATGCCGGGGCGCCGCTGGTCCGAGGGCCTGCACCAGGCCGTCGAGGCGAAGGAAGGCGTGCGCATCCGCGAGGAAAACCAGACCATCGCGTCGATCACGTTCCAGAACTACTTCCGGCTCTACGGCAAGCTCGCCGGCATGACCGGCACGGCCGACACCGAGGCCTTCGAGTTCCAGCAGATCTACGGGCTCGAGGTCGTCGTCGTGCCGACCCACATGCCGATGGTCCGCAAGGACATGTCGGACCTCGTCTACCTGAACCAGAAGGACAAGTTCGAGGGCATCATCGAGGACATCCGCGACTGCGTGAAGCGCGGCCAGCCGGTGCTCGTCGGCACGACCTCGATCGACACCTCCGAAAAGCTGTCCGGCCTGCTGAAGGAGGGCGACATCACGCACGCGGTGCTGAATGCGAAGCAGCACGAGCGCGAGGCGATGATCATCGCGCAGGCCGGGCGGCCCGGCACCGTGACCATCGCGACCAACATGGCCGGCCGCGGCACCGACATCGTGCTCGGCGGCAATGTCCAGAAGCAGGTCGAGCAGCTGCGCAAGGACGGCGTGATGAGCGAAGAGCAGCTCGCGGAGCGCGCGCGCGAGCTCGAGAACGAATGGCAGCGCCTGCATGAACAGGTGATCACGGCGGGCGGCCTGCACATCGTCGGCACCGAACGCCACGAATCGCGGCGCATCGACAACCAGCTCCGCGGCCGTTCCGGCCGCCAGGGCGACCCCGGCTCGAGCCGGTTCTTTCTGTCGCTCGAAGACAACCTGATGCGCATCTTCGGCGATCCGGAACGCACGAAATCGCTGTTGCGCACCGTCGGCATGCGCCCGGGCGAGGCCATCGAGAGCGGTATGCTGACGCGCCAGATCGAGAAGGCGCAACGCAAGGTCGAATCGCACAACTTCGACGCGCGCAAGAACCTGCTCGAGTATGACGACGTCGCCAACGACCAGCGCAAGGTGATCTACCGCCAGCGCACCGAGATCATGTCGACCGACGACATCGAAGGCGTGATCAGGGATGTGCGCGCCGAGGTCGTGCACGGCGATCGTCGCACAGTACATCCCGCCGGAGAGCGTCGAGGAACAGTGGGACGTCGCAGGCCTCGAGCAGGCCTTCGAGCGCGACTTCGCCGTGAAGACGGGCCTCGCCGAATGGCTGGCCGCCGAATCGTCCCGGCACAGTGCTGACGCCGCGGCGCGGCTGCTCGAGGCGATCGAGGCCGCCTACAACGAGAAGATTGCGCAGGTCGGCGCGCCGGTCATGCGCCATCTGGAACGCGCGGTCATGCTGCAGCAGCTGGACATGCACTGGCGCGAGCATCTGGCAGGCATGGACTACCTGCGCCAGGGAATTTATCTTCGCGCGTACGCACAGAAGAACCCGAAGCAGGAGTACAAGCGCGAGGCCTTCGCGCTCTTCACCGCCATGCTCGACCGCATCCGCAGCGACACGGTGATGTTGCTGCAGCGGCTTCAGGTCCGCACGGAGGAGGAGATCGAGCGCGAGGAGGCCGAGCGCCGCCGCAAGCTGCAGGCCCGCATGCAGCTGCAGCATGCGCCGCCGCCGGAACTGACCGCGCAGGCGCCTGCCGTTGCCGGAGGATTCCCCGCGCGCGCTGCCGGCGCCGAGCCCGGACCCGACGGCGCTGCCATTCGTCCGCGGTGAGCGTAAGATCGGACGCAACGAACCCTGTCCCTGCGGCTCGGGCCGCAAGTTCAAGCATTGCCACGGAGCATTGCAGCGGGCAGGCGGATGACCACAATCTAACGAGGCAAGGGCGAACCAGGGATGGCGAGTCCAGCGGAAATCCATGTCATCGCAGGCGCCGTGCGAGATGCGAACGGCAGGGTGCTGATCGCCCAGCGTCCGCGCGGCCGCCACATGGCCGGCCGCTGGGAATTCCCGGGCGGCAAGCTCGATTCAGGCGAGGATTCGTTCTCGGGCCTCAAGCGTGAACTCGCCGAAGAGCTTGGCATTGCGGTGCGCGAGGCGCGTCCGCTGATCCGCCTCCGCTACAACTACCCCGACCGCTGCGTCATGCTGGAAGCCTGGAATGTCACGTCCTATGAGGGCGAACCGCAGGCGCTGGACTCGCAGGCGCTGGCGTGGGCGCGTCCCGATGAGCTGCCGTCGCATGACCTGCTCGAGGCCGACCGCGCGATCGTGACGGCGCTTCGACTTCCGCGGCTCGCCCGCGTCGTGACGACGCTTGCCCAGTTTCGGCTGCTCAGGGGCAGCGCCCCGCAGACCGTATTCTGGCGCGAGCCGCCGGCGGGCGATCCGACGATCGATCTCGATACCGTCATCAATGCGCGCTCAGGCGGGCACCGAGTATTCATGATCGGCACTGACGTCGATTCCGTGCTCGCCGCGGCGCTGGCGGGCTGCGACGGCGCCGTACTGCCGCGGCTTGGCGCAGAGCCTGGATATCGACCGGGAAGGATCGTTTCTGATCGGCGTGCTTTGCGAGGATGCGGAGAGCGCGCACGAGGCGCGCGACGAAGGCGCGCATTTCCTGATCGTCGCCCCGGAAGACGGACCGATGCCGGAGCACCAACTGCAGGCACTCTGCGAATACATCGCGCCTGCCCGTGTTCGCCGGCTGGTATCCCGACGCCCGCTGCCTCGAAGGCCTGCAGCAGGCGGGCGCCCACGGCTGCGTGCTCTGGCGCAAACCTTAGTTCATACTGCGCGGCGGTTCGCCAGACGGGACCGGGAGGAAATGGGATGAACGCCACGTTGCAACTGCTGAACGTCCTGCGCGGCCTTTCATTCGCAGGCATCGCAACCGCGGCCTGCGCCGCGTCGGATTCGGGCGTCCCGCAAGACGCCCCGGACGCCGGTGAACCGACACTCGCGGATGTCCGTGCCGCGACCGACCGATTCCGCGACGTCAACGTGGCGCTCGCCGAAGGCTACTTGCGGGATCCGGCCAACCTCTGCGATACGGCCGAGATGATGGGGCGGCCGGCGGAACTGGGCGCCATGGGCGTGCATTATTTCCGGCCGGATCTCCTCGGCATCACGGCGCCTCCGTCGCCCCGCGTCAATGGCGACGGGATCCACACGGACTTCCGCCTGCCAGCCATCCTGATCTACGAGCCGCAGGCGGATGGATCGATGGAGCTGGTTGCGGTGGAAAATCTGGTATTTGCCAGCGCGTGGCATGCGAGCGGGCAAGCAGAGCGGCCGTCGTTCCATGGTGTTCCCTGGGACGCGATGAGCGATGATCCCGCCACACCTGTGGACGAAGCGCACATGTTCGAGCCGCACTACGACCGGCACGTCTGGATCTATCGCGACAATCCCAACGGCGTCTTCGCGCCGTTCAACCCGGCCGTCAGCTGCCATCACCACCAGGGGCCGACGTCGCATCTCGCGGCGCACTAGCGGCGAGGTGGCGGTCGAAGAAATCGAATATCGTCTTCCAGCCGTGAATGCCGGTTTCGCGGAAGGTCAGCGCGCCATGGCGGCTGCCCGGATAGGGCACGACTTCGAAGGGCTGTCCGCTGGCCACCAGCGCCGGAATCAGTAGCGTCGTGTTCGTGAACAGCACGTTGTCGTCCGCCATGCCGTGCATGATCAGCAGGCGGTCGCGGATCGCGGGCGCATAGGTCAATACGTTCGACAGTCGATAGCCCTCGGGATTTTCCTGCGGCGTGCCCAGGTAGCGCTCGGTGTAGTGCGTGTCGTAGAGGCGATAGTCGGTCACCGGCGCGCCGGCGACGCCCGCCTTGAAGGTGCCGGGCGACTGCCCGAGCAGCATCAGGGTCATGTATCCGCCATAGCTCCAGCCGAAGACGCCGACGCGCGCCGGATCCACGAAAGGCTGTTTCTTGAGCCACGCGACGCCCTGGAGCTGGTCCTCGACCTCGACGCCGCCGAGGCGACGATGCAGCGCCTCGGTGAACTTCTGGCCGCGCCCGCCCGAGCCGCGGTTGTCGAGGGCGAAAACGACGTAGCCGCGCTGGGTCAGCAGCTGCGCGGTCTGGCCGCCGCGCCGCTCGCTCCAGCGACGCGCCACCGTCTGCACGGTCGGGCCGCCGTAGACGAGCAGTACGGCCGGGTAAACCTTGCCGGGCTCATATCCGACCGGCTTGTGGAGCTGCCAGTAAAGCGGCGTGCCGTCGGCCGCCGGCAGCGTGCCGTATTCCGGCGCCGCGTGCCGGTCGAGGTAGGGCGCGTACGGATGCGTTTCATCCAGCCGGTTCTCGACGAGCCACGCCAGTCGCTTGCCGTTCACGGCGTGCAGCGAGACCTGCGGCGGCTGCGCCGGATCGCTGTAGACGAGCAGGAAACGCCGCGTATCGCGCGTCATCGTCACATTGTTCCAGCCGTCGCCATTCGTGATTGCCGCCGGCGCCGCTTCCGGCCCGTCGTCGAGTCCGGCGGCGTAGAGCTGCCGCTCGAGCGGCGACTTCAGCGTCGCCATGAAATAGACGCGGCCGCGCCGCTCGTCGACGCCGCGGACGGCCGGCGCCTGCCATTCGCCGATCACATCCCAGTCGCCCGCGGTGACCGGACCGATCAGCCGACCGTTGTAGTCGTAGCGATAAATGTGGTTGTGGCCGCTGCGCTCGGAGGTCCAGAGCAACTCGCGCCGTTCCGGCAGGAAATACAGGTCGTCATGCAGCGATACCCAGGTATCGCTGAGCTCGGAGAACATCTGCCGGCCTTCGCCGCCGGTGACGGGATACGACAATACGTCGAGCCGCTTCTGGTCGCGTGACTGGCGCTGCACCAGCAGGCGGTCGCTTTCCGGGAAACCAGGCGACGCGCGCGAGGTAATGGTCGTTCGCGCCGAGATCGGCCCAGGCAACCGCGCCGCTATCGAGCGCGAGGATCGCGAGCTTGACGTCGGCATTCGCCTGCCCGGTCACGGGATAACGCTGCTTGAAGACGCGCACGCCCTCGGCGTCGATCTCGAAGCGCTCGACTTCGGCGACCGGCGACTCGTCGACGCGCGTGTACGCTATGTGGCGTTCGTCGGGCGACCACCAATAGCCGGTGTTGCGGTTCATTTCCTCCTGCGCGATGAATTCCGCCATGCCGTGACTCACGAGCCCGCCGCCGCCGGTCGTCAGGCGCCGCTCCGTGCCGGTCGCGACCTCGACGGCATAACAGGTCCTGGTCGCGGATGAAGCTGACGAACCGGCCGCGCGGCGAGAACTGCGAGTCGGTTTCGTAGGCCTCGGTCGTCGGTCAGGCGCCGCACGGCTTCAGCCGCCGGTTTCGCCAGATCGTAGTGATACAGATCGCCGCCGAGCGGAAAGAGCAGCGCATGCGAATCGGGCGACCACTGGTAGTCGACGATGCCGCGGAGCGCCGCGATGCGCTGGCGCTCGCGCCGCGCCTCTTCCTCGGCCGACAGCGTTTCCTCGGCGGGCGACAGCAGGCGCGAATCGACCAGCAGCCGATGCGACCGGGTCGCGATGTCGTAGGCCCACAGGTCGAAGACCGTGGGCGCGTCATCGCGGCCGCGCAGGTAGCTCACGAGCCGGCCGTCCGGCGAAAAGCGCGTCTGGCGTAGCGACGGGCCTTGCAGGTCCGGCGCATCGAACAGCCGCTCGACTGTCAGATCCTTCGCCGTGGCCGGCCCGAGCACCAGGCTGGCCGCGACTCCGAGCACGAATGAACGCATCGTTGTTCCGTCCTGTCGCAGCGGATACCGGTCCAGGCGGCGCGGTTTGTTAAACTGCCGGCCTGCCTGAATCCATCGGGAGTGTAAGCACGGTGTACCGCCATGTCATTTACGGCTTTGCAGTGGTCGCGTTCATCGCGGGCCCAGGCATGAGCCGCGCCGACGATTCCCCCGGGTCCGCCACGCTTCGATATCCGGCCACCGAGCGCGGCGCGGTCGTCGATACATGGCACGGCACGGAGGTCGCCGATCCGTATCGCTGGATGGAATCCGCTTCGCCGGACATCGGCAAATGGGTCGCGGCGCAAAACGAGCTGTCGCAGCCCTATCTCGATGCGATTCCGGCCCGCGAGGCGATCCGCGAGCGCCTGACCGCACTCTGGGACTACGAGCAATACGGCTACAGCTGGCTTGACGACAAGTCGCGCATGCCGGTCAAACGCGGCGGGCGGACGTTCTTCGTCGAGAAGAGCGGCAAGCAGAATCAGGGCGTGCTGTACTGGACCGGCCCCGACGGCGGTACACCGCGCGTGCTGGTCGATCCGAACACGTTGTCGGCGGACGGAACGGCCTCGCTCGCCGATTATTCGGTCAGCCGCGACGGACGCTACGTCGCCTACGCCGTTTCCGATGGCGGCACGGACTGGGACACGTGGCGCGTGCGCGAAGTCGACACCGCCAAGGACCTGCCGGAAGTGCTCGGCGACACCAAATTCACCGGCGTTTCGTGGCTTCCGGACGCGAGTGCGTTCTATTACTCGCGCTATCCGAAGGGCGCTGGCGGCAAGGGCGATGATCAGCAGCAGGTCAGCGTCTACCGCCACCGTCTCGGCACGCCGCAATCGGCGGATGAGCACGTCTATTCGATCACCGACAACCCGCGGCACAACCCGTATGCGACCGTTTCCGAGGACGGCCGCTGGCTCGTGCTCGGGATTTTTTATGGATTCGACAAGAATGCGATTCACCTGCGCGATCTGTCGAAACCCGATGCGCCGGTCGTGCGGCTGCTCGACCGGTGGGATGGCCTGTATGAGTTCCTGGGCGCAATGGACGACCGGCTCTATTTCAAGACGACGCAGGGCGCCCCGCGCGGTCGCGTGATCGCGATCGACCCCGCGAACCCCGCGCCGGTCGAGGTCGTGCCCGAGACCGCCGCGACGCTCTACCAGGCGAGCCTGGTCGGCGGTCATGTGATCGCGAGTTACCTCGAGGACGCGCGCTCGCGGGTCGTGGTGCATCGCAAAGATGGCAGCCGCCGCGGCGACATCCGCCTGCCGGGCATCGGCACGGTCATCGGCTTCCCGGATTCCGTCAAGGAAAACGAAACCTTCTTCGCCTACACGGACTACCTGACGCCGCTCGCGCTCTATCGCTACGACGTCGCGAAGGACGAGGTCCAGCTCTATCGCAAACCGACCGTCACTTTCGACCCGTCTCCGTACGTGACCGAGCAGGTGTTCTATCGAGAGCAAGGACGGCACGCGCGTGCCGATGTTCATCACGCGACGCCGCGACGCCGCGTTGGACGGCACGAATGCGACGCTGCTCTATGGCTATGGCGGCTTCGACGTCTCGCTGACGCCGGCCTACAGCGCGGCGGTCGCCGCCTGGCTCGAGCGCGGTGGCATGTACGCGGTCGCCGAACCTGCGCGGCGGCGGCGAGTACGGCGCCGAATGGCACGACGCCGGCACCAAGACGCACAAGCAGAATGTGTTCGACGATTTCATCGCGGCCGCCGAATGGCTGATCGCCAGGCGCTACACGTCACCGACGAAGCTCGCGATCCACGGCCGCAGCAACGGCGGGCTGCTGGTCGGCGCGGTGATGGCGCAGCGGCCGGAGCTCTTCGGCGCGGCGCTGCCCGGCGTCGGCGTCATGGACATGCTGCGCTACCACACCGCGAGCGCGAACGCGTATGCCTGGTCGAGCGACTACGGCACCGTCGAGGACGCAGATCAGTTCCGGGCGCTCGCGGCGTATTCGCCGGTGCACAACCTGAAGCCGGGACGCTGCTATCCGCCGACCCTCGTCACGACCGCCGACCACGACGACCGCGTCGTGCCCTGGCACAGCTTCAAGTTCACCGCGGCGCTGCAGCACGCCCAGGCCTGCGCCAACCCGGTGATCGTCCGGATCGAAACCCGCGCCGGTCACGGCGCCGGCAAGCCGCAGTGGATGCTGATCGAGGACTGGGCGAACCAGTGGGCCTTCCTGGCCAAGCACCTCGAAATGCCGGGTGGCCGCTAAGAGGGGACGCACCCTTTCAGGGCTCGCCGCCTGCCGGGTGGCTCGCTCGCCACCCGACTGGCGGCGAGCACGGAACCGATGCATGCCTACGTCAGTGCTTCGGGTCGTCGCTGTCGGGGATTTCGGCGGGCTCGCCGGGAATCGCGTGCTTTTCCGCGAGCCAGTCGCCAAGGTCGATCATCTTGCAGCGCTCGCTGCAGAACGGGCGGAATGGATTGTCGCGCCATTCATGATGGCGGCCGCAATGCGGACACGCGACTTCCGGCGCCATCGTGCTCAGGAACAGGTGGCGAGCACGAACGACACGTCTTCGGTCGCCTGAACGGGCCGGCTGTGCACGCTGTTCCAGCGCAGGAAGCGCAGGCTGCAGCGATGATGACTGCCGCTGACTTCCGGATAGAGCCTGGTCGAGCCCGCGAGCGAGATGCGCAGCAGCTGCACCGGACGATCGCGCTCGAACACGATCTGGAAAACCCCGCCCGGCGCCGTCTCGTCGCGCGGTCGCGCGTTCTCGCGCGTGATCCACAGGAGCTCCGACACGGATTCGCAGAGCGGCCGGATCGTCGCGAGCCAGGCCGCCAGGTCGGCTTCGCGCGCGTCCGAGTCGAGATTGAGCCAGTGGAAGAAATCCGGCAGGTCGAACTCGCAGGTGCCGCCCGGGATCGCGCTCCGGTGCTTGATCGCGTTCAGGAATTCGGACTCGCGCAGCTTCTGCAGGAAATTCGCGCCCGCCGCATTCAGCTCCTCACGCCGGCGCATCAACGCCGACAGCACGGTGCGCAGCCGCGCCCCGTCGACGCCCGGGCGGTTCTGGTAGTCGCGCAGCGTCGTCATCTGGCGCTCGAGTTCCTTCAGCACGTCGCCCCGCGCGTCGCCGCGCGAGGTGATCGCGAGGATCTCCAGCAGGCAGCCGACCGCCGAGCGGCTCGACCACGCGTTCGGCAGACCGGCATGGTATGAGAGCTGCTGCCACAGGAATTCGAGCCGCATGAAGCCGCGCATCCGCTCATTCAGCGGCTGCTCGTAGACGATCAGCTCCGCCTCGATCCGGGGTTCCTGTGCGGGTTCGAACATGCCCCTATTGTGGGGCACGGCTTCCGGCCCCGTAAACCCGGCGGGTTGTGACGACCGACACGGTGTCGTCATAAAACCCTAGTGTTTCCCGGCCATTAGGCGGTATCGCCGGTCGAGTTCGGCGACCCGGCCGGCAAGATCCGCGGGCGTGCCGTCATTGACGATGACGTCGTCCGCGGTGGCCAGGCGCACCTGGCGCGCGGCCTGGGCGGCCAGCATGGCCAGGGCGCCTTCCCGCGTCTCGCCGTCGCGCTGCATCAGGCGCTCGATCTGCGCTCTCGACCGGGCAGTCGACCACGAGCACGCGATCGACGAGGCCCGCGCGGTCGCCTTCGACCAGGAGAGGTATCACCAGCACCTGATAGGGCCCGCCTGCGCCAGCCGATTGCCGCCCGAGCTCCACAAGGATCGCCGGATGCAGGATCGATTCGACGGTGCGGCGCACTTTCTCGTCGGCGAACAGCCGCCGGCGCAGCTGCGCGCGATCGAGCCGGCCGTCCGTGCCGAGGATTCCGCTGCCGAACGCCTGCACCAGCGCCGCGAGCGCAGGCTGGCCAGGTTCGACGACTTCACGCGCGATGCGGTCGGTGTCGATCACGACCGCGCCGGCATCCGCGAAGAGTTTCGCAACGGTCGACTTGCCGCTCGCGACGCCGCCGGTGAGGCCGATGCGGAGCATCGGATCAACGAAGACCGGCGATGCTGAGGTAGCGATCGACGATCTGCGGGCCCCACAGCATCGCGACCCAACCCGCGCCTGCGAGATACGGACCGAAGGGAATCGGCACGCCGCGCCCATGGCGGCGCAGCACGATCAGCAGGATGCCGACCGCCGCGCCGACGACCGCGGAGAGCAACAGCACCAGCGGCAGCATCTGCCAGCCGAGCCAGGCGCCGATCGCACCGAACAGCTTGAAATCCCCGTAGCCCATGCCTTCCTTGCCGGTGATCAGCCGGAAAAGCTGGAACACGCACCAGAGAAAAACGTATCCCGCCGCCGCGCCCGCGATGGCGTCCGCCGGCGCAACCGGCGGCGCGACGCCTGACTGCGCGCCCGGGTACAGGCTCGCGAGCAGGCCGATCCACAGGAGCGGCAGCGTCAGCACGTCCGGCAGCAGCTGGCGATCGACGTCGATTCCGGTGAGCGCGATCAGGTAGGCCGTGAACACGAGGCCGAGTGCCGCCTGCACGCCAAAGCCGAAATGCCACGCGACTACGGCGAATGCCGTGCCGGTCGCCAGTTCGACCAGCGGATAGCGGATGGCGATCGGCGCGCGGCAGGCGGCGCAGCGCCCGCCGAGCGCGAGCCAGGAGACGACCGGTACATTGTGGATCGCGCGGATCGGCGCGTTGCAGGCCGGACAGCGCGAACGCGGCCGCACGAGGTTATATGGCTCGCCAGGAGAGGGAGCGGGGTGGCCGTCGGATTCGGCCGCCTGCGCACGCCATTGCCGCTCCAGCATCAGCGGCAGCCGATGGATCACGACATTCAGGAAACTGCCGACGAGAAGGCCGAAGAGTGCGGCCACGGCCGCGAAGACCCCCGGATGGGCCGCGAGCAGCGACACGGGCGCGGATCCGGTCAGATCACGGCGCCCAGCTTGAAGATCGGCAGATACATGGCGATGACGAGGCCGCCGACCAGCACGCCGAGGATCGCCATGATCAACGGTTCGAGCAGCGACGACAGGCCGTCGACCGCGGTGTCCACTTCGAGCTCGTAGAAGTCCGCGACTTTCGCGGCCATCGCGTCGAGCGAACCCGACTCCTCGCCGACCGCGATCATCTGCACGACCATGTTCGGGAAGAGCGCGGTGTTTTCCATCGCCCGCTGCAGACGCTGGCCGGTCGCGACTTCGTCCCGCATGCGCAGTACCGCCGTCTCGTACACGATGTTGCCGGTCGCACCCGCGACCGATTCCATCGCCTCGACCAGCGGCACGCCGGCCGAGAACATCGTTGCCAGCGTGCGCGCATAGCGCGCGATCGCGGCCTTGGTCAGGATCGGCCCGATGATCGGGAGTTTCAGCGACATGCGGTCGAGGAACTCTCGCAGCGCCCGAGAGCGCTTCTTGAAATAGAAAAACACGAAGAAGGCGCCGCCGGTGAGTAGCCCCATCCACCAGCCCTGCGTCTGCACGAACTTCGACAGGTCGATGACCATGCGCGTGAATGCGGGCAGGTCGGCGCCGAAGCCCTTGAACAGGGCCTCGAACTGCGGGATGACGAACAACAGCAGGATCAGCGTCACAATCACGGCGACCGCGAGCACCGCGGTCGGGTAGAAGAGCGCCTTCTTGATCTTCTTCTTGAGGTTTTCGGTCTTTTCCTTGTAGGTGGCGACCTTGTCGAGCAGCGATTCGAGCGCGCCCGCCTGTTCGCCGGCCTCGACCAGGTTGATATACAGGTCGTCGAAATAGAGCGGGTGTTTTGCGAGCGATTCGTGCAGCGAACTGCCGCCTTCGACGGAGACCTTGATGTCGAGGATCAGCTTCTGCATCGCCGGCTTTTCATGGCCGACGCCGACGATTTCGAAGGCCTGCACCAGCGGTATGCCGGCCGCGAGCATGGTCGCGAGCTGGCGGCTGAACACCGCGATGTCCATCGGGTTGATCTTGCCGCCCGCACTGAACAGGCTCCGCTGCTTCTTGATCTCTGGTCGCGACGATGCTCTGTCGGCGCAGATCCGCGCGGACTGCCTGCTCGTTGACGGCCAGAATGCGGCCGCGGACCCTGTTGCCTTTGCGGTCCTTGCCTTCCCAGCTATAGGGGGTGTCTTTCGGCTACGGCACTGCGTCGCCATGGTTTCGGTCGTCCTCTACCCTGAGCCCTGGATGTTAGCGCCGGGTCCGTTCATTCAACTGTGACGCGGTTGACTTCTTCGAGGCTGGTCAGCCCGTCCATGACCTTTTTGAGCCCCGCTGTGCGCAGATCCCAGACCCCTTCCTTCCTGGCTTGATCCCGATATGGGGGGCGCTGCCGCCCTCCAGGATGATGCGTCCGATGGCTTCCGTAACCGGCAGCACCTCGTAGATGCCGACCCGGCCCTTGTAGCCATCGGTGCACTGGCTGCAGCCGACCGGCTTGTGAAGCTTGAAATCCGGCGCCGCAATCTGCTGCTCGGTGAAGCCTTCCTTGAGCAGTGCTTCGGCCGGCAGCGTGAGCGGGACCTTGCAGTTCGGGCACAGCCGCCGCGACAGGCGCTGCGCAATGATCAGGCTGACCGAGGTCGCGATGGCGTAGGGCTTGACGCCCATGTCGACGAGGCGCGTCAGCGTCTGCGGCGCATCGTTCGTATGCAATGTCGAGAGCACGAGGTGGCCCGTCTGCGCCGCCTTGATCGCGATCTCCGCGGTCTCGAGATCGCGCACCTCGCCGACCATGATGACGTCCGGATCCTGGCGGAGGAATGCGCGAAGCGCCGAGGCGAAGGTGAGTCCCACCTTGGGGTTCACGTTCACCTGGTTCACGCCAGGCAGCACGATTTCGGCGGGGTCCTCGGCGGTCGAGATATTGGTGTCCTCGACATTCAGGATCGAAAGTCCCGTGTACAGCGAGACGGTCTTGCCGCTGCCGGTCGGACCGGTCACGAGGATCATGCCCTGCGGCCGCGCCAGGGTCTTCATGTAAAGCGCTTTCTGGAACCCCTCATAGCCGAGCGCGTCGATGCCCATCATCGCGGTGCTGGCATCGAGGATGCGCAGCACGATCTTCTCGCCGAAGAGCGTCGGGCAGCTGCTGACGCGGAAGTCGATCGAGCGGTTCTTCGAGAGCCGCATCTTGATACGGCCGTCCTGCGGCACGCGCCGTTCCGCGATGTCGAGCCGCGACATGACCTTCAGGCGCGCGGCGAGCTTGGTCGCGAGCTGCACCGGCGGCTGTGCGATCTCGCGCAGCACGCCGTCGATGCGCAGCCGGATGCGGTAATACTTTTCGTAGGGCTCGAAGTGGATATCGGACGCGGCCTTGCGGATCGCATCCAGCATGATCTTGTTGACGAAGCGGACGATCGGCGCGTCTTCGACGTCGTCGCGGTCGACGTCGGCGTTGGGATCAATGTCCTCGGCACTGACCTGGAGATTCTCCAGGTCGAAGTCGCTCTCGCCGAGCTGCGGCATCGAGGTGTCGACCTGCTCGATCGCCTTCTGCACGGCGCGCTGCAGCTTGTCGTCCTCGACGACGACCGCCTCGATCGCGAGGCCGGTCTGGAACTTGATCTCGTCGACCGCGTGCAGATTGGTCGGGTCCGACAACGCGACGTGCAAGCGCTTACCGCGCTTGATGAGCGGCAGCACGCGGTGCTTTGCCAGCAGCTTGTCGCTGACCAGGCGCACCGTGTCGAGGTCATACGCGACCGCATCCAGGTCGAGCAACGGCACCCCAAATTCCTGGGAGGCGGCGATGGCGATATCGCGCGCCGCGGCCAGGTCGTGCGAGACGAGCCAGCTCACGAGATGCGTCTTGCGCTCGCGCGAACTCGCGATCGCGTCCAGCATGGCGGCCTCGTCGATCAGTCCGTCGAGCACGAGGCGTTGCGGCAGTCCGCTTAGCACGGCCCTGACCGAACCCGCAGTTGCGGTCGAGTTGTCATTCATCCGGTCAAATCCATCCCTGGGGCGCAGTGTCGCGAACCCAGAATAATGTACCCCAGCGTGGGGTGGCAGCAATTGTTAAATCGCCGATGATGCTCCCATAACCCGGCCAACGGGCGGGTGACCGGGGTCACAATCATGGCACGTGGGAAATCGCCGCCAGTTCGCCCGGAAAACGCGCGTGCAGAGCGTCCCACAGCCGGGCGGCTTCCGGTTCGGCCTCGGGGTCCGGGACGGCCCTGGAGACGCCGTGGCAGCGGCGAACGACGATCCGAGAACAGGTAGGTCACAGAATCGTCGGTCCAGCTCGGGATCGCGGCGAGCAGCGAATTCCTGGATAGCGCCGCACGCTGCTTCTGGCCATCAATTCCGTCAAATTCGATTCGGGCGCAATTGCACCCAGCCGGTTTCCGGCACGATTTCATAATAGGCGGCGCCCTCATGCATCAGACCCGGCTCGATCGTATTTGCCGGCCAGCACCATTGGCGTACTGAAGTCCGGTTTCGGTGAAGCGGATGCGCGCGTCAGCTTCGACGACTGATTCGGGCTCGTGAGGAATGGCACCAGCGATATGCCGTCGACATCCGCGGGCGCGCACCGGTTGCGAATTCCTGCAGCGTCGGGCGAACGTCTTCGAGCGACACCGGCCACGCGTGCACGGCCGGCATACCCGGCAGGCGCGCCTGACCGAAGCCGCGCATCGCCAGCAATACGCTATATTGGTGCGGGCTCATGACGCTGGTGCCATGTCCCCACAACGAATTCCAGATTTCCATGCCGGTGCCGGTCTTGCGCAGCATCGAGTCGGTCTGTCCTCCCATGCGCCTCGCCATGATCGGACAGCACGACGACGATGGCATTCTCGAGCACGCCCTTGCGCTCGAAGAATGTCCATCACTTCGCCGAACTGCCGATCCACTTCCGCCGACGGCCCGCGGTAGGCGGCGCCGATACTCCTGCGGCGTCTGCGGTGTCGGCAGGCCGGCCCAGCTATATGGCCAGTGAGACAGCGTCAAGTGAATAGACAGGAATTCCGGATGGTCGACCGTCAGTTCGCGATTGAGCTCGGTCGAGGAAATTGCGCGGGCCGGTAGGTGATACTGGCCGCCGCGATTCGCGTGACTGCTCGGGAACAGTCAAGCCTGCAAGCGCAGTGTCGGCGAGAAGCAGATTGACGAGCGGCAAGTCGCCGGCTTTGCCGAGCATGAAATCCGATGAGCCAACCGGCGGCGTGATGAGCTGGTCGAAGCCGAAAGACTCGTCGAAATTCGCAAAGCGCACTTCGTCGGTCGCATAACACGCTGTGATAACCGCGCGCGCTGCAGTACATCGCCCAGGGTGTCCCCTTCGCGTACGAGGCGCGCGGCATCAGATTGAATCGCGGCATTGGTCGTCACCGGATGACGCCCGGTCAGCAGCGATAACCAGTGCGGATAAGTCCTGGCGAGCGGGCTGATCGTGTCGCTGAACCGGTGTGCACCGTCCAGGAACTGCGTCGAGATGCGGGGCGAGCGATCTCCGCCCGCTCGTGCGCGCAAGGTCGTCGCGCAGCGAATCGATGCCGATAATCACGATATGCGGCATGGCGAAAGACGGGGCCGGCGCCGACTGCGGCGCGCGAATGTCCCGACAGGAACCACCGACCAAAAACAGCGTCGCCGGCGGAGACGAGCAGCAGCGCGACGTTCCGACCGACGCCTGACGGTGCCGCAGAGACAGCGCGTGGCGATCACTGCAGGAGCATGACCGCGATCAAGACCCCGTCAGCACCTGGTCGGAGAAACGCCAGACCAATTCTGCATGCAGCCAGGAGTCCGCAGGCGAGAACCGTGACGCGGGATACCAGGTCGCGTTCGCCATCAGCGTCACGGCCACCGAGGACGGGGAACCAGGCCAGGATCAGCCAAAGCGTTCTCTCCCGGCTGCGAACCTGCGTGCGCAGCGATGGCAGTCATGGCGGGCCAGTCAAAGGCCAGCAGCCCGAACGACAGGTGGAAGTACCAGCAGTGCCACAGCGAACCAGATGAGGCGTGCGATCAGCACGGCCCAAATACCTGGACCGCCGCCATGCCGAAGCAGTGACCATCGTCGCCTGCAATGGCGAATCCGTCAGAGATCGGTGAGACGTCCACCAGACGCAGATCGACGAGGAAGGCCGGCGCCGAGCAGCAAGCGCGAACGTCAGCCCAGCGCGCGACCGATGGTACGCGCGAAGTCGTATGCTGTCATGTGTTCGAACTGATTCTCGATTGACAGTGCGGAAAAAGCAAGGCCCCTGCTGTCAGGGGCCCTGCGCATACCAACAATTGTCAGGCATGAATCAAGCACCGACTTAGGCACCGCCGAAGCCGGTGCGGCACGAAGACGGCACGTACTTGTCGAATCGACGTTGTTACCGAGTTCGTCATCCGAAGCGAGTCCACTGGTCGGCGTGTCACTCGTGTCGATCGGATCAAGGCGCGCCTTACCGCAGACGCCAGACGATGTCTTGGTTCAAGTTCTGACAACGGCTGGAACGCCAGCGTAATCGGTCTGGATCGCCTGGTTGGCGTCCTTGCCGTACGTGATGGTGATCGTTCCGTTCGTCCACATCGACGCCTGTCACGTAGCGACCGGTCTTTCGACGTCGGATGCCGCCCGAACCGAGACCCGACTTCGCCCAGGTCCACCGGCCATTCGCCGACCTGCGCCGTGTACTCGGCAATCGACGCCTTGAGGTCGCCGGCAAGCGTCATGCCTTCCGTGACCTGCGAACGGATCGTGTAGTCCTGATAAGCCGGGATCGCGATCGCGGCCAGGATGCCGATAATGGCCACCACGATCATCAGTTCGATGAGCGTGAAGCCCTTCTGAATAGCCTTCATTTCATGTACCTCTGTTGAAGAACCAAGGGCGGCGCTCATGCGCCGATGCACTCTAGCTACAGCAAGGATCATGCCAATCTGGCTGCCGCTCGTAAGTGACGGACTTATCAGTATTTTTCGCTTCCGCCCGACCAGCCTGTCGGGCTGTGGCGACGTCGAGTACTGACGCGGCGCGTCAAAATGTGACGCTGCGCGTCAGGCTCTCGCTACTCAATCCCCAGCTTCTTGATGCGGTAGCGCAACGCCCGGAAGCTGATGCCGAGTGCCCGGGCGGCCGCCGTCTTGTTGTAGCGGGCTGCCTCCAGCGCCCGGACGATCGAGGCGCGCTCGATGTCTTCCAGCCGGTCGGGCAGGGTGCCCGGCCGATGTGGCGGCACCGTTTCCTCAAACTGGCTTGGCGAACCGCGCAGCTCGATATCGTCGGGCTGGATTGTGCCGCCGTCGCAGAGCGTGAGCGCACGCTCGATGACGTTTTCGAGTTCGCGCACGTTGCCCGGATAGTCATGTGTGGCCAGCAGCTCCATCGCCGCGTCCGAAATCGCCGGCGGCGTCATGCCCATGCGGGTAGCGAATCGGCCCGTGATCGCGGCGGCGAGTTCCGGCACGTCGACGAGCCGCTCGCGCAGCGCCGGAACGCGCATTTCGATCACGTTGATGCGGTAATAGAGGTCTTCGCGGAAGCGGCCGGCCGCGACCAGTTCGCCGAGGTCGCGGTGAGTCGCCGACAGAATGCGCACGTCCACCGGTTGCTCGTGCTGCTCGCCGACCGGGCGCGCCGCCTTTTCCTGGATCAGGCGCAATAGCTTCACCTGCATCGGAAACGGCAGATCCGCTACTTCGTCCAGAAACAGCGTGCCGCCTTCCGCCGCCTGCACGAGACCGGGCTTGTCCGCGACCGCGCCGGTGAAGCTGCCCTTGCGGTGGCCGAAGAGCTCGCTTTCCATCAGCTCGGACGGAATCGCGCCGCAGCTGACCGGCACGAACGGCGCATCCTTGCGCGGACCGCTTTCGTGGATCAGCCGCGCGACCAGTTCCTTGCCGGTGCCGGATTCGCCGGTGATGTGCACCGGCGCCTGGCTGCGCGCGACACGGCCGATCAGCGCGCGGACCTTCTGCATCGGCTCGGAGTCGCCGAGCAGCCGGCGGTGATCCCCTCCCGGACGCCGGTCGCCCGACAGCTTGAGCGCCTGGTTCACGAGCTTGCGCAGGTCCGTCACGTCGAGCGGCTTCGACACGAAGTCGAATGCGCCGAGCTTGAGCGCGCGCACCGCAGCTTCGACGTGGCCGTGCGCCGTGATCACGGCGACCGGAAGATCCGGCGAATGCACCTGGATCCATTCGACCAGGTCGAGCCCATCGCCGTCCGGAAGCCGGAGATCCGTCAGGCAGAGCGCGAATGACTGGCGCCCCTGCAATTGCGCGCGCGCGGCCGCGAGGTCGTGCACCGCGCTCGAATCCACATTCATGCGCGCAAGCGTCAGCGACAGCAGTTCGCAGAGATCCGGTTCATCGTCGACGATCAGTGCGCGGGGATTCGCCATCGGGGCGCGGTCAGGACTGTTCCCAGCGCTGCGGATCGGCGAACACGATGCGGAAGATGCTGCCGCCGCCGGTGCGCGGCTCGAACACGAGCAGCGCCCTGTTGCATTGCGCGAGTTCGCGGGCGATGAAGAGGCCGAGCCCCGTGCCGCTCGTCCGCGACGTGAAGAACGGCTCGAAAATGCGGTCGGTCAGCGTCGAATCGATGCCGGGCCCGCGGTCGAGCACCTCCAGAAACGGGCGATTGCTGCCGGTCAGTCGACCGATGCGCACTTCGACCTTGTCTTCGAGTCATCTGCACCGAGTAGCGGAATGCGTTCTCGCAGAGATTCCACAGGACCTGATGCAGGTGGGACGGATCGACACGCACCTCGAGATCCGGTTCCGGCACCTCCGCGACTAGCTGGCCCGGCTGATACCCGCCCGTATTCAGGAATTCCTGCACGAAGTCGGTCAGCCATTCCCCGAGCGGCATGCGCTCCGGACGCGTGGTTTCGCGCCGCGCGAGCTGCTGCACGTTGCCGATGATCGCGCTGACGCGCTCGGCGTTGGTTCGGATGATCGCCGTCATGCGCCGGTCCGAATCGGAAAGCTTCGAATCCTCGGCCAGCAGCTGTGCCGCATGGCTGATCGCGCCGACCGGATTCCTGATCTCGTGCGCGATCGAGGCGGACAGCCGGCCGAGCGCGGCGAGCCGCGTCTGCTGGATCCGGTCGTCGAGTGCCGTCAGGTCCTCGAGAAATACCAGCACGGGCGGCGGACGGGCCTCGCCGAGCGGGGCGAAATGCGGGCGCACCTCGCGCAGCCCGTCGGCCGCCAGCAGATTGCCGCCGGCCGTGTCGGTCACGGGTTCGCTCTGGCGCCACATCGCGAGCAGGTAGAGCAGGCGCGGCGACACTTCGCCGAGCAGCGCGTCCGGCGTCGCGTCGCCGCCAAGGATCTGGCGGGCCGAGTCGTTGATCAGGCGGATGCGGTCGTGCTCGTCGACCACGACCAGGCTTTCGCGCAGCCGTTCGACGATGTACTGCGACAGCTCCGCGAGGTTCGCGAGGTCGAGGTCGCGCTGGCGCACCAGCGCCTCGCTTTCTCGCAGCCGCCGGGCGAGCGGCCCGACCGCGAGCGCCGCGAGGAAGATGACGCCGCCCAGCATGCCCGCCTGCGTCAGGTCGGACGGATCCGCGCCGCCCGAGAACCAGAGCGCGATCTGCTGCACCAGCACGACGAGCGCCGCGACCGCCGCGATCGACGTCGCGACGCGGCTCGGCAGCAGGATGCTGACGGCGGCAACCGGGATGATGAGCAGGAGGCCCGCGCCGCTCGCGGCGCCCGCGCTCGTCAGCATCAGCATCGTCACGGCGACAACATCGAAGGTGATGTGGATGTAGGCCTGCTTCTGAAGCGTCGGCCAGCGCGTCTTCAGGAGCCCGATACAGATCACGCCGGTGACGAACCAGCCGATCAGCGTGAAGTAATAGAGCGCCGGCGAGGCGACGCCGAGCGGCTGCGGCCGGCTGGAGAGCGCCATCAGCACGACCAGCACGGAGGGGACGCTCAGCCGGTAGAGATTGAGAAGTCCGAGAACGCGCCAGGCGAGTTCCGGATCACCGGTCGTTCGTTCCAGTTCCGCCGGGTTTTTCACGGCGGCACTTTATCACGCGTGATGGCGGCGACCGTTGTTCCAGGCCGCGATTGCGACGCGGTTCAAGTCAGCCGTTACAATGCCGTGATGAATCTGCATGAATACCAGTCGAAGCGCGTTTTCGCCGAGTACGGCGTGCCGGTGCCGGCCGGCCGGGTGGCGGCGAATGAAGCCGAGGCCGTCGCGGCAGCCGCCGAACTCGCAGGACCGGTGTGGGTCGTCAAGGCGCAGGTGCATGCGGGCGGACGCGGCAAAGCGGGCGGTGTCAAGCTCTGCCGTTCCGCCGCGGAAGTCGGGCGCGCCGCGAAAGCGATGATCGGGCAGCGCCTGGTCACGAAGCAGACCGGCGCGGGCGGATTGCCGATCGAACTCGTCTACGTGGAATCCGGCAGCGCGATCGAGCGCGAGCTCTACCTGTCCTTGCTGCTCAATCGCGACACGAGCCGGATCGCCTTCGTCGCTTCCGCGGCCGGAGGAATGGATATCGAGGAAGTCGCGGCGAAGGAGCCGCACCGCATCCTGCGTGCGGACATCGATCCGGCCACGGGTCTGCAGAGCTACCAGTGTCGCCGCCTCGCGTTCGGGCTCGGGCCTGGCAGGGAAAACAGGTCGCGGAATTCGAGCGCATTGCGAGCGCCCTTTACCGGCTCTATCTCGAACGCGACCTGGCGTTGATCGAGGTCAATCCGCTGATCGTGACGAAAGGCGGCGCGCTCGTCGCGCTCGACGCGAAGATCAATGTCGAAGCGAATGCGCTCTACCGGCAACCCGCGCTCGTGGCGCTGCGCGATCCGTCGCAGGAGGATGCAATGGAGCGAGCGGCGTCGGAGCATGAGCTCAATTACGTCTCGCTCGACGGCAACATCGCCTGCATGGTCAACGGCGCAGGGCTCGCGATGGCGACGATGGATCTGATCAAGCTGCACGGCGGCGAGCCTGCGAACTTCCTCGATGTCGGCGGCACGGCGACGGCGGAGCGGGTGACTGCGGCATTTCGCGCTGATCCTGTCAAACGAGCGCGTGCGCGCGGTGCTCGTCAACATTTTCGGCGGCATCGTGCGCTGCGACGTGATCGCGGAGGGCATCGTGCAGGCCGTCCGCGAAGTCGGCGTGTCGGTGCCGGTGATCGTGCGCCTCGAGGGCACGAATGCCGACAAGGCGCGCAAGATCCTCGCCGCGAGCAAACTCGCGATCACTGCCGCGAGGGACCTGACGGACGCCGCGACCAAGGCCGTGCAAGCTGCGCGGGCCGCGGAGCGCGCCGATGAGTATCCTCGTCGACCGCAGGAGTCGCGTGATCTGCCAGGGCTTCACCGGCAAGCAGGGCACGTTTCATTCCGAGCAGTCGATCGCCTATGGCACGAACCTCGTCGGCGGCGTGACGCCGGGCCGCGGCGGCAGCCGGCACCTGGACCGGCCGGTGTTCGACACGGTGCACGACGCGATCGCGGCGACGAAAGCCGATGTCAGCATGATCTACGTGCCGGCGCCGTTTGCGGCGGACGCGGTCCTCGAGGCGGCGGACGCCGGCATCCGACTCATCGTCTGCATCACCGAAGGCATTCCGGTCAACGACATGGTGCGCGTCAAAGCCGCGCTCACCGATAGCCGTTGTCGTCTCATCGGGCCGAACTGCCCGGGCGTCATCACGCCGGGCGAATGCAAAGTCGGCATCATGCCGGGATTCATCCACAAGCCCGGCCGAGTCGGCATCATCTCGCGCTCCGGCACGCTGACTTACGAAGCGGTATTTCAGACGACGAATCTCGGCCTCGGACAGTCGAGTTGCGTCGGCATCGGCGGCGATCCGGTCCGCGGCATGAACTTCATCGACGTGCTCGCGCTGTTCGAGCGCGACCAAGAAACGGCTGGCATCGTCATGGTCGGCGAGATCGGCGGCAGCGACGAGGAAGCGGCGGCCGACTACATCCGTCGCCACGTGTCGAAGCCGGTCGTCGCCTACATCGCGGGCGTCACGGCGCCGGCCGGGAAGCGCATGGGACATGCGGGCGCGGTCATCGCGGGCGGCAAGGGCACGGCTGCCGACAAGTACGCGGCGCTCGATGAAGCCGGCGTGCGCACCGTGCGATTCGCCCGCTGAGCTCGGCAGCGCGCATGAAGACGGCGCTCGCTGCGCGGCGCCGCAAGAAGAAGCGCTGACCGCAATGAGACGCGCGCGCCTTGGCAAAGGGGACGCATCCCTTTTCCTTAGGTCCTTCGAGGAAAAGGGATGCGTCCCCTTTGCCAGGCGCCCCCCTTGTTGCGGATAGCGCTCGCTCAGATCAATCCGACGGTCGGCGATGTGACGGGCAACGCGGAGCGCATCGTCCGCGCGGCTCGAGGAAGCGCGTCGGGAGGGAGCGGCGCTCGTCGTGACACCGGAGCTCGCGCTATCCGGCTATCCGCCCGAAGACCTGCTGTTTCACCGCGGCTTCCGCCGGCGCATCGAGGGCGCGATGGCCCGGCTCGCGGACTGCGGCGCGCGGCATCGACCTGCTGGTCGGCTATCCCGAGTACGCGGATGGCACGCTCTATAACAGCGCTGCCTGGCTCCGGGACGGCGCCCGCATCGCGAATTACCGCAAGCAGCAGCTGCCGAACTACCAGGTGTTCGACGAAGAGCGCTATTTCACGGCGGGCACATCGGCGGTCACGGTCGAGATCGCGGGCATCCGTGTCGCGCCGCTCATCTGCGAGGACGTCTGGCACGTCGGGCCGGCGGCCGCGGCGCGCGCTGCCGGCGCAACGCTCGCTATCGCGCTCAATGCGTCGCCTTACCAGCAGGGCAAGCAGACCGAGCGCGAAGCGGCCATGGCGCTGCTGCGCGCGAGAGACCGGCATGGCATTCCTGTATCTCAATCTGGTCGGCGGGCAGGATGAGCTGGTCTTCGACGGTTGTTCATTCGCGACGGACGCGGCCGGCTCGCTCGTGCAGCGCGCGCCGGCCTTCGACGAATCGCTGTCGCTCGTCGACGTCACGGAATCAGGCGGGGCACTCCGTATCGCCAGTGGCCCGATCGCCGCCTTGCCGGTCGCCGAGGAGAGCGTCTGGCGCGCGATCGTGCACGGTGTTCGCGATTACGTCGGCAAACACCAGTTTTCCGGCGTCGTCATCGGTCTCTCCGGCGGCGTCGATTCGGCGCTCGTGCTCGCGCTCGCCTGCGATGCGTTGGGAGCCGATCGCGTGCAGGCGGTGATGATGCCGTCGCGCCACACGGCAGCGATGTCGAGGGACGATGCCGCCGCGATGGCGCGCGGGCTCGGCGTGAAATACTCGGTCATCCCGATCGAGGACATGTACGCGGCGACGATCGCCTCGCTCGCCGAGCGAATTCAGGGGCCGCGCTGCGGACACGACCGAGGAGAACATCCAGGCGCGCTGCCGCGGAATGCTGCTGATGGCGATCTCGAACAAGACCGGACGCATGGTGCTGACCACCGGCAACAAGAGCGAAATGTCGGTCGGCTACGCGACGCTCTACGGCGACATGGCGGGCGGCTATGCGCCGATCAAGGACTGCAGCAAGACGCTCGTCTGGCGGCTCGCGCGGTGGCGGAACGCGCAAGGCCCGGTGCCGGTGATCCCGGATCGCATCATCGAGCGCCCGCCGACCGCGGAACTGCGCGACAACCAGCTCGATCAGATACGCTGCCGCCGTACGACGTGCTCGACCCGATCCTCGAGGCATTCATCGAAGATAACCGGTCGGTGGACGAGATCGTGGAACTCGGGTTCGAGCGCGCGACTGTCACGCGCGTGCTCGAGATGGTGAAGCGGAATGAATACAAGCGCCGGCAGGCGCCGCCTGGCGTCCGCGTCAGCGGCCGCGCGTTCGGCCGCGACTGGCGCTATCCGATCACTTCCGGTTACCGCCCCGGGGAGTCATAAAAGGCCGCACCCTTTTCCGGAGGGCCGACGTCGCGAGCGAGCGAATGTCCGTTCTTCTGAGCGAGCGAGCCAGCCAGCGGCTGCGACCAATATAAAGGGGTGCGTCCCCTTTACCCGTTAACGCTTCACCAGAACGGCCACCAATCCCGCTTGCCGCGCCGCTCGGGCCGCCCGTCCGGGTAGTTCAACGCATACACTTCCTGCGAGCGCTCGGCAAGATCGGCCAGGCCGAGGCCCTCGTAGGCCGTGATCATGATGTCGAGCGCCTCGCGCACCGCGGGTGCGCCGTCGTAGTTCTCGATGCAGAATCGGGCGCGCGCAATCGCGGCCACCCAGGCCTGGCGGCGCAGGTAATAGTCGGCGACGTGCACCTCGTAGTCCGCGAGGCGGTTGCGCAGGAAAATCATGCGCTGGCGCGCGTCGTGCGCGTAGTCGCTCTGCGGAAAGCGTTCGATGAGCGCCTGGAATGCCTGGAACGAGCGGCGGGCGTCCGACGGTGGACGCTCGGTCAGTTCCGTGTTGAACCAGCGCTCCAGCAAGTTTGGCGAGCGCTCGAAATAAACGAGGCCCTTGACGTACATCGCGTAGTCCACGCGCGGATGCGTCGGGTTCTCGCGGATGAACTGGTCCGCGGAGTCGACGGCCGATTCGGCCTCATGACTCTTGTAATACGCGTAGATGATGTCCAACCGCGCCTGGCGCGCGAACTCCGAGAACGGGTAGCGCGCTTCGAGAGCCTCGTAGTAGCTCACGGCCGCGCGGTAATCGCCGCTCATTATCGAGTTGTGACCGCGCTGGTAGAGCTTCTCGGGCTCTACATCTTCGGCCGCGCGGTCCCGGACGCTGCAGGCGCCGAAAATCAGCGCACAGCACGCGATCGCCATGGCGCGCGCCATGATTTTATTCCGCTGCAAAGGACTGGACCCCGACTGTTGAACCGACGCAGTATAGCGGCAAAGACCGTTTCAGACCCCATGAGTTCCCCCAGACACCAACGCGAATTGCGGTTGCCGCCGGCGGCCGCAGGCCGGCGGCTCGACCAGGTACTCGCCGAAGAGTTGCCCGAGTTCTCGCGCTCGCGCCTGAAGCGCTTCATCGACGCGGGGCACCTGACTGTCGACGGCGGTATTCCGCGTCCGCGCGACATCGTCGCGGGCGGAGAGCGAGTTGCACTCGATGCGCCCATCGAGGATGCGGTCGTGCCGCTCGCACAGACCGCTCGCGCTCTCGATCGCCTGGGAAGACGAGCAGGTCATCGTCATCGACAAGCCCGCGGGCCTCGTCGTGCATCCTGGCGCGGGCAATCGGGACCACACGTTGCAGAACGCGCTGCTCGCGCACGACCCGAAGCTCGTCGAAGCTGCCGCGAGCCGGCATCGTGCACCGGCTCGACAAGGACACGACAGGGCTCCTGATCGTGGCGCGAAACGACGTCGCCCGCGAAATGCTGACCGAGGCGCTCGCGGCGCGCGCGATCGAACGCGAATACCAGGCAATCGCCGTCGGCGTGATGACTTCGGGCGGCACCGTGGATGCGCCCATCGACCGACATCCGGTCGACCGCGTGCGCATGGCCGTGCGCACCGGCGGGCGCGATGCCATCACGCATTACCGCGTGATCGAGCGCTTCCGCCGCCACACCTGGGTGCGCGTCATGCTCGAGACCGGACGCACGCACCAGATTCGCCTGCATCTCGCGCACGCCGGCTATCCGCTGGTCGGCGATCAGGTCTATGGACGCCGGCTCGAGATTCCGCGCGGCGCGACGCCGGCGCTCGCGGCGGCGCTCCGCGATTTCCGGCGGCAGGCCCTGCACGCCGCGAAACTGTCGTTCCCGCATCCGGCGGATGGCCGCGACGATCGAGGTGGCGGCGCCGCTGCCGACGGATTTCCTCGCGCTGATCGCAGCGCTGCGCCGCGATCGCACCGCGGCCGCTTCCTGATGGCCGCGCACGAATTCCTGCAGCCGGACTGGCCTGCTCCTGCGAACGTGCGCGCGGCGATGACGACGCGCACCGGCGGCGTCAGCAGCGGCCGTTATGCGAGCTTCAACCTCGCGACGCACGTCGGCGACGATCTATCGGCGGTCGCGGAGAATCGCCGGCGCCTGCGCAAGGCGCTCGAACTCCCCGGTGAACCGCATTGGCTGGAACAGGTGCATGGCGCCGCGGTGATGGTCATTCCTGGCAGGCCGCCGGGTCCCGTGGACGGCGTCGTTTCATTCACGCGCGGCGCAGTCTGTGCGGTGCTGGTCGCGGATTGTCTGCCCGTATTCATCGCGGGCCGCGACGGAAAGCGCGTCGGTCTCGCGCACGCCGGCTGGCGCGGCCTGGCCGCGGGCGTGATCGAGGCGACGATCGCAAACCTGGATTGCGATCCGAACGCGGCTCGTCGCCTGGCTTGGGCCATCGATCGGTCCACAGGCCTTCGAAGTCGGCGACGATGTCCGCAGTGCCATCATCGGCGGCGACCCGGCAGCATCGGCGCATTTCCTCACGGGCCATGCGGATCGATTCTTCGCGGACCTGCAGGCGCTGGCGCGCCGCCGGCTCGCCGGCGCGGGCGTCACCGACGTGTTCGGGGGCGGTCACTGCACGGTCTCGGAGCCGGCGCGGTTCTATTCCCACCGGCGCGACGGGAGGACAGGACGAATGGCCGCGCTGATCTGGCTCGCGTGACCTGGAGTAGTCTGTCCCGATGTCAACGCTTGCACTGATACTGCTCTTTACGGCCGGCAGCGGCGCGCTTTCCGCGCTGATCGCCGGCGGCTTCATGCTGCTGCCGGCGGCTCGGCGCAACGCATTGTTGCCGCACCTCGTCAGCTTCGCCACCGGTGCATTGCTCGGTGCTGCACTGCTTGCGCTGCTGCCGCACGCGCTCGACAACGGCGCCGGCGCGCATGGTGTCGGCATCGCGCTTGCCGGCGGAATCATAGCGTTCTTCGTGCTCGAGAAGATGGTGCTGTGGCGGCACTGCCACATCGATGCCTGCGAAGCCCACGGTCCGCAGGATCATCACCGCGCACGCGCCTCCGCGACCCTGATCCTCTGGGGCGATGCTTTTCACAACACGCTGGACGGCGTGCTGGTCGCGGCTGCATTCCTGACCGATCCGCATCTCGGTATCGTGACGACGGTCGCCGTATTCGCGCACGAGATCCCGCAGGAAGTCGGCGACCTGGCGATCCTGCTGAACGGCGGGATGTCGCGCCGGCGCGCGTTGATGCTGAACGTGGCGGTGAGCCTCGCTTCGGTCGCGGGCGCGCTGATCGCGTGGTTCCTGCTCGCCGAAGCGCTGTACGTGCTGCCGTACGCGCTCGCGGTCGCGGCGGCGAGCTTCCTCTATGTCGCAGTCGCGGACCTGATCCCGGGACTGCACCGTCGCGTGGACGCGCGCACCTCGATACAGCAGGTCGCATTGATCGCGCTCGGCATTCTCGTCACCGGCCTCTCGCACGAATTCGCGCACTGACGATTGCGTCTTGCGGTCGCGCGGCTTTCGCCCGTCGGGACAACGCTCGTTCGCTCAGCCCGAACTTATTCGCTCACTCGCGTGTCCCGCCGGGGTCCCGGCAGGCGTAGTCCGCGCGCTTATGGTCATCGTCAGCTATTGAGCAGCAGCGCCTCGCGGAGACCGAGCAGGACGAGTTCCGGGACGTGAGCGTCGAAGACGCCTTCGTCCTCGAAGAGCCGCGCGAAGCCGCCGGTGCCGACCAGCATCGTCGGGCTGCCCGCGAAATAGCGTTCGCGCAGCTCTGCGCAGAGATGGCGCAGGATCGCGAGGTTTCCATAAAAGAGGCCCGCCTGGATGCTCTCGACCGTCGAGCGGCCGAGCAGCTCGGGCGGCTTGCGTATTTCCACTTTCGGCAGCCGCGCGGTGCGTGCGTCCAGGCTCTCCATCGCGAGCCGGAGGCCGGGCAGAATCAAGCCGCCGAGATAGTCGCGATCCGCGGTCAGCGCGTCGATCGTCGTCGCCGTGCCGAAATCGACGATGATCGCGTTCTTGCCGGGAAACAGGCTGGCCGCCGCGATGGCGCCGGCGATGCGGTCGGTGCCGACCTCGAGTGGATTGCGGTAGCGGATCCGAAGCCCCGTGCGCACGCCGGGCTCCAGCAGGAATGGCCGCACGCCGAAGTACTTGATAGTGGCATTGCGCACCGAGTGCACCATGTCCGGCACGACCGAACAGATCGACACCGCCGTGATGCTCGCCGGTTCGAAATCGTTCTCGCGCAGCACCTGCCTCAGGAAGAGACCCAGTTCATCGGACGTGTTTTCCGATCGTGTCGCGCGGCGGAACTGCAGGCAGAGTTTCATGTCGTCGAACACGCCGCCGAATATCTGGCTGTTGCCGATATCTAGGACGAGGATCATGCAGGACCCCGGGCGTATGATTGTTCGAGCAACGTGACGAGCGCCATTGCGAGCGCCTCGCGTCCGGAGCAGGACCATTCCCCGCCGCCGCGCGCGTAGATGGTGAAAACGTGGCCGGCTTCGCCCAACGTCGCGACGTCGTTCTGCACGACGTAATCCGCGCCGCTGCGACTGATCAATGCCTGCGCCGCACGGGCCTGCGTCGCGGCGTGCGGGTCGTGGGTCAGTTTGAAGCCGACTAGCGTGAGACCCTGCCCCCCAGCTTGACTGCGAATGCCATCGATGATTTTCGTCGTCGGGCGTAGCCGCAGCACCAGTTCCCTGCCGGAGGGAAGTTTCTTGTCGGAGACGGGCTCGGCAAGGGTGAAGTCGCCGACGGCAGCGGAATGGATTACCGCATCGTAGCGGGCTTCCGTCAGCAGGCGACGCAGCAGCTCGTCGAGGGACGCGTGATCCGTGAATGTCTCGTGCCGTTCGATGCCCACGGCCCGCGCCGAGTCGACGCCGAGCAGTTGCGTCACGCGCGCGCCGCGCGCGGCGAACGCCTCGCAAATCGCCGCGCCGGTCCGGCCGCTGCTCAGGTTGGAGAGAAAGCGCACGCTGTCGATCGGCTCGCGTGTCGCGCCGGAAGTCACGAGCACGTTCATCGGAGCGCCAGTGCTTTGAGCAGTTCGGATTCGATGTCGGCCACTTCGAGCAGCCGGCCTTCACCGGATTCGCCGCAGGCCAGGTGGCCGTCTCCGACCGGCAGCAGGCGTGCGCCGTACTCGGCGAGGCGCCGGCGCGAGGCGGCTGTCGCCGGGTGCTCCCACATCGTGGCGTTCATCGCTGGCGCAATCAGCCAGGGCTTGGAGGTGAATTCCCAGGCAAGGAACAGCGCGCCGATCGCATCGTCTGCGAGCCCTGTGGCGAGGCGGTTCAGCGAATTGGCGGTTGCGGGGCAAAGGAGCGCCGCATCCGCCCAGCGCGCAAGACGGATGTGGTCCATGGCGCGGCCCGACTGGTACAGGTCGACGAACGGCGGCCGTCCCGTCAGGCCTTCGAGCGTCACTTCGCCGACGAATTGCAATGCTCCTGCACTCGCGACCGTCTGAACCGCGATGCCGCGCTTCACGAGGCGGGAGATCAGCTCGCAGGCCTTGAAGCAGGCGATCGAGCCTGTCAGCAGGAACAAGAGCTGCGGTTCACGCGTATTCGACATTATCGATGAGCCTCACCTTGCCAAGACGCACCGCCGCGAGGCGGCGTCCTTCATGATCGGCGACGTACTCGACTTCGAATCCTTCCCTTGTCAGTTCTGCCGCGGCGTCGCCGGGCGACCGGGCGTGCTCGACGCTTTGGGCGAGCACGCGATGCAACCTTGGCGCGCGCGCGCGTTCCTCGCTCGTCAGCAGGCGGTTTCTCGAACTCATCGCCAGGCCGTCGGACTCGCGCACGAGTGCGCACGGGATGATTTCAGTGTCGAGGAAAAACGCGTTGGTCATTCCTTCGACCAGGCGCAGCTGTTGAAAGTCCTTCTCACCGAAGTAGGCGCGTTCCGGACGGACGAGCATCAGCAGCTTGAGGACGACAGTCAGCACGCCGTCGAAATGTCCCGGGCGTCCCGCGCCGCAGAACTGGCGGCTCAGTTCGTTTTCGGTCACGCGATACCGGTAGCCGTCCGGATAGATTTCCAGGGCGCGCGGCAGGAATACCAGGTCGCAGCCGGCGGCGCGCAGCAGCGCAAGATCCTCGTTGCGCGGACGGGGATAGGAGAGGAGATCCGCGCGGTCATCGAATTGCGCGGGGTTGACGAAAACGCTTGCCCAGACGTGGCTATTCTCGGCGCGCGCGCGCCTGAGCAACGACAGATGACCGTCGTGCAGCGCACCCATCGTCGGCACGAAGCCGGTGGCTCCCGGCCCGCGCTCGCGGCGCAGCCTCGCGAGGTCGGCGACATTCTCGACGACATTCATGATTCGTAGCTTTCCGCCGGGCCCGGAAACTGGCCTTCCTTGACGTCGAGGTCGAAGCGGTCCAGGGCATCCTTGAATTGCCCGAATCCGTCGGCATAGGTGCGCAGGAATTTCGGACGGAATCCGTTGGAGAGACCGAGCAGGTCCTGCAGCACGAGCACCTGCCCGTCGCAGCCGGCGCCGGCACCGATGCCGATCGTCGGTATTCCAAGTGCGGCGGTAATCCGGGATGCGAGCGGGGCCGGCACGCACTCGAGCACGAGCGCAAAGCAGCCGAACTTCTCGAGCATCAGGGCATCGTCGAATATCCGCGCCGCATCGTTCTCGCTCCGGCCCTGCACTCGGAAGCCGGCGAGCGCATGCACCGACTGCGGCGTCAATCCGAGATGTCCCATCACCGGCACGCCGGAACCGACGATGGCGCCGATGACGTCCTCGTGGCCGTCGACGCCTTCGAGCTTGACCGCGTTAGCGCCCGCGCGCATGAGCGCCGCGACGGCGTCCATCGCCGCCGGAATGCCCTTGCGGAACGAGAGGAACGGCATGTCGCCGACCAGGAAGCGGGTCGGCGCGCCGCGCCGCACCGCCGCCGTGTGCCATGCCATCAACTCGACCGTCGCGGCGAGGGTATCCGGATACCCGTGCATGACCATGGCCGCGCTGTCGCCGACCAGCAGGCTGTCGATGGAGGAGGCTTCGAGCAGACGCGCGAAGCAGGCGTCATAGCAGGTGACCATCGAGATCTTGCGGCCCTCGGCCTTCGCCGCGGCGAATTCCAACACGGATTTCATGCGCGCTCCCGCCCGGCGGCCGCGATGAACGCCTGGTACACGGGGCCGAGCGGGCTGCCGTTCAGCGCATCGAGATGCGCGCGTATGGTGCCGGTGTCACCGCGTGCGACCGGCCCGGTCAGCGCGCCGTCCGCGGAGGCCAGTACGTTTTCGAGAATCCGGCGCGGGTAGCAGGCCAGTGCCTCGCGGGGGGCGTCGAAGCGTGCGGCCATCGCCGCGAAGAATTCTCGCCAGAGTACGGCCGTCATGCCGCCGGCGAGCGCGCAGAGCGCGTGGTAATAGGCCTTGTCTTCGGTCCGTAGCGGAAAGCACGGGTTCGGCAACCGCGGGAACAACGCCTGGAAGTGCGCCGCAGGATCGGGCGTGGCGTCATCCGCTTCGACGAAGACGGGGATCTCGCGGTAGAAGGCGGGCTCGTAGAGCACTGCGCCGAAACTCATGAGTGGATGCGCACCCCATGCCCCTTCGAAGGACCGGCCGCCGCAGAAATGCACGAAGCGCGGGGAAGCCAGGCCTTCGGCGTGAAGCTGCGCGAGCACGGGTTCGATCGCGTCGTCCGCGACCGCGAGCAGGATGACGTCGCAGCCCTCGAGCGCTTGCGCCGCACTCTGGCCATCGGCGTGCGCGCGACGGCGCGACCACAGTTTCCAGTGGATACCGAGGCTCGAGAAGTAATGGCGCCAATGGCGAGACAGCCGGCCGTCGCCGACGAATCCGTAAGGCGCGCGGGTGCGCGTCATGTCATCTCCGGGTACCTGTCCCATGGATCAAGTCCCACTGCGTACAATCCAACCCAACCCTGTCGCGGCCGCCCTCGAAGGATGGTCCGCGCGAGTCAACTTGTAGCAAATTCGGGGCGGCGAAACTACCGGGGCGGGTCGCGACCGCCGTAAATCCTTGATAAATGGTCGAATTCGCGCTATTGCGGGGTTGAATCAGACGCCGTCCGGCCTCATCAACCGGGCAGGTAAAATCTTCGGAGTCCTGCCATGCGCATGGACCGTTTGACCTCCAAATTTCAGCTCGCGCTGGCGGACGCCCAGTCGCTGGCCAACGGCCGCGACCACCAGTTCATCGAGCCCGTACACCTGCTGCTCGCACTCCTCGACCAGGAGGGCGGCAGCACACGCCCCTTGCTTGACCGCGCGGGCGTCAATGTCAACTTGCTGCGCTCGCGCCTCCTGGGCGAGCTCGGCCGCATCGCAAGCGTGGAAGGCGCGGAAGGCGACCTGCATCCTTCGAACGACCTGATCCGCCTGCTGAACGTCACTGACAAGCTCGCACAGAAGCGCGGCGACCAGTACATCTCGAGCGAACTCTTCGTGCTCGCGGCCTGCGACGACCGCGGCACGCTCGGCCGCGTGATGAAGGATTCGGGTGCGGCCAAGGGCGCAATCGAGAAGGCGATCGCCGACCTGCGTGGCGGCGAGAAGATTGATGACCCGAACGCCGAAGAGCAGCGCGGCGCACTCGAAAAGTTCACGCTCGATCTGACCGCGCGCGCGATCCAGGGCAAGCTCGATCCGGTCATCGGCCGCGACGATGAAATCCGTCGCACGATCCAGGTGCTGCAGCGGCGCACCAAGAACAACCCGGTGCTGATCGGCGACCCTGGCGTCGGCAAGACCGCGATCGTCGAGGGGCTCGCGCAGCGGATCGTCAACGGCGAGGTGCCGGAGGGGCTGAAGCACAAACGGATTCTCGCACTCGACATGGCCGCGCTGATCGCCGGCACGAAATTCCGCGGCGAGTTTGAGGAACGCTTGAAGGGCGTGCTGAATGACCTCGCGAAGCAGGAAGGCTCTGTGATCCTGTTCATCGACGAGCTGCACACGATGGTCGGCGCCGGCAAGGCCGAGGGGTCGATGGACGCCGGCAACATGCTGAAACCCGCGCTCGCGCGCGGCGAACTGCATTGCGTCGGTGCAACGACGCTCGATGAGTACCGCAAGTACGTCGAGAAGGACGCCGCGCTCGAGCGGCGCTTTCAGAAGGTGCTGGTGGACGAGCCTTCGGTCGAGGACACGATCGCGATCCTGCGCGGACTGAATGAGCGCTACGAGGTCCACCACGGCGTCGAAATCACGGATCCTGCCATCGTCGCGGCGGCGACGCTGTCACACCGCTACATCAGTGACCGAAAGCTTCCGGACAAGGCGATCGACCTGATCGACGAGGCCGCTGCGCGCATCCGCATGGAAATCGACTCGAAGCCCGAGTCACTCGATCGCCTGGAGCGACGCATCATCCAGCTCAAGATCGAGCGCGAAGCGCTCAAGAAAGAAACGGACGAAGCGTCAAAAAAGCGTCTGGAGCAGCTGCAGGAATCGCTGACCGAACTCGAGCGACAGTACGCGGACCTCGAGGAAATATGGAAATCCGAAAAGGCTGTGTTGCAGGGCACAAGCCACATCAAGGAAGAACTCGAACGGGCCAAAACCGCGTTCGACGCCGCGCGCCGCGCCGGCGATCTGGCGCGCATGGCGGAGCTGCAACACGGCACGATCCCGAATCTCGAAAAGCGGCTTGCCGACGCTCACAAGGCGGAGACGAAGGCGCCGCACCTCGTGCGCAACAAAGTGGGCGAGGAGGAGATTGCGGAAGTCGTATCCAAGTGGACCGGCATCCCGGTCTCGAAGATGCTCGAGGGCGAGCGCGAGAAGCTCCTTCAGATGGAGCAGGCGATCGGCCAGCGGGTCGTCGGGCAGACCGAGGCCGTGAAAAGCGTTGCCGACGCGATCCGCCGTTCACGCGCGGGGCTCTCCGATCCGAACCGGCCGAATGGCTCGTTCCTGTTCCTAGGCCCCACCGGCGTCGGCAAGACCGAACTGTCGAAGGCGCTTGCGGAATTCCTGTTCGACACCGAGGAAGCGCTGATCCGTGTCGACATGTCGGAGTTCATGGAAAAACATTCCGTCGCGCGCCTGATCGGCGCGCCGCCGGGCTACGTCGGCTACGACGAAGGCGGCCACCTGACCGAGGCCGTGCGTCGTCGTCCTTACGCCGTGATCCTGCTCGACGAAATTGAGAAGGCGCACACGGACGTCTTCAATGTCCTGCTGCAGGTGCTGGACGACGGCCGCCTGACCGACGGCCACGGCCGCACGGTCGACTTTCGCAATACCGTCGTGATCATGACCTCGAACCTCGGATCGCAGGTGATCCAGGAGATGGCAGGGGAGGAGCATTACGACCGCATGAAAGCCGCCGTGCTCGAGATCGTCGGCCAGCACTTCCGCCCCGAGTTCATCAACCGCATCGACGACATCGTCGTGTTCCATCCGCTCGCGCGCGACCACATCCGCCGCATCGTCGAGATCCAGCTCGGTTATCTGCGCCGCCGCCTCGCCGAGCGCGACATCCGGATCGAGGTCGACGCGCCCGCGCTCGACCGGCTGGGCGAGGCTGGATTCGACCCGGTGTACGGCGCCAGGCCGCTCAAGCGCGCGCTGCAGCAGGAGCTCGAAAATCCGCTGGCGCAGCGCATCCTCAAGGGTGAATTCGGCCCGGGGGACACGGTTCGGGTCGAAGTGAAAGGTGAGGCGCTGGTTATGCGAAAATAACCGGCAATGCCTTTTTACGAATACCAATGTGCCGCCTGCAAGGCGCATCACGAAGAACTTCAGAAGATCACGGACGGGCCGCTTCGCAAGTGCCCGTCCTGCGGCAAGAGCGCGCTCCGCCGGCTCGTTTCGGCGCCGGTATTCCGCCTGAAGGGCGGCGGCTGGTACGAGACCGACTTCAAGGCGGACAAGGAAGCGCAGCGCAATATCGCCGGCGACAAGGAGCCTGCGTCAGCTGACGCGGCCAAGGCCGACGCGCCCGCCGCGGCGTCGGCGGAAGCCAAGTCAAAGGATGAAAAAACCGCGACAAAGACTGCGACGGACGCGGCGCCTTCGAAATCGGCGGCTGAAGCTTCGTCCGCAGCGCCTGCCACCGCGGCGAAGTCTGCGAATGGCAAGAGCACGCCGACAGCCACCAGATCCAGGTCTCCCGCAGCCGGCGCGCGCGCCCGCGCACGCCGCCGGTCGCGACGCTGACGCGGTTGCCTTCGCGGGCACGGCGCACGTAACATCGCGCACTTTTCCCTATGCGCACACATTACTGCGGTGAAATCGGCGAGTCGCTGGCGGGTCGCACGATCCAAGCGGCCGGCTGGGTGCATCGCCGCCGTGACCACGGCGGCGTGATTTTCGTCGACCTGCGGGATCGTTCTGGCCTGTTGCAGGTCGTGTTCGATCCCGACACGCCGGACGCCTTCAAGATCGCCGAACACCTCGGGCGCGAATTCTGCATCCAGGTGCTGGGCAAGGTGCGGCCGCGTCCCGCCGGCACCGTGAATGCCAGCCTGCCGTCGGGACACATCGAGCTGCTCGCCCAGAAACTCGTGGTGCTGAACCCGTCCGCGACGCCGCCCTTTGCGCTGGACGAGGAAGTCGGCGAAGAACTCAGGCTCAAGCACCGCTACGTCGATCTGCGCCGTGACGTGATGCAGGAGCGCCTGCGCCGCCGCCACGCGATCACGCGCGCGATGCGCGAGTATCTCGACGGTCACGACTTCGTCGACATCGAGACGCCGATGCTGACCAAGGCGACGCCCGAAGGCGCGCGCGACTATCTGGTGCCGTCACGCACCCATCCCGGGAAGTTCTTTGCGCTGCCGCAGTCGCCGCAAATCTTCAAGCAGCTTCTGATGATGAGCGGCTTCGACCGGTACTACCAGATCGTGCGCTGCTTCCGCGACGAGGACCTGCGCGCCGACCGTCAGCCCGAGTTCACGCAGCTCGACGTCGAGACCTCGTTCCTCGAGCAGGACCAGGTCATGGCGCTGATGGAAGGCCTGATTCGTCACATTTTCTCGCGCGTGCTGAAGGCTCACCTTCCGAACCCATTCCCGCGACTCACGTACGTGGAGGCCCTGCGCCGCTTCGGTTCCGACAAACCGGACCTGCGCGTGCCGCTCGAATTCGTCGATGTCGCCGACCTGGTGCGCGACAGCGAGTTCAAGGTGTTTGCGGGCCCGGCCGCGGACCCGGACGGCCGCGTGGCGGCGCTCGCGGTGCCGCGCGGCGGTGAGCTGACGCGCAAGCAGATCGACGAATACACGGCCTACGTCGCTCGCCATGGGGCGCGCGGCCTCGCGTACATCAAGGTCAACGATGTGGGCAAGGGACGCGACGGCCTGCAGTCGCCGATACTGAAGTTCCTGTCGGACGGCGCTGTTGCCGGCATTCTCGAGCGCACTAAGGCCGCGAGCGGCGACCTGATCTTCTTCGGCGCCGACAAGACGAATGTCGTCAACGACGCGTTGGGCGCGCTTCGCCTGCAGCTCGGCCGCGACCTCGGCCTGGTCGAGGAGGGCTGGCAGCCGCTCTGGATCGTCGATTTCCCGATGTTCGGATGGGACGCGGACTCGCAGCGCTGGATGGCGATGCACCATCCGTTCACGTCGCCGGTAGATCCGGACACGGCGCTGCTGAAGGCCGACCCGAAGGACGCCATCGCGCGCGCCTATGACATGGTGCTGAATGGCTCGGAGATCGGCGGCGGCTCGATCCGCATCCATCGCGAGGACATGCAGAGCGCCGTGTTCGACCTGCTCGGCATCTCGCGCGAGCAGGCGATGCTGAAATTCGGCTTCCTGCTCGAGGCGCTGCGTTACGGCGCGCCACCACACGGTGGTATCGCCTTCGGTCTCGACCGGCTGGCGATGCTGATGTCGGGCGCGGAGAGCATCCGCGAGGTGATCGCCTTTCCGAAGACGCAGTCCGCGTGGTGCCCGCTGACCGACGCACCGTCGGAAGCCGACGAAGCGCAGTTGGCGGAGCTGCACATCCGGGTCAGAAAGCCGGCGCCGCCGGCCGGTTGACCGCTGACCACCCAAGGCACTCCGGTCGTCGTCGTCCACGGCCTGTGGATGAACGGGCTGGAATCCTTCCTGCTTCGCGACCGTCTCGCGAAGGCCGGCTTCGCACCGTCTGTGTTCCGTTACCCGTCGATGAACTGCTCGCTTACGGATGTCACCGCGACGCTCGCCGCGCGCCTGCGCTCGTTCGACGGCAAAGTGCACCTCGTTGGCCACAGCCTGGGAGGCGTGGTCGTGCTCGAGACCCTCGAAAGGGAAGGCGAGCTGCCGCCCGGCCGCATCGTGCTGCTCGGCTCGCCGGTGCAGGGTTCGCGCGCGGCGCGCTCGATCGCGGCATGGTCGCTCGGTCCGCAGTTGCTGGGCGCGCTCGCGGTCGCTGAACTTGCGCGCGAGCATGATCGTCACTGGCGCCTGCAGCGCGAGATCGGACTGATCGCGGGCTGCCGTTCAGTCGGTCTCGGCCGCGTGTTCTCGGCTTTACCGCAACCCAACGACGGCACGATCTGCGTCGACGAAACACGGTTGCCCGGCGCGACCGCGCATCTCATTCTGGATGTCAGTCACACGGGCATGCTGATGTCCTCGCAGGTTGCGTCGTCGGTGGCCGGCTTTCTGAGCGTTGGTCGATTTCACGGCAGCACGGCTTCGGCCGAGGATGTGCGGCATAAAATGCGCTGAGCGGCGGGACTTGCGCAGTAAATGCGGTCGCGCTGCGACACCCTTCACTTTCTAAGGCCTGCTGGCTCAGGCAGAGTACGTTCCGCCACGCCTGACCACAGTTGAGGATATTTGCTCATGGCCCATTCGCGTATTGCCACGATGTTCGGAGTTTCACTGATCGCTTTCAGCACGCTGCTGCTGGAGGTCGACCTCACGCGCGTATTCGCGGTGACTCTCTGGTACTACTTCGGCTTCGTCGCGATTTCACTGGCGCTGCTCGGGACCGGTGCCGCGGGCGTCCTGTGCTACGTCGACCGGGAGCGCTGGACCGGCGACAACTATCGGCTGTACATGGGCCGCTTCTCGATCGCCTTGGCGATCCTCTGCCCGCTGGTCATCTGGATGCACCTGTCAAGTGACTTTTCCGACTACACGCTGCAGCACACGATGTTCTTCGCGATCCTCGGCCTGCAACTGATCGGCTTTTTCACATTGTTCTTCTGCGCCGGCATGGTCATTTCGATCGCGCTGTTCCGGTTCCGCGACGAAGTCGGCGTGTTCTATTTCTTCGATCTCGTCGGGGCGTCCCTCGGCAGCCTTGCCGTCATCGTGTTGCTGTACCAGGTCAGTGCGCCGGCGCTCGCTTTCGCGGTTTCTGCCGCGTCACTGCTAGCCGCACTGGTTTTTCTGGCGCCAATCGTCAAGCCGGCGTTTCGTGCCGTGTTGGTGATCCTGGTCATGGCTTCGCTTGCGGCGACGGTTGTCAACGACGAGCGCGGCCTGCTGGCCGTCGGAACGGTCAAGAGCTATGAGACGCAGGGCATCCAGAGCATCGAAGAGCGGAAGGTTTACGAGCAATGGAGCCCGGTGTCGCGCGTGGCCGTATTCGCGCCGCAGGGCGCGAAGTCCGGGCGTCCGCGCATGCGCGTCACCAACGACGCGGGTGCGCCGACAACGTTGCATCAGTTCGACGGAAACTGGGATTCGGCCAACTGGGTGCTGAAGGCGCCGAGCAACGCCGGCCTGCACCTGCGCCCGTCCGGCGACAGCCTGATCATCGGCTCCGGTGGCGGCATGGATGTTCTTTCGGCGCTGCGTTTCGGCAACCGCAGCATCACGGCGGTCGAGATCAACCCCGTCATCGCGGGACTCGTCACCGGGCGGTATGCGGATTACATCGGTCACATTTTCGAGGATCCCCGGGTCGCTCTGCACGTGCAGGAAGGCCGGAATTACGCCGCCGGTTCGAAGAACTCGTACGACCTGATCACGATCACGATGATCGACAGCTGGGCCGGCGCCGCGGCAGGTGCTTACATGTTCAGCGAGAACACGCTCTACACGTACGAGGCGGTACGCGACTACTACGAACACCTCAAAGACGACGGGATTCTTTCCATCAGCCGCTACTACACCTGGGATGAGGCGCTGCGGATAGTCAATACCTATCTGGCCTACCTGACCGACCAGGGTGTCCAGGATCCGCAAAAACGGATCCTGGTCGTCGTCGAGCCGCACCGGCAATACCGCCGCGCCACATTACTGTTGCGCAAGGGTCCGTTCACCACGACGGAAGTGCAGTCGGTCGCCGCACTGGCCGGCCGGAACGGCTATACGGTATTGCATGCGCCGTTCACGGTGCCGCCGGACGTCCTGGAAGGCCGGCCGGCTGGCGAATTCTTCCGCGAAATCGTGCGGGCTGCGCCCGAGGAGCGTGCGTCATTGCTCTCCGGTTACCGGCGCGACGTCAGTCCCTCGACGGACGACCGGCCGTTCTTCTTCTTCATGGATCGATTTAGCGATCTGTTCAAATCGGATCTCAGCGACCACCCCGCGCGCAGGCTCGCACTGCCGATCCTGTACTTCGTCTTCGTATTGTTC
This sequence comes from uncultured Gammaproteobacteria bacterium, assembly GCA_963839885.1. Classification (GTDB taxonomy): domain Bacteria; phylum Pseudomonadota; class Gammaproteobacteria; order Steroidobacterales; family Steroidobacteraceae; genus SCUD01. Next base: position 296,056 of record CAWIWZ010000011.1, read on the forward strand.
GCGGTGCTGGCCGTGGTGACCGTGTTCCTGCCGCTCTGGTTGCGCCGCGATCTCGCCATCCGCGAGATTCCGCAGCGTACGCGGGTGCTCCTGTATTTCGCCGGCATCGGCGTCGGTTTCATGCTGATCGAGATCTCGTTGATCCACCGGCTGACCGTATTCCTTGGCCATCCGACGTATTCCTTCGTTGTTGTGCTGTTCTCGATCCTGCTGGCGAGCGGGATCGGCAGTCTGCTGTCAGAACAGCTGGAAGAGAAACGACTGCCGGCACTGCTGGCGGCCGTCGTCTTGCTGGTCGGGCTCGTGTCGATCTCGATCTACGACCGCCTGACGAGCCTGATGTGGCTGGAATTCCCTGCCCGCGTCGCGGTGTCCATCGCGCTGCTGGCGCCGGTCGGACTCCTGCTTGGCATGTGCTTCCCGCTCGGCATTCGCTGGGCGCGGCGCGCCCACGATCACTTGATTCCCTGGGCCTGGGCGGTCAATGGCGTCTTCTCCGTGTTCGCAGCCGCGGCATCGCTAGTCGTCGCGATCAATTTCGGCCTTAAGGCGATGATGCTGGCTGGCGCGGCTTGCTATCTGTTCAACATCCTACTGCTGCTGGGAGCCCGCAAGGCCGAAGCGCGCGCAACCGCCTAGAGCAACTCGCGCAGCCCATATAGCGCCTGCAGCGCTTCCTTCGGCGTCAGCCCGTCCGGATCGATCGCACGCAGCTTCTCGATTGCTTCCGGTTCAGGCGCCGGCGCGATCGGCCGTGACAGCGCTTCGGCGATCTCCGCGATCGGCGGCGAGTGCTGGCGCTCGAGCTGGCCGAGGTAGGCGCGCGCGCTCTCGATCACCTCGCGCGGTACGCCGGCTTTCTGCGCGACCTGCAGCCCATAGCTCTTGCTCGCCGGACCGGGCCGCACCGCGTGCAGGAATACGATGCCGTCCGCGTGCTCGCTTGCATCGAGGTGCACGTTGTCCACGGCCGGGAGTTCCTCCGAGAGCGCGGTCAATTCGAAGTAATGCGTCGCGAAGAGCGTGAAGGCACGGATCTTGCGCGCGATGTGGCTTGCGCAGGCGAAGGCGAGCGACAGCCCGTCGTAGGTGCTGGTACCGCGGCCGATTTCGTCCATCAGCACGAGGCTCCTGTCGGTCGCGGCATTCAGGATCACCGCGGCTTCGGTCATCTCGACCATGAAGGTCGAGCGCCCGCCCGCGAGGTCGTCGGAGGCGCCGATGCGGGTGAAGATGCGGTCGAATGGCCCGATGACCGCGCGTTCGGCCGGCACGAAACTGCCGATCGAGGCGAGCACCAGGATCAGCGCCGCCTGACGCATGTAAGTGGATTTGCCGCCCATGTTCGGACCCGTGATCACGAGCATGCGCCGGCCGTCGGCAAGCTCGAGATCGTTCGGCACGAAGGCTTCGTCGAGCACGCGCTCGACGACCGGGTGGCGTCCCGCGGTGATGGTAGAGTCCTGGCTCATCAGACAACTCCGGTTGCACGTATCGCAGGCTGACCGCGCGCTCGGCGAGATTCGCGAGCACATCGGTCACGGCTATGGCAGCAGCGACCTGCTGCAGCGCCGGCAGGTCCTTGATCAGCTCATCCAGCAACTCGTCGAACAATTCCTTTTCGCGCGCCAGCGCGCGGTCGCGTGCACCCAGCACCTTGTCCTCGAACTCCTTGAGTTCCGGCGTGATGTAGCGCTCCGCATTCTTGACGGTCTGGCGCCTCTGGTAATCCGCAGGCGCGCGCTCGGCCGCGCTGCGCGGCAGCTCGATGTAGTAGCCGTGCACGCGGTTGTATCCCAGCTTCAGTTGCGAGATGCCGGTGCGGCGGCGCTCGTTGATTTCGAGCGCGAGCAGGTGGCGGTCCGTGCCCGTCGCGATCGAGCGCAGCGCATCCAGCACCGAATCGTGGCCTTCGGCGATCACGCCGCCGTCACGGAGCAGCGGCGGGGGACTGTCCACGATGGCTTTCGATAGCTCGAGCATGGACTTCGGGACGCGCGACCAGATCGTTCGCTGCCGCTTCGAGGAGCGGCGAGTCGAATTCCACGAGCAGTTTCCGGATCGCCGGCAGAATGCCGAGCGTCTCGCGCAGCATCGCAAGGTCGCGCGGCCGCGCGCTGCGAAGCGCCACGCGCGCGAGCACGCGCTCGATGTCGCCGACCGCGACGAGCGTCGACTTCAACCGTTCATGCAGGCCGGTCTCGATCAGGGCCGTGATCGCGTGATAACGATCGCGCAGCGTGTCGGCATTCCGGAGTGGCCGGCGCAGCCAGCGGCGCAATTCGCGCGCGCCCATCGCGGTCGTCGTGCAGTCGATGATTCCGGCGAGCGTGTTCTCGTTGCGTCCGGCAAGACTGGTGTCGAGCTCGAGATTGCGCCATGTCGCCGCGTCCATCGCCAGCGCATCGTCCCGCGATTCGAGCGACAACCGCGTCAGGTGCGGCAGCGCGCCTTTCTGCGTATCGCGCACGTATTGCAGCAGCGAGCCGGCGGCGCCCAGCGCGACCGTGAGGTCTTCGCAGCCGAAGCCGGCGAGGTCCTGCGTGCCGAACTGTTCCGCGAGCGCGCGGCGTGCGGCGGCCTGCTCGAAATGCCAGGGCGGCCGCTCGACCAGGCGGGTGGCGACGTCAAGCTTCTCGCCTTCCGGCACCAGCAGTTCTGCCGGCCGCAGCCGTTCGAGTTCACCAGCGAGCGCTTCGCGGCCTTCACCTTCGAGCACGGTGTAGCGTCCGCCGGCGAGGTCGAGCCAGGCGATGCCGAATCGCTCGCCATCGACCGCCACCGCCGCCAGCAGGTTGTCGCGGCGCGCGTCGAGGAGCGCATCGTCCGTCACCGTGCCCGGCGTGAGGATGCGCACGACTTCGCGCTCGACCGGTCCCTTGTTCTTGCCGACCTCGCCGACCTGTTCGCAGATCGCGACCGGCTCGCCGAGCTTCACGAGCTTCGCGAGATAGCTGTCGAGGCGATCGACGGGGATGCCCGCCATCGGGATCGCGGCGCCGGCGGATTCGCCGCGCTGCGTCAGCGCGATGTCGAGGAGCTTCGAGCCGCGGCGCGCGTCGTCATAGAAAAGTTCGTAGAAATCGCCCATGCGGTAGAGCAGCAGCACCGCCGGATGCTCGGCCTTGAGGCGCAGGTATTGCTGCATCATCGGCGTGTGACTGTCGTTGCCGCCGAACAGCGATTCGGTCACCGGCGGGGGTTTTGGCGCGCTCATTTCAGGCATTATGATTGCATACGCAAAGGACGATACATGAGCATTGCATATCAGTTGGAGCAGGGCGTGGCGACGATCACGATCGATCGTCCCGACAAGAAGAACGCGATCACCGGCGCGATGTACGAAGCGCTGGTCTCCAATCTCCGTCAGGCCGCGGATGACCGCGCCGCGCGCGCAGTCGTGATCACGGGTGCGGGCACTTCGTTCACCGCCGGCAACGACCTCAAGGATTTCGGTAACCCGCGATTCGCGCAGCCGGATTCGCCGGTGCTGACCTTCATGCAGACGCTCGCCGCCTACGAGAAGCCGGTCATCGCCGCGGTCAACGGGCTCGCGGTCGGCATCGGCGTAACGATGCTGCTGCATTGCGATCTCGTGTACGTGTCGGAGACCGCGACCTTCTCGATGCCGTTCGTCAATCTCGGGCTCGTGCCGGAATTCGGCTCGACGCTGCTCCTGCCCGCGATCGCCGGGCGTGTCCGCGCCGCGGAGAAGCTGCTGCTGGGGCGGCCGTTCCTGGCGGCGGAGGCGGTCGTCATGGGTGTCGCGAACGCCGTGCTGCCGGCGGCGGAACTGCTCGCGCATGCGCAGACCGTCGCGCGCGGATTCAATGCGCTGCCGCCGGGCGCCGTGCGGGATACGAAACGGTTGCTTCGGGAGGCCTACGGCCCGGCGATCAAGGATGCGATCCTGCGCGAGGCTTCGCATTTCGGGCCGCGCCTGGCGGGCGGCGAAGCGCAGGAAGCGATCGCCGCCATCCTGGAGAAGCGCGCGCCCGATTTCTCGAAGTTCGGCTGAACCGTGGCGGGGCCCGCCGATGCGACGCTTGCCCGGCTGACCGCGCGCGTCGCGAAAAAGCTGTGCCGTGAAGGACAGCTGATGGTGACCGCCGAGTCCTGCACGGGCGGCTTCCTGGCCAAAACGCTGACCGACCGGCCGGGCAGCTCCGAATGCTATGACCGCGGCTGGATCACCTATTCGAACAATGCGAAGCACGCGCAGCTCGGCGTGCGCCTGTCCGACATTGAGCGTCATGGCGCGGTCAGCCGGACGATCGCGCTCGCAATGGTCCGGGGCGCGCTTCAGGCATTCGAAGGCCGAGGTCGCGGTCGCCGTGACCGGAGTCGCGGGGCCGACGGGCGGTTCGCCGCGGAAACCCGTCGGCACGGTCTGGATCGCCTGGGGATTTCGCCGCCGCGGGCGCACCCGGCTGGTCGCGCGCCGGTTCCAGTTCCGGGGCGGCCGTGACGTGGTGCGCCGCAGAGCCGTGGCCGAGGCCCTCAAGGGCCTGCTCGGCCCGTGACTGACCCCGGGCCGCGCCGCTTGAGGCTCTTTTTCGCGCTCTGGCCGACCGACGCCCAGCGCGATGCCCTGGTGGCCCTGACCGCCCCCGCGATCGCCTCCATCGACGGCAAGCCCGTTCAGCCCGCCAACTCCACGTCACCCTCGCATTCCTCGGCGCGGTGCCGGGTCGCGCGATCGCGGATCTGGTGGCAGATTGGCGGCAAGGCCGGTCACCCGGCGGTTGAACTCGCTTTCAAGCGCCTCGAGTACTGGCCGAAGCCTCGGGTAGTGGTCACATTGCCGGCGCGAACACCGCCCGCGGGTCAGCAGATCGTCGAGCGGCTCTGGGCCGAGCTCCAGCCGCTCGCATTCGAGCGGGAAAACCGGCCCTGGCAGCCGCATCTGACTCTGGTTCGGCATGTCCGGCAGCTGCCGCCTGCCGAACTTCGGGCCGACGCTGCCTGCCAAAGCGGCTGCGGCCGCGGCCACAGGCTGGGGACTGGCACTCGTCGAGTCTTCGACGCATCCGGAGGGTGTCCGCTACCGCCCGCTCGCCGAATGGCCGCTCGGCTGAGAAGGGGCTGTTGAAAAGGGGTCGCATCCCTTTGGTTGGCCCGCCGGCTGCGGGCGGCGAGCGAGCGAATGTCCGATCTTCTGAGCGAGCGAGCCAGCCCGACCAGCGGGCCTACATGGAAAGGGATGCGACCCCAATTGAGCCTGGGTCGCGTCCTGAGCCACCGGGCAGCGCAGACTTCCCGCCATGAAGAAATCAGTGTCGTCCCAGAACTTTTTTGTCGCGGCGACGCTGGACGTTTATGGAATAATCCAGACAAGCCAAGAGGATTCCCTGATGGAAGATATCAATCGCAAGAAGGCGCTGGTTGCAGCGCTCAGCCAGATCGAGAAGCAGTTCGGCAAGGGCTCGGTGATGCTGCTCGGCGATCACCCGGCCAACAACGACATCGAAGTCGTCTCGACCGGATCGCTCGGGCTCGACGTCGCGCTCGGTGTCGGCGGCGTGCCACGCGGCCGCGTGATCGAGGTCTACGGGCCGGAAGCCTCGGGCAAGACGACGCTTGCGCTATCCATCATCTCCCAGGCGCAGAAGCTCGGGGGAGTCGCCGCGTTCGTCGACGCCGAACACGCGCTCGACCCGATTTATGCCGAAAAACTCGGCGTTCAGGTCAAGGAACTGCTGATTTCGCAGCCGGATACCGGCGAGCAGGCGCTCGAGATCACAGACATGCTGGTGCGCTCCGGCGCGGTCGACATCGTCGTGATCGACTCGGTCGCGGCGCTGACGCCGAAGGCCGAAATCGAAGGCGAGATGGGTGAGATGCAGATCGGCCTGCAGGCGCGGCTCATGTCGCAGGCGCTGCGCAAGCTCACCGGCAACATCAAGCGCTCGAATACGATCGTGCTGTTCATCAACCAGATCCGCATGAAGATCGGCGTCATGTTCGGCAACCCCGAAACGACGACCGGCGGCAATGCGCTCAAGTTCTACGCATCGCTCCGGCTCGACATCCGCCGTATCGGCGCACTGAAGAACGGCGAGGAAGTCATCGGCAACCAGACGCGCGTCAAGGTCGTCAAGAACAAGGTCTCGCCGCCATTCCGCGAGGCAGAATTCGAGATCCTCTACGGCAAGGGCATTTCGCGCGAGGGCGAGCTGATCGACATGGGCGCGCTGCACGGGCTCGTCGAAAAGTCCGGCTCCTGGTACGCCTACGAAGGCGAGCGCATTGGCCAGGGCAAGGACAATGCGCGCACCTACCTGGTCGAACATCCGGAAATCGCCGCGAAGATCGAGACGGCGTTGCGCAACCGACTCCTGCCGGTTCGTCGTCCGGTAGCGGTCGCCAGTGAGGCGGCGGAAGCCTGATCCCGCCGCCGTGGCGGCACCGGACGATCCGGTAGCCGCCCGACTCGCGGCTCTCAAAATGCTGAATCGCCGTGACCACGGCGTCCGCGAACTCTGCGGACGCCTGGTCGAGCGCGGCTTTGGTCATGCCACCGCCGACGCCGCAGTCGAACAGCTCGTGGCTGAAAAGCTCGTCGACGACAGCCGTTTTGCGGAGCATTTCGTCGCGTATCATGCAAATCGCGGCCAGGGGCCGGTGCGCATCGCGCACCGCCTGCACGAAGCGGGCGTGGCCGGAGAACAGATCGCTGCGGCGGTCGATGCGAATGCCACCGACTGGCGGCAGCGCTGCGCCGACGTCCGGCGCCGCCGCTTCGGAGCGAAGCCACCCGCGACCTGGGCCGAGCGCGGTCGGCAGGGACGGTTCCTGTCGCAACGCGGCTTCAGCGCGGACCAGATCCGCGCCGCGATCGGCAAGGACTTCGACGAGGAATGATGGCCTTGAAACGGAAACCGGCGATGACGAGCGCGGACCTGCGCAGCGCCTTCCTGGAATTCTTCCGGAAGCGCGGCCACGCGGTCGTGCCCTCGAGCCCGCTCGTGCCAGGCAACGACCCGACGCTGCTCTTCACCAATGCCGGCATGGTGCAGTTCAAGGACGTATTCCTCGGCAAGGACGAGCGCAGCTACAAGCGCGCCGCAAGTTCGCAGCGCTGCGTGCGTGCGGGCGGCAAGCATAACGACCTCGAGAACGTCGGCTACACGGCGCGCCACCACACGTTTTTCGAGATGCTCGGCAATTTCAGTTTCGGCGATTACTTCAAGGCCGATGCGATCGACTATGCCTGGGAGTTCGTGACCGGCACGCTCGGCATCCCGGCGGAAAAACTCTGGGTCACGGTTTACAAGGACGACAAGGAAGCGACTGACCATTGGTTGAGACGGATAAAACTCGACCCGAAGCGCTTTACGCGCATGGGCGAAGCGTCGAATTTCTGGGCGATGGGAGACACCGGCCCCTGCGGCCCCTGTTCCGAGATCTTCTACGATCATGGCGCCGGCATCGCGGGCGGCCCGCCCGGATCGAAAGACGAGGACGGCGATCGCTTCGTCGAAATCTGGAATCTCGTGTTCATGCAGTATGAGCGGAGCAGCGACGGCACGATGACGCCGCTGCCGAAGCCCTCGGTCGATACGGGCATGGGCCTCGAACGCACCGCCGCCGTCATGCAGGGAGTGCATTCGAACTATGACATCGACCTGTTCCGCGGCCTGATCGATGCCGCCGCGAAAGCCACGCATCAGAAAAGCAAAAAGGGCCCGTCGCTTCGCGTCATCGCGGATCACATCCGCGCCTGCTCGTTCCTCATCGTCGACGGCGTGATCCCGGGCAACGACGGTCGCGGATACGTGCTGCGGCGCATCATCCGCCGCGCGATCCGGCACGGCTACAAGCTCGGCCAGGCGAAACCCTTCTTCCACCAGCTCGTACCGGCGCTGGTCGCGGAAATGGGCGATGCCTATCCGGAACTCGCAAAATCCGCCGAACACGTGAGCCGCGTGCTGCGGCAGGAAGAGGAGCGATTCGCGGAGACGCTCGCGAACGGCATGGGGCTCCTCGAGGAAGCGATACGCCGGCTCAAGGGCAAGACCATCCCGGGCGACACGGTCTTCAAGCTCTACGACACGTTTGGATTCCCCGTGGATCTCACGGCCGACATCGCGCGCGAACGCGGGCTCGCCATCGACCAGGGCGGCTTCGAGCAGGCAATGAAATCGCAGCGCGAGCGCGGCCGCGCCGCGAGCCGCTTCGGCGTGGACACTCGAGGGTCCGAGACGCTCGATCACGACAGCGAATTCACGGGCTACGACAGCCTGCACGGCGAGTCCCGCATCGGGACCATCCTGAAGGGCGGCGCCGAAGTGAAATCTGCGTCCACCGGCGAGGAAGCCCAGTTCGTGCTCGACAAGACGCCGTTCTATGCCGAGGCTGGTGGCCAGGTCGGCGACATCGGCACGCTCTCGAACGGAAACGCGCTGTTTCAGGTCGTGGACACGAAGAAACTAGGCGATGCGCATTTGCACGTCGGCAAGGTTGAGTCCGGCAGATTCAAGGTCGGCGACATCGTGACCGCAACGGTCGATGCCGCCACGCGGCAGGCAACCGTGCTGAACCACAGCGCCACGCACCTGCTGCACGCGGCGCTGCGCAAGGTCCTCGGCCCACATGTGCTGCAGAAAGGCTCGCTGGTGGCGCCGGACCGGCTGCGCTTCGATTTCTCGCACACCCACCCCGTAACGCCGCAGGAACTCGACGAGATCGAACGCCTGGTCAATGCCGAGATCCGGCGCAATAGTGCGGCCGACATCCGCCATCTGCCGTACCACGAGGCGATCAAGTCGGGCGCGATGGCGCTCTTCGGCGAGAAATACGGCGACGAAGTTCGGGTCCTCAAATTCGGCGACTTCTCCACCGAACTCTGCGGTGGTACGCACGTGCGCCGCACCGGCGACATCGGTTTCTTCAGGATCACGAGCGAGGGCGGCATCGCTTCCGGCATTCGACGGATCGAGGCGGTGACCGGCGAGGGTGCGCTGCAGACCGTCAAAGCGGCGGATGCAACGCTGAAGCGCGTGGCGATGGCGCTCCGTGCGTCACCGGCCGAACTCGAGAGCAAGGTCACGCAGCTCCTCGAGCAGCAGAAGAAGTACGAACGCGATCTGGCAAGCCTGAAATCGAAACTGACCTCCGGTCACCGTGGCGACCTGGCTGAAAGCGCGGTCCACGTGAGGGGCGTACAGGTGGTCGCCACCGCGATCGAGGGTGCCGACGCCCAGTCGTTGCGCGAAGCGGTGGATTCGCTGAAAGGCCGGCTCGGTTCCGCCGTGATCGTGCTCGGCACCGTGACCGAGGAGGGCAAAGTTGCTTTGGTCGCCGGCGTCACGCCGGACCTCATCCAGAAAATTCGCGCGGGCGACCTGGTGGGCGAAATCTCCAAAATCGTCGGCGGTCGCGGTGGCGGCCGCCCGGACTTCGCCCAGGCCGGCGGCACCGACCCCGCGAAACTCGAAGCGGCGCTTGCGGCCGTCGAGCCGCTCGTCGCCGGCAAGCTCGGAGGAACCTGATCCCATAACGGCCGGTCGGAGAAACCAGTGCTGACGCTTTCGCTGTCTTTGCTGTGGCTGCTCGCCGCAGAGCCGCCAGCCACCTCCGAACCCGTCGTTCCCGGGCCCGTCACGCCGTCGACGGTAACGCCACCGGACGCCGTACCGCCGCCTATTACGTCCCTCGATGAACTCGCCGTTACCGCGGCTGAGCCGCGTTTCGTCGCGCCGACCAACCGCGACCGCATCGGCCGCATCTGGGCGCCGGTGTCGATCAACGGCAAGGGACCGTTCCGGCTCGTCGTCGACACGGGCGCCTCGCATTCCGCCGTCACGGCGCGGGTCGCCGAAATTCTGGGACTGTCAGGTGAGAGCAAGCACACGGCGACCTTGCGCGGCACGACCGGATCCGTGACCGTGCCGATGATCCCGATCGAATCGCTCGAGGTCGGCGAGCTCCTGATGCAACCGCGGCGCCTCCCGATCGTGCCGGACGCGCTTGGAGGCGCGGAGGGCGTGCTCGGCACCGACGGCTTCGCGAACAAGCGCATCTTCATCGACTTCCGGCGCGATCACATCACGATCATGCGCTCGCGGTCCGAGCGCGCCGGCCGCGGATTCGTGACCGTGCCCGTGAAGTTCCTGCGCGGGCGGCTGCTGGTGGTGGACGCCTGGCTCGGCGGCGTGCGGGTCAAGGCGATCATCGATACTGGCGGGCAGGCGACGCTCGGCAATGTCGCGTTGCGGGAGGCACTCGCAGAGCGGCGCCGAAAGCAGGATGCGGCGGCTGTATTCGACGACGTGACCGGCGCGACGCTCGACGTTCAGACCGGCAACCGCATCTCGACGCCGTCGATCGCGATGGGCGACGTAATGGTGAAAAACGCCGCGATGACTTTCGCGGACTTCGCGATATTCGAGTACTGGAAGATGACGGACGAGCCGGCCATGCTGATCGGCATGGACGTGCTGGGGCTGCTCGATACGCTGGTGATCGATTACCGCCGTCGCGAACTCCACCTGAAATTGCGCCGCAGTTAGGCGGCGCAGCGTCGGGCCACCGGTGCCGGAGCGCGCGAAGCGTTAGTTCAGGCGGCTCGCCGGTTCTCTATCGGCAGATCCTGGCCGGCGAGACGGCGTCGATTCGTGATCATCCGCTCGTGCAGTTCACCGATCATCTCGCTCGCCTGCGTGCAACAGACGCCCGGGACGAACGCATGGACCATGCAGACGAGCCCACCCCAGATCATTCGAGCGCCAAATCCCATGGCGCTCGCGAAGTGTTGCCAGTAGCTCTCGTTGACCGAGGCCGGATGGTCCGTGAACAGGCGGCTGAGGGTTGACATGCCTTCATCGTACTCCCAATAAAGTCAATATATCTCCCATTTCATGTGATAGAAATTACATAAATTGGGAAATTTTGCTAAGGTACGCCATGCCATCCTTGGACAAGCTGGACCGCCAGATCCTCGCCTTGATCCAGCGGGACGCGTCGCTCCCGATCCAGCAGGTCGCCGACCAGGTCGGACTCTCGGTGAACCCCTGCTGGCGGCGTATCCGCCGAATGGAGGCGGAGGGCGTAATACAGGCGCGCGTCGCATTGGTCGATCCGCAGAAAGTCGGGCTGGGCCTCACTGTGTACGTGCGCGTCAAGACGCGCGAACACAGCGCCGAGTGGGCCAAAAAATTGAACGAGGTGATCGCGGCGATGCCGGAGATACTGGAATGCCACCGCATCGGCGGCGATGTCGATTACCTGTTGAAGGTGATCGTGCCGGACATTGCCGGCTACGATCGCACCTACAAGGAACTGATCGAGCGACTGCCAGCGCTGGCGGACGTCAGCGCACTCTTCTCGATGGAGCGCCTGAAGAGCACGACCGGCCTGCCGATTCCCGCCGAAACCTGAAACAATCCGCGCTCGATGCCATTGATCGTTCAGAAGTTCGGCGGCACGTCGCTGGGTTCCGTCGCGCGCATCCACGCGGTCGCGGACAGGGTCGCGGCGCTCGCGCGCACAGGTCACCAGGTCGCAGTCGTCGTCTCCGCGATGGGTGATTCGACCGACCGGCTGATCGAACTTGCGCGCGAAGTCTGCCCCGAACCGGATGCGCGCGAGCTCGACGCGCTGCTCGCGACCGGCGAGATGGTCTCGACGGCGCTGCTCGCGATGGCGCTTCGCCAGCTCGGCTGTCCCAGCTGTTCCTATAACGCGCTGCAATTGCCGATCGAAACGACCGGCCTCGCTGGACGCGCACGCATTGAGCGCGTGGAATGCGAGCGGCTGAGGAGAGATCTGGCCGCCGGCATCGTGCCGGTAGTCGCGGGCTTCCAGGGCCGTGCCGTGAACGGCGACCTGACGACGATCGGCCGCGGCGGCTCGGACACGACCGCGGTCGCGCTCGCCGTCGTGCTGAAGGCCGACGAATGCCAGATCCTGACCGACGTGGATGGCGTGTACACGACCGACCCGCGCATGGTGCCCGAGGCCCGGAGACTGCCCTGGCTCAGCTTCGAGGAGATGCTCGAGCTCGCCGGCCAGGGATCGCGCGTGCTGCACCTGCGCTCGGTCGAATTCGCCGCGCGGCACAAGATGAATTTGCGGGTGCTGTCCTCCTTCGAGGAGGGCCCCGGCACCCTGATCTGCGAGGAGGACCCCACCGTGGAAGCGCCCGTCGTCGCCGGTATCGCCTTCAATCGAGACGAGGCGGCGATCAGCATCGCGAACGTGCCGCACGAACCCGGCATCGCGCACGCGATGCTGAAGCCAGTGGCCGAAGCCGCGATTGAGGTGGACATGATCGTCATCAACGTCGCGCGCGGGGAGGGGGTGGATCTCTCCTTCACTGTGCATCGCGACGATTATGCGAAGGCCCTCGCGCTCACGCGCGAGGCTGCGGATAGGTACCCAAACGCGAGCGTCGCGGGCGACGATCGGGTTGCCAAGCTCGCGGTCGTCGGCTCCGGGATGCGCTCGCATGCCGGGGTCGCGGCGAAGCTTTTCGAAACACTGGGGGCGGAGTCGATCAACGTGCGGCTCGTTTCGACCTCCGAAATCAAGATCAGCGTGCTGGTGGCGGAGAAGGATCTCGAACGCGCGGTGCGCGCACTGCACCGGGCCTATGGACTTGAAGGTGCGGCAGGTACTTGATTTAACATAATAATTTCGACCCGTTGTCGTGTGCTATGCTTTTTTTAGGGGATCGAGAACAAATAGCAACGACTCAGGGGGAGAAGGGAATGCTGATCCTGACGCGTCGTATGGGAGAGGCGCTGATGATCGGTGACAACGTCACGGTCACGGTGCTCGGCATCAAGGGAAACCAGGTACGCATCGGCGTCCTCGCGCCAAAAGAAATTGGCGTGCATCGCGAAGAAATCTACGCCCGCATCCGCAGCGAGAAAGAAAACGGCACGGAGCCAGTTCCGGCGACCGTCATCGTAGGCGGCTGACCCCGACACTTGGGCGGCCTTTGCCGGGCAGCGGCCCGGTGAGTATCATTTGCGCCCCTTCCGCGAGGGAGGGGCGTTTCCGGAGAGATGGCCGAGTGGTCGAAGGCGCGCCCCTGCTAAGGGCGTATGGGCCAAAAGCCCATCGAGGGTTCGAATCCCTCTCTCTCCGCCAATTTCCCGGGCAGGCCAGGGGAAGCACTTCCAATGACCACGAGTCGCCGGGAATTCGTCGCCGGGTCGTGCGCCGTCATCGCGGCCCTGACCCATCTTCGTGCGCGCGCCGGGAGCGGTGCCAGCTCCGCCGTCGAACAACTGCTGGCCGAGATGGCGGAGGAGTTGCTCTCCGACTATCCGGAGAATGCGACTGCGCTCGGTATCGACACCGGCAAGCGCGCGCCGCTGAAGGCTCGACTGACAGACCGTTCGGCGACGGGCCAGGAGACTATCGCCCGGCGGGTCGCCCGTCGCATCGAACGGCTGCGCGCGGTCGACGCCTCGACCCTCGACGACCCGGTGCGCATCGATCTCGACGTCGTGCTCACGGCGCACGAAACCGCGGCCGAAGGCTTCGCCTTCCCCTACGGCGAGGTCGCGCTGCTCAACCAGAACTGGTCGTGGCGGAACGCGCCGTATGTGGTCGCGCAGAATACCGGCGCATTCCTCGAGATCCCGAACATTCTGGTGGAGCAACACACCGTCACGACGCGCGAGGATGCCGACGCCTATCTCGCGCGGCTGGAAGCTTATGCCGGCCAGCTCGACGGGGAGACGGGGCGGCTGAAGTCGGCGGCTATCGCAGGGCGTCATCGCGCCCGATTTCCTGCTCGATAAGACGCTCGACCAGCTTCGCATTGCTCGTGGCGGCAGCGTGACCGATTGGCCATTCGTCGCGTCGATCGCGAAGGCGACGAAGGACATGCCAGGCGATTTCGGTTCGCAGGCGGCGACAATCGCCTCGGAAAAGATCGGTCCGGCGCTCGATCGCCAGATTGCCGAACTCAAAGCGCACCGGCAGCGCGCCACGAGCGATGCGGGTGCCTGGAAGCTGCCACAAGGCGACGCTTACTACGCGTGGACCCTGCGGGCCGCGACCACGACGCAGATGACGCCGGATGAGATACACGAACGGGGACAGCAAGAACTGGCTGCGCTCCAGTCCGAAATGGACGGCATCCTGAAAGGCGAAGGCCTGACCCGAGGCACCGTGGGCGAGCGCATGACGGCGCTCGGCAAGGATCCTCGCTTCCAGTTCCCGGAAGACGATGCCGGCAGGGCAAGAATCATGGCGTTCCTCGAGGAACGCGTGCGCGACATGCGCGCTCGGCTACCGGGCGCGTTCGCGACGCGGGTGCCGGGGAATTTCGAGATCAAGCGCATGCCGCCCGAGATCGAGCCGGGCGCGCCGGGCGCCTACGGCGGGCCGGGCAGCATCGACGGCAAGGTGCCGGGCAAGTTCTGGATCAATCTGCACACGACGAGCCTTTGGACCACGTTCAGCCTGCCGACCCTGACTTATCACGAGTCACTGCCGGGCCACGTCTGGCAGGGCGAGTACGCATTCAAGCTACCGCTTATCCGGTCGCTGCTCGCCTTCAATGCCTATTCGGAAGGCTGGGCGCTCTACGCGGAGCAGCTGGCCGATGAGCTTGGCGTTTACGAGCGTGACCCGATCGGCCGTCTCGGCTACCTCCAGTCCATCGCATTCCGTGCCTGCCGGCTGGTCGTCGATACGGGTCTGCATGCGAAACGCTGGACGCGCGAGCAGGCGATCCACTGGTTCGCCACCACCAACGGCTCGAGCGACGAGGAAGTGCCGAAGCGAGGTCGACCGCTACTGCGCGTGGCCGGGTCAGGCCTGCGGCTACAAAGTCGGTCACAGCGAAATCAACCGCTTGCGGGGCAGGGCACAACTGGCCCTGGGCGCGAAATTCGATGTTCGTCGATTCAACGATGCCGTGGTGAAAACGGGCGGCGTGCCGATGGTCGTGCTGGCGCGCGAGATTGAAGGGTTCATCCGCTCGTCAAGCTGATCACGCCCATGTACCTCCGTGAAAGTTCGATGCCCCCACTCGAGCAGTGGGAAGCGCTTTTTGACGTCCGGCTGATCCTCGACCGGTTTGCGCTGTCCGGCGAAATTGCCGAACTGGGCAGCGGTTACGGCACGTTCACGCTGCCGCTAGCGCGCCGCACGAGCGGGGTGGTGCATGCGATCGACATCGATCCGGCGATGATCCGGATCGTCCAGGAGCGGGCCTCGGCAGAACAGATCACGAACATCGACTTGCAGTGCCGCGACGTCGCCGCTGCGGGCTACGGATTGAAGGACGCGAGCTGTGACGCCTGCTTGCTGTTTAATATCCTGCACTGTGAATCGCCCGTCGAATTGATCCGCGAGTCAGCGCGGATTCTGCGGCCGGGCGGCGCACTGGCAGTCATTCACTGGCGAACCGACATCGAGACACCGCGCGGCCCGCCATCCGAGATCCGTCCGACGGCGGCGATGGTGGCGAGCATGGGCGGCCGCAGCGGGCGGACTGGTGTTGAGCGATGGGCCGTTCCTGCTACCCCTGTGGCACTATGGCCTTCGGCTTACCCGGACCGACCGCATTTCCCGTAAACGCCGGCAACTGAACAGCCATGCACACCCGCAAGCTAGGCACTAGCAATCTCGAAGTATCCGCCCTCGGACTCGGCTGCATGGGCCTGAGTGTTGGTTACGGACCGGCCGCGGACACGAAGGAGGCGATTGCGCTGATTCGGGCGGCAGTGGAGCGCGGCGTCACTTTGTTCGACACGGCCGAAGTGTACGGGCCGTTCGTCAACGAAGAACTCGTCGGGCAAGGCGCTGGCTCCCTTCCGGAAGCAGGTGGTGATCGCAACCAAATTCGGATTCAAGATCGATCGCGACGGGAAGCAGATCGGCGTGAACAGCCGCCCCGAGCACATCCAGGAAGTCGCCGAAGCGTCACTGAGACGCCTTGGAATCGAAGCCATCGACCTCTTCTATCAACATCGCGTCGATCCGGACGTGCCGATCGAAGATGTCGCCGGCGCCGTGAAAGGCCTGATCCGGGAAGGCAAGGTCAGGCACTTCGGTCTGTCGGAAGCAGGCGAACAGACGATTCGTCGCGCGCACGCGGTTCAGCCTGTTACCGCACTTCAAAGCGAATACTCGCTGTGGTGGAGACGTCCTGAAACGGAAGTGTTGCCCGCGCTCGAGGAACTCGGCATCGGCTTCGTTCCCTTCAGCCCGCTTGGCAGGGGCTTTCTCACGGGGAAGATCGACGAGAGCACGACCTTCGACAGCACCGACTTCCGGAACAACGTTCCGCGCTTCACGCCGGAGGCGCGGAAGGCGAATCAGGCGTTGATCGACGTGCTCCGGACGATCGCCACGCGGAAGAAAGCAACACTTGCTCAGCTCGCGCTGGCATGGCTGCTCGCGCAGAAGCCGTGGATTGTTCCGATCCCGGGCACGACCAAGCTCCGGCGCCTGGAGGAAAATCTGGGGGCCGCAACGGTCGAACTGACGCCGGAGGATCTTCGTGACATCGAAGAGTCGGCATCAAAAATCACGCTTCAAGGGGCCCGCTACCTCGAGCACCTGGAACGAATGACGGGACTCTGACCCCCTCAGTCGTCCCGCTTGGGCGCGCGGACTCGCGGATGGTTCGCGTCTCTACGGGACGGAGGCTCCCACGGAATTCACGAGGGACTCCAGCACATTGGCCGCCAGCGGCTTGGTCAGGTGGTGATCGAACCCTGAGTCGAATGCACGCCGCCGATCGTCCTCGTGACCCCAGCCGGTCACGGCGACGAGCACGATATCGCACCCCCATGACTCTGCCCGGATTTTCCGGGCGACTTCGTAACCATTGGCGTCCGGTAGTCCGATGTCGAGCAGGATGACATGCGGGCGAAATGCGTTTGCGAGTTCATACGCGCGCTCGCCCGTGTAGGCCGACTGCACCGCGTGACCGGAGAGTTCGAGGAGTGTCGAGCAGGTATCCGCCGCGTCCTTGTTGTCGTCGACGACGAGAATCCGGAGCGCCGCACCGGGTGCCGCCGTACCCTTGACGTTGGGCTCGCCCACGGCGACGTCCGCGTCCGGCTTGCCAAGCGGCAATCGCACAATGAACTCGCTGCCTTTTCCGTGGCCATCGCTTCGGGCTTCCACCTGGCCGCCGTGCAATTCCGCGAGACCGCGTACGAGCGCGAGACCCACGCCGAGGCCTCCTTCCGAGCGATCGAGCGCCGTGTGAGCCTGGGAGAACAGCGTGAACAGCCGCGGCATCATGTCCGCGGCGATGCCGATCCCGTTGTCCTTCACGGTGACGATGACTTCCTCGCGCGCCTTGACGGCACGCAGCTGAATATGGCCGCCCTGATCGGTGTATTTCGCGGCATTGATGAGGAGATTCGAAAAAACCTGCGCCAGGCGCACCGGATCAGCCTCGAGGCGCACTGCTTCCTTCGGAAGGTCGAGGGACAGCGTGTGATGCTTCGCGTCCAGGATGGGCCGCGCGGCCTCTATCGCCGTGCCGATGACGACCGTCAGTTCGGTGCGGCTCTTCTTCAAATCGAGCGTCCCGCGGGTGATCCGCGAGATATCGAGCAGATCGTCAAGCAGCCGACTCATGTGCGCCACCTGCCGCTCGATGATTTCCTCGGCGCGGCGTTGCTGGTCGGCGGTCCGGCCGGCCTTCCTCGTGGTGGCCAGCGCATAGCGGATCGGCGCGAGCGGATTACGCAATTCATGTGCGAGGAGCGCCAGGAATTCGTCCTTGCGCCGATCCGCTTCGCGCAACGCCTCTTCGCTCTGGCGCAATGAATCTTCGAGCCGGAAGCGCTGGATGAAATCGCTCGCCTGGCGGCAATAGAGATCGAGCCGCCGCAGTTCCTGTTCGCTCGGACGGTGAGGCAGATGGAAATGCGTCGAGACCATGCCGAGCGGCGTGCCTTCCAGTCCCGTCAGCGGCGTGGCTATCACCGATCGGTAATCGGCTGCGCGGGCCAGTTCGCGGAACGGCGCATAGCCTTCGTCGGCTTCGATGTCCGCGATGATGACCTGCGTTCCCTGCCTCAATGCCCGGCCACAGGCACTGTCGTTGTCGGCGGAGACTTCGCGGAAAAAGTCGAGAAAGCCCTGGTCGAATCCCCGCTGCGAGACGATCGAGAGCACATCGCCGCTTTCATCCAACAGCTGGACATGGCCCTTGTCCGCGCCAACCAGTTCGATGACCGTTAGGAGCATCTCGTCCAGGCCGTGGGCGAGACTGTGAGACCGCCAGAGCCGCGTGCTCGCGTAGCTCAGTTTTGCCAGCGCCAGTGCTTCCGCCGCGAGCAATCTTTCGCTGTTGCGAAGCGCCTCATCGGCACGCTTCCGCTCGGAGATGTCGCGGGAGACCTTCGACGCTCCGACGATGATGCCGATCGAATTCCGGATCGGCGAGACCGTGAGCGAAACCGGAATGCGGCGGCCGTCCTTGGCGATGCGAATCGTGTCGAAATGGTCGATGCGCTCGCCCCGGCGTATCTGCTCCAGGATCTTTTGTTCCTCGGACTGCATTTCCGGCGGAATGATCTTCGTGACGGGACTGCCAATCATTTCCTCGGCCGTGTAACCGAATATCCGGCAGGCGGCCGCATTCCACGACTGGACGATGCCATCGAGCGTCTTGCTGACGATTGCGTCATCCGAGGAATCCACGATGGCGGCGAGCATTGCATGCGTTTCGGCCGTGCGCTTCAACAAGTGTGTGTCGTGAAACACGTTGATGGCGCCCACGATCCGGCCGCTCGCGTCGCGTATGGGATCGATGTTGACCACGACAGCGACGCGGCTCCCATCCGGACGCTCGATGATGACTTCGCCGTTACGCGTCGAACGGCCATCCTGTAAGGCGTGCGCCATCGGCGTCTGGTCGTGCGGAAGAGGGGTGCCGTCCGGACGCCACAGCCTGAACGATCCACAGAAGCGTTCGTCGGTGTCGTCAACGAGAGGCGTGCGGCCCCAGAGCCTGATTGCGGCCGAGTTGTAGTAAGTGATCCGCCCCGAGGGTGCCTCGCAGGTATAGAGCGCTGCGGGCAGCAACTCGCAGACATCGGTCAAGTCGGGCATCGCGGCGGGCCGCGCATGTAATTCGGTCGGGCTGTCCGTGGTCCGAATTCGCGTCAATTCATTGGCTGTCCGTTCCGTGCTCACGCATTCCCCGGCGGCGACCCCGATCGCGAGGGCGACTATCTTAGCGCCGATTCTTGTAGGACCGGCGGCAGGAGCGCGGGGGCAGGCGCGCCTGTTAGCATCTAGTCGCCATGAGCAAGCCGTTCCGCATCCCGCTCGTCATCCTGGCCCTGCTCGCCGCTGCGACAAGTCTGGCCGACGACGCGCTCGAACACGCAAAACAGGTACTGGACCGCTCGATCCTGTTCGACGGCCACAACGACCTGCCGTGGGCGATTCACGAGCATAAGGCGGCTCCTGGAGACGTCGCCGCTTACGACATCCGCGGGCGTGCGCCTGCCGAAGGCCAGACGGACATTCCGCGACTGCGCGAGGGTCGCGTCGGCGCGCAGTTCTGGTCGGTCTACATCCCGCCGGAGGGTGGCGGAGGCGGCTTCGCCCGGATGCAGCTCGAACAGATCGACATCGCGCGGCAATTGATCGCGCGCTATCCGGACACGTTCCAGCTCGCCGGCACCGCGGCGGACATCCGCGCGGCCAAGGCCGCCGGCCGGATCGGCTCGATGCTCGGCATCGAGGGCGGCCATGCCATCGAGGATTCGCTGGGGGCGCTGCGCGCCTTTTACGACCTCGGCGTGCGCTACATGACGCTGACGCACAACGCCCACACGAACTGGGCCGACGCGGCGCTCGAACTGCCGCCGAAACACGGCGGCCTGTCGGCCTTCGGCGAAGATGTGGTGCGGGAGATCAACCGCCTCGGCATGCTGGTCGACCTCTCGCACACCTCGCCCGACACGATGCACGATGCGCTCCGCGTCTCCCGGGCGCCCGTGATCTTTTCACATTCCGCATCACGCGAAGTCTGCGAGATCCCTCGGAATGTCCCGGACGACGTGCTCGCGAAGCTGCCTGAGAACGGGGGCGTCGTGATGGTGACTTTCGTCTCGGGCTTTATTTCGCAGGCGGCGGCGGACGTGACTCTGCCTGCGACCCAGGAATACCTGGCCCGCGCCGCTGGCAAAACCGAGGCGGAGCGGAACGCGATCTACGAGGAGATTCAGGCCCGGATCAAGATGCCGCGCGTGACCATCGCGGCAGTGGCCGACCACATCGAGCATATCCGGGACGTCGCGGGTGTCGATCACATTGGGATCGGCAGTGATTTCGACGGCAACACCGACTGGCCGGAAGGGCTGTCAGATGTTTCGATGTATCCAAACCTCTTCGCGGAGCTCGTCCGGCGCGGCTGGAGCGATGAGGATCTCGAGAAGGTTGCCGGTGGAAACGTGTTGCGTGCGCTCGAACGGGCCGAGGCGGTCGCGCACCAGCTTCAGTCGGAAGCCCGGCCGCCGCGCTCGTAAAAGCGGCGAGCTTTGGCCGCGTTGCCGCAGACCGCCATGTCGCACCAGCGGCGACGGCCGGCTTTAGAGCTATCGATGAAGAGCCAGGAGCAATTGGGACCCTGACAGATTCGCAGCCGCTCGATTGGCCGCGGCAAGACAAATTCGACCAGCCGCCAGGCGACGGCCGACGCGATCAGATCCAGACCTTGAGCAGCGCCGTCGAGCTCGACGGCGACACGCCCGCGATCGAACCGCAGCGCGTGTGCCTTCGCACCTTCGATCCAATGCTCGCGCACCAGGACGAGCGCGTCTTTCGACGGTGCGTTCCCGGAAGCGATACTGGCCACAACTGCAAACATCGCCTCGCGGAGTGCCTTGGCACGTGCGAGCGCCTTTGCGGCCGCCGCAGGTTCGCTTTGCGCCATCTTGGCCAGGTCACGCAGCCGCTTCGGAGAGAGGAGGCGCGCTTGCGCGGCCCAGTCGAGCAAGCCGGTGTAGCTATCCAGCCAGTCCCGCGGCGATTCATCTCGGCCGGTGACCGTGTTGATGAAGTCGAGCGCGGCATCGCCGCCGATGAAATCTCGGGCCTCGAACCGGTGCGGCTCTATAACTGGTAAAGCTTGTTTCATAGGTTGACTGTGACGATAACCGATGTAATACTGATTATAGGTTAGATCACGACGCAGTCCAGCGATGGCGATGACCCGGCGGCAGTTCAACATGTGCGCGAGCGCTATCTTGCTCGCGAGTTCCCGGGCAGAAGCGGGGCAGGCGAAGGCGAGGCCTGTCAGCCTCGTGCTCGCGCCGAGCAATCTCGGCCTGCGGCCGGAGGCAGGTCATCAGCCAGGTACTTGGCGCGCGCCGCAGGTGCTGATGGAGGCGGGGCTCGCCGACGCGGTCGAAGCGGCGGAAGTCATTCGCCTCGAGCGGCCGGCCTATGAATTCGAGGCGCAGCCTGAAACGCGGGTACGGAACGGCCAGACAATTCGCGCTTTCTCATTGCAGCTGGCTGCACAGGTGCGCGACGGCCTGCAAGCGAACCGATTCCCGGTGGTCGTCGGCGGTGATTGCAGCATTCTGCTCGGCTGCCTGTATGGTGCGCGGCAGGCCGGCGGGCGAGGGCTCGTGCACGTGGATGGGCACAGCGACTTCACCCGTCCCGGCAGCTACGACACGACGAAAGTACTCGGCTCGGCGGCGGGCATGGATCTCGCGCTCGCGAGCGGGCGGGGCGAGCCGCTGCTGACGCACTGGCCCGAGATCGGCACCCCGCTCGCGGACGATGCCGATATCGTCCAAGTCGGGGAGCGCAATGCCGGCGCCCCGGGATTCATGCAGTATTACGGCGACATCCTGAAGACGGAAATCACCCAGATCACGGTGCAGCAGGCGCAGGCCGCCGGTATGGATTCCGCGGCGCGCCAGACGATCGCCAGGCTCGCAGCACGCGGCTTGGACCGGGCCTGGCTGCACGTCGATCTCGACGTGCTCGACGCCGTCGTGATGCCCGCCGTGGACTCGCCCGGCAGCCCCGGCTTCAGCTACGCCGAGCTCGCGCAGTTCGTCGGCGCGATGTGCGCATCGGGACGCATCCTCGGGGCTAACTTCTCCATTTATGATCCCGAGCGCGATCCCGGTGCGCGCCATGCGAAAGCGCTTGTCGGCTGCATCGCGGACGGCATCCGGCGACGCTAGATTTCTGCCGCCGGCAAGGCCTGGGAAACGAACTGGAAGTTGGGGTTCAACGGGCCCTACAGGCCCGAACGTCCCGCGAGTGGCCAGGCCATTCCGACTGCAACGAAGCGCGCGTCGTATGTTAGGATTCGCGCCCGAAATGCGCCCGTAGCTCAGTTGGATAGAGTACTTGGCTACGAACCAAGGGGTCGGGAGTTCGAATCTCTCCGGGCGCGCCAAATCCCTCAGTGACTTAGCTCAGCTCGCCAATTCGAGATTCGTGGCCTGTGACCGATTTGTGCCCAAAGCAGATTCCGTCACGAGCCTTGCGCCGGGAACATCGGCGTCGCCATCTGCTATGACCGCCATTTTCCCGAGTACATGCGAGCCCTGACGCTCGCCGGTGCGGACCTCGTGCTTGTCCCGCAGGCGCAATCGCGTCGGCCGCGAAGACTGCCTCGAGTTTTCGGGCGAGTCGTTAATGTGCGGACCCGACGGTGCCGTCGTGGCCCGCGCAGGGCTGGGTACCGAGGAGATCCTGTACGCCGATGTGGACCTGGCCTCGACCGCTTCATCTCACGCCCGTCTATTGTTCCTGAGGCATCGACGACCGAGACTGTATGGCGAGTGGTTGACCAAGTGATCGGCGGACTTCGCAGAGGAAGTGGCGATTTGATACGACGCTGGAACATTCCAGATGGCCGCGCGATTGGACGGGATCCCGACGAATTCCTGCGCCTTCTCGCCGGGCCGACCTGGATCTGCCTGAACGGCCTGGACCCGTCGCGTACCCGGGCCGTCACAACCTTGCTGCACGGCAACGAACCGTCGGGTACGCGCGCGCTGCATCGCTTCCTGCTGAGCGAACAGCAGCCAGCAACCAATGTCATGGCCCTGGTCGCATCTGTCGAGGCCGCGCTCGCGCCGCCGGGATTTGCGCACCGCATGCTGCCGGGCCGCAAGGACCTGAATCGCTGCTTTGCGGATGCCGGCGCCGATCCGGACGCACGTCTCGCCCGGGCCATTCTGGCCGACCTGCGGGCGGCGCGGCCGGAGGCGCTCGTGGACCTGCACAATACGTCCGGGTTTGGGCCCTGGTACGGCGTCGGCACGCGCGCGAATGCGGACCAGCTGGCGCTGGTATCGCTGTTTTCGGGCTACCATGTCCTCACCGACATCCGCCTCGGCACGCTCATGGAAGCGGCAGAAGATGACTGGCCGACGGTGACCATCGAATGCGGCGGCGCTCAGGATCCGCGTTCGGACAAAACCGCCTACACGGGGCTCACGCGATACCTGTGCGCTCCGATGCTATTCGGTGCGCCGGAAACCGCCTCCGCGATCAGCGTGCTGCGGCACCCGATCCGTGTCCGACTGGCCGACGGGGCCGCCGTCGCCTACGGCAGCGAGCCAGCGAACGACGCCCCACTGACACTGCGCCGCGACATCGATCGCTTCAACTCGTCGGTGCTCACGGAGGCCGATCCGATCGGCTGGGCCTCGAGCATGGAGATCCTGACCGCGTGCGACGGGCACGGCGTCGAGCTGCGCGACGAGCTGCTCACGCTGCGCGAGGGTCGCCTGCATGCATGCAGGCCCTTGCGGCTGTTCATGGCAACGACGGACGCGCGCATCGCCACCGAGGATTGCCTGTTCTACGCAGTGTTCTGCAAGGAGGCGGACCATGCCAGGTGACACGAAGTTCGGCGTCAGCGACCCGAGCCAGCGCGGCGCGTACATGGGGCATCTCGTCGACGACCTAAAGGCGCTGGAGAAGATGCTGGCCGACGGCCGGTTCGAGAGCGGGATCACGCGGATCGGGGCCGAGCAGGAGCTGTGTCTGATCGACTACGGGCTGCGGCCGGCGATGCTGGGGATGGAGCTGCTGAAGGATCTCGATGACCCGCACTACACGACCGAGCTCGCGAAATTCAACCTGGAAATCAACTTCGATCCACGGGAGCTCGCGGGCAACTGCTTCGCGCAGCTCGAGCACGAGCTCATCGAGCTTCTCACGCGCGCGAACAAGGCGGCGCACAAGCTCGGCGCTAAGATCATCCTCACGGGCATCCTCCCGACGATCCGCGACTCGGACATCACGCTCGAGAACCTGACGCCGGTTCCGCGCTACAAGGTGCTGAACGACGCGCTGCGGGAGCTCCGGGGCCAGGATTTCAGCTTTTGTATCCGCGGCATCGACGAGCTGATCACGAGCAAGGCCACGGTGATGGTCGAGGGCTGCAACACGAGCTTCCAGGTCCACTATCAGATCGACCCGGCACGCTTCGCGGAGCAGTTCAACTGGGCCCAGGCGATCGCTGCGCCGGTCCTCGCCTGCGCGACGAATTCGCCGCTGTTTTTGGGCAAGCGGCTGTGGCGCGAGACGCGGATCGCGTTGTTTCA
The DNA here is from genome assembly GCA_963839885.1 of uncultured Gammaproteobacteria bacterium. Classification (GTDB taxonomy): domain Bacteria; phylum Pseudomonadota; class Gammaproteobacteria; order Steroidobacterales; family Steroidobacteraceae; genus SCUD01. Next base: position 320,589 of record CAWIWZ010000011.1, read on the forward strand.
TCAGTCCACGGACGATCGCGGCCTGCCCAGCACCTACCGCGAGCAACGACCACGGGTGAGCTTCGGGCACCGCTGGGAGAGGCATTCCGTCGTCGAGTACTACCAGGAGGCGATCAGTCGCCACCGTGTCCTGATCACGCCGCCGATGGAGCAGGACGCCCTGGTTGAGCTGAAGGAAGGCCGCATCCCGATGCTGAAGGCGCTGTGCCTTTTCAACGGCACGGTCTATCCGTGGAACCGTCCGTGCTACGGGATCACCGGTGGCAAGCCGCACTTGCGCATCGAGAGCCGCTTCCTGCCCGCGGGCCCGACGATCGTGGACGAAGTCGCGAATGCTGCGCTCTGGGTCGGCCTGATGCACGGCATGCCGGACGACTGCGCCGGCATTCCGGCGAGATTGAAGTTCGAGGAAGCGCACGGCAATTTCCTCGCCGCGGCACAGGTAGGCCTCGGCGCCTCGATTGACTGGCTCGATGGCCAGTCGATTCCGGCGCGTACGCTGCTGCTCGACACGCTGCTGCCTATCGCACGCGCAGGCTTGCAGAAGGCGGCCGTGCAGGAAGCCGACATCGACAAGTACCTTTCAGTCATCGAGGAGCGCGTGCAGAGCGGCAAGACGGGATCGCAGTGGATCCTGGATTCGATCGAGCGGCTGGAAGGCGAGAGCTCGCGTCACGAGGCCATCGCAGCCACGACCGAAGGCATCTACCAGCGCCAGAAACTCGGGCACCCCGTGCACCGCTGGCAGCCGAGCCAGCTCGCCGAGGCGGACGGCGCGAAGGACCGCTGGTCACGCGTCGAGCAAATGATGTCGACGGATCTAGTCACGGCGCAGCCGGACGAGCCGGTAAAGCTGGTCCGGAGCCTCTTGCTGTGGAGCAACGTGCGGCACATTCCCGTCGAGACGAATGACGGCACTTTGGTGGGCGTCGTCTCGAGCGAGTCCCTACTGGCAAAGCTCGGACCGGGTGATGGCGAGAACGACCTGCGTGCCGCCGATGTCATGGAACGCGATCCGCCGACCGTCACGCCGGACACCCCGGTTGCGGATGCAATTGCGCTTCTGGCGTCGCGCGACCTGACCTGCCTGCCGGTCCTGGCCAACGGCAAGCTCGTTGGAATCGTCACCGACCGCGACTGCCTGAAGATCGTCCGCAGCCTGCACGGCGTTCGCTGAACGCCAACCGCCGCAGGCCGGGCTCCCTGGCGCTGCACGGCGTCGCGCAGCCCCTGTGGCGCTCCGAGCCGTACGTATTCGTCATAGCGACATCGTAGGGTTAAATCGTATCTCGGCGTGACTCGGCGATTCTCGGCGGGAAGTTAGGTGAGGGCGGGCCATCTAACTTGAGGGGACTGACCCTTTAGGGTCTGTCCCCTTTTTTACAACGCGAACCGTTGGCGAGTTCGACCAGCGGCGCCGCAGGCGCCGCGCAGGACGTCGCCGCGCAGCGGCGACGGTCCCGAGCGCAGCGAGGGACGAGCGGGCGAAGCCCGCGAGCAATCTCATCTCTCCTGCGACAACTCGAGAATGCTGCGGCCGCGGGCTCACGAAATCGGCATCAGCCGGTCGTGACGCAAATCGCGAGGTCCGATCATGCAGAGACAGACCTGCGGCGATTCAGGTAGCGAACGATTCCAATGACGCTTATCAGAAGCCAGAACGCCTCGATCAAAAACGCCGACACGTTGAACTCGAAAAAGAGCGAGAAGAGTATGAGTGCCGCGCCGATGGCGTTGACGATGCTATACGTCAGCGAGTTGCTCCCGAGCTTTCCGATTTGCAACAGGAAATAAGTCCCGACGATGAGGACGACACCTATCGCGCCGACGATGTCAAAGTATTCGAACGTCATCCTGAACTCTCCCGACTCACGTCCTCGTCATGGATCGTTGCCACGCTGTTCAGCGGGCCGGTCGAACGACTTGGCCGGAAAGCACTCTTGTCGCTTTTCCGTCGGAAAACACCACTTGACCATTGACCCAAGTTTTCACAATTCCTGTCGATATCCGGTTCGTGTCGCTCATGGTTGCCTGGTCCTTGATCGTGTTCGGATCGAACAAAACCAGATCCGCATAGGCGCCCGTTGCGATGATTCCCCGATCATTGATGCCCATGTGTCGGGCGGACACCAAAGTCATCTTGTGAATGGCCTGTTCCAGCGTCAGCACGTGTCGTTCGCGCACATAGTCGGCGAGCACTCGCGGAAAGGCGCCACGTCCTCTCGGGTGTCCGTCCTTCAGGTCTCCGTCCGAACACAAGTTCGCATGTTGCCAGCGCATCAGCGTGTCGACATCGGCCTGTGACATGGCGACTCCGATGGCTGTCTCCCCGGTATCGCCGTTGCCTTCCAATGTCTTCTCATATTCCAGGTCCCGTTTGATTAAATCCATCAGCACGACAGCCGCGTCCCGCCCCTGCATGGACGCGATTTCCGCAATGGTCTTGCCTACCAGGCTCTGATCGGGACCGTAATGGGACAATGTCAGGCCTTCAGGACGCACCAGTTCCCTCAATGCGTATTCGGCACTCTCCCGGTTGTCGAAGTCCCTCTTCGAAAACAGGATTCTCATCGTGGATTCGTAGAACGTATAAGGATAGATGTCCGCTGTGACATCCACGCCCGCAGCTCGGGCATCATTCAGTTTTTCGACCAGAGCAGGAGCTTCGCCCCACAGGCTTCGTCGCGCCAGCTTGATATGTGAGATTTGCGAGGGGAGGCCCGCTTCACGGGCAATGGCCAGGAACTCATCCATGGCCGACTCGAGGTGAATGTCCTCGCTGCGGATGTGACTGGCGTAGCGGCCACCGTATTTTGCGGCCACGCGGGCAAGGGCAATGACTTCATTCTGATGGGAGTAGATCCCCGGATCGTATTCGAGCCCCGTCGAGAGACCCAGGGCGCCGGTTTCCATATCGTCTCGCAACAGCGCCGCCATCGCTTCGATCTCGGTCGCAGTCGCGTGGCGTTTGTAGTCTTCGCCCAGCACCTTGGAACGGAGCGTGTTATGGCCGGAATATGAAGCGACGTTGATCGCCACCGGGGAGACCTGGAGCCTCCTGAAGAAGCTCGAGAGTGGCAGTTCCGAGTCTCCATCCACTCCGACGACGATCGTGGTGACTCCCTGGCTCACGACGGAAAGCGCGTCAGGCATGTCGAAGAGATGGGTGGCGTGATGGCTATGGGTATCAACGAATCCGGGAGCCAGAACCAGCCCTCGCGCATCCACGCGTTCTTCGCCCGGAAGCGGAGCAAGATCACCGATACTCGCGATCCGGTTGCCTGCGATGCGGACCGACGCAATCCGAGCCGGCTTGCCAGTGCCGTCGATCAAGCGAGCATTCATGATCAACTGCGACTTTTGTTCAGTCGCCGGTGATGCACCGCCATATGCGGCGAGTGTCAGGACCAGCGGTCCAAGTAGCAGGAGACGAAGGTTCCTATTCATGACTATCCCCATAGCTCAGATGCCGGAGCTCGAATAAGACTGACTTCATGCTCAAGGCCCGGTTCGCGGTCCCGTTCCAGCAGCAATGGGCCGTCGAGATCGCAAAAGTCGGCCATGGCCCCGATCACCATGGCCGGCGCGATGGCAAGCGAAGTGCCGTTCATGCAGCCGACCATGATCCCCAGAGACCGGCTCCGGGCGGCGTCGGCCAGGCGCAGCGCTTCGGTCAGGCCGCCGGTCTTGTCCAGCTTGATGTTGATGCAGGAGTAGCCCCGATTAAGTGTCCTCAGCGAATCCGTGTCCAGGCAGGATTCATCCGCACAGAGCGGGACCGGGCCCCGATAGCTGGAGAGCGGCGCATCGCCGCCGGCCGGCAATGGCTGTTCGATCAGCTCCACGCCCAGCCCGGCCAGCGGGCCGGCAAAGCGCCGTAGCTCATCGATGTCCCACGCTCCATTGACATCGACGATCAGCCGCGTGTCGGGTGCAGCGTGCCGCACGGCTTCGACGCTCACGACGCACTCCTGCCTGTTCAGCTTCAGCTTGAGCAATGGCCGGTGCCTATTTCTGCCCGCCTCTGCGGCCATGTCGGCCGGGCTTGCGAGGCTGATGGTATAGGCGGTCGTCAGCGGCGCCGTCAGCACCACGCCGGCCAATTCCCATGCACGCCGGCCGGACCGCTTGGCCTCGAGATCCCACATTGCGCAATCGACGGCGTTGCGTGCCGGCGCTGCCGGCATCACACGCTGCAGCTCCTGCCTGCCAAGCCCCCCTTCAATGAGATGACGATGTTTTTCGATCTCGGCCAGGACGTCCTGCGCGATCGCGGCATCGTATGGGTGCGGCTCGCATTCACCGCGACCGGTGAATGGGCCGTCGCGCAGTTCGACAGTGAGTGCGATGTTCTGTGAGATGGAGAACTGCGAAGTGCTGAAAGCCTGCTTCAGCTTCCAGTTCTCCAGCCGCAGCGTCACCTCCATTGCCGGGACTGCACGGCGTCCACGATGCGGCCCACCCCATGCCGCACCGGGTCGCAGCAAGGTAAGTTGGTCGCTTGCTCATACTTCCGCAAAAATTGCAGCGCCGACCCTTCGTCCAGACCGGAAGTATTGACGCACGTGCCGACGAACGCGGCCGCCGGATTCGTCAGGCGCGCCGCGGTCGTATAGCGCTCCATGCAGATCTCCGGATCGGGAATCGCGTAACCGTCGATGTTCTCAATGTTCAGGCGGCCGGCCTCATGGCAGAGCACCATGGCATCCGGCTGGCTCCCGTGAACGAGCCCCAGCGTCACCGCGGCGTACGACGGATGAAACAGGGACCCCTGACCTTCGATGATGTCCCAATGGTCGGGATCGTTGGCAGGAGAAAGCGACTCGCTTGCGCCGGAAATGAAGTCCGCAACCACCGCATCGACCGACACGCCCTGACCCGCAATGAATATTCCGGTTTGACCGGTCGCGCGGAAATCGGCTTTCATGCCGCGCCGGCGCATTTCCCTTTCGAGCGCCAACGACGTATACATTTTGCCGACGGCACAATCGGTGCCGACGGTCAGGAGCCGCATCCCCGGCCTCTTTGTGCCGGTGCCGACCGGAAAGCTTCGATTGGGCTGCCGCACATCGTATAGTGCGCGCCCTCGCGCATCGGCCCTGAGACGCAGCTCCGGTATGTCGGCGAGGCGGTCATGCAGGCCGGCGGCGACATCGAGACCCTTGTCCAGCGCCTCCAGAATCGTGGGAATCCAGGAGGAACACAGCTTTCCACCATCCGGCGCCACGCCGATCACCATCGTCTTCGCGCCCGCGGCCGCCGCCTCGTCGACGGACATGTCCTTGAGCCCGAGATCGACGGTGCTGTTCTCCAATCGACACTGGCCGAGACAGAGCTCCCGGCGCCAGTACGCAATGCCTGCTCCGGTTTTCGCATCTCCCAAGGTTGTTGCATTGCCAATAAAAATCAACAAGGGGGACTGCATGCGAGCTCCGTCCCGGAAAATCGGCGATCCATGGTAAGCAAGTCAGGGCAGGTGAAATGCCTGAAAACGCCGATCTATGCGTGAAGAAATCCAGAAATTCCGGCATATTCCTTGATAAACACCAGGCATCGCGTGATAGCCTCGATCACTGCACATGCTCCCGACGAGCGCTGGAAACGGGCAATGATTCCGTCACTGTTTGATCGTCGGGACTTTCCCACGCTTGAACAGTACCGCTACCTGAATCAGGCGTCGCTCGGACTGATTGGTCGCCCGGCGGTACAGGCGATGCATGGGTTCATCGATGAGTATGCGCGGCATGGCAACTGCCGCATGTCCGATGAGGACGAGGCGCAGTATCTCGATGCGCTGCGGGGGATTGCCGCGAGGGCATTCTCGTGCCCGTCGGCGCAAGTGGCGGTCGTCGGCTGCGCAAGCGAGATACTGGCCCAGCTTCCATTGATGATCCGGCGCCCGGAAGCCGGCGACGTTCTCGCCGTGCGGTCGGATTTTCCGGCGGTCACCCGGCCCTGGCTGCGTGAGCAGAGCCTGAATCGCGGACGCGTGCGCTTCGTGGATGACGACCCGAGCGGAAGCTTGACCGACGCGTTGATCGATGCCATCGATCGAAACACCACCGTCGTGGCGATCAGCAGCGTTCAGTTCGCGACCGGAACAGCCGTGGACGTCGACCGCGTCAGCAAGGCCGTTTCGGCCGTGGACGGTCACCTGATCGTCGATGTTACCCAGGAGCTGGGGGCGAGACCGGTCGACGTTGGAGCGTGGAATGCGGATGCTGTCGTGTGCAGCGGCTACAAATGGCTCGGGGGCCATGGCGGCGTCGCATTGGCCGTGATGTCCCCGCGGTTGCTGGACAGTGTGCCGCCGATGACCGGCTGGATGGGCGCATCGAATCCCTTCGAATTCGACGCCATGTCGCTGTCGATGGCTGACGACGCGCGGCGGTACACGCAGTCGACGATGTCCTACGCGTCCGTGGCCTGCCTGACTGCTGCGATGGAACAACTGCTGGATGTCGGCGAGCGGAGCATCGAGGCACATGCGGACCGGCTGGCGAATGCGCTCGTGGCGGAGGCCGGCAGGCGTGAATGGCGGCCGTTCCGGTCACTCGACGCGCCGGACGCCTGTTCGCACATCGTCGCCCTCGCTCATGCGGGCAGATCGGCGCAGGAAACCAGGGAACAGCTCGCGAATCGCAAGATCATGTGCAGCGCGCGAGGTGGCCGGCTTCGGGTATCCATCGCGCCATACAACGACGAAAATGACATCGACACGATCACGCAGCTGCTCAGGTAGGCGCATGGCCGGCATGCTTGCCGGTTGGCTCCTCCTCGCCCTCACCGCGGCGGCGGATCAGCCGTCGCACTACGTTCTCGATCCGAAACAGTCGAACGCACGCCTGAACCCGGAGATCTCGAGTCCGCAGGAGTATCTGGGACTCGAGATCGGCGAACGCCCGATACGACATGACGAGTTGCTGCGGTACTTCCGTTACCTTGCGCAGGCGTCCGATCGAGCCGACTTCGCCCAGTACGGCGAGACGCCTGGCGGGCGCGCTCTCGTCAAACTGACCATCAGCGAGCCGGACCAGTTGGCAAGCCTCGATTCCATTCGAGCGTTGCATCGCCAGATTGTCGCGGATCCTCAGGAAAACGCCCGTCTGGTCCAACAGGTTCCGGCCGCCGTCTGGATGGGATACGGCATTCACGGCGACGAACTTTCGTCATCGGACGCCGCCGTGATGCTGGCATACCGGTTGATTGCGGGGGAGGACCCGCTCATTCAGGAGATTCGGCGAAAGCTGGTCGTCACGCTGGATCCGATGTTCAACCCTGATGGGCGTGCCAGGGCCCTGGGGCATGGGGAGGCCTTTCGTCGCGCTCTGCCGGCTCTGGACAATCAGGACATCGCGCACCGGCAATTCTGGCCGGGCGGCCGCGGGAATCATTATTTCTTCGACCTGAACCGCGAAGCGCTGTATCAGGTTCAGGAGCAGTCCCGTCACCGGGTGAAGGCCATCCTGGACGCCGATCCGCAGCTCTTTATCGACGCCCATGAAATGGATTGGGACGATACCTACCACTTCGGCCTGCCCAACGAGCCCCTGAATCCCCACATACCGCGCCAGGTCCACGAGGCTTGGGCCGATTTCGCGCGCGACCATGCCGCCGCTTTCGATACGATCGGTCGAAGCTATTACACCCGCTCGTGGAACGAGGTGTTCTATCCCGGCTTTTACGAGATCTGGCCGGCCTACTCCGGGGTCACGGCCATTCTTTACGAGCAGGCCAGCACTTTGGGTCAGTCGATCCGCAAGAGCAACGACAAGGTGCTCGATTATCAGACCGCGGTTGCCAATCATTTCCGCAGCTCGATGACGAACCTCGTCACCGCGGCCGAAGACAAGAACAAGCTGCTGGAACGATGGGCAAACGCGCAGAGCGAAGCCAGGGCAGGCAGGCGCACCGGCGCCCAGAAATGCTGGATCGTGCTGCCGGACAACCGCTACAAGTACACCGAGACGCTGCGCATCCTGCTGTCGCAGCGCATCAGGGTGGAACGGCTGGATTCACCGGTTATGGCAAAGGGGCTGCATTCGTACTGGCGGAACGAGCCGCAGCAGCTGCAACTGCCCGCGAACAGTCTCAGGGTCGAAGTCGACCAGGAGAAGGCGGGCGTCATTCGCAACATTTTTGATTACCACGTCCCGATGTCGAAGGCGTTCCTGACGCACGAGAAGACCAATCTGGACCTGGGCCTCGACTCCGGACTTTACGACGTCACCGCATGGTCGCTCCCGCTCGCGTTCAACGCGTCGGCATATTGGTCGGGCAAATGTCCCGCAGGCCGATGGATTCGGGTTGATACGCTCGCGGAGGTCACGCCTGAGCGCGCTGCCGTGCGCAGCGGGCACTATGGCTTCGTCTATACCGATGACAGCCTGCATGCCACGGCGCGGCTGCTGGAGCAAGGAGTGCTAGTCCGGCTGAGCCGGGAAAGCTTCGTACACGAAGGAAAGCCGTATCCACCGGGCAGCTTTCTCGTCAGAAACGAAGATCAGCACATGGACGTCCTCCCTGCACTGAATGCCGAGTTTCTCGCCGGCGAGATCGAGCTCGATCCCGTCGGCAGCGCACGGATACTCGATGGGCCTGACTTCGGCGGCGACGAATACAACCTTCTGCCCGTTCCCCGGATTGCCGTACTCGGCGGGCCTGCCGTGGCGTCCACCGGCTTCGGCGAGCTGTGGCACCTGCTCGACCGTCTCGTGCGCGTGCCTGTGACTCTGCTCGAGATGAGCCAGCTCGACAGTGACGATCTCGATCTATCCCGGTACTCGGTGATCCTGTTTCCGGAGATCGACGGGGACAGGGAGCCGCTCGTCAAGGAGATCGAAGAGGGTCCGCTGGCGAAATGGATCGAACAAGGCGGCACCCTGATCACACTTGGAAGCGCCAGTCTGCTGGTCGGCGAAGCGGGTATCGTTTCCTCCAGACCGAGAGCTCAGGTCATCGAGGACTACCCGCCGCTGATGGTCGGCCGAACGGCGGAAGCAATGATGGCCGATGACTTCCTGGGATTGGGGCTTCAGGCGAGGAGCGACGATGGCGCACTCGCACCCGTAGTGAGCCCGGTTGCGCGGCAATTCGTCGCCGATTCGGACCATGTATTCGGCTTCACGGGCAGAGTCGCGTCGCTGAGCGACTGGTCAGAAAATGTCTCGCTGACCGAGCGAGACAAGGCGCGCCTCGCCAAACGAATGCAGAGTTACCTGCCTTCGGGCGCGTATCTGCGAGTCGACTTGAAGCCGAATCATTTCCTCACGCACGCGCTGGGCGCCAAGTTGCCCGTTCTCTTCAGCAACCTCGATGACGTCCTGATTCCGGGCGAGGAGGCCGAGCTGGTGGCGCGGTATGCTGGTCCCGAAGACCTCATGGTCTCGGGCCTCGTCTGGCCGGAGGCAACCGGCTACATCGCCGGTACGGCGTACCTGATTCTCGAGGAGTCGGGCAAGGGGAAGGTCATCAGTTTTGCGGGCAATCCGCTGTTTCGCGGGTACTCGCTCGGCACTGCGCGACTGTTCATGAATGCCCTGCTCCTTTCGAACGCGCTGGATTGCTGCTTCTAGCGGTGGACGGTCAGCGGTGTCACTCCTTGCTATCGAAATCCGCCTGGATCAGGTGAATCAATGACGACTGGTGGGGCCCCTTCACGACCTTGCTGATGGGAAACGAGTCGTAAAAGAACTCCTCCTGCTCGGCGGTCTGCTGCCAGGTGTTGTGATAGTCCTCGACGCTCTTGGCGGCCACCTTCACGAGGTAGTCCGCATTCCCCAGGATCGCATGGCACTCCAGGATGTCGTCCCGCTCCAGGATCATGCGCTCGAACCGCTCCGTCTTCGCTTTCGTGAATTCGCCTAACCGGATCTTGACCCAGAAAAAGGAGTAGTCGCCCAGGAGGCGAAAGTTGACCTCTGCGTGATAGCCGCGAATGATCTTGGTTTTTTCCAGGCGCTTCATCCGCTCATAGCAGGGCGTGGGAGAGAGTCCCACCTCTTCTCCCAGGTCGACCTTGGTGATGCGGCCATTCTTCAGCAGCGAAGTCAGGATGCGCAGGTCCAGGGAGTCGAACTTCAGCCGTTTGTCCATGGCACACCTCCGGCCTCGCCCGCAAGCACCGATGCCTTAGGAGACTACGCCGGCCTCGGTCAACTGCGCCAGAAGCGGCGACAGCTGCCGCTCAAATCGCTTCCAGCGGCCGACCGAATCATCGCTGATCGCTTCCCTGATCTGTGTCGCGCTCGCAGTCGCCACGGGACCGTCGCGCCTGGAGGCATCAAGATATTTGCGCTTCCACTCCAGTCCGCAGTACTCGAACAGCCGCTCGGCGACTTGCTCCGGCCGATCGACGAACTCCTCGTACCTGACCGTTTGGATTCGTTGACCGAAGAGGCTCATCCAGTGCCGCATCAGCCGGTGGTAGGCGATGAAGTACTGACCCATCTCGTCGAGCCGGTAGCTGAACCGATAGAAAGGATCTTTGTATAGCTGCTTGAAATTGCTCAGGCAGGTGTCCATGGCATTCCTCTCCGTGACGATGACCTTCGCCTTCGGCAAGGCCAGGAAGATGAAGCCGATGTACGCGAAGTTCTGCGGCATCTTGTCGATGAACGGCATCGACTCGTCGAGAGTGCCTCTGGGCGTTCCACTTTCGATGAACGCGATGCTCTTCTCGACATAGACCCTGCCAAGCCCGCGATAGTCGACATCCCTGGTCTTGAGCGTGGAGAAATCTCCCGCCCGCCCGCCACGCTCGCCAAGTACGCGCACCTCATTGTGGAGCGTCGGCAGTTCGCCACCGGCGACTAATTGCCCGCTGGCGCCGAGTACCTGTTCGATCAGCGTGGATCCGGTTCGCGGCAATCCGACGACAAATACCGGCGCGTAAGTCGTAAATCCCGACCCGGAGTTCCTTTCCACGTACCCGGGATCGAACAAGTCTTCCAGCTGACGAAGAGACACCGTGTCCTGCTCGACGTCATAGTCGATCAATCTGCGTTTCAGATCGCATGCGTGGGCGAGACACGTGAACGATTTCTCGTACTCACCGATGTCTTCGTACTCCTTTGACAGCGCGAAATCGATGAGAATCCGGCCCTCATCGCTCAAGCGGGATGTCTGTCTGACCTGCTCGAGCCTGCGAATGTGATTGTCTTCCGGCGTCTGCCGTCTGAGGGATGACAGCATCCAGTGGGCCTTGCAATGTGTCGCGTCGAGCTCGATGCACCTTTGCAGCTCCCGAGCCGCTTCGTCGGTGCGGCCCTCGATTCGCAGTACGCTCGCGTAGTTGCAGCGATGAGCGGCGTTTCGCGGATCAAGTCGAATCGCCTTTTCGTAGGCGATCCTGGCGCCGCGGTGGTCCTCCGACTTGCCGAGGATGTCCGCCAGCAACGCGAGCGTTCGATCGTCGCGCACGTCCAGGTCGAGAGCCTGCCTGGCGTAGCGAACGGATTGCCGATGATTGCCCAGCAGCAGGCATGCCTTGCTCAGGAGCACGTGGCCGTGGACGTGATCCGGATGATGCGCGACCAGTCTCGATAGCGCGGTCACGACCTCGGCGTAGCGACCGGCGTGCAGCTCGCACAGTGCCAGCAGATAGATTGCCGCTGCATGAGCCGGTTGTGCGGCCAGGATGTCGGAGCAGAGGTTCCGGGCTGGAACATACTCCTTGACTGCGAAGTGCCTCCGGGCCCTGGCCAGCAGCTTGCTCGCGTCGACAGGCGGCGTCTTCAACTCACTGGTTCAGAAATCGGCGAAATAGATGAAGTTTACGCCAATGGTCCTCGGCTGAACCCTGGTGATGTTGTTGCCAAGCGTGAGCGGAATGATGTCCACGTAGGTGCGACTGTCTTCGTCGGTCAGGTTCTTGACGAACGCCGACAATTCCCAGCGGTCACCGGCGATGCCGACCCGCAGATCCACCAGGCCATAGTCGCCGGATTTCTCGCTCGGTATTGGCGTGTACTGGGTGTAGGAGCTTCCCTGATAGTCGTAGCCGAAATAGAGATAGCCCTCATACCGGCCGCCCTCAAAGAACGGAACCGGGAAGCTGTAAGTTCCGCTCAGACTGTAGGTTACCTCCGGCACCGCCGGCGAGCGGTCGCCATTCACGCCCAGCGGTTGTTCAAACACGCCGGTCAGGGTAAACGGGTTGCCGGGCGGAAACAGATTGGCGTCTTCCTGCAATTCCGAGTTCGTGTATCCGGCGGACAGGCTCAGAAGGAGGCGGTCCGTCGCCTGAATGTTCCAGTCAAATTCCACGCCGCGTATCTCCGCGTCACCCTGATTGCCGTTCGCGGTGCCGAAGAAGCCGGCACCCGAGCCGCAGTCGATGACCTGAAGCACCTGGAGGTTCTCCCACTTGATGAGGAACGCGCTGGTGTTCAACTGCATCCTGCCATCCATCAGAGTCAACTTCGCGCCTAGTTCGTAGTTCTTCAGACTGTCCGACTCGACGATGTGCCTGCCGAAGTTCGGGTATGCGGCGCCGCACAGATTGTCGTCCGCCAGCAGGACTTCATCGATGATCGGCTGATCCTCGACCGTGTACTCGCCCGGCAGCCTGCCGTCCAATCGCTGTGCCAGTTCCTGTTCCTGATCCGCGCGTATCAGCGAGTTGGGATAGTTGCCCCGGCGGAACCCCTCGGAATAGATCGCGTAGAACATGCTGTTTTCGGAGGGGCTATACCGGACACCCAGCTTCGGGATGATTCCGTCCTCATCGTAATCATCGACGACGGGATCATCGCTCTCCATGTGCAGATCGAATGCGCGAAAGCCCGCTATCGCCGTCCATTGGGGATTCAGCGCGTACTCGAACTCGCCGTAAAAGGATACGTTCTGCAGGGTATCGTCGAAATCGCCGAAGCTGTCGCTGTCGAACAAGACGGTATCCGGATCGTACGGCGGGGCACACGGGTCATCGCCGAGAAATACGCAGGCCGCGTCGTCCAGCACGCTCAGATGAGTTTCATCCGCAGGGTCCGTGTAATCCTTGAAACCGTGATTGGTCGTCGTGTCGCTGTAGAACGCACCGACCGTGTAGCTGAACGGTCCCGAATTGTTGGAGACCAGCCGCACTTCTCCGGAAAACATAAAATGGTCATCGGTTACGAGTGAACTGACCGGCAGGAAGATGTCCTGGTTGGGACCGAACCCGGGATTCACATAGTCCTGCGTGACGCTGTCGTAGCCGTAATAATAGGTGTAGCGGTTGACGTTCTCGATGAAGATCCGATCGCGATCCATGTAGGAAGTCGCGACCACTAGGGTCGCAAAATCCATGTCGATCTCGGCATCGAGGCTGTAGATCGCGATGTCGTCATCGAGAATTCCGCCGCTTCCGAAATCGTGCTGATAGTTGTCGAGATCCAGCGGCAGGGCATCCTGATCGGCCGGGTAACCGTCGGAATCCTGACTCTGATAAATCGCCATGGCGTCGATGATCACGTTCTCCGACGCCAACCAGCGGATGGCTAGGCGGCCGCCCTCCATCGTTTCGGTGCCGGCATCCCCGTCAGGTCGAGACTCGTTCACGTTCTCGTAGAAGCCCGCGATGTCGTGGCTGTACCCCACCAGTCGTGCCGCCAGCTTGTCCCGGATCAACGGGGCATTGACCATGAAGTTCAGCCGGCCACCGACGTCATGACCGCTGATGTCTTCAACCGTCGCATCGAGCTTCGTGGACAGGCGCCCGGGATCGGGCTTTTCAGTGATGATGCGCACAGCGCCGCCGAGCGAGCCTGCTCCGTACAGCGTGCCCTGTGGACCACGCAACACCTCGATGCGCTCTACGTCGAAGGTGTGCAGATCCGGATAGGTCCCTTCCGATACGGGGACCTCGTCGAAGTACAAGGCGGACGTTTGCGGGTCGCCATAGAACAGGGAGGAGTCGTTGGTGACGCCGCGGATGATGATGTTGTTTCTCCCGGGCCCCCGATCCACCAGACTGAGGTTCGGTATCGCAGTGAAATAGTCCTCGAGACCGTTGGCGCCCATGAGTTCGAGCTGCTGCGCGCCGAGCGCGGAAATGCTGGCGGGAATGTCACTGATTAGCTCTTCGCGCCTGCTGGCGGTTACGAGGACCTGCTCCAGCGCGGCCGGGCCTGCCTGCTGGGCGACCAGGGCCGAGGGACTGAGACCTGCCAGCGTACCGACAGACAGAATCCTGCCCACCGTGCTCGCCAGATTCCTCTTGATGAACACCGGTCTTCCGGACGCGTTGTTTTCCGTGTTCATGCGCAGCACCCTCCTTGGAATCAGGACTCCAGAAACGCGTCGCGCTGCTGTTAGGAGGCTAGCAGGCCTCTCATAGTGGGTTTGGGCCGATTTCCGCTAAAAAACAGAGAAAACCTAGGAATTACGGCTCCGATTGGAGGATTCGATTTGTCATTCGCCCATGAACTCGCCGATCGACCTGTAATCCTCGACGTTGATCCGGGAACGCCGTTTCAGATTTGGAACGGCAGGCATGGCCGAACCCACCAGCTTCGTAAGCGTAACGCTTCGCATGGCCGCTCAGACTGCTACTGAAAAATATGCGTGTCGGTGATCAAAGTGTTGCGGCGGGCGACCGACTCCCGCTTTGTGGCTCGTACCTGCCGGCATTTCGGCATCTCACGGAAGACGTTCTACAAATGGCACCGGCGCTTCGCCGAGCACGGCGCGGACGTGGACGAGCAGGGCAACGGTACAGTCACGGCACCCCCGCCTGTATCAGGTGATCTGGCAACCCGGCGTCATCGGCGATCGGCTCTTCGAGATCGCTCCTTTCCACTTGACCGTGGGGATCCAGTACAGCCGCTCTTTCGTAGTCGGACAGCGCAGCCGTCCATTCGCCGGAAAGCACCCGGAAAATATTGCCGCGAGCGAAATAGGCTTCAGCACAATTTGGATCAATCGCTAACGCCGCTCCGCAGCATTCCGGCTCTTTGCTATCGCTTCATCAGCGGTCAGATCCCCGATGTACCTTGCCAGCCGAAAGCGCGCGACAGTTTCGCCCATGCGGCAGCGTACTGAGGATCGTGCTTGAGCGCCTGCTGGAAAAATTCAACGGATTTGGCTTCGTCCCCTTGTTGCCGCGCCAGTACAGGTAATTGCCTGCAACATGAGGTCGTAGGCTTCCATATTGATTGGTCGCCTCGAAGCAGACTGGGCGCTGACCCCGGATGCCAGATTTAATGCCGCATTCAGCGCTTTTGCCACCATCGTCGAAATCTCATCCTGCAACTTAAAGACATCATCGAGTTTCCGGTCATACGATTCAGACCAAAGTAAAACGCCATCCGACGCCCGAATCAGTTGCGCCGTAATCCGCAGTCGGTTTCCTGCCTTACGGACACTGCCTTGCAGCAGATTCGTCACCCGAGCTTCGTGGCGATTGCCCGCACATCCTCATTGGTGCCCTTGAACGCAAATGAGGAAGATCTCGCAATAACTTTCAAATCCACGTTCTGCGCCAGTTGATCGATCAACTCTTCGGACAGCCCATCCGAGAAGTACTCCTGATCCTTCTTCTCGCTCATATCCGCGAAGGGCAATACCGCGATCGACTTGGCCGGAATCGTGAGTGCCCCGAGAGTGCCTGCTGGCGCGGCAGGGGTAGCCTCCACCAAAGCCTTCTGCGCGTCGACGCGCTTCGACAGCCAGAATAGGTAGACCACCGCGTATGCGAGTGCGATCGCAACAACGAACGCTAGCCCCAGAAGTACGGGACTCGGTCGCTTGTTTGCCCTTGTGGTGAGGAGTGGGCCTTGGTGGACGCGCGCCCCGCAGCGGGTTTCCCGAACCCTTTTCTAACCGCATCGACTAGCTTGGGTAATGCTCGATCTGTCCCTGTAGCACTCGCATCGAGCCACTGCGATGTATTGAGAAAGTACTCAAGGCCCTCCGGCAGCGGTGCTTGGTCAGTACGGAAAGACAAGATTGGGTGCCGCTTCGAACTCGCGCGTTCTACCTCCCTGAGCACATGCCCAGAGTCTGCGGCGTGCTGCGACAGAACTAGTACGAGCACTTGGGTCGTGTCGATCGCGTGAACGATGTCCGCGGCATAAAGGTCGCCGGGCGTAACGTCACGCGGCGCAATCCAGCATCTCACGCCTGATAGTTCCAAGGCGCTACAAACGGCGTTGGCAATGGAACTGTCGGCTGATGCGTAACTAATGAAATACGTGGGCCGTGTCGCATCCACCTGGACACGACTCTGGGTGCGACGGCCAGCGAGTTAAGCAGGAAGACTTGATGGTCGCTGCCTTCAGGCATCTTGGGGAATCCGACCGTACCTGTCGGGATGGGTTGAAAAGGTCGGCTTAGCAGCCACCGCTTTTAACGACGAACGCCATTTCGCGGACGGGGTATGTGGCACTTCCGGCAGATATTGCGCCATTCCCAGATTGGTTGTGACTCGACTGTGACTGGGACATATTGGCTTCAACGATGGCAAGCGCTGCAAGTCATTGAGTTTTAAACAGTCATTGCCCGCTCAGAACGCCCTACGAACCAAGGGGTAGGGAATTCGAATCTCTCCGGGCGCGCCAACCATTTCCATTGGCCTGATCGCGAAGTTACATTGATCCTGAGCCTAGTGCCTGCCACCCATCTGCGACGGCGGGGAGGTACCGGCCGCTGGCTTGTCAAGGTTGGAGCGTGGTGGTGATCTTGCGGATCGCCTCCGGCGTGCGCTCGCCGGCGAGAGGCGTTCCCGGCATCAGGTACTTGCCCATCTCGAGCCCCCCGATCCGCACCGGCTCGTATCCGATCTCGCGGATGAGAGTTGATGCGATGTCGAGGGCTTCTTCGTCGTCACCGGCGATCGGCATGCCGACTCGCCCCGGCTCTTCGTGGGCCTGGCCCATGCGATCGGCGCCGACCGCATTGAATGCGCGGACGATGCGCGCACCCGGCAGCAGCTCTGCGGACATGAGCCCGGCTCCTTTCTCGCGCGCCCGCTCGGCAATCTCTCCATCCCGCCGCGGAAACGGATTGCAGGCGTCGATGATGACTTTGCCCTTGATCGAGTCTCTCAGGGCCTGGCCGAGCTCGGGCAGCGCGCCGTAGGGAACCGCGAACACGAGGACGTCGCCGAATGCCGCAGCTTCGCGTGGCGTGCCGGCGCGGGCATTCGCGCCGATGTTGGCGGCCAGGCGCTTGTCATCCTCAAGGTGGCGCGACGAGAACATGACTTGATGCCCGGCGCGCGCCCACACTCGACCGAGAGCGCTGCCACATTGCCCGAGCCAATCATCCCGATCTTCATCGGCATTGATTCGGCCGCAGCGACGCGTGAAGGCCACTCGATCGTGCCGAGCACGGCTGCCGCGGCGGCTGCCTTGAGGAAATGCGGCGACGACGATCAAGATGCCTCGGCGATTTCATCGACTGTCAGCCATTGGGTGTCAACTTGAGCAGGCGTCCCGTGCCGTCGCGGCGCCCGTCCTCGAGCACCCAGAGCGCGCCGTCCGCTCCTTCGACCACCGTGCGGATCCGCACGCCCATGTCGTAGCGCTCGGCCTCGCGGGCGCGCTCGCCATCCAGCTCGATACGGACGATGGCTTTGGCCGACAGCCCGGCTGCAAGGGCATTACCGCGCCAGTCCGGGAACAGGTTGCCGCGGTAGAACATCAAGTGACCCGGCGAAATCACCGGCGTCCACGTGATCGCCGGCTCCTCGAATTCCGGACGCGTGGCGTGATCTGGAATCGGGCGGCCGTCGTAGTGATCACCGTTCGAAACGACTGGGTAGCCATAGTTCGCGGCTCGTTTGATGAGGTTCAGCTCGTCCCCGCCCTCGGGCCCCATTTCGGCTCCCCACAGGCGTCCATCGAGATCGAAGGCGATGCCGAGCGGATTACGGTGACCGAGGGACCAGACCTGTCCGTAAACGCCCACGTCGTCGACCAATGCATCGCGGCTGAGCTGGTCTACGAACGGATTGTCCTTTGGAGTCGAACCGTCGTCGTGCAGACGCAAGATTTTGCCGAGATTGGTCTGCATATCCTGGGCCGGCGTAAATTTCTGCCGATCGCCGGACGTGATCCAGAGGTAGCCGTCGTCGTCGAACTGCAGCCGGTGGCCATAATGGCCATAGCCGTACACCTTGGGGTACTGGCGCCAGATGACCTGGACATCCGACAACTCGGCTCCATCCTCGGTTTCGTCGAGGACGGCTCGCATGACCGCGGCGCCACGCGTTCCACCAGGGCCGCCTTCGGCGTAGCTCAGGTAGACGAGGCGGTTCTCGGCGAACTTCGGGTGCAGGACGACGTCGCCCAGGCCACCCTGGCCGCCGTAATCGACGTCGGGAACACCGGCAACCTTCGTAGCTTCCTTTCCCTGCTGCGGGACGATGAAGAGATTCCCCTTCATCTCCGTCACGAGCATGCGGCCATCGGGCAGGAATGCCAGTGCCCAGGGCTCGTCGAACGAAGCAACCGCTTCCACCTTGAACGGCAGATTCGACGCGCTTGCGCAACGACGGTCAAGTACAGGCCGAATGCCGTTACCAGCAGTAGTTTCCTCAACGGAAGGCTCGCTATTGCGCCGCTATGGGTTGCTGGCAGGATATATCGCAGTACGAGGCGAAGTGGAAGCGGACGGCACTTACAAGCGCGGTGGCTGGGCTAGCACAGAGAAGGGCAAAGTCACCAATGATTCGCCCGCCGGCACCGCCTTCGGCCCGAAGCGCCTTTCCGCGAACACAAAGTGGTCGTGGCCAATCAGCAGCACGCTGCTGCAACGCGTGCCATAGTGTTCGCCCGACACGAATGGCGGCGACAGTACTCGTTCGAGCGCGAGTCCGACGCCGGTGTCGGGCAGGAGGTCATCGGGCGCGGCGGTAGTGTCGGCCAGCGCGTCGAACAATGGCGTCAGCGCGACCCGATCGATCTCTTCCGTGCCGTTCCGCGCCGATGCCAGCCACGCGTCCAAGGCCCGCGTCGCGTGGCCGCTCTTGGGCCAGGGCGCATCGAAGGCGCCGTTCGACATCGCGTGCAGCCCGGGCGATACGGCGTGTACGTAGTGTGCGGGTGGTTGCTGGCGAACACGAGCTCGGCACCGTCCCACAGCAGCAAGTTGAAGCGGCCGTGCTCGTCGGCGGTGCTCTCCAGCGCCGCAGCATACTCGACCGCCTCGCCGTCGCCACGCACGAAATTGCGTACTAGCCAGCCGCGCGAGCGCGGTGCCTCTTCAGGCATGGGTCCGGCGCGCACGTTAGTTACCGTGGTTTCTCGGTCCTGGTATCGAGGCTTTCGCGTTCACTTTCGGTTGAGCCGAATGCCCGCGACGACGAACGCGTGTGCGCTCCCCGAGGGCATTGCTATTCGGCCAGCACCCGATGCACGAGCGGAATGCTCA
Source organism: uncultured Gammaproteobacteria bacterium (assembly GCA_963839885.1). GTDB lineage: Bacteria > Pseudomonadota > Gammaproteobacteria > Steroidobacterales > Steroidobacteraceae > SCUD01. The sequence continues at coordinate 339,945 of CAWIWZ010000011.1, forward strand.
CTGATCCTTCTCCAACCGCCGATGCAACGCGTTTCATACTGCCGCTGCGCACGTCGCCGACCGCAAAGATTCCGGGAATGCTCGTTTCCAGCAGATACGGCGCTCGCGCCAATGGCCAGGCCCTCGCATCGTCATGTCGCAAGTCAGGCCCAGTTCGCACAAATCCTTTCTCATCCAGTTGCAGGCACCCGTCCAGCCAGCGAGTATTCGGCACCGCGCCAGTCATCAGGAACACATGTCCGATATCACGTGCCTGCCGTTCGGATCCCTTGCGCCAGACCGTGCGCTCGAGCCGCCCGTCTCCTTGGAGCTCTACCAACTCGGTATGCGTGTGGAGCGTGACGTCCGGGCTGGTCTCGATGCGGCGGATGAGGTATTTCGACATGCTGTCCGCCAGGCCCGGGCCCCGCACCAGCAGGTGCACGTGCCGGCATTTGCCCGCGAGGAAGACCGCCGCCTGGCCTGCGGAATTACCGCCGCCGACGATGATGATTTCCTTGTCACCACAGAGCTGCGCCTCGACGTGCGTGGCAGCGTAGTACACGCCTAACCCCTGAAACTGCGACAGGTTCTCAATTGCCGGCCGCCGATACTCTGCGCCGCTGGCGATGACGATCGCGCGGCCGTGTACGGCGCCGCCATTGGATAGTTCGACCTTGTAGGGCTGTCGATCACACACGAGCCGCGTTGCGCTGCTCGCGACCGTGACGTCGGCACCGAACTTTTCTGCCTGCACCAGCGCGCGACCGGCCAGCGCCCCTCCTGATATGCCGGTAGGAAATCCCAGGTAGTTCTCGATCTTCGAACTGGAGCCGGCCTGGCCGCCCGGCGCACCGGTTTCGATCACGAGCACGTCCAAGCCTTCAGACGCTCCATAGACGGCGGCGGCGAGGCCCGCCGGGCCGGCGCCGATCACCAGCAAGTCGCGCACTTGAAAGGTGTCGATCTGTGGGTTCATTCCGAGGCAATGCGCGGCTTTTTCGTTACTGGGGTTTTTGAGCACGAGTTCGCCGCGACACAGCAGCACGGGGATGTCTTCGATGCCTACCTGGAAACGGTCGAGAAGTGCCTGGACGCCGGTGTCGCGGTCGACGTCTAGCGTCATGTGGGGAAAGCCATTACGCGTCAGAAACTGTTGAAGGCGCAGGGTGTCGGCATTGTGCTGGGAGCCAATCAGAACGGCGTCGCCCTGCTGCGAGTCAATCAGGCCAACTCGCCGCAGGATGTAAGCGCGCATGATGAGTTCGCTGAGCTCGGCATCAGCCTGCACGATCGCGCGGAGCTTGTCCTCTTCAAGGACGAGGACCTCGCCGGGTTCGCGCACGCGGATGCGAACCACAATCGCAAGGCCCCGCAGCGCGCTGATCTCGCCGGTGAATCCTCCTGGCTCGTGAATCGTGACTGGAACCTCGCCGGCGAGCCCCGGGCGCACGACTTCGAGGCTGCCTGACAGCACGACCAGCATTTTGCTGAAACGTTCGCCGCGCTCAGCCAGGATTTCCCCGCGACGCGTACTCATACGGGTGCCATGCGCTTCGAGACGCGACATCTGGGCCGGCGTGAGCGTCGGAAACGCCTGGGCCCACCGACCTTCGAGCGGACCGGCCATTACGCGTGCTGATCTAGCTGCGTACCGTTTTGCACGTGCCTGCTTGCCCAGGTATGCCGCAGAACATTTCAACGAAAGTCCTTCCCTGGAGCATGCGCAGCATTGCTAACGAATAAAGCCGAGGCTCTCGAGCTTTACCAGAATGCGATGCGCCGCGAGATCTGGCGCGAGCGCACGCGTGTCGATGAGCATCTCCGGACTTTCCGGTTCCTCGTACGGATCGCTGATCCCGGTGAACTCTTTGATGATCCCCGCGCGTGCTTTCGCGTAGAGTCCCTTGCGGTCTCGTTGTTCGCAGACTTCGAGCGGTGTGGCGACGAAGATCTCGATGAAGGCGCCGACCTCTTCGATCATCTCGCGCACGCGTCGGCGGGTCGCCGCGTACGGTGCGATCGGCGCGCAGATCGCGACACCGCCGTGGCGCGTGATCTCCGAGGCGACGTAGCCGATGCGCAGGATGTTGATGTCGCGATGCTCGCGCGAGAACCCGAGCTCGCTCGAGAGATGCTTGCGGACGAGATCGCCGTCGAGCAAGGTCACGCGCCGCTCGCCGAGCTCGAGGAGCTTGGCGAACAGTGCATTCGCAATCGTCGACTTGCCCGAACCCGAAAGGCCGGTGAAGAACACCGTAAACCCCTGCTTATGGCGCGGCGGATGTGTCTTGCGCAGCTCTTCGACGATCTCCGGGTACGAGAACCACTCCGGAATTTCGAGACCTTCGCGCAGCCGACGCCGCAGCTCCGTACCCGAGATCGTAAGCGCCTGCATGCCGGGCAGAACCTCGTCAACGGGTACGAACTGCGCCTTGTCCTGCACATACACCATTTCCTTGAACGGCACCATCGTGACATCGATCTCCTGCTCGTATTCCTTCAGCAGTGCCTGCGCGGCATAAGGCTCGTAAAAGTGCTTGCCGTCGGAAGCGTTGCCCGGCCCGGCGTGATCGCGGCCGACGATGAAGTGCGTGCAGCCGTAGTTCTTGCGAATGATCGCGTGCCAGAGCGCCTCGCGCGGTCCCGCCATTCGCATCGCGAGGTTCAGCAGGCTGAGCGCCGTCGTCTGCTCCGGATAGTGCTTCAGCATGTGCTCGTAGCAGCGCACGCGCGTGTAGTGATCCACGTCGCCGGGGCGCGTCATCCCGATCACTGGATGGATGAGCAGATTCGCCTCCGCCTCGCGCGCGGCGCGCAGCGACATCTCGTGGTGCGCGCGATGCATCGGATTGCGCGTCTGGAACGCCACCACCTTGCGCCATCCCAGCTTGCGGAAGCGCCCCCGCAGCTCCGCCGGTGAGTCGCGCAGCAGCTTGAAGTCGTACCACGTCGTTGGCTCGACGCCTCGCAGCTTCCCGCCCAGATACCTCTTGCCGGCACGATGCATCAGGTAGTACACGCCCGGGTGCTGCTCGTCTTGCGTGCCGAAAACGCCGCTTGATTCTGCGGCCTTGTCCGGCTCCCAGATATCCGACACCTCCATGGTCGCGATCAGCACGCCTTCCGGATCGCGCAGCGCGATGTGCTCGCCTTTGGAAGTGTCGCGTGCGAACTCGACGGAGACATCCAGCGTCACCGGCATTGGCCACAGCACACCCGAGGGCAGGCGCATATCGCGCACGACTCGCTGGTATTCCGCCTCCGTCAGGAACCCTTCGAGCGGCGAGAACGCTCCGTTCAGAATCAGCTCGATGTCGCACAGCTGCCGCGCCGTCAGGTCCCATGAGCGATAGTCGCGCGCGTGCAGCTTCTCCTGCTCGGCGGCGCTTTCCGTCAGGTAGAGCTGTTTCAGTACGTCGCCGTGCGGCTCCTTGAATGCACCCACCGTCGCCTCCCGCGGGGCGTTCGTTCCGCCCGCAATATCAAGATAGTGTGCCCCAAGCCTAGGTACGAACCGTCGCAGTTCGCGACGCATCTGGCCGTGATCTTACGTACTAAACCTGCGTCGCGAGTAAGTGATTAGGTCGAGTCGTCCACGGTTCGTTCCGGCGCCTCGATCCATTGCCCGTCCCAGTCGGCGACCTCGTAGCGATTAGTGGATGGAAATCCCGGCGGGCGCTGGCTCTCAAATCGGCTGTCGTATTCAATCTTCGTCGCATAGCGCGGCTCGGTCGCGGTCAGCGATCTGGCCGCGACACTCCCGTAGATGCGCAGCGTCCCGGTGCGTGGATGATCGACGTTTGTTACGACGAAGCGACGACCGGCAAAGATGGCTGCGTCAATCTCGAGATCGCCGGGGCCGGTCACACCGGGAGGAGCCACTTCCACGTTCCTGTTGCTGACGAGTCCCACATAGTCGCCTGACTCGGGAGTGTCGCGTGGATCGCTCGCGTACGTGAGGCTGCCTTCGATCACAATCCCTTGCGGCGAATAGACGAGGACTCTGCCCGCAACGACCCCTCGCACGTAAAGTATCACGCCGCGCGCCGCGACAAAATACACGGGATGTTCGGATGGCTCGTTCAGGTATTCCGGTTCTAATGACTCGCGCGTGTGCCAGGTGTAGCTACCGTCGCGAAAGAATCTGATGTGTGCGTCGCTCGTAAACTCGTGGATCCGGGCGTTCTCGTCTTTGGGCGCCCAGTCGAACGGTTGCAACGACTCGGGCAGTTCGATGCGGCGCGCGCGTGTCTCGACACCTCCCCTGAAGATTTCGGCATCCCGCCTGCGAGCGTGCGACTCCGTATTGACGCTGCGCGCGGCCGTCGTCACCTTGCCAAGAAATTTCGGCGCAGTGCGCGAGTCGTACAACAGATTCAACTGCGAATTGCTGTGAAAGCGGCCGACGATTTCGTCGTCGTGCAATTGCACCATCGGATCCCAGAAGTCCACCATCTGCGTGAACTGCGAGAACGCGAGGCGCCTGAGATTGATCGTGGTCGTCAGGAGCTTGCCGCGATCCGAAGCGCTGACCTGAGCCACGACACGCTCGAGCGCGGTACCGTCGTTGGCGCTCACGCGGATTAGCATGGCGCTGTACTGCTTGCCGCCCTGTCGCCAGGTGACTTCCGTTCGGGATTCATCGAGTGACTCTTCAGCGAGTCGCTCGAGACGTTGTGACAGCGCTGCCTTTTCGGTGACTGACATGGCGCGCGTCGCCGGGATCTCGCTGGCGCTGATCGAAATCGGGTCAGTTGCCTCAGTCGGCGGCTCATTGGACGGCGTGAGTTCTGCTGGATCGGGGACAATTGCGTCGGTGGGCGGAGGCGCAAGCCGTACGATCGCGGCGTGTAGCTGTTCGTCGGTCGCCGGCGTCGGAACCGCGGGCTCCTCCAGCAGAGCCGGTTCTACAACGTCGCTGCGGTCGGGCTCGTGCTCTTTGAGCAACAAGGGGATCGAAGTAGTCGCTTCAACCGAAACCATGCTGTCGTGGCGGCTGCCGGACAGGATCACGAGCAACAGCACGACGTGAAGCGCGGTGGACAGAACGCCCCCGCACACCTTGCGCAAACATCGCGGGTCCAGATATTCAGACAGCGTCACGACGCAGCACCCAATTTGGGTAAGCATAGTCCAGTCGAAGGCGAAAAGGGTTGCGGCTGTTGCGCGGGTTCGGCACGACCACGCTCATGCCCCGCTCATGAGCGTCGGGGCGTTCTCGTTGCGATGTCTCCACAGCCAGACACCGATCAACGTGCGTGCAAGCGGCTGGATCAGTGGATATACCCAGAAGTCAACGGCGTCCGGCAGCAACTGCCTGCCCCCTACTTCCACGATGATGATCTGAAGGGTCAACGCTGCCGCGCCGCCGTAGAACACGCCGACGACACGCGACAAGCCGTGCCTGCGCCATAGCGCCACGGCATACAGCAGGTTGGCGATGAAGAATCCGATGAGCAGCAGAAAATACATCGCGTTCCACACGCCGTCGTACATCGCGGTACGCAGTTCCATCGTCGCGCGCACGGCGGAGTCGCCGGCGAGCCAGGCGAGGCGCCAGGGATTGAACGCCATAAGCGTCAACGCCTGCTGACCGGCTTCCGTCGCGCCCCACAACACGAATGCCAGGAGGCCCGGGATCACGAGCGACGCCGCCTCGCGACGCAACCGCATCGAAACGCCGAGTGCGGCCGCTACGACCAGGAAGGGATGCGTGAGGTAAATCCACGCATACAGGCGATACACGGGGTCATTCACGCGAGCCATTCGAGCGGCGAAGTCCTCTGCCGGCGGCAACACCCCCGGCAGGAAGATCAGCGCCAGCGTTGTGATCGCCGAGGCAAACGAACAGATGGCCACGAACCGGTAGAACGAAGGGGTGAATTGCATAGGCCAGGTCTGGTTAGTGCGCCCCCGGATTCGATTTCAGCCGCTCCAGGTACCGATCGCGCAATTCCGTCTGACGGGAACGCATCTCGATTGCTTGGCCGGCGATCCATACCTGATCGGCGATGGTGGTGACTTCGAGCGGATCGCCGCTCCAGAGCACGAGATCCGCCACGTTTCCTTTCTGGATGCGCCCGCGCTCGGCGCCAAGGCCGAAGATGTCGGCCGGAATAGCGGTGATCGCAGCGAGCGCGACTTCGCGCGGAAGTCCGTGCGCCGCGGCATTGCCGGCCAACTGCCGGTTCTTGCCTGCCTGGTGGCTCTCTTCGTAATCGAAAGCGATGCGCACGCCGGCCTCGTGCAATAGCTTCGCATTGTCGAGGCGCGCGCCGAGCCGATCGAAATCATTCGGCAGGTTATTGAGCGGATTGAGGATCACCGGCACGTCGGCTGCCACGAGCTCCCGCGCGACGAGCCAGGCTTCGTCACCACCGGAGATGACCGGCTTCATACCGTGCTTCAGAGCGTAGCGGACGACTTGCCGGATATCTGCAGCACGCTCGACTTCGAAGACCACGCGGCCGCCCGCCAGATACGTTTTCAGGGCGGCGCGTCCTTCCGGCAGGAGCAGGGCGCCTTCGCCTCCCGAGTTCGGCTGGCGCACCTCGCGAATGGCCTGATCAAAGAGCATGTACTGCGCGGCACGGCTGCCGCCGGAACCCTCGATGGCGTCGCTGCCCCAATTGACGAACAGCGTTTTGCTGCCCTCGAGCGCGGCATCAAATCGGCCGTCCAGCGTGAAAGCAGCGCCTTGACCTGCAATCAGACTGTGATTGCGCGAGGGTGTCGACATTGTCCACGTCACGCCCTCGACGCGGGCCACGGGAACGAGCGCCGAGCGCGGGTTGAACGCCGGCGTCAGGTCGAACTCCGGGCGCCAGTGATGCTGCCAGGCGGGCGCCATCAACTGGAGTTCCGAGTCCACGGTTGAGGGTTCGAGCGACAATTCCTCGAGCCCGATCTGCGTGAGTCCGCCGAAAATTCCGGGCGTCAGGTCGCGTCCTTTCGCGTCGATCACGGTTGCGCCGGCCGGCGCTTCGAGTTGCGGTCCAATGACCGTAATCCGGCCCGACTGCACCAGTACGTCCGCGTTCTCGAGCGTGCCCGCGGCGGTAGCGGTATGCACGCGCGCGCCCTTGATCAGCACGTTCTGCGAAGCCGCTGGTCCGACGTTCAAGCACGAGGCAGCGGCCACCGCGGCGATACAGAAGACCTTCACAACGAGAAATCCGACCGGGGCTTGGTCGCGGGTTTCGTACGATCGAACTGAAGAATACCGTCCACGAACACCTGGTTGGCGAGTGCGTACACACTGAAGGGCGTGTCGCTCCAGATGACGATGTCCGCCATCTTGCCGGTCTCTAGCGATCCCGTTTTTGCCGAAATGCCAAGTGCGCGCGCGGGATTGGACGTGATCCAGCGAATGGCGCGCTCGGGAGAAATGTCGAATCCCGCGCGTATGCCGCGCGCCATGACTTTTGCCGCTTCCTGGTTCAGGCGCTGGATCCCTTCCTCGGAATCGGAATGCACGATCGCACAGCCGCCTTTCGGATAATCGACGAAGGCGATGTTTTCCTGGATGCCGTCGTAGGCCTCCATCTTGAAGCCCCACCAATCCGCCCACAGCGCGCCGCATACACCTTCCTGCGCGAGTCGATCAGCCAGCTTGTAAGCCTCGACGCCGTGATGGAATGCAGAGATCTTGAAGCCGAACTCCTGGGCGAGATCGAGCATGGTCGCCATTTCATCCGCGCGATAGCAGTGGATGTGCACGAGGATCTTGCCCTGCATTGCGTCCGCCAGCGTCTCGAGGCGCAGATCGCGCTTCGGCGGGCTCGGGGGGACAGCTTTTTTGTCGGGCTCCTCATCGAAATTCGCGAGCTCGGCCCTATACGCGTTCCATTGCTCGACATAGTCCTGCGCATCGGCAAACGCCTGCCGGTATCCGGCGACGTTTCCCATGCGCGTGGAGGGCGCGTGGTCGTCGCGGCCGTACACGCGCTTCGGATTCTCGCCGCATGCCATTTTCAGGCCCTGCGGCGCGTCCGGAAACTTCATTGCCTGGTAGGTGGTCGCCGGCACGTTCTTGACCGTCACGCCGCGCCCGCCGATGAGATTGGCGGAGCCGGGCAGGATCTGCAGTGACGTCACGCCGCCCTGGAGTGCCGCTTCGAATCCAGGATCCTGCGGCCACACGCTGTGCTCTACCCAGACATTGGGCGTTACGGGGTCGGTCGCCTCGTTGCCGTCATCATGTGCAAGAACACCCGGACTCGGCGAGGCACCCATGTGCGAATGTACGTCGATCAAGCCGGGAGTGACCCAGCGCCCGGTCGCATCGATGACCTGTGCGTTGGCTGGCGCCTCGAGCTGCGTGCCGACGGCTGCGATGCGTCCGTCCACGATCAACACGTCGCCGGCGTCGATGCGCGTGCCAGTCCCGGTGAGCACCGTGGCATTGCGGATCAGGATCGACTTGCCGGTCTTGTCGCCCTGGTAGGTGGATGAATAGGGCGCCCTCATCGGTGCAGGCGCTTTTTCGCTCGCCACCGTGTCGACCGGCGCCTGCGGCTGCACCGCGCACGCCGAGATGACGGCACTGACCGCAGCAAGGAAGGCTTTGCACGCCGCGCGAGTCATTCATGAATGGTACACGGACATGCGGGCAGACCCGCCTAATTCCCGCAGTTCGTCCTGATACACTTTCCCGCTGACCGACCCCTCATGCCGCGGAGACCCAGCGGAAATGGACGACCTCACCAAGCTGGACTCGGCGCGCATCCAGGAGTCCATCAAGAGCGCCGAGTGGCTCGACCACGCTATCGGGGAGTCCACCGACTATGGAATCTGGGTCTGCGACGCAGCCGGGCGCAACCTCTACGCGAGCGCATCCTTCCTCCGTCTGGTCGGCCTGACCCAGGAGCAGTGCTCCGGCTTCGGCTGGGGCGAAGTCCTCCACCCCGACGATGCCGAGCGCACGATCAAGGCGTGGAAGGAATGCGTGCGTACCGGCTGTAACTGGGACATGGAACACCGCTTCCGCGGCGTGGACGGCAGGTACCACACCATTCTTGCCCGTGGCACCGCGGTGCGCGATCCGGGAGGCCGCATCATTTGCTGGGCCGGCATCAACCTCGACATCAGCGGTCTGAGGCACGCCGAGCAGGAACTCCGCGAAGGCGATCGGCGTAAAGACGAATTCCTCGCTACGCTCGCACACGAACTTCGCAATCCGCTCGCGCCGATCCGGAACGCCGCGCGCGCGATCCGCCTCAAGGCAGCAAACGATCCTCAGCTCCTGCGCGCGCAGGAAATCATCGATCGCCAGGTCGATCACTTGAGCCGGCTGGTCGACGATCTGCTTGACATCTCCCGCATCGCTCACGGCAAGATCGAACTGCAACTCGATCTGCTGCCGCTGCACACGATCGTCGAGTACGCAATCGAAATGACGCGCCCACTCTTCGTGGCGCGCCGTCATGACCTCTCCTTTAAGACAGCGATCGTGCCAGTTTGGGTGCTGGGCGATCCCGCACGACTGTCCCAGAGCGTGGCGAACGTGCTCAGCAACGCAGCCAAGTTCACCGAGCCCGGCGGCCGCATACAGGTTCAACTCGACCGCGAGGATACGCATGGCATCGTACGCGTGCGGGACGACGGCGTCGGCATGCCTGCGGACCTTGTGCCGCATGTATTCGATCTGTTCATGCAGGGCGACCGATCTCTCGAGCGGGCGCAGGGCGGTCTTGGCCTCGGCCTCTCGCTCGTTAAACGCCTGGTCGAGTTGCACGGGGGCACGGTGCAGGCTCGAAGCGAGGGTGCCGGGAAGGGCAGCGAATTCTCGATATCACTGCCGATGGCGATGGCTCCCCTGACAACTGAGTCACGTGAGCCCGCGAGACAAGCCGACAGCGAACCGCGCCGCATCCTGGTCGTGGACGACAATCGCGATGCAGCGGACAGCATCGCGGACCTCTTACGACTCGAACGGCACACCGTCCAGACTGCCTATAGCGGCGCTGCCGCACTCAGCGTCGCCCGGGTGTACAAGCCCGACGTCGTCTTTCTCGACATTGGACTGCCGGGCATGGATGGCTACGAAATTGCGCGCCGCCTGCGTGAATTTCCCGAAACAGCCAGGTCCCGCCTGATCGCGCTGACCGGCTACGGACAGGCGAGCGACCGCGAGCAATCCAAGGCGGCCGGCTTCGACGCCCACGTGGTCAAGCCGGTCGATCCGACGGCGCTGCCGCCGCTGGTCGCCGGGCACAAACCTTGAAAGTGCTGATCGTCGCGGGTAGCGATAAGCTGGCGCAGCTTGCAGACGCTATTACGGCGGAATTCGAGTTCGAGCGAGCCATCGATGTGCCGGGCGCTCTCGAGCTACTCGCGAATGATGACTTCGACGGGTTGTTGGTACATCTCGATATAGGCGCCGCGGCGGCACTGAATCTGTTCGGCCAGTTGAAACGCGGCGCAAAAGGCCAGGTGCCCGGCATCGTCGTGGTCGCCCGTGAGGTCGACACGCGATCGGTCGTCAACCTCATGCGGGCGGGCGCCCTCGACGTCCTGGTCGAGGGATCGATGGAACCACGGGAGATTCCGCACGCACTCCGAAATGCAGCATTTTGCGCGCAGGCGAGTGCGAGGCTCAGCAGCAATCGCAGTGCGCCTCCATCGCAGGAGGTGCTGGTCGTCGGCACAGGAGACTGCGCTGAGGCCATTGTGCTTCTGCTGGCGGCATCCGGCATTTCGGTGCGTCATGTCGCGGAGCTATCCCATGTCGGTGGCCAGAGTATTCCGCGGGCGATCGTCCTGGATCTGGCAGCGGCGGGGGACGGCGAGACGCTGTTGCGGCTGTTGACGCCGGCGGATTGAAGGGGCAACCGATGACCACCGTTTCCAGACGTGCTTTTTTTGGGATGACGGCCGCCGGCGCGGCGCTCGCGGCGAGCGTCGGAGTTTCCGCGGAGGAAGCGCTGAAGCTCAATTCACTCGCCGGCGGCGCCCAGCCGATCACCGCGGCCGAGCACGCCGCGCGCATCGCAAAGGTCCAGTCGTTGATGCAGCAGCGAAAGTTTGCCGCGCTGCTGGTCGAGTCGGGCTCCAGTCTCGAATATTTCACCGGCATCCGCTGGGGGCGATCCGAACGGACCACAGCTGCGCTGATCCCCGCCGCGGGCGGAGTCGTCGTGGTCACGCCTTTCTTCGAAGTGCCATCCGTGCGCGAGTCCCTAAAGATCAGTGCGGATGTCCGGCACTGGAACGAGGACGAGAATCCGTTTGTCTTGATCGCCGACGCGCTGGGCAGCATGCCGGCCTCGGCGGGCACGCTCGCTGTCGAGCCCACGACGCGATTCTTCATCGTCGATGCCGTCGCGCGGTTGACTGGCGCGGGCCGGCAGACAGTTTCGGGCGAAGATCTGGTCAATGCCTGCCGTATGGTCAAGTCCTCTGCGGAAATCGCACTGATGCAGGCGGCGAACGACGTCACCCTCGCGGCGCTCAAGCATACATACGGGCGCATCGAAGCGGGCATGAGCGCCATCGATATTGGCCGGATGATGACCACGGCTACCGAAGCGCTCGGCGGGACGCACCAGTTTTCGCTGGTGTTGCTGAACGACGCCAGCGCGTATCCGCACGGCACGACTGCCCCGCAAACGGTGCGTGAAAGCTCGGTTGTGCTCGTGGATTCGGGCTGCGCAGTCCACGGCTACCAGTCGGATATTTCGCGGACCTGGGTCGTCGGTAAGCCGTCCGCCCGTCAGCGGGAGGTCTGGGACACCGTCAAGCGCGGCCAGGAGCTCGCCCTCGAGACGGTGAAGATAGGCAGTCCCGTCGGCGATATCGACAAAGCCGTGCGCGCGTACTACGAAGAACTGGGCTGGAAGAAAGACTACGGTTTGCCCGGCACGTCGCACCGTACCGGGCACGGCATCGGCATGGACGTGCATGAACCGCCCAACCTGATGCGCGCCGACAGGACGCCGTTCGCAGCCGGCATGTGTTTCTCCGACGAGCCCGGCATCTACATTCCCGGAGAGTTCGGCGTCCGGATGGAAGACTGCTGGCACCTGACGGAACAGGGGCCCAAACTGTTCACACCCCTCGCGCGGTCGATCGACGAGCCAATCTGATGAGCCACGCACGGCCGGGCCCATGACCAGCCAACACATCGTCTATCTGCTGATCGTCGCCGTCACGCTGATGCTGTTCATCGGCGAGCGCGTTCGCATCGATGTCGCGGCCATGCTGACGCTACTTGCTTTGGCCGTCACGGGCATCCTGACGCCCGCGGAGGCCCTTTCAGGTTTCTCCAGTGAACCGGCGATCATCGTGGCCTCGGTTTTCGTGATATCCGCGGCCCTGAATGCGACCGGCGTGACCGAACGCATCGGCGCGCTGATCGCGCGGGCTGCAGGAGCCAAGGAATGGCGCGCGATCCTCGTTGTGATGCCGGCGGTCGCGATGCTCGCCGCGTTTTCGCATCACCTGATGATCACGGCCATGATGTTGCCGATCATGATGCGCCTGGCACGCGAGCAGAAGCTGTCGCCGTCCCGACTATTGATGCCCATGTCGTTGGCTGCGTCGATCGGCACCACGCTCACGATTTTCAGCGCCCCGGCATTCCTGCTGGCGAATCTTCTATTGAAAACTGGCGGCCAGGAAGTGCTCGGCATATTCGGCATCACCCCGATCGGTGCGGCACTCGTCGTCCTGGCCGTCATCTATATGTCTCTCGGCCGCTGGCTGCTGCCGCGCCGCCTGGCGCGCGCCGATGCGACGGATTATCTGCGCCTGGACCGGTATTACACCGAGCTCGTCGTCGAAAAGCATTCGCGCTGGATCGGCCGTCCGCTCGCGGAGTTCAACGTCCATTTCACGAATCGCCTGGAGGTCGTCGAATGGCTGCGGGGCGGCGAACGCCAGCGAAATGTCGGACGTCAATCCGTCCTGCACGCCGGTGACGTGCTCTTCGTGCGCGCTTCGCCCGATGAAATCGCCTCGGTCGAAGGCGAAGCAGGCCTGGCTTTGCATGCCGTCAGGAAATATAGCGGTACGCAGCCGGGCGGCCACGAGGATCCGAACGCCTTCCAGCTGGTGCAGGTGGTCGTCGCGCCACACTCTCAGTTCGTGGGGGAAACCATCGGCGGTGTCGATTTCCGCAGGACGATGGGCGTCGTCGTGGTCGGCATGTGGCGCCGGCAAGGCTGGATACGCGAGGAGCTGTCGCACGTAAAGCTGAGCGAAGGCGATCTCCTCGTGCTGCGCGGGACGCCGGACAAGTTAAGCGAGCTTGCCGGCCATCACGGATTCCTGATGATGGTGCCCTTCACCGCAAATCCGCGCCGCCGCCAGCGCGCCGCCCGCGCGATCCTGATCGTCGCCGCTGTCGTCGCGGCGGCGGCCACCGGCACGGTTCCCGCGCAGATGGCATTTCTGGCGGGTGCTGTCGCGCTGGTCGTCACCGGTTGCGTCAGCGTCGAACAGGCCTATCGCGAAATCGACGTGCGCATCTTCGTCATGATCGCGGGCGTCATTCCGCTCGGTCTCGCGATGGAACAGACCGGTACGGCGGCTTTTTTCGCGGAACAGTTGCAGCGGGTGATGGTGGACTGGCATCCCCTGGCCGTGTTGCTGGCGCTCTTCTGGGCGGCGGCGCTGGTCACTCAGATACTTTCCGACGCGGCAACCGTCGTGCTGCTCGGCCCGATTGCATTGGCACTTGCGCTGGCGCTGGGCATGCCGCCCCAGCCGTTCATCGTCTGCACCGCGCTCGGTGCGGTGGCGGCCTTCCTGACGCCTATCGGTCATCATGGAAATCTGTTGATCCTCAATCCGGGCCAGTACACGTTTGGAGACTTCCTGCGGGTCGGCGTTCCGCTGACGCTCGGCATCAGCGTGGTCAGTGTGTGGATGTCGCAATGGCTATGGCTGGACGGGCCGCTGATTCCCGATTGGGGAGTGGTGTTGCAGCAATTGAGGGAGTTATTCGGTTGAAGAACAGACTGCCTATCCCGCCGTATTTCCGCCGTCGATCGGGATCGCCGCACCGGTGATCTGCGCCGCATCGTCGGACGCCAGAAACGCCACCAGCGCAGCGACTTCCGCAGGCGTCGTGACGCGGCCGGTTCGACTCCCCGCATTCGCTTCGCCAAGCGCACTCTGTTCGTCGAGCCCATGAGTCGCGCCTGATCGGTAAAGCATCGGCGTCTCGACATCGCCCGGGCACACTGCATTGATACGGACGCCATCGGCGGCATGATCCAGGGCCATCGCCTTGCTCATCAGGACCAGGCCGCCTTTGCTTGCGCAATACGCGACGCCATCCCGCCCGCCGACCAAGCCCCAGTCGGATGCGATGTTGACGATGGCACCCTTGCAGCGACGCAGTTGCGGCATCGCGGCACGGCTCAGGAAGAATGGGACGGTCAGGTTGATCGCGAGGGTCTGGTGCCAGATCTCGTCGGTCGTCTGCTCGGCATTGGCGATGTGGTAGATCCCCGCATTATTCACTAGCACATCGAGTCGTCCGAAGGCCTCGATGCATGCGTCGACGAGGCGCTCGCAGGCTTCCGGCGACGTCAGGTCGCCGACCCAGGTACGGATCGACGGCAAATCTGAGCCGAGCCCGGACGTACGAGCCGCATCCCTGCCGGCGGCCATGACCGAGTAGCCATCGCCTGCCAGCCGGCGCGCGACGGCGAGACCAATGCCAGAACTGGCACCGGTGACCAGCGCCGCCTTGCTTTTCATGTCGGTCCCTCACTTACAATGCATTCGCCCCGCATTCTGCTCATGTTCCGGACGTCACCGGCAACAACCAGGCCGACGGCAGCATGGGCTCGGTGAAGGTGAAGGTCGACTTTACCGCGAACTCGTAGGACGCCCGCCGGTCCACGACGCGCTCAGCACATTCAGGATCATGCGCCCGGCCATGATGCAGGTCAGGCCGTTCGCGAAGTCGTAAGACGGCGCAATCTCGACGATATCCATGCCGACAATCCGGTTGCGGCGCGCGACGGCGCGCAGCAGAGGCGCAAGCTGACGGAAGTAAATGCCGCCCGGCGTCGGCGCCATGACAGCCGGCATCTCCGTCGGATCGAGACCGTCCGCGTCGATCGTCAGATAAACGGCGAGGCCTTCCGGGATTGTATCAAGTACCGGGTCCATGCCTTCCGCGTGGATTTGCTGCGCGCTGAAAAGTTTCGAACCGTATTTCCAGGCCGCTTCGACCTCTGTGCGCCTGGCACTACCGATCGCGCGCAGCCCGATCTGCGTCATGCCGGACACGGCCGGATTCTTGCTCGCCCATCGCAGCGGGCTGCTGTAACCGCGGCACACGCCGCCCACATCCTCGCGCCAGTCCAGGTGCGCATCGATGTGCAGGATGTGCACGGGTCTGCCAATGGCGTCGAGCGCATCGATCACCGGAATCGTGACACCGTGATCGCCGCCGAGCACGACAAGTTGCGCGCCCTGTCGCCACAGGTGGCGGGCGCGCTCCGTGATTGCGGCCGCGTAATCCGCGTAATCGTCGCTGCGGGACCAGCCGACATTCCCCATATCAATGTGCCGCGCCGGCAGGTCGGACGCGAGTTCGGTGCCCGTATCGAAGTCCCAGTGCGCGGGGTCGTAGCAGAAGCTCTGGGATCGTTCGCGAATCGCGTCCGGCGCAAGTGCCTGATCGTTCGGAAACGTATCGTGGGCGTACGGTTCGCTGTGCTGGATGCCCAGTAGGGCCACATCGGCATTCCAGCCGGCTGGATCGGTGACTACGGGCCAGTCCAGAAACGGCCGGATCGGTGGCGACGTTGGCTGCAGGCTCATCGCGAATCTCCGTTGCGTCCGGCATCGATGGTAAACCAGAGTACTGCGGCTGTAACGGACGTCACGGCGCCGGTTGCAAAGACCACGGTCCAGCTCTGGCCTGCCGACAACGCCGCGATGATCGGCGTCCCGATAACGCCGCCGAGGTTGCCGCCGGTGTTGAGCACGGCCGTTGCCGCCATCGAGTCGGATGGCGCGAGATGCATCGTCGCACCCCAGTACGAACCCTCCGTGACCTCGATACAGGCGAAACCGAGACACAGCGCGGCGACCGCCCAGTACGGATGCGCGGCCGATACAGTGAGATACAGGAAAAGCGCCGCGCAGGGCAGTGCGGCGAACGGCACGACGCGGAATCCCCTGCGATTGCCGAGGCGCGCGCGAAAGTAGTCGGCCAGCCGGCCGCCGGTCGCCGCCGCCGCGCCGGCGATGATGAAAGGCAGGCTCGCGAGCCAGCCGCTTTCGAGCACGCTCAGGTGACGCTCCTGCACCAGGTACAGGAAGCTCCAGAACATCACCAGGTAGAAGACGTAGTTCATGATCGTGTACGAGGCGGTGAGCCGCAGGATCTGCGGATCGCCGAGCACGCGGAGCACGCGCTTCAGCGTCAACGGCGCGGCGTGGTCGCACCGTGGATTGGCGCGAAGCTCGGCCAGTTCTTCGGGTGACACCGACGGATGTTGCTCCGGCCGATCGCGAACGAACCCATACCAGAGGACGACCAGCAGCAACGACGGCAGGCTCGAGATGACGAGCGCCACCTGCCAGCCGTAGCGCTGCATGAGCCAGGCGACCAGCGGAGACGTTGTTGCAGCGCCAAGCCATAGCCCGGTGACCATGAGGCCCACGCCGGCGGACCAGCGGCCAACGGGGAACCAGAATCGAATCGTGCCGGATGCCACCGGGAAGAGCGCCGCCTGGGCCATGCCGAGCACGGCACGTGCCGACAGCAGGGCGATGAATACGACACCCGCGGCGAGCAACGGCGCGCCCGCGGTCAGCAGGCTCGCGATGATCGTCGCGAGACCGATCGCCGTCAGCGTCCGGCGTGGACCCCACTGTTGTCCGAACAGCGCTCCCGGAATCTGGAACACTGCGTAGGCAAGCAGGAATGCCGTGAAGAGCCAGCCGACCTGGACCTGCGTCAAGCCGAGCTCCGGCATCATCCGCTCGGCGGCGATCGATACGCTTGTGCGCTGTACATAGCCCGTAAACGCATATGCAAAAATCATCGCGAAGACGAGCGAGCGAATGCGGAAGATGTGCATTCGGATAGAGTATAGGGCCACGAACCGTGGGAAGAGGGTTCGAAGCTCTTTGTATTCTGCGCGCCGGACACTCTGACCCAATGCGCTCACATGATTTTGACAGCTCGCCGGTCACTTCGCATTTGCGCAAGGAGGATACCGAGGTTTAAAAGGGCCTCGGAATTCTGGCGATTGTCCTGCACAACTACTTTCACTGGGTCGCCCCGAGTCCTGGTGAGAATGAGTTTAATTTCAGTGCTGAACGCATCGGCAAGCTGTTGCACCTCATCGGGCAGCAGCCAGTTGAGGCTCCTAATCTTCTCTTTGACTATCTGGGTCACTACGGCGTCCAACTATTTGTCTTCCTGAGTGCGTATGGACTAACGCGCTCTCACGGAGGGTTACCAATTCGCTGGGCGTCGTTTATGCGACAGCGCATCGCAAAGATCTATCCGACGCTGGTGCTCGCGGTCCTCGCCCACGCGCTGTTCGTGCTATCACCTTGGAACGGGCAATTGGAATCGTATATTGATGACTGGGTGGTGACGCTCAGCCTGTTGTCCGCCTTCGTTCCAGACATGACGCTCTCAGGCGGCCCCTGGTGGTTCTTCTCATTCATTTTCCAGTTTTATGCCGTCTTCCCATTGCTGAATCGGCTCGCAATCCGCTACGGGTCGAGGGCGCTGGCGGCAATTGGAGCTGGCGCACTCGCACTAACAGTCTTTGGCAATCCTCACCTATACCGGATCGGCCTTGAGATGGGCTTCTACGGCATGGTGATCGGACACCTGCCAGTGTTGTGCCTCGGTATCCACATGGCTCGCGCCGATCGCCTTGTCGTCGACCGACGCCTGATACTTGGGGCGATTGCAATTTTCGTCGCCGGCAACTGGTTTAAGCCGCTGTGGTATCTGGCTCCGTTGTGTGTGTCGCTGCTCATGCTAGCTGCCATGCCGCGGGCGCTGGCTTGGTGGCGTGCTTGGCCACTCGTCCAGAGGATCGTCGCTTACTTCGGCACAGTTTCATTGCCACTTTTCGCCGTACATGGGTTCATTCGTGGACCCTTCGTGCGAGCCGCGAACGAATACGGGGCCTGGTATTTCACGTTGGCGCTTTCTGTGGTGTACCTGGCCGCGTCTATCATCGCGGCGCAAAGCTTGCAATGGATCGAGCAAACCGGGCGACGGTGGTTTGCCAAGCGTCGTGCATCTTCGGTGTGACGTAGCGGGACGTGACGGGATAATCAAACGAGGACGGGCAGGCGGCGTTCTGTAACGAATTGCCGGCCAAATTTCTAGAGGCCTGCGTCGACGCCCGGATTCACTGGAACCGGAAAACCAAGCCGTCTCGCGGCGGAATTGCGCCGGCGGCCAGTTGAGTCCATCCGTCGAGAATGGCCCCCGTGCCGACGAGCTGGCGTGCGACGACAAAGGCGCGGGAGGCCGCGATGAATCTCTTCAGATCGCCCTGCATGCCCGCGCCGAGCGAAGGATCGGCCTTCATGCGCGCCACGGCATAGTCCGGCACGAAAAAGAACTCCGGCTTCGGACCCTCGAGTGGCACTGACGGAGGCCGGACGCCGCCCGGCTTGCTGCCCCAATCGGTCGCGCCGATGAGGATGCTTCGCGCGAGGTTCGCACCCAGGGCACGATGAACCGCGGCGGTCTGCGCGTCGCGTCCGAGAAAATCGAGGTACACGATCGGCGCCTCGCCACTGATCGAGCCGACCGCCTCGTATGGCAATGTCACGTGATAAAGGCCGGTATCGCGCACGTAGGTTTCGTTGCGTACCGAAGTGAGCGCCACGAGTCGCGCATGGCCGAGGCGCCGCAACTGGTGTGCCGTGGCGAGCGCTGTCTTCGAAGAGGCACTGGAGATCACGACTGTCCGCGGCGATGGCTGTCCCAGGTCCACGCAGTCCGCCGCCCACCATCCGGTCGCATAGAGAGGACGGAAGATCGCCTGCTCGGGCTCGAAAGCCATGTCGTAGACGGGATCGCCGGCCGTGTTCAGGTAGTGGTTGTACACCGGCGCCTTGGCGCGGCGGTGGGGGGCGCCGTCCACGAAGCCGCGCGGTCCGGCTTTCGCAGGTAAGACGTCCAGCGACTCGCTGATCGGGAAGTAGCCGTAAAAGCGATCATCCATTCGGACGCCCGGCGCGTTCGACTGCATGACTGTCCCGAAGCCCCAGACCGGAGGACGACCCCAGTGCTCGGGGCCCGGAAAAAAGTCCCAATAGCCGAGTTCACCTTCGCCCATCGCCGCGTAGGTGAGGTTGTTCGACGTCAGGGCAAAGAGATCCAGCCGCAAACGCGCAGCGCCATCGGCAAGCGGCGCGGGTGCGACATCGACGACGCGTGCCACGCGCAAATCATCCTTGCGAATCTGGATCTCGCGCACGTACACCTCGGTCAGTGCAAGTGGCCACGGTTCCGCAATTATGCAATTCTTTCCGCCGTCGCGTCCGCTGCGGCGAGGACGCAGATGCGGAGATGTTGCCGATGACTTTTCGTGCCTTTGTCGTGGTATTCCCTTTAATACTGGCCGCCGGGCTGTATCCCGTGCACGCTGGCGCCGATGATTCTGCCCGCATCAGCCGGCTCGAATCGGAGATTCAGCTGCTCAGGACCCGGATTGACGAACAACAACGCCAGATTGCGCGTCTGCAGGAGGAATTGAATCGCCGCTCGAGCGATCCGGTCATCGGCACGATACCGGGCAAACGCGAGGACAGGGTCGCAGCTGTTACCACCGAACGTCTTGCATGGCATTCGCCGGAATCGTGGGCGCGCATCGCCAAGGGAATGACGGAAGAGCAGGTAGCAGAGATCCTCGGCCCGCCAGTTTCCATCGAGTCATTCGGCCGCTACAAGACACTTTTTTATCGCGGGCCGGTATCGGGCTCAGGCACCGTGAGTGGACACGTCAACATGTTGGATGATCGCGTGCTGGCCGTCGGCACGCCCGCATTCGGCGACCGTTGAGCAAGGGTGCTACGGGCTTGCGGCGCGATCAGCGATCGCCGGCAGTGGACTTCGAAATGTTGCGTCCGTTAGGAAACCGCCGTCGGACGGCGAGCGACGATAGCGGAAACTATCGTCGCCCCCCGTGAGCGCAGTCTCAGTGACGCGGCGCTTCCCAGTAACGAGGCGCCTTGTAGTAGTCGAACGCCTTGTTGCGATACGCCTGACCGTCACCACGGGTCAGTTCTTCCAATGACGCGGCGGGCGCCCCTTCCAGCTGCTCCTTCGTGAAGTCCACGACGTAGCTGTCTTTCGACTTGTCGAACTTCAGCGAGGACCACGGAACCGGGTGGTACTTCTCGGCGATCCCCAGAAACCCGCCGAAGGACACGACCGCGAACATGATGTTGTTCGAGAGCTTGTCGAGCACGATATCCTCGACCTCACCGATCTTCTTGCCGGACTCGTCAATGACCTTGGTCCCGCTGACCTTTTTGGCTCGAATGGCCGATGTATGGCCTGATGCAGTAGGCATGGCAGTCACCTCCATGTGATGCGTGGTTGGCAATTCAACCAGCACCATACGACGCGGCCAGACTCTGGTCAGGCGGTCGAGTTCTTCTAAGGCTGTCGGACTGACTCTGACAAGGGCCCCGGGTCCGCGCCGTCGCGCAAAGTCATTCATCAATAAGAAGTGAATGCTTCGCTTGCTCGGCACGCTGTCCGCTGCGTCGATCGTGATCAATTGTAATCATCGGCAGGATTATGCAATTCTCTGCGCCTCTTCGCGGAGTTCACATGAAATTAACCTTGTCACGTCGTTCCTTTGTAATCGGCGGCACGGCGGCCGCGATCGCCGTGGCGTTGGACCAGCCGGCATTCGCGGCTGCAACCGGCGTTTACCCCGATAGCGTCGTCATCGACGGGCTCGGCAATCTCGGCAATTCGATCCTGCGGGGACCGCTCACCGAACCGTTGATCCAGGACGTCCGCGATTCCGGCGTTACCTGCGTGCATCTCACCATCCGGCCCGTCGGCACGACCGCGCCGGATACCGCGTTCACGCAGGCCGTTCTCAATATCGGCGAGTGGGAGCGCGAAATCGACGCCCATCCGGACATCCTTGCCCGGGTACGAACGGCGGCGGACATCACAGCAGCGAAGCAGAGCGGGCACACGGGGCTCATCTATGGGTTCCAGGACGCGGTCACCTTCGAGGCTGACCTGGACCGGCTCGACGAGCTGCATCGTCTGGGACTGCGCGTGGCGCAGCCGACTTACAACCGCCGAAACCTGCTGGGCGACGGCTGCCTGGAGCCCGCGAACGCGGGCCTCAGCAAGACGGGCCTCGAGGCGATCGAGCGGATGAATACACTCGGCATCCTTGTGGACCTCAGTCATTGCGGCCGCCAGACGGCGGCTGATGCGATACGCCACTCGAAGAAGTCGGTGGCGTTCACGCACACGGGAAGTGCCGCTATCGCCGATCACCCGCGCAATCGAACGGATGCCGAGCTGCGGGCAGTCGCTGACAAGGGCGGCGTGTCGGGAATTTACTTCATGCCCTTCCTGAACGTCGGGAAGCAGCCCACGGCCGCCGACGTGATCCGCCATCTCGAACACATGATCGACGTCGCGGGCGAGGACCACGTGTCTATCGGCACCGACGGTTACATATCCGCGGAGGTGGTCACCGAGGAATTCAAGGAGCAGTTCGCTGGTTTCGTACGGGAGCGCCAGGCACTCGGCATCTCGGCACCGGGCGAAACCGAGGAAGGCTATCTGTTCGCAGCCGATCTCAACACCCCCCGTCGCCTCGAAACGCTCGCGACAATGCTGTCGGCCCGCGGCCACGGCGACGCCCGCATCGAGAAGATACTCGGCAAGAACCTGCTCAGGGTGCTGTCGGAGACATTGAAATCGTGAAGTCGAGGATTACTTCGCTTCTGTTCATGTTCGCACTCGCCGGGCCGGCGATGGCAGTGCAGGACCCCCATTCCTACTCCGAACCCGACCGCTTCCTGGTCCGCCACGTCGCACTCGACCTCCGTGCCGATTTCGCCGCGCACCGGCTGGAAGGCACGGCCGAGTTGACGGTGGAGCGTCTCGATCCCTACGCAAAAGAGCTGTCCCTGGATACGCGTGATCTGGAAATCCGCTCGGTGCATCTCATCGATTCCGCCGGACAATCACAGGTGCTGGCATTCCGCGTCGATGCGCCCGACGAGATCCTCGGCAGCCGGATGCGGATCCAGTTCGCGGAGTGCTGCGCGGCGCCGGCGTTGATGCGGATCCGCATCGAATACCGCACCTCGGCCGAAGCGAGCGCGCTGCAGTGGCTCGAACCCGCGCAGACCTCCGGGCCGCATCCTTTCATGTACAGCCAGGGCCAGTCGATCCATGCGCGAAGCTGGATGCCGATGCAGGACACACCGGCGGTGCGCGTGACTTATGCGGCGCGCATCCGCACGCCGCCCGAACTCGTCGCGGTGATGAGCGCCGCGCGCATCGAGGATGACAAAGTCACGACCGGCGAATACCGCTTCGAGATGAAGCAGCCGATTCCGTCGTACCTCATCGCGCTCGCGATCGGCGACCTCGCATTCCGCGGTCTCGGCGAACGTGTCGGCGTATGGACCGAACCCTCGCGACTGGACGCGGCCGCCAGGGAGTTCGCCGACCTGCCACGCATGCTCGACACGGGCGAGCAAATGGTCGGGCCCTACCGCTGGGACCGCTATGAACTCCTGATCATGCCGCAAAGCTTCCCATTCGGCGGCATGGAGAATCCGCGGCTTTCGTTCATCTCGCCGTCGGTCGTCGCCGGCGATCGCAGTCTCGTCGCCGTGATCGTGCACGAACTCGCGCATTCCTGGTCCGGCAACCTGGTCACGAATGCGACCTGGAACGACTTCTGGCTCAACGAAGGATTCACGACCTACCTGGAACGGCGGTTGATGGAGAAACTGTACGGCGAACGTCGCGCGCGCATGGAGGACGCCATCGGCTACGGATACCTCACGGAGGCGATCGCCGATGCGAAGGCAGCAGGCCTGCCTCAGGACTCTTCGCTGAAACTGGACCTGACCGGTCGGGATCCGGACGAAGGCACGACCGACGTCGCCTACGAAAAGGGGCGCTGGTTCCTGGGCTACCTCGAAGCACGTTTCGGGCGGCCCGCATTCGACGCGTTCCTCCGCGAATACTTCGATGGCCATGCGTTCCACAGCATGGACACCGAAGGATTTCGCAAGTACCTGCTTGCGCAACTGGCACGCCAGGGTGCGCCGTCGATCCCGGTATCTGAAATTGACGAATGGCTGTACGGCGTCGGCATGCCGGCGACGACGCCCGCGATTCCGAGCCGGCGTGTTCGACGCGGTCGATCGTGTCGCCGACGAATGGCGTGCCGGGCGACTCGCGGTGGACAAACTGCCCGTGAAGGACTGGCTGCCGCAGGAATGGGTGCGATTTCTCGACGGGCAGCCTGCGGATCTCGACGACGCACGGCTGGCTGAATTGCGGGCGCATTTCAAGCTCGGTCCCGACGGCAATGCCGAGATCGCGCGTAGCTGGCTCGCACTGGTCGTGCGAAGCGGCTATGAGCCCGCGTATGCCGATCTCGAGCGGTTCCTGCTGAATACCGGGCGGCACAAGCTCGTCGTCGGCCTGTACCGCGACCTGGCGCGGAGCGAATCGGGCCTTGCGCTGGGCCGGCAGATTTATGCGAAGGCGAGGCCTGGCTATCACGCAACCATACGGCAGGCCGTCGAACGGCTGCTGTCGCTTTGACTCTCCGAGCCTTACTCCGGCTCCGTCGTATCGTTGAAGAGCACCTGCAGGCGGATGCAGCCGTGGCCGCCGGCGTTGAAACACCTCGAGAGCGCCCTTGGCGCGGATAACGTCCGCGTGCTGACGGTTCGCGAATTAATTGGCCAACCTGCGACCCCATGAACCGGACGACAACTCATAAGCGAACTTGTGGCGGCAGCCGGGATCACATGGAGGGGGCCAAAAGCGGAATCAGCCAAGAATTGGCATAAGGATAAACATCATGCTTTGGACCATCGCAGTCATCCTGGGTGTGCTCTGGCTTCTGGGCCTGGTCACCTCATACACGCTGGGAGGATTCATTCACATCCTTCTGGTCATCGCGATCATCGTGATCGTGATCAACCTCATCCAGGGCCGGCGACCGTAGCGGCCTACAGAAACGTCAGCCAGATCTGACGGGCCGTGAGAACGGGGGTTCATGCCCCCGTTTTCGTACCTGCATGCCCGCGCCGTTTTGCGTGGTACCAGCTCATCAGCGGCGTGACCGAGATGCCGTGGACCACGATCGACACGGCGATTACCCACAGGGTGATGGATACCAGTTGCCGGGCAAGCTCCGTGGCGACACCGGTGCCGATCGCGAACATCAGGTAGTAAAGGGATCCGATGCCACGGATGCCGAACCAGGAAATCAGCGTCACTTTTGGCAGCGGAAGTCCCACGCCCAACAATCCGAGTACCACTGCGACGGGCCGGATGACGAGAAACAGCACCGGCACGAACCAGAGATCGCCGAGATTGAGGAAAACCGGCGCGAGCATGATACCGATGACGAGCACCAGAACCACTTCG
The DNA here is from genome assembly GCA_963839885.1 of uncultured Gammaproteobacteria bacterium. Lineage (GTDB taxonomy): Bacteria > Pseudomonadota > Gammaproteobacteria > Steroidobacterales > Steroidobacteraceae > SCUD01. The sequence goes on from CAWIWZ010000011.1 coordinate 364,546, forward strand.
AGAATGCGCTCGAGCTGCTCGTTGAAGGCGAGCACGGCCTCGGTCAAATGCAATGGCGCAGTGACAGGATGTGTCTCCGGGTTGTCTTTTGCCGACCGGGCATGTTTCCTGCTCGTGCCGATGGCCGTCTCGCTTCGCTCGATCATACGGACTGCGAGGCCTGCGGCGAACACCGCCAGGAATCCATACGTATGGGCCAGCAGCGCGGCGCCGTACGAAACCCCGATCAGTCCCAGCGTCAGAAATTCTTCCCGGCCGAGGCCGGCTTTGTGCGTCCGACGCAGGTAAAGCACGATGCGCGCGATGCCGATTCCGAGCAGCGTGCCGATGGCCAGGCCGCCTCCGATGGCCCACAGCACGTCCACGGCAAACCAGCGCCAGCCCCAATGACCCAGTTCATTCAGTCCGAGCAAGCCAACGCCCAGCATCACGAATGGAAAAGCGGCGCCGTCGTTCAGCCCGGCTTCCGCGGTGAGATTGAATCGCAGCCGGTCGCGGTCCGTAGCGCTTTCCAGTTGCACATCGGATGCCAGCACCGGATCAGTCGGAGCGAGTATCGCACCCAGCAGCACGGCGGCCCCCCATGGCAAACCCAGACCGAACACGCCGACCAGCGCGATCATGCCCACGGTCAGCGCCATGGAGCCGAATGCGAGGCGCACGGGAACCTTCCACTTGCCGTCCTTGAACGGTCCGCGCAGTTTCAAGCCGGCGGTAAATAGCGAAACGATGACGACCAGCTCTGCTGCCCACTGGAGGAGCTCGGCATCGTCGACGGGATGGATGGATGCGACGTCCAGGCCAAGAGGCCCGATGACCACGCCCGTCAGCAGATAAAGCATCGTTGTGGTCAGCGGCCATTGCTTGACGGCTGAAGCCGCCAATGCAATTGCTACGAGCAGCACGCCGAAAAAAAGGTACCAGAGTTCAAGACTCATGCGGCAGGCGCGCTACATCTGGCGGAAAAGGTGAAGGTAACTGCGGCTGACCGGGAGTACTTCGTCGCGTCCCTTGAGGTGGATGTCCGCCGTCTCGTTCGGCCCCCGCGTGACGTGGCTGATCGCGCGGAGATTCACCACGACCGAGCGATGCACCTGCGCGAACTGCATGGCATCGAGTTGCGCCGCCAGTTCCCTGAGTGGCGTGCGAATGACGGCTTCGCCCGGCTTGCCCGCGTCGCCGCGCCAGGCAATCACCGTGTATTTCTCGTCCGAGCGCAGGTAGTCGATTTCGTCAACCGGAATCATGCGCAACGTCGGCCCGACCGACGCGCGGATCCAGCGCAGCGGTGCCGGTCCCGCTTTCTTCAGCAGCCGCGCCGCGAGCTGGTCCAGCATCGCTTCCAATTCGGGTAATGGAAGCGCTGCACGCAGCCGGTCCTGCAGGCGCGCGACCGTGTCGGCGAGGCGCGCAGGTTCTACCGGCTTCACGAGGTAGTCGAGCGCCCCCTGTTCGAATGCCTGGACTGCATACTTGTCGTAGGCCGTGACGAAAACGAGATGAGCGCGACGGCCGATCTGGCGTGCCGCCGCGATGCCCGACAGTCCGGGCATGTGCACGTCGAGAAAGCAGATGTCGGGCTGCTTCGCTTCGAATTGCTCGACGGCCTCGCGGCCGTTGCGGGCCTGCGCGAGCACGTCGAGTTCGGGCCAGGTCTGCGCCAGCAGTCGCGTCAGCGAGCGGCGCAGCAGCGGCTCGTCGTCGGCAATCAATGCAGTCGGCCGCCGGCTGCTCATGCCGCAGCCTTCAGGGCCGGAAAAAAAACTTCGGCGCGGACGCCGTGCGGCTCGAGCGCGGCCAGGCGCATGTGCGCATTGCTGCCGAAGGTAAGTTGCAGGCGTTCCCGCAGCGTCGACAGGCCGGTGCCGAGCCCCTTGCTCTCGTTACGCATGCCGATGCCGGTGTCGATGACCTGCGCGCGGACGCGGCCGTCCTGGACGCGCACCTGCACGTCGATTCTGCCGCCTACCTCACTCGGGTCGATGCCGTGGCGCACCGCATTCTCGACCAGCGACAGCAGCGTCATCGGCGGGCAGCGCAGATCCAGCGCCGCGTCGTCGGCCTGAATCCCGAACTGCAGTCGGTCGGGCATGCGCATGTGCATCAGTTCGAGATAGGCGCGCACGAGCTCCAATTCGTCACCGAGCGTCGTGGCCGGTTCCTGCAGCCGGGGAACGGCAGCGCGCAGATAGGCGATGAGGCTGCCGAGCACCGCGGAGGCCTGCGGCGACCCGGAATCGACCAGCTCGCGCACGTTTGCGAGGGTATTGAACAGGAAGTGGGGTTCGACCTGCGCCTGCAGCAGGCGCAACCGTGCATCGAGCGCCTTGCGCTCCAGTTCGCTGCGCTCGCGTTCGAATGCGACGGCCTGGCTACGGACAGCTTCGTCACGCGCGCGCATCAGCGCCGACATAGCGATCCACGGCGCGAACAATATGGCACTCATGCACAGTGTCGCGAAGCCGTGCATCCGCGTTTCGTGCTGCCAGAACGGCACGGGATCGCCATAGAAAATCACGCCGTAGAGCGTTGCCACGATGAACGGCACGGAAACGGCTACGCCCACGACTTGCAGCACCCAGCGTGCGAGCCAGCGGGGCAGGCGTCTTGGCCAGCGCTCCAGCAATCCGAAGATCAGCAACAGAATCATGCCGATCGTCATCGTGCGGAGCATCAATGCGACGGTCGGCGTCGTGGGCCAGCCGGGACTCATCAGCAGGCCCCATAGCGCCGACGCGATCAGCGTGAACCGCACGCGCCGCCAGGGGAAAAGGCGGCCGAGCCCGTGCGGCTCGGGAGTTCGTGGCTGCCCGTTGCATCGCGTGCCGATAGTATCAATCTTCGCCGGCCGTCGAAGCCGCCGCCATCCGGTTGTCGCGTGGTTCTCAGCCGTCGAATTCGGCATTCATCCGCCCCTGCCGCGCTTCGGAAGCGGTATGCGTTCGTCCGTCGCATGTGCCTTTGCATCGAACAGGTGCTCGGCCACAGTGACGCCACTGTATGGACGTGTATATCACCGCTGCGGGCGCCTACCTGCCCGGCGCGCCGGTCGACAACGACCGCATGGAAGGCGTGCTCGGCCTCATCGATGGCAAGCCGAGCCGTCTGCGGAACCGCATTCTGAAATCGAATGGCATCCAGGACGCGACACTACGCGCTCGATGCGGACGGACGCACCACGGAACTGAACGAGGAACTCGCCGCCAAGGCCGTGCATGCCGCGCTGGCGCAGCAGTGCGCTCACGCTCGACGACATCGAGATGCTCGCTGCGGGCACCACGCAGGGTGACGTCCCGATTCCGGGTTTTGCCTCGATGGTCCACGGCCGCCTCGGAGGCCGCCCGATGGAAATCCTGAGCGCGGGCGGTGTCTGCTGCGCCTCGATGGCCGCGCTGACGGGCGCCTGGCGTGCGGTCGCGTTGCAGCAGCGAAAGAACGCTGTCGTGGTCGGCTCCGAGCTCGTGAGCCGCAGCCTCAAGGCAACGCGATTCCGGCGCGAGAGCGACCAACCGGTGGAGAACGCGCACCTCGATGGAATGCAGGGCTCGTATCGCGACTTCGATGCGGACTTCCTGCGCTGGATGCTTTCCGACGGCGGCGGCCAGCGTCGTGCTCGAAGGCGCGCCCCACGCCGACAGGCTGTCTTTGCGCATCGAGTGGATCGAGCTGAAATCCTTCGCCAACGAATTCGAGACCTGCATGTACACGGGCATTGCGCACAAGGACTCTCCGCGCGCTGGCAATACCTGGCTCGACCTCGCATCGATCGCCGAGGCCGACCGGGCCGAACTCATGCGCATCCGGCAGGACACGGAACTGCTTCCGCAAATCGTCAGGGTCGGCGTCGAGGAGTACCTCCGGCTCATCGAACGCGGGCGCATCGTGCCGGAGGAGCTCGATCATTTTCTCTGCCACTACAGCTCGCATTTCTTCAAAACCGAGATCGTCAGGTTCCTCGACGAGGCCGGGCTCTGCATTCCGGAAGAGAAATGGTTTACGAATCTGTACACGAAGGGAAACACCGGCGCCGCCAGCATCTTCATCATGCTGGAGGAGGCGTTGAATGGCGGGCGCTTCAAGCCGGGCGAAAAGATCCTGCTGATGGTGCCCGAGTCGGGGCGATTTACGGTGTCGTTCGCATTGCTGACCTGTGTCGGCCCCGACGCACCGACCCGATTCAAGACCGGTCATTGCCGGTCGCATGCGACCAATTCGCCCCTGGATGACGGGCTCGGACCGAGACGGACCCGGTATTGCGCCGGCTCGTCCTGGACCTGGCCCTCGTCTGGGCGGATTTCGAGCGGCTGTTGCGCGCGACGCCGATCGTCAGGCGCATCGAGGCAGGCAAGGCAACCGTCGAGGATTACCGAATGCTGCTTCGCAACCTGCGTCAGCAGGTCATGGAAGGTGCGCGCTGGATCGCACGCGCGGCGTCGAATGTCTCGGTCGAGCTGTTCCCGATCCGTTCGATGTTCATTGCTCATGCAGGCGATGAACACCGGGACTTCCAGATGCTCGAGCGCGACTACTGCGCCGTCGGCGGCTCGCTCGAAGAGATCGTCAGGACGCACCGAAGAATATCGGCTCCGAGGCGCTGTCGGCATTCATGTTCCATCGGGCAAGCCAACCCGACCCGCTCGACTTGCTGGGTGCCATGTTCGTCATCGAAGGACTGGGCGGCATGAAGGCAGGGCAGTGGGCCGAGTCGTTGAGAACGCAACTGCGGATTGACGCGACGAGCAAGTGAGCTTTCTGCGTTATCACGGCCAGAACGACGACAATCATTTCGATCGGCTGCGCGAAGTCCTGGCCTCCGGCATCGTCGACCGAGCGAAGTCGCCCGCCGCATCGTCAAGACGGCGAAGGTCGTGGCGCGCCTATATGCGCTGCAACTGGAAGAAATGGACAATTTCTAGATGGCCGCGTCGTGCATTACCGTTGCATTTTCACGCACTTCGCGCGGATCCGGCGCTGCCGCTGTCGGATCGCGCGGCGGAGCTGCTTCATCGCGACCTGCAGCGCTGGACCGGCGCTACATCCGGCCGGTCGCGCGCCTGGTATCGCTCGTCGCGGTCTGGGCGATCGTCGCGCTGAAACGCGTGCTGCCATTCCAGTTCTCGTCGCACAGCCTGCTCGATTGGCTCAGCGTGCGGTTCCTGCGCCATTGCGTCTCGCGCGAAGGCGGGGAATTGCTGTTGCGGCATTTCATCGTCGAGACGGTGCTGATCCGTTTCGTCGCGCGGAATTGCGGCCTGCCAGACGTGCCCGAACCCGCCTTGATGCCGACGTCGATCAGCGACTGCTCGGTCATGCCGTGATTCAGCACGACATCAACATGTACCGATTGATCATCGACGTCGGGGAGAAGCTGCGCGCATCAGGCAAAATGCGATGCGAGCGGCGCGCCGGCTCTCGATTTTCGATGCTGGAAGCTGCCGGCCATCACGCCTGACGACAAGGCCTGGCGCCTGATGAATCTCGATCTCGGCACGGCGCTCTATCTGATGAACATTCCATTCGCGCTGCTGACGTCCGAGGATATCTACGAGCAGGCCGTGAATTCCTTCTCGCTCGACGAGTCGTTGCTGGCCCACCTGGCCGACATCACCGGCGAAGGCCTTTTTCGCTGCGTGGGGGTCGCAGCAATCGCTTGGGTGGCTGGAAATCAATCGAGACGTGCCGCGCGCGCTGTACAGGCATGCCGTCGTGCATGAGTACGCCCATACGCAGCTGTGCCGCCTGGCCGAGCGAGTGGAACGAGCAAACCCGGGAGAAACGACATGAACACCGTCAAGAAGCCGTTGCGCCGGCGCATTTGGAAAATCGCGGGTCTGGCGGTACTCGCTGCGCTGTCGATCGGCTTTGCCTTACTCTGGTTCGCCGAGCCAGAACCCCTGTCGAACCGCAGGAGTGGCGAGCGATGCGGGCGGCCGTGTATCACGAGTACGGCACGGCTGACGTCATTCGGCTCGAACAGGTCGACAAGTTGCTGCCGAACGACGACCAGGTCCTGATCAAGGTGCACGCCGCTGCCGCCAATCCGCTGGACTGGCACTACTTGCGGGGCACTCCTTATCTGATGCGTCTCGACGCCGGCTTGCGCAAGCCGCACGACCCGCGCCTGGGTGTCGACGTGGCCGGCGAAATCGAAGCCGTCGGCAGCCTGGTGACGCAATTCAAGCCGGGCGATCGCGTTTACGGTGTCGCCCCCGGCTCGTTTGCCGAGTTATGCGCTGGCGTCGCCGAAGCGGATTGCGCGGAAGCCGGCCGGCGCGACATTCGAACAGGCGGCGGCGGTACCCGTGGCCGCGATCACTGCGCTGCAGGGCCTGCGCGACAAGGGAAAACTCAAGGCCGGCCAGACGGTGCTGATCAATGGCGCTTCCGGCGGCGTTGGCAGCTTCTCGGTCCAGATCGCGAAGTCTTACGGCGCCGAGGTAACCGGCGTATGCAGCACGCGCAACGTCGAAATGGTGCGGGCGCTGGGCGCGGACCATGTCATCGACTACAAGCAGCGAGGATTTTACGCAGGGCAAGGAGCGCTATGACCTGGTGCTCGACAACGTGGGCATCCATCCGCTGTCAGCGCTCAGGAACGTCCTCAAGCCGCAGGGAATCCTGGTTCTCGTCGGCGGCGGCGGTCCCGACGCGGGCAACTGGATCGGGCCGCTCGCGCGTCCGCTCAAGGCGCTCGTCATGTCGCCATTCGTGGACCAGGAGATAAGCATGCTGCTGGCCGACGTAAACCCGGACGATCTGCTGCTGATGAACGAAATGATCGAATCGGGAAAGGTCACACCGGTGATCGACAGGACCTACGGCTTGAGCGAGTCCCGGAAGCGATCCGCTACCTGGAGGAAGGCCACGCACGCGGCAAAGTCGTGATTGTCATGGATCGGGTGCCCGGGCCCTGACATGAACTGGCTGTTGCCGCTGTTTGTCGCGTCGCTCGCCGCCCTGAACTGGGGGCGCTGGTCGGCGTGGGACAGCGAAGGGCTTGTGCTCTACCTGACGCACCCGATCATGCAGACGACGCTCTACGACTTCGCCTGGGTGCTCGGCATCCTGACGCTCTTCATTCACCAGGATGCAAAGCGGCATGGGCTGCGCTACTGGTACATCTTCCCGACCTTCCCGGTGATGCCGACGGTCGGTCTTCTGATCTATCTCTGGATGCGGCAGCGCAAACTGTCGCGCCTCGGGGTCGTGCCGCCGGCCGGCGCCTAGGGCGGAAAGCGAGCGATCAGGGCGGCATATTGACCGCGGGTCTCCTCGGTGCGCCGGCGGAGGCCAGCGAGCGTCTGGAAGGGATTGCGGGTGCTCTGCATGGTGACGAGCCAGGCCGGGAGCGTTCCTGCCGGATCGGCATCGAGTTCGTAGTGAACGAGCGAGCGCTGGTCGTCGATTGCTTCGATCGCATAGAAGCCGGTCAATGATTTCATGCGGACCGTGCCGCGCGCGTGCGCGACGTCGGGCGCGGCGATCGCCTCGAATGTCACCTTCACCTTCGTCGGCGGATCGAGGAAGATCACTTCGTTCTCGATGATCGCTTCGCGGTCCGGCACCGGCCACGGTGCATCGGTGCGCGTGTAGATGACGTTCCGCCAGTCATCCAGTCGACGGAGCGATTTCGACACGACGCAGTCGGGCACCCAGTCGACGTGCTCCGGCACGTCGAGCAGCACCGCGAGGATCTCATACGGGGTGCCTTTCACTTCGCCGACCGCGCGCAGCTGCGGGAAACTGCGGCCCTGCACGGGGCGACGGCTCACGACGATGCCGTCCCGTTCCGTTATGACTTCCCAGCCGGCCGCGCGTGAGTACCCCGGTGCCGCGACCAGCAGTGTCAATACGATCAGCGCGAAAGCGCGTGAAGCGATCATCGCGGTTTCTTCCGTCGGCACGGCCCACAGTGAACCCTACGACATCCGGCAACCAGAAGAGTGCACAGGCATGGCGATTAATTCCGCTCTGACTTTCGTCCACTTCGGCATGATTTCCGCTCTTGATCGCGACCGATTGGTGGTGCTGGTCATCGGATTGACGATTTTCTGGCTGATTCGCGTATCGTCTACCCAGTGGTACAGGAAGCAGGCGGTAAACCAGGATGAGCCGGGCATTCGTCAAGGAAACCGATGGCTCGGAAGGCGAGGAACTGCCCGAACTGCAGATCAGCCCGCACCGTAACCTGGTGACTGCCACGGGCCTGCGACAGATCGAAACGATGGTCGAGCGGCTTCAGGCCGGCCTGTCCGAAGCCCGTGCGGCCGAGGATCGTTCGGCGATTGCGAGCATCCAGCGCGACCTTCGTTACTGGGCCGAGCGTCGGCGCACGGCAGAAATCGTCACCGCAGCGGCGTCCACGGCCGCGGTGCGATTTGGTTCCACGGTGCTGCTTGAAAGGTTGGACGGTGTACGTATTGAGTATCAGATCGTCGGCGAGGACGAAGCCGATCCCTCCCATGGCAAAATTTCGTACGTTTCGCCGATCGCGCGACGATTGATCGGCGGTTCCAAAGGGACCAGCGTCGAGCTGAGCGACGGCGAGGCGACGATTCTCGAGATTTGCTAGCGCTACAGGGCTGGCCCGGCTTCTTCTCCCAGCATCTTGTTGCGCAACATCGGCACCGGCGGCCCACCGGACGACAGGAGGGTGTCGTGGAATTCGCGCCAGGCTTCGCGGCCGCCGCGTGATTCGCTCCAGTCATCCCGCAGTTTGCGGATCATCAGCTTGCCGAGCGTGTAGTTGAGATAGCCCGGGTCATACGTGCCCCGCGCCGCCTGCTGACGCGCATTGCCCGGATCCTGAAACGCCTGCTCGCGGAACATCGTCTCGCATTCCTCGACGGTCATATCCTCGGTGTGCATGCCGATGGCGCAGATGTAACGGACGTTCCGGTACAGCGCCTTGTTGATCTGGCCGACGCGGTACTCGGCACGTCCGCCCGCGAGCTCGCCGGTCAGACCCGCTTCCCACATCATCTCTTCAGCGTAATGCGCCCAGCCCTCGGCGAAGGCATAGCCGACGAACAGGCGTCCGATGATGCTCTCCGACCGGTTGGAATGCAGGAATTGCAGGAAGTGGCCCGGCCACACCTCATGCACCGACGTCGCCATCAGGTCGGCAACGCCCGGCACGTAGGCAAGCTGCTCTTCTTCCGTCCACGATGGATCAGGCGGTGCGATGTAATAGGTGGAGGGCATGTCGACGTCATACGGGCCGGCGGTCATGATGTAGGCGAAGTTCGTCGCCTGGTACGGCGGGGCCTCGTCAACCTTGGCCGGTTCATCGGACGGAATCGTCACGAGTTTCTGTTCCACCAGGAAATCGCGCAGCACGTCGAGTTGCTTGCGCGCTGCTTCCACTGCGCCACCTTCGGGGCGGTCTGCATTCATCTTTGCCATGCAGCCGGTGCGGTCCGTGTCCGGTGCGAATTCCTTGCAGGCCTCGTCCAGCGCGATCAGGTTGCGTTCCAGATCCGCGCGTCCGAGTTCGAGCAGTCGGTTAAGCGGCAAGTCCACACCCTCGGTCCGTTTCAGCATTTCGGAAAAGAGTTCGGCACCGATCGCGTAGTCTTCGGTCGCCTTCGCACGCTGGGATTCCAGCCAGGCGGTGAGTTCCTGCAGCGCTGCAATCGCGTCCCGGTTGGCAGCCGTGAATTCCTTCCGCAGTTCCTTGTCCTTGACCTTCGCAAAAATTCCCGGCGCGTCGTCGCGCAGGAAAGGCACCATGCCGCCGAAGGACGCGACGCCCTGGTTGACCCAGGTGCGTGGCATCGGCGTGCGCAGATTGTCGCGTATCTGGCCGACCGCCCGCGGCAGGTTGCTAAGCCATTTCGTGAAATTGCGCATGCGCTCGTCGAGCGGCGCATACGGCTTGGTCAGGTAAGGGTCTGGCGACAGGAAATCGAGGTTCCAGTCAAAGTAAAAAGTCGGATTGCGGAATGGCCATTCGGCCCGGTCGAGCCAGAACAGGTTGCGATCGATGACTGCCAGGAGATAGTCGCGCTCGAAACGCTGCGCATCGGAGAGCTTTTCATCATCGAAGGTCCTCGCCTGCGCCGCCAAGGACTTGAGGCGCTTGATTTCGGCCACGATGCCCTGCCGGCTCCAGTCCGGAAACTTGCCAGCAAATTCCCGACGCCCGGCGGAGAACCCCTGCAACGGATGCGCCTGCATCCAGTCTTCGGCGAATCGCTCGACAAAGGCCGGCCATTTGTCCGATTTGCGGGCCTGGTAGCCGGAATCCTTTCCGCAGCCGGCGACGACGGTGATCAGCAGCAGGGTGACGGTGGCGGTGGCAAGGCGCATGGGCCGCTCCGGAATCGATGGAAGGCGTGACGGTACCGGCTCGCGTGCGGGCATTCAACCCGTCATCAGGTCAACAGGTTCAGGAACACCGTGATGATGAGCGCATTGGTGAAGTCGATGAAGAAGGCGCCGACGATCGGCGCGACGAGAAACGCCTTTGGCGCCGGGCCATAGCGCTCGACCAGCGCGCGCATGACTGCCATCGCGTTCGCGGTGGTGCCGAGCATGAATCCGACGAAACCGCCGCTCATGACCGCGGATTCGTAGTCCTTACCCATGGTCCGGAACACCGGTCCGGCCGCCACCAGCGCCGCGAGAATTACCTGGACGAGCAGGATTGCGAGGAGCGGCAGCACCAGCCCCGACAACTCCCAAAGTTTCAGCGTCATCAGCGCCATGACCAGGAATAGTGTCAACGTGACGATGCCAAAGGCATTGATGAAACGGTGCGACAGTCCGAACCAGCCGGTGGCGTCGTCGAGATTCCGGATAGCGGCGGCGATCAGCATCGCGCCGATGTACGCCGGCAGCGTCATGCCGAGCGCCTGGAAGCCGCGGCTTACCCAGTGGCCGACCCACATCGCGACAAGAATCGCGACGAGGTTCTTGATGATCGGCCAGGCATCGTCGTCGTCGTCGTCGGAGTAGGCGGGTGCATCGGCCACGCTTGCCACTTCGAGCGTGCCCGTTACCAGCACTGCGCCCGTCCGGCGGCGCGGCGTCGACAGGTTGCCGCGCTCGATCAATACCGTGCCGACCGGGCCGCCGACGAGGCCGCCGAAAATGATGCCGCCGATCGCGACGGCGATCGCGACGGAAGAGGCGCCGATGACGCCCGCCTGTTCGAAAAGCGGCGCGAAGGCGAGACCGGTCGCCGGTCCTCCCGTGAGCGTCACCGAACCGGCCAGCACGCCGAACAGCGGATGCAGGCCGAATCCGAGCGCGATCAGGATGCCAACGACGTTCTGCACGACCGCGAAGACGGTCGCGAGCAGGAAGAACCGCAGGACGTGCGGGCCGCCGATTTTCACGAGCGATACGCTCGCGGCGAATCCGATCGTCGTGAAGAAGGCGATCATCAGCGGGCTTTGCAGCGTCGTGTCGAAACTGAGGAGCGTCAGTCCCTGGCCGTGGAAGACGAGGACCGCGCCGGATACGAGCAGTCCGCCCAGGACAGGCGCCGGCAGGTTGTAGCGCGCGAGGACCGGCACCAGACGGCGCAAGCCATATCCGCAGAGCAGCGCGACGCCTGCAAACGCCAGCGTATGGATGAGGTCAAGTTCGAACATCGCTGGGCCTCGCCAATGGAACGAGCACGATTTGCGCCGGCTTTCTAGCTCCGAAGCAGTACGCCGAGGGAATCGACCAGCTTCCGCACTTCGGCATCCGACGTGTAATGAACGAACGACGCGCGCACCGCACCGTCGTCCGTGTCGATGCCGAGCGCCTTCAGCAGCCGGTACGCATAGAAATTCCCGACGCCGACGCCCAGCTTCGACTCGGCCAGGCGGCTCGCAATATCAGCGGATTCCCGGCCTTCGACGGTGAATGCCACCGTCGGCGCCCGCTCGGCCGCTTGGGTCCGGCCGATCATTCGCACTGTCGGATGGCGTGACAGGAAATCGAGCAAAGGCTGCAGCAACTTGCATTCATGCTCTCGAAACAGGTCGCGCACGCCCGCTGCCCTGACCGGCACCGGCTTGCCGCCGAAACCGTGGCGGTCGGCAACCGCGTCGAGGTAATCCATCAGGCCGTTGACCGTCGCGATCTGGCCATGGTCCGGGCCGGCCGGCGTGAACCGGGCGCCCGGCTTGCCGGCGTTGAAAAAATGCCCCTGGTTCGGCAGTTCGGCATTGACGTGCCGCCGCATCGCCATTGCGCCCAGATGCGGGCCGTAAACCTTGTACAGCGAGAAGAAATAGAGATCGGCGCCGAGCGCCTCCACGTCTGGCAGGCCGTGCGGACAGAATGACACGCCGTCGACGAAGGCCCAGGCCCCGGCGCGGTGAATCAGGTCCGTGAATTCGCGCACCGGATTGATGGTCGCGACGACGTTCGAGCAATGCGTGAAGGCAACCATTTTCGTGCGCGCATCGAGCAGCGACTCGAGATCCGTGCGGCGAAGATCGGCGGTCTTCGGATCGACTTTCCACTCGCGCACGACGATGCCGTCGGCCGAAAGCCGGTGCCAGGCACCGATGTTGGCTTCGTGGTCCTGGTCGGTCACGATCACCTCGTCGCCGGGTCGGAGGTATTGCCGGAGTGCCTGGGCGACGACAAATGTGTTCTGTGACGACGAAGGCCCGAAATGCAGCTCGTCGCTGCCGACATTCAGCCAGGCCGCAAGGCGTTCCCGGGCCGCATCCATCTGCCGGCCGGCCTCCGCGGAAGGCGCGAAGGCGTAATAGGGCTGCACCTTGGTCTGCCGGTAAAAGCGGTTCAGTCTGTCGACCGCTTGCCCGCAGGCATAGGAACCGCCGGCATTCTCGAAATGTGCGAAACCATCCAGCGACGGCTCGCGAAATGCCGGGAACTGCGCGCGGACGAAATCGAGGTCCAGGCTGGTCATGTATTCGTGCCCCCGTCAGACGATTCCGATCCTACACCGGGGCCCTGGCCGACTGCTGCCGGGTCGCGCGGACGCGCAATGTCGGCTCCGTGGAAGTCATGAATTAGCTATCTTCACAGATACACGATGATTGATGACCTCCGAGGGCCGCGAAAGCGGCCCCCGTCATTTCAGGGGTCCGACAGATTCACAATCGAAATGGCCGGAAATTTCCGCAGCCGGCCGCCGCTCGCTCGGCCGCAACGCAGAGATCAGTTGCTGCCCGGCTCCGTGGGATTCTGCTGCGGGCTTTCGCCCTGGTGGTCGCGGTGCTTCGAGTGGGCCGCGCGCAACTCATCTTTCGAGAGCAGGCCGTCTCCATCCGCATCCATACGGGCGAACGACTCCTGGGTTACGCTCGAACGGATTGCATTGAGTTCCTGGAGGCTGACGCCGCCGTCACCGTCCTTGTCGATGCTGTCGAACAGCCGGTTGCCCACGGTGAGCTTCAGCTCATCCCTGGAGACTTTGCCGTCCTTGTCAGCGTCGAACGATGCATATTCCTGCTCCGTCAGGTCGGAATGCGCTGCGCGAACTTCCTCCAGCGTGTAGTTCCCATCCTTGTCCGCGTCCAGCTTACTGAAGCGGCGTCCCTTTCCGCGCAACGCGCCGAGCTCCTCGTCGCTCAATTGCCCGTCGCGATTCGCGTCGGCGGCATTGAACTTCTCGATCGTGAAATCCGGGTTTGCAGCCTGGGCCTCGGCCAGGTCGACCTTGCCGTCGCCGTTGGTATCGAGCTTGGTCCGATCCGGATGTCCGGCAAACGCCGGGGCCGACAGCAGCACTGCAAGGGTCGCGGCCAAGGTCATGAAGTGGCCGGTTTTCGGTCCGTGAAGCATGTCGGTCCCCTCCCGGGATGTCATCAGGGTGCTCCCTATGGACCCCGGGGGATTGCGGCTAGTTCCGGATGCGCCCGCTGATGGCATAGTTCGGATTCCATGAATCGTCACCTTTCACCGCTACAGCGCGCACATTATGAACGGGACGGGTTTCTCGTGTTGCCGGACTTTGTGGATCGTGGCCGCTGCATGGAACTGCGCGAGCGCGCGATGACGCTTGCAAAGCAGCACGTGCCTGCGCCGGAGAAGGCGACCGTCTTCACCGCAGACGGTCAGGCTCTGCATGCAAGCGACGAATATTTCCTGACGAGCGGCGAAGCCATCCGGTGCTTCTTCGAAAAGGATGCTTTTGACGAAGATGGACATCTGCGGGCCGAAGCGGACCTGTGCCTCAACAAGCTCGGCCATGCCCTGCACGATCTCGATCCGGTCTTCGATGCCTTCAGCCGCACGCCCGAACTCGCGGCGCTCGCAAAAGACATTGGAATGGTAAAACCCGTGCTGCTCCAGTCGATGTACATTTTCAAGCAGGCGCGCATTGGCGGCGAAGTCGTCTGCCACACCGATCATACGTATCTGTGGACGGAACCGAAGAGCGTCGTCGGATTCTGGTTCGCGATCGACGATGCAACCACCGAAAACGGCTGTATGTGGGCGCTGCCGGGCGGCCACCGCCTGGCCGTCAAGGCGCGTTCGCGCCTGAATGAGGCGCGCACGGCGACGACACTCGACGTGCTGGATCCGGAACCGTATCCGACGGAGGGCCTGCTGCCGCTCGAAGCAGAACGCGGGACGCTGATCCTCCTGGACGGCGCGCTGCCGCACCGTTCCGGACCAAACCTCAGCGACCGGCCGAGGCATGCTTATACGTTTCACGCCATCGATGGCCGCGCGAACTACCTGGAGGACAACTGGTTGCAGCGGCCGGCGCTGCGTCCGCGTGGATTCGCGGACTAGGAACTTTTCAAGCCGACTCGGCGCTGTGCCACCACTCGCGGAAAATCCTGCACTGGCCGGGTTCCGCAAAGTCCGCCGTCAGCACACCTTCGATCCGCACCGCGGCCCCGACCGGCAAGCGGATGAAATCGGCGCGCCAGGCAGCGATGCCCTTGGCGCCGTTCAAGGCGAGAATCTCGAACGTGAAGCGGATGTCGCGCTGCTGCGATACAGCGCCTTCCCACGCCGCGGCGACGCCCGCGCGCCCACGCTGAGGTGGATCCAGCGGCGTCCAGTAGTACTCCGAGTCGTCCGTGAAGAGTTGGGACGCGGCCGCGGGATCGCGACCTTCCCAGGCGCGTTGATAGGCGCGCAGCCACGCATCGAAATCCGCCACGGTGATGCCGGCCTTGGCTGCCATTAATGCTTCCAGAGCCTGGCGCTCGCGATGCGCGCGCCTTCGGCGAGCGAGCAGCTTCAGCCAGGCCACATCCGGATCCACGGGGCCGAAGCCGGCGAAGGTACCGAAGCCACAGTCGCTGCCAGCAATCACCCGCTCTCGTCCCACCAACTCGGCGTAACGGCCGATGCGTTCCGCCACAAGCAAGGGATGCTCCACGTAATTCGTGGTCGAACTGATCACGCCAGGAACGAGGATCTTGTCGGCCGGGAATTTCTGATCGGCGAACACCGCCCATTCGTGACTGTGACGCGGATTGGCGCGCTTCGATCAGCAGCGCCTGCGGCTTCGCCTTTAGAACTACCGGCAGCAGCAGCTCGAGCGGCACGTCGTGATGGTGAGGGCCTTCGTAGTTGCCCCAACACACATGCATGCGCAGGCGATCGGCCGGGGTGTTGCGCAGCGCATGATTCAGCACTTCGATATGCAGCTCGGCGCGGCGCAGAAATTCTTCGACGCTGCGATCGCGATACATCGTGTGCCGGCCCATGGCAAGATCCGGCGCATCGATCTGCAGTAGCAGCCCGGACCCGACAATGGCTTCGTACTCGGCGCGCATGGCCTCGGCCACTGCATTGAGATAATCGTCCTGTGACTTGTAATAATCGTTCGGCTGGAACAGCGCAATGACGCCCGGCGAGGCCGCATTGATGAAGCCGCTTCGAGCGGCGGCTTCGCGGCCGATATCGCCGCCTTCATGTTGGCGATATCGGCGAGCGC
This sequence comes from uncultured Gammaproteobacteria bacterium, assembly GCA_963839885.1. Lineage (GTDB taxonomy): Bacteria > Pseudomonadota > Gammaproteobacteria > Steroidobacterales > Steroidobacteraceae > SCUD01. Next base: position 380,420 of record CAWIWZ010000011.1, read on the forward strand.
CGGTTCCATGCTCTTGACGCGAATCTCGCCCACGCAGCGGGGCCGCGTATACCTGGCGGTGGCGCCCTGGTCGGCGAGTCTCTTCAATATACGCGGAAATTCAACCAGATCCTGGCCGGGCTCGCGCGGCGTGTCGCCGGCAAATCCAGTCAGGCGGTCCTTGATGTAAGTCGCATAACTGATCTTGCTCATCTCGCCGTCGCTGACGACGTCGATGCCGGTTTCGCCCTGCCGGCGCACAACGTCGCGGACTGCATCCGTGATGACGGCGCTGGCCGCCGCTTCATCGGTTGCCTCCTGCCGGTCTCGGGCGAACAGTACATCAACGACGGCCTGCGAGCGCGGCAGGCTGCCGACGTGCGTGGTGAGGAAGCGATCGGTGCTGATCTTCAACGGCGGCGCTTAGCGGAACGTGTTGTTGGAGGTGTGATCGCCGGCGAGCCAGCGCTTCAGCTCGGCGTGAGCATCGGTGCGCTGCGCGGCATTGATCTTCGCCGACGTCCGGATGATCGAGGTGAACTCGCAGATCATGCCGTCGGGTCGGTGCAGTAGAGCGACCGGCAATAGCCGTGTTCGAGCACGAAGATCTCCGGCTCCTTGAAGCCGGCCGCCTTGCGCAGCCGCTTCTCGATGCCGTGCTGCGTTTCCGCGTCGACGTTGAGCGCGATGTGATGAAACGGCGTCGGCTGGCATCTTCGGACCGAACAGCTCCTGGTCCCGCGGTTGCGCGAACTGGAAGAAGGCGAGCGCGCCGCCGTCCGCCGAGCCGAAGAACACATGGCAGTAGGTGCGCTCGGCGCCGAACAGCACGTCGGACTCGCACCAGGTCGCGATCAGCGGCAGCCCGATGATGTCCTCGTAGAACTTGCGTGTTGCTTCGAGATCGCGCGAGACGTACGCGGTGTGGTGCAGGCGGGACGGAAGCTTGCTGTGGTGGCCATGACTGCTTTCCTCTGTGACTGCCGCTCCTCTCAGAAGCGATACGTGAAGTCGACGCCCCAGACGAGCGGCTGCGCCTTGAAGACGAAGTTGTTCGTGTAGCCGGGGCTCGGGAAGAACTGCGGCCCGGGCGACCACTCGGCATTGTAGTCCTCGTCGGTCAGGTTGCTCGACCAGGCCGTGAGCGTCCAGGCGTCGCGCCGAAGCCCGGCGCGCAGGTTCAGCAGGTTCACCGGGTCGCGGACCGTGAAGTTGTCCGGATACCAGTAGGTGTCGCCGATGATCTGGAAGTCGGGGCGGATGAAGAAGCGTCAGGTCGGTGCCGAACGGCAACTGCCGGATACTGCGCGCCGAGGTTGACCGTGTACTCCGAGACGAGCGGCGCCTGGTTGCCGACGTCGTCGGCGACGCGGTGCGACTCCTTGATCTCGCTGTCGGTGTAGCCGGCGCGCGCGTAGAGCGTCGAGACCGTCGGTGACCGCCGCCTGCAGCTCGAACTCGAAGCCCTGGTACTCGACTTCGTCGAGGTTGCCGAGGTTCTGCGTGCTGGTGTTCGGGTCGAACACGAAGAAGTACGAGCCCTTCGCCTTCGGTGTGATACGCGGTCAGGCTCGTGCTGAGCCGCGCGATCGCAGCAATCGCGCCTTGACGCCCGGCCTCGTAGGTGTCCGCGGTCTCCTGGTCGAACAGGTCGCTGATGCCCGCGATGCCGGCAGCGCCGACGCCGGTCTGGTTGAAGCCGCCGCTGCGGAAGCCGCGGCTGTAGCCGGCGTAGATCATGACGTCGTCGTTCGGCTTGTAGCGCAGCGTGAACTTGGGCTGCCAGTCGTCCCAGGTCTCCTCGCGCACCTGGCCCGGGAACGCGCAGCTGGCTCTGGCTCCGGTCGCAGCGAGCAGCGGGGATGAACGCCTGCGGCGTCTCGGTCGTGTTCTCGCGCTCGTCGCGGTCGTAGCGCAGCGCGACGCGAGCCTCGAGCTGGTCGGTCAGGTCGAAGTCCAGTCTCGCCGAACACCGCCCACGCGAAGTTGTCCTGCGCGTCGGCAAGGAACGTGAACTGCGGGTTGAAGAGCGGCAGCGGAGTGTTCCTTGACCTCCGGGACCTCGCCCGTCGCCGATATCGAAGACGTTGCCGGTCGAGATGAAGCGGTCGGTCGCGATGACGTAGGCGCCGGCGATCCAGCGCAGACGCGCTCTTCGGCCGGCGAGGTGAAGCGGAACTCCTGGCTGATCGCGTCGACGTCGAGCCACTGGTGCTGCGCCTGGTCGACTCCGCAAAAGAATTCGAGCAGTTGAACAGCACGGATTCGACGATCGGCAGGAAGTCGAACTGGTCGCCGGTCAGCAGTTCCTCGAGCGTGTCGTAGGCCGTGATCGACGTGAAGACGTCGCCGAGCGAGGTCTCGAAGTCGAGCTTGACCGAGGCGCCGTACATGTCGCGCTCGTTCACGCCCGCGGTTGTTGACGCGCACCGGCAGGCTGCGTGTCGTTGACGCTCTTCGGTGATGTTGAAGTAGAGCGCCTGCGTGTCGACCTCGAGACCGACAGCGCGCAGGTCGGCCTGACAGCCGTCGTTCGGCTCCCAGAGCAGCTTGCGCGCGCCGGACAGGTCCTTGAACGGGTCGGCCTCCTCGTCGAGGTACGGGTTGTCGATGTAGCCGTCGGTGTCGAAATAGGAGCCCGACAGCTGGAATTTCCAGGTGTCGGAACCGCCGACCGGCCCGCCGACGCTGCCGCGCGCGCGTGTAGCCGGGGCCGGAGTCGTAGCCGACCGTGACCTTGCCCTCGAGCTCGTCGCCCGGCTCCTTGGTGTTGATGATGACGGCGCCGCCGATCGCGTTGCGGCCGTAGAGCGCGCCCTGCGGTCCCTTGAGCACCTCGATGCTCTCGATGTCGAACAGCTCCTGGTTGAACTGCGACGGGTTGGCCATCGGCACGCCGTCGATCAGCACCGCCACCGACGGCTCGCTGTTGCGCGCCTGCGAGATGCCGCGCACGACGATGAACGAGGTGCCCTGGTTCTGCGTCTGCACCATCGTCATGTTCGGCGTCAGCGCGATGAAGTCCTGCGGCCGGAGGATGCCGGCCGACTCGATCTCCTCCGCGCTGAAGGCGGTGACGGCCACCGGCACGTCGAGCAGCGCCTCGTCGCGCTTGCGCGCGGTGACGACGATTCTCCTCGAGCGGTCATGTGCCGTGACCGGCGTTGCGTCTGGGCGATCGCAGCGCGTGCGGCAGCCGACCAGCGTCGACAGCCACCGCGCGACTTGCGCCGTACAGCGACGTGAGTCTTTCGTCGTGCTATGCATCTGATGTTCCCCCTCATAGGTCCGCGCTGCCGCGCGCTCATCGGCCTGCAATTCCTCACGGACGATGCGCGCGCCGGCGACCATCGCACTTCAACTTTCCGACCGCGACGTCGCGCGGCAGGTACTTCATGCCGCAGTCCGGCGCGACGATGACGTTCTCCGCGCGCGACGTACGGCAGTGCGCGCCGGATGCGCGCGGCGACCGTCTCGGGCGTCTCGACCTCGTGCGTCGACGAGGTCGATCACGCCGAGCATGATCTTCTTGCCGGGCAGCTTCGCGCAGCACGCTGCAGTCGAGATTCGATTGCGCGGTCTCGATCGAGACCTGCGCGCAGCGGCAGCCCGCGAGCTCGGGCAGGAACGAGTACGCCGACGGGCGCTCGTGGATGATCGCGGCGTAGCCGAAGCAGATGTGCACCGCCGTCGTGCCCGTCGATGCCCTCGAGCGCGCGGTTCAGCGCCGCGAGCCCGTACGCGCGCGCCTCGTCGGGACGCGCCTGCATGTAAGGCTCGTCGATCTGCACGACGTCGGCGCCGGCGGCGAACAGGTCGCGGATCTCCTCGTTGACCGCGGCGGCGTAGTCCATCGCGGCCAGCTCGCGGCTGCCGTCGTAGTGACTCGATCTGCGCCTGCTGCGACATCGTGAACGGTCCGGGCACCGTCATCTTCACCGGCGCGTCGTGTGCGCGCTTGCAGGAACTCGAGGTCGTCGACTTCGACGGCATGCCGGCGGCGGATCGGGCCGACGACGCGCGGCACCGGGATTCGGGTGGCCGCTGCGATCGAGCGCGGTGCCGGGATTGTCGATGTCGACGCCGTCGAGCGCGGTCGCAAAACGAGTTCGAGTAGCTTTCGCGGCGGATCTCGCCGTCGGTGATGATGTCGAGGCCGGCCTCCTCCTGCGCCTGGATCGCGAGCGACCGTCGCGTCGTCCTGCGCCTCGGCGAGCAGCGGCTCCGGGATGCGCCAGAGCTCCCGCGCGCGCACGCGCGGCGGAAAGCGACCTGCGAGCTTCGCGCGGTCGATCAGCCATTCCGGCTGCGGTAAGCTGCCGACGAGCGTCGTCGGGAAAAGCATCGCGTCATCGCTGGCCACGATCATCCGGTCGCCCGCGCTGCCCGACTGCCATCGCGGCGCAGGCCAGCTGCCGTCGCTGCGACGCGCCGCGCGGATCGCGGCGCCGTGCTCGTCCAGCAGCGGCGCGGCGCGACACGCTCGCCGCGCGCATGCCGTCGAACTGCACCGCGGGCCGTACGGCATGGCGCGCCGCGTGCGCGCGCTCGACCGGGACGATCAGGCCGAGGTGCTGCGCCTGCGGGTCGTCGACGACGGCGTCGATGCCAGTTGATCGGCGCGAACGGCACGTCGTGCGCGGCGAGACGCGCGACCCACTCCGCCAGCGGGCGACGCGGAAACCGGCGATCGAGCTCCGCGCCGAGCGCTTCGTAGTGATCGATGCGGCCCTAGCCGCGTCGCGAACCGCGGATCGCCGCGCAGCTCCGGCGCTTCGAGCGCCGCGGTCAGGCCCGGCCAGAACTTCTCGAGCGACGAGAGGTGAATCGCGATCAGCCGTGCATCCGCCGGTGCGCAGGATGTACGCCTGCGCGAGCCGCGGCCGGTCGCTCGACTTGCGGCACCGGCGCCGAGCGCGAAGTACGCGGCAAACGGCTCGACCGCGAAATGCGCCATCGCCTCGAGCATCGAGACCTCGACGACGCGGCCCGCGCCCGCTGCGCGCCGCGCTCGAACAGCGCGCCGAGCACGCCGTACGCCGCGTAGATGCCGGTGATCGCGTCGGCGAGCGCGGGCCCGAGGAAGCGCGGCCGCTCCTGGTCGACGACGACGCTCAGGAAGCCGCTGACAGCGCCTGCGCGACCGAGTCGTAGCTCGGCCGGTCGACGTACGGCCCGCTCGCGCCGAACCCGCTGATCGAGCAGTAGACGAGCCGCGGATTCAGACCGCTGCAGCCGCTCGGCGCCCGCGCCGAGGCGCGTCCGCGGTGCCCGGGCGGAAGTTCTGGATGTAGACGTCGGCCTCGCGGATCAGGCGTTCGAACACTTCGCGATCCGCGGCTGCCTTGAGATCGAGCACGACGCTGCGCTTGTTGCGGTTGTACGCCTGGAAATGCGGCGAGTACTGGCCTTGCCCTGGTAGCTGCGGTACGGATCGCCTTCCGGGCTTTCGACCTTGATGACGTCGGCGCCGAGATCCGCGAGCATCATGCCGGCGCAGGGACCGGTGATGAACGTGCCCTGCTCGACGACGCGGATACCGCTGAAGCACGGCATGGCAGGCATCAGCGTCGCTCGGGACGAAGCCGGCCGGAGCGCGGCGCCGTCGTACTCGATCGCCGGCCGCGCCGCTGTGCGCGAGCACGAAGCCGATCGGCCGGTACTGCTCCTCGAGCAGGTGCGCGAACAGACCCGCCGTGCGCGCGAGGATCGGCACGCCCTTGAGCGCGCCAGGACCGGATAGCCGGCATCGAGCAGCACAGCGGGAATGGCGCCCGAGACGTTCATCGACGAGCGACTTGCCGGTGATGCTCGGGCAGCAGACGCTCGATCGACGCGCGCCGCCTCGATGTGACGGCCGACGGCACCGGCTTCCGCCGCGACCTCGAGCAGGCGCTGCGCGCGCGGGTCGTCGACCGCGGTGCAGCGGGTGACCGTAGCCGGGGATCGCCGGCGCGCCGCGCGCAGCTCCGCGATCGCGCCTCGCGCCGCCGTCCTCGAGGTCGGCCGCCGGCGGCGCGGGACTGACGACGTCGTGCAGAACGCGCGCGGCGGATTCCGCCGAGCCGAGCACGACCGAGCCGCAACCGAGGATGCCGGCCGCGACCGCGCCCTGCAACGCCTCGGGCGCCGCCGCGAGCGTCATGCGGGCGGCCGCACGCTCGGCACCAGGCCGTGCTCGGCGATCGCGAGCAGCGTCGGCATCGAGCACGCGCCGTTGCGCGGCGGTCGGCAGCTCGCCGGTAGATCAGGAGCCAGATGTGGTCGGTGAAGCCGACGTGGCCGATCAGGTCGCGGCACAGGTCGTGGCCGCGCACGATGATCGTCTCGGCGTTCGAGGCGGAGATCGCCGTGCTGCGACCGATCTGGCGTCCGATCTTCATCCGTTGTCGACTCCGAGCAATTTCGCATACCGAAAACAGATTCGGTATGGCGAACATGCTGACCGGTCGGCGACCGCCGGCTGTCAAGACCGCGGCGGCGTGCGGCTTTCGCTTTTCGGATATCGAAATAGACTGGCGACATGCCCCGCCGCCCGCAAGCCGTTCCGCGCCGCGAGAGTCATGGGCGGCCTCGCGAAAGGCCTCGAGGTCATCCGCGCGTTCACGCGCGAGCAACCGGCGCTGACGCTGAGCCAGGTCGCCGCCGTCGGCCGGCCTGCCGGCCGCGACTGCGCGCCGCTGCCTGCGCACGCTCGAGGAAATCGGCTACGTCACGCGCAACGGCCGCACGTTCCTGCTGCGGCCGAAGGTGCTCGAGCTCGGCGCCGCCTACCTCGAATCGATGAACATCGAGCAGCTGACGCACGACGCACCTCGAGGAGCTCGCGCGTCAGACCGGCGATTCGGCCGCGCTCTCCGTGCTCGACGGAACCGAGATCGTCTACGTGGCGCGCGCGTCGGTGCGCACGCTCGTGCGGCTCGAAGCGCACGTCGGCAGCCGATTTCCGGCGCTACGCCACGTCGATGGGCCGCGTGCTGCTCGCGGGACTCGCACCCGAGCGGCTCGACACGTATTTCGCGGCAGCAGAAGCTCGCCGCGCTGACCGACGCCACCGTGACGGACCCGAAGAAGCGTGCGCCAGCTCATCGAGGATTGCCGGCGCACCGGCTACGCCGCGGTCGAGGACGAACTCGCCTACGGCGTGGTCGCGGTTGCCGTGCCGGTTTTCGACCAGTCGGGCAGGGTGGTCGCCGCGCTCAACTGCATCGAGCCATTCGCGGCGCATCACGAAGGCCAAGCTCGTGCGCGAGCGCCTGTCGATGCTGCAACGGGCGAGCCGCGAGATCTCGGCCGAACTTGCCCGGGTGCCGGGGCTGTCGCTGAGCGCGGAGGTCTGACGCCGGCCCGGCGCCGCTTGACGCTGTCACCAGACGCCCGTAGCCTGTTTGCGAACTTTTTTTCGATATACGAAATACGCTGCGAACGATGCGGGCACCGGACAGTTACTTCCAGTCGGGCGACGCGCGTCTTCGCTTTCGCGACGAGGGCGAAGGCGAGCCGATTGTCTTTATCCACGGCTGGACCATGGACCTGGAGATGTGGGATTCGCAGGCGGCGGAGTTCAGCCGCTCGATGCGCGTGATCCGCCTCGACCGCCGTGGGCACGGTCTGTCCGGCGGTCATCCCGGCCATGAGGCGGATCAGCGCGATCTCGAGGCGTTGCTCGATCATCTGCGCGTGCCGCGCGCCACCCTGGTCGGCATGTCGCAGGGCGCGAGGACCGCACTCGCGTTTGCGCTGCGCCTGCCGCAGCGCGTGCTGCGGCTGGTGCTCGACGGTCCTCCGGATTTTGCCGGCGGAACCGATCGCGACGAGCAGTTGCCGATGGAACGGTTTCGCGTGCTCGCGCGCTCCGGCGGCCTCGATGCCTTCCGGATCGCATGGAGTGAACACCCGCTGATGCGGCTCTACACCGGCGATCGGAGTGCCACGGAACAGGTCGCACGCGCGCTGGCGCGTTATCGCGGGCTCGATCTGCTCGATGCGGCGCCGGCGGCGCCGCCGATCGATGCACGGAGCATCGGCCGCCTGCAACTGCCGGTACTCGTCGTCCACGGCGAACACGACGTGGAACAGCGCAAGGCGGCGGCCGAATGGCTGCTCAATATCCTGCCGCAGGCCGAGGGTGCGCGCGTGGCCCAGGCCGGCCACCTGCCGAATCTCGACAATCCGCGCGAGTACGAAGATCTGCTGCGGCAGTTCCTGCGACGCCCGTCGCGTGTCGCCGCCTGACCGCCCGGAGACGACATGACGCGCATCCTCGTTCTTTATTACAGCAGTTGGGGCCACGTCGAGCGGATGGCCGAGGCGCAGGCGGAGGGTGCACGGCAATTGACGGGCGTCGACGCCGTCGTCAAGCGCGTGCCCGAGCTCGTGCCAGACGACGTCGCGCGCCAGTTCGGCTACAAGCTCGAGCAACCAGCGCCGGTCGCGGACCCGCTGGAGCTCGGCGATTACGACGGTATCCTGTTCGGCGCGCCGACGCGATTCGGCAACATGTGCGCGCAGATGCGGAATTTCCTCGACCAGACCGGTCCGCTGTGGGCGAAGAATGCGCTGCTCGGCAAGGTGGGGAGCGTCTTCACCTGCACGCAGAGCCAGCACGGCGGGCAGGAGACGACGATCACGTCCTTCCATTCGACGCTGCTGCACCACGGCATGATCGTCGTGGGCCTGCCCTACACGGCGCCCGGCATCATGACCATGCGCGAGGTCACGGGCGGCACGCCCTATGGCGCGAGCAGCATCACGGGCAAGGGCGACGAGTCGCGCATGCCGAGCGCGCTCGAACTCGGCATGTGCCGTTTCCAGGGCGAGCATGTCGCGCGGATCACGAGCGAGCTGAACGCCGGCCGCAAGGGCGGTCGCCGGTGAAGCCGGGCGCAAAGCCGGAGATCGCAGGGTCGCCGGACCACCAGCCGACGCCGTTTCGCTTCTACGACAACCGACAGAAATACCTCGCGTTCGTCAACACCTGCAACGAGAAGTCCGCCGTCGCTACACGCGCGGCGCACGAACTGAAGCACATCCAGGCGACGCCGCCCGCGCTTCGCCTCTTCGATGCGGGCATGGGCGATGCGACGGTGCTCTCGAAGCTGATGCGGAGCGCCCATCACCAGGCTCCGACCATTCCGCTCCTGGTCGTCGCGAAAGAGATCAGCCTCGAAGACGTCCGGCTCGGGCTCGACAAGATGCCGGACCGGTTTCTCGAGCATCCGCAGACGGTGCTCGTGATCACCAACCTGAACTACTCGGAAGCGCCGCGCCTGATGCCGCGCGACATCCACGCGGCCGCCGCCCTCAACTGGAACGAAGTGCGCCTGACTGGCGGCACGTCGCACGAATACGCCGAACAGATCGAGGAACTTGCGTCCCTGCTCGCTGCCGGGTGGCAGACCAAGCCGAGCCCGAAGACGGGCAATCCCGTCAATGTGCGCCCCTCGGTGCTCGTGCTGTATCGCGCGGACCAGCAATTCCTGCTCGATCGCGTAATACCGAAGCCTGGACAGACCTTCGAGAACTACGACCTGATCGTCGCGTCCCAGCCCTGGCGGGCCCGCATGTCGGCGGAATTCAAGGCGAGCCGAATTCTAGCGCCGCTGGCGCGCAGCCTCGCGCCGAACGGCCGCCTGCTCGTGATCCAGTCCTATGGCCGCGACCCGGCACTCGAGATCATCCAGAGACTCTGGCCGGATGAAGAGCCGTTCAAGGTCAACCGGCACGAACTCCTTGCGGCGCTCAAGATCGAGCTCGGCCGCGACGCGCGCGAATATACGCTGACCGCCCAGTCCGACGAGAAATCCATCTTCCGTTACGAGATGCATACGCTGCCGAACGAAATCGGCGACCGCATCGGCACCTCCACGCTGTTCGCGGCCTGGAATGCAGCCATCTACGTCAACCAGATCGAGGACGAGCGCCTGGACGACGTCGTCACCCATGGGGCGTACCTCGAGGTGACGCAGTCGGTTCTTCAGAAGCACGGCGCGCTGTGGTTCAACGACGAGACCTTCGTCGTGGTCCGGCGCAGGAAATGACGGACGGCGGGCATCCCGGCTTGCGCCGCCGATTGCTGAAAGGCCGCGCGCCGGTTCATCATGCGGACATGAAACACATCATTGCCGCACTTTGTCTGCTGCCGTTCCATGCAAATGCGCAGGAATCGATCCGGTTGCAACCCGAGGCCGCGCAATTGCGGACCATGGCCGCGCGCCTGCAACCCGTAGACATCGAAGTTGACCTTACAGCGTTGCCGGCCAGCGAGCGCCAGGCGCTCGCGAGCCTGGTCCGCGCGGCGCGTGTTGTCGATGCGCTGCACCTGCGCCAGGTCTGGGCAGGCAACGAGGCGCTGCTCCTGAAGCTGCTGGAAGACAAGACTTTGCTCGGCGAGGCGCGCCTCGATTATTTCCTGATCAACAAGGGACCCTGGTCGTCGCTCGATGACCAGGCGCCATTCGTAACAGGCGTGCCGGAAAAGCCTGACGAAGCCAACTACTATCCGGCCGGGGCAACCAAGGCGGAGGTCGAAGCCTGGATCGCGGGTCTCGGACCGGAAGAAAAGTCTGCTGCAATCGGTTTCTTCACGACCATCCGCCGCGACGCGGCAGGCAAGTTTCACGTCGTACCTTACAGCTTCGAATATCAGGGCGAGCTCGCCGAGATGGCGAAGCAGCTGCGCGCGGCCGCCGCTGCGACTACGCAGCCGACGCTAAAGGCATTTCTCGGATCCCGCGCGGCCGCTTTCCTTTCCAATGACTACTACGCAAGCGACGTGGACTGGATGAAGCTCGACGCCAGCATCGAGCCGACGATCGGGCCCTACGAGGTGTACGCCGACGAGTGGTTCAACTATAAGGCGGCGTTTGAGGCCTTCATCACCGTCCGCGACGATGCCGAAACTGCAAAGCTCGAGCGATTCGGCAAGGAGCTCCAGTGGTTGGAGGACCGCCTGCCTTTCGATCCGCGCTATCGGCGGAAGAAACTCGGCGGGCTCGCGCCCATGCGGGTCGTCAACGTCGTTTTCGGCGCGGGCGAGGGCAACCAGGGCGTGCAGACGGCGGCGTTCAACCTGCCGAACGACGAGCGCATCGTCGCGGAGATGGGCTCCAAGCGCACGATGCTGAAGAACTTCCAGGAAGCGAAGTTTCGTCACGTACTGGTGCCGATCTCGAAGGTCGCGCTGGCCGCTGAAGATCAGTCGTTCGTGAATTTCGACGCGTTTTTCACGCATATCCTGATGCACGAAATCATGCACGGTCTCGGGCCCACGAATACGGGCCCCGGCGGTAGCGGCGGCGGCGTCCGTCAGTCGCTCAAGGAGCTGTACAGCGTGGTGGAAGAGGCGAAAGCCGATATCTCCGGCCTCTGGGCACTGCAGCAGCTCATGGACAAGGGCGTGCTCGACAAGTCGCAGGAGCGCGCGATGTACACGACCTTCCTGGCGTCGACCTTCCGCACGCTGCGCTTCGGCATGACGGAGTCGCACGCCAAGGGTATGGCACTTCAGGTCAACTACCTGCTCGATGCCGGCGGTTTCGCAGTCAACAAGGACGGCACGTTCAGTGTGGATCTGAAGCAAGTCAAGAAGGGCGTCACCGATCTGACACGCGACCTGCTGACGCTGGAGGCGACCGGGGACTTTGCGGCGACGAAGAGACTGTTCGACCGGCTGGTCGTCATGCGTCCGCAGGTCCAGGCGGCTCTCGACCGGCTCGATGGCGTACCGATCGACATCCGTCCACGCTTCGTGACGGCGGAAATCCTCGAGCGTGAATGAAGCGGCGCACGACGCGTAGTGAATCTGAGGGAACGGATCATCGAGTTCGTGGACCGTGCGTCCATGGAAGTAACGTCGCACGACCGTGAGACTCGCCGGGAGCTGATCGGCCGCCTGGCGGAAGGCACGACCGTCTACGTCGCCCACACGCCGAACTCGACTGTGGCCGATGTGGCGGATGTCGCCTGCGAGGTCGAGGACGAGGGCTTCCGGGCCCGTCCGCACATCGTGGCGCGTCGCATACCGGACCAACGCGCACTCACAGGCGCGCTCGCGCAAATGCAGCGGCATGGCATCACTCGCGCGCTGCTGGTCGCCGGCGACCAGACGCCGCCGATCGGCCCATTTCAAAGCAGCCTCGATCTGCTCGCGAACGGCGCGCTAGCTGCGCATGGATTCACGTCCTTGGGCGTTGCCGGATATCCCGAAGGACATCAGCACATCGGGGAGGCCGTGCTGTGGGAATCCCTGCGGGAGAAGCAGCGCTATGCCGAACGGACCGGCGCGAACCTGCATGTGGTGACGCAGTTCGGCTTCGACGCGACGGCGATCGGGAGCTGGGTACGGCAGCTCGACGCCAGGGGCGTCAAGCTCCCGGTGCATGTCGGCATCATGGGCCCGGCCACCATTGGCACGCTGATCCGCTACGCGCGCCTCTGCGGCATCGGGGAGTCGCTGCGTGCGCTCACGGCGAGCCGCGCGCAGGCGGGTCTGTTACGCGGCCTGACGACGTCCGCCGAGGAAATGCTCCTGGACGTCGTGCGTCAGCACCAGGACGGACTCGAAGCGCGCATCGTGCAGCCGCATTTCTTTTCGTTCGGCGGCGTGATGCGAACCGCCCGGTGGCTGCAGGCGTTGCGCCATGGCGCGTTCGATGTCGACCCGCAGGCGGGCCGGCTCGTCGTGCACGCCGGCAGGTAGCCTAACCCCAGACGTCGGCGCCGAATGGCTGCATCATCGACCCGTCGAAGCGGATCGACGCCTCGCGATCCCGTGCGAGCAGCAGCGGCCCGTCGAGATCCACCCAGCGGCACTGTTGTGCGAGCAGGAATGCCGGCGCCATTCCGAGCGAAGTGCCGAGCATGTTGCCTGCAAACAAATCGAGTCCGCGCGCCTGCGCGGTCGCTGCGCAGCGCAAGGCTTCCGTCAGCCCGCCGGACTTGTCGAGCTTGATATTCACGCATCGGTAGCGGGGGTGGAGCGTCGCGAAGGACGAGTGATCGGAAAAACTCTCGTCTGCGCAAAGCGGCAGGGCCCCGTGTAGCCGTCGAGCGATGCATCGTCAGCGACCGAAAGCGGTTGTTCGATCAGGCGCACGTCCAGACGCTCGAACGCTCGCGCGGCGTCGTTCAACTCCTCGAGCGACCAGGCTTCGTTGACGTCGACGACGATTTCTGACTGCGGGGAGGCCTCGCGCACGCCGGCGACGCGATCCACGTCGCGGCCGTCACGCGCTCCGAGTTTCAGCTTCAGGATCGCGCCCGACGGCGCGAGCGCGACGTCGGCCGCCATCTTGGCAGGCTCAGCGAGTCCGATTGTGTATGTGGTGCGCAGCGCGTGAGGTGATGGAAGGCCCGCGAGTTCCCAGGCGCGACGGCCCAGTTCCTTCGCCTCGAGGTCCCACAGCGCGCAATCGAGGGCGTTTCGCGCACCGCCGGCCGGCAGTTCGTCGAGCAGCGCATGCCGGTCCCATACGAATCCGCTTCGCGAGATCGCTGCCTCCAGTTCGCGCTTCAGACTTGCGGGAGTTTCGCCGTGGTAATCGACCCCGACTGCTTCAGAGCGGCCTGCGCTGGTTCCGCGCTGGATCATGCAATGCACCAGCGCGAGCTCCTCCGTCGTGTCGCGCGATATCGAAAACGGCTGTCGCAGCTTCCATATTTCGACGCGAAAGTCGGCGCGAACCGGCATCAGGCGTCCTTCAGGACGCGATCGACGATCGCGGCGACGCCGGTGCGGATTGGATCGCAACAGGGCAGCGATACGCGCCTCGATACGTCGGCGAGTGCCTGGCGCGCCGGCGCGTCGCCAAGATGCGAGGTATTGAGGCAGACGCCCGCGAATCGCGTGTCCCGGTTCGTCAGCCGCGCAGCAGCGAGATAAGACTCGAACGCGGCCTCGTATGTCGGAATGGCAAAACCCGGGTGATCCGCGATCTCCGTGCGTGCGAGATCGTGACAGAGCACCATCACGTCCGGCTGGCTGCCATGGACAAGCCCAAGTGTCACGCCGGCATAGGCGGGGTGAAACAGCGATCCCTGGCCTTCGATGACGTCCCAATGTTCCGGCGCGGCCTCGGGAGAGAGCCATTCCGCTGCGCCCGAGACGAAATCCGACACGACCGAATCCACCGCGACGCCCCGCCCCGAGATGAAGATTCCGGTCTGGCCCGTCGCGCGGAAGTCCGCGACGATACCGCGCGAACGCAATTCTTTTTCGATCGCGAGTGCGCTGTATTTCTTGCCGACGGCGCAGTCCGTGCCGACGGTCAGAAGGCGCTTGCCGCTGCGTTTGCGGCCGGTGCCTGGCTTGAAGGATTCGGACGGCTGGCGAACCTCGATGAGTTGCCGGCCCGCCAGCCGGGCCGCCGCCGCGATTTCCGGCACGCCGGCCAGCGGTTCATGCAGTCCGGACGCCACGTCGAGTCCGGCCTGGATGGCTTCGACGATGGCAGCAACCCAGTTCGTGGCGATGAATCCGCCGTCGTTTGCGATACCGAGGATCAGAGTACGGACGCCCCGGGAAACCGCTTCGGCCGGCGTGAAATCCGGCAGGCCCAGGTCGACACGGCAGCCGGGCAGCCGCATCTGCGCCGCGCAGAGTTCGGGTCGCCACTGGCGGATTCCGGAGGCGGTCTTCGCGGTTGCAAGGTCCGGCGCATCGCCGAGGAAGAGCAGATACGGGCTGTGTATCATGAGCGGTCTTCATTCTCTCAAAAGTTTGAATCAAGATGATGTTTTTGTCTCACACCCGCGCTGAAGGCTACGCTCGCACCGCTTCCATACTGGCCGGCGCCTGCGTCGCGATCACGGCGCTCACGGTGGATGCCGCGGCGGCTGCCGATGATGCGGCCATTGAGCGTGTGATGACCGCCTTCGTGAAACCCGGCGAGCCCGGCTGCACGGTCGGCGTGGTGCAGGACGGCCTGCTCGCGCATGCGCTTGCCTTCGGGCTCGCCGATGTCGAGCGCCGCAAGCCGCTCGACACCCATTCCATCTTTGACCTCGCTTCGGTATCCAAGCAGTTCACGGCGTTCGCGCTTCTGCTCCTCGAGCAGGATGGCAAGCTGTCGCTCGACGATCCAATCGTGCGCTACGTACCGGAACTCGCGGCCAGCGCGAAGGGCGTGACGCTGCGCCACTTGCTGCATCACACGGGCGGCCTCCGTGACTATATCGGCATCATCTACATGGGAGGCCGTCGCGACGCCGACGGCTCGACGATCCACGAGGCGATCCAGGCACTCGCGCGGCAGACCCGACCGAACGAACAACCGGGAGTCGAATACGAGTACAGCAACACGGGCTACCTGTTGCTCGGGGTCGTCATCGCCCGCGTCAGCGGACAATCGTTTGCCGGATTTACCGAGGAACGAATTTTCAGGCCGCTCGGGATGAAGAACACCAAAGTCGTCGACAGCTATCCCGACACGCGCGCGGCGCGCGCACGCGGTTACGCGCAGGCCGTACACGGTTTCGTGATCGATGAAACTGGCTGGGAACAGGTCGGCGACGGCGGAGTGCACAGCGATATTCACGATCTCGCGCTCTGGGACGAGAATTTCTACACAGGCAAACTCGGCGGCCGCGAGCTCATCGCAAAAATGGTCGAGGTCGGCGTGCTGAATTCGGGTGAGCGGATCGATTATGCGGCGGGTCTGCGCGTCGCCACGACACGCGGGTTACCGACCGTCAGCCATGGCGGCTCCTGGGTCGGCTACCGGTCGCAGATATTGCGGTTCCCGCAAGAACACCGGTCGGTCATCGTGCTCTGCAATCGCGGCGATGCCGATTCGGGCGCACTCGCGACGGCGGTCGCTGCGGTTTTCCTGGGGGACAAGATGGGCCCGCCACGGGAGCGACGCGAGCGGGATCCGGCCGGAGCGCCCGAACTGGAAACGGAAGACTCGGAATCGGAAGAGTCTGAATTGGACGAAAATGCGGTCGAATCGACCTGGCGGCCGAGCGATCTTACCCCTTACGTCGGCACCTACTTCAGCACCGAGGCAAATGCGCATTGCCGCCTGTACCTGCGGCATGAGGCGCTCGTCCTCGAGGGCTGCGCCGCGGGCGCGGTCCTGAAGCCCACGAAACCGGGCGAATTCGTCGATCGCGACGACTCGTTCAGCCTGCGATTCCGGGACACCGGCTCCGGAATCGACGGCTTCGTATACGACGCGTTCGGTCTGCGGGGATTGACCTTCGAAAGGGTCAAGGAGCCATCCGAGTGAAGATGCTGCGATCGATAACGGGCGTTGCGCTGGTCGCAACACTGCTCTCCGGTGTTGCGCTCGGGGCGTTTGCCGCCACCGAAACGACCCTGATCGTCAATGCCGAGATCGTCGACGGCACCGGCGCAGCGATGAGAAGCGGGGCCGTGCGGATCGAAGGCGAGCGGATCGTCGCGGTTGGCGACCTGAAGCCTGCACCGGGCGAAACCGTCGTCGATGCCCAGGGACTCACGCTGACGCCGGGATTCATCGACACGCACAGCCATCACGATGAGGGCCTGTTCGAGGATCGCCCGGCGATGGCGGCAGTCACCCAGGGGATCACGACCATCGTTGCCGGCAACGACGGCAGCATGAGCTACCCGGTCAAGGAGCTTTTCGAACGCCAGTCAAAGACGCCGGCCGCAATCAACGTTGCGACCTATGTCGGCCACGGCGATCTGCGCGATGCCGTCATGGGCAAGGATTTCCGGCGCCACGCGACGCCGGCAGAGATCGCCCGCATGCGGGCGATGCTGACCGAGGGCATGGAGGCGGGCGCGCTCGGTCTCGCGACCGGTCTCGAATACGACCCCGGCATCTTTTCCGCGAGCGACGAGGTGATTGACCTCGCGAAGGAGGCTGCGCGCTTCGGCGGCCGCTATATCAGCCACATCCGCAGCGAAGACCGCTATTTCTGGGCCGCGGTGGACGAGCTCGTGCGTATCGGGCGAGAGGCGAAGATCCCGGTGCAGATGTCGCACATGAAGCTCGCGATGGTGGACTGGTGGGGCCAGACCAGGCGCCTTCTCGACGTGCTCGATCGCGCACGAGCGGACGGCGTGGACGTTACCGGCGACATCTATCCCTACGAGGCCTGGCATTCAAGCCTCGAAGTGCTGTTTCCGGAACGGGATTTCACCAACCGCAAGTCGGCCGAATTTGCGCTTGAACGGGTCTCGCCGCCGGATGGCCTCGTGCTGTCCCGCTATTCGCCGGAGCCGGCGCTCGAGGGACTGAGCATCGCAGAAATCGCGAAACAGAAGGGCATGGATGCTCCGGCAACGCTGATGGACCTGATCGCGCGGTCGCAGTCTCCGGACGCGGATGTCGGCGTGATCGGCACGAGCATGAAAGCGGAGGACGTCGCCGCGCTGATCGCCTGGCCGCACGCGAACATCTGCTCGGACGGATCGCTCGCCGGCCGGCATCCGCGCGGCACCGGCACCTTCACGAAGGTACTGCGCGTCTATGTGCGCGAACAGAAGTTGCTGACGCTCGAACAGGCGATCCACAAGATGACGGGCCTGTCGGCCGCGCATGTCGGCATCGCGGATCGCGGCGTGATTCGCCCGGGCGCATTTGCGGATCTCGTGCTCTTCGATCCGGAGATCGTTTCGGACCGCTCCACTTTCGAGCACCCGGAAACGTTGTCGGTCGGCATCCGCACGGTCTGGGTCAATGGCCGGCCGGTGATGCAGGAAGGCAAGGCGACCGGGGCCTATCCGGGCAAGAGCCTGCGCCGCCCGAACGCATTGCCCCGCGCGGTGACGGCGGATGATTTCCGCAAGCTCAAATCGCCGGACGATCCGGTGGTTTCGCGAGACGGCAAGAGGGTGGCCTATGTCGTGGACGATCAGATCTACGTCGTCGCCGCCGCCGGTGGGAAGGCGCGCGCGGTCACCACGGCAGGCAAGGTCGCATCGAATCCTTACTGGTCGAAGGACGGTCGCACGCTCTATTTCGTCTCGGATCGTTCGGGCAGCAACCAGCTCTGGAAACTGTCGCTTGATGCCTTCGGCGAGGCCGAGCAGGTGACCGATTTCACGCAGGGTATCGAAACCCTCAACTTCTCCCGCGACGAATCGCGGCTGCTGCTGCGCTTCACCGAGGAATCGCTGCAGAAACGCGCGGACCGCAAGGACGACGAAGAGGAGGGCGACAAGCCCGAGCCGAAACCCTTCGTGATCACGCGTCTCGAGTTCAAGGAGGATGCGGGCGAGGGCTACCTGACCGGCGATCGCGCGGAACATCTTTACGCCTGGGATCTCGCGACGAAGTCGCTGAAACCGGTGACTTCCGGCCCGTACAGCGAATCGGATGCCGACTGGTCGCCCGACGGAAAGACCATCGTTTTCGTCAGCAATCGGGAAAAAGAAGCCGACGAAAGCTACAAGACGGATCTCTGGCTGGTCGCCGCGGACAACACGGATCGCGGCCAGAAGCTCGTGCGCCTCACCAACGACGATGCGACCAAGAGCGATGCCGGCCTGGAGTCCGGACGGCCGCACGATCGCGTTCCTGTCCGCCGAAGACGGCGTATATGGCAGCCCGCAACTCGCGGTGATTCCTTCGGGCGGCGGCGAAGCGCGGATACTTGCTGGCTCGCTCGATGCCTGGGTCACGTCTTTCCGCTGGTCCGCGGACGGCGACTGGATCTATTTCCTCTACGACTACGAAAGCGGCACGCGCATCGCGCGTGTTCGACCCCGGGACGGCAAACTCGAAGAGGTCATGGCGGGCGACTTGAATGTCACCGCGATGGAGCTGGCGCCGGCAGGCGCGCTCGTGCTTCGGCTCGAAAACCGGAATGACGCCCCCGAACTCTACGGTTACGCGAAAGGCCGGCTGAACAAGCTGACGGCCATCAACGACGAGTTCCTGCGCTCGGTCGCGATCGGCAGCAAGGAGAAGGTTCGTTTCAAAAGCGCGGACGGCACGGAAGTCGAGGCGCTGGTGACGAAACCGCCGGGTTTCGTCCCGGGACGCCGGTATCCGACGATCCTGCACATTCACGGCGGGCCCGTCGGCCAGTTCGCCTGGGGCTACGACATCAAGGCGCAGTATTTCGCGGCCAACGGCTATGTCGTCGTCGAGCCGAACCCGCGCGGCTCGACGGGCCGCGGCGCCAAGTTCGTCAGCGCGATCTATCGGACCTGGGGCATCACGGACTATGACGACCTGATTGCGGCGGTCGATCACGCGATCGCGGCAGGGCTACGCGGATCCCGGAGCGGCTCGCGGTATTCGGCTATTCCTATGGCGGCTACATGACGAACACCGTCATCACGCGCACCACGCGATTCAAGGCGGCCGCCTCCGGCGCGGGCCACAGCCTGATCCATGCCAACTACGGTCATGACATTTACCAGAAATGGTACAACTGGGAACTGGGCGTGCCCTGGGAGAATCGGGAGAAGTACGACGCGCTGTCACCGCTCCTGCAGGCCGGCAAGGTGACGACACCGACGATCTTTCTCGGCGGACGCGACGACTGGAACGTGCCGGTGCTGAACGCCGAACTCTTCTATCAGTCATTACGACGCCGCGGCATCGACACGCAGCTCGTCGTGTACCCGGATACGCATCATGGCGACTGGAGCCCGGAGTTCGAGAAGGACTACGCGGAGCGCGTGCTTGGATGGTTCGACAAGTACCTGAAGTAACGGCCCAGGCGAGCTTCGAAAAGGCTCTGCGAGGCGCTGCGCGTGAACCGCCCGCACCGCGCAGAGGCCATCTGTCGCGAGTACCTCGTGGAGAGTCCCGGCAGCGTCAACCACCTGCGCTTGCTCGGTCACTCCCTCATGAAACAGGCACGCTACGCTGAAGCGGAGCAGATCGTGCGTCAGGCGATCGCGCTCAAGCCGGATTTCCCGCATCTGCACGAGGATCTCGGCAGCATCTTCGCGATGCAGCAGCGCTTCGCAGAGGCGGAGCCGTGTTTCCGCGAGGCCATTCGCCTGGAGCCGCGCTTGCCACTCGTGCACCGCAAGCTTGGCGAGACACTCGCTGCGCTGGGCCGCGGCTACGAGGCGGATGCGGCATTCGAGGAGTTCTTCGAACAGGATGTCGACAAGGGCAGGGTCGCGACCTCGCTCGATCACATGCGCGCGGGCAGGAAGGCCGAGGCGATCGAGGCGCTGCGCGGCGCCTTGCGCGAGAGCCCGGACAATGTCGACGCCATGCGCTGCCTCGCGCACATCTATATCCAGGACAAGGAGCGGCTCAGCGATGCGGAGGCGCTGCTGCGCAACGCAACTTCGACGGCGCCCGATTATGCGGCCGCGTGGATGTTGCTCGGCGGCTTGCTGCACGAACTCGGGCGTCACCCCGAATCGGTCCGCGCCTATCAGCCGAGTCACCGAACTCGAGCCGCGCAATGCGTCCGGATGGACCGGCCTCGGCAATGCACGGGCTTTCGCGGGCGATATCGAGCAGTCTCGCGAAGCGTACGTGCGGGCAGTCACGTTGGACCCGAGGGCCCCCGGCGCCCAGATGGGGCTTGGCCACGTGCTCAAGACGCTCGGCGACCAGGCTGGCTCATTGCGCGCCTACCGCGCCGCGATCGCCGCAAAGCCGGACTTCGGCGAAGTGTACTGGAGCATGGCCAACCTCAAGGTGTTCCAGTTCGAGGATGCCGAGGTCGATGCGATGGAAGAGCAGCTGAAACGGAGCGATCTCACGGACAGCGCCGAGATCCACTTCCGCTTCGCGCTCGGCAAGGCGTGGGAGGACAGGGGTGACTACGACCGCGCCTGGCATTACTACGACACCGGCAACCAGAAACAGCGCAAGCAGGTATTCCACGACCCGGTCATGGTCGATCAGCGCCACGACCAGATCATCGAGGTGTTCGATCGCGAGTTTCTCGAGCGGAATGCCGGCACAGGCGACGAGTCGCCGGCGCCCGATCTTCATCGTCGGATTGCCGCGCTCGGGCTCGACGCTGATCGAGCAGATCCTCGCGAGCCACAGCCAGGTGGAAGGAACGCAGGAACTGCCGACGCTCGACGCATCTCGTGAGCCTGATCGGCCGCTACCGGCGCGACCGCAAGCAGTATCCGTACGCCGTGCGCGACCTGAAGGCAAAGAACTTCCGCGCGTACGGCCGGCAGTACCTCGAGGAGGCGGCGTCCTATCGGTTCACCGACAAGCCGTACTTCACCGACAAGCTGCCGAACAATTTCTCGCATGTCGGTCTGATCCACCTGATCCTGCCGAACGCTAAGGTGATCAATGCCCGGCGCCATCCCTTCGACAGCTGCCTGGGCGCCTACAAGCAGCTGTTCGGCAAGGGCCAGCATTTCACGTATGACATGTCGGAGCTCGCCGACTACTACCGCAAGTACCACGAGACGATGCAGCACTGGCATCGCGTGCTGCCGGGCAAGGTGCTGGATGTCCACTACGAGGAGACGGTGACGGATCTCGAGACGCAGGTGCGCCGGATCCTCGCGCATTGCGGCCTGCCGTTCGAGGAGGGCTGCTTGCAGTTCCACCAGACCGAGCGCGCCGTGAAGACGGCGAGCTCGGAGCAGGTGCGCCAGCCGATCTACACCCGCGCGCTCGGCTACTGGCGCCACTACGAGAAACATCTCGGGATCTGGAAGGAGGAGCTTGCCGACATCCTCGACAAACTGCCGGAGACTGTGCGGAATGCAGGGATCAATCAGCCGTAAGGCCAGATCTCCAGGCCGTGGATGGCATTGCGGACATCCATCGTCAGGTTGACCGACAGGAGCTGGCGGTTCGCTGGCAGGTCGTACACTGAAATGGTCGATGGCGAGGAACCCCCGGCGACGACCGATTCCGACAGCACACAGAGCCCGCGCGCAAAGCCCTGGCGGGCGATGCGGCTCTCATCGAGATCATTGTTCTTGAGGGCGGCGGGATCGTAACGCGGAACGCGCAGGGCACGGTCCTCGACACCCTCGCCGCGCCCGGCATAGCGCAAGGCGTCCGCCTCGGTGTCGTTGAACAGCACGCCATCGCGAAACGGGCGCGCATTGTGCGAGCCCGCCGGCAGTTCGGCCGACATCTGCACTTCGCGACCGTTGAACAGGAGCATACCTCCCGTGCGCAGGCCCGACAGGTACATGCCACCTTTCGTGCAGTGAACATTGTTGACGTGCAGCTTGTTGAGCATCAGCGGCCCGTCCTTGCCGCGCGGATCGAAGGTCGACGCCTTGAACCGGAATTCGTGCGTCGCAACATGCATCGCCCAGCTGAACTCCCGCCGGTCGAGATCGAAGCCCAGGATGCTGTCGAAGCCCGTGGAGGTCAGGAACAGCCGCCGTTCCCAGATCGAGATCTCGTGGCAGTGCTTGAGATACGGATTCCGCCAGGAGCCGAGCGGCTGGAAGTCGGGCGTATATGCGAACAGCTCGTCGCTGGCCGCGATGTAGATCGTCTCGCCGTCGAACGCGATTCCGCGCAGGCCGCGATCCCAACCGCGGCCCTGCCAGTCGATGTCCGCCTTGTTCCAGTCGATGGTCTGCCGGACCTCGCGTTTCTCGAGGTCGATGAGGTAGACGCCACCGTGGCTCTCGCCCTGGTAACTGCCGCGCACGACGGAGGTCGTGACCAGCTTCACGGCGGCCGGCACCGCCGGCCCGAGGCGCAGGCATGGACTCAACCCATGCCTGCGCGGGTCACCATCGCTTGGTGAACGACAGGCTGACGGTCCTCGGCCGCTGCGGCGTAACGCGGTAGCGGAAGCGGGAATCGCCGAAGAATTCGCCGTAGTCGGTACCCGCTCATATAGCCCGCGGCATCTTCGTCGAACAGGTTGCGAATGATGAGCGCGGCATCCCAGCCGTTATTGGACGAGACGCCGAATTGCAGCGTACTGGTGGACCACGACGGGACGACCTGATCTGGGCGCGATCTCCACGTCGCACCGGGTCGCCGTGCAGATTGTTGACGCAGCGGATGTCGTCGAGGCTGTTCCAGAACTCTCCCTGATAGGAGTATGAGAGCCGGGTCCAGAATTCCCCGTCCTGGATCAGGAAGCCGGGCACGCGATATTCGAACGCGGCCCAGAATTTTTCCTCCGGCGAGTCGGGCATGGGCCAGCCTTCCTCGACGGGATGCCGGCCGGGGTGACGAATGACTCCGAGAATTCGGGATCGGCCAGGAACCGCTCGATCTCGAACGAGAAGCGGTCATTGACCTGCCACTCGGCCTGAAGCTCGATGCCCTTCTGCTCGGCTTTGCCGCCGTTGAAGATTCCCTCCACCCACCATGGATCGACGCGCTCGCGTCGCCGCGCAGCTGGATGTCCGACCATTCCATGAAGAACAGGGAAACATTGAGCAGCAGGCGGTTATCGAGCCACTGGCTCTTGAAGCCCGCTTCGTAGTTCTCCAGCACGTCCGGCTTGTATTGCTCCGGTACCACTCCCCTCGCGGCCGCGCGCGGGCTGTTCGTGCCTCCGAGCCGGAAACCCTCGCTGTAGAGCGCGTAGAACATTTCGTGTCGTCGAAGCGGTATTGCGTGGCGAGCTTCATGACCACGTCGTCGTCCTTGCCCTCGCTGACCAGCGGCGACGCGAGAAAATAGCCGACGTCCGGGTCGTAATCGAAAACCGGCAAGCCGCGCGGCACCTCGTTGCTTTCGACCTCCTGGCGGTCGAACTCGAACCAGCGCGCTCCGCCGGTGACAGACCACTTGTCTGTCAGGTCGAACGTCAGCTCTCCGAACACGGCCTTCTGCCGAACGGTCTTTTCGAAAAAGTTCGTGTAGTACTCGTCGGTCGGCGAGGGAGCGGGACCTCGTCGGCCCCGTAGTAAGCCGCGTAATAATTGGCCGTGGCCCAGGTCTGGGTCGTCTCGAGGCCAGGGACTTTCGCGCCGTAATGCCACCAGTCCCAGACGTCCTCGTAGAAGGCGCCGGCCATCCACTGCAATCGGCTCTCGCCCTGCGACGTCAGCCGGACCTCGTAGGTCCAGCGATTCTGTTCCTGGTAGTTGAATATCGTGCCGCCGAGATAGCCGTGTCGTAAAGCGGATCCGGGTCGCCGGCATTATACGAGGCGACCGCATTTGCGGTCCGCCAGTTCTCGTACATCATGTTGTCCCATTGGTACTCGATATCGCGTTCGAACCAGGACGCCGTGGCGGTGAGCTCGGCAAAGCCCAGATCGCCCTTGATGCTCGCGGATGTCTGGTACCAGTCGTCGTCGCGGAACTCGTCGTAGAAGCTGACGATCTTGTAGTCGCCGATCGCGGGATCCGTGAGCCAGTCGCCGTTGGTATCGCCGTACTGGCTGACGAAGCTCAGCGACGCATCCCACTGCGGGTTGATCTGCCAGAGCGCCGCGAGCCGGCCGCCCCGTCGTTCGTAGTCGTTCCAGTCCTCCTCGACGACGTCGGCGTTGTCGGCCGTTCCCGCGAGATTCTCGCCGAGCACGTTGTCGACGTAGCCGCCCTCCTGCGCATAGAAGCCGACGGCACGGATCGCGAAGTTGTCGTCAGCGGGATGTTGACGTGGCCGCTGACGTCGTAGCTTTCTTCGCCGCCCTTGGTCGCGCCGAATTCGGCGTCGACCTGGCTCGAAAAGCCCGAGGGATTCGGCTTGTTGGTGACGTAGCGGATCGTGCCCGACTGCGAGCTGGATCCGAACAGCGTTCCTTGCGGCCCCGGCAGCACCTCGATGCGCTCGATGTCGATCAGGCGAACGTCGACCTGCTGCGAGCTCGACGTCATCGGCTGATCGTCCAGGTAGACCGCGACCTGGCTGTCCGTGTAGTACTCGCCGGTGCCGGTGGAGATGCCGCGCATGATGATGTCGTTGCGGCCCGGCATGCGTTGACCAGCGTGACGCTCGGCAGTGCGCCGACGACATCGTCCAGCGACTGAAACGCCTGCTTGGCGATGTCCTCGGTCGAAAGGGCGGTGACGCTCTGCGCGACGTCCTGGAGATTCACTTCGCGCCGCGTCGCGGTGACGATGACTTCCTCGAGTTTAGCGCCATCAGAAGCGGTTCGTTGCGCAAGCGCTGCGGAAGCGGGATACAGCGTCGCCAAGATTGCGGCTGCGAACGGCGTCATACGGTCGTTCATGAAAATCTCCCAAACTTCAGTCGGGTTTGGTCGAGCGAACTACGTAACGTCTTGAGCGTACAACAGGAATTGGAGATTTGCCAGAGCGCCATGGCGATGCTCAATAGCGGGACTCGCCCGACGACCAGAGTTGCACCTGCTTCGGCGCTCAACCGGTAGCTGATCCCGCCTGTACCATTCCAGCCACGAAGATCGAACCGTGCCCCCGGGTCCGATGCGGTAGACGTCGACGTTACGGAAGGTCAGCGGCTGCCCCGGTTCGCAGCGCCCCGGCGGTTCCGAGGGACGCAGGAAGTACACGTAAGGCGTTGGATGATCGGCGGTTGCGAAGATTTCCGCGGTACCGTGGCGGGATCGACATGCAGCGCCGTTTCGCGATCCGCCGCGATGGCCCGGGGATCCGGGTCCCAACCGTCCCGGACCAGTCGGGCAAGCAGGGCGACCGTGCGGCCGATCCGGTCGCGTTCCTGCAGGTGCTGATCCGTCAGCACCCGCTCGAGACCCGGCAGCGCCAGGAATCCGCGCGCCAGTGTCACGTCGGGCGCATAAGGATCGGCCAAGGCGGTGGCGCTCGTCAGGCTTTCTTGACCCATCGCCGAGTAAACGAATTCGCCGAGGACCGCCATGCCGGCGCTCGTTCCGCCAACCGGCGCGGGTTTCGCCGCGACGTAATTGATCGCGTCTTCGACCGGCGTGTCCTGCCAGTACCGCACGTAATTCGACTGGTCGCCGCCGGCAATGAAAAGCGCTTCGGCATTCCGGATCGTCGCGACGACAAAGGGATCGAAAGCCGCTTCCCGGCTCGAGAAGACCAGTGTTTCGACCGAATCGCAGCGGCACAGCGCAAAGATGTAATCGTTGTATTCCGCCTCGCCGGAAGCGCGCAGCACGACGAAGTCGCCGTGGCCGCCGTGCTCGGCCATGCGCAGGTAATTCAGGTCGACGTCGTCGCCGCCGCCCTGCAGGACCCAGAGTCCCTGCGTCGGGGTCACGACATCGGCGGCATTGCCGGTCAGGAACCGTTTGAATGCGGGGGCAGCGGGCGAATCCTGCGCGGCGGCGATCGAAGCGAAAGCGAGGAGGGCGACTGGCAGGAATCGCAGCATGCCGCATGGTGCCAGAAAAAATTCGACCCCGGCCCAAGGGCGGCCGCGGTCGCAGGTCAGACGACCGTCAGCCTTTGATGACACGCATGTCGCATCATTGAACGGCGAGGACTTTACACTATCCCTATAATAAGTAAGGATTTTGTCTATCAGAAACGTGCTCATGGTGGGCATCAGCAGCTGGAAAACACGTTCGTGCGAAGCCAATATGCCGCTGGGGCGCGCGGTGTCTTAAATGAAACTAAATCGCGTGATGCGTATTCATATCACCCGACCTGCAACCCGAATGCGCTAGTCCAAGATGGCTGACTTCGAAATCGTGCTGCGTACCGCAGCCGTCCTGATCCTCGCAATGCTGGCCAGCTCGATGCTGGCCGCGCGGCGGCGGGACCATACCCCGTGGCTAGGTGCCGCCTGTTGTGCAGCGGTCGCAAGCTTCGTGCTGACGTCGAGCGCCGGCGCCGCGGGCTGGCTGGGCGGGTGGCTGTATCCGCTGACCGCACTTTGCGTGTCGAAGGCGGTACTCTTCTGGCTGTTCGCCAAAGGGCTGTTCGCGGACGATTTCCGCGTACGGCCGTGGCAACTTGGCCTGATCGCCGTGACGGCGGCCTATGGCGTCTGGCAACAGCTCTTTTTCCTCGAACGTATCCGGCTGGGGCTCGCGTCCGTCGGTGAGAAAATCGCGAGCGGCGGCTTCGAACTGCTCGTGCTCACGTTCGTCATTCTGGCGCTCGTCGAGGCGAATCGCGGGCTCATCGGCGACCTGGTCGAGCGCCGACGTCGACTGCGTATCGTGTTCGTGGTCGCCGTTTCCGCCTATCTCGCGGCGGCGGTATTCGTGCAGGCGTACAACCTGGTTCAGGATGCGGAAACGCCGCCGTTTCTCGCAACCATCAACTTGACGCTGATTGCGGCCGCCGGATTCGTCGCCGTTCGGAATCTCTTCGAGATGCGCGCGGGAAACTGGCTGGAGCCGGATGCGGGTGGCGCGTCGGCGAATCGCCTCCTTCCGGCCGAACAACGCGTGCTCGCTTCGCTGACCGAGCTGTTTGACCGGCATCAGGCCTGGCGCGAAGAGGGGCTCACGATCAGCGGACTCGCGGCGCGGCTCGGGACGCGCGAGCAGCTGCTACGGCACGTGATCAATCGTGGATTGGGGTTTCGTAATTTCAACGATTTCCTGCATGCCTACCGGATCCGCGAGGCCTGCCAGCGGCTGCGCCAACCGGAAGACTCGCGGCTGCCGGTGCTGTCGATTGCCCTCGGCGTTGGTTACGGCTCGATCGGTCCGTTCAATCGCGCCTTCAAGGCGCGAATCGGCATGACGCCGACGCGGTTTCGCCGCGAGGCCGCGCACGCCCCGAACCGCCTGTCCTGACTCCCGGCAGAGTCAATTGCAGGCCGAAGGCGACATCGGCCACCGTTCCCCCGATTTCGGCCAGACAGTCGACGCGACTGCTCGCAGCATCTCCGCATGCGGCGGCAGTACGCGCGTTGCGCGACGTCCGGCGCGATGTATGAAAGGAACCGGCCATGAAGTACCTGCTCGCGCTGTTGACTGCCTGCTTTGCCGCGGCCGCGACCGGCGAATCGACGCTGACGGGCGATCTGGCGCGTCGCGGCGACCGGGCGCTGGAAGAAATACCGGGAGTGGACAGCCATTACAGCGTGCTCGACACGCCAGACGGCACGAAGCTTCGCAGCATCCTGACGC
Source organism: uncultured Gammaproteobacteria bacterium (assembly GCA_963839885.1). Taxonomy (GTDB): domain Bacteria; phylum Pseudomonadota; class Gammaproteobacteria; order Steroidobacterales; family Steroidobacteraceae; genus SCUD01. The sequence continues at coordinate 408,269 of CAWIWZ010000011.1, forward strand.
TGCCAAAAGGCGCGACAGCGCGACTGCCCGCGATCCTGTTCGTGCAATGGCTTTCCTGCGACAGCATCGAACTGCCGGCCTCGCAGCAGGACGGCTGGAGCCAAATGCTGCGCCGGCTCGCGCAGGAATCCGGCATGGCGATGATGCGCACGGAGAAGGCGGGCGTCGGCGACAGTGGCGGAGGACCCTGTGCGTCGCTCGATTACGAAACCGAACTGGCGCATCACCGTGCGGCGCTGGCGGGGCTGCGCGACTCGCCGCGCGTGGACGCGAGCCGCATCGTCATCTTCGGCGCGAGCATGGGCGGCAACATGGCGCCGCTCGTTGCGGCCGGCAGTGACGTCGCGGGCATCATGATCTGGGGCGGCGGCGCCAAGAGCTGGTTCGAGCGCACGCTCGGTCTGGAGCGTCGCGCCAAGGAATTCAGCGGCCTGCCGGGCGCAGAGCTGGACGCGTACCTGCGCAGCCTTGCACGCTTTCTCGTCGCCTATCTGCTGGATGGTCGCGATCCAGTCGCCATCGCGGGCGACGAGCCCGCACTGAAAACCGTGTGGACGCGGATGGTCGGGACGGAGCAGAACACGCACTACGGTCGTCCGCTGGCGTTTCACCGGCAGGCGGCGGCCTCGGACTGGGCCGGGGCCTGGTCACAGGTCCGGGCGCCGGTGCTCGCGCTCTACGGCGAATACGACTGGTTCGAGGATGCCGCGGCGCACCGGCTGGTGGCTGACATCGCGAATCGCCGCCAGCCGGGCAGCGGCCGCTTCGTCGAGATCGCGGCCACCGATCACCATTTTGAGCGCTTTCCGGATGCGCAAGCCGCATTCCGCGGCGTCGGCGGGACCGTCAATTCCGACGCGGCAGTCGACGAGATGCTCCGGTGGCTGCGCGATGTGCGCCTGCTCCCTCCCGGAGTTGCGTCCCGACCCTGACGATTGCGTCGATCACGGGAATCAGGTCCCGTCCGAGCGGCGACAGCGAATATTCGACGGAAGGCGGCGAGGTCGGCACGACCTCGCCGGACGACGACGCCTTTCTCTTCAAGCGCGCGCAGCCGTGCGGTCAGCATCTTGGGCGAGATGCCCGGGATGTCGCGGAAGATCTCGCCGAATCGGCGCGGATCGCCGGACAGCTTCCAGATCACGCTCGTCGTCCAGGCGCCGCCGAGCACCGCCATGCAGGCCGCCATCGGGCAGCCGGGCGGCGGCGGCAGGGCTTTGCTTTTGCGCAGTTTCAGGGCCAACGGAACTCCCGATCACTTACCGCGAGGATAGTGGATATTCGTTCTAACTTAAAGATATCTACTATACAAAAGTAAGTATCGTTGCTAGCCTCGTTTCGTACTCACTGGAAAACCTGGAGACGATCATGAAGCTGTACTACGCGCCCGGCGCCTGCTCCCTGTCCCCGCACATCGTCGCGCACGAGGCGGGCATCGAGCTCGAACTTGCCCGCGTCGACACGAAGACGAAGACCGTGGCGAAGGAAGGCGATTTCTGGGCCATCAATCCGAAAGGCTACGTGCCCGCGCTCGAACTCGACAACGGCGAGATCCTGACGGAAGGTCCGGCGATCGTGCAGTACCTCGCCGACCGCAAGCCCGAACCGGGCCTCGCGCCGGCGAACGGCACAGCCGCGCGCTACCGGTTGCAGGAGATGCTGAGCTACATCACGTCCGAGATCCACAAGACATACAGCCCGTTGTTCAATCCGAAGGTTTCGGACGAAGTGCGTGCCGAGCGCACCGAATACCTGAAGAAGCGCTATGCGTTTCTCGACCGGCATCTGGCCGGGCACGACTACCTGGTCGGCGACCGGTTCACGGCCGCCGACGCTTATCTGTTCGTCGTGACGAACTGGGCGAAGTCGGCCAAGGTCGACTTGTCCGAGTTCGCCAACCTGCAGGCGTTCCAGAAGCGCATCGCTTCGCGACCGGCGGTGCAGGCGGCGATGAAGGCGGAAGGGCTGATCCCGTCGGACAAAGCGGCCTGAGCCGGTCGACGCAAACCTGAAAGCGACCGCGTCCGCCCCGGGCCCACCCGCGGCGGATGCGGTAAGCTTCGGGTGGAACGACAAGGGGGTCACATGGCCTGGTGGGCGTGGCTGGTGTTGGGCATCGGCTTGCTCGGCGTCGAGATGTTCGTCATCGACGCGCAGTTCTATCTCGTCTTCATCGGGTTGTCGGCCGCGGTCGTGGGCGCTGCTCGGCCTCGCCGGAATCGAGCTGCCCGACCTGGGCGCAATGGCTGATTTTCTCGGGTCTCGCGATCGTCGCGATGCTCGCGTTTCGCCGCCGGCTCTACGAAATGCTTCGCGGCGGCGTCGGGCAGGTCGACGAGCGACTGACGATCGGCGATCGCGTCGTGATACCGGCACGGCTCGAGCCCGGACAGAGCGGCCGGGTCGAGTACCGCGGCTCGAGCTGGACCGCGCGCAATACCGGTTTGCTCGCGATCGAGGCCGGCCGCGAAGCGGTCATCGCGGCGGTCGACGGCCTGACCCTGCACGTCAAAGCGGAGTAGACAAGTCATGGGATCACTGTATGTCGTCGGCGTGATCGCGCTGCTGGTCGATCATCATCATCGCGAAAACCGCCGTCGTCGTGCCGCAGCAGAGTGCCTACGTCGTCGAAACGCTCGGGCGCTACAACCGCACGATCCAGGCGGGCTTTCACATCCTGAAGCCCTTCTTCGACCGCATCGCCTACAAGCACAACCTGAAGGAAGAGGCGATGGACATCCCGGAACAGATCTGCATCACCCGGGACAACGTGCAGGTGGGCGTCGATGGCGTGCTGTACCTGCAGGTGCTGGAGGCGAGCAAGGCCTCCTACGGCATCACCAACTACCGCTTCGCGATCATCCAGCTCGCGCAGACGACGCTGCGCAGCGAGATCGGCAAGATCGAGCTCGACCGCACCTTCGAGGAGCGCCAGACGATCAACCAGAATGTCGTCGCGCGAGCTCGACAAGGCCTCGGCGCCCTGGGGCGTCAAAGTGCTGCGCTACGAGATCAAGAACATCAATCCGCCCAAGGACATCCTGGGCGCGATGGAAAAGCAGATGCGCGCGGAGCGCGAGAAGCGCGCCGTCGTGCTGAGCTCCGAAGGCGAGCGCGACGCCAAGATCAACCAGGCGGAAGGCGAGAAGCAGCGCGTCATCAAGGAATCGGAAGGGAACAAGCAGCAGCAGATCAACGAGGCCCAGGGCCAGGCCGCGGCGATCCTCGCGGTCGCGACCGCGACCGCCGAGGGCCTGCGCCAGGTCGGCGAGGCGCTGGCGGGCAAGGGCGGCATCGAGGCGATGCAGCTGCGGGTCGCCGAGGAGTACGTCAAGCAGTTCGGCCGGCTGGCGGACGAGGCGTCGAGCACGCTGGTCGTGCCGGCGAACCTGTCGGATATCGCCTCGATGATCGCGATGGCGACCAGCGTCGTGAAGAGCCAGAGCCGGCCGGGCACATAGGCGGCGCCGGCGCGGCCCCCGTCGGGACGCCGCATCGCACGATTCGACCGGTTCAGGGTTCCTATGGTAGTATTGCCATACTACAAAAGGAATTCTCCATGAAGCGCGCCAAACACCCGGCGACACCCGCCTACCCGGACCTGCGCTCGGCCTCCGACCGGCGGGTGCTCGACCTGTTCGCCAGTCGCGCGCTGGAACGCGCGCTGCGCGACCAGGGCAAGACCAATCTCGAGACCGTCTGGCTGTGCGCATCGAAGGAGTTGCGCGCGCCCAGAAGCGGTGCGCGCCGGCCGGCGCCGGGACCGCTCGACGTCCATCGTCGCATCGTCAATGGCCTGCCCGGCATCGCGCTTGTCATCGCCTCCGCGATGGCCTACGACTCGATGCAGGAGGCGCTGCCGCTCTTCGACCTGAGCGCGAAGACCGCAAAGCAGCGCATGTGGCAGACGCTCGCCCCGAACGAAGGCGAAATTGCGCTCAGGATCGGGCGCGTGCTGACGATCGCCGCCGACGCGCTCGGCTCGCTCGATGCGGCGCGTCAATACCTGCGCACGGCGAACTTTGCGCTCGGTGGCGCCGCTCCGCGTGATCTGCTGCGGACCGCGGAAGGCGAGCAGATCGTGCTCGCGGAGATCCAGGCGCAGGCGGAAGGCGGGCCGGTGTGAAGCTGTTTCGCGCCCGCGCGCGAAGGCATTCCACGCCGCGCCGTTTCGATCCGCTGGACGCATCCGGTTCGGTCGCAGGCCCGCGCGGCTGGCGCTTCAACGATCTGGCGACTGAAGTCCTTTACACGGCGGAGGTCGAGGCGCTCGCCATCCTCGAGGTCGCGATCCGTCCGGGCTTCGAGACCATCGCCGAGATCGTGATCGCGACCATTGAAGTGCCGGACGGCTCCATCGTCGGTCTCGACGAAATCGGCCTCCAGCTGCCGGCCGACTGGGATGTGCGGCCGGCTGCCGACGAGAGCCGGAAAATCGCGCGCGGTTTTCTTGACGCGCTCGCCAGGCGGCCTGCCGACAACCGCCCGATCGGGCTGCGCGTCCCGAGTGTGTTGTCCGGCAGCGACTCCAATGTGCTGCTCGATCCGTCGCGCAAGTCCGAGTTCAAGGCCAGAGTGACGGGGCGCATTCCGTTCGGCACCTTGAGGGAGACCGGCAGCTGAGGCTAAGGTTGCGCATGAAAAACAGAACAATGTGTTTCGCAGCCGTCCTGTTTGCGATCCTTGGCGCCGATGCGCAGGCCAGCGGGTCCATTGCGTTCGTGAACGGGCGCGTGTACGCGGGTGATGCCGTCGGGCAGCCGGCGGAAGCGGTGCTCGCGGTCGATGGGCGCATCCGCCACGTTGGCACGACCGAAGAGGTGCGCCGCCTGGCGCCGTCCGGCACGCGCATCGTCGACTTGGTCGGCGCGACAGTCCTTCCAGGCCTGGCCGATTCCCACGCCCATCTCGCCGGTATCGGCTGGCGCGAAATAAGCTTCGACGTGACCGGCGTCCCGAGCATTGCAGCACTTCAGGAGCGCCTGCGTGAGCGGGCGGCAAGCGATGCGAGTCCGTGGATCACCGGCTCCGGCTGGATCGAATCGCGCTGGCAGCCCGCGGTTTTCCCGACGCGCCAGCAGCTCGACGAGGCGGTGACGAGCAAGCCGGTCGCTCTCGAGCGCGCCGACGGCCACGCGCTGATCGTCAATTCGCTCGCACTCAAGATCGCCGGCATCGACCGCAACACGCCCGACCCGGTCGGCGGACAGATCCTGAGAGATCCCGCTACCGGCGAACCGACCGGCATGGTGATCGACAGGGCCAAGGCGCTCGTGGAGCGTCATATCCCGCCTCCCGCATCGGCGGAGGTGGCGCGCGCGCTGGCGGCCGGCGCCGAGCGCAGCGTCCGGCTCGGCTGGACGCAGCTGCACCTCGCCGGCACGACGTGGCAGGAGATCGAGCACATCTGCCGGCTGTACGCTGCCGGCCGCATCAAGCTCCGGCTGTATGCGGCGATTGGGGGGCCGAGTGCCGATGCGGACCGGCTGCTCGCCATCGGCCGCGACTGGAAGAGCTGCGATCCACGCCTCACGGTGCGCGCGATCAAGCTCTACATCGACGGCGCGCTCGGTTCGCGCGGCGCCGCGCTGCTCGCGCCCTACAGCGATGCACCTGGAAGCACGGGCCTGCTGGTCAATCCGCCGGAGGAAATCCTGCGGATCGCGATCGCAGGCCTCAAGAGCGGAATCCAGGTTCAGACGCACGCGATCGGCGATCGCGGCAACCGGCTCGTGCTTGACCAGTACGAGCGAGCATTCGCGAGTGTGCCGCCAGAGAAGCGGGCAGTTGCCAATCCTCGCTACCGCATCGAACACGCGCAAGTCGTGGACCCGACCGACATGCCGCGATTCGCCGCGCTCGACGTGATCGCCTCGATGCAGACGTCGCACGCGATCAGCGACATGTTGTTTGCGCCGGCCCGGTTGGGCCCCGGCCGTATCGCGAGCGCCTACGCATGGCGCTCGCTGCTGAGCGCGGGCGCGCGCATCGCGGGCGGCAGCGACGCGCCGGTCGAACAGGGCGAATCCGTTGATCGAGTTCTATGCCGCGGTCGCGCGTCGCACGCTCGACGGATTCGCGGGTCCCGAATGGGGTCTCGATCAGCGCCTGTCGCGGGAAGAGGCGCTCGCGATCCTGACCTCGGGGGCGGCCTACGCCGCGTTCGAGGAAAAGGACCGCGGCACGATCGCCATCGGCAAGCTCGCCGATTTCAGCATTTTCTCCGCGGACCTGATGGATTTGCCGGAGAAGGAAATACCCCGGGCACGCGTACTGATGACGGTGATCGGGGGTGAAGTCGTCTACGACGCTTCGACGGTTACGCCACCGACCGCGAGCGATTGACCGCGACGCGAAACCGTCCGGTCGCGGTGAGCCTGTCCTGCAGAGATTGTGCGCGGCGACGCTCGGCGCGTTTTGCCGCAAAGGACATCGCCGCCACCACTTTCAGCGTCGACGACGGTGCAAACAGGAAGCCCTGACCGGCCACGCAGCCGAGCTCCAGCAGTTTCGCCACCTGGTCCTCGTGTTCGATGCCTTCGGCAACGGTCTCGAGCCCGAGCGTTTCGCCGAGCATCACGACCGCACGCGCCAGTTCCGGCCCGTCGTCCTGCTCCGTCAGCCGTCCGACGAACGACCGGTCGATCTTCAGGATGTCGATCGGGAAACGGTGCAGGTAGGAGAGCGATGAATATCCCATGCCGAAGTCGTCGATCGCGAGGCGCACGCCGAGCGCTTTCAACTCGCGGAATCGTTCCAGGTTGACCTCGGTGTTGTGCATGATCGTGCTCTCGGTCAGCTCGATCACGAGATTTTCCGGTTCGAGACCGGATACTTCGAGTGCATGGCGAACGTCTGCAACCAGGTCTGCATGTTGCAGGTGACGGCCCGAGATGTTGACCGCGACGCGCAGACCCTCTCCCGCGACGATCGAATCGCGCCAGTCGCGCACGCTGCGGCAGGCCTGCTCGAGCACCCACCGGCCAAGCTCGATGATCTGTCCGGATTCCTCGGCGGCCGGGATGAACGAGGCCGGCATGATCAGACCCCGCTTCGGGTGATTCCACCGAATCAGGGCCTCGACGCCCAGCAGTTCGCGGTGAGTGAGGTCGATGACCGGCTGGTATTCGAGGAAGAACTCTCCGCGCTCCAGCGCGCCGTCCATGTCTTCCTCGAGTCGCAGGCGTTCGCGCAGTTGCTCCTGCATGCGCGGCTGGAACACCACGAAGCGCGCCTTGCCCGCGGCCTTGGCGCTGTACATCGCGATGTCGGCGTTGCGCAGCAGCTGTTCGGTATCGTCGCCCGGCTGCGAGAACGCGATGCCGATGCTCGCGGCGATGTGCGTGTCGCTGCCATCGAGCATCAGCGGCTCCTGGAACGATGCCGTGATCGTCGCCGCAATGCGCTCGACGTCGACACCCTCGTTGATGCCTTCCAGCAGGATCGCGAACTCATCGCCGCCCAGGCGCGCGACGGTGTCGGAGGGACGGGTCGACTTGACGAGCCGTTGCGCGGCGGCCTGCAGCAGGCGGTCGCCCGCGTCATGGCCGAGTGAGTCGTTGACGTTCTTGAAGTTGTCCAGGTCGAGAAACATGACCGCGATTCGCTGTCCCGATCGCTGCGTCAGCGCGAGCGCATGTTCCACGCGATTGCGGAACAGGCTGCGATTCGCGAGGAGCGTCAAAGGGTCGTGGAATGCGAGCTGGCGGAGCTGCTCTTCGAGCGCCTTGCGTTCGCTGACGTCGCGGAAGTTGAGTGCCAGACCCGCGATGGCCGGGTCGTCCAGCAGATTGCTGCCGACGCTTTCGAGCGTGCTGCGGCGCGAGCCATTGGCGACGGCAACCTCGACCGGTCCGATCGAGCGGCCGCGCGTCGCCGTGACCTCGGACAGGAACAAGGTGAGGCGTTCGCGGTCCGCTTCTCCCCAGAAATCGAGGAGGTTGCGGCCGACCAGGTCGTCCGGATGCATGCCGAACGTGCGTTCGGCCGCGGGCGAGGCGAATCGCAGTCTGCCATCGACGTCCGCGATCATGATGACGTCGGAGGCATTCTTGATCAGCGAAGCGTAGCGCGCCTCTACGATGTTCGCGGCGCGCCGCTCGCGCACCAGCGCATCGTCCCGCGACAGTACACCCTGGCGCAGCATCACGAGCAGCGTCAGCACAAAGATGATGACGGTCATCGCGGTCGCCGGACTCGCGGTGCTGCCGCTTTCGACATAGACGAGCACGAGGAACGACACCAGCATCGCGACGTAAGGCATGCCCTGAAGGAGTGCGTTGCCGAGCGCACTGGGCATGTCGCGGGCCGCCTCTTCGCCGCGCAGCTGCTCGCGTGCCGCGGCGACGAGCCACCCATAACAGGAGAGGTAGATCGCGTCCGAAACGCCGCCCGGCAGGTAGGAGCCGGTCACCTTGGACATCGCCCAGACGATGTCCGCGAGGAACATCGCCGAGAAGCCGATGGCAAGCAGCACCAGCGTGCGGCGGCTGATCGGCCCCGCGCCGCCGTGCATCAGCAATATGCCGAAGGCTAGCAGCATCAGGCAGTTCAGAGCGATGTAGCTCTGCGTCAGCACGTACTTGAAGACGTCCGGATCGCGGTCCGCCGCCGCCGTCGGCGCGATGACGAAGAACCAGAAGAACGCGCCGAAACCCAGCATCAGGATCGTCGCGTCGAGCGCGAGCCGGCCCCACTGCACGCGCACGGCCGCCGCACGGATGACTGTCAGCAGGCCGGCGAACAGCAGCGGATAGAAGCCGAGGAAGAATACGTCGCCGACCGACGGGAACGGGTCGACGCCGAACATCCAGTAGATCGAGTTCAGCAGGTTGCCGACGCTGTAGACGGCGATGGACGCACACAGGAACCGCCAGGTGCGCCGCACCGCGGGATCCGTGGCCTTGCGCGAGGCCAGAAACGCCAGCAGGGCCGCGACAAGGCTCGCCGGCGAGTCGTTGAAAAGCGTGAAGATCTCTGGGTGGGTGTCCTGCGCAAACAGGGTCACGATCGCCAGCACCGAATAAACGATCACCGCAATCGAGAGAATGCCGGTCCATCCGGCGGCAAACGGCTCGCGCGGCGGTATTCCCTTGGCGGACTCCGGGTTCAGCGACATGTTTTCCAGAGCAGGACTCCCAGCCGCAACGCTGCCCCAGAGGCAGGCCTTCGACACGACATATGTAGCCTCAGCCGGTAGGCCGCTAACTGTGATGCGGGTCAGGAAACCGCACCGGGGGAGTGATCGGGTCCACACATCGGGAGCGCGGGGACCGGGCGCTACTTCCAGACTGCGTCGGCTACCCGCATCAGGTTTTCACCCATCACGCCCTGCACGGCCACGGCCGGATAGCCGAGCCGCGCGAGACCATCGGCGATCGCAGGAATCGCCTCGGGCGGCAGGGTCAAGGATCCGGAGCCGTAACCCCATTCGGGCGGCCACATTGCAGCGCTGGCCCGGCCCGGATCCAGCAGTTCGCCGCTCTTGAACATGTAATCGAGTCCGAGCGCGGCGTGCTCTGCGCCGACGAGCTGCGCGACGTAATCGAGGTGACGCACGACATCCGCCGCAGTCGGCGCGGGATTGCCCAGAAACAATCCGATGCCGTTGATGCCGATCACGCCGCCGGTCGCGGCGCAGGCGCGTATCAGTTCATCCGGGATGTTGCGCGGATGGTCCCGCAGGCGCCGCGGATTCGAGTGCGAAAAAATCGCCGGCCGGTCCGTGGAGTCGAGGATCTCGCGTGCCGTGCGGTACCCCGCGTGCGAGCAACATTTGATCATGCCGACGCGGTCCATCTCTGCGAGGATTGCGCGGCCGTGGGCGGTGAGGCCCTCGTCTTCCGGGTCATGACAGCCGCTGCCGGCGAGATTGCGCCGGTTGTAGACGAGCAGCATCCAGCGCACGCCGACCTGGTAGAAAAATTCGACCAGCGAAACCTGCTCGCCGAGCGCGAACGCGCCTTCGATGTCGAGACAGACCGCGAGCTTGCCTGCGGCCTTGGCGGCGCGGATGTCCGTGGTCGAAAGGCCGAGGACATAGTCGTCGGGGTGCCGTTGGACGAAGTGGCGGATGCCCGCGGCCATGCGCGTCAGCACTTCAAGTGGTGCGTGGCTGTCGCCGATGTTGATCGTGACCGCATCGACGCCGGCTTGCCGGTAACGCGCAATGCCCGGCAGCCACTCTTCCGTGTCCGCGAAGGGCAGGCAAGCGTGATTGTCCCAGACGATGGCGCTCTGCCTCATAATGCACTCATTCTATTGCAGGCAATCCGGAGTCGATGATGAAGATATCCATGTACGACGCGAGCGTGCCGCCCGGCATCCGCATGATGAACAACCTCGCCGTGGTGCTCGAAAAGGCCGCCGAACACGCGGCGGCGAAGAAGATCGATCACGACGTGCTCGTCAACGCCCGGCTGGCGCCCGACATGTTTTCGCTGGCGCGCCAGGTGCAGATCGCGTCCGATTCCGCGAAGCTCGGCGCCGCCCGTCTCGCCGGCGTGTCGCCGCCGCCATACGAGGACAACGAGAAGACGCTGGCGGAACTCGCCGCGCGCGCGAGAAAGACCGCAGCCTGGCTGGAGACGCTGACGCCTGCGCAGTTCGAAGGGGCGGAAGACCGTACGGTGCAGTGGAAGTCGCGCAGCACCGAACGCCAGATGCGGGGATTGCCCTACGCCCTGCACCAGATGCTGCCGAATCTGCACTTTCACTGCACGACGGCCTACGACATCCTGCGCCACAACGGCGTCGAGCTCGGCAAGATGGATTACCTGGGGCGTGAAGCCCCGGCTTGAGCGCCGGGGACTTCGGCTACATCCGCCCGAAACGACCGCCCTGGAAGTCGGCGAACGCCTGTGCGATCTCGCGTTCGCTGTTCATGACGAAGGGTCCGTAGCCCACCACCGGTTCCGCGATCGGTTCACCGCCGAGGACCAGCATTTTCAGGTCGCCGTCGGCCGCAATCGTGAATTCCCCGCCGTCGCGCGACAACTGCACGAGTTGGGCCGGGCCGGACCGGTGCGTGCCGTTGACGACGGCCCGACCCTGCATCGGCACGAGGGCCGTCGTGTGGCCTTCGGGCAGCGTCAGTGCGATTGACTTCCCGTCCGCAAGCCGCAGGTCCCAGACCTCGATCGGCGTGAACGTCTTTGCGGGGCCCTGACTGTCGCCGTGCCTGCCCGCGATCAGGCGCAGCATGCCGGCGCCCTCTGCGAGCGTCACGCGCGGAATGTCGGCATCGAGCAGCGTCTGGTAGCGCGGCGGAGTGAGCTTGTCCTTCGCCGGCAGGTTGACCCAGAGCTGCATCATCTCGAGCGTGCCCCCGGTCTGCATGAAAAGCTCGGAATGAAATTCCTCGTGCAGGATGCCCGACGCGGCCGTCATCCACTGCACGTCGCCCGGGCCGATGCGTCCGCCATTGCCGGCGGAATCGCGATGTTCCAGTTCGCCTTCGTAAACGACCGTGACGGTCTCGAAGCCGCGGTGCGGGTGCACACCGACACCGCGCCGGCGCGCCGCCGGCTCGAAGCGGCGCGGCGCCGCGTAATCGAGCAGCAGGAATGGGCTCAGCGCCTCGCGTCCGAGTCCGTCGTACCCGAAGATCGAACGCACGGGAAAGCCGTCGCCGACCCAGTGCGGTTCGGCTGCCTCGTGCACGGCCAGGACCCTGCGCATGGTCGTCTCAATCCCGGGTGCGCGTGGTGCTGATCGTCGCGCCAGCCTGCAGCGTTTTCGTGACCGGCGTCTTGCCGGCGATCTCGATCAGCTTTTCCCACTGTGCGTCGTCGAGTGGCACGTCGGTCGAGAGCGTGCGTGCGATGAGGCTGTTGCCGTCCCCATCTTTGTCGAGCGTGAGGCGGACCGTCAGCGCGCCGATGTTCCAGCTTTTGCGATCCGCGTACATCTTGAGCGTGATTGCGGTGCACGAGCCGAGGCCCGCCAGTACCAGGCCGTAAGGCGCGGGCCCGGCATTGCGGCCGCCCCCGGAAACCGGCTCGTCGGAGACGAGTTCGAAGCCGCCTGTCGCGATCGATTGCGCGTAGTCTGGACCGATGCGCGTCACGACGGCGGCCGCGATTCGTTTCACGAGCCGCCCGCCCGCAACCGGAGACCAGCGACATCCGGCGCGACGAGCGGCGCCGAGCGCGCGCCCAGCACGCTGCCGAAACGGCGGCCCTCATTCCAGTCGCGCGTCGCCTCTTCCATCTCCGCGGCGGTGCGTGCAACGAAGTTCCACCACAGGATGATGTCTTCGCCGAAGGGCTCGCCGCCGATCAGCAGGAGCCGCGATGCCCGGGAGGAGGCGACCGGGAGCGTGTTCCGTCCTGCGCCGAGATAGACCAGGATGCCGGGCGGAAGCGCGACGCCGTCGACATCCGGCGCGCCCTCGAGTGTCACCGCCGCGTATTCGTATGCCGGATCGAGCGGCAGTTCGGACCGTGCGGATCCTGGCGTCGCGAGATCGACGCCGACCATCGGCGAATACACGCGGGCCGGCGAGCGCTCACCGCAGAACGTACCGGCCAGCACTGTCAGGCGGAATCCGCCGCGCTCGATGATCGGCAACTGTGGGTAATGCTCGAAAGCCGGATCGCGGCTCGATTCCGCCTTCGGCAGCGCAATCCAGAGTTGAGCGAGCTGGAAGCGGCCGGGCACGTCGGCGGGGGATTCTTCCGCATGCGAAATGCCGCGGCCGGCCGTCATTAGGTTGACCTGTCCCGGGTGAATCCATTGCTCGAATCCCAGGCTGTCGCGATGCAGGATGCTGCCCTCGATCATCCAGCTGAAAGTCTGCAGGCCGATGTGCGGATGCGGTCCGATGCCGAGTCCCTGGCCCGCGGCATAGTCCGCCGGTCCTGCATGATCGAGGAAGCACCACGCACCGACCATACGGCGGTGGCGATTGGGCAACGCTCGCCGAATCTCAAACGCGTCGCCGACAATGGCGCGGTGCGATTCCAGCCTTTCGCTCATCATGGACACATGATGCCATGCTGGCGACGCCTGACAATCGGGAGTAGTCTCCGGGCAGCCGGATGGCCGGCTCCCGGCGGAGGACGACCGCATGCGTCGCTCGTGGTGGATGACATTCTGTATGCTGCCGGCGATGGCGATCGCCAATCCCGCTGCAGAGACACCCGAAGCGCGGCTCGCCGCGGCCGGCTACACGTTGCCGTCGCCGCCAAAGCCGGTCGCGACCTATGTGACTTCCGTGCGAACCGGCAATCTGCTGTTCCTTTCCGGCCACGGCGAATGCGGACCCGAATTCACAACCGGCAAGGTGGGCGGCGACCTGACGCTGGAACAGGGCAGGCTCTCAGCCGAGAAGGTAGGCCTGTGCATGCTGGCGACGATCAAGGCCGCCGTCGGCGAACTGTCGAAAGTGAAGCGCTTCGTGCGCATTCTCGGCATGGTGCAATCGACCGAGGACTTCCGCGATCATCCGAAGGTCGTGAATGGATTCTCGGACCTGATGGTGGTTGCCTTCGGCGAGGCGGGCAAGGGCGCACGTTCCGCGGTTGGCATGCAGTCCCTGCCGTCCAACATCGCGGTCGAGATCGAGGCGACGGTCGAGCTGCACGACGGCGGCTGATCCGCAGGGATGCGGAATCTCGTCATCCTGCTGCTGCTGCCGGTCGGCGCCTACGCGCTGCTGTGCATCCTGCTGTTCACCGGCCAGCGCTCGCACATCTATTTTCCGGTGCCCGAATCGAATCCAGCGGGTGTCCGGTCCATGCGCCTGCAAAGCGGCGATGCCGACCTCAAGATCTGGTTCGTCCAGCGCCCCGGACCGCGGGCAATCGTCTATTTCGGCGGCAATGCGGAGGACGTCGCCTACAACATGGCGGGGTTTTCCGCCGCTTTTCCGGATCATTCGCTGTATCTCGTCAATTACCGCGGCTATGGCGGCAGCAGCGGCGAGCCGACCGAGGCCGGTTTGACGTCGGATGCAGTCTCGATATTCGATCAACTTCGCCTGCGGCATCCGGAAATTTCGGTGATCGGACGCAGCCTCGGCAGCGGCATCGCCGTGCACCTCGCGAGCCTGCGCGATGTCCGCCGGCTCGTGCTCGTGACGCCATTCGACAGTCTCGTGAATGTCGCCAGGGAGCACTTCCGATATTTCCCGGTCTCGCTCCTGATGCGGGACCGCTACGAATCAGTGCGGCGGGTGCCATCCATTCGACGCGCCGGTGCTGATCGTCATCGCCGGCGCGGACGAAATCATCCCGCGCGCGCGGAGCGAAGCGCTCGTCGCGGCCTTCGGCCCCGGACGAGCCGAGGTGACGGTGCTCGATGGGGTCGGGCACAATGGCATCGACGGTCGCTCGCAGTACCATGAACGCGTTGCGGAATTTCTCGCCGAAGACGTGAACGGGGAATCCCATTGATCCCGATGGCGCGAGTTGCAGCCGGCATGGCTTGCCTGGCGCTGATTACGCTGTCATCCGGTTGTTCCGTGCAGCGGTTCGCCGCCAACCAGCTCGCCGACACGCTGGCGGACTCGGGCACGACCTATGCTTCGGATGACGACCCGGAACTGGTCGGTGCAGCGCTGCCATTCAGCCTGAAGCTGATGGAGAGCGTGCTCGTATCGGCACCGGAACATCGTGGCCTGATCGCGGCGACCAGCGCCGCATTCACGCAGTACGCATACGCCTTCGTTCAGCAGGAAGGCGACACACTCGCACTCGAAGACACCGATCGCGCCTGGGTCGCCTGGAACCGGGCGCGGCGCCTGTACCTGCGGGCGCGCGATTACGGCCTGCGCGGGCTCGAAGTCATGCTGCCCGGATTCGGCGCGGAGTTGAGGACGTCGTACACGACCGCGGTCGCGCGCGCGGGTCCGGCGGAAGTCGACCTGCTGTACTGGACCGCCGTTTCCTGGGCCGCGGCGGCATCGCTCGGCAAGGACGATCCAGCCCTCGTCGCGGAACTGCCGATGGTCTCGGCGCTGATCGATCGTGCGCTCGCGGTCGACGAAGCCTGGGATCACGGAGCGATTCACGCCTTTCTGGTCACCTACGAGATGTCGCGGCCGGATGCGGAAGGCGACCGCATTGCCGACGCGAAGCGCCATTTCGACCGGGCGGTGGCGCTTTCGCAAGGCAGAGCCGCCGGGCCGCACCTCGCGTGGGCGGAATCCGTCTGCCTCGAAACCGAGGACCGGGCCTGCTTCGAGCAGGCTCTGGCGGCGGCGCTTCGCATCGATCCCGATGCCGAACCATCGACCCGGCTGGCGAACACGGTCATGCAGAGGCGTGCAAAGTGGCTGCTCGCCAACGCGGATCGCTGGATCCTGCCGCCGCTCTCGGACGAAGTCGGCACGGAGCCATCGGGACGATGAATCGTTGGTGCCATCTCGACCGCCTGGCGGGCCTTGCCTGTGCGCTCGCGGCGCTGGTGTTGGCGACAGACGCGCATGACGCGGATCGTCGGGAACTGCGCATCGCGACGGTCGCGCCCGCGGGCTCCGCCTTCCACAAGCGGCTGCAGTCGCTCGGGGCGGAGTGGTCGCGCGGGCCCGGCGGCGTGACCATCAACATCTATCCAGGCACGCAGGGCGGCGAACTGCAGATCGTTCGGCGCATGCGGGTCGGGCAGATCCAGGGTGCGATGCTCACCTCGGTCGGTCTCGGCCAGCTCGACCGTTCGGTCACGGCGTTGCAATTCATGCCGTTGATGTTCAGGCAATGGGACGATGTCGATCGGGTGCGCGAGCGCCTGCGCCCGGAACTGGAGCAACGCCTGCGCGCCGCCGGCTTCGTCGTCATGTTCTGGGGCGACGCGGGCTGGGTGCACTATTTCTCGAAGTCGCCGATCCGGAGCATTCGCGACCTGAAGTCCATGCGCGTGTTCGCGAGTTCCGGCGACCCGGAAAGCATCGAGATGATGAAAACCTACTACACGCCAGTTGTGCTCGAGCCGGACCAGATCCTGCTTGGCCTGCGTAACGGCATGATCGATGCTTTGCCGGTGCCGGCATTTCTCGCGAACCTTAATCAGGTCGCGACCTACGCACCGTACATGCTGGACCTGAACTGGGCGCCGGTGACGGGCGCACTGGTCTTGACCGAGAAAGCGTGGAAGCAGCTCGACCGGCCGACCCAGGAGTGGCTCAAGGAGACTTCAGAACGCGCCGGCCATACGATGCGCGCCGCCAGCCGCGCCGAGGATGAGCAGACCATTCAGGCAATGGTCGACAAGCAGGGCCTCCAGATCATCACCTTGAGCGCCGAAGCCGAACGCGAGTTCCGCGCCGAGGTCGCGCGCATGTACCCGCGCATCCGCGGCACGCTCGTGCCCGCGCCGATGTTCGACATGACCGTCAACACGCTCAAATCAGGCAGCGAACGCGCGCAGTGATGCGGCTGGTCCAGCGCTTGGAAAACGGGCTGCTGGCCGCGGCGCTCGCCGTCCTGCTCCTGCTCGGTGTCGCGAGCGCGACGCGGAGCTTCGCCGATACTGACGAGCTGATCCGTCACCTGACGCTGCTGGTCGGCATGCTCGGCGGCATGATGGCCGCGCGCGATGGCCGCCTTCTGGCGATGGGCACGATCGCACAGGCATTGCCCGCGCGGGCACGGCCGTTCATCGAAACATTCACCGGACTCGTCGGCGCGACCGTGTCGGCGCTGCTGACGCTTGCGGCGTGGCGATTCGTCCGCGAGGAGGCCGCCGTGTCGAGCCTGCTCGCTTTCGGCGTGCCGCGCATCGTGCTCCAGGCCGCCATGCCGATCGGGTTCGCGGTCATCACCTGGCGCCTCGCGCGTCATGCCGGCAGGACTTTTTCCGTGCGCGCGGCCGTGCTGCTCGCGGCGATCGCCGTTGCCGCGGCCGTCGGAGCAATCGACGGAGGTATTCCAGCGATTCGCACCCCTATGCTCATCCTGCTCGCCACCGCGGTGCTCTGCGGGGCGCCGCTGTTCGTCGGCCTCGCCGGCATCGCGCTGATTTACTTCATCGCAGCCGGCGATCCGATCGCGTCGATACCCCTTGACCACTATGATCAGGTCACGAACCCG
The DNA here is from genome assembly GCA_963839885.1 of uncultured Gammaproteobacteria bacterium. GTDB lineage: Bacteria > Pseudomonadota > Gammaproteobacteria > Steroidobacterales > Steroidobacteraceae > SCUD01. The sequence goes on from CAWIWZ010000011.1 coordinate 425,299, forward strand.
ATGCTGGCGACGCTGCCGCTCTTCACGCTCGCCGGGTTCATCGTGACGGCGACTGGCGCGGCGCGGCGCCTCGTGCGCCTGTTGCGCGCCTGGACCGGCCACCTGCGCGGCGGGCCCGCGGTCATCACCGTGCTCGCCTGCACTTTCTTCACCGCGTTCACCGGCGGATCGGGCATCACGATCCTCGCGCTCGGCGGGCTCCTGATGCCGATCCTGCTGTCGTCGCGCTACGAGGACCGCGCCGCGCTTGGGCTGGTGACGGGAGCAGGATCGCTGGGCGTGCTCTTCGCGCCCTGCCTGCCGCTGATCCTTTACTCGATCGTCGCACAGGTCTCGATCGAGCAGATGTTCCTGGGCGGGGCGCTGCCGGGGCTGCTGATGGTACTGATCGCCTGCGCCTGGGGCGTCGTCATATCGCCGCGCGTCAAGGTCCACCCGCGCTTCCGCTGGAATCGCGCCGCTATGACGACTCGGCGCGCGAAATGGGACCTGCTGCTACCGGTGGTGCCGATCGTGCTGATTTTCGGCGGATTCGTGCTGCCGGTGCCCGCGGCCGCGATGACGGCGGCCTACGCGCTCCTGGTCGCCGCCTTCATCAACCGCGACCTGCCGCGGGGCGCCAGGCTCACCGAGGTCATGAGCGAGTGCGGGCTGCTGGTCGGCGGCGTGCTGCTGATTCTCGGCACTGCGATGGCGCTCACCAATCTGCTGATCACCGAACACGTGCCGGATCAACTGACGCTCTGGCTGGGCGCAGCGATCGAGTCCCGCTGGATCTTCCTGTTCCTGTTCGCGCTCGTGATGATCGTGCTCGGGTGCGTGATCGAGATTTTCTCGGCGATCATCGTGGTGGCGCCGCTGATCGTGCCCGTCGCCGTCGCATTCGGCATTGATCCGGTGCATTTCGGCGTGATCATGCTGGCGAGCCTGGAGCTCGGTTATCTGATGCCGCCGATCGGCCTGAATCTTCTGATGTCGGCAACCCGTTTCCGCCTCCCGATGCTCGAGGTCGCGCGCGCGACTGCGCCGATGGCGGTCGTGCTCGCGATCGGGGTCGCGTTGATCACGATGTTCCCGCAGATGACGCTGGCGTTGCCGCGGTGGTTTGCGGCCCACGGCTCGCCTTAGGCACTAACCGCCTTGCGCCGGCGCGAGCAGGCGCCCGAGCGCCTCGCGGAGGGGACCCGCCTGCGGGCCGAGCAGGACATGCACGCTGCCGCGGGCCGGCCGGGCGATGCCGCGAGACGAGACGGCCAGCAGCCTTGCTTCGTTGACGGAAGTGTCGTCATGGACATGGATCAGCAGGCGGCCCGATGCGGCGTCGACGTTCCGGATATTTGCGGCTCCGCCGAGGGCCTCCAGCAGACGGGCCGGATCGCCGGCCGCGCCTTCGATTGCGACGCCCGCGCGCAGGGCCTGCCGGATTTCGCCGGCCAGCTGGTCCGCGACCGGTCCGACCACGACCTGTATCGATTCGGGCGATATGCGCACGACCCCACGTGCTCCCAGGCGCCTGAGTGCTGCTTCGTCGACCGCGTCCTGGCTCCCGATCGAAACCCTGAGCCGCGTCATGCAGGCATCGATCGCGCGGATATTGCCCGCTCCACCCAGCGCCGCCACGAAATCCCGCGGCTGTCCGCCATCGCCGGATGCGCCGGCATCGGCAGCCATCGCCTGCGCATCCTCTGATTCGCGCCCGGGCGTCTTCAGGTCGAAGCGCGCGATGACGAATCGGAACACGCCGTAATAGACCGCGAAGTAAAGCGCGCCGATCGGCAGCATCATCAGCGGCTGCGTGGCCTTGCCGTAGTTCAGCAGGTAATCGAAGAGGCCCGCGGAAAAGCCGAAGCCGAGGCGCACACCCAGCACATCCATCAATACCATCGCAGTGCCCGTCAGCACCGCGTGAACCGCATAGAGTGCGGGCGCGACGAACACGAATGTGAATTCGATCGGCTCCGTCACGCCGGTCAGGAACGAAGTGAGCGCCATGGACAACAGCAGGCCGGCGATCGCGCGCCGACGCGCGGTGGGCGCCGCGTGATACATGGCGAGGCAGGCCGCCGGCAGCCCGAACATCATCACGGGGAAGAATCCCGACATGAAAACACCGGCGGTCGGATCACCCGCGATAAAACGGTTGAGATCGCCGGTCACGCCGTTGTAGTCGCCGACCAGGAACCATGCCAGGTTGTTCAGCACGTGGTGCAACCCGGTGATGATCAGGAACCGGTTCAGCGTGCCGTAGATGAAGAGTCCGATCTCGCCGGAATCGAGGATCGTGCGGCTGAGTGCGTCCATGCCGCGCTCGAGCCCGGGCCAGCCCCAGCCAAAGGCGCCGGCGAGCACGAGACCTGCAACGCCGCTCACGATCGGCACGAATCGCCGGCCGCCGAAGAAAGCAAGATAGCTCGGCAGGCGAACCTCGCTGTAGCGGTTGTACAACCAGCCGGCGAGGAAACCCGACAGCAGGCCTGCCGGAACTGAAAGCTTGGTCAGCGTACCGGCCGGCACGCCAGCCAGTTCTTCCGCGCCGCGGGTTGCGACGAGATAGCACACGACGGCCGCTAGTCCCGCCGCACCGTGATTTTCGCGCGCGAGCCCGACGGCTATACCGATCGCGAACAAGATGCCGAGGTTCGCGAAGATTGCGTTGCCGGCGGCGGCAACCGCGGGAATATCCAGGAGGTCTGGCTGCCCAAGCCGCAGCAGGAGCGCGGCAATCGGCAGTACGGCAATCGGCAGCATCAGGGCACGGCCGACCTGCTGCACGCCGGAGAACCATTTCATCATGGCATCACCTCAGTCCTTGATCGCGCAAGCAGCTCGCGCACCGCTTGCGCCGAGTCGGCCGCGAGTGCGCGCCGGGCCAGGGCGCGGCACTCCGCCATCGTGTGCCGTCGCAATGAATCCTTGATTGCGGGAATCATCGCGGGCACCGCCGACAGCTCGACGGCGCCGAGACCGACCAGCAATGGCGCCGCGGCGGCATCCGATGCAAGGCCGCCGCAGACGGCGACGTGGCGTCCGGCATTGCGGGCGACCGTGCAGACATCGCCGATCAGCCGCAGCACCGCGGGGTGCAGCGCGTCGAGCCCGGCTGCAAGCAGCGGATGCGTGCGGTCGATGGCGAGCACGTACTGGGCGAGGTCATTCGTGCCGATCGAAAGGAAATCCACGTGAGCGGCGATCCGAGCCGCATCGATCGCCGATGCCGGCGTCTCGATCATGGCGCCCAGCGGAATCGCCGTGCGCCGGCCGGCGTCCGCACCGAGCTCGTCGACGATGCGCCGCACCGCCTGGATCTCGGCGACGTCATTGACCATCGGCAGCAATATCCGGCGGCACGCGTCGGGCTGCACTGCCAATATCGCCTCGACCTGGGTGCGCAACAAATCCGGGCGCCAGAGACTCGCGCGGATGCCACGCAGGCCGAGCGCGGGATTGTCCTCGGGCGGCATGGCCAGAAATGGAATCGGCTTGTCGCCGCCGGCGTCCAGCGTGCGGATCACGACCGGGCGGCCGGCAAACATGTCGACGACCTGCTGATATTGACGCTGCTGCTCGCCGGCATCCGGCGGATCCGCGCGATCGAGAAACAGGAATTCGGTGCGAAGCAGGCCGCAACCCTCGGCCCCGCAGGCGACCGCCTGCGCCGCTTCGGCGGCCGACGCGATGTTCGCAAACACTTCGATGCGCTCGCCGTCCGCCGTCCGGCAGGGCTCGAGCGCGGCCGCGCGCAGTCGCGCCTGGGTCGCCGTGCGCAACGCAATGCGTTGGGCAGCATCTGCGACCACGCCGGCTGACCGGGTCGATCGTCAGCCGCCCATTTTCCGCGTCGAGGAGGAGCGGCGTGCCTTCCGCAACGGCGAGCACCGCGGTATCGACGCCGGCCAGCATGGGTATGCCCATGGCGGCCGCCAGGATGGCCACATGCGAGGTGGCTGCGCGGCTCACGGTGCAGATGCCGGCGATGTGCGATGCGTCCTGCGCCAGCAGCTGCGACGGCAGGAGGTCCTGCGCGATCAGGATCGCGCGGTCCGGCAGCTTCGCGGGCGCCGGTTTTTCCGCGCCGGCGAGCAACTCGAGCAGCTGCAGTTCGAGATCGCGCAGGTCGTCCACGCGCGCGGCGAGATGGGCATCCGCCAGCGATTCAAGCGACCGGACGGCATTGCGCACGGCGCCGCGCCAGGCAAATCCGGCGCTCTTGCCCGCCGCAATCTGCGCATGGGCATAGGCAAGCAGATCCGGATCGTCGAGGAATTCGAGATGCGCGCCGAGGATTTCGGCGCGTGCGCCGGCGCTCGATCGCGCGAGCCGGGACAAGCGTGTGCGCAGGCGTTCGCGTGCATCATTCAGCCGGTCCAGTTCCTGGCGCGCGCCGCTCCCGGTTTCCGCCACGATGGGTTCGGGGTGCATCAGCCGGGCGGCCTGGCCCAACGCGAGGCCCGCAGCGGCGGAGATGCCGGGCAGACTGCCGGGCGGCGTGCTTGCCAAAGGCGCCATTGCCGGCGTTGGCGTTGGCGCTGGCGCACCGGCGCTCAGGCGCATCGCCTGCGCGAGCGAGCGCTCGAGTTGCCCGAATGCCAGGGCCGCATCGGTGCCCGTTGCGCGCATCGTCAGCCGGTCCCCATGCGAAGCGCCGAGCGTCATGATGGCGACGGCGCTTTTCGCATTCGCGCTGCGATCGCCGAGCGACAGCACGATCTCGGCCTGCAGGTTCCGGAAGCCTTGTGCAATCACCGCGGCCGGGCGTGCGTGTAACCCGTGCGCTAGCTGTACGACGATCGTTTCCGTCGCGGATGCATCCCCTGCCATGCTGGTGCTGCCCGCCGCCTGCGCGGGGGCGGCGCGGACCGTCATCAAGTGGTCGCCGGCTCGAATGCTGCCCGCTGCATGCCGTTCGATGATCGTGAATCGTCCGGGCTCGGTCACGATCACCGGCGTGATCAGGCTCTTCGCCTGTCGCGCGAGGCGGTCGAGATCGAATCGGATCAGAGGATCACCGGCGCGGACGCGCTCGCCCTTGCGCTTCAGCATTTCGAAGCCGGCGCCGGACAGTCCAACGGTGTCGATGCCGATGTGCAGCAGGATGTCGGCGCCATTCGAAGCGCGCAATGTCACGGCATGCGCCGTCGCGGGAACCGTCATGACTTCGCTGGCGCAGGGTGCGAGCAGGATTCCGGCCGTCGGATCGATCGCGAGGCCGTCGCCCATCATGCGGCCCGCGAATACCTCGTCCGGCACCTCGTCGAGCGGCATGCACCACCCAGCGAGCGGCGCCAGGAGCACGAGGTCGTGCGGAGCGTCACTCATCGAGCTCGATCCACTGGATGGCCCAGATCGGGTCGATCGCCGGCCGTGCGAAACGTAGGCAGAGGTCATGACGGCCGGCAAGCGCCGGCATGCGCGCCGGCGGCAGCACCGAGACGCCGGCGACGGCGGCGGCCGCCTCCAGCGGGATGATGGCAATCGGCTCGCCGGCACAACTGTCGATGCGGACTTCGAGCTCGCCGGCGGTCGTCCTGGCGTCGCCGCGGCGGATCGCATCGGCCTCGGTGCCGATCTGGAAATTGAACGGCAACTGCCCGACGGCGGCACGCAGGCTGGTCGCGCTCTTCAGATCCGCGTCCGGCCAGATCCAGCAGGGATCGACGATGTCCACGTTGAAGACCGCGCGGTCACCTTCGAGCGGTGCGTCGTCCTCGAGCCTCAGCACGAGCTTGCCGGTGCACTGCCTGAGTTCCTCGTCCGTGCGGCGCCGCAACCGTTGCGGTTCGAGCGCGATCGCGACGGCGGCCGACAGCGGCAGGTCACCCGCAAAGGTCGCGGCGCGCAGCGCGCTGCCGGCTTCCGCCTCGAATGGCCCGACGTAACGGGTCGACGTCGACGTCGGGGTGCTGCCGTCCTGCGTGTAGCGGATGTCCCCGAACTGAGTCTGGTTGGACAGTTCCACGCGCAGGCGGCCGTCTGCCGAGCCGGGCGACAGGCGATCGCGCGGCTGGAAAGCGGTGTCGGCATAGCCGATGCCGAGCCGGCGGTAACGCGCAAACTGCACCGGCAGCCGGTCCAGGAAATGCCGCCAGTCGCGCGCGGATGCGGGCGACCACGCGACTTCGGCAAGCGCCGCGACGCGTGGAAAGGCTTGGTGAATCACGCGCGCCGGCAGGCGCATGTGCTCGGTCCAGGCATTCGGTTGCGCGCCGAGTATGTGGCGCGCCTCGTCGGGTGTCAGTGCCGGCGGCACCGGTTCATGACCATAAATGTCCTGCAGCGTCATCGGAGCGGCCGGCCCGGTGGTTCGGCGGGCGAGTCGCTCTGCAGATGATCCAGGTAGAGGAGCGGGGCGGGCGCCATGACGACGTCGTGTCCGCTCCGTGCGGCCTCGACCGCGCCGCTCGGAGCCGCGCCAGGACATCACCGTCGCTCGCGGCGGAATGCCGCCATCGAGTATCTCGTCCCAGCCAATGAGCCTGCGTCCGTGCGCGCGAGAAACCGCTCGATGCGCGCGACGAACCAGCCCTGCAGGGCGTTCTCGTCGGCCACGCCGAGTTCGCGCATGCGCGCCTGTACGGGCCGCGACTTTCCAGCGCTGTTTGACGGCTTCGTCGCCGCCGACGTGCACGTACTCGCCCGGGAACAGTTCGATGACTTCGCCAGCACATCCTCGAGAAAACCGAGCGTCGACTCATCGACATTGAACAGGTAATCGTGCACGCCCCAGTCGGGCGAGACGACCGGCAAGGCGCCGCCCGTGCCGAGCCGAGGATAACTCGCGATCGCGGCCTGCGCATGGCCGGGCATCTCGATCTCGGGGACGATCGTAACGAAGCGCGCAGCCGCGTAGGCGACAAGTTCGCGCACCTCGGCCTGCGTGTAGAAGCCACCGTACGACGCGGCGCGATTGCGGACGATGCGGGTGCAGCGCCGGCGGGCTTGCGCCAGGCGCCGACGCGCGTGAGCTCCGGATACTTGAGAATCTCGAGCCGCCAGCCCTGGTCGTCGGTCAAGTGCCAGTGCAGGACGTTCAGCTTGTGCAGCGCCATCCAGTCGATGAGCTGGCGGATGAACTCCGGCGGCTGGTAATGCCGCGCCGAATCGAGCATGAGCCCGCGCCAGGCGAAGCGCGGAGCATCCGTGATCGTCAAGGCAGGCACGTTGATGCGGGTCGTGCTCGCCGCATCGGCGGTGAGCAGTTGCCACAACGTGACCGCGCCGTAGAAAAGGCCGCGAGAACTGCGGGACGAAACGGAAATCCGCTCGGGGGACACAATCAGCGAATAGCCTTCCACGTCGGCGGCAGCCTCGCCAGCCCGAAGCTCGAAATCGATGGTCCCGGCGCCACCCGTGTCGATTCCCGTTCCGGGCCGGCGCGGCAAAGCGATACCGCGCGTGCGCTCGAGAAGCTCGACGAAATACTGCGCGACCGCATCGCCGGACGAACCCGCGACGAAGCGAACCTGCGTCTGCGTCGTTAGCTCGAACGAGCCGGCAGCGCGGGTAACTTCAGCCGCTGCCGGAATGATCGAAATCGGCGGGTCGGTTGCAGCGTTCCGTGCAGCCTGATGCGCTGCAACCGCCCAGCACCGCGACCATGCAGAGCGTCCGCAAGGGACTGGTAAAACTTTCTCATGGTCGTGGGCCAACTCCATCTCGAACAGCGACAGCGAGGTGAGCTGGCCGAGCCGGCAAGATCGCGGTCGTCGACGTCCTCACATCGACGACCGCGTCGGCTTACGCAATCAGAATTTCACCTGCACCGAAGCCTGATAGCGGCGCCCTGTCTTGTAGATATTGGCCGGCCGGAATTTCTCCTCGAAATACTGGAAGTATTCCTCGTCGAGGAGGTTCTGTGCATCGAAATTCAACTGCACCGTCTCGTTGAGCTTCCAGCCGAGGCTCAGCGCCCAGGTCGGCATACGTCGTCCACGCTCACCGGCGGCGCGCCGGCCACGAAGCCGCCTGCCAGGTACTCGCTGCGCCAGCCGTAGGTCACGCGCGCACTGAATGGATCCTTTTCGTAGTACGGGCTGATGTTGTACTGGTTCTCCGACTGGAATGGCAGGTCGTTGCCGGCCGCCGTTTCGCCGTCGGCGTACGTGTAGTTGGCGACGATACCAAATCCAGTCTGGCCGAACGGCTGCTGGTAGCTCAGGTTGATGCCCTTGATGTCGCCGCTTCCGGCGTTGCGCGGACGCAGGATGCTGTAGTCGCAGAAGCCATCGGCGGTGCAGCGTCCCGCTGCGACCAAGTCCTCGAAGGCCGTCGGATCAGGGTCGTCGCTGATCGAATTGAACAGCCGTTCGATGCCAGCCTCGTTCTCGACGAAGTCGTCGATGTCCTTGTAGAACACCGATGCCGCCAGCACCGACTCGGCCGCGAAATACCACTCGGCCGAGAGGTTGTAGTTGGTCGACTCGTACGGTGCCAGGTCCGCATTGCCGCCCGATCCGGTGAGCGTGGTGTCGTTGAGGAAGGTACTCGGCGCCATCTGGTTGTACGGCGCCCAGGCCACGACCTTGGCGGCAGCGAAGCGCAGCACGACATCGTCGGTGGCATCGAACGCGAGATTGAGCGCTGGCAGCACGTAATCGTCGTCGTTTTTCTGCGTCACCAGCCATTCCGGGTTCGCCGGCAGGACCGGCGTGTCGCTCCCCAGCTGGTAGGCCGTGCTTTCGATCTCTGCTTTCACGATAGCGAACGCCGAAATTGCCGTGCAGGCGCTGCTCCTTGCCGAAGTTCAGCTGCGCATAACCCGAAGTGTTGGTCTGCTCAACGTGGAAGGTGTTGTTGAGGAAGTTGGCCGCATCCGGGGCGTCGAAGTTCGGCGGCGCCGCGTTGACCCAATTGAGCACGTTGCCGCGGCCCGCGTAGATGTGCTGGCCGTGATCCGGAGCAAAGCCCCAGATATCGGTGAGGCCAATCGTTCCGATCTGCCCCAGGTCGCCGACCGCCGGGATGCGGATAGACGTTGAGCGTAAAATCCTCCTCGTGCTCGTGGTGGCGCACGCCCACCACTACCTCGTTGATCATGCCGTCGAACTCGATGCTGAAGTCGGCCTGCCCGTAGGTGTCCTCGGCTTCGGTCTCGAAGATGCCATGGTTGCCGAAGAATCCTTCCGCAACCCAGTTCGCCGGATCGCTCGCCGCCTCCGGATCGTCGAACGTGATGCCCCTGCGGATGTCCCAGCTGAAGCCGCCGGTAAAGGCCGGCTCGATGAACCACTGCTTGAGGTCGTTGTCGGCCTTGCTCTGGCCGACCTGGCCCGACAGCGTCCAGCGCATCGCCGTACCAGGCAGCCTGCAGGTCCAGGCCCTTGGTCGTCGGCTCGGACTCGCGCACGTTGTTGTCGTAGAACACGAGGCTGTCGGGCCCCGTATGTCCGCCGGTCACGATGCCGCCGTCGCCTACGGTCAGCTCGTCGACCTCGTCGGGGCGCAGCGAGAGGAAGTTGTACATCGACTGGTTGTAGTTGGCGAAGTCTTCCTTGATGTACAGACCGCTGAGGTTGAACTCCAGCGCTTCGCTGGGCTTCAACTGCAGATTGACGGCGACGCTGTCGCGTTCGCGGGTCCTGCTGGAACCAGGCGGCGTTGACGAAGTTGGGCACCTGCGCATTGGGGTCCACACCGGTCACATTCGGGAAGGTGGACGCCGGCATGATAGCCGAAGATCTCCGCGCCCTGGCGATCGACTTGTTCCTCGTAGTGCTGCGCGGCGATCGCGATGCCCCACGTTTCGGCGGAGTTCTTCCAGCTATACAGCCCGGAGAAACTCGGCTTCTCCTCTTCGGCCTGGTCGTTGTAGTTGAGCCCGCCGGTGGCAGCGAAGGTGTTGGCTTCCAGTTCCAGCGGCCTGCGCGTGTGCATGAGCACGGTGCCGCCGAGGCTGCCTTCGGGCAAGCGCGCTTCGGGCGACTTGTAGATCTCGATGCGGCCGATGATTTCCGACGCGATCTGCGTCTGGTCGAAGCCGCGGTTGGGCTGCTCGCCGAACAGCCAGATCGACTGCGCCACCGGGTGGCCGTCGAGGAAGGTCAGGTTGAGGCTGGGATCGGTGCCGTCGATGCTGACGCGCTCGCCCTGCCCGAAGCGGCGATCGATGGCGACGCCGGGAACTTGCGCCATCGCCTCGGCGACGTTGGTGTTCGGGAACGCGCCCAGGTCCTCGGCGTTCAGCGCTTCGACGACGGCACTGGCCTCGCGCTTGGTCTCCAGCGATTCGCGCAGGCTGGCGCGAATGCCGGTGACGATCACGGCTCGAGGGATTGCTGCTGTGCCTGAGCCGCACCGGCGCCCCCGTACAAGGCAATGGCGATGGCACTGGCGAGCGCCGTCTGCGCACGCCTCGGTGTTGCGGTGTTCTGCGGTGAGGTGCTCTTGCTCATGGCGTCATTTCCCCTCGATTGCGCGCTTTTGAAACCGGCCATGTGGCCGCCATACTAGGACGGTCGACGACCAATGTAATGCCACTGTAATACCACTAAACAGGAAATACCAGTCCTTTGTAAGACCAGTCGAAACAGTCATTGGCCCATGACGCTGCTAAAGATATTGATGGTAATTTTCGCGTGGAATAGTTGCAACAAGTGGTATTGTTTTGGTTATATTGTGAGCTTGAACGACCGGGACGTGAGCATTGACCCCTTGCGGCGAAATTTGGGGCGCCTCGACGACAGCAGCGGGCTGCCGCTGTACCAGCAATTGCAGCGGATGCTGGAGGGCGCGATCGACACGGGCGCATCGGGCCGAACGACGCGCTGCCGCCGGAACGGGACCTGGCGACGAAGAGCTGAAGGTATCGCGCATCACCGTGCGCAAGGCCATCGACGGCCTGGTCGAGGAGGGCCTGCTGATCGGCGCCAGGGATCCGGCACTTTCGTCAAGTCGCGTGTCGAGAAAAATTTCTCGCAGCTCAGTTCGTTTTCGGAAGACATGCGCGCGCGCGGCCTGCAATCCGCGCAGCGTCTTTCTCAAGCGCTCGCAGGGTACGGTGACGCCGGAAGAAGCGCTGACGATGCAGTTGAGCCCGGGCACGCCGGTGTACCGGTTCCACCGCATCCGTTTCGCGGACGAGGCGCCGATGGCGCTCGAATACGCGACGGTGCTCGCTAGCTGCCTGCCGTCGGTCGAAGCGTGGACACGTCCCTGTACGAAGCGCTCGAGCGCACCGGCAATCGCCCGGTCAAGGCATTGCAGCGCCTGCGCGCCGTGCTGCTGACCGTGGAACAGGCGAAGCTCCTCGGCGCGAAGAATCGACCCGGGTCTGCTCGCGGAGCGCTCGGCTACCTGGGCGACGGCCGCGCGGTCGAATTTTCGCAGTCCTACTATCGTGGCGATACCTACGACTTCGTCGCCGAACTCAGGGCGTCGAGACGTGAGCCACATGTATCGCGAGGCCGCGGAGTCGGCCGCCGTCGTCCGCGGGCAGCTCGCGGACAATGGCGACGCGGTACGCAGCTCGGAGCGATGCTGCGCAAGATGCGCCCGCGCGCGGTCGTCACCTCCGCGCGCGGCAGTTCCGATCACGCGGCGACCTATCGCGAAGTACCTGCTGGAGACGCGCTGCGGTGTGTTGACGTCCTCGGGCGCGCCATCCGTCAGTTCGGTTTACTCGGCGCAGCCGGACCTGCGCGGTGTGTTGTGCCTCGCGATTTCCCAGTCCGGGCGCAGCCCCGACCTGCTCGCGGCGGCAGAGGCCGCGCATGCCGCGGGCGCCGTCGTGGTCGCGCTCGTCAATGCGGAGGACTCGCTGCTGGCCGCGCGCGCCGATCACGTCATTCCGTTGCGGGCGGGCCGGAGCAAAGCGTCGCGGCGACCAAGTCGCATATGGCGTCGCTGGCCGCGATCCTGCACCTGCTCGCGGAATGGCATGAGGACGACGAACTCCGCTCGGCGCTGGCGGCGCTGCCCGACAATCTCGAGCGCGCGTGGAGCCTCGACTGGAATGCGGCGATCGAGCCGCTGCGGCATGCGCGCAACCTGTTCGTCGCTCGGCCGCGGACTCGGCCTGTGCGTCGCACAGGAAGCGGCATTGAAGTTCAAGGAGACCTGCCGCCTGCACGCGGAAGGCATCTCTGCCGCCGAGTTGCGCCACGGGCCGATGGCGCTGGTCGAGGCGGGCTTTCCTGTGCTGCTTTTTGCGCAGGACGACGAGACGCGGGACAGCAGCACGGCGCTCGCCGCCGAGCTTGCGGGAAGCGGCGCGGCAGTGATCGTCGCGGGCTGCGAAGCGCCGGGCGCATTGGCGCTGCCGACGGTTGCCGCGCATCCGGTTGCGCAGCCGATCCTGCTGATCCAGAGCTTCTACCGCATGGTGGAGGCGTTGTCCCGGGCGCGCGGCATGGATCCCGATCGCCCGCCGCGCCTTCGCAAAGTCACGGAAACCGTTTGATGCCGACGGCACTGGTGAATGGCCGCGTACTGCGTGACGACGGTTTCGCGCAGGGCCTCACGGTGCTTGATCGACGCCGACCGAATCACGGCGCTGGTGTCCGCGACGGATGCGCGCGCCGTGGGCGGCGCACCGCATCGATCTCGAAGGCGGATTGCCTGCTGCCGGGATTCATCGACGTGCAGGTCAACGGCGGCGGCGGGCAGCTGTTCAATGATTCGCGCGACGTCGAATCGATCCGCCGCATCGGTGCCGCGCACCGGCAATTCGGCACGACCGGTTTCCTGCCGACGCTCATCAGCGACGATCTGAAGATCGTCGAGGAAGCGATGCGCGCCGTGGATGCCGCGATCGAAGCCGGCGTGCCGGGCGTGCTCGGGATCCACGTCGAAGGGCCATTCCTGAACGAGCTGCGCAAGGGCGCGCACGATTCGAGCAAGTTCCGCGAGCTCGACGAGGCCGGCATCCGCCTGCTGACCTCGCTCAAACGCGGCCGGACGCTCGTCACGCTGGCGCCAGAAATGACGACGCCCGGCTTCATCGACAAGCTCTCCGCTGCCGGCGTCATCGTCTGCGCGGGGCACACGGATGCGAGCTACGAGGAGGTCCGCGAAGCCCTGCGGCACGGTCTGCAGGGATTCACGCACCTGTTCAACGCGATGTCGCAACTGACCGGCCGCAGGCCGGGTGCGGTGGGCGCTGCGCTCGAGGATCCGGACAGCTGGTGCGGCATCATCGTAGACGGCCAGCATGTGGACCCGGCCGTGCTCCGCATCGCGTTGCGCTGCAAGCGTCACGATCGATTCATGCTGGTAACCGATGCGATGCCGAGCGTCGGCGCAACGCACAAGAGTTTCAGCCTGCAGGGCAGGCCGATTTCAGTCGAAGGCGCGGCCTGCGTGGACGCGGAGGGGAATCTCGCGGGCTCGGACATCGACATGGCCGGTGCCGTGCGCAATGCCATGTCGATGCTGGGACTCGAACTGCCGGAGGCCGTGCGCATGGCGAGCGGGCATCCCGCCGCATTCCTGGGCCTGGAGCGAGACGTCGGCCGGATTGCGCCGGGATTGCGGGCGAACTTGGTGCTGGCGGACGACCAGTTGCAAGTCCGCGAAACCTGGATCGACGGTATGCCGTCGGGCCGGCTTCCTAGCTGACGGCCGGCAGCGCGTCGATTAAGTCCGCCATGCGCCGGCGCATCGCGGCATCCGGCAGGCGCCCGATGCCGCCACCGATGTTGTCGACCATATGCTTCACCTTGCTCGTGGCAGGCGTTACGACGGTCACGGCTGGATGGCTCAGGACGTATTTGATGAAGAACTGTGCCCAGCTTGCCGCGTCGAATTCCGCCGCCCAGCCCGGCAGGGGGCGGTCGCCGACGCGCTGGAACAGCCGGGTCCGGCCGAACGGCACGTAGACCATCACGGCGATTTTGCGCTCTTCCGCGAGCGGCAGGATCGTTTTTTCCACGGCGCGATTGTCGACGGCGTAGTCCACGCCGATGAAATCGAGCGGCTCTTCGCGCATCACGCGCTCGAGCTGCGCGTACTGGCCCTTGCTGGTCGAGGTGACGCCGATGTAGCGGATGCGCTTCGTTTTCTTGAGTTGCTTCAGGATGCCGAGCTGCATCGGTATGTCGCCCAGGTTGTGCACCTGGATGAGATCCATGGTTTCGACGCCGAAGCGCCGGAACGATTCATCGATCTGCGCCCGCGCCGCGGCGGGATCTGCCGATCCGCCGCCGCGCGGCGCAACATTGACCTTGGTCGCCCAGAACAGTTTCTGCGTGATCCCGAGTTCACGGGCGATCTGTCCCGCGACCGCTTCTGACGCGCCGTAGCTCGGGGCGGTGTCGAAAACGGTCGCGCCCTGGTCGACCATCGCCCCCAGCACTTCCCTGAGCGCGCCGAAGTCCTCGCTCTGGGCGACGTCGCGAAACGTTGCCGAGCTGCCGAGGCCGACGACGGGTATCAGCTCGCCGCTCGACGGAATCGGGCGGTGCAGCAGCGGCCTGCTGCCCTCCGCGAGCGCAATGCCCTGCGGCAGCGCAAGCGAGACGCCGGCGCCCAGGGCGAGCTCGATCCATTGGCGGCGGTCGATCACGATTCAGCGCTGGTCCTGGCCCGTGCCGCGGTGCACAACCGATTGCAGCATGTCGAGCGCCTCGGCAACCGTCGCTTCCTGGCCTTCATTGGTCAGGATCGTGAACCACAAAATCAGATGATCGGCCTGCAACGCGCCTTGAGTCATGTAGCGATATTCTTCGGGCTGCGGCGCCCGGTCGGTCACGGAAAAAAGAAAGCCGCTGCTTGCGCTCTGCAGCCGCCGGATCTCGATCGTTTCTTCGACTGCCTGCGGTTTGATCCGTTCGGCCGACTCGCGCACGGCCTCCCGCAGCGCATCCGCATCCATCTCGCTGGTGCCGGCCGGATCCGGAGACTGCGGCGTCAGGTGAACCTCGAATGGCGGCCCTGCCGACGGCGTCAGCTGAATTGTCAACGGGGCGCCGCCAGGGGGCACGTCGACGATGTCGACCCAGCCGGGCGGCAGCGTCAGTTCGAGCGTGTCGAGATTGGGCAGTTCGTAGCGGCGAACCCGCGTGTCGTCGGCACCGACGTTCGCGCCCGCAAACAATGCGGTGGCGGCGAGCAGGGCGGGGATTACGGACCGATACATGGCCCGCTGGCGGTCGCTGGTGCGTCAGGACGCCGGTGGCGCGGCAGTCGCGTCGGCCGGACCGCCGCCGGCCACGAACCCGACTTTCTGCAGCCCGCCACGCTGAAGCGTGAACAGCACGTTCGCGACGTACACATAGGGCGTGCGGCGCTCAGCGTCCACGTGGACCTCGGGCTTTTGATCTTCGGGCCTCGCATTCTCGATCGCGACGTAGTCGCGCAGCGTCTGGTAGTCGATCGGCGAGCCGTTCCACAGGATCGTGCCGGTGCCTTCGACGAAGATCTTGACAACGGGCGGTTCGACGGTCGGCGGGTTCGGGTTGTCGCGCGGCAGGTCGATCTTGACCGCGTGCGTCATCACGGGAATCGTGATGATGAAAATGATCAGCAGCACCAGCATGATGTCGACCAACGGGATAACGTTGGGCTCGACCATCGGATCTGCGCTGTCGCCCTTGACCGAGACTGCCATGAACGTTCCCCGCCGGCCCTGTCCTGCAGGACCTTGTATTTGAGGAATCCGAGTTTGCCCGTCATCCCGGCATGGCGCAAGCAGAGGGCTTCGGTGCTATCCTTTTTGAAAAGCCCGCCTCCAGGGCGGAAGGGCGGGGGAACAGGATGACCAAAGCGACCGCCGACATACGCAATATCGCCCTGGTCGGGCACGCGGGGTCCGGCAAGACCCTGCTGGCGGAAGCGCTGCTGTTCGGCGCGGGCAGCATCCGCGCCAAAGGCAATCTCGCCCGCGGCACCACGGTCTGCGATCACGATCCACAGGCGCGCCGCCTGCTCCATTCCGTCGATGCGACCCTTTGCTGGCTCGAAAGCGGCAACGCCCGCGTCAACCTGATCGATACCCCCGGATTTCCCGACTTCATCGGCCGCACGCTGCCGGTGCTCGAGGCCGTCGAGACGGCGGCGGTCGTCGTGAATGCCGCGGCCGGGGTCGAGCCGATGGCCCAACGCATGATGGATTTCGCGCGGGACCGACGCCTGTGCCGCATCGTGATCATCAACAAGATCGATGCGCGCGACGCGAATCCCGAGGCGACGCTCGAGGAAATCCGCGAGCAGTTCGGCCGCGAGTGCCTGCCGGTCAACCTGCCGGCTGCGCGCGGCACGAAGGTCATCGACTGCTTTTTCCATAACGACGGCGAGGCGACCGATTTTTCGTCGGTCGCTCAGGCGCATACCGAGATCATCGACCAGGTCGTCGAGGTCGACGACGACCTGATGGCCCTGTACCTCGAACAGGGCGAGGAACTCGCACCCGAACAGCTGCACGACCCGTTCGAGAAGGCCCTGCGCGAGGGTCACCTGGTTCCGGTCTGCTTCGTGTCGGCCGAAACGGGTGCCGGCATCCCGGAACTCCTGGAAGTGCTGTCGCAGCTAATGCCGAACCCGGCGGAAGGCAATCCGCCGCCGTTCCTGAAGGGCGAAGGGGACGCCGCGCAGCGCGTCGAGATCGTGCCGGAACCCTCCCGGCACGCGATCGCGCACGTCTTCAAGGTCACGATGGACCCGTTCGTCGGCAAGCTCGGGCTCTTCCGCATGCACCAGGGCACCATCCGCACGGGATCCCAGCTCTTCGTCGGTGACGGGCGCAAGCCCGTGCGCATCGCGCACATCTTCCGCATGCAGGGCAAGGAGCACACCGAGGTCGCCGCAGGCGGTGCCCGGCGACATCTGCGCGGTCGCCAAGGTCGACGAATTGCACTACGACGCGGTGCTGCACGATTCGCATGACGAGGACGCCTTTCACCTGACATCCATCGCGTTCCCGCCGGCGATGCTGGGCGTCGCGATCGAGCCGGAACGCCGCGGCGACGAGCACAAGCTCGCGGAGGCGCTGCACAAGCTCGCCGCCGAGGATCCCTGCGTGCGCATTGAGCACAACACATCGGTCAATGAAA
Organism: uncultured Gammaproteobacteria bacterium; assembly: GCA_963839885.1. Lineage (GTDB taxonomy): Bacteria > Pseudomonadota > Gammaproteobacteria > Steroidobacterales > Steroidobacteraceae > SCUD01. The sequence goes on from CAWIWZ010000011.1 coordinate 442,281, forward strand.
CCGTCCTGTATGGCATGGGCGACCTGCATCTGCGCGTGATGACCGAACGGATGGGCGAACGCTACGGCGTCGCCGTCCGGACGCGGCCGCCGAGCATCCCGTATCGGGAAACCATCACGCGCCCGGCGGAGGGCCATCACCGCCACAAGAAACAGACGGGCGGTGCGGGCCAGTTCGGCGAGGTGTACCTCCGCGTCGAACCGCTGGTGCGTGGAGCAGGATTCGAGTTCGTGGACGACGTCGTCGGCGGCGCGATTCCGAACCAGTTCATCCCGGCCGTCGAGAAGGGCATCCGCCACGCGCTCGCCGAGGGCGCGGTCGCCGGTTTCCCGCTTCAGGATATCCGCGTGTCCGTCTACGACGGCAAGTATCATTCGGTCGACTCGAAGGAAGTCGCGTTCGTGTCCGCGGGGCGCAAGGCGTTTCTCGATGCGGTGCAAAAGGCCGCGCCCGCCGTGCTCGAGCCGATCGTGCACGTCGAAATCAACGCGCCGGGCACGGTGATGGGCGACATCACCGCCGATCTCGCGACCCGCCGCGCGCGCATCGACGGCAATGAAGCGCGCGCCCGCGGGCGCATCGTCGTGTCGGCCTACGTGCCGCTCGCCGAGGTGACGGACTACCAGAACCGGCTGAAGGCGCTCACGGGCGGCGAAGGAAGTTTCACGTTGCAGTTGAGCCATTACGACCCGGTGCCGCCCCGCAAGCAGCAGGAACTGGTTTCCGCGTGGAAGCCCGCGGCGGGCGAGGAATGAACGCCCCGGCACGGGCCGTCACCCGCATCATGGCCGTATTCTGCGACTTCGAGAACGTCGCACTCGGCGTCCGTGACGCGAAAATCCCGACCTTCGACATCCGCAAGGTGCTCGAGCGCCTGCTGCTGAAGGGCAACATCGTCGTCAAGAAAGCCTACTGCAACTGGGAGCGCTACCACGATTTCAAGCGCGCGATGCACGAGGCCGCGTTCGAGCTGATCGAGATCCCGCACGTGCGCCAGTCCGGCAAGAATTCCGCCGACATCCGCATGGTCGTGGACGCGCTCGACCTCTGTTACACGAAGTCGCACGTCGACACCTTCGTGGTCATCAGCGGCGATTCGGATTTTTCGCCGCTGGTCGCGAAGCTGCGCGAGAACAACAAGGTCGTCATCGGCTGCGGTGTCAAGAACTCGACCTCGGACCTGCTGATCAGCGGCTGCGACGAATTCATCTATTACGACGACCTGGTGCGCGGCGATGGCCGGGCCCGCGTCGCGCGCAAGGAGAAGGTCTCGAAGGCCGCCACCAGGGAGCCGGGAGCGGGAACGCCCGACGACCGCCGCCAGGAAGGCATCGAACTGCTGATGGAGACCGCCGAGGACCTGTTTGCGGAACGCGATGCGGAAGAAAAGGTCTGGGGATCCATGGTCAAGCAGGCCATCAAGCGCCGCAAGCCCGGGTTCAACGAGAGTTACTACGGCTTCAAGACTTTCGGCAAGCTGCTCGAGGAGGCGCGCGACCGCAAGCTGATCGACCTCGAGTTCGATGCGAAATCCGGCGGTTACATCATTACCCGCATCGCTGCCGGCTGAAATGGCCGCGCCCGCGGTCTATCCAGTCGTCGACGGCGTGCACGACCGGAAACCCTTGCGCACTTTTCCGGTCAGTATCAGGAACGGCAAGGCCAGCGTGACGACATGAATAGACAAGCGTTGATCGCGGGCGGTCTCCTGTCATCGTTGCTGTTCGCGGGCGCAGGCGCCTGCCAGGACACACCGCCCGTCGCGCCCAGCGGCGAAACCAAGGTCCAGATCAGCACGGTCGCGGAGGGCCTCGAACATCCGTGGAGCCTCGCATTCCTGCCGGACGGACGCATGCTAGTCACGGAACGGCCGGGGCGGCTGCGTTACGTGACGCGAGACGGCGGCGTGTCGGAGCCGATTGCGGGACTGCCGGCCGTGTATGCGGAAGGCCAGGGCGGCCTGCTGGACGTGATTCTCGACCCGGATTTCACCGGGAACTCGACGATCTACTTTTCCTATGCGGAACCCGCGGCGGATGGAACCAACGGGACCGCCGTCGCGCGCGCGCGCCTGGACGGCCAGCGGCTCGCCGACGTCAAGGTGATTTTCCGTCAACGGCCGAAATTCGTGAGCAGGCACCATTTCGGTTCGCGTCTCGTGTTTGCGAAAGACGGGAATCTGTTCGTGACGCTCGGCGAGCGGAACTCGCAGCGCGACCTTGCGCAGGATCTCCGCACGCACATCGGAAAGATCGTGCGCATCACGAAGGACGGCGGCGTGCCCGACGGCAATCCGTTCGCGGGGCGCGACGACGCGCTGCCGGAAATCTGGTCCTATGGCCATCGCAACCTGCAGGGCGCGACGCTGCATCCGGAAACGGGCCGGCTCTGGACGCATGAGCACGGGCCGCGCGGCGGCGACGAGATCAACCTCCCCGAGCCCGGCCGCAATTACGGCTGGCCGGTCATCACCTACGGTCGCGAGTACAGCGGCCCGGCCATCGGCGAAGGCACGAAGAAGGCGGGCATGGAAGATCCGATGCACTACTGGGTGCCGTCGATCGGCCCTTCGGGCATGGCGTTTCACAGTGGCCGCAGCTATCCCGGCTGGAAGGGGCAACTCTTTGTCGGCGCGCTGCCCGCGAAGCAGCTCGTGCGGCTCGAGATCGGTGAAGACGGCCGTGTGAAGCGCGAGGAGCGGATCGCGATCGGCTCCCGTGTGCGCGACGTGCGCGAGGGCCCGGACGGCGCGATTTATCTGGTGACCGACGAGGACGCGGGCCAGGTGCTGCGCGTCGTGCCGGCGAAGTGACGGCGTGGACCGGACCGAGCGCTTCTATCGGATCCGGCGCCGGCTGATCGAGAACAAGGCGCTGACGCGTCGCGAGATCGAGGAAGAACTCGAAATTTCGCATGCGACCTTCAAGCGCGACATCGAGTACCTGCGCGATCGGCTCAATGTGCCAATCATCTGGTCGCGGGAGCGCCAGGCCTACGTGCTCGATCCCGATGCCGAGCTCGCGGAGCTCCCGGGTGTCTGGTTCAGTCCGTCCGAAATATATGCGCTGCTCGAGGTCGACCATCTGCTCGACAGTCTCGGAGCCGGCCTGCTGGGCCGCGAGATCGGGCCGCTGCGCGCGCGTCTGCGCTCGCTGCTCGACAGCGGCGACCACGGCCACCGCGAAATCCGCCACCGGATCCGCGTGCTGACGCTCGGGACGCGGCGCGTGAACCGGGAGGTATTCGAAACGCTGTCGCTCGCACTGCTCGGCCGCAAGCGCGTGTTCATCCGCCATCGCAAACGCGGCGACGGCGGAATCACCGAGCGGACCGTGTCGCCGCAGCGCCTCGTCCATTACCGCTACAACTGGTATCTCGACGCCTGGTGCCACGTCCGCAAGGACCTGAGGACTTTTGCGGTAGACGCGATCGGCCATGCGCAGGTACGCGAAGAAACCGCACGCGAAGTCGCGGAAGCCGAGCTGGATCGCGTGCTGGGCTCGGGCTACGGCATCTTTGCGGGCGCCGACACGCAAACGGCGGTGCTGCGCTTCACGCCGGCGAGCGCACGCTGGGTGGCCGACGAAGTCTGGCATTCGCGTCAAGTCGGGCGCATCGAGGCCGATGGCAGTTACGTGCTCGAATTGCCGTACAGTCGCGAGCCGGAACTCGTGATGGACCTGCTGCGCCACGGCGCGGGTGTCGAAGTCGTGGCGCCGCCGGCGTTGCGCGCCCGCGTCGCGCGCGAACTGGCAGCGGCGTCACGGCAGTACGAATGAGGGAAGAAGTCGGATAAAGGCCGCATGCCTGCATCGCCTGGCGTTCGCCCTCGTCGCCTGCGCCGCGGCCGCCTGCTCGCGCGAGCCCGGCCCGGCACCGGTCGGGCCGCTGGCGCGAGCGCCGGCTGCGACACATGCGACGCTGATCAGCCTCGAGGCCGCGTTCGCCGCCGCGGCGCGAAAGCACGGCGTCAAGGCTGCATTCCTCGAGTATCTCGGCGAGGAATCGATCGTGCTGCAACCCGGGCCGGTCTGGGGGCGGGCGGCGTGGACCGTCAGGAAAGAAGCGCAGGACACGCTTGAATGGCAGCCCGACCGCGCGCAACTGTCACGATCCGGCGATCTCGGATTCACGACCGGGCCATGGCTGCTGACGCCCAGGGACGCCGATGCGGGAACGGCGGAAGGCCGCTATCTGAGCGTCTGGGGCAAGACCGGAGTCGGTTGGCGAGTGCTCTTCGATGGCGGCTTCGGGCGCGCGCCGGCAGGCGCCTGGGATTCGCGCAGCAGCGAGCCCAAGCTCGGCTCGCATGCCTGCCTGGGCGGCGAGCCGATGCCGCCGGGCGAATTGCAATTGCTGGATCTCGAGATTTCCGGGATCGCCGGCGGCGAGTCGCACCAGGCCCGGATTCGACGACGGTTGGCCCCCGCTTCCGCGTTGTTTCATCCGCCGTCAGTCGAAGGCGCGCTCGATGCGGCGACGCAGAGCGCGGTGCTTGCCGCGCTGCCGGCGACGCTGCAGTACTGGCCGATGGGTGCGGGCATCGCGGATTCCGGCGACCTCGGCTATAGCTACGGCCTGTCGGCATCCGCACCGGGCGCGAGCGCCGATTCGGCCTATGTCCACATCTGGTGCCGGCTGGCGCCCGGCTGGCGCCTGGCGGTGCAACTGCGCTCGAATTTCCCGCCGCGCTGAGCCGGCCTGCGACCGGGCGTTCTGCGGCCGCGCCGGGCGGTTGCGCCGGCGCGGGCGGCCTGACTAAGGTGTCCGGATGAATCTCGACTTTCTGCGCGGGAATCGCAACCTGCTCTTCTGGGCGCTGCACACGCTCGGCTGGAGCGCCTATGGCCTTGCGCAGTACGTCGGTTCGGCGGTCTATGGCAAGGAGCCGGGCTACGTCCAGTTGATCGCGATCGCTTCGGCGGCCGGGTTTCCTGCTGTCGGCACCGCTTCGACTCGTTTACCGCCGGTTCTGGGTCAGTGGCGCGCGCGCGATGCTGATCGGATCTCCGATCGTCTGCTGGCTGGTGGCGCTCGCCTGGCGCGCGATCATCAACACGGCCTACATGGACATCGTGGACACCGAATGGGCGATGGAGCACGCGCCGAAACCGCTCGAGATCTTCGTCGGCACGCTGTCCTCGATGGCGTTGCTGCTGTGCTGGACCGGGCTCTACTACGGCGTGAAGTTCTACGAACGGCTGCAGCTCGAGCGCGAGGCGACGCTGAAGGCATCCGCGCTCGCCCAGGAGGCGCAGCTCAAGATGCTGCGCTACCAGCTCAATCCGCATTTCCTGTTCAACACGCTGAACGCGATCTCGACGCTCGTGCTCGACGGCCAGAACCGCACGGCGAATCTGGCGGTGTCGCGGTTGTCCGAGTTCCTGCGCTATACGCTGGACCAGGACCCGATGAAGAAAGTGACGCTTCGCCAGGAGCTCGACGCCCTCAATTTGTATCTCGGCATCGAGAAGCTGCGCTTCGGAGACCGCCTGCGGCTCGAGTTCGACGTCGATGAGCGAGCGGAGTCGGCGCTGGTGCCGTCGCTACTGCTGCAGCCGCTCGTCGAGAACGCGATGAAGTACGCGATTTCGCCGCGCGAGGAGGGCGGCTCGGTGACGATCATCGCGGGCATCGAAAGCGGCGGACTGCGTCTGGCCGTGCAGGACGACGGTCCCGGGCTGGCAGCGGGCGGCCGCGGCCGGCAACGGGCGCGGCGTCGGCTTGCGCAACACCCGCGAACGGCTCAAGGTGCTGTACGGCGACACGCCACCGCATCGACGTCGTCGACGTCGGGCCCGGGCCTTCGCGTCGAGATGCGCCTGCCGCTGGAAATCTGACGCCGATGGCCGGAACGATCCGCGCAATCATCGTCGATGACGAACCGCTCGCCCGGCGCGGTCTCGAATTGCGCCTGGCCGCGCACCAGGACATCCAGATCGTCGCGCTGTGCAGCAACGGTCGCGAGGCACTGGAGGCGATCGCTGCCCACTCGCCGGACCTGATGTTCCTCGACATCGAGATGCCGGGCGTCGATGGCTTCGAGGTGCTGCGCCGCACGCCGCAGACCAGCATGCCGATGGTCGTGTTCGTCACGGCATTCGACCGCTACGCGATCGAGGCCTTCGACGCGCACGCGCTCGATTACCTGCTGAAGCCGCTCGTCGACGAGCGCTTCGAACGCACCATGGCGCACGTGCGCGATCAGTTCGCGCAGCGACGCTCGGTCCGCCATCGCGAGCAGCTCGTGGCGCTGCTCGCGAGCGTCACCGGCGCCGGGCAGCTTGATGCCGAGGAACTGCTCGCCAGGGGCGCGGAGGGCGTGCGGCGTTTTCCGGAAATCCTGCCGATCCGGCTCGGCCGGGAAACCGTGCGCCTGCCGGTCACGGCCATCGAATGGGTCGACGCGGCGGGCGACTACATGTGCGTGCACGCGGAAGGACGCACTCACGTTGTGCGCGCGACGATGAAGCAGTTCGAGGAGCGCCTCGATCCCGCCCACTTCCAGCGCATCCATCGATCGACGATCGTCAACATCCGGCGCATCCGCAAGCTCAAACCCCATACGAACGGCGAATACTTCCTGACCCTGGACGGTGGGCACGAGTTGAAACTGAGCCGCAGCTATCGCGACCGGCTCGAGCGCATCCTCGGCCGCGACTGAGCGAGCCGCGTACGCGGCGACGCATTAAGTTCAATTCGCTGACACAGCATCGGACAGCGTGTACTTTCATGTTGTCGCTACCCGGCTACGACGAGCAATTGTCCGCCACGCACGCCGGGCGCAGATTCGTGCCGTCGACATGGAGGTGTTGCAATGAGCAATCGCATCCGCAACGGGATTCTGGCCGGCTGCGCGCTCGCGCTCGCCGCCTGCGGTGGCAGCTCAGGGGATTCGGGACCACCGACCGGACGCCTGAGTCTCGGGATCGGCGACGCGCCTGTCGATGGCGCGACCGAGGTTGTCATCGTCTTCACGGGCATCGAGCTGCATTCGAACGGCGAGACACGCTCGTTCGATTTCTCCGAACCGCGCGAGGTCGACCTGCTTGCTTTCCAGAATGGGGCGACGGTTAACTTACTCGAGAATCAGGTCGTGGACGCCGGCGAGTATCAGTGGATGCGCCTTAAGGTTCTCGCCGAGCGCAACCTGAGCGACGGTTCCTACATCCTGTTCGAGAGTGGCGAGCAATTCCCGCTGTACATACCGAGTGGCTCCGAGACCGGCCTCAAGATCAATCGCCCGTTCCGGGTGGCCGCCGGCGGCATAACGCGCCTGGTCGCCGACTTCGATTTGCGCAAGTCCGTCATCGAGCCACCTGGCCTGGAACCTAATTACGTCCTGAAACCCGTGCTGCGCCTGATGGACGAGCTGGAGATCGGCGACATCGTCGGCGAAGTGGACCTGGCAGCTTTAGCCGCGGTCCAGCTGGGCGACACGGCAACGGCGGCAGATTGCGACGGCGGCATTTACCTCTTCAGCGGCGGGGCAACCACGCCCGATGATATGGATGGAGTCGCCGCCGACGGGATCGATCCGATCGTGTTCAAGCCAATCGAGTTCGACGGACTGGAGGCGGTAGTGCCCTACCAGTTTGCGCTGGTCGCGGCAGGAAGCTACACATTCGCTGCGACCTGCGATTTCGGCGTGGACGCTTCGCCTGCCGCCAGCGAATACGATCCGGGCGCGGCCACAGGTGAACCCGGATTCGAGACGATGCGCTGGACAGTGTCCAGCGAAGTCATCGTGACGCCGGACGGTACGACGACTGTCAACTTGCCGTAGGCGCGCCGTAGTTGCTGGACTTCGCAGTCCCGCTATCCTGATGCGCGTGGATCGGCCGGAGCCCATCGTCGTTACCATTGAACTCGGGGTGCCGCCCGTGGTCGCGTTTGAAGCATTTACGCGGCGCTTCGGCGACTGGTGGCCGGTGTCAACGCATTCCCTGTCGCGCCAGTCCGCGACGCGCTGCCGCCTCGAGTCAATGCCGGGCGGCGCGGTGGACGAGCACGCGCCCGACGGTTCGCATCACGTCTGGGGCGAGGTGCTGGCGGTCGAGCCCGGACGGCGCATCCGCTTCACCTGGCATCCGGGGCGGGAGCCGGAATCCGCGCAGTGGATCGAGGTGACGTTTGAGACAGCCGCTGGCGGCAGCCGCGCGACGCTGACACACGGCGGCTGGGAGAACCTGGGCGAGATTGGCCCATTGCTGCGCCAGGAATACGTGCCGGGCTGGCGGCGGGTCTTTGGACGGTTGTTCGCCGAATTCGCGAACGCCAATGGGCCCGCTATTGCTGCAGGACCCAGTCGATGACGGCGGACTGGATGGTTTCGCCGGCGCCGTTCTGCACGCCGGCGTGGTTCAGGAAGATCACGACGGCATAGGTCTTGCCGGATTCGCCCTGCACATAGCCCGCGATCGCACTGACGTCCTTGAGCGTACCGGTCTTCATGCGGATGCGGCTCGGGTCGCTGACACTCGAAAAGCGCTTCTCCAGCGTGCCGTCGAGACCGCCGAGCGCGAGCGAGGCCAGGAATTCGGGTGCGAATCGGCTCTTCCAGGCGTCGGCCAGAATGCGCGCCATGCTGTCGCCCGAGATTCGCGCCTCCCGCGACAAACCCGAGCCATTGCCGATCACGAGCTCCGGAAAGACCAGTCCGCGCTGCGCGAGCCATTCCCGGATGGCGACCTCGCCCGCGGCCGTCGAGGCGGGTGTGCCGGACTTCTCGGCGGCGACTGCGAGCACGAGCGTGCGCGCCATCATGTTGCTCGAATACTTGTTCGTGACGCGGACGATGTCCGCAAGCGGCTGCGATTCCTGCGTCAACAATAGCCGCGCGGCGGGCGGTGTTGGCGCACGCAGCATGCCGCCTTTGAATTCTCCGCCCTGCTGGCGCCACAACGTGACAAATGTGCCCCAGGCGTATTGCGCCGGCTCCATGATTGCGAGCCGTTGGGTCTGAGGAGCACAGCTCTGCGCCATGCGACCGGTCACGACGACGCGTCCGGGATTGGTCGGTTCAATCGTGTAGCCGACGCGACGGTTGCGGCCGACACAGCGGCCATTGGCGAGCGTGACGCGATTGTCGACGACGAGCCCCTCGGGAAACGGGCGGATGCCGATCTCGATGCCTTCGCCGTCGTCGGCCGGGCGGATCGTGAAGTCCGATGACTGCCAGTTCACGAGCATCGCGTCGGGCAGTACGTTGTAGGTTCGCCAGAATTTTCCGTCGAAATCCTCCGGCCGCTCGTCCTCGGCGACGAAGCGCGTCTGGTCGATGACGATGTCGCCCTCGATCGAGCGCAGGCCCGTCTGCCGGAGATCGGACGCGAAGCGCCACCACCGTTCGATCGTGAGCAGCGGATCCCCGCCGCCCTGCAGGTAGAGATTGCCTTTCAGAACGCCCTTGACCACGGGCGCATCGGCCCAGGCGCGCGTTTTCCAGGTGTAGGCTGGGCCGAGCAGGTCAAGCGCGGCCCAGGTCGGCAGCAGTTTCATCGTCGACGCCGGCTGGCGCGGCGACGCCGCGTTCACTTCCACCAGATTCGTGCCAGTCGCGATGTCGCGCACAATGACGGTGACGTCGCCTTCCGGCACCAGGTTCTGGTTCATCACGGCGCGGGGACGCTCCGGCAGGTCGCCCGCGATGCACGGCGACACGGCGAGCGACGCGCCGATCAGGATGCCCCGGATGCCCAGCGTCATTTGATGCAATACTAATGTGCGTGGCTGCAACTTGCAGGTGTCGTCGTAGTCTGAGCGCTGAAACTCTGACGATTCTGGAGCACCGATGAAGATCCTGATGCGCTGCACCCTGCCATTGGTCTGGGTTGTGTTGTTCGCCGGTTGCGGATCGCAGGCGCCGCCCGCCGAAGACTCGCGGGCCGCCGGCGCGCACGCGCCGGAATCCGCCATACCGGCGCGGGCCGGTTCGGCCGCGCCCGCAGTGGTGAGCGGTCTGCCCGATTTCGCGCCGCTGGTCGATGCCTACGGCCGCGCGGTGGTCAATGTCTCGATGGTGGCAGCGCGCCAGCCCGTCGCGAACCAGCCGGATATTTCGCCGGACGATCCGCTGTACGAATTCTTCGAGCGCTTCGGCTTTGGCGTACCGCGCGGGCAGCTTCCGCCGGCGCGCGGCGAAGGCTCCGGCTTCCTGATCAGCGCCGACGGCTACATCCTGACCAATGCGCACGTCGTCGAGCGGGCGCGCGAGGTCACGGTCCGCACGACCGACCGGCGCGAATACAGCGCCAAGGTAATCGGCGCCGATCCGCGCACCGACGTCGCCGTGCTCAAGATCGAGGGCGCAAATCTGCCGCATGTGCGACTCGGCAGTCCGGAAGGACTCAAGGCCGGCGAATGGGTAATCGCGATCGGCTCGCCATTCGGCTTCGACAATTCGGTCACCGCCGGAATCGTGAGCGCAACCGCGCGCTCGCTGCCGGGAGATGCCTACACGCCGTTCATCCAGACCGACGTCGCAGTGAATCCGGGTAATTCCGGCGGCCCGCTCTTCAACCTGCGCGGCGAAGTGATCGGCATCAATTCGCAGATCTATAGCCGCACCGGCGGCTACCAGGGCGTGTCGTTCGCGATCCCGATCGATGTGGCGATCAATGTCAAGAACCAGCTGGTCGCGAGCGGCCGCGTCGAGCGCGGGCGCATCGGCGTCACGATCCAGGACGTCAATCAGGCGCTCGCCGACTCGTTCCGGTTGCCGCGGCCGCGCGGCGCGCTCGTCAGTCAGGTCGAGGAAGACGGGCCCGCGGACAAGGCGGGTCTGAAACCGGGCGACGTGATCCTCGCGGTGGATGGCCGCGAGATCGAGCGCTCCAGCGAATTGCCGCCCGCGATTGCCGCGATCAAGCCGGGCAAGCAGGCGACGCTTTCGATCTGGCGGGCAAAATCGGAACGGAAGGCGAAGATCACGGTGGGCGAACTCGAGGACGAGCCGGCGGTCGCGGCGCTCGGGCCGCAGGGCAAGGCCGAAACGGGCAAGCTCGGGCTCGCGGTGCGACCGTTGTCGGGCGGCGAGCGCGAGCGCATGCGCACGATCGGTCGTCTGGTGGTGGCGCAAGTGGACGGGCCCGCCGCGAATGCCGGCGTTGAGCCCGGCGACGTGCTGATCGCGGTCAATGGCGTGCAGGTCGGCACCCTCGTCGAGTTCAGCAAGGCCGTGGAGGATTCGGGTGCCACGGTCGCGCTGCTGATCCAGCGGGGCAATGCGCAGATCTTCGTGCCGGTCCGGATCGATTCCTGATGCGGGCCATCGGGCTCGCGCCATTCGTCCTGTCGTTGTTGCCAATCGTGCCTGGCTGGGCGGCGGACGCGCGCGTTCCAGGCGCCGTTTTTCGCGATTGCGGCGATTGCCCCGAAATGGTCGTTGTACCGGCTGGCCGTTTCGTCATGGGAACGCCGGCCGCTGGTGGACGACCCGGCATCGCGGCTGCGGAGTCGGACGCAATCGTGATCGAATTGCCACGCCCATTCGCGCTCGGCCGCCACGAGGTCTCTCGCCGGCAATTCGCGGCGTTCATCGCGAAGAGCGGCCATGAGCCACGGTTCGGTTGCCGTACCTGGGATCCCGCGCTTGGCCGCTTCAACGAGAATCCTCGGCGCGGCTGGCGGGATCCGGCGACGCCGGCAGTGCCGGTCGACGAGCATCCCGTCACCTGCGTGTCCTTCGCAGATGCGCAGGCTTACGTGCAATGGCTCGCAGGCGAAACCGGCCAGCGCTATCGCCTGCCGTCCGAAGCGGAATGGGAATACGCTGCGCGTGCGGGGTCGACGACATTGCGCTCCTGGGGCGACGACGCCGGTGCCGGCTGCGATCAGGCGAACACTTACGATCTGACGGCGGTCGCGGCTTTCCGGCTCGGCTGGGCGAACGCGGCTTGCCGCGATGGATACGCCGACATCGCGCCTGCCGGCCAGTTCGCCGCCAATGCCTTCGGCCTGCACGACTTGATCGGCAACGTGCGCGAATGGGTACAGGATTGCGCGACGGCGAGCTACGTCGGCCGTCCGCGGGATGCGCGCGCCTGGGAATGGCTGGGCGGCTGCCAGCAACGCGTGCAGCGCGGCGGCAGCTGGCTTTCACCGCCCGACGAAGCGCGAAGCGCCGCGCGCTTTGCCGCCCCGGCGGACGATCACGCGGACGACGCGGGATTTCGCGTCGCGATGGATCTCGAGCCGCGCGCTGACGCCGAGGGAGAACGCTGATGCGGTTGTGCGGCTGCTGCCGCTGTTGCTGCTTTGGATTTCGGCGCAAGCGGGTGCGCAAGCGGCAGCGACGCCGCCCGATTCAGCCGATTGCGAAGTCTGTCCCGCGCTCGCGCAGGTTCCGCCGGGACGGTTCCGGATGGGATCGGCGCCGGACGCGGCCGAGCTCGATGCGACGACCGGCGAGTCGCCCGAGGTTGCGCTCGCCTTCACGCGGCCGTTCCTGATATCGAAACGCGAAATCACGGTCGGCGAATTCCGTCGCTTCGTCGCAGCGACGGGCGCGGATCGCGCGCCCGGTTGCCGGATCTGGCTCGGCGGCCAGTGGGTCAGGGAGCGCGACCGCAGCTGGCAGGATCCGGGCTTCACGCAGTCGCCGCGCGACGACGAGCCGGTGGTCTGCGTCAGCTGGGATGATGCGCGCGCCTATGCGGAATGGCTGTCGCAGCAGAGCGGCAGGCACTACCGGCTGCCTTCCGAGGCAGAATGGGAGTACGTGGCCCGCGGCGGCACGTCGTTCCCGCGATTCTGGGGCGAGCAGGATTCGCGCGAGGACCTCGCATTGTCGCTCGCCTGCGACTACGCCAACGTTTATGACACGTCCGCCGTCGAATCGCTGGGATTTCCCTGGCCAAATGCGCGCTGCAACGATCGCGCGCCGGCGCTCGCGCCGGTCGGGCAGTACAAGCCGAATGCGTTCGGCGTCCAAGACATCATCGGCAACGCGCGCGAATGGGTCATGGACTGCTATACCGCGAGCTATATCGGCCGCCCGGATGACCTGCGCGCGTGGACGTGGCAGGGCGGCTGCGAGCGCAAATCCGTGCGCGGCGGTTCCTGGGCGAGCCGGCCGCGCGACGCACGCGCACCCGCGCGCTCGGCCGAGCTCACAGGGCTGCGGCAGTCGGATCTCGGTTTTCGCGTCGCACGCGACTACGAATAAGAAAAGGGAACGTATCCCTTTTTGCGCTTCGGCCGCCGGCCGGGCTGGCTCGCTCGCTCAGAAGAGAAGAATCGGAGAATTCGCTCGCTCGCCACCCGTCCGTCGGCTAGCGCGACAATGGGGTGCGTTCCCTTTTACAAGCGGATACGGCGCCAGGCGCCGCTGCGCCAGCGCAGCCAGAGCGCGGCGCCAATCGCGACGACGTAGACGAGGATTGCGCTCCAGCCGCCAACGGCGCCCAGTCCGTAGCCCGGCAAGCCGTCGATCCAGCCGTCGCCCCGCGCGAATGTCAGGACGTGCGTGAGCGGCAGGAAGAGCAGTACGCCGCAGGCCAGTACGATCAAGGCCGGTACGCGCGCGTCACCCGCACCGCGCAGGCAGAACGCGCTCGCGAAGTTCACGCCGTCGAAGAACTGGTAGGCCGCGGCGAGCCACAGCAGCGTCGAACAGAGCGCGACGACTTCCATGGCGCGCGGATCCGCGACATTGACGAAAAGCGGAACCAGCCAGTCGCCGACCAGCGCGATCAAAATGCCGATTCCGCCCATGAAGCAGGCAACGATCAGGATGATGCGGTTGCCGAGCCGCTCCGCCCAGTCGCGATCGCCGGCGCCGATCGCCTGGCCGACCAGCGTCGTGCCGGCGAGCGCGAGTCCAATGCCCGGCATGTAGGCGAGCGACGTGAAGATCACGACGATCTGCGTCGCCGCGCCGTCGACGACTCCGAACTGCACCTGCATGAGCTGGAATAGCGCCGCCGCACCCAGATCCGCGGACGCCGTCATCGCCATCGGCAGGCCGAGGGCGATCAGCGTGACGATGCGTCGCGTGCGCGGGCGCCAGGTGAGCCGCGGCATGAAGCGTTTGGGCTCGAGTCGCAGGACCATTATGATCGCGATCGCGACACCGAGCAGCTCCGCGCAGGTTGTGGCCCAGGCCGCACCGGCGATGCCCCAGCCGAAGCGAAAGATGAAGATCTCGTTCAGCACGACGTTCGATATCATGACGACGAGGCCGATTGCGAGCGGGATGCGCGTGCGGCCGATGCCGTTGTAGAACGCGACCGCAGCCCAGAGCGCCGCCGCCAGCGGTCCGCCGACCATGCGCGGCGTCCAGAAATCGATCGCGAGCGCCTCCACTTCCGGTCCGAGCGCGAAACTTCGGATCATCGCGGGGCCGATCGCGATCGTCAGCGCAAAGGCGGGGATCGTCAGCAGCGAAGCCCATAGGCCGAGCCACGCGATCTGCGTGGTGCGACGGTAGCGCCCCGCGCCGTATGCCTGGGCGACCAGCGTCTGCACGCCCATCGCAACGCCGCCGATCAGGAAAAGCGCGAGCAGCGCGAGCCAGTGGACGGCCGAAATCGCAGCCGTCGCCGCCGTCGACAGACGGCCGACGAACCAGGTGTCGGTGATATTCAGCACGGCCTGCACGGTGCTGTTCAGCACGAGCGGCAGCGCGAGCACGGCGATCGCGCGCATGTCGATATGGCGCCGGCCCGCGGCATCGAGGCGCACGGCGGGCAAGGCGCTTGCGCGCCGCACGGCTGGAACGGTCACAGTCATCGCGGTGCTGCCGGCAACGTCCCGCGCCAGGGGCCGCCGCCACGGCCCGCGATCCACGCGTGCAGTTCGGCGGCGGCGGCAAGCGCGATCGCCTCCGGCGTGCGAGCGCCGATATCGAGGCCCAGCGGAGCGCGCAGCCGGCCTCGCATGGCCTCCGCCTGCGCGCCGAGTTCGCCAAGCAGTCGTTCCCGCCGCGCGGGCGGGCCGAGCAGTCCGACGTAGGCGATGCCTTCCTGGTTCGCTATCGCCGAAAGGTAAGCGCGATCCGCCTGCAGGTGATGGCTCATCACGATCGCCGCGTCGCAGCGCGAAAGCTGCGGCAGCCGGCCAAACTCCGCGGGCGGCTGGCAATGCAATTCGCAATGCGGAAAGCGGCCGGCTACCGCAAGCGCCGGTCGGTGATCGCAGACGGTCACTGCAAAACCGAGCGCAATCGCCAGGCGTGCGAGCGGCACGGCATCAGCGCCAGCGCCGCAAAGCAGGAGTTCGGGCGGCGGTCGCAACGGCAGGATGAGCGCGCGGAACATCTCGCCGCCGGCGTCGCACTCGACAACGCGCGGCTCTGACTCCAGGGCGCCAGCCCGGCGCGCAATCCTGACCGGCTCCGGTTCGGCCCAGGGCGCGTTGCCGCCATCGTCCCACCAGCCGCGGCCAGTGGCTACGCCGCTGACGATCAGGGCGAGCATATCGCCGCGTCTGGCCTCGACGCAGGCGGCGACGACGGCGAGCGGCTGCCAGGCCTCCGCCGGTCCGACGCGCTGCAGCAGCACCTGCATCGCGCCTTCGCATCCGCTGCCGATGCCGAAGAGCAGGTCTTCGTCGCCACGCATGTCATAGCTGGCGAGACGCGCGTTTCCGGTCGCGAGCACTTCGCGCGCATGCAGCACGAGGTCGACTTCGAGGCAACCGCCCGACAGCAGGCCGCGCAACTGCGAGCCCGCAGTGATCAGCATCTGCGTGCCGGTCTTGCGATAGGTCGAGCCCGCGGTCGACACGACGGTCGCGAGCACGAATGCATCGCCGTGCGAGCGCAGTTCGCAGAAATCGCGCACCAGGGGCGCGAGTGGAGCTTCCAGCGGATGGGACATGGGGCGTAAGCGTATCATCGGATAGAATGCCGGCCGTGCCAGCCATCCAGACGGAATGCGTGATCATCGGCGCCGGACCCGTCGGACTGTTCGCGGTTTTTGAACTCGGACTGCTCGGCATGCGGAGCGAAGTCGTGGACTCGCTACCGCACCCCGGCGGCCAGTGCACGGAACTCTATCCGGACAAGCCAATCTACGACATTCCGGCGCTGCCGGTGTGCGGCGCGCAGGAACTCGTCGACCGCCTGCTGCAGCAGATCAAGCCGTTTCATGCCGGCTTGCATCTCGGCCAGGAAGTCGTCTCGCTTGAACGGCAGCCGGACGGGCGCTTCGCCGTTGAAACGTCCGCGGCCACGCGATTCGACGCCGGCAGCGTGATCATCGCCGCGGGCCTCGGTTCATTCCAGCCGCGGCGGCTGATGGTGCCGGGCGCTGAGGCTTACGAAGGCACGCAGGTCCATTATCGCGTGCAGCGTGCCGGCGAATTCCACGGCCAGGATCTCGTGATCGCCGGTGGCGGCGACAGCGCGCTCGACTGGACGCTGGAGCTCTGCGGCAAGGCGCGCTCGCTGACGCTCGTGCATCGTCGCGCCGAATTCCGCGCCGCGCCCGCTTCCGTCACGCGCATGAAGACGTTCGCCGCGGCCGGCAAGCTGCGTCACCTCGAAGGCACGATCAAGACCCTCAGGACCGACGGCGGGCGACTCGTCGGCGCAACCGTGGTGGGCCACGACAAGACGACGACAGACGCTGACATGCCAGCAAATAATCGCCTGTTTCGGCCTGCATCCGAAGCTCGGCCCGGTCGCGAACTGGGGGCTCGCGCTCGAAAAAAAGGCGCTCTCCGTCGACACCGAGAAATTCCAGACCAGCGTTCCGGGCATTTTCGCGATCGGCGACATCAACACGTATCCCGGCAAGAAAAAGCTGATCCTGTCGGGCTTCCACGAGGCGGCGCTTGCCGCGTTCGGCGTGCAGCACCACGTTTATCCGGAGAAGCGCCAGTTCCTGCAATACACGACGACGAGCCCGATCATGCGCGAGCGGCTCGGCGTCGCACCGCCTGACTGAACCGGCCATGGAGCCGCGCCTGCAGGATCTGCTGAAGCTGCTCGATCTCGAGCGCCTCGAGGACAACCTGTTTCGCGGGCAGAGCCGCGATATCGGTGCGCCGCAGGTGTTCGGCGGGCAGGTGCTGGGCCAGGCGCTCGTCGCGGCTTCCCGCACGGTCGACGGCCGGCAGGTGCATTCGCTGCACGCGTATTTCCTGCGCCGCGGCGACGTCAATGCGCCGATCATCTTCGAGGTCGACCGCAGTCGCGATGGCGGCAGCTTCACGAGCCGCCGTGTCGCCGCGATCCAGCACGGTCAGCCGATCCTGACGATGTCGGCGTCGTTCCAGATCACGGAACCCGGCCTGGATCACCAGGCGCCGATGCCGGCGACGCCGCCACCCGAGGAACTCGAGGATCTCGGCGAGATGAACGCGGAGCTGCTCGACCGCGTGCCCGAAAAAGTGCAATGTTTTTTCCGGCAGCAACGGCCATTCGAATTCCGCGCCGTCGATCCGCCGGACTTCCTGAATCCGGTGAAGCGGCCCGCGGCGAAGCGCGTGTGGTTTCGCGTCATCGGCACGGTGCCGGACGACCAGGCGCTTCACCGCTGCCTGCTGACGTATGTGTCGGACTACCACCTGCTCGACACGGCGACGCTGCCGCACGCCGTGTCTTTCATGCAGCTGCAGATGGCTTCCATCGACCACGCGATCTGGTTCCACCGCGACCTGCGGATCGACGAGTGGCTGCTCTATGTGACGGAAAGCCCGAGCGCCTCGGGCGCGCGCGGATTCGGCCGCGGCGCGATCTACTCGCGCACGGGCGTACTGGTCGCAAGCGTCGCGCAGGAAGGATTGATCCGGCCGGACAGCCGCTGGACCAGTCCGGCCGGCCAGCAGAGTTAGCCGACCGGTTCAGGTGCGATCGTCGAGGACCTTGCCCGGATTCATGATCCCCTGCGGGTCGATCGACTGCTTGATGCGATGCATCAGCGCGAGCGCCGTCGGGTCTTCGTAGCGCGCGAGCTCGCCGACCTTGAGCTGGCCGATGCCGTGCTCGGCGCTGATGCTGCCGCGGTAGCGCGCGACGAGGTCGTGCACGCCGCGGCGGATCGCATCGCCTGCTCGCTCGAGCACACCGCCGTCGCCCTGAACGGCCGCGCTGACATTGAAATGCAGGTTGCCATCCCCGAGGTGACCATAGGCGACAAGACGCGAGCCGGGCGCCAGCCGCTCGATCATCGCGCGGCCTTCGTCGATGAATTGCGGAAGCCTGGCAATTTCGACCGATACGTCGTGCTTGAGGCCGGGACCCTCGTGGCGCTGGCCTTCGGGTATCGTTTCGCGCAGGCGCCAGAGTGCCTCGCGCTGGCCCTCCGATGAGGCCGTCACGGCGTCGATCGCGACGCCCGCCTCGATCGCCGCGGCGAGCGCGGATTCGAAGCGTCCGCCCAGGTCGGAATCCGCCTGTGGCAGCGAGATCTCGGTCAGTACGTACCAGTCATGCGCCAGCTCGAACGGGTCGCGCGTCGCCGGCACATGGCGACAGACGAATTCGAGCGCAATGCGCGGCATCAATTCGAAGGTCGTGACCGCGTCGCCGAGCGCTTCGCGCAGTCGGCCGAGCAGCAGGACGGCATTCGCGGGCGCGCCGACGGCTGCCATGGCCGTCGCGAATGCCGCCGGCCGCGGCCACAACTTCAGGCTGGCCGCCGTCGACGACGCCGAGCGTCCCTTCCGCGCCGATGAATAGCTGCTTCAAATCGTAGCCGGTATTGTCCTTTCGAAGCGCCGTGAGCTGATCGAGCACGGTACCGTCCGGCAACACGACCTCGAGCCCGAGCACGAGGGCGCGCATCATCCCGTAGCGCAGCACCGCGGTGCCGCCGGCATTGGTCGAGATGATCCCGCCGAGCGTGCAGGAACCCTCGGAACCGAGCGACATTGGCAGCAGGCGGTTCGCCGCGGCGGCGGCATCCTGCAGTTCGGCCAGCACGCACCCGGCATCCGCGGTCATCGCGTCATTCGCCGTGTCGACCGAACGGATGCGTCGCATGCGCCGCAGCGAGAGGACGATGTCGGCACCATTCGCGCGCGGCGTCGCGCCGCCGCAATAACTCGTATTGCCGCCCTGCGGCACGATGCCGATGCCGGCCGTTGCGCACAGCCGCACGAGTTCCGCGACCTGCGCGGTGGAACCGGGCAGGGCGACGAGCAGCGTGCTGCCGCGATGAATGCGGCGGAAATCGGTCTCGAAGGGTGCGCGATCGTCGGCGGAATCGAGCCAGCCGCCAGGCCCGAGCAGTTTCCGGATCGCCTCGAGACTCTCGCGCGATGGCGGGCGGGTCATGCCCGCCATCTTACTGAGCCTGGATCGGAGGTGCTCTGCGGCGTCCGCTCAAGTCTGAGGCGCGGCCTGCAGCGCCGCGATACGCTCCTCGATTGGAGGGTGGCTCATGAAGAGCCTCTTGAACCCCTGTCCGATCCCGCCCGCGATGCCGAAGGCGGCCATCTTGTCCGGCAGCGGCTCGGTGTGGCCACGGCGCAGCGCCTCGAGCGCGCCGATCATGCTCATCCGGCCGGCGAGGTGGGCGCCGCCGCTGTCGGCGCGGAACTCGCGACGGCGCGAGAACCACATCACGATCATCGTGGCGAGGAAGGCGAGCACGATTTCGGCGACCATCGTCGTGATCCAGAATGCCGGTCCATGGCCTCGCTCGTTGCGGAACACGACCTTGTCGACGATGTTGCCGATCACTCGCGAGGCGACGAACACGAAGGTGTTCACGACGCCCTGGATCAGGGTCAGCGTGACCATGTCGCCATTCGCGACGTGGCTCATTTCGTGCCCGAGCACGGCTTCGACTTCCTGGCGCTTCATCTGCCGGAGCAGGCCGGTGCTGACGGCGACGAGGGCGTTGTTGCGCCGCGCGCCGGTCGCGAATGCGTTTGGGGTCGGCGAATCGAAGTAGCCAACTTCCGGCATGCCGACGCCGGCCTGCTGCGCCTGCCGGCGCACAGTCTCGACAAGCCACATTTCCTGCTCGCTCTGCGGCTGGTCGATGACCTTCACGCCCATCATGCGCTTCGCCATCCATTTCGAGATCGCGAGGGACAGGAATGCGCCGCCGAAGCCGAGCACGGCGCCGAAGATCAGCAGGGAATTGAAGTTGATGCCCTGCGCATTGAGCCAGGGCTCGACGCCCAGCAGGCGCAGCGTGACGCTCGCGACGATCAAGATCGCGAAGTTGGTCAGCACGAACAGCAGTATTCGCTTCATGGCCGATCCAGATGGGTGCATCCCGGGGTCATTTCAAGTCTGCGCCGGGATTCCAATCGTCGTTACTTCGGTCCTCGTCAGTGTCCTCGTCAGCGTCCTCGTCGTCTGTCCTTGTCCTTGCGAGAGGGCGGCGATTCGCCGAGGACTTCGTAGCGGCGCAGGTCGGTCAACTCTTCGATCGCCAGGATGCGGCATTGCTCGATCCGGCCGAACTCCTGATAGGCGATCGAATCGCTGCTGAAGCCGCAGATCCGGCCGTTGTCGTCGCCGTCGACGGTGGCGAGCGTCGACTGGTTTCTTACGTCGAAACAGCCACCGGAGATTTCCGCCAGGTAGGCGGTGCGCCGGCCGCCGCCGTAGAGCACGATATAGCGGTTGTCCAGTGCGTTGAATCCGGAGATGGACGACGGGAATACGCAGTCGCTCGTACGCAGCAGCTTGCGAATCGGGTTCGGAGTCTGGCTGTTGCCGGTCTCCGAATCGGACGAGGTCGTGGCGCAGGCCGAAAGCAACAGAAGCGGCACGGTCCACAACAGCGCTTTCATGTTCAATCTCCTCGGGTGCCGTGGTCGTTGGACCCCGTGCGTCAGGGCAGGTTCAGGAGGAGGGTCGGAGTGGCCGTTGGCGGGTCGTCAGTAATCGTCGCGGTTGCCATAATCATCGTCATCGTCATCCTCGTCGTCATCCTCGTCGTCGTCGTCATCCCAGTCGTCATCATCGTCGTCTTCGAGGTCGTCCTCGTCTTCGTCGTCATCGTCGTCCGAGCCGGACCAGCCTTCCGGCTCCTCGGTCAGGTCGAGGTCGAGTTCCTGCCAGGTCTCGTAGTCGATCTCCTCGACGTCGCCGTCTTCGTATTGCAGTTCGATCAGCTCCGAGTCCTCGTCGATCGAAAGGACCTGGAAGGTCTCCTCGTCCTCGAGGCTCTCATACCACTGTCCGGGTACCGGGTTGTGATCGCGGCCCATGCGGCTCCCTCGCGCTGAGTCGAGCCCGATATTACGGGCGGGGGCCGATCAGTGGCAACGGCGCGGCGCGCACTTGTGAGCGGGCAAACGCGCCCCAATGCAGGCGACCAGGCCCACAACCGCTGCAAGGAGACAGGACCATGACACTGATTCGCTGGGAACCGTTGAGGGAACTGGACGACATTTTTGCCCGTTACACGCCGTTCCTCGGACGTCTGCCGGTGAACGGTTTCGCGACCGGCGCACGAGCCCGAAGGCCGGGCCTGGACCCCGGCTGCGAACATCTCCGAGACCGAGACCGAATACCTGATCAAGGCGGAACTGCCGGACGTCAGAAAGGAAGACGTCAAGGTCACCGTCGATGAAGGCGTGATCACGATCAGCGGCGAGCGCAAGAACGAGCTCGAGCACAAAGACGAGAAAGTCCATCGCATCGAGAGCTTTTACGGCAGCTTCTCGCGCAGCTTCCGGCTGCCGGAGGACGCCGATGTCGAGGCGATCCAGGCCGAGAGCAAGAACGGCGTCCTGAAGGTCAGGGTGCCGAAGCAGCCTGCTGCCCGCACCAGGACGGTCGAAGTACAGGTAAACTGAAAGACCGCGGGCGGTGGCCAATGTTGGCCGCCGCCCGTCCGTCAGCACAGGGAGGTCCCATGGCGACGGAATTGGATGCGGTCCGGACGAAGCTGCTTGCCCAGAAGCAGGAACTGCTGGCACGCGCCGCCAAGGTGCGTGCCGACATCACGCGTTCTTCGGGACCGCTCGACAAGGATTTCGCCGAGCAGGTCGTCCAGATGGAGAACGACGCCGTGCTGGCCGGCATCGGCGAAGCGACCGCGGCAGAACTCGCGCAGATCAACCGCGCGCTCGCGCAACTCGACCAGGGAACGTACGGGCTCTGCAGCCAGTGCGGCAAGCCGATCGATACGCGCCGGCTGCAGGCGCTGCCGTATTCCGACCGCTGTATCACCTGCGCCGAAAAAGCCGGCTGAGGCCCGACGCCCGCATGCCGCAATACAAGGCCCCGCTTCGCGAATTCCGCTATGTCCTGCATGAGGTTCTCGGCGCCGCCCAACACTACCGCGAGCTCGGGCGCGGAGACGTCAACAAGGAATTGATCGACAGCGTGCTCGACGAATGCGCACGCTTCGCGGAGAGCGTGGTCGCGCCGACCAATGAAGCGGGTGACCGCATCGGCGTCAGGCGCGAGCCCGACGGCCGCGTGATCACGCCTCCCGGCTTCGCCGACGCCTATCGCCAGTACGTCGCAGACGGTTGGGCAGCGCTGTGCGGACCCGCGGAAGCGGGCGGCCAGGGCCTGCCGGAAAGCCTTGGCGGACCGGTCGGCGAGATGCTGGTCTCGGCGAACATGTCCTGGAAGCTCTACAGCGGCCTGACGGACAGCGCGGTGCTCTGCCTCGACCGGCATGGGTCCGATGAACTCGAAGCGGACCTTTCTGCCAAAGCTCGTGAGCGGTTCATGGAGCGGCACGATGGTGCTGACCGAACCACATGCCGGCACCGATCTCGGACTGATGCGCACGCGTGCGGTGCCGGACGGCGACGGCGGCTATCGGGTCAGCGGGACGAAAATCTTCATCACGAGCGGCGAGCACGACCTGACCGAGAACATCGTTCACATGGTGCTCGCGAAGCTGCCGGACGCGCCGTCGGGATCGCGCGGCATCAGCATGTTCCTCGTGCCGAAATTCCTGGCCGGCGCAACGGGCGAGCCCGGCGAGGCGAACGGCGTCAGCTGCGCGAGCATCGAGCACAAGCTCGGCATTCACGGCTCGGCCACCTGCGCGATGAATTTCGACGAGTCGCGCGGCTGGCTGATCGGCGAGATCAACGGCGGCCTCAAGTGCATGTTCACGATGATGAATCATGCGCGGCTGTGGGTCGGCCTGCAGGGTCTCGCGCAATGCGAAGGCGCATACCAGGCGGCGCTCGCCTATGCGCGCGAGCGTCGCCAGGGCCGCACGTCCGATGGCGGAGGCAGCGCCGCCGCCGATCCGATCATCGGCCATCCGGACGTGCGTCGCATGCTGCTGACGCAGAAGTCGCTGATCGAAGGCGGGCGCGTCCTCAACTATTTCGCCGGCATGCAGATGGACAGCGCGCTGCATCATCCCGATGCGGCGGAGCGCGAGCGAGCCGAAGGACTGCTCGCGATCCTGACGCCGGTCGTCAAAGGGTTCCTGACCGACATGTCCCTCGAATGCACGAGCCACGCGCTGCAGGTGCACGGCGGCCACGGCTACGTGCGGGAAACGGGCGTCGAGCAGTACTTCCGCGACGCCCGCATCACGGCTATTTATGAGGGCACGAACGGGGTGCAGGCGAATGACCTGCTCGGCCGGAAGGTGCTCGGATCCGGCGGCGCGCTTGCACGCGCGCTCGGCGGCGTGATCGGCGGATTCTGCGAGCGCCACGCGAGTTCGGAGGAGCTTTCCGAGTTCGTCACGCGGCTCACCGGCCTGCTGAAGGAATGGAGCGAGGCGACCGAATCGGTTGCGCGGCGCGCCGCCCGCGATCCCGATGAAACCGGCGCCGCGGCGATGGACTACCTGCAGTTCACGGGATACCTGTGTCTCGCGTGGTGCTGGGCGCGGATGGCGGCCGTTTCGACGGCGGCCCTGAAGAAAGGCGGCGCAGGAGCGGAATTTCACGAGGCCAAGCTCGCGACCGCGCGTTTCTATTTCCAGCGCATCCTGCCGCGTGCCGAGGCCGCATCTCGATGCGCTCTCCGCCGGCGCCGATTCGCTGATGGCCCTGCCGGCGGACCAGTTCGCGTTCTGACGCGCCTCAGCCGCCGGCGGCCGCGAGTCCGCCGCGCAGCGACCACACATTCCCGCGCCCGGCTGCGCGCAGCATCTCCGCCGCGGCCCGGCTCCTGACGCCATGCGCACAGACGAGCAGGTACCGCGCTGAGGCGTCGATCGCGAGTCCTCCGCCGAGCAGTTGTCCGAGCGGAACCGATTCGTGATCGGCAAGCGGCATCGGCTCGGCCAGGCATTCGTCGCGTTCGCGGATGTCGACGATGCGAAAGCCCTGGGCAGCGGCATCCGCAAGCGACAGCGTGACATCGATGTCGTCGGCGCCCGCCGTCACGTTTGCCGCGATGCGCACGCAGGCATCGGCGCAGGCGGAATGCCTTGGCGCCCGTACGCGGCGCTGGCCGAGGTCGAGCAGGTCGACGAGCAACAGCTCGTCCCGCATCTGTCCCGGCAGGTCGAGCAGGAGCTTCAGGACTTCCATCGCCTGCAGGCTGCCGAGCACCGCCGGCACCGGGCCGAGCACGCCGGCCTGCCGGCAATTGCCGACGAGCCCGTCCCGGGTTGCCTCCGGCCACTGGCAGCGCAGGCAGGAACCGCGCGCATCTGCGCGAACCACCTGCAGCTGTCCTTCATACTGATACACGCTGGCGATCACCGCCGGGCGAGCCGGCGCGCATCGCCGCATCGTTGATCAGGAATTTCGTCGCAAAGTTGTCGCAGCAGTCGACGACGATGTCGCCCAGCCCGATCAGTTCATCGGCATTCGCAGCATCGAAGCGGAAGTGCATGGGGCAGCACGCGAATCGACGGGTTGTAAGCGGTCAGGCGCCGGGCCGCCGCTTGCGCCTTGGGTTGTCCCACGTCGGCCTGCGCGAAGAGGGGCTGGCGATGCAGATTCGATGCTTCGACTACATCGTCATCGACGATGTGGATCGTGCCGATGCCAGCGCCGGCGAGGCCCACGAGCGCGGCCGATCCCAGTCCTCCGGCGCCGACGACGACCACCGACGCCTCCGCGAGGCGGCGCTGGCCGGCTTCGCCGATCTCCGGCAGCGCGGTCTGGCGCGAGTAGTCGAAGACTGCGGCGGGCGCGGCACAGCGCTCGCAGTTGACCCAGTGACGGCTGCCGTCCGCGTAATGCTCGCGCTTCCAGATCGGCAGCCGGTGCTTGATCTGCGTCAATGATCTCGCGGCAGGCGGCGAAGGCTTCCGCGCGGTGCGCGCTCGCGACGCCGATCCAGACCGCGACATCGCCGATCGCGAGCGAACCGAGCCGGTGCACGCAACGGGCGCCGATCGCGCCGTGCCGCCGCATCGCCTCGTTGACGATGCGTTCGCCCTCGGCGAGCGCCAGTTCCTCGAATGCCTCGTAGTCCAGGCCCGTGACTGCGCGGCCCTCGCTGTGGTCGCGCACCCGGCCTTCGAATGCCGCGAATCCGCCGGCTGACGCGACGGCGAGCGGTGCCGCCTCGGCCGCGGCATCGATCGGGCGCCTGCGTGAATCCGAATGCTTTCATCCGCCGGCCACCGGCGGAATGAACACGACTTCGTCGTCATCGGCGAGCGCCCGGTCCCAGTCCGAAAAGGCGGAATTCACGGCGACCTGCAGTTGCGCCTGCGAAAGCCGGAAACCATAGCGCCCCGCGAGTTCGGCATAAAGCGCGGCCGGGGTCGACGCCGCCGTGTCCAGCGACTCCGCGGCGCGACCGGCCTCTTCGCGAAGCGTCGCGTAATAGCGCAGGCGCAGGCGCGGCATCAGGCAGCCCCCATTGCGGCGAGCGCGGCGAGCACCGCAGCGAGATCCTGCGGCGTATTCGCGTTGTCGAGCGCCAGCACATTCAATGGATCGAGCAACTGCGTGTCATGCGTGAGCAGGAACTTCCGCGGGCAGGAACCGCCGGCTTCGACGTAATGCAGGATCGGTTCGCGGCTCCCGGGCTCGTAGATCGCGCACAGCGGCTCCGGCAGCCCGTCGTGGACACTTCGAAACGCCGTCGCATGACGCGCCGGGTCGCGCTCTGCGATCAGCTGATCGAGCGTCGCCGCATCGAGAAACGGCAGGTCGCAGGCGACGCACCAGCCAGGCCGCGGCGGGCGCCTGTCGCTGTGCCGCGACGATGCCTGCAATCGGCCCGTCGCCGACGCCGGTGTCGATGACCTGCGGAAAGGCGGCGCGCAGCGCATCGGCCGCCTGGTCCGCGCGCACGGAAATCCAGGCGCGCTCGACGCGCGGCGCGACGAGATCGAATGCCTCCACGAGCTGCGGACGCGCGGGCATAGGCGAGCGCGGCCTTGTCGGCCCGCATGCGCCGCGAACGGCCGCCCGCGAGGACGAGGCCATAGAGGGGCGTCATGGCGGCGCCGTCTGGCCGAAGTCGCTCTTGCCGCCGCTTTTCGAAATCAGGCGCGTCGCCTCGATCACGATGTCGTGCGTCAGCGCCTTGCACATGTCGTAGATGGCGAGCGCGGCGACGGCTGCGCCCGTCAGCGCTTCCATCTCGACCCCGGTGCGGTGATGGACCGCGGTCGTGCAGCGTACGACGAGCAATTCGTCGCCTTCCGCGTCGATCGCGATGTCGCAGCGCTCGAGGCCGAGCGGATGGCAGAACGGAATCAGGTCATGCGTACGCTTCGCGGCGAGCGTGCCGGCGACGATCGCCGTGTTGAAGACCGGCCCCTTGGCCGTTTCGAAATTCGGACTCTTAAGTGCCGCGAGTGTTTCGCGCGGGAACCGCAGGCGCGCCTCGGCGCAGGCGATGCGCAATGTGCGGCTGCTTCGCCGTCACGTCCACCATCGACGGCCGGCCGGCTGAGTCGATGTGGGACAGAGTCTTGCCGGCGTCATCCGCCAATGTAGTACATCTCGATCTTGTGCAGCGGCCGCTCCGTCGACGCGGCTGGCCGCAATTCACTGTAACGGTCCTCGCGCCGCCGCCAGGTGGCGCGGATCAACTGCGACAGGTCTTCGTCAGTGGCGCCGGCGCGCAGCGGTGCGCGCAGGTCCGTGCCTTCCGTCGCGAACAGGCAGGTGTAAAAGACGCCGTCCGAAGACAGCCGCGCGCGCGTGCAGTCACCACAGAACGGCTGACTGATAGACGAGATGAATCCGATCTCGCCGGCGCCGTCTGCGTAAGCGTAGCGCTCGGCGACTTCGCCGCGATAGCTGCCCGCGACTGGTACGAGCGGATGCGCGGACGAAATGGCATCGCGCAGCTCTCGTGAAGGAACGACGAGCGCCCGATCCCAGTCATTGCGGTTGCCGACGTCCATGTATTCGATGAAACGCAGCACGACGCTGCTGCCGCGGAAATGGCGCGCCATCGCGAGCGCCTGGTGGTCGTTGAGGCCGCGCTGGATCACCGCATTGACCTTGACCGGCGCGAGACCGGTCTCTTCCGCCGCGCGGATGCCGTCCAGCACGCGTTCGAGTCCATCAAAGCCGCCGCTCATCCTGCGGAACGTGTCCCGGTCGAGCGTGTCAAGGCTGACCGTGACTCGTTTGAGCCCGTTGGCCGCGAGTTCTGCGGCATGCTGGGCGAGCAACACGCCGTTCGTCGTCAACGCGAGATCCAGGACGCCGTCGATTGCGGAGAGCTCGCCGACGAGGTCCGCGAGCCCCGAGCGCAGCAGCGGCTCGCCGCCGGTCAGGCGGATCTTTCGCACGCCGAACGTTGCGAATCGGCGTGCGAGGCGCAGGATTTCCTCGAACGACAGCCGTTCCGTCGCGGCGAGGAACCGGTAGTTCTCGCCAAAGGTCGCGCGCGGCATGCAATACGGGCAGCGGAAATTGCAGCGATCCATCACCGAAATGCGCAGGTCCGCGAGCGGCCGGCCACGCGCATCGGCCGCCGCGTGCGGAGCGGAAAGCGGGATCAGCCGGTGTGCGGGGTCGTCATTCATGATTTACCAGTGCTGGAACGGCACGGCGAGCCCGGCCAGGTGCGTTGCCGGGCCCTGCGGCAATTCGACGAAGCCATCGGTTCCGGCGAGCGAGATGAAATCGCCGGAACCGCCGGTCGGCCGCGGCTCTGCCAGGTGCCGCTCCTTCCCGATCGTACCTGAGCGAGACCGGCAGGAAACAGGTGAGCGGTGCCCGCGAAGCGTATTCCTGCGCCAGCCTGACGAACGGACGCGACGGGCGCTTGGCGCCAGATTGCAGGATGAGCGCCGGGATGACGTACCGCGCCAGGCAGACGAGCACCGACACCGGGTTGCCGGGCAGCGCGAAGACGACCTTGGCGGGCGGGCGGACGCCGAACCACATCGGGCGCCCCGGACGCTGCGACACGTGATGGAAAACCCTTCGCACGCCCAGTGCCATGAGTGTGGCCGGAACATGGTCGAAGCGCCCGGCGGAAACGCCGCCGGAAAGCACCAGCACGTCGTGCTGGTCGAGCGCGCGCTCCAGTTCAGCTTCGAGCACCGCCGGTTCATCTGCAAGGTGCCGGTCGGTCGTTGGCTCGAATCCCGCGAGCCGGAGCGCGGCCGCGAGGCCGTAGGCGTTCGAGCGCCGCACCTGATGTGCGGCGACGGGCCGGCCGGGTTCGACCAGTTCGTCGCCGGTCGATATGACCGCGATGCGGGGCAGGCGGGAGACTTCGAGCGCGGCGAGGCCGGCCGATGCCGCGATCGCGATCTCCGGCGCGCCAAGGCGCATGCCGGGCGCGAGCAGCCGGTCGCCGGCTTTCGCATCGAGCGCCCTGTCGATGCACGTACTGGCCCGGCTCCGGCGTGTGGCCCGAGTCGATCGTCGCCTGGCCCTTCTCCGACTCGCAGTCGCTCGACCGGCACGATCGTGTCGCAGCCCGACGGCAGCATGGCTCCCGTCATCACCTCGAAGCAGTCGGCCAGGGAAGGCAGCATGAGCGCGGGCACGCCAGCCGGCTGAATGCCGGCGATACGAAATTCGCGCCGCGCGAGGGCTGCCGAGGCGATCGCGATGCCGTCCATGGTGACGCGGTCGAAAGGAGGCGCATCGCGTTCCGCGTGAACAGGCTCGCGCAACACGCGTCCGGCGCAGGCTGTCAGTGGGACACGCTCGGTTGCCGCAACCGCGAGCGTCGCGGCGATCGCCGCATCCGCTTCGACGGGCGTCAGCATCGGGCTCCGGCGTCAGTCCTGCTTGTCGCGGCGCCTTGAAGACGCGCAACTGCTCGTTGAACTGGTCGGCGACGGCCTGCACTTCGTCGACGGCGGCGTTGTTCTTCTTGGCGTGCATCGCGCGCAGCTCTTCGAGGCGTGCCTCGTCGTACGAGCCGCTCTGGACGAGCGCAGACAGTTCCATGTCAAGACAGGCGTTGTAGGCCGTGATGTCCTCGTTGAACTGCTGCACCGCTTTCTGCGCGGCCGCCATTTCTTCGTAAGTCGCAGTCTTGCCGTCGGCACATGCTCGGGCGCACGCGGGTAGATGCAGGTTGCGTTGGCGGATCCCGCCACCAACAGGGCAAGGGTCGCGAGGGTCAGGCGGGTCATGGCGCAATCTCCGAGGAGCGAAATGAGTTTGTTGGGACAGCGGCCGCTGGGCTCGGTTCGCGGCGCTCTCGGATTCTACTGCAGCGCTGCGTCAAGCGGCACGCGGGCGACGGTCTTGAGGGTTTCCAGCACCAGGCTGGACCGCACATCCCGTACGCCTGGCAGCTTCAGCAGCTGATGCAAGGTGAACCGGCCGAGCGCATCGAGATCGGGGACCACGACCTGCAGCAGAAAATCCATTTCCCCGGTCATGGCATGCGCGGCGACGACTTCGGGTCTTTCTTCCAGCGTGCGCCGGAAACGCTCGATCACGTCGTCCGTGTGGCGCTCGAGCTTGATCTGGACAAAGGCGAGCACGTTCTGGCCCACTCGTTTGGGATCGAGGATGGCCGAATAGCCGCGAATGATTCCCTGCTGTTCGAGCTGCCGAATTCGGCGCGTGCAGGGAGTCGCCGACAACCCCACGCGCTCCGCGAGCTCGACGTGGCTCAGTCGGCCTTCCTGCTGCAGGAGTTCGAGAATGCGGACGTCGGTCCGATCGAGTGTCGGCATGGTGAAAAACCTAAAAAATCATAATTGGTTGGAGTTTATCACTAAATACTCCAATTTATCGCGTGATATTGGCCAATACCACCGAGTATGACTCGCTACTCTAGGCTGCACCTCCCCACCCCGAAAAGCGAAAGCCCATGGCAGTCAGCGCGCAACGGCATGTGCAGCGGAATTCGCTGTCTGTGGATGACTGGTGCCAGGCTCTGCGAATCGTATTCCTGTCGCGCGCGCTCGACCGGCTGGAAGAAACGAAGCTCGTCCCGGAGCGCCGTGTGCTGTATCAGTTTTCGGCGCGTGGCCATGACCTCACGCAGGCGCTGCTCGGCATGCAACTGACCGGCACGCGCGATGCGGTCGCACCTTATTACCGGTCCCGGCCATTGGCGCTTGCGATCGGGCTGTCTGTCGACGAGGCGTTGGCCTCGACGATGATGCAGCCCCAGGGAATGTCCGCCGGACGGGACATCGGCGTGGTGCTGAATCTGCCGCGCCGCGACCGCGCCTGCATGCTGCCGGCCTGCGGCGGCGTCGGTACGCAATACACGCCGGCGACGGGCTGGGCCCAGTCCCTGGTCTACCGGGCGCGCGTGCTCGGCGAGCGCAGTTCGGAAGGCAGCATCGCGGTTGCGCACGGCGGCGACGCGTCGCTCGCGACCAACGGTTTCTGGGCGTCCCTCAATATCGCGACGACCGAGCGCCTGCCGCTCCTGTATTTCATCGAGGACAACGGCTATGGCATCTCGGTGCCGACGACCAGGCAGACACCGGGCGGGAACTTTGCCGCGAACCTCGCTTCATTCAGGAATCTGCAGATCCTGTGCGGTGACGGGTCCGAGCCGGATGCCGCCGCCGCACTGATCGGCGATGCCGTGCAGGCGGTGCGCAGCGGTGCCGGTCCGGTGCTGCTGCGTCTGATCGTGCCGCGCCTGTCCGGGCATTCGGGCCAGGATACCCAGACCTATAAGAGCGAAGAGGAAATCGCGGGCGAGCGTGCGCGCGATCCGCTATTGCGCCTCCGTCAGCGCCTGGTGCCCTCGGCCTTGACGGAAACCGCGTGGCAGGGGCTCGAAAACGAGGCCGAACGCGCGGTCGCCGAAGCGCTGGCGGGGATCGAGTCGCGGCCCGCCGCGCCGATGGCGGTCACGATGTATGCCTTCAGCGAACGGCGAACCGACGGTTCCATGGATCCGCAATCGCAGGGTGGCCTGCTTGGCGACGGCATTCAGGCGATCCCGGGCACGGCGCTCCCGCATCCGGGCGGCCCCCGCATCAACATGCTTACCGCGATCCGTCGCACGCTCGAGCATGAACTCGAGATCAACCCGCGCATGCTCGTGTTCGGCGAGGATGTCGGTCGCAAGGGTGGCGTGCATGCCGCGACGCTCGGCTTGCAGGAGCGCTTTGGCGAAGACCGCGTCTTCGACACCAGCCTGTCGGAGGAGGGGATCATCGGGCGCGCTGTCGGCATGGCGATCGCGGGGCTCTTGCCCGTCCCGGAAATACAGTTCCGCAAGTACGCGGAGCCGGCGGCGGAGCAGCTGCACGACTGCGGCACGATGCGCTGGCGCACCGCGAATCGCTTTGCCGCGCCGATGGTCGTGCGCATGCCGGGTGGATTCTTCAAGTGCGGCGATCCGTGGCACAGTCAATGCAACGAAGTGCAGTTCCTGCACGCGACCGGCTGGCAGCTCGCGATGCCGTCGAATGCGGAAGATGCCGTCGGACTGCTGCGAAGCGCGCTGCGCGGCAACGATCCGGTGATCTTCTTCGAGCACCGTTCGCTGCTCGATGGTGCGGCTGCACGCCGCCCATATCCGGGCGACGATTACCTGCTGCCGTTCGGCGTCGCTCGCTGCGTCAGGCCCGGCACTGAATTGACGGTGGTCAGTTGGGGCGCGATGGTCGAGCGTTGCGAACATGCGGCCGCGCAATCGGGGATCGATGTCGAACTGATCGACCTTCGGACGCTCGCGCCCTGGGATCGCGCGGCCGTGCTCGCCTCCGTGACGAAGACGCGCCGCTGCCTGATCGTGCACGAGGACAACCTGACGGCCGGATTCGGCGCCGAGATCGCGGCCGTGCTCGCCGAGCACGCTTTCTTCAATCTGGACGCGCCGATCGAGCGGCTGGCGATGCCGGACATTCCGAGCCCGCATAGTCCCGAAATGCTCGAAGTCGTCGTGCCCTCGGTCGCCGGCATCGTCGCGGCGATCCGCCGCATCGCGAGCGTCTGATGTCCGCGCTGATCGACGTGCTGCTGCCTGCCGACCAAGCCGAGGGCACCCGTTCCCAGGTACTGCGCTGGTTGAAGGCCGTCGGCGAGACGGTCGCCCGACACGAACCGCTGGTCGAAATCGAGACCGACAAGGTGACGATCGAGGTGCCCGCGCCCGAGGACGGCGTGCTCCAGGAGATCGCGGCCGCGGAAGGCATGGACGTTGCGCCGGGCGCGTTGCTCGGGCGTCTCACGCCGGCGACTGCGACTACGGCTGCGCGGGCGGCCGGCACCGCGCTACCGGCGGCAGTCGCCCGATCCGCGGCCGCCGCCATGCCCGCTGCGGCCGGCGCGCGCATGAGTCCGGCGGTGCGCCGGCTGCTTTCCGAGCATGGACTGAATGCGAGCGAAGTACCCGGCACCGGCGAGGGCGGCCGCCTGACCGTCGATGACGTGCTGGCGGCTGCCGGGCGCGATGCCCGGCCGCAGGCGCCTGCGCCTGCCGCCGCATTGGCGACGCCGGAAATGGTCGCGGCGCCGGGGGAAGGAGCGGTGCGGCGCGTGCCGCACACGCCGATGCGTCGGCGCATCGCCGAGCACATGGTGGAAAGCCTGCTGCATACCGCACCGCACGTGACGACCGTGTTCGAAGCGGACATGACAGCGGTGATCGCACATCGCGCGGCGCAGCGGGTCGCATTCGGTGAGCGCGGCTCGTCGCCGACGCTGACTGCCTATTTCGTCGCAGCCTGCGTGGACGCGATCCGCGCCGTGCCGGAAGCCAATGGTCGCTGGACTGACGAGGCCATCCTGATCAGCGACCGGATCGATATTGGAATCGGCACCGCGCTCGAGGGACGGGGCCTGATCGTCCCGGTCATCCGCGACGCGGGGCGGCTCGATCTCGCCGGTATCGCCGCATCGCTCGGCGAACTCGTGCAGCGAGCGCGTGAAGACCGCCTGACCCCGGCGGACCTGCGTGGCGGCACGTTCACGATCTCGAATCACGGCGTCAGCGGAAGCCTGCTCGCAGCGCCGATCGTGATCAACCAGCCACAATCCGCGATCCTCGGCATCGGCCGCCTGGAAAAACGCGCGGTCGTCGCCAGCGACGGCGGCAAGGATGCAATCGTCATACGCCCATGCTGCTACGTGACGCTCACCATCGATCACCGCGTGCTGGACGGCCACCAGGCGAACCGGTTCATGGAGACGCTTGTCCGGCGGATCGAGGGCTGGACCTAGGCCAGCCAGCGCGCCGCCACTGGCGGCGTCATGCCAAGCGCCTTCTTTCTGTGTCAAAGTTCGTACTGCTGTAGCGGATCGCAGGAGGCCGCCGCCATGTATACACAAGGTCTTGATTCACTTGGAAAAGATTGTCTCCGCGACGAGGTGCCGGATCACACGGCGGCGGAGTCGCGTTTTCAGTCGCGCGTCGATGCGGAAGACAAGATCGAGCCCAAGGACTGGATGCCCGATGCCTACCGACGGACGCTGATCCGGCAGATCTCCCAGCACGCCCATTCCGAGATCGTCGGCATGCTGCCGGAGGGCAACTGGATCACGCGCGCGCCTTCCTTGCTTCGAAAGACCATCCTGATCGCGAAAGTGCAGGACGAGGGCGGCCATGGAGCCTATCTCTACAGCGCGGCCGAAACGCTCGGCGTATCGCGCGACGAATTGGTCGGCCAGCTGCTCGATGGCAAGGCCAAGTACTCGAGCATCTTCAATTATCCGACGCCGACCTGGGCCGACGTCGGAGCGATCGGCTGGCTGGTCGACGGCGCGGCGATCATGAACCAGATTCCGCTGTGCCGATGTTCGTACGGCCCGTATGCGCGGGCGATGGTCCGCATCTGCAAGGAAGAAAGCTTCCACCAGCGCCAGGGCTACGAAATCATGATGCGGCTCGCGCGCGGCACCGACCGACAGCGGGCCATGGCGCAGGCCGCGCTCGATCGCTGGTGGTGGCCGTCGCTGATGATGTTCGGCCCGTCCGATGCCGAATCGAAGCACAGCGCACAGTCGATGCGCTGGAAGATCAAGCGTTTCTCGAACGACGATCTGCGGCAGAAATTCGTCGATACGACGGTGCCGCAGGCGGAGTTCATCGGCTTGAAAGTGCCCGATGCGGCGCTGCGGTGGGACGCCGCGGCCGGGCATTACCGGTTTGGCGAAATCGACTGGCACGAGTTCGAGCAGGTGCTCGCGGGCCACGGGCCCTGCAATCGCGAGCGCCTCGAGGCGCGCAGGCGCGCGCACGACGAGGGCCGCTGGGTGCGCGAGGCGGCTGCCGCATGGGCCGCGAAGCAGAAGGCGAAAGCGGCGCGCGCCGCCTGAGGGCAGGGGAGTGACCATGACCGACAACACGCAGGACTGGCCGCTCTACGAGATTTTCATCCGCGCGCGGTCGGGCCTCGATCACAAGCACGTGGGCAGCCTGCACGCGACCGACGCACGCATGGCGATCGAGCATGCCCGCGACCTGTACACGCGCAGACTGGAAGGCGTCAG
This sequence comes from uncultured Gammaproteobacteria bacterium, assembly GCA_963839885.1. Classification (GTDB taxonomy): domain Bacteria; phylum Pseudomonadota; class Gammaproteobacteria; order Steroidobacterales; family Steroidobacteraceae; genus SCUD01. The sequence continues at coordinate 476,931 of CAWIWZ010000011.1, forward strand.
CATCTGGGCCGTGCGTTCGAGCGACATCGTCGCCTCGGACCCGGCCGACGCGGACGCGTTGTTCGAGCCGGCGCGCGACAAGATCTACCGGCATCCGACGTTCTATGACATTCCGGAAGAGGTGAAGACGCTGTGACGCCGCACTGCCGCTACGTACTGCGGCTGGCCGACACGAATCTCGTGCTGGCGCAGCGACTCGGAGAGTGGGTCGGACATGCGCCGGCGCTGGAGGAGGACCTCGGGCTCGCTAACGTCGCGCTCGACCTGCTTGGCCAGGCACGGCTCCTGCTGGCGCACGCGGGCGAACTCGAAGGCCGTGGCCGGGACGAGGATGCGCTCGCCTACCTGCGCGAGGAATCGGAATTCCTGAACCTGACGCTGGTCGAGCAGCCGAACGGCGATTTCGGGCGCACCATCGTGCGCCAGTTCCTGTTCGACGCCTGGCAATTCGCGTTGTACGAAGCGTTGCTGCCGTCGCGGGACGCGAAGCTCGCGGCGATCGCGGCCAAGGCAGTCAAGGAGGCGAGCTATCACCTGCGCTACAGCAGCGGCTGGCTGATCCGTCTCGGCGACGGCACGCCCGAGAGCCATGCGCGCGTGGCCGATGCGCTGCCGCGGCTCTGGCCGTTCACGGGCGAGTTGTTCGAGGCCGACGACGTGGATCGCGAAGCGGTGGCGGCCGGCATCGGTCCGGCGCCCGCCGCATTGGCCGATGCCTGGAACCGCGCCGTCGACGGTGTGCTCGCGGAGGCGACGCTGACGCGACCGCCAGCCGTGAGCTACCCGTGGCATGGCAAACAGGGCCGGCACAGCGAGCACCTCGGTTACCTGCTCGCGGAAATGCAGTCGCTGCATCGCGCGCACCTGGGCGCGACGTGGTGAATGCCGTGGTTGCCCGGGCAGCAACCGAGCCGCACGCGCTCCGGAAGCGCGTCTTCGGGCTCCTCTCCGGCGTGCCGGATCCGGAGATCCCGGTGCTCTCGGTGCTCGACCTCGGCGTGATCCGGCACGTTGTCGTTGCAGCCGACGGCTCGGTCGAAGTCGGCGTGACGCCCACGTATTCCGGCTGCCCGGCGACGCCGATGATCAAGGCAGACATCCTGCGTGCGCTCGGGGATGCGGGAATCCGCGCGACCGCGGTCGACGTGCTGTCACCGCCCTGGACCAGCGACTGGCTGAGCGCGGAAGGACGGCGCAAGCTCGAAGCCTACGGCATCACGCCACCGGCAATGGCAGTCGGCAGTCCGCGCGCGCTGGCACAAGCGGACCTTGTCGTCGCCTGTCCGCGCTGCCGGTCAGTGGACACGGAAAAACTCTCCGAATTCGGTTCGACGCCCTGCAAGGCGCTCTATCGCTGCACGGCCTGCCTGGAACCCTTCGACTACTTCAAGTGTTTGTGAACTCGTGCTGAAGTTCCATCCGCTCGAGATATCGGAGCGCCGCGCCGTCGCGGACGACGCCGTCGCGATCACATTCTCCCTGCCGGAGTCGCTGCGCGACGAATACCGTTTCCGCGCGGGCCAGCACCTGGCGCTGCGCGCCCAGATCGACGGTCAGGAGGAACGGCGCACCTACTCGATCGTGAATCCGGAAGGCGCCGCGTCGCTCACGATCGGCGTACGGGTGCATGATGCCGGGCGCATGTCGCCGCATCTCGCCCGAACGCTCGCGGTCGGCGACACGATCGATGTGCTGACGCCGAACGGCAGTTTTAATACGCAGGCATCCGGTCGGCCCCGCAGCTGCGTGGCATTCGCCGCCGGCAGCGGCATCACGCCGGTGCTGTCGATCGCGGCGACCGTCCTCGAACAGGAGCCCGAGAGCCGTTTCCAGCTTTATTACGGCAATACGAGCACCGCGCGCACGATGTTCGTCGAGGAAGTTCAGGCGCTGAAGGACCGCTTCCTGCCGCGGTTCTCGCTGTGCTTCGTCATGAGCCGGGAACCGCAGGACGTGGCGCTTTTCAACGGCCGGATCGACGCCGCACGCGTGCGCGAGTTCGCGAGGCATGGTCTCGCGGCTGCAGGAGCCGACGAATTCTTTATCTGCGGCCCCGGCACGATGGCGGACGAGGTTCAATCGGCGCTCGTGACCCTTGGCGCGACCGGCCGCGTGCACGTCGAGCATTTCGTGGCGGCCGCGGGCGGCGAGACGGCGGCTGCGCCGGTGCCGGCGCGCACCTCGGTCACGGAACGGGCCGGGGGATCCGAAGTGACGGTCATCATGGATGGCCGGCGGCGGAAATTCGCGATGCAGCCCGACGAGCTCGTCCTGGACGCGGCGGGCCGCGCTGGTCTCGACCTGCCGTTTTCCTGCCGCGCCGGCGTCTGCTCGACATGCCGGGCGCGACTCGTCAGCGGCAGCGTGACCATGGAACACAATGTCGCACTCGAGGAGTGGGAGGTCGATGCAGGCTATATTCTCTGCTGCCAGTCGCGGCCCACGAGTCCGGCTCTCGAGATCAGCTACGACGAATGAACTACACGACGATCCAGTACACGCTTGACGGCGCGAGCGCGCGCCTGACGCTGAACCGTCCGGACCGGCTGAACAGTTTCAACGGCGTCATGCACGACGAGTTGCGCGACGCGCTCTCCCGGACCGTCGGCGACGGCGCACGCGTGCTCGTGCTGACCGGCGCCGGCCGTGGTTTCTGCGCGGGCCAGGACCTCGGCGACCGCCAGGTCGCGCCCGACGGCTCGCGGGCGGATCTCGGTGATTCGATCGAGCGCCATTACAAGCCGCTCGTCCTCGCGCTGCGGAGCCAGCCGATACCGGTCGTCGCGGCGGTGAACGGCGTCGCGGCCGGAGCGGGCGCTAGCATCGCGCTCGCCTGCGACCTCGTCATCGCCGCGCGCTCCGCATCCTTCATCCAGGCTTTCTGCCGGCTCGGCTTGGTCCCGGATTCCGGCGCGACCTGGTTCCTGCCGAGGCTTGTCGGCCCGGCGCGCGCGCTCGGTCTCGCGATGCTGGGCGAGCGGCTCGACGCAGCGACCGCCGCGGCCTGGGGCCTGATCTGGCGATGCGTGGACGATGCGGAATTTCCCGCGGCCGTCGACCAGCTTGCGGGCGAACTCGCGGCTGCGCCGACGCGCGCGCTGCTGCGCACGCGGCAGGCGCTGGACGGTGCCTGGGGACGCACGCTGACGGAGCAGCTCGACGTCGAGCGCGATTTCCAGCGCGAGCTCGGCCGAAGCGCCGACTACGCGGAAGGCATTGCCGCTTTCGCCGCGAAGCGGGCGCCGCGGTTCACCGGAGGATAGGACGCGATGAGCGAAGTCTCTCCTGTCGATGAAGCCGGCAGGCAGGCGCTTGCCGCGCGTGCGGCTGCGACCCTGTACGCCGGCGATCGTGCCTCGCAGATGCTCGGCATGACCGTCGAATCCTGTACGCCGGGACGGGCGACGGTCTCGATGCGCGTGCGTGCGGATATGGTCAACGGCCACCGCATCTGCCACGGCGGCCTGATCTTCGCGCTCGCCGACAGCGCTTTCGCGTTCGCCTGCAATTCTCACGGCGACAATACGATCGCGGCAGGCGCCGCGATCGAGTTCCTGGCCCCGGGGCGCGAAGACGACGTGCTTCGCGCCATTGCCGAGGAACGCTGGCGCGCCGGCCGCGCCGGCATCTACGAGATCGAGGTGCGCAACCAGCGCGACGAGACGGTCGCGCTGTTTCGCGGCCGCAGCCACCAGGTTGCCGGGAGACTGACCGATGACTGATGCCCTGATCTGCGACGCGATCCGCACGCCGATCGGGCGCTACGGCGGCGCGCTGGCCGGCGTGCGCACCGACGACCTCGCGGCCGTGCCGCTGGCGGCGCTGATGCAGCGCAATCCGTCGGTCGACTGGCAGGCAGTCGACGACGTCATCCTCGGCTGCGCGAACCAGGCGGGCGAGGACAACCGCAACCTGGCGCGCATGGCGGCGCTGCTCGCCGGCTTGCCGGTGTCGGTGCCGGGTGTCACGGTCAACCGGCTCTGCGGCTCGGGCCTCGATGCAGTCGCCATTGCTGCGCGAATGATCCGAAGCGGCGAGGCGGAACTCGTGATTGCCGGCGGGGCCGAGAGCATGAGCCGTGCGCCGTACGCGCTGTCGAAGCCCGATGCCGCGTACACGCGCAACCAGCAGATGTTCGACACGACGATCGGCTGGCGCTTCGTGAATCCGCTGATGAAGCAGCAGTACGGCATCGATTCGATGCCGGAAACGGGCGAGAACGTCGCCGCCGAGTTCGGCGTCTCGCGCGCTGACCAGGATGCGTTTGCGTTGAGGAGCCAGCAACGGGCGCTGCGCGCGCAGCGAGACGGCACGCTGGCAGCGGAGATCGTACCGGTCACGGTCCCGGCGAAGAAAGGCGACCCGGCAATCGTCGATCGCGACGAGCATCCGCGGGAGACGAACCTCGAGGCGCTGGCGAAGCTGCCGACGCCATTTCGCGCGGGCGGCACCATCACCGCTGGCAATTCATCGGGCGTCAACGACGGCGCCTGTGCGCTGGTGCTGGCGAGCGCGCGCGCGGCGAAGCGGCATGGGCTCGCTCCGCGCGCACGCGTGCTCGGCGCTGCGGTCGCGGGCGTCGAGCCGCGGATCATGGGCATCGGTCCGGCACCGGCCACGCAGAAGCTGCTGGCACGGCTCGGGCTCGGCATCCGCGATTTCGACGTGATCGAGCTGAACGAGGCATTCGCGTCCCAGGGCCTGGCCGTGCTGCGCAGGCTCGGCCTGCCGGACGATGCGTCGCACGTGAATCCGAATGGCGGCGCGATCGCGCTCGGCCATCCGCTCGGCATGAGCGGAGCGCGCCTTGCGACGACGGCCACCTGGCAGCTCGCGCGTACTGGCGGTCGGCGCGCCCTTTGCACCATGTGTATCGGCGTCGGCCAGGGTATCGCCCTCGCCATCGAACGGTTCGCATGACTGAGCCGGTCATCGTCGAGCGCAGCGGCGAGGTCGCAATCGTCGTCGTTGACAATCCGCCGGTCAACGCGCTGTCCCATCCCGTGCGCTCGGCCCTGCTCGCAGCGATTGAAGCACTCGATGGCGACCCGGCGGTGATTGCCATCGTGCTCTGCGGCGCGGGGCGGAATTTCATCGCGGGCGCCGACGTGCGCGAATTCGACGCGCCGCCGCAGGAGCCGCTGCTGCCGGGGCTGTTGTCGCGCCTCGAGGCCTGCGGCAAGCCGGTGGTCGCGGCGATGCACGGCGTGACGCTCGGCGGCGGCGCCGAAACCGCGCTCGCCAGCCATTACCGCTGCGCATCGGGCGACCTGCAGATCGGTTTTCCCGAAGTGAATCTCGGGCTGTTACCCGGCGCAGGTGGAACGGTCCGCCTGCCGCGGCTCGCCGGGTGGAAGGCGTCGCTCGAGCTGATGACCTCCGGCAAGCCGATCGGCATCGAGGCCGCGATCGAGCTGGGCCTCGTCGATCGCCGTGTCGACGGCGACCTGCGCGCGGGCGCCGCGGCCTGGGCGCGCGAGCTCGCGGCCATCGGCGAAGCGCCCCGGCGCGTGCGCGACCTGCCGCTGCCGTCGTCGCGGCCCGCTGAATTCGAGGATGCGCTGCATCGTCTTGCGGCCGCTGCGCGGCATCTGCCGGCCCCGCAGCGCATCGTCGAGGCGCTTGCGACCGCCGCCATGCTGCCGTTCGATGCGGCGCTGGCGCGCGCGCGGACGCTTTTCATGGAATGCCTCGCTTCCGACGAGTCGCGCGCGCTGCGGCATCTGTTTTTCGCAGAGCGCGGTCCCGCGCCGGACCGGTCGCTGGTACGCGAAGTTCGGCAGGCGGGCGTACTCGGCGCCGGCACGATGGGATCCGGCATCGCGACCTGCCTCGCAACCTCGGGCGTGCCGGTGACGCTCGTGGATGCGAAACCGGAAGCGCTCGAGGCCGGTCTCGCGCGCATCCAGGCAGCACTCTCCTCGGCTGCGCGCAAGGGACGCATGACGGCCGATGCCGCCGCGGCTGCGCGCGCGCGCGTCACAGGCGGCGCCTCGCTCGCGGCGTTGGCCGGCGCGGATTTCGTCATCGAGGCGATAGTCGAGAATCTCGGCGCGAAGCAGCAGGCATTCGGCGAGCTCGGCCGGCTGTGCGGCGCGCAGACCGTGCTTGCGACGAACACGTCGACGCTCGACATCGACGCGATCGCCTCGGCGAGCGGTCGTGCGGCGGACGTCATCGGCATGCACTTCTTCAGCCCCGCCCATGTCATGCGCCTGGTCGAGATCGTGAGGGGTGGTGCGACGTCGCAGTCTGTGCTTGCGACCACGCAGGCGCTGGCGCGGCGCATCGGCAAGATCGGCGTCACGGTCGGCAATTGCTTCGGATTCGTCGGCAACCGAATGCTCTACGCCTACGGGCGCGAGAAGGAACTGTTGTTGCTCGAGGGCGCGACGCCCGAACAGATCGACGACGCGCTGCAGGATTTCGGCATGGCGATGGGCCCGAATGCGGTCGGCGATTTGGCCGGCCTCGACATCGGCTTCCAGGCGCGGCGCCAGTGGAGCGGTCGCCCGGACGATCCGCGCTTCTATCGCGTGTCGGATGCGCTTGCCGAGCTCGGCCGTTTCGGCCAGAAGACCGGCCGCGGCTTCTATCGCTACGACGGACCCGGCGGTGAGCGCGTCTCCGACCCGGAGGTGCACGCGCTGATCCGGGCCGAGGCCGATCAGCTCGGCGTCAAACAGCGACGCGTGCCGGACGACGAGATCGTCGAACGCTGCATCCTCGCGCTGGTCAACGAGGGCGCGAAGATCCTGGACGAGGGCGTCGCGGCGAGGCCGGCGGACATCGACGTCATCTGGTGCAATGGCTACGGTTTCCCACGCCATCGCGGCGGGCCGATGTTTCATGCCGATACGGTCGGGCTGAAGGCGGTGCTGAAGGCGATTCGCGCGATCGCGAAACGCGAGGGCGAACGATTCTGGTCGCCCGCTCCATTGATCCTTTCGCTCGTCAGGCAGCAATCTTCGTTTGCGGCCTGGCAGGCGGCCCGTACGATCGCCGCCTGAGGCGACGCCCCACCGGAGAGAATGCATGCGCCTGCAGAGTTACCTGGCGGATCGCTGGCAGAAAGGAACGGGTGACGCGAGCCGATTGCTTGATGCGAGCACCGGCGAGACCGTGGCGGAGTCGGCGAGCGGCGGACTCGACATCGGCGGCGCGCTCGCGCACGCGCGCACGGCCGGCGGTCGCGCGCTGCGCGCCATGACATTCCACGAGCGCGCCGCGATGCTGCGCGCGCTCGGCAAGCGGCTGTTCGACTTCAAGGACGAGTTCTACGAACTCTCCTATCGGACAGGCGCGACGAAAACCGACTCCTGGATCGACATCGACGGCGGCATCGGCACGATGCTCGTGTTCGCGAGCAAAGGGACGCGCGAACTGCCGAACAGCCGCGTCTATCTGGATGGCGGAGTCGAGGCCCTGTCGAAGAGCGGAACGTTCGTCGGCCAGCACGTCTGCGTCCCGCTCGAAGGCGCGGCAGTACACATCAACGCCTTCAACTTTCCGGTCTGGGGCATGCTCGAAAAGCTGGCGCCGGCGCTGTTGGCGGGCGTGCCCGCGCTGGTGAAGCCGGCGACCGCGACGAGTTACCTGACGGAGCTCGTCGTACGGCGCATCGTCGAGACCGGGCTGCTGCCTGCCGGGGCACTGCAATTGATCTGCGGTGGCGTCGGCGACCTGTTCGATCACCTCGATTGCCAGGACGTGGTGTCGTTCACCGGTTCGGCGTCTACGGCGGCGAAGCTGCGCACGCACCCGGCGGTGGTCCGCCATTCGGTGCGGTTCGTCGCCGAAACCGATTCGCTGAACTCCTCGATCCTCGGGCCGGACGCTTCGCCTGGAACGCCCGAGTTCGACTTGTTCGTGCGCGAAGTCGCGCGCGAGATGACGGTGAAGGCCGGGCAGAAATGCACGGCGATCCGCAAGGCGCTCGTGCCCCGCAGCCGCCTGGCCGACGTCGTCGGTGCACTGCAGGCGGAGCTGGCGAAGGCCGTCGTCGGTGATCCCCGCACCGAAGGCGTGCGCATGGGCCCACTCGCAAGCCTCGCGCAGCGCGACGAGGTCCTCACGCGCGTTGCGGAACTGCGGCGGGAAGCGGAACTCGTTTACGGCGATCCGGAGCATTTCGACGTCCGGGGCGGCGATCGCGTGCGCGGCGCCTTCCTGCCGCCAATGCTGTTGCTGTGCCGGGATGCGACATCGTCCCGGGCCGTGCATTCCGTCGAAGCCTTTGGACCGGTATCGACGATCGTCGGCTATGCCGACACGGCCGATGCCATCGCGCTGGCGCGGCGCGGCGAGGGCAGCCTCGTCGGTTCGATGTTCACGGCCGACGACCGCAGTCGCGTCCGAACTCGTGCTCGGGCTCGCCGCCTATCACGGCCGCTTGCTGGTCGTGAATCGCCATTGCGCAAAGGAATCGACCGGCCACGGTTCGCCGCTTGCGCCGCTCGTGCACGGCGGCCCGGGCCGCGCCGGCGGCGGCGAGGAGCTCGGCGGCATCCGCGGCGTGCTGCACTACATGCAGCGCACGGCGGTGCAAGGCTCGCCCGATACGATCTCGGCGATCGGAGGCCGCTGGGTCCGTGGCAGCACCGAACGCACACCGGACGTCCACCCGTTCCGGCAACCCTTCCACGCACTCGCGATCGGCGACACGTTCCGTTCAGCGGAGCGCGAGGTCACGATCGCGGACATCGAGCGCTTTGCGGAGTTGTCGGGCGACCGTTTTTATGCGCACATGGACGAACGCGAAGCGGCGCGCAATCCGCTGTTCGGCGGCCGCGTCGCACACGGCTATTTCCTGATCTCCGCGGCCGCGGGGCTCTTCGTCGATCCGGGATATGGGCCGGTGCTCGGCAACTACGGTCTGGACAACCTGCGCTTCGTCAAGCCTGTAAAGCCCGGTGATCGCATCCGCGTGCGCCTGACCTGCCGGGAAAAATCGTTGCGCGCCGACAAGGGGTGGGGAGAGGTTACCTGGGACACGGAGATCACGAACCAGAGCGGCGAGACGGTCGCCGCCTATCATGTGCTGACGATGGTCAGCGTGCATGCGGTGCCGGACGCGGCAAAGGATGGAGTGTGACGATCGATCTCGAGCGCTACGGCAGGGAATATGCAAGCCTCGGTTTCGAGCAGCCGTCCGTCGGCGTGCTCGAGATCGTGATCTCGAATGAAGGCCGGCAGAATGCCGCGACCGAGGCGATGCACCGGGATCTCGCCGGCATCTGGCGCGCAATCGACTCGGATGCCGCGGTGCGCGTGGCGCTCGTGCGTGGCGCCGGCGAGCATTTCTCGTCAGGCGGCGATTTCGCGATGATCGAGCGCATGATCGCGGACGAGGCGACGCTGTTGCGTGTCTGGCGCGAGGCGAGCGATCTCGTCTACAACCTGGTCGATTGCTCAAAGCCCGTCGTCTCCGCAATCCGCGGGACCGCGGTCGGCGCCGGACTCGCGGTCGCACTGCTCGCGGACATCTCCGTCGCGGGCCGCGACGCGAAGATCCTCGATGGCCACACGCGACTCGGCGTCGCGGCCGGCGATCATGCCGTGATCATCTGGCCGCTGCTCTGTGGTCTGGCGAAAGCGCGTTACTACCTGCTCACCAACGAGCCGCTGACCGGCGCGGAAGCGGAACGCATCGGTCTCGTGTCGCTTTGCGTCGACGACGGCAAGGTGCGCGAAACCGCGCTCGGCATTGCCGTCAAGCTCGCCGACGGCAGCCGCACGGCACTCGCGTTCACCAAGCACGCGCTCAACAACTGGCTGCGCCTTGCCGGACCCAGTTTCGACGCGTCGCTGGCACTCGAATTCCTCGGCTTCCGCCTCGGCGATGCGAAGGCCGGAATCGACGCGGTGCGCAACCGCCGTCCGCCGTCCTTCGACCGCGGCTGAGCCGCAATCGCCATGAGCATTGCGGCGGCACGCAGCCGCCGCTAACATCGCAATCGCCTTGGGGTGGTCTGACTAGACCTGAGATGCCGGTTGCCCGCGCGGCTCACCGGCGAACCCGTCGAACCTGATCCGGTTAGGACCGGCGTAGGGAGCAGGCATGCCGACCAAACGGGTTCTCACGTTCCTCATTCCGCTCGTCGCGGCAATCGCGCCGGCGCACGCCGGGATGCCGCCCGACGTGCAACTCGAGGAAGTCGTCGTGACTGCGGACCTGCGGCCGCAACCGGCGAGCCGGCGTCCGGGCGGCGTCTCGGTCATCGCGGGCATGGACATCCGGGACGCGGCGGTCGTGCACCTGGAGGAATTGCTGCCGCAGGTTCCGTCGCTGTCCTGGGCCGGCGCGACGTCACGACCGCGATACTTCCAGCTGCGCGGCATCGGCGAACTCGAGCAATACCAGGGCGCGCCCAATCCGTCCGTCGGTTTTCTCGTGGACGAAATCGACTTCAGCGCGATCGGCATGATCGCGTCCTTGTTCGACGTCGAACAGGTCGAGGTGCTGCGCGGCCCACAGGGAACGCGCTACGGCGCGAATGCCCTCGGCGGCCTGATCAAGCTGAAGACGCGCGAGCCGACGGCCGAGGATTCCGTGGAGGTCGAGGTCGGCGCCGGCGACGACGGCCTGTGGAGCGCCGGCGTGGTGGCGGGCGGTGAGCTGCCACTGCCAATGGTTTCGGGTGCATGGCGCGCCGTGCTGCATCGTGCGGCCAGCGACGGTTTCCGCGACAACCGGCATCTCGGCCGCGACGACACCAACGGTCGCGACGAGACCATGGCCCGGCTGAGGTTCCGGCTCGCAGCGGAAGGGACTTGGCGCGCCGATCTCGGCCTGCTGCACGCGGACTTCGACAACGGCTACGACGCGTTCGCGATCGACAACAGCTTCGAGACACTCTCTGACCGACCGGGTCGCGATGCGCAGCGCTCCGATGGCGCCTTCCTCGATGCCGCCTGGTCCGGATGGCGGTCGCTCGAACTGCGTTCGATCACGACCTGGGCCGATTCCGACATTGTCACGAGTTTTGACGGCGACTGGGGCAACGAAGCCGACTGGGGCGCGGCCGGGCCATATGACTTTTTCTCGGAAACGCTGCGCGGCCGCCGCAGCGTCAGCCAGGACCTGCGCCTTTCGTCGGAGACGCGGGGCGACTGGTCGTGGATCGCGGGCGCCTGGTGGTCGCGCCTCAGGGAATCGAATCACGTGTCGGATGACGGCCGATATCTCGACGACGCGTTCGTGCGAATGCTCGACAGCCGGTACGAGGCGACGAGCGCTGCGGTCTACGGCCAGCTCGAATGGCGGCCTCGGCCCGGCACGACGATCGCCGCGGGACTGCGCGCCGAGGAGCGCGATGCCGGGTACCGGGATAGCGATGGCCTGGACTTCGACCCGCGCGATCGCATGTGGGGCGGCGATCTGACGGCCACGCGACAGTTGAACGAAGGCCAGAGCCTGTGGGCGACGCTCGCGCGCGGATTCCGCGCCGGCGGCATCAACATCGGCACCTCCGTGCCGGCCGATCGCGCGCAGTTCGACCCCGAGTATCTCTGGTCTGTCGAGGCGGGCTGGAAAGCGCGGGACGCGTCGGGTCATCATTCCGGCGACGTCAATATTTTCTACGTCCGGCGCGAGCACCAGCAGGTCGCCACATCGCTGCAGCTCGATCCGGAGGATCCGCTGACCTTCCTTTTTCTTACCGAGAATGCGGCCAGCGGCGAAGCCTGGGGCCTCGAATCAACAGCGGCGTTCCAGGCGACGCCGTCCATCGAATTCGACGGCATGCTGTCCTGGATGGAGTCGCGCTTCATCGGCTACCGCTTCGGCGAGAATGACCTCGACGGCCGCGACTGGGCGCATGCGCCCGGCTGGAAAATCGCGCTCGGCGCCACCTGGCGGGATGCCGCGGGCTGGATGGCCCGGCTCGATGCATCCGCCGAGGACGGGTTCTACTTCGATACGAGTCACGATCAGCGCGCCGATTCCCGATTCCTGCTCAACCTGCGCACCGGTTACGAGGCCGAGCGCTGGTCGGTCCACGTCTGGGCGCGCAATCTGTTCGACGAGCGCTATCCGGTGCGCGGCTTCTACTTCGAGAATGAACCGCCGGATTTCCCGACAAAGCTCTACCTGCGCTGGGGCGATCCGCGCCAGTTCGGCGTCACCGCGCGCTACGCATTCTGAGGAGGCCCCATGCATGTCGCCGTGGAGTTGAGCCTGTATCCGCTGACTGACCGATTCATACCGCCGATACTCGATTTCATCGAGCGGCTGAAAGCCCGGCCGGGTCTGTCGGTCGCCACGAACTCGATGAGCACGCAGGTGAGCGGTGAATTCGACATGGTTTTCGAGGCGCTCCGGATTGAAATCGCGGCAACCCTCGCCGGCAAGGCGCGCGCTGTTTTCGTCATGAAGGTGCTGGGCGGCGGTGATTGAAGCGATCGCCGTCGCCCTCGGCGTCGCCTACATTCTGCTGGCGATCCGGCAGCATCGCGCCTGCTGGATCGCCGGCGGCGCGAGCACCGCACTTTATAGTGTGGTCTTCGTACAGGCCGGCTTGCCTTTGCAGGCCGCGCTGCAGCTGCTGTACGTCGGTCTGTCGGCGTACGGCTGGATCCAGTGGCGCCCGGGCGGCGAGGCGCCCGCGCGACCCGCATCATGGCCGCTGTCTCGACAGTTGCTCGCGCTCGCGGCGATCGCCGTCGCCACCGCGATCAGCGCGACGCTGCTGCGGCGCTTCGGCTGGTCGGAAGCGCCATTCGCGGATTCGCTCGGCACCTGGGCGAGCGTCGTCGCCACCTGGCTGCTCGCCCGGCGCTACATCGAGACGTGGCTGTGGTGGATCATCATCGATACGGGGCTCGCCGCATTGTTCGCGAGCCAGGGGCTCGCATTCACCGCCGCGCTGTATCTCGCGTATGCGGTGCTTGCCGTCGCCGGCTGGCGGGCATGGGGCGGCAGCCGCATCGAGGACGACGAAAAATACATCGCGGAGGTCGTCGCGGAACTCGGACTGGATCATCCCGAGCGGACCCCGCTTGCAGGCGGGCTCGCAAACCGGACGATTCGCCTGCGTGATGCGCACCAGGACGTGGTTCTGCGTCGTGCCGGCGACGAGGCGCCCCTGCTGGGCGCGGATCGCGATTCGGAACGTACGATGCAACAGCTCGCCGCCGGCATCGGCCTCGCACCGGAAATCCTGATCGCGCGCCCCGCCGACGGATTGCTCGTGACGCGCCATGTGACGGGCCGCGAACTCACGCGAAACGATCTGCATGACGTCTCGCTGCTCCGGCGCATCGGCGCCTGGGTCGCACGCCTGCACGCATTGGAACCGCCACCGTCACTGCCGGTCGTCGATATCGGCGCCCGGGCCGCCGGCTACCTGGCGAGAATGCTGGCAATCGACGCGTCTTCGCCGGCCGCAGCGATCGCGGACCGGCGGCCCGGCGGCGCGCCGCGTTGCCGGAACCGGCCCGAATTGCGGCCTGTCATCACGACCTGCACTGCCGCAACTTCGTCGACGCGCCAGGGGGCCTGCTGGCGATCGACTGGGAATACGCGGGCCCCGGCGACCCTGCCGCGGACCTCGCATCCTGCATCGGCTATCACGGACTCGGGCCGCGCGAGCTCGATGCCTTGCTGGCCGGCTATGGTGCCGATGCGGGGACGCTTCGTGAGCGGCTCGCGGCGCTCGCATGGATATTCGATTGTCTCTGGTACGGATGGAATGGCGCCGCGCAGGCCGCCGGGCTCGGCATCGACGCAAAGGAACAGGCGATGCTCGAAGCGCGGCTGCTCGGGTGAACGGTTGCATGGACGTGGGCGCTTCCAGCAAGATGCGCGACCCATGGGCGAGATCACCGTAACCGATCGCGACGGCGGCGAACACCGCGTCAACGCGCGCGAAGGCGTCAGCCTGATGGAGACCCTGCGCGAATTCGATTACGGTGTCGCGGCGATCTGCGGTGGCATGTGTTCCTGCGCCACCTGCCACGTGTATGTCGCCGCGCCTTGGCTGGACAAACTGCCACCGATGCAGGGCGACGAGAAGGAAATCCTGCAGGAACTCGAAAGCTATCGGCCGCAGGGTTCGCGGCTTTCCTGCCAGATTCCGTTCGAGGCGGACCTCGCCGGCTTGGAAGTGGAGATCGCGCCGGAGGAGTGAGCGCGCCTAGCGGCGCTCGGCCTGCTCTGCCACGGCTTTCGCAGCCGCGTCGATCGCGGCCGCATCCCCGAGGAACTGCCGCGGCGCCACCGGCCGCAGGTTCCGATCCAGTTCATAGAGGATCGGGACGCCGGTCGGAATGTTGAATTCGACGATGGCCGCGTCGCTCATGCCATCCAGCATCTTGACGAGCGCGCGCAGGCTGTTGCCGTGGGCGACGACAAGTACGTCACGTCCCGAAGCGAGCGCGGGCGCGATGCGCTCGCGCCAGCAGGGCTCCACGCGCGCCAGCGTGTCTTTCAGCGATTCGGTTGCAGGCAGCGCGGATTCCGGGATGCCGCGATAGCGTGGATCGAACTTCGGATGCCGTGGATCGTCCGCAGCGAGCGGCGAGGGTGGTACGTCGTAGCTACGACGCCAGATCTTGACCTGTTCCGCGCCGAACTTCGCCGCGGTCTCGGCCTTATCGAGGCCCTGCAGCACGCCGTAATGGCGCTCGTTCAGCCGCCAGTCGCGCTCGACCGGAATCCACAGCCGATCCATCTCGTCGAGCAGGATCCAGAGCGTGCGAATCGCACGCTTCAGCACGGAGGTGAAGGCGATTCGAAGTCGAAGCCGTGATCGCGCAGCAGCTGCCCGGCCGCGCGGGCCTCCTCGCGGCCCTGCGCCGTCAGGTCGACGTCGGTCCAGCCGGTGAACAGATTCTCGAGATTCCAGGTGCTCTGGCCGTGGCGCACGAGTACGAGCCGGGCAGTCACAAACGCACCTCAGCGCTCCGCGAGCCGGCGCACGGCCTGCAATGCGACCGACAGCGTCGGGAAATCGGCGCCGCCGCCCGCGCGCATCGCGCTCACAGTTCTCTCCAGGTTGTCGACGGTCGGCCCGCCGGTCCTGAGCCAGGCGGCCACGCGCGCGGAAGGTCGCTGCGCCGGCCGCGCGCGAGCACCTGGTCCACGAGCCGCCGCTGCAGCGAATAGGCTTCCTCGCGCAGCGTGCCGCGCGCAATCGCCTGCCAGTGGCCTTCGACGACGAGGCGGTCGATCTCGCCGCGCATCCAGTCGAGCCCGAGCGCAGCGCCGAGGCCGAAGTAAACCGCGCCGCGTGGCCGATCGCGGCGCGGCGCGCGTGCGCGACCTCGACGATGTCGACGCCCGCGTGCACGGCGCCCAGCGTCGCGACGCGGCGGGCGACGCGTGGCGGCACGCCGTCGCTTCGCGAACTGGGCAGCGACGCGTCGTAGCGGTCGACTTCGGTGCCTTCGATCAGCTCCGGCAGGTCGTGCATCAGTTCGTGGATGCCCGGGCGCAGCCGCGACACGGCGCGCTCGATGTCGAGATCGGTGCCGAGCTCGCGCAGCACCCAGTAGCTCAGGTGGCGCAGCAGGCGCGCTCGTTTCGTACATCATGTCGTACTGCAGCCCGGTCGGCGCCTTGTCGTCGAGCGATTCGATGTCGGCCCAGAGGTCGCGCATGCCGGTGATCTCGCGCGCAATGGCATAGGCACGTGCGATGCTGCCGACATCGGCGCCGGTGTCCTCCTGCGCGCGGATCGCGAACACCGGCCCCATGCGGTTGACCAGACTGTTAGTGGTCGCGGTCACGATGATGTCGCTGCGCAGCTGATGCCGCAGGATTTCGCGCGGGTAGCGCCGCTGCACGGGCGGCGGAAAATAACGCGTCAGTTCGCCCGCCAGGAAGCTGTCATGGGCGACGTCGGTTTCGCAGAGCATGTCCGACAGCCAGATCTTCGAATAGGACAGCAGCATCGCGAGCTCGGGACGCGTGAGCCCGAGGCCCTTGCGGCGCCGTTCGCCGATCTCGTCCTCCGACGGCAATGCCTCCAGCGCGCGGTTCAGCGTGCCGGCGCGCTCGAGCGCATGGATCACGTGGCCGAGTTCGGAGATGCGCTCGGCAGCATGCGCCTGCAGTGTCGAGATCGCGAGCGACTGCAGGTAGTTGTTCCGCAGTACGAGCTGACCGACTTCCTCGGTCATGCTGCGCGAGCAGGCGATTGCGCGCCTTGCGACGGAGCCGGCCGGATTGCATCAGCGGGTTGAACAGGATCTTGAGATTCACCTCGACGTCCGAGCAATTGACGCCCGCCGAGTTGTCGATGAAATCGGTGTTGATTCGTCCGCCGGCGAGTGCGTACTCGATGCGCCCGCGCTGCGAGAAGCCGAGATTGCCGCCCTCGCCGACGACGCGGCAGCGGAGTTCACCGCCATTGACCCGCACCGCGTCGTGGGCGCGGTCGCCGATCTCGGCGTGCGTCTCGTCGGCCGACTTTGACATAGGTGCCGATACCGCCGTTCCACAGCAGGTCCACCGGCAACTTCAGGATCGCGCGCATGATATCGACGGGCGTTGCGTGCGACGCGTGGACACCGAGCATCGCGCGTTCCTCCGGCGACAGCGGGATCGACTTGTTGTGGCGGGAGTGCACGCCGCCGCCCTTGGAAAGGAGCGTCGGGTTGTAATCGTCCCAGCCCGAGCGCGGCAGCTTGAACAGGCGTCTGCGCTCCGCAAAGCTCTTTGCGGCGTCCGGCGACGGATCCAGGAAAATGTGGCGGTGATCGAATGCCGCGAGCAGCCGGATGTGCGGCGACAGCAGCATGGCATTGCCGAACACGTCGCCCGACATGTCGCCGATGCCGGCGACCGCGAAGTCCTGTGCCTGGATATCGAGGCCGAGTTCGCGGAAATGGCGCCGCACGGATTCCCAGCCGCCGCGCGCGGTGATGGCCATGTCCTTGTGGTCATAGCCGGCCGAACCGCCCGAAGCAAACGCGTCGCCCAGCCAGAATCCATACTGCTCGGAGATCGCGTTCGCGACGTCCGAGAATTTCGCCGTGCCCTTGTCGGCCGCGACGACCAGGTAGGGATCGTCGCCGTCGTGTCGGACGACGGCCGCGGGCGGGACGATCCGGTCACCGATCACGTTGTCGGTGATATCCAGCAGCGCGCGGATGAACAGCCGATAGCACTCCGTGCCTTCGTTCTGCGCCTCCTCGCGTCCGGCGGGCAGTCGGCGCGGCACGAAGCCGCCCTTGGCGCCGACCGGCACGATCACGGTGTTCTTGACGTGCTGTGCCTTCATCAGGCCGAGGATCTCGGTACGGAAGTCTTCGCGCCGGTCGGACCAGCGCAGGCCGCCGCGCGCGACGCGGCCCATGCGCAGGTGCACGCCCTCGACGCGCGGCGAATGCATGAAGATCTCGAACATCGGCTTCGGCAGCGGCACTTCCGCGATGCGCCTCGGATCGAGCTTCAACGACAGGTATGGCTTGGCTGCGCCGTCGGCGCCGGACTGGAAATAGTTCGTCCGCAGCGTGGCGTCGATGGCCGCGAGGAAGGCGCGCAGGATGCGGTCGTCGTCGATGCGCGTGACCTTCGCGAGCAGGTTGTCGAGGGCGCGCCGGTGCGCGGCCAGGGCGCGGCGGCGCTCGGCATTGCCGAGCGACGGGTCGAATCGCGCGACGAAAAGACGGAGCAGCCGGCCGGCCGCCGCCGCGTTGCTGGCCAGCGCCTCTTCCATGTAGGCCTGTGACAGCGGCATACCGAGCTGGCCGAACCAGCGCGCATAGGTGCGCAGCACCATTGCCTCCCGCCAGTTCAGGTCGGCCGCGAGCACGAGACGGTTGAATCCGTCGTTGTCCGTGTTGCCGAGCCAGACATTCGCGAACGTGGCCTTGCAGCGCGGACCATCGCTGTCGAGGTCGATGCGCACGCTACGCGGATGCTCGAGTTCGAAGTCCTGGATCCAGAGGCTGCCGGACGGCGCCTCGATCTCGTAGGGACGCTCACTGATCAGCTTCAACCCGAGGTTTTCGATTGTCGGCAGCACGTCCGAGATCGGGATCGGCCGCTCGCGGCGGAACAGCTTGAACTGGACCTTGTGTTCTGGCTGGCCGGCGGCGCGGTAGAGGCTCATCCGAAGGAACTTCGCGCCGGCCAGCAGCGCCTCGAGGCTCGCGATGTCGTCGACCGCCGCGTCGAACGGAGTGTCGTCCTGGTAGGCCGCGGGAAACGCGGGCCCCCACGCACGATGCAGCCTGAGCGCTTCCGCCTCGCCGTGCGCGTCGAGCAGCGCGTCCTTCAGCTGATCCTGCCAGGTGCGCACCGTGTCGGTGATCCGGCGCTCGAGCTCGACGGCGTCGATGCCCGCATCCGAGTCCGGCGGCGTGCGGACGAGCATGTGTAGGCGCGCGAGTGCCGATTCCGACAGGTGGACCTGCGACTCGATCTCGACGCCGCCGAAGGCCTCGCGCGCAAGCCTTTCGATGCGTTCGCGCGCCTGCGTGTTGTAGCGATCGCGCGGCACGAATACGAGGCAGGAGTAGAAGCGACGGAAGATGTCCCGGCGCACGAACAGCCGTACCTGCGCGCGTTCGTACAGGTTGACGATGCCGCGCACGATGCGGACCAGATCCGGGATTGTCGCCTGGAACAGCTCGTCGCGCGGGAAGGTCTCGAGCACGTGCGCGACCGCCTTGCTGTCGTGGCTCGACGGCTTCAGACCGAAGTGGTCGATGACGCGTTGCACCTTGAGCCGCAGCACCGGGATCTCGGTCGCGCTCCCGCTGTAGGCCGAAGACGTCCACAGACCGATAAAGCGCCGCTCGCCGGTCACCCTGCCGCGCGCGTCGAAGGTCTTGACGCCAACGTAATCGAGATGGGTCGCGCGATGTACCGTGGCGATCGAGTTGGCCTTCGTGATGATCAACGGCTCGGAAGAGCGCGCAAATGCGCGTACCTCGCCGGTCAGCGGTATCGAGCGGGTCTTATGGCGAAGGCTCGGCCGCATGATGCCGAGCCCCGACTTCGCGATCGGAACCAGCAGATCGCGCCGCGCGCCACGGCGCAGGCGGTACTCGCGATAGCCGAGGAAGGTGAAGTGATTGTCCTCCATCCACTCGATCAGCGCCTTTGTCTCGTTCAGGTCGACAGACTGTCCTCGCACCCGGGTCGCGCCGAGCTCGGCGGCGACGTCGCGAGCCATCGCGCGCATGCGACGCCAGTCGCCCGTCGCGCGCCGGATGTCGTCGAGCGTGCGCCTGATACGCCGCTCGATTTTGGCGAGCCTGCGCGGATTGGGCTCGCGATCGATCTCGATCAGCTGCCAGGATTCAGGCTTCGCTCCGGAAGGGGCGTCATCGAGATGCAGTCCCTTCAGCCGCCCGGCGCGGTCGCGCACGACGGAGAAGACAGGATGTGCGAGCAGGTGCACGGCGAGCCCGCTGCCGGTGCAGACCATGCCGAGAGAGTCGACGAGGAATGGCATGTCATCCGTTACGACCATGATCACGGTGTGCGAGGACGTGAAACCGTCCTTCTTCGGTTCCGGGTTGAACACGCGCACCTGCGAACGGCCGGCGCGGCGCGTGCGGCCGAGCCGGAACTGGGCGAGCGCCGCGCCCGCGAGATCGTCGGGCGAGCGCTGCACCAAATCGAGTTCGGAGACGCCGTGATAAGAAACCATCGGCATGATCGAGGTCAAGGGCCCCAACGTGTTCAAGGGCTACTGGCGGATGCCGGAAAAGACCAAGGCGGAGTTTCGCGACGACGGCTTCTTCATCACCGGCGACCTCGGCAAGATCGACGCGTCAGGCTACGTCCACATTCTCGGCCGCGGCAAGGACCTCGTGATCTCGGGCGGCTTCAACGTCTACCCGAAGGAGATCGAGAGCGAGATCGACGCCATGCCCGGCGTGATGGAATCCGCCGTGATCGGCGTGCCGCATGCCGATTTCGGCGAGGGCGTCACCGCGGTGCTGGTCTGCGACAAGGGCGCATCCGTCGACGAAGCCTCGGTGCTGAAGGCGCTCGACGGCCGGCTGGCCAAATTCAAGATGCCCAAACGCGTCATCGTGGTCGAGGAATTGCCGCGCAACGCCATGGGCAAGGTGCAGAAGAGATCTTGCGCGACACCTATGCGAAGATTTACGCGAAGTAGTCACCGTCATTGCGAGCCAAGCGAAATAATCCACTCTAGAGCAAGTTCCCCGAAAAGCGAGTCGGAGGGGATTCTCATGGACGTCGAAGCCTGATTCAATCTTTTCGACTGAGTCGGGAGGACGGGATGGGCAAGCCGTACAGCATGGATTTGCGTGAACGGGTCGTTGCGGCGATCGAGGGCGGGGAGTCGACACATCAGGCGGCGGCGCGGTTTGCGATCGGGATTGCGACGGCCGGGGTTTGGGCACGGCTGAAGCGGGCCACCGGGGATGTTCGTCCCGCCAAACAGGGCAAGCCAAAAGGGGCGGTGCTGGATGCGCATGCGGACTTCGTTCTAGGTGTACTCGCAGAGGCGCCGGACACGACACTTGACGAGATGGTCGAACGGCTGCGGGAGGAACGCGGCGTCACCGTGGTGAGGACCGCTGTGTGGAAGTTACTCGACCGGCATGGCCAGACGCATAAAAAAAGACCGCACATGCCAGCGAGCAAGCGCGCGCTGATGTGAAGGCCGCGCGCGAAACCTGGGTCGACGGTCAGGACGGTCTCGACCCTGAACGCCTGATCTTCATCGACGAGAGCGGCCTTTCGACAAAGATGGCGCGGCTTCGTGGCTGGGCGCCAAAGGGCGAACGTTGCCGCGCCGCAATTCCGCATGGTCATTGGAAGACCGTCACTTTTGTCGGAGGCCTAACACTTGCGGGCTTCGTTGCACCGATGCTTCTGGACGCGCCGATGGACGGTGAGTGCTTCCTGGCCTGGGTCGAGCAGATGCTGGCGCCCACTTTGCGCCGAGGCGATATCGTGGTCATGGACAATCTGGCTGCCCATAAGGTCGTCGGCGTCAGGCAAGCTATCGAGGCCTGTGGTGCCGAACTCCGCTATCTGCCGCCCTATAGCCCCGATCTCAATCCGATCGAAAATGCCTTTGCAAAGCTCAAGGCACATGTGCGCAAGTCCGCAGCGCGAACTATCGACACCCTTGAGCGAGCCGCCGCCAATGCGTTGCCGCAGTTCAAACCTGACCAATGCGCAAATTTCTTCGCTCACGCCGGATATAGATCGGATTAAGAGGAATCTGCTCTAGATGTGATGCAGCAGTTAGCGCTGGATATGGTGGTGCAGAACCGCGAACTTGCGCCATCGATGGATGGTGCAGCACTCCTGCTTAAGGAGTCGAGTCTGTATTGGAGAAGTGAAGCTTCAGAAATCTCAACCTTCGGCTCTCTGCTGTTCAGATGAAAGCGTCATTCCTTCAGAGGCGAGATCGGGATGCAAAATGGTCTCTAGTATTTTCTCTATCGGAACAACCACGCCAATACCTGTATTGATGCTACCCAAAGCACCATCCGAATTGTGACAACATCTTCGTTTAGGTTCTTCACATCAAAATGACCATGAACCAGACCAAACAGGTACCATTCCTTTCCTGTAAAAGACTTAGTCTTTCCATCGACAATGCTGAGCCGCGATATTACCCAACTCTGACAATAGGGATATTGCGATCAGCACCGTAGTGATTTCTAAAGAGCCCTAGAATAAATACCTCACTGCCCTCGCCGATTTTCACTCCATCTTGTTCAACGACGCTGCCGTTGCGAGTATGCACGAGTCGGTTGGGTGATTTTAGGGGGAGCCTCGCAATCTCCGATTCGCCTTCAATAAAAAAGAGGCGCGACTGCGACGTCGGTCGCATCGATCTCACTCTTGGGATGAAACACCCAGCTCTTGGCGGGCACTTCAACATCTACCGACTTGCCATCATTTGTATTGAAACGGAGAAAAATCTCATGTCCTGCTGATTGCAGGCCGGCAACCACGTGTTCCGCTGTGACGAGATAATCGAAGCGGCCGCCGTGCTCGAAGTAGGATACAACGAATCCGGTTGCACGCGGCTGAAACCCACCCGATTTCTTAATCCCGATGAATACAACAATTTTTCGCAGCTTGTCGGGTACGAGCATCGGGATCCAATACCAATTTGAGTAGGCTTATTTCACTTTTGCACAGACTTCGTTCGAAATCCTCCATCCAGTTTTGCACTAGCAGGCGTCTTGTCAAAGCAGGCTGATCACGAACCTGCCGCCGACAATCAGCAGATAGCACCCGAACGCCACCTCCAGCGTGCGCTTCGACACCGCATGCGCGGCCTTGACGCCAAGCGGCGCGGTCAGGAGGCTGGTCGGCATCACCAGCACGGCGCCGATCAGCGAGACATAGCCGAGCGCGAACGGCAACTGCAGTGCGGCGACGTCGGGATATCGCATCGCCGCCGGCCAGCCGGCATAGACGTAGCCGAGCGCGCCGGGGATCGAGATCAGCACCGCCAGCGCCGAGGAGGTCGCGACCGCCTGCAGCAGCGGCCGGCCGTAGAAGGTCAGCAGCAGGTTGGAAAACAATCCGCCGCCGACCCCCATCAGCGTCGAGAGCAGCCCGACCAGCAGGCCGTACAGCTTCATCAGCGGCCCCCTTCGGAAGATCGTCGCCGAGCTTCCAGCCCTCGCGCGCCAGCAGCAGCCGCGCCGCCGCCGACCACGCCACCATGACGAACACGATCTTGAACAGCCGTTCCGGCGCGTAGCGCGCGGTCACGCTGCCGGCGATTACGCCCGTCAGCACCGGCAGCCACCACGCCCTGAGAATCTCCAGATCCACCGTGCCGCGAGCGTGATGGGCGCGCCAGGCGCGGATCGAGGTCGGAATGATGATGGCGAGCGAGGTGCCGATGCACAGCGGCATCCGCACCTCGAGCGGGACGCCGGCCAGCCGAAAGCATTCGTAAAACACCGGCACCAGGATGGCGCCGCCGCCGATCCCGAACAGGCCCGCGAGGAAGCCCGACAGCGCCCCCACCGCCACCAGCAAGAGCGCCAGTTCGGCAAGCTCCGAGACACCAAGCCCGCGATTGCCATTTCCGTTTCCCCAGTCTCGCGGCCAGCCTGCGCGCGTTCATGAATCGTGCTTCAGGTATACCAGCCAACAGCCGCCGCCGACCTTGTCAACGCCTACAGCTGCAGGGCTCATCCATAGGTGTGAACCACGGTTCGGAATTGTCGATTTTCATCGTTGCGCTCACTGTTTCGAGTTCGTAAATAGAATTTATCTACGCGATCCACGAAGGGCCCTGCGCCGGCCCGCCAACCGTCAAAGCCGCCGATGACCGCCAGGATCGAACGACCGCTTTCGCCCCATTTGCAGGTCTACCGCTGGACCCTGACGATGGCGCTGTCCATCGTGCATCGCGCCACCGGCATCGCGCTGTATTTCGGCACCCTGCTGCTGGCGTGGTGGCTGATCGCGGCGGCCTCCGGCCCCGGCGCCTACGCCAATGTTCAGGCCTTTACCGGCAGCATCATCGGAAAGCTGATCGTGTTCGGCTATACTTGGGCGCTGATGCATCATCTGCTTTCCGGTCTCAGGCATCTGGTCTGGGACCTCGGCTACGGCTTCAAGGCGAACGAGCGTGAAGCCATGACCTGGGGCGCGCTGATCGGCGGCATTTCGCTGACCGTGCTGGTATGGATCGCCGCCTATGCGATCGGAGGCGGACGATGACCGCGCCGGCAAAACCATGCGCACCCCGCTCGCCCGCGTCCGCAGCCTCGGCGCCTCGCATTCCGGCACCTCCGATTTCTGGCGCCAGCGCCTCACCGCGGTGGCGATGACGCTGTTGATCGTGCCTGTCATCGTGGTGGTCCTGATGCTGATCGGCAGCAACCAGGCGGGCGCCGCGCAAATTTCGGCTCGCTGCCGATCGCGATCATCATGCTGCTCTTCATCGTCGCCAGTGCCTGGCACATGAAGATCGGCATGCAGGTCGTGATCGAGGACTACGTGCACAATGAGAAGATCAAGCTCGCCAGCGTGATGGCCAAAATTTCTTCTGTATCGCGGTGGCGCTGGCCTCGATTTACGCGATCCTCAAAATGTCATCTGGAGTTTAGCCCATGGCCGTCGGCGGAAATGGCAAGGGGAATGGCGCGGCAACGGCACAAACGGCCACGCCTATCCGATCGAAGACCACACCTACGACGTCGTGGTCGTCGGCGCCGGCGGCGCCGGCCTGCGCGCCGTCGTCGGCTGCAGCGAGGCCGGCCTGCGCACCGCCTGCATCACCAAGGTATTTCCGACCCGCTCGCATACGGTCGCCGCCCAGGGCGGCATTTCGGCGGCGCTCGGCAACATGCACGAGGACAACTGGCGCTGGCATATGTACGACACCGTCAAGGGGTCGGACTGGCTGGGCGATCAGGACGCCATCGAATACATGGTGCGCAACGCGCCCGAGGCGGTCTACGAACTCGAACACTGGGGCGTGCCGTTCTCGCGCACCGAAGACGGCAAGATCTATCAGCGGCCGTTCGGCGGCATGACGCTGGACTACGGCAAGGGCCAGGCGCAGCGCACCTGCGCCGCCGCCGACCGCACCGGCCATGCCATGCTGCACACCATGTACGGCCAGGCGCTGCGCCATTCCGCCGAATTCTACATCGAGTTCTTCGCCATCGACCTGATCATGGACGACCAGGGCGTCTGCCGCGGCGTGATCGCGCTGAAACTCGACGACGGCACGCTGCACCGTTTTCGCGCGCAGACCACGATTCTCGCCACCGGCGGCTATGGCCGCGCCTATGCCTCCTGCACCTCGGCGCATACCTGCACCGGCGACGGCGGCGCGATGGCGCTGCGCGCCGGGCTGCCGCTGCAGGACATGGAATTCATCCAGTTCCACCCGACCGGGATCTACGGCTCGGGCTGCCTCGTCACCGAGGGCGCGCGCGGCGAAGGCGGCTACCTCGTCAACTCCGAGGGCGAGCGTTTCATGGAGCGCTATGCGCCGTCAGCGAAGGACCTCGCCTCGCGCGACGTGGTTTCGCGCGCGATGACCATCGAGATCCGCGAAGGCCGCGGCGTCGGCAAGAAGAAGGATCACATCTACCTGCACCTCGACCATCTCGATCCCAAGGTGCTGCAGGAACGGCTGCCGGGCATTTCCGAATCGGCCAAGATCTTCGCCAATGTCGACGTCACCCGCGAGCCGATCCCGATCACGCCGACGGTGCACTACAATATGGGCGGCATTCCCACCAATTATCACGGCGAAGTGCTGACCAAGCGGAACGGCGACGACAATGCCACCGTGCCCGGCCTGATGGCGCTCGGCGAAGCCGCCTGCGTCTCGGTGCACGGCGCCAACCGGCTCGGCTCCAATTCGCTGATCGATCTCGTGGTGTTCGGCCGCGCCGCGGCGCTGCGCTGCGCCGAAAAGCTGACGCCGAACGGCAGCCAGCCGGAATTGCCTGCTGGATCCGCCGACAAGGCGCTCGGCCGGCTCGACCATTACCGCTACGCCTCCGGCGGCACGCCGACCGCGAAACTGCGCGACAGCATGCAGCATGTGATGCAGAACAATTGCGCCGTGTTCCGCACCGGCGAAATCCTGACCGAAGGCCAGAACCTGATTCACAAGGTGCATGGCGGCATCGGCGACATCTCGACCACCGACCGTTCGCTGACCTGGAATTCCGACCTGGTCGAGACGCTGGAATTCGACAATCTGATCGTGCAGGCGGTGGTGACGATGGATTCGGCCGCCAACCGCTCCGAAAGCCGCGGCGCCCATGCCCGCGAGGATTTCCCCGACCGCGACGACAAGAACTGGATGAAGCACACGCTGGCCTGGATCGACGACGGCGGCAAGACCGCGATCGACTACCGCCCGGTGCACGACTACACGATGACGAACGACGTCCAGTACATCCCGCCGAAGGCGCGGGTGTATTGAGCAAGCACACAGCCGTCATTCCGGGGTGATCCGAAGATCCAACCCGGAATATCCAAATTCCGGGCTCATCGCTTCGCGCATGCCCCGGAATGACGAAAGGCTAGAGAAATGGTTGAATTCGCGCTTCCGAAAAACTCGAAGATCACCGGCGGCAAGGCCTGGCCGAAGCCGGCGGGCGCGACCGAGACGCGCGAGTTCAAGGTCTATCGCTGGAATCCGGACGACGGCAAGAATCCCGGCATCGACACCTATCATGTCGACATCAACGATTGCGGCCCGATGGTGCTCGACGGGCTGATCTGGATCAAGAACCACATCGATCCGACGCTGACCTTCCGCCGCTCCTGCCGCGAGGGCGTCTGCGGCTCCTGCGCCATGAACATCGACGGCCAGAACACGCTGGCCTGCACCAAGTCGATGCACGACGTGAAGGACGGCGCGGTCAAGGTCAATCCGCTGCCGCACCAGCCGGTGGTCAAGGACCTGGTGCCGGACCTGACCAATTTCTACGCGCAATACGCCTCGATCGAGCCGTGGCTGAAGACCACCACGCCGACGCCGCAGAAGGAATGGCGGCAGAGCCACGAGGACCGCGAAAAGCTCGACGGCCTCTACGAGTGCATTCTGTGCGCCTGCTGCTCGACCTCATGCCCGAGCTACTGGTGGAACAGCGACCGCTTCCTCGGGCCCGCAGCACTGCTGCAGGCGACGCGCTGGGTCAAGGACAGCCGCGACGAAGCCACCGGCGAGCGGCTCGACAATCTCGAGGATCCGTTCCGGCTCTACCGCTGCCACACCATCATGAACTGCGCCAAGGCCTGCCCGAAGGGCCTGAACCCCTCCGAGGCGATCGCCGAACTCAAGCTGAAGATGGTCG